>NZ_JBMSEA010000002.1:0-447730 GCF_049446035.1 Hansschlegelia sp. KR7-227
ATGCGCCGCCTGCCATGGCGAGAAGCTGCAGGGGATCGCTACGGCGGGCGCGGCGGCGCTGGTCGGCGGCCGCGGCACGCTCGCGACGCCAAAGCCCGTGAAGACGGTCGAGAGCTACTGGCCCTACGCCACCACGCTCTACGACTATGTCTGGCGGGCGATGCCCTTCAGCGACCCCGGCTCGCTGACCCCCGACGAGGTCTACGCCGTCACCGCCTT
Organism: Hansschlegelia sp. KR7-227; assembly: GCF_049446035.1. Lineage (NCBI taxonomy): Bacteria > Pseudomonadati > Pseudomonadota > Alphaproteobacteria > Hyphomicrobiales > Methylopilaceae > Hansschlegelia > Hansschlegelia sp. KR7-227. The sequence continues at coordinate 220 of NZ_JBMSEA010000002.1, forward strand.
CATCCTCGCCAAAGGCGGCGTCATCCCCGAAGACGCGACCCTGGACGCCAAGAGCCTCCCCAAGGTCGAAATGCCGAACGCGCGAAACTTCTACGACGGACGAGGCCCGGAGCTGGAAAGCTACCGACACGCCGAGAGGCGCTAGCTCCGCACCGTTCCGGAGGTCGGCTGCCGAGGCCTCCGGGAACCGCCGCGGCGGCGCGGGTTCGCCCCTGCGCCGCCGCGGCTCCCCTCGCGGGACATGACGACCGGCGCGATTCAGCTCGACGCGAACTGCGCTTCGTGCAGACGGCGGTAGACCCCGCCGCTCGCGACCAGCTCCTTATGCGCGCCCTGCTCCACGATGCCGGCGTCGTCGACGACGACGATCCGGTCGGCGTCGCGGATGGTCGCGAGCCGGTGCGCGATGACCAGCGTGGTGCGCCCTTTCGAAAGCTCCGCAAGGGCCTGCTGGATCGCGCGCTCGGTCTCGGTGTCGAGCGCAGACGTCGCCTCGTCGAGGATCAGGATCGGCGGGTTCTTCAGGAACATGCGGGCGATGGCGAGCCGCTGCTTCTGCCCGCCCGACAGCTTGACGCCGCGCTCCCCGATGATCGTGTCGAGGCCGTTCGGCACCCGCGACACCATCTCTTCGAGGCGCGCGCGCCGGACCGCCTCCTCGATGTCCGCCTCCGGCGCGTCGAGCCGGCCATAGGCCACGTTCTCGCGGATCGTGCCGGCGAACAGGAACACGTCCTGCTGCACGATGCCGATCTGACGACGGAGCGACGCCAGCGTCATGTCGCGGACGTCGACGCCGTCGATCGTGATGCGGCCCTCGGTCACTTCGTAGAAGCGCGGCAGCAGCGAGCAGATCGTCGTCTTGCCCGCGCCGGACGGCCCCACGAAGGCGACGGTCTCGCCTGCCCGGATCCTGAGATCGACGCCGTTCAGCACCCGCTTGTCCGCCGCGTAGCCGAAGCTCACGCCCTCATAGGCGATCTCGCCCTTGAGCCCCGAAATCTCGGTCGCGCCCGGACGGTCGACGATGTCAGGCTCGGTCGCGAGAAACTCCTCATAGCGGCCGAAGCCGGCCATGCCCTTGGGGTAGACCTCGATCACCGCGTTGATCTTCTCGACCGGCCGGAAGAACACGCCGATCAGCAGCAGGAAGCCGACGAAGCCGCCATGGCTGAGCTCCCCGGTGATCACGAAATAGCTGCCGGCGACCATCACGATCACCTGCGTCAGGCGCATGCTGAGATAGCTGAGCGAGGTGCTCGCCGCCATGATCCGGTAGGCCGCAAGCTTGGTCGTGCGGTAGCCGCGATTGGCTTCGGCGAACAGGCTGCGCTCGTGGTCCTCATTGGCGAAGGCCTGCACGACGCGGATTCCGCCGACATTTTCCTCGATGCGCGCGTTGAACGCGCCGACCCGGCCGTAGAGGTCGTGCCAGTTGCGCGTCATGCGCGCGCCATAGCGGCTGGTGAGCCACCCCGTCAGCGGCACCACCGCCGCGGTGATCAGCGCGAGCTCGACATTGACCGAGAACATCAACGCGAAGGCGCCGATCAGCGTCATGATGGCGATGAACAGGTCTTCCGGCCCGTGATGAGCGACCTCGCCGATCTCCTCGAGATCCTTGGTCAGCCGGCCGACGAGATGGCCGGTCTTCTGGTTGTCGAAGAAGCCGAAGGAGAGCTTCTGCAGATGGTCGAACGCCTTGCGGCGCATCTCGGTCTCGATGTTGATCCCGAGCATGTGCCCCCAATAGGTGACCACCACCATCAGCCCGGTGTTCGCGACATAGATCGCGACGAGGGCGATCGAGGCGAGGATCACCAGCGTCCAGTCCTGGCTCGGCAGCAGTTCGTCGACGAACAGCTTCACCGCCATGGGGAAGCCGAGCTCGAGCAGCCCGGACAGCACGGCGCAGCCGAAATCCAGCAGGAACAGACCGCGGTGCGGCCGGTAATAGGCGAAGAAGCGCTTGAGCATGGGTCCCGAGGGGGTGCGGCCTTCGTCGGAGCGGGGCGCCGGGAAGGGAGGAATGGCCCGTGTCGGGCGGGGCGTCAACGACCGCGCCCGTCCGACGGCCCGGTCTCGCCCGCGAGGCGCGGAGAACGCGGCGTCCCGCACGGCGATCCAGCCAGATTCAGGCGGCGGCCGTCTTGTCTTTTTTTGGCCGCGCGGTCGGCGACGGGCATAGTCGCCCGTCCTTGATGCGAAGGGAGCAACGGATCGCCATGCTGTACGCCATACTTTGCTACCACTCCGAAGCCGTCGTCGGCGCCTGGTCCAAGGCCGAGGACGAGGCCGTCATGGCGAAGATCATGGTGGTGAAGGAGAAGCTCGCGGCGCAGGGCAAGCTCGGCCCGAGCCTCAGGCTGCTGCCGACCACGACCGCGACGACGCTGCGCAAGGATGTCGACCCGCCGCTGGTGCTCGACGGTCCCTTCGCGGAGACCAAGGAGCAGTTGCTCGGCTTTTACATCCTCGATGTCGCCTCGCTCGACGAGGCGCTTGCGGCCGCGCGCGAGCTCGGCGCCGCCAATCCCGGCGGCTCCTACGAGATCCGCCCCGTCGGCTATTACGACCCGGTGAGCCTCGCGCCATGACCGACATCGCCTGGATCGACAAGGCGCTGGTCTCCGCCCGCCCCCAGGCGGTGGCGGCGCTGCTGCGGTATTTCCGCGATCTCGACGCGGCGGAGGAAGCGTTCCAGGAGGCCTGCCTGCGGGCGCTCAAGACCTGGCCTGCCAACGGCCCTCCCCGCGACCCGGCGGCTTGGCTGATCTTCGTGGGCCGCAATGTCGCGCTCGACGCGCTGCGCCGACGGGCGAAGCAGACGGAGCTGCCGGACGAAGACCAGCTCTCCGATTTGGGCGACGCCGAGGCCGACATCGCCGAACGGCTCGACCAGGCCGACTACCGCGACGACATCCTGCGCCTGCTGTTCGTCTGCTGCCACAGGGACCTGCCGTCGACCCAGCAGATCGCGCTGGCGCTCCGGATCGTCTCGGGGCTGACGGTGAAGCAGATCGCGCGCGCGTTCCTCGTGTCCGAGGCGGCGATGGAGCAGCGCATCACGCGCGCGAAGGCCCGGATCGGCGCGGGCGACGCGCCGTTCGAGGCGCCGGGCCCCGTCGAGCGCGCCGAGCGCCTCTCCACCGTCGTCGCGATGGTCTATCTCGTGTTCAACGAGGGCTATTCCGCGAGCGGGGACGACACGGCGATGCGCGCCCCGCTCTGCGAGGAGGCGATCCGGCTTGCGCGCCTCCTGATCACGCTCTTCCCCGCAGAGCCGGAGGTCATGGGCCTCGCCGCGCTCATGCTGCTCCAGCACGCGCGCGCGGCCGCGCGCTTCGACGCCTCGGGCGCGATCGTCCTGCTCGAAGATCAGGACCGTTCGCTCTGGAGCCGCCCGATGATCGCGGAAGGGCTTGCGCTCATTGACAAGGCCATGCGCCACCGCCGACCCGGACCTTATCTCGTGCAGGCCGCGATCGCCGCGATGCACGCCCGCGCGGCGCGGTTCGCCGACACCGACTGGGCCGAGATCAACGCCCTTTACGGCGCGCTGGAGCGCTTGGCCCCCTCGCCCGTGGTGACGCTGAACCGGGCCGTCGCCCTATCGAAGCTGCACGGGCCGGAAGCCGCGCTCGCGCTCATCGATCCGCTCGGCGAGCGTCTGTCGAACTATTTCTATTTCCACGGAGCGCGGGGGGCGCTCTATCTCGAGCTTGGACGCACGCGCGAGGCCCGGGAGGCGTTCGACCGGGCGATCGGACTCGCGACCAGCCCTGCCGAGGCCGCCCATATCCGCGCTCATCTCGACCGGCTGGCCAAGGACGGCGCAGACGCGCGCCCCCAGCCCGCATCCTGAGCCTATAGAAGGGCTTGAGATCAGCGCTTTTCGTTGCGCGCGTTCTTCAGCTCGTCGATCAGGGTCGACGCCTCCGCCTTTGTCAGGTCCGGCGTGTAGGCGGCGCTGCCTGTCTCTTCCGACAGGGTCTTCAGGTAGGACGCCTGCGCGCCCGTCATGGGCTCGCCGCCGGAGACCCAGTCGGACGGGTCCTTCTCGGCGTTGCTCTCGGGGTCCGGCGCGGTTTTCGGATTGGGATCGACGTGACGCGCGGCTTCGCCAGGATTGGGGGCGTCGGGGTCTGCGGCGCGACGGGCGTCCGTGCGGCTTTCAGGCGTGCTCTTGTCGGTCATGTCCCGTCCTTCGTTCTTCATTCGTTCGTCGTTGAAGAACGTTCGCGCCAGCCGGAGGTTCCTGGCGGGCCGAGAACGAAAAACCCCGGCGCTGAGGCCGGGGTTCGAAGGTCGGTCGCGACAGGGCGTCGCGAACCGTCAGGGGCAATAGGCGATCCGGCCGGGCGACGGGACATAGGTGCCGGTCCGGGGATTGTAGGTGCGATAGCGCTGGGCGCACCACTCGCGCGTCCGGTAGCCGGGGCGCGCCGAGCTTGCGATCGCTGAACCGATCACGAGTCCAGCCACGCCTGCGGCGACCGCGCCGCCGTAATTGCGGCCGTGACGGTAGCGGCGACCGCCATAGTAGCGCCGGCCATAATAGCGTCGGTTGCCGTAACGACGCCCGCCGCTCCAGCCGCGGCGGCCATAGTGGCGGCCGCCGCCATACGATCCGCGGCCACGGTATTTGCCCCGGCCGCGCTTGCCCACCTGCTCAACGTCGCCGGAGGCGAGCGCAGCCATCGCGCCGTCCCGCACCTGGTCCAGGCTCGAGGGCTTCGACGCCGCTTCGGCCGCGGAGGCAGGCGACATGCCCTCGGTCATTCCGACCACGCCGACGGCGGTCGACAAGGCTATGACGAACATACGGTTCATTTCGAACTCCTCGCGCAAAGGGGAGCCGCGTCGGGCTCCCGTTCATCCGCTCCCCTTCTCAACAAACGAAACGTGCACTCGTTGCAACAAATCCCACATGGGCGATCACGAAAGCGCACATCGTGGTGAAGCGATTGGCGCCGCGGCGGCACATTCACGAGGGCGTCCGATACGCGATCGGCGCGGCCGCCCACAGGCCGCCGCGCCGATCGGTTGCTCTGGGGCGGCCGATCCGGCCGCCGTGGTCAGTAGATGCCGAAGTAGATTCCCGGGCGATAGTGCCGGCGGTGGTAGTATCGCGGACCGTAGTAAGGCCGACGGTAGCCGTAGCGGCGGCCATAATACCGTCGACCGCCATAGTAACGATGGCCGTAGTGACGCCGTCCACGGTAATAGCGTCGCCCGCCGCCATAGTAGCGGCCGCTGAACGGGCCCTGGCTGTGGAAGCCGCGGCGATGTCCGCGCGATCCGCGATGGCGATAGCCGCGGTGGCCGACGGTCTGGACGTCGCCGGCGCTCAGGCTCCGAAGCGCGCTGGCGCGCACCTGCTCGACGGACGCCGGCTTCGCGGCCGACGCCGCCGCTGCGGGCGCGACGCCTTCCGACAGCCCGACCAAGCCGACGGCCGCCGACAGCGCGATGGCGTAAAGTTTTCTCATTGTGGTCTCCTTGGGTGGCGGCGAAGACGCTGAACCACGCCCCGCCCGTGAAGCCCCTCCCTCAGGCGCAGTCTAGTTCACACGAATGCGAACGCGCGGCCCGGCTTCCATATGCCGAACGTGCGATCACGTTTCCGTGACCGTGGGACCTCGAAATAAACGAGATGACGCTGTAGGTAGTCCTCGCCACCACCCGCAGGAGCCGCGATGCGACGACGAGTTCTCCTGATCGCGAGCTGGATCGCTGCTGCGACGTTCGGCGGCGCGGCGCCTGCCGTGGCGACCGACGTGACGTTCGAAAAATGGACGGCGTCCTGCGCTCAGCCGGAGAGTCAGTCGGACTGCCGGATCTTCACCGAGGCCCCCGCCTCCGGGGCGGACGCCGTGCGCGTCACGGTCATGAGGGAGGCGGCGAAGGACGCCGTGGCGCGCCTTATCGTGACGCTTTTGGCGCCCGCGAGCGCGGCGCCCCGCCCCCGTCTCGCGATCACGCTCGACGGCGGGCCGCCCGTGCGGCTCGCGTCGGGATCGGACCTGTCGAGCGGCCCGGGGAGCGACGCCCGGTCGGTCGACATCCGCCTGTCGGACGCCGCGACGAAGCGACTGTTGCCGTTCCTGCGGCGGGGCAGGACGCTCGACGTCATGGTCACCGGCGAAGGCGGCGAGCAGGTGTCCTCCGCTCTGCCGATCGCGGGTTTTGGGCCGGCGGTCAGCTTCATCGACATGCGTCAGGGTCGCGCAGATCGTCAGGACGCGCTCAGCGCCCTGATCGGAGGACAGACCCCGGCCGCCCGCGCCGGCCGCATCCGCGACGTCTCGCGCGACGCGGCGCCCGAGCCCTTGCGCAAGACGATGATCGAGCGCGATTGCCCCGTCTGGGACCAGAACGAGGGCGACCCTTCGTTCCTCGCCGAACAATCCTTCGCCGCCGAGCTCGGAGGCGGGCGCACGCTCTGGGCGATCGTGTGCGCCTCGGGATCCTACAACGCCGACTTCGCGATGTTCGTCGAGGACCCCTCCAAGGCCGCCAACCGGTTCGAACCGCTGCTGTTCGCAAACTTCGTGGAATCGATCGGCTGGACCGGCGTCGACACGCTCGCCAACGCGGAATACGACCCGGAAACCAAGCAGCTCACGGCCTTCGACAAGGGCCGCGGCGCCGGCGACTGCGGAACCTACGGGATCTGGGAATGGGTCGGCGCGGCGTTCCGCATGATCGAATACCGATCCAAGGAGGAATGCGACGGGGTCGGCGACAAGGCCAAGTTCCCGATCGTGTTCCGCGGCGAGCGGTAGGCGCTTCAGGCCATGCCGCGCCGCGGCTCTGTCGCGGCGAAGCCTTCGAGCCCCTCCACGGTTTCGAACGGCGTCGCGACCTCCACGAACTCGTCGGGATAAAAGCCGTTGAAGCGGGTGCGCAGCGCCAGGCTGTAGGCGCCGATATGGCCGATCTCGATCCAGTCGCCGGTGTCGACCGTGTCCGGCAGCCAGAACGGCCGGGACAGCACGTCGACGCTGTCGCAGGTCGCGCCGTACACGCGGAAGGGCGTGAGCTTCGGCTCCGACGTCCGCGTCGCCCGCCGGCGGGCGGGGTCGGGAATGAGCGTCGCCGGCAGCGTGATCTTTCCGGTCCAGGCGTCCGACAGCGAGCTCCAGATGCCGTCATTGATGTAGAGCCGCTGGCCCTTCTTGAGCATCACCCGGACGATGACGGAGAGCGAGCGCGCCACGATCACCCGGCCGGGCTCCGCGATCAGCGGCAGGTCGCCGAGCCCCCATTCGTCGACCTCGGTCTGCACGCGGGACACGAGCTCCCCGACTTCGGGCGTCGGCGGACCCGGCCGTTTCGGGTCGCGGCCGTAGGCGGCGGGAAAGCCGCCGCCGATGTCGAGGGCCGCGAGCTCCACGCCTGAGCGGCCCCGCACCCACGCCGCCGAGGCGACGCCGCGCTCATAGGTGGAGAGGTCCTCGACCTGGCTGCCGACATGGAACGCGAGGCCTGAGCGGAAGCCGACGCGGTCGATCCGCTGGAGCAGCTCCACGGCGGCCGAGGGCGTCGCTCCGAATTTCTTCGACAGCTCGTAAGCGGCGTGCCCCTTGGTGGCGAGGCGGACGAACAGAGTCACGTCCTCGGGGTCCAGATCCTGAGCGCGCACGATCCTGAGGATCTTCGCCACCTCGTCCTCATGATCGAGCGCGAGCGCGCGAATGCCGTAGGTCTCCAACGCCAACCGGATGTCGGACTGCGCCTTGACCGGGTGCATGTAGAACTGCCGGGCGCTGGCCGACGCCGCGCGGGCCGCCGCGAACTCCGCCGGGCTCGCGACGTCGAAGGCGTCGACCCCGGCGGCGACCAGCGTCTTCAAAACCATTGGCTCGCCATTGGTCTTGACGGCGTAGGCGGTCGTTCCGCGGAAGGCGGAGAGGAAGGCTTTGGCGTCGCTTTCGAGCGTCGCGGGACGGAACGCGTAGACCGGCCGGTCCGGCCGCAAGGCGAGCGCCGCCTCGCGCGCCGTATCGAAACGCTGCATTCTCGGATGAACTCCTGGGTCGGACGAAGCGATCGTCGGGACCGGAGACGCTATCGCCCCCGTGCGGCGATCCCAAGACGCAGGCGCCTGCCGTGTCTGGTCCGCGAGGCGCTCTCGGCCGGGAGGCTTTCAACCATGTCCGCGAAGCGCGCTTGATTTGGAGAGCCGACCGATCGATTGTCGCCGCAACCCACGCACAGCGGAGCGTTCGCCATGAGTCTCGGTCGAATCACGATCGGTCGGATCGCCTGCGCCGTCGCGGCAGGGCTTGGACTGGCGGCGTCCGGCGCGGCGGAGGCCGCGGACTACCGGGGGACCCGCGCCCAGGTCGTCGCGACCCACGGGCAGGGTTCGGCGCTCAACCGCGGCTATTCCGGCCGGCTGCCCTCCTGCGCCGATCCACGCGTGCACGGCACGATCGCGGGCTATTTCGCTCGCCGCGAGCGGGAATATTGGGGCTCGTCGCTCGAGCTCACCGCCTTCACGCGGCCGACTGAGCTCGGCTACGCCTCCTGGGGCGGCGAGTTCATTCCCCGCCGCTTCTGCTCCGCGCACACGGTGACGACGGACGGGCGCCGCCGCCAAATCTACTGGGTGATCGCGGAGGGCATGGCGCCCGGCAGCGTCGGACCCGGCTTCGACTGGTGCGTCACCGGCCTCGACCGCCACTACGCCTTCGCGCCGGACTGCAAGATGGCCCGTCCGTGAAGGGTCTCGGCGCGGCGCTGCTCGGCCTCGCGCTGATGGCCTCCCCCGGCCCCGCCGCCGCGCAGGGCGGCGACCGGCCGGGCGAATTCGATTTCTACGTCCTATCGCTGTCCTGGTCGCCGACCTATTGCGCCACCACAGGGCAGCGCCGCGGCGACGAACGACAGTGCGGCGCCGGTAAGGCGCACGGCTTCGTCGTGCACGGCCTGTGGCCGCAATATGAACGCGGCTTTCCAAGCGACTGCCGCGTCACTGGCCGCACCCCCACGCGCGCCCAGGTGCACGCCATGCTCGACCTGATGCCGAGCCCCGGCCTCGTCCGCCACGAATGGCGCAAGCACGGAACCTGTTCCGGGCTGGATCCCCAGAGCTACTTCGCCTTGGCGCGCAAGGCCGCCCGGTCGGTCGCGATCCCCGAGGCGTTCCAATCCGCCAGAGACGACCGCAGCACCTCTCCGGCCGACGTGGAGCGCGCCTTCATCGCGGCCAATCCGCGGCTACGGCCGTCCATGATCGCGGTCGGGTGCAGCGGCAGGATGCTGAGCGAGGTGCGGATCTGCATGACGAAGGACCTCGCCTTCCGCCCTTGCGCCGAGGTCGACCGCCGCGCCTGCCGGGCCGATCGGCTCGAGGCGCCCGCGCCAAGAGGACGATGAACCGATGACGGACGAGATCGATCCCGCGATGCGCCTCCATCGCCTCGACGTCGTGACCACGGAGCCGATCGTCGACGCCCCGCCGCCCGAGCGCGTCGTCGAGGGCGATCCCACCTTTCGCACGCAGGTCCATTACGAATCGCCGGACGGGCGGCTGGTCACGGGCCTTTGGGAGGCGACGCCCGGCGCATGGCGCGTCGCCTATGACGAGTGGGAGTGGTTCCGGATGCGATCCGGCCGCTGCGTCCTGACGCCAGACGGCGGCGAACCGGTGGCGCTCGGGCCCGGCGACGCGCTGGTGCTCGAGCCGGGATTCACCGGCGTCTGGGCCGTGCTCGAGCCCTGCGCGAAGGATTTCGTCGTGATGCTGCCGCCGCCGCCCGACGCCGAGTGACGCCCTCTTCCTCCCCGGCCGGCCGATGAACTACCGCCACGCCTTCCATGCCGGCAATTTCGCCGACGTGCTCAAGCACGTCGTGCTCGCGAAATGCGTCGAGCACCTCAACCTGAAGCCTGCGCCCTGGAGCTATCTCGACACCCATGCCGGCGTCGGCGTCTACGATCTCGCCGGCGACGAGGCGACGCGCACCGGCGAATGGCGCAACGGGGTCGGGCGCCTAAAAGGACGCCGGCTAAGCGAGGCCGCGGAGGCCCTGCTCGCTCCCTGGCGCGCCGCGCTCGCCGCGTTCGAGGACGGCGAGGCGCCCGGCCTGTATCCGGGATCTCCTGAGATCGTGCGCCGTCTCGCACGCGCGGGCGACCGGCTGCGGCTCTGCGAGATGCACCCGAAGGACCACAAGGCGCTGGTCGCCGCGATGGACCGCGATTCCCGCGTGAAGGCGGTCGAGATCGACGGCTGGACGGCGCTCGGCGCCTGGCTTCCGCCGCGGGAGAAGCGCGGGCTGGTCCTGATCGACCCGCCTTTCGAGCAGCCGGACGAGTTGGCGCGCATGGCGGCCGCCGCGGCGAAGGCCTACGCGGTGTGGCCCACTGGGACCTATCTCCTGTGGTTTCCGATCAAGACGGGACAGGAGGGGCGCACCCTGCTCACGCCGCTGCTCTCCGCCGGCCTCGGCAAGCTGTTGCGGGTCGAACTGCTGGTCCGGGCGGCCGGCGATCCGGGCGTTCTCGCGGGCTCCGGCCTGATCGTCGTCAATCCGCCGTGGACGCTGGCGGGCGGGCTGGCGGAGGGACTGCCGCACCTCGCCCAGGCGCTCGCCCAAACGGACGGCGCGCGAGCCGTCGTGGAGCCGATCGGCGACGCCTAGAAATGCGGCTGAAACGCCTCGAAACCTGCCTTTATTTCGCCTTGCCAGACGATCGCAGATGTATTTACCAAAGAGACGGCTCGATCGGCAGCGCGGCCGGCGAGAATGCCTTCGCGCGGATTGCCTGGCGAAGGCGTCCGGTCCAGCTCCTCGGTTCCCGCTTGCGCGACGGGCGGCCGCCGAGGGTCGGGGAGCATCTGGGGGACTGGCATGGCGCAGAGCGGAACCGTCAAGTTTTTCAACTCGGAGAAGGGCTACGGCTTCATCAAGCCCGATGACGGCGGCGCCGACATTTTCGTCCATGTCTCGGCCGTGACCCGATCCGGCCTGGCCACGTTGTCCGAAGGCCAGCACGTCTCCTTCGACGTCGAGCCCGACCGCAAGGGCAAGGGTCCCAAAGCCGTCAACATCCAGGTCGACTGAGGCCGAGCGGGCGTCCTTGCGCGCGCCGGCGGAACGAGCCACGTCCCGCTTTCCGACGCGGTCCCGGCGCTCGGGACGTTGCGGACGCCGGCCGGGATGATCTAGACAGCGGGCGTCGCGGGCTCCGCCCGCTGTGTTTCGAGGTCTCGCCCATGCTGATCCTGCGCTCGTCGCCCGCGTCGCCCTTCGGTCGCAAGGTGAAGATCGCGGCGCGCGTGCTTGGGCTCGACGACCGCATCGAGATCGTAAAAACCGACACGACCGCCGCCGACGACCCGATCCGGACCGTCAATCCGCTCGGCAAGATCCCCGCCCTCGAACTGGAAGACGGGACGACGCTGTTCGACAGCCGGGTGATCGTGGACTATCTCGACCATCTCGCTGGCGGCGGCCGGCTGATCCCCGCCGAGCCGAAGGCGCGCTTCGCGGCGCTTCGGCTCCAGGCGCTGGCCGACGGCCTGATGGATGCGGCGCTGCTGACGGTCTACGAGGGCCGCTTCCGGGACGAGGCGATGCGGTCGCAGACATGGCTCGCGCTGCAGGCCGGAAAGATCGACCGCGCCCTCGCGGCGCTCGAGGCGGAGCCTCCCAGCCGCGCCGTGGACGTAGGAGCGATCGCCGTCGCCTGCGCGCTTGGCTATCTCGACCTCCGGTTCCAGGGGACGTGGCGCGCGACGCATCCTCGCCTCGCCGCCTGGCTCGCGGATTTCGAAAAGGCCGTCCCCGCTTACGACGCGACGCGCCCGCACTGACGCGCGCGTCGCTCGTCCGGCTGGATCAGCCGGGGATGCGGAGCACCTGGCCGGGATAGATTTTGTCGGGGTGCTTCAGCATCGGCTTGTTCGCCTCGAAGATCTCGTTGTAGCGGCCGGCCTTGCCGAGCTGCGCCTGCGCGATCGCCGACAGGGTGTCGCCCTTCTTGACGGTGTAGAACTTCGACGGCGCCTCGTCGCTCGGGACCTTGATGTCCTCCTCGACCTTGGACGTTCCGAGCGTGTTGCCGGCGGCGAGGATGATCTTCTCGCGGATCTCGTTCGACGGCGCCGTGCCGGTGATCTTGATCGTGTCGCCGGAGACGTTGACCTCAAGATCCTTGGCGTCGAGCCCGTGCTTGAGAATTTCCTCCTTGACCTTGTCGGCGGGGGCCGCCTGGGCCTCGCTCGCGCCGAACAGCTTTTCGCCGACGTCCTTAATGAAGTCGAACACGCCCATGTCAGTTCCTTCCGTCGATGCCCCGTGCCCGTCGGTTTATAGCGCGGGCGGCGGCGGCAAACAGGAGACGGCGGAGGAGAGGCGTCAGAACCGGTAATTGAGCCCGACGCGAGCAAGCCCGCCTGACGGCGCGAAGGACGCGCCGCCGGCGGCGTCGAACCGGGCGCGGTCGAGATCGACATAGACATATTCGAGCCGCGCGCTGACGCCGCCCGCCAGCGCGACCTCGAGGCCGGCCCCCACCGTCCAGCCGAAATGCGTCTCGCGGTCGCTGTCCCCGGCGCGGGCGAACTCCGCGGACGCGAAGGCGACGCCGGCCGCGCCATAGGCGACGAAACGGTCGAAGGCGTATCCGATGCGCGCCCGAATGGCGCCCAAGGCCTCGACCTCGTAACGACCGCCGAAGCGCCGCGCATCGACGCCGCCGCCTGCGATTTCGCCGTCGACCCCGAGCACGACGCGGTCGAACTGGAACGTGTAGCCCGCGGCGACGCCGAGGAACGGCTCGTCTCCGGCGAGATCGCCGAGGCCGGTCTGAAGGCCGATCCACGGCCCGCTCCAGTCGAGAGCCGCGGAATCGACCGCGACGTCGCCCGCGCTTGCCGTCCCGACGCCGGCGGTCCACAGGAGCGCCGGCAGGACCAGTGAGGCGATCGAACGTCTCATGGGCGCGTCATGGGCGGGAAAACACTCTGGCGCGTCGGGCGGGTCCCGACCTATTCCGGCGTTTAACGCTATGGGACCGAGGCGCCGGGACGGTTAAGGAAACCTCTCCGCCCGACCTAAAAGTGCGCGCAGTCAACAAATCCTTAATGACGCGCGCACGACGAAAAAACCCCGCGGCCGTGAGGCCGCGGGGTCGTCGTCAGCATCGGTCTTGGAGCGTCGCGCTCAGAAGCCGCTGAACTTGTAGGCCACGCCGGCGGTGACGCGATTCTCGGTCAGGTCGGACTTCACGGTTCCGCCACCGACCTTGAATTTCTCCGTGCCGTAATCGTTGTAGCGATAGTCGACGCGGGCGGTCAGATTCTCGGACACGAGCGCCTCGACGCCGCCGCCGGCGGTCCAGCCGACGGCCGTCTTGCTGTCGGAGCCCGAGGCCGGCCCGACGCGCGCCGAGACCTTCTCTCCCGCGTAGGCGACGCCACCGGCGCCATAGACCATCACGCGGTCCATCGCATAGCCGATCTTGCCGCGGGTCGCTCCGGACCAGGTTTGCTCGTTCTTGATGCGCGCCGTGCCGCCCGCAAAGTTCCGCTTTGCGTCGGCGGTGTCGTAGTTGATGTCGGTGTCGACGCCGACGACGACCGGCGAATTGTCGAACTGCATGTTGTAGCCGGCGTAAGCGCCGACGGTCGGGCCGTCCGGATGGGTCTTGGGCGCGCCCGACTTGTTGTGGGCGTGGCCCCAGGAGTAGCCGGCCTGGGCGCCGACATAGCCGCCGGTCCAGGGCGACGACGCCGGGGCGGGCGCGGCGTAGGCCGGAGCCGGCTCGTACATCGGCAGGTCGGCGGCGAAAGCGGCGGGGGCGGCCAGAACGACGGCGGCGACGGCCGTGGAGGCGACGAGAAGGTTACGCATCACAGAAGTCCTCGATACTCAACAGCCCGGACGGGGGCATCCGGTACGCGACACAGGGGCGGTTTCAGACGCCGGCCGTCCTGCCCGGGGCGGCCATCGGCGTTGACGACGACCTTAGCGGGGGGAGTCTTAGCAAGACGTAAAGGTTGATCGACCCTAAAGAAAAACCCCGCGATTTTCATCGCGGGGTTCTTCCGTTCAACTAATTCGTCCCGAAGGACGAGTCGTCGCCTCAGAACGGCGAGTTGAACTTGTAGGCGACGCCGCCCATGATGCGGTGCTCGGTCGCGCCCGACTTGTAGGACACGCCGCTGACGTCGAACTTGTCCTTGCCGTAGTCGTTGTAGCGGTATTCCGCGCGAACCGTGACGTTGTCGGTCACAGCCGACTCGACGCCGCCGCCGACCGTCCAGCCGACCGCAGTCTTGCTGTCCTTGTCGCCGAAGCGCTTGAACTCACGGTCGGCGTAGGCGATGCCGCCGGCGCCGTACACGAGGAAGCGGCCGAAGGCGTAGCCGACGCGGGCGCGGGTGGCGCCGTTCCAGTCGCTGTTCAGCTTGGTCGTGAAGCCACGACGGCGAGCGTCGCCGTCGATGTCGGCGAAGTTCAGGTCCGTCTCGATGCCGAACACGACCGGCGAGTTGTCGAGCTGGACGTTGTAGCCGAGATAGCCGCCGACCATCCAACCGTTGTTCTTCATGTCGGACGCGCGACCCCAGCCGTAGCCGGCCTGGGCGCCGATGTAGGGGCCGGTCCAGGAGAAGGACGGCACCGGAGCGGCGATGGCGGGAGCCGGCTCGTAGGCCGGGAGATCCGCAGCCTGCGCAGCCGGGACGGAGAGAGCGAGAGCGGCGACCGAAGCAGCCCCGAGAACGATTTTGCGGATCATGACGTAAACCTCAATTCCTGTTTCTGGCCCCGATGTAACGCGTGAGCCGCGTACTCGATAGATGCGGATCGCTCTTAAGCCTGTTAAGTGACTTATCAGTCACACCCTTACTTAAGCGTGAACCCACATTTTGGCCACGATTACTAACCGCGACCTAAGAGATCACAAACCCGTGCGATCTCTCGACTCCCAGACAACTGACGCGCCGCGCTCACGCGAACGCGATCACCAGCCTGTTGAGAATTTATACCCGAGCCCCAGCAGAACCCGGTTGTCCGTGACGTCGGACTTCACGCGGCTGCCGGCCACGCTGAAGGAGTCGGTCCCGAAATCGGAATAGCGATACTCGACGCGCGCGCTGACATTGTCGGTGAGCGCCGCTTCGACGCCGCCTCCGATCGTCCAGCCTACGGCGATGGTGTCGTCCGAACCGCCGACGCCTTTGCCCTTGATCTCGTGCTCGGCGTAAGCGAGCCCGCCCGCGCCGTAGACCAGGAAGCGGTCGAAGGCGTAGCCGAGGCGGCCGCGCACGGCGCCGTTCCAGCCGATGTCGTTTTCGATGCCCGCCCCGCCGAAGGCGCGCGTGCCGCGGTCCGCCTTGGCGTCGGAATAGTTGATGTCGGCTTCGACGCCGAGAACGATCGGAGAGTTGTCGAACTGGTGGTTGTAGCCGGCGTAGCCGCCGATGGAGAACCCGTTCGGCTTGGTCCCGGGCGAGAAGCCGCCGACCTTGTTGTCCGCCTCGTACCAGTCATAGCCAGCCTGGACGCCCGCATAGGGACCGCTCCAGCTGAAGGACGGAACGGCGGCCGCGGGCGCAGGCTCATACGCCGACAGGTCGGCGGCCGAAGCCGTCCCTGCCGCCGTCAGCGCGATCGCCGCGCTCAAGAGCCACAATCCCCGTGTCATAACTCGACTCCCACAAACCGCCTGAAGCGGTCGGACCCCCAACGTCGGTCGGACGTCAAACGCGGATCCGCTGCGATTGGTTCCCGCGGTTGCGCGAAGCTTCCCGGTCACGTCGCAGTGAGCCCAATAACGGGGCGTTTCGCGCAGCAATGTGGCGACGCCTCGTTTGAAATATGGCCTGGCCGCGCGTGATCAATTGGCAACACCGGCCCGCAGCCCGTCGAGGACCGGCGCCGTGCTAGGATCGCCGTCCCCGCTCCTCCAGTGGTTTCCGCCCTTGCCGACAGACGTCGACGCGCCGATCCGCCAGCCCGGCGCAGCCCCCTCGAAGGCCGCTCTGGTCACCGGCGGCGGGCTGCGGATAGGGGCCGCGATCGCGCGCGCTCTCGGGCGCGCGGGCTATGCGGTCGCCGTTCATCGCCACGGTTCCGAGGCCGCCGCGGAGGCTGTGGCGGCGGCCATCGTCGCAGGCGGCGGACATGCGGTGGTGGTCCAGGCGGACCTCGCCGATCCCGAGGCGCCGGCGCGCCTGCTGGAGGACGCCGCGGCCGCCGTCGGGCCGCTCACGGCGCTGATCAATAACGCAGCTGTGTTCGAGCATGACGCCGTCGGCCGCCTCGACGCGGCGCTTTGGGACCGCCACATGGCGGTCAATCTGAGGGCGCCGGTGTTCCTGGCGGAGGCCTTCGCGGCGGCCCTGCCGGCGCAGGCGCGCGGCTGCGTCGTCAACGTGATCGACCAGCGGGTCCTGAAGCCGACCCCGCAGTTCCTGTCCTACACGGTGGCGAAGTCCGCTTTGCTCGCGGCGACCATGACCCTGGCGCAGGCGCTCAGCCCGCGCATTCGCGTGGTCGGCGTCGGGCCAGGCCCGACCCTGCCCAGTCGGCGGCAGAGCGCGGACGACTTCGCCCGCCAGTCGGCCGCCGTTCCCCTCGGCCGCGGCCCGACGCCCGAGGAGATCGCGGCCGCCGTCCTGTTCCTGCTCGAGGCCGAGAGCGTGACCGGAGTGATGCTGCCGGTCGACGGCGGACAACACCTCGCCTGGGCGACGCCCGACGTGGACGGCGTCGGCGAATGACCGCCCGGCGCCTCGCGAAGCGGCGCGCGCGCCCCTAGATTGGCGCGCGGCGACCGTGATTCCGGATCGCCGCCAGGGACCCATGACCGAACGCGACAGCCCGCCGTCCGCCACGGACGAGCCCGACGACATCAATGATCTCGAGACCGTCCTTCCCGACCCGGAGAACGACGGCGACGCCGCGCCCGAAGCGCTGAGGCGGGGGGTCGCGGCGATCCGCGCCCAGCTGAAGCACCTTCCGAACGGACCGGGCGTCTACCGGATGTTCGACGTCAAAGGCGACGTTCTCTATGTCGGCAAGGCGCGGTCGCTGAAGAAGCGCGTCACCTCCTACGCCCGAGGCCTCGGCCACAACACCCGCATCGCGCGGATGATCGCCGAAACCGCCTCGATGGAGTTCGTCTCGACCGAGACGGAGACCGAGGCGCTGCTGCTCGAGGCGAACCTCATCAAGCGGCTCAGGCCCCGCTTCAACGTGCTGATGCGGGACGACAAATCGTTCCCCTACATCCTGCTCGCGACCGACCATCCGGCGCCCCAGGTCGTCAAGCACCGCGGCGCGCGGACGCGGAAAGGCGACTATTACGGTCCCTTCGCCTCGGCCGGCGCGGTCGGCCGCACGATCGACGCGCTCGAGCGCGCCTTCCTGCTGCGCTCCTGCTCCGACAGCTATTATGAGGGCCGCGCCCGCCCCTGCCTGCTGTTCCAGATCAAGCGCTGCTCCGCGCCCTGCACCGGCGAGATCGCGCTCGACGACTACGCCGAGCTGGTGGCCGAGGCGCGCGACTTCCTGTCCGGCAAGAGCGGCAAGGTGAAGGACGAGCTGAACGAGGCCATGGCGGCGGCCTCCGACGCGCTCGATTTCGAGCGCGCGGCGGTCTATCGCGACCGCCTGGCCGCGCTGGCCGCCATCCAGTCGCACCAGGGGATCAACCCGCGCACGGTCGAGGAGGCCGACGTCTTCGCGATCCACGCCGAAGGCGGGCAGTCCTGCGTAGAAGCGTTCTTCTTCCGGTCGTTCCAGAACTGGGGCGCGCGCGCCTATTTTCCGAAGGCGGACAGGTCCCTGGAGCCGCGGGAGATCCTCGGGGCCTTTCTCGGGCAGTTCTACGACGACAACCCTCCGCCGCGTCTCGTGCTGCTCTCGGAGGAGACGGAGGACCGGGCGCTTCTCGCCGAAGCTCTCACGATCAAGTCCGGCCGCCGCGTCGAGGTCAGCGTCCCCATGCGCGGCGAGAAGCGGGATCTCGTCCTCCGGGCCCACGCCAACGCCCGGGAGGCGCTCGGCCGCCGGCTTGCGGAGAGTTCGAGCCAAAGCAAGCTGCTCGCGGGCGTCGCCGAGGCGTTCGGCCTCCCCGCCCCGCCTCAGCGGATCGAGGTCTACGACAACAGCCACATCATGGGGACGGCGGCGGTCGGCGGCATGATCGTCGCCGGTCCGGAGGGCTTCACCAAGAACCAGTATCGCAAGTTCAACATCCGGCCGGAGGATCTGACCCCGGGCGACGACACCGCCATGATGCGACAGGTGATGCGCCGGCGATTCGCCCGGCTGCAGAGGGAGTCGCCGCGCGACGCCGAAGGCCGGGCGGCGGGCGACGCCGCGCCCTGGCCGGACCTCGTGCTGATCGACGGCGGCGAAGGCCAGCTGAAGGTGGCGCGCGAGGCGCTGGCCGAGCTCGGGATCGAGGGCGTGCCGCTCGTCGGCGTCGCCAAGGGCATGGACCGCGAGGCCGGCCGCGAGACCTTCTTCGTCGCAGGCAGGTCGCCGTTCCGGCTGCCGCCGCGCGACCCCGTGCTGTACTATCTCCAGCGCCTGCGCGACGAGGCGCATCGCTTCGCGATCGGCGCCCACCGGGCCAAGCGCTCGAAGGAGTTCGTCGCCAACCCCCTCGACGAGGTGCCGGGAATCGGCCCGACCCGCAAGCGCGCGCTGCTCGGCCATTTCGGAACCGCAAAGGCGGTGGCGCGGGCCGGCTTGACCGATCTCGAGAAAGCGCCCGGCGTCAGCAAGACGATGGCGAAGGCGATCTACGACTTCTTCCACGAGCGCGGGTCGTGACGCGCGGCCGCCGCCGCCCGGTTCTCAAGGCGTCGTGCGTGGGGCTTGGCCGCGGCGGCCGCGGCGTTGCGCGATCTCGTGTTGACGCGCGGAGGGTCGCGTGGTCACGTCGCGCGGACTTGACCGCAGTGACGCGACTGAGCCCCGCATGAGCTCCGAGAGCCATCTCGAACCGATCGGCGGCCGCCGCATGAGGCGCGCGCCAAATCCGTCACGCGTCCATGCGCTGAGCCTGCCGAACATACTGACCTACGGCCGGATTTTCATCGTGCCGCTGGTGTGCGGCTGCCTGTTCGTGGGCGGCGACACGGCGCGCTGGACCGCGCTCGGCCTGTTCACGGTCGCCGCCGTCACCGATTTCCTCGATGGGTATCTTGCGCGCATCTGGGCGCAGTCCTCGCCGCTCGGACGCATGCTCGACCCGATCGCCGACAAGCTGCTGGTCTCCGCCTGCCTGCTGATGCTCTGCGCGGTGAACACCATCACCGGCTGGTCGCTGTGGGCCGCCGTGGTGATTCTCTGTCGCGAGGTTCTGGTCTCGGGGCTCCGCGAGTTCCTGGCGGAGCTGCGCGTCAGCGTGCCGGTCACCCAGCTCGCCAAATGGAAGACCACGGCGCAGCTGGTCTCGATCGGCTTCCTGCTGGCGGGGCCTGCGGGAGACGGCGTGCTGCCGCACAACACCGACATCGGCCTCGCGCTGCTGTGGTTCTCCGCCCTCCTTACGCTTTACACCGGCTATGATTATTTCCGGGCGGGCCTGCGCTACGTGCTCGAGGATCCGCCGGAATGAAGCTCAAATATTTCGCCTGGGTGCGCGAGCGGGTCGGCCGCGCCGAGGAGGAGACCGAGGCGCCGGCGACGGTGACGACGGTCGCCGACCTGGTCGCATGGCTCCGGACCCGGGGTCCCGAATATGAGCACGCCTTCGAGGCCGGCCCCTCGATCCGCGCCGCGATCGACAAGCGGCACGCCCGGCCGGACCAGCCGATCGCCGGCGCCGGCGAGATCGCCTTCTTTCCGCCAATGACCGGGGGCTGAGCGCCCCATGGCCGTGAGGCTGCAGCGCGAACCGTTCGATCTCGGCGCCGAAGTCGCCGCGCTGACGAACGGGCGGACCGACGCGGGCGCCGTCGTCACATTCTCCGGGCTCTGCCGCGACCGCGCCGATTCCGGCGCGAAGCTCATCGCCCTGACGCTCGAGCACTATCCCGGCATGGTCGAGGACGAGCTCGGCCGCATCGAGGCGGAGGCGCGCGTGCGCTGGCCGCTCGCCGATCTCCTCGTCATCCATCGCCATGGACGCATTCTGCCCGGCGAGCCGATCGTCCTCGTGGTCGCGCTGTCGGCCCACCGCGCCGCGGCCTTCGAGGCGGCGTCCTTCATGATGGACTACCTCAAGAGCTCCGCGCCGTTCTGGAAGAGCGAGGAGACCGAAGAGGGCGCCGCCTGGGTGGCCGCGAAAGGCTCCGACGATGAGGCGGTCAAGCGGTGGGCCCACGACTGACGCGTGTGGCGGCGAACACCACGCCAACCGTTAACCCTAACGAAACATCAACGTCGCCGCGGCGCCCGCTCCGCCCTAGGATCGCGCAATGAGCCGCGGATTCACGTTCCGGACGACCACTGGCCTGATCGTCGGCGCTTACGCGGTGATCGCGGCCGTGCTGGTGGTCGGGGCGGGACGCGACCTCAGCCAGGTCGTCGGGGCCTACGCTCCTCAGGTGTCCTGGCTGATGCAGGGAACGACCGACGCGCGGGTCGAAGCTCTGCTGGGCGCCGGCCGGCCCGAGACCGCCTCGCTCTACGCCTTCGTGGTCGCGATCTCCTGGAGCATGATCTCGGCGCTGACGGCGGCGGGCTTCGCCTGGGGCGTGCTGAACAAGGGCGCGACCGAGCTCGGCGTCGACAAGGCGATGAACTACCTGACGGCGCTTGCGGGTCTCTACGCGCTCGCGACCTGCACCGAGATCGCCCTGCACGCGCTGCATCTCAACATCCCGCAGGCCGGGCTGCACGCCATTCCCGGCGTCTGGTTCGGGACGATGATCCCGAGCGCCGCGATCCTGGCGCGCATCGGCGCGCTGATCGCGCATGACGCCGGTTCGCTGATCGCGATCGCGATCGCCGCCGAGCCGAAGCGGCTCGCCGAACTCGTCGCGAACGCCGAAGCCGTCCGCGGCGCCGAGAGCATGGAAGCCCGCCTCGCCCGGCTCATCGCGGCCCGGAGACGGCCGGGCTGACGGCGCGGCGCCAACCGCAGCCGCTTTCCCCCGACGCCCGTTCCGACGGCGCTTTTACGCCGACCCCGCGTCAGGCCGCGGCGACTTCCGCGGTTTTGGCCGGCGGACGCACGGCCGCGGCATAGTCGTTCATGAGAGTCTTGGTGATCTCGCCGACGGTGAAGCGCCACTGAGCGATCTCGGAGACCGGGGTGACCTCGGCGGCCGTGCCGCAGATGAAGCACTCCTCAAAGGAGGAGAGCTCCTCAGGCAGGATCGCGCGCTCGATCACCTCGATCCCGCGGGCCTTGGCGAGGCCGATCACCGTGCGGCGCGTGATGCCGTCGAGGAAGCAATCCGGCGTCGGCGTGTGCAGCTTGCCGTCCTTCACGAAGAACACGTTGGCGCCGGTGCATTCCGCGACCTGGCCGCGCCAGTCGAGCATCAGCGCGTCGGCATAGCCCTTCCGCTCGGCGGCGTGCTTCGACAGCGTGCAGATCATGTAGAGGCCGGTCGCCTTGGCCTTGGAGGGCGCGGTCCGCGGGTCGGGCCGGCGCCACTCGGCGAGGTCGATCCGGATGCCTTTCAGGCGCTCGGCCGGGTCGAAATAGCTCGGCCACTGCCACACCGCGATCGCGAGGTGGATCGTGTTGTTCTGGGCCGCGACGCCCATCATCTCGCTGCCGCGCCATGCGATGGGTCGAACATAGGCGTCCTCGAAGCCCTGCTTCGCCAGCGTCTCGACGCAGGCCCGGTCGATCTCCTCGACCGTGTAGGGAATGTCGAAGCCGAGCAGCTTGCCGGAGTCGATCAGGCGCTGATTGTGCTCGCGCATCTTGAAGATGACGCCGCCATAGGCCCGCTCGCCTTCGAACACCGCGCTCGCATAGTGCAGGCCGTGCGTCAGGACATGCACCTTGGCGTCAGCCCAGGGCGTGAACGCCCCGTCGAACCAGATGAACCCGTCGCGCTGGTCGAAGGGCTGGGCGGCGTCGGCCATTTTCGGCTCCTGAAAGCTTCGGCGCCGGAAGCGGGCTTCCGACGCGGCGTGATGTCCAATGGCGTCTTGCGCCTACGATCCAGCGATCGCGGGACGGACGCAACCGCGCAGTGCGTTTTGCGTCGCCGCCCCGGAGCCGGTATCGTCCCGGCTCGACGTCGGGGCTTGCGCGGACGATTCCGCGCATCTCCCGCGCCGACCGACGCGCGAGCGGCCGGCACTGTGACGACAGGATCGAATTAAGTCAACATGACTGACGTAATTTCGGTTGACGCCCGCATGGCTCGCCCGAATGGCGAGGCGAATCCGGACGAGGAGGCGGCCGCTCCCGCCTTCGACGTCATCGAGCTCCTGTTCTTCGCCTATCGCGACTTTGTCCGCGACCCGGACGAGGCGCTGATCGGCTACGGCTTCGGCCGGGCGCACCACCGAGTGCTGCATTTCGTGGACCGCAATCCCGGCCTCCGGGTCACCGAGCTGCTCGACATCCTGAAGATCACCAAGCAGAGCCTCGGCCGCGTGTTGCGCGAGCTCGTCGAAAAGGACTTCATCGTGCAGCGCGAAGGCGCCGCCGACCGCCGGCAGCGGCTGCTCTACGTGACCGAGCGCGGCGATCGTCTCGCCCGGCAATTGGCGCAGCTGCAGACCCGTCGCGTCTCCCGAGCGTTGGCGCATTGCGACAAGCAGGAGGCCGACGCGATCCGCCGATTCCTGTTCGAGATCATCGACCCCGAGGAGCGCCCCAAGGTCGCGAGGCTGACCGGCGCGCGCCCGCCGACCGGGCGGAGCTGAGCCGATGGCGCTCGCCGCCGCCAGCATGCAGCCGCTCGCCGACGACGCGCCGCATCTCCTCGTCGTCGACGACGACAGCCGCATCCGCACGCTGCTGCACAAGTTTCTGGGCTCGAACGGCTACCGCGTGACGGTGGCGGCCTCGGCCGCGGAGGCGCGTCAGAAGCTCGACCAGCTCGCCTTCGACCTGCTGGTGCTCGACGTCATGATGCCGGGCGAGAACGGCCTCGACCTCGCGCGCGCGGTGCGGGCGCGTTCGCCGGTGCCGATCCTGATGCTGACGGCGCGGACCGAGACCGACGACCGCATCGCAGGTCTCGAGAGCGGCGCGGACGACTATCTCGCCAAGCCCTTCAACCCGCGCGAGCTGCTGCTGCGGGTCGGCGGCATCCTGCGCCGGGCGGGCGCGGGACCTTCGGGCGCCGCGTCCGCGCCGGAGGTCCGCTTCGGCCCCTTCAGCTTCCACCGCGGGCGCGGCGAGCTGAAGCGCGGCGACGAGGTGGTGCGGCTCACAGACCGCGAACGCGACCTGCTGGCGGCCCTCGCCGAGCGACCGGGCCAGACCGTGCCGCGCTCGGCGATCGCCGGAGACGACGCCGCCCCCGGCGATCGCGCGGTCGACGTGGTCGTGACCAGGCTTCGCCGCAAGATCGAGGCGGACCCGGCGAACCCGATCCTGCTGCAGACCATGCGCGGGCTCGGCTATCGCCTGCTCGCCGACGAATGAACCTGCCCAAGACCGGTCCGATCGGCTGGCTGCGCCGCCGGATTCCCCGCGGGCTCTACACGCAGTCGCTGATCATCATCATCGCGCCGATGGTGCTGCTGCAGGGCATCCTCGCCTTCGTGTTCATGGAGCGGCACTACGAGCAGGTGACCAAGCGCCTCTCGACCGCCGTGGGTCAGGACATCGCCGCGCTCATCGAGCTGAGGCTCGCGAACCGCTCGGCGGAGAACGAGGCGCAGCTCGTGCGCATCGCCCGCGAGCGACTGTCGCTGAACGTCGAGTTTCTGCCGGGACAGACGCTGCCGCCCGCCCGTCCCCGCCCGTTCTTCTCGATCCTCGACGAGCAGCTTTCGAAGCAGATCTCCGACGAGGTGAAACGGCCGTTTTGGATCGACACGGTCGGCCGCTCCAATTTCGTCGAGATCCGCATCCAGCTCGACGACGCCGTCATGAAGGTGCTCGCCAAGCGCAACCAGACCTACGCCTCCAACAGCCACATCTTCATCCTCTGGATGGTCGGCGCCTCGCTCGTGCTGATCGTGATCGCGATCCTCTTCCTGCGCGCGCAGATGAGGCCGATCCTCGCGCTCGCCGACGCGGCCGACGCCTTCGGCAAGGGCCGCGAAGGGCCGGAGTTCCAGGTGCGCGGCGCGCGCGAGGTGCGGCTCGCCGCTGCCTCCTTCATCGCCATGCGCGACCGCATCGAACGCTCGATCGAGCAGCGCACCACCATGCTCGCCGGCGTCAGCCACGATCTCAGGACCATTCTGACCCGCTTCCAGCTCGAGCTCGCGCTGCTCGGCGACGGACCGGAGGTCGCGGATCTCAACAGCGACGTCGAGGAGATGTCGCGGATGCTGGAGGCCTACATCGCCTTCGTGCGCGGCGACGCCGGCGAGGCGGCGGAGCCGACCGACGTGCCGCAGCTTCTCGAAGACCTGAAGCGCGCGGCCGAGACCCACGGCGCGACCGCGAGCGTCGAGGCTCATGGCGAGCCGCTCGCCATCGTGCGCCCCCAGGCCTTTCGCCGCTGCCTGCAGAACCTCGTCGCCAACGCCTCCCGTTACGCCACCCGCATCGTCATCACCGCGATCCATGACGGCCGCAGACTGGAGATCCGCATCGACGACGACGGGCCGGGCATTCCCGCCGACAAGCGCGAGGAGGCGTTCCGCCCCTTCCTGCGTCTCGACGAGGCCCGCAGCCAGGACAAGCATGGCGGCTCGTCGGGCCTCGGCCTCGCCATCACCCGCGACATCGCCCGCAGCCATGGCGGCGACGTCACGCTGGAATCGAGTCCGCTGGGAGGATTGCGCGCGGTGGTGTCCGTCCCGGCGTGAGCGTCCGCAAGCGCGGCGCCCCGCCCCCTTTCCGTCATCCTGGGCTTGTCCCAGGATCCATAAACGCCTCGCGCCAGGTCGATCGCCCGCGGCGGCAATGGGTTCCGGGACGAGCCCGGAACGACGGCGCGTCTCAGAACATCCGCCCTCCGGCCGGAACCTCGAGGGTCGGGGACAGCAGGACCACCTCGCCGTCGGAATCGGGCACGCCGAGCGTCAGCACCTCGGACATGAACTTGCCGATCTGCCGCGGCGGGAAATTCACGACCGCCACGACCTGTTTTCCGACCAGCGTCTCCGGCGCGTAGTGCTTCGTGATCTGCGCGGAGGACCGCTTCACCCCGATCTCCGGGCCGAAATCGATCCTGAGCTTGAGCGCGGGTTTGCGCGCCTCGGGGTAAGGCTCCGCCTCGACCACCACGCCGACGCGGATGTCGACCTTCAGGAAATCGTCGAAGCCTATGGGCGCGACGGGGCCAGCCTCGCTCATGCGGCGGTCGCGACGTCGTCGTCCGGCGTCGAGCGCCGCCCGGTCGCGCGGCCGAAGACGCGCCCGACGGCGTCGCGGAACGGAGCGGTCATTCGCTCGACGTCGCCTGCGGCGCGCGCCACGCGTTCGGCCGTGCGCAGCTCCTCGTCGAGCGCCTTCATCGTCCGGGCGAGGCCCTCGTCGTCGTCGTTCAGGAACGTCTCGAAGACGCGCGCAGTCACGAGCACCAGCCCCTGCGCCCGCGCCGTCCCGAGCGGCCCGGCTTCCGGCACGCCGGCTGCGGCCAGCATCCACTGCATCGAGGACACCGCGACCTGGTTCATCGCGGCCGCGCCCATCGGGTCCATGCGCAGACCGCTTCGGATCGACCTCAGCGCGTCGCGATAGGGGGCGAGCGCCTCGAACCGCCGCATCAGCACGTCGAACAGGCGCTCGCGCGCCGGCTCGTCCGCCATGTCCTTGACGTCGTGGCTGAGCACGTCGAGGTCGATCTTGCGGACGAAGCCCGCCACGATCGCGCCCTTGGACGGAAACAGCCCGCGGAGCTCGGCGAGCGACACGCCGGCCCGCTCCGCGATGTCGAACAGCCCGATCTCCGACCAGCGCCGCTCGGCGAGCAGCGCGAGCAGCGCGTCGACGATCGCGTCGCGCGGATCGCCGGCCGCGGCCTTCGCCGCCTTGGGGGCGGCGGCCGCCGCGGAGGGCTTGGGCTCGTCGGCGTCGGAGACGGCGGCTTTGGGCGGGCGCGGCGCCATGGCGGAGCTCCTCGGAACGATGGGCGTGGCGTCGAAGAAGATAGGGCGCAAACGGCGTCGCTTCCAAGGCGAGTCGCGTCGCGACGCGGGCGGCGTCAGCCTGCGAGCTCGCGCGCCCGTTTGGTGGCGGCCGCGACGGCGCGAGACATGAGGGGCCCGAGCCCGTCCTCGGCCATCAGCACGTCGAGCGCCGCGGCGGTCGTGCCGTTGGGCGAGGTGACGTTGCGGCGCAGGATCGCCGGCGGCTCGGCCGATCGCCGCAGCAGCTCCCCCGAGCCCTCGACGGTCTTGCGGGCGAGCGTCTCGGCGAGCTCGGCGGGAAGGCCGGCGGCGACCCCCGCCTTAGCCAACTCCTCGACGAGCAGAAAAACATAGGCCGGGCCGGAGCCGGACACGCCGGTGACCGCGTCGATCAGCTCCTCGCGATCGACCCAGATCACGTCGCCGGCGGCCTTGAGCAGGCGCTCGGCCAGGGACCGCTGCGCCTCGGTCGTCGCCGGACCGGCGAAGCAGCCGGTGACTCCGCGGCCGATCGCGGCCGGCGTGTTCGGCATCGCCCGGACGATCGCCTGACCCTCAGGGAACGCCGCGCCGAGAGTGGCGAGCGTCGTGCCGGCCATGATGGAGATGACGACCGTCTTCGGTCCCGCGAAGGCCGCGGCCGGCGGCAGCGCGGCGTCCGCCATCTGCGGCTTGACCGCGAGCACGATCGCGGCGGGGCCGGAGAGGTCGCCGGACTGGGGTCCGAGCGTGCAGCCGATCTTCCGGAGCCTGTCGACGCTCGGGTCCGGCAGCGCGGGATCGATGACGAAGACGGATTTCGGATCGAGCCCGCTCGCGAGCCAGCCGTCGAGCAGCGCGCCGCCCATCTTGCCCGCGCCGATCAGCAGAACCGGGCCGCCCGCCTCGAGCGGCCCGGAGTAATGCGCGTTCACTTAGGGTTCGTGGTCGTCACGCCTCCCCCACCGTTTCGAAGGCCACCACCTCCATGGCCTCCTTTGCGGTCTTGCCCGCCCAGACCACGAACTGGAACGCCTGGTAATGGCGTTCGCAGGCCTCGATGGCGGCCTCGAGCAGCGCTTCGCATTGCGGGGCGCTCGCCTCCGCGCCGCCGGACAGCAGAAGGGTATGGCGATACGCGATCACCCCCTCCTGGCTCCACAGATCGAAGTGACCGAGCCACATCTGCTCGTTCACAAGCGTCAGCAGTTGAAGAACCTCCGGTTTGCGGCGATCGGGGACTTTGAGATCGAAGGCGCAGGCGAGGTGAAGGGACTCCAGGTCGCCCATCCACGTGAGAGACACGTGGTAGTCGGACCATGACCCGTCGACGGAGATCGTGATCTCGTCGTCGCCCGACCGGTCGAAGGACCAGTCGTTCAACGTCGCGATGCGTTCGATCGTGTCGACAGGATGGGCCTGGCGATCGGCGTCCACGTCGATGAGAGCCATGAGCTCCTCCCGGGGTGAGGCCCGCTGCGCGGGCGTGGGAACGACGTTACGCGTGACGGACGGGCCAGGACGGCCCGCCAACCGCGGCTCCGAGGCGCGCCGGGTCAGAGTCCCGGCGATTCGAGCCGCCACATTCAGTATAGGGCGCGAATTGCCGCGCTGCACACCGGGGATTTGTGGCCCCGGCGCAACTAATCCCCGACCGTGTCATCAAATCCCTTCGGGGCCCCGTCCGGAGCGGGCTCCTGCGCCGGTTCGGCGGCGTCGAGCCGCGCCTCGAGCGCCGCGATGCGGGCTTCGAGACGCTCGTTCTCTTCCCGGGCGCGGCTCGCCATCGCCTTGACGGCCTCGAACTCGTCGCGCCGGACCAGATCGAGATCGGCGATGATCCGGGCGACCTGCTGGCGGCCCAGGGTCTCGATCTCGCGCCGGACGCCGGCGGCTGCGCCCGCGGCGTCCGTCATCAGGCGTCCGAGTTCGTCGAACACGCGGCCGCGGGTCTCGGTCATCGGTGTCTCCGGAGTTGCCAAATTCACGGCTTTGAGATGGCGCCCCCGGAGGCCGGGCGCAAGCGCGGCCGAGCGGGACGCTCACGGTCCGATCAAACTGAATTGAGGCCATGGAACAATCAAATACCGCCCGCGCGTCCTTAGCTGAACGCTCGACCGCCGCGACATGCGCGGCTTTGCAGCCTCACAGGAGCACGACAATGAAGACTTTGATCGCAGTCGCCGGCGCGCTGGCGCTCACGGCGAGCGTCGCTCAGGCCGAGACCATGTACCGGACCACCGAGCCCGCCCCGGTGCGGATGGACGCGATGGGCGCGGCCGCCCCTTCCTCCGCCGGCTACAGTCCGTCCGCGAGCTACTACGAGAGCCCGAGCGCCGGCACGGCCCATCCGGCCCTCGGCGAGAGCCCGGCGGCGGGCTTCGAATATCAGAATTCGACCGAGGCGCGCGACAGGACGCCGAACATCGGCGCAGGCACGAGCCGCTCGTCGGACGCCAACAACGGCTGATCGCCGTCAAGTTGGCGGCGGGGGGCCGAGCCGCTCCCGCCCTCGTGGCGTCGCTCATAATCCGCCTGTCTCCGGAAGTTCCGTGCGCGACGCGCAGGGCAGCGAGCTTGAAACGTCCGGTTCTCCGCGGCGATGCACGTCACATCTGTACCGTCACCGAAGGACGCTGCATTCCTGCAACGCCCATCCTTGATGGGAGACGGATATGAAGACGCTCATCTACGCCGTCGGCGCGCTCGCGCTGGCCGCCACCGCCGCCGAAGCGGCCCCGGTCGACAAGTACACGATCACCGGCTACGCCGCCGCGTCGGCCGTTGAGCGCGGCGTGCCGCTGGAGCAGTCCAGGGCGCCGCAGGACGCGGGCTATGTGGCGGCCGTCGCGGGCGGCGCCGACGTCTATCGCGGCCGTGGCGCGAACGTTCGCGATCGCGCGACCAACCAGGGCGCCGGCTCCAGTCGCAGCAGCGACGCCAACCAGGGCTGACGCCGGGCCGATCGGCCGCCGATCTGAAAGAGCGCCGGGGCCCGTCCCCGGCGCTTTTTTGTGTGGCGGCGCCCTGCCCGGTCGCCATGCGTCAGGCGGCGACGCTTGACACCCCTTCCCCCTCCGCCCATCACGCCGCGGCCCGTCCGGAGCCGCAGATGCCCCTGTTCGCGATCCCGTTTCCCATCGTCGACCCGGTCGCCGTCGCCATCGGGCCGCTCGCGATCCGGTGGTACGCGCTCGCCTACATCGCCGGGCTGCTGATCGGATGGTGGCTCGCCAAACGGATCGCCGGCGCCGACGCGCTCTGGGGTCCGGTCCGTCGGCCCGAGCCGGTCGCGATCGACGACCTCATCATGTGGGTCGCCTTCGGCGTCATCCTCGGCGGACGCCTCGGCTACGTGCTGTTCTACGACCCCGCGCACTACCTCGCCGAACCAGTCGAAGCTCTGAAGGTCTGGCACGGCGGCATGAGCTTCCATGGCGGCTTTCTCGGCGCGGCGCTGGGCGTCGCCCTGTTCGCGCGGTCGCGGCGGCTTCCGGCCCTGCCGATCTTCGACATCGCCTGCGCGGTCGCGCCGGTCGGCCTGTTCTTCGGGCGGATCGCGAACTTCATCAATGGCGAGCTGTTCGGCCGGGCGAGCGACGTCCCCTGGGCCATGGTCTTCCCGGCCGGCGGCTCGGAGCCGCGCCACCCGAGCCAGCTCTATCAGGCCGCGCTCGAAGGCCTCGTGCTGTTCGTCCTCGTGCAGATCGTCGTGCGCGGCGGAGGGCTGAAGCGGCCGGGGCTGGTCTCGGGCGTCTTCGTCGCGGGCTACGGCGTGGCGCGGATCGTGGGCGAGCGGTTCCGGGAGCCCGACGCGCAGATCGGCTTCCTCGCCGGCGGGCTCACCATGGGCATGCTGCTGTCGATCCCGATGGTTCTGATCGGCCTCGCGCTGATCGGGCTCGCGCTCCGGCGTCGCAGCGCGGGATGACCCCGCTCGGGCGCGAGATCGCGTCTCTGATCGCGGTCGAAGGACCGATCTCCGTCGCCCGCTACATGGCGCTCTGCCTCGGCCATCCGACGCTCGGCTATTACGCGACCCGCGATCCGTTCGGCGCCGACGGCGACTTCACGACCGCGCCCGAGATCAGCCAGATGTTCGGCGAGCTGATCGGCCTGTGGTGCGCCGAGGCTTGGGCGGCGATGGGCGCGCCGCCGCGGGTCGTTCTGGTCGAACTCGGCCCCGGCCGCGGCACGCTGATGGCCGATTTGCTCCGCGCCGCCCGCGCGGCGCCCGGCTTTCGCGAAGCGCTCGACGTGACGCTGGTCGAGACCAGCCCGACGCTGCGCGCCGTCCAGGCACGGACGCTGGAGGGGGCGGGCGTTCCTGTCCGCTGGGCGGACTCGGTCCATGAGTCGCTGGACGCCGCCCCCCCCGAGGGCAAGCGCCCCCTCCCCCTCCTCGTGGTCGCGAACGAGTTCTTCGACGCCCTGCCTGTCCGCCAGTTCGTGCGCATCGCCGACGGCTGGCGCGAGCGGGTGGTGGGGCTCGGCCCCGGCGGCGAGCTCGGCTTGGGGCTCGCGCCGGATGCGCCGACCGACGTCGCCCTGCCGGATTGCCCGGAGGGCGACCTGCGCGAGCTCTGCGCGCCGGCGCTCGACATCGTGGCGAGCCTTGCGGACCATATGGCGCGCCATGGCGGCGCGGGGCTCGTCGTCGACTACGGCTATGTCTCCGGCGCCGGCGACACGCTGCAGGCGATGGCGCGCCACGCCTTCGTCGATCCGCTGGCGGCGCCCGGCGAGGCCGACCTCACCGCCCATGTCGATTTCGCGGCGCTCGCGCTTGCGGCGCGTGGTCGCGGCGCGGCCGTGAGCCGCCCGATCGCGCAGGCCGATCTGCTCGAGCGGCTCGGCCTCGCCGCCCGCGCGGAGCGGCTCTCGGCGCAGGCGACGGCCGACCAGCGCGCAGGAATCGCCGCCGCCGTCGCGCGCCTGACGGACCGCGCGCCGACCGGCATGGGCGCCCTGTTCAAGGCGCTCGCCTTCGCCGATCCTCGCCTCGGCGCGCCGCCCGCCTTCGACCTCGCCGACCCGCGCCCCGCCTGAGCCCAAGGAGACGCCCGATGGACGCCGCGACCCCGACCGTGCCCGTCGTCGAATCGGCCGCCCTCGCCGCCCTGCCCGGCGTCGCGCACGCCTTCTTCACGCGGCAGGGCGGCGTGTCGCAGGGCCTCTACGCCAGCCTGAACGGCGGATTGGGATCGCGGGACGATCCGGAGGCCGTGCGCGAAAACCGGCGGCGGATGCTGGCGGCGCTCGGGCTCGCGCCCGGCCGGTTCGCGATTCCCTGGCAGGTGCACTCCGCCGACGTCGCGGTCGCGACCGGCCCCTGGACGCGCGACGACAGCCCGCATGTCGACGCCGTCGTCACCGCGACGCGCGGGCTCGCCGCCGCCGTCACGGTCGCCGATTGCGCGCCGGTGCTGTTCGCGGACGTCAACGCCGGCGTCGTCGGCGCGGCGCATGCCGGCTGGAAGGGCGCGTTCGGCGGGGTGCTGGAGGCGACGCTGGACGCCATGGAGCGGCTCGGCGCGCGCCGGGGGGACGTGGTCGCGGCGCTCGGGCCCTGCATCCGGCAGCCGAGCTACGAGGTCGGGCCGGAATTCGCCGCCCGCTTCACCGCCGCCGACCCTGACAACGCCCGCTTCTTCGCGCCCTCGGCGCGGCCCGGCCATGCGCTGTTCGACCTCGGCGGCTACGTCGTCGCGCGGCTTGAGGGCGCCGGCGTCGGAACCGTCGACGATCTCGGCCTCGACACCTATTCCGACGAGGCGCGGTTCTTCAGCTTCCGCCGCGCGACCCACCGCGCCGAGCCGGACTATGGGCGGCTGATCGCAGCCGTCGCGTTGACCGAACCTTAGGCTTGAATCCGGTCCGCGCCGCCGCGAGGGCCGTCGTTAATCCGTCGCTTAACGCCTCGGCCGCCATGTTGAGGCTCATTTGAATCGCTGTTAAGAGCGCAGCGCTCCGGGCCGGACCTTACGCCTCCTCCCCGCCCTGGACCTACGGGACACGTCGCATGAAGGTCGTCGCCGGCAACTCCAACCGCGCGCTCGCGGAGGCGATCGCCGCCTATCTCGCGACGCCGCTGACCCGCTGCAACGTGCGGCGCTTCGCGGATATGGAGGTGTTCGTCGAGATCCTCGAAAACGTCCGCGGCGAGGACGTGTTCGTGGTGCAGTCGACGTCGTTCCCCGCGAACGACCATCTGATGGAGCTGCTGATCATCATCGACGCGCTGCGCCGCTCCTCGGCGCGGCGGATCACCGCGGTGATGCCCTATTTCGGCTACGCCCGTCAGGACCGGCGCTCCTCCGGCCGCACGCCGATCTCGGCCAAGCTCGTCGCGAACATGATCACCCAGGCCGGCGCCGACCGGGTGCTGACGCTCGACCTGCACGCCGGCCAGATCCAGGGCTTCTTCGACATCCCGACCGACAATTTGTTCGCCGCCCCCGTGATGGTGCGCGACATCCAGGAGCGGCTGCCGCTCGACAACGTCATGGTGGTGTCGCCCGACGTCGGCGGCGTGGTGCGCGCGCGCGCGATCGCGAAGCGCATCGGCGCCCAGCTTGCGATCGTCGACAAGCGCCGCGAGCGCGCCGGCGAGAGCGAGGTGATGAACGTCATCGGCGACGTCGAGGGCCATTCCTGCATCCTCGTCGACGACATCGTCGATTCCGGCGGCACGCTGGTGAACGCCGCCGAGGCGCTGATCGCGCAGGGCGCGAGCGACGTCTACGCCTATCTCACCCACGGGGTGCTGTCGGGCGGCGCGGTCGCGCGCATCACCGCGAGCCGCATCAAGGAGCTGATCATCACGGATTCGATCCAGCCGACGGAGGCGGTCCGCGTCGCCCGCAACATCCGGGTGATCTCGATCGCGACCCTGATCGGCGAGGCGATCGCCCGCACGTCGAGCGAAGAGAGCGTGTCGAGCCTGTTCGACTGAGACAGAGCGCTCGGGGGCTCGCCCCTCAACGCGCGCGCTCCACGTCTGTCATCCCGGGCTCGTCCCGGGATCCATTCCCGCTCACGCCGCCCTGCCCTGCGACACGCCGAGGCAATGGGTTCCGGGACACGCCCGGAACGACGGCCGCGGCGGTCCGGGCGCCATCACCCTCCCCCGTCATCCCGGGCCCGTCCCGGGATCCATTCCCGCTCACGCCGCCATGCCCTGCGATACGCCGAGGCAATGGGTTCCGGGACACGCCCGGAACGACGGCCGCGGCGGTCCGCCCGCCCTCACCCCTCCGCGATCTTCGCGCGCAGGCGCTCCTCCTGGCTGGCGAGCTCGGGCGTGAAGGCCTCGCCGAAATCCTCGGCCTCGAACACCGGCCGAATCTCGATCTCGCTCGGCCCCGGCATCGGGTTCGGGCAGCGCCTCGCCCATGCGACCGCCTCGTCCATGTCCTTCACCCGCCAGAGCCAGAAGCCCGCGATCAGCTCCTTGGTCTCCGTGAACGGCCCGTCGGTCACGACGCGCGAGGCGCCGTCGAAGGCGACGCGCTTGCCCTTCGAGGAGGGATGCAGCCCCTCGCCGGCGAGCATGATCCCGGCCTCGACCAGCAATTCGTTGTACTTGCCCATCGCCTCGAGCAGCTCGGTCGAAGGCATCGCCCCCGCCTCGCTGTCGGCGGTCGCCTTCACGATCACCATCACGCGCATGTCAGTCCCTCCGATCGAACGGGCCGTGTGCGGCCGTTTCCGATCCTAGGACGAACGGGAGGGCGGGGAGCCGACAAGGGGAGACGACGCCCTCACGCGTTCTGTGACGCGCACTGCGCGGTGCCTCCGTCGCGCCGGCTCAAGACGGGCGCGTCATGCCGCCTTCATGGGCATCCAGACTTGGCCTCAGTAGGAAGGTCCGCTGCCGCCAAGCAATTCGCCGCGCCTGTGGCGGCCGCGGATGCTTGATGGATCTCGACGTCGATTCCATCGCACCGTCACCCTCTCTTTGCGACATTATCCGCCCCCCAGTCGCCAAGAACTGAGGGCCCGCGTTCGACGAAAGTGGCCTGGGGGCTACCATGCCGCTGGCCAGCGATGGTCGTGCTGCAGCTTTGGCCGACACCACTTTAACGAGTTAGCGCACACAAGTATGGGACCATTTGTGGGATGCTTCGTTACAGAATAGCGAGCTGATAAGCAGTTGTACTTATAGCGACAGATGCACCTATACGCAATAATAACTCGGCGGCTTGGTTGCCTTGGATGAGATAATGCGGACGCTCTCGGTCGCTACAGTGCTAATGATGGGCATCGCGGGGCAGTCTGCGACGTCTACGGATGCTTCGGCTCAGACTATCCCAAACGCCCCGCCCTGTAACGCGCCGAACATTCAAACTGGTCATGTCGTTCCTGTCCAAATGATGATTGGACCCTCTCCTTTCTACGCCCACGCAAGTTGGACGTCGTTCGGGCACCCCGTAATAACATTTGGACAAACGTACTTTATGCTGCCACCGCTAATCCAGTTGTTTACTGCATCACATGAGTGTGGGCACCTCGTACTCCAGAACGGTAACGAATTTATGGCGAACTGCTTCGCGCTTAATTCGTTACAACTTCCTATTCCTATTATAATGCAAATTGCACAGCATCACATCAACATCGGCCCACTCCCGCCTCAGTATGGTGGAAGCGGACTTGCTTTTTGGAACGGGACACGGGCGCAATGCCCAGCGCTAGTGCCATGACGATGCGTCTTTATTCGATTCTCGCATTAGCTTTTGCACTCGCGGCGTCCCCGGCGTTAGCGCAGGAACCGGTAGATCGGCCAGGTAAAGGTGACTGGTGTTACAATCCCGTCCGCTCACCAAGTCGTGCCGATCGAATAGCTTTCATCAAGGACATTTCTCCGGGGGCTATTAGAGCAGAACGAAGGTGGGGCGTCCCGGCTCCTATCATTGCGGCAATGGGCATCGTTGAGTCTGGCTTCGGAACGACACGGATAGCCATAAAGTCGAATAATATATTTGCCTATAAATGGCCTGGCGCCACAATAGCTGCAGGGCTTCAGCGGTTTGTTCTTTGGTGTCAGCCGGATTGGGACAAAGGAAATGTATATCCGGCGTTTAAGACACGTGCGGACGCTGTCGAATTTGTCGGATCTCGTCTTCGCAAGTCTAAATATTATTCACGAGCGACGAAGTCATACATGTCTGATATTGTTGATGGAAAGGACAGAAAAAACGCTGCCCTATCATGGCTTGCCACGATAGCGCCGACGTATAATCATAATGGCAAGGAATACTTTAAGGTAGTAGCCGCCTTTGCTGACAATCCCGTCGGCGATTACAGCATGTCTCTATGGGACCTAAAGCCATGAATTCAGCGGCTCGGCTCTTCGCGGCAGTTACATTGACTTTCTCTTCTTACATTCTTGAGACGAGAGCGGCGTCTGCGGAATTCAGTTGCAGTCCGAACGGGATCAACTTGCAAGTCAGTTCCGATTTATTGGTGACTTCGGAAGCCTTGATCTGGTCCAATACAACTCGTCGCCGCTATCTTGAGGGTAATGGAGACTGCGAGAATGTGACTGTAAAGGAATACGAAGAGTATCCTGTCAAGAAATGCACCTATAGAAGTAAAGATGCGGGCGTGGAAAACTTGTCCGCTCAAGTCGCACTTCTCAATCCTTCTGCGATGCAATTGTCGAACTGGGCAGTAGATGCATGCAAGGTGAACGGCGCACGTGGAAGCAAAATGGCCTCGTGTGCCGCAAAGGTTCGCAAGTATGTAATCGGCGCGAATGGAGCTCAATTCCCGGTGGCCGGCAGTGTCGTCGAGAGCTACTGTAACTCTTCGCGCAAGTATAAACCTTGTAAGACACTTCCGTTGACAGATCCAGGTCGTAAAGCTCGTAATACATGGTTTCGGGATGGGATCTCTGTTGACTACAAGCCATATATAGACGTCCGGTGGGATTCCCGCGAGTATAGCAATGCTAAGTATACGGAAATATTTGACGTTGAAAGATCAGATATCGGGCTGCAAACTACGTATTCGAGTTCCCGGGTCTCAGGAGCGAGCCCTGCCGACTGGCTCGCTTGGTATAACAGAGGTGTGGAGCGTGAAGGTGGAGCTAGGCGGACGTTTGCGCCCAAGAACGGGGAGTGGCGAGAAATTTCCAGAAAAGCTCATAAAGATGCTTGCTCGGGCACATCCCATGAGCTTTTTAGAGCTCTGATTTTTAGACAAAAATGGGCTCTATAGTATCACAATGTAACATTCCCGTCCACATGGTACACATTCGCTAGAGGTATAAGCTAATTTTTGGGGGACGAATTTTAAGAGCGCTTCTGAGCGCCTAGCAGGGATCAACTTCCACTCTACCGACTCGAGCACGACCAATGATCGGAATAAATTCCTTGACATCCGCCCCTCTGCGTGCCAGCCTCCCCTCACCTTCCCCCGTGAGGGAGGCGTGGCCGGACCGGCCGACCGCGCGGGGGTTAAGGGCGGCGCCTGCGCCGTGGGCCTCCGGCGGTCCGCGTCCCGGGACGTCGGTCACGGGCGGGACGATCGAGCACGGCCGATGAGGCCGGAGGCGGTCGTCCCGTAACAACCGCCCGTCCCGCATTACGACGGGGCTGCGCCTTCGGGGCGCCTTAAGGCGGCGGATCGGGCTCTGCGGGGTCCGGGCGCGTTCGGGCTTTTCGGTCCGGAACGCTCGGCTCCCAAGCGGTCCGAGGGCCTGACGCGGGCGGCGCCGCCCCCGCATGAGGTCCGCCCGCCGGCCGGAGAGCGGTTCCGCGACCGTCGCGAAAACGCCGCGCGCGGGGCGCCGGGCGACCGGTTGCCGCTGATACGGCTGACAGGTCTCCCGGCGCCCCCGCCTCCCGACCGCAGTCTTCTTGCCCCAAAACTTCGCGCGGGCGGCCGCGGCGGGACGCTTTCGCGCGCGCCGCTCGCGGCGCCTGCCCCCGGCCGAAGGAGCCGCCATGATCGAGATCGTCACCGGCGTCATTCCGCAGTTCCGCGCCTCGCCCGCGGGGCGCAAGACCCGCCCTCCGCGCAGGGTCGCGCCGCCCGAGGCGGCGCCCCCGCCCTGCGGGGCGCAGGCTGACGCCGATGCGCCGGACGTGCCCCCGGCGGAGACGCGGCCCGCGGGGGCTAGGTTCATTTCGACCGACGCCGTGCCGGCGCCGGGCTCGCCGCACCGCCTCATGTTCGAAGCGGTCTCGCCGGAAGGGCTGGTCGCGCGCCGGAAGCTCGCGAACGCGGCGGGACTTTCGGAAATCTGCGGCCTCGCCTCCTGCCGCCGGGCGCGCGCCTGCCGCGGCGTGCACGGCGCGATCTGCCTGCTCGAGCACCGCGAGCGGGCGCGCGAGGTGTTTCTCAAGCTGGTCGCAGCGCTTGCGCCCGGCGAGGGCGAGGAGGACTGAGGGCGGAGAGATTGTCGGGATGGGAGGCGTCGCATTTGCCTCGCCGCGGGCTTTCGGCTATACGCGCTCCGCGCCGGCGTCCCACACCCCTGGAGGGGTTCGCCGCGGCAGGCCGCCCATGACGGGCGGCCGTTTCATTTCGGAGAACGAACCCATGTCCGCGACCAAGGCTCTCAAGGCCGAGGCGCGCGAGAAGGCCGGTAAGGGGGCCGCCCGCGCGCTACGCCGTGAAGGAAAGATTCCAGCCGTCATCTATGGCGGCAAGAAGCCGCCTGTCGGCATCGCGCTCGACCGGCGCGAGCTGTCCCTGCTGCTGCACGCCGGCGGCTTCAAGACCACCGTGTTCGAGATCGACGCCGGCGGCGCCGTCGAGCGCGTCATCCCGCGCGACTACCAGCGCGACCCGGTCAAGGACACGCTGATCCACATCGACTTCTTCCGCGTGACCGCGAAATCCGTGGTCGACGTCGAGGTGCCCGTGCACTTCGTCAACGAGGAGAAGGCGCCCGGCCTCGTGCGCGGCGGCGTGCTGAACGTCGTGCGCCACACGGTCGAGGTCTCGGCCGGCGTCGACAACATGCCGGACAGCATCGAGGTCGACCTCACGGGTCTCCAGATCGGCGACATCGTGCACGCCTCGGCCGTCAAGCTGCCGAAGGGCGTCGAGTTCACGATCGAGGACCGCGACTTCACGATCGCGACCATCGCCGCGCCGACCGTCGTCGCCGAAGAGCAGGCCGAGGAGCAGGCGGGAGCCGAAGCCGAGAACCGCGGCGAGACCGTGGAGCCGGACGAGGGCGCCGAAAGCGAGGCCGCGGAGGCCGACGCTTCCGACGAGGCCGACGCCAAGCAGGACGAGGACAAGAAGTCCGAGAGCCGCAAGTCTCAGGACTGAATTCCGCGTTTCGGAGCGACCGCGATGCTGCTCCTGGTCGGCCTCGGCAATCCGGGGCCGAAATACGCCGGAAACCGGCACAATATCGGTTTCATGGCCGTCGACCGCATCGCCGCCCGCCACGGCTTTTCGCCCTGGCGGGCGCGCTTCCAGGGCGCGGTCGCCGAAGGGTCGCTCGGCGGCGTGAAGACGCTGCTGCTGAAGCCCGGCACGTATATGAACGAGAGCGGCCGCGCGGTCGCGGAGGCCGCGCGCTTCTTCAAGATCGCGCTTGCCGACGTCGTCGCCTTCCACGACGAGCTCGACCTCGCGCCCGGCAAGCTTCGGGTGAAGGTCGGCGGCGGCGACGCCGGGCACAACGGGCTGCGGTCCATCACGGCGCATATGGGCGCGGGCTACAAGCGGGTGCGGCTCGGCATCGGCCATCCCGGCCGCGACGCCGTGCTGTCCTATGTGCTGAACGACTTCGCCAAATCCGAGCAGCCCTGGGTCGACACGCTGGTCGACGCCGTCGCGGAGGCCGCCGACCTGCTCGGAAAAGCGGAGGACGCGAGCTTCCAGAACAAGGTTCATCTCAGGATGGAGGCGGCAGGCTTCGGCGACCCGCCCCGCGTCGGCGAGGCTCGCCCCTGATCCGGCGCGCGTGCTAGAAGCCCGCGCGATCCCTAATCTCCTGCGACGGACACTTTCACGCCATGGGCTTCAAATGCGGCATCGTCGGCCTGCCGAACGTCGGCAAGTCGACGCTTTTCAACGCGCTCACGCAGACGGCTGCGGCCCAGGCCGCGAACTATCCGTTCTGCACGATCGAGCCCAATGTCGGCGAAGTCGCGGTGCCCGATCCGCGGCTGTCCGCGCTCGCCGCCATCGCCGGATCGAAGGAGATCATCCCGACGCGCCTGACCTTCGTCGACATCGCAGGCCTGGTGCGGGGGGCGTCGAAGGGCGAAGGACTCGGCAACCAGTTTCTCGCCCACATCCGCGAGGTCGACGCGGTGGCCTATGTGCTGCGCTGCTTCGAGGACGACGACGTCACGCATGTCGAGGGCCGGGTCGACCCGCTCGCCGACGCCGAGACGGTCGAGACCGAGCTCATGATCGCCGATCTTGAGAGCCTCGAGAAGCGCGTCGTCGCGCTGGAGAAGCGGGCGCGGGGAAACGACAAGGAGGCAAAGGAGCAGCTCGAGATCGTCAATCGCACGCTGCCCCTGCTGCGCGAGGGAAAGCCCGCGCGGCTGGCGAAGATTTCCGACGACGAGCGGGAGGCCTTCGACGCGCTGAACCTGCTGACCTCGAAGCCCGTGCTCTACGTCGCGAACGTCGACGAGGCGTCGGCCGCGACCGGCAACGCCTATTCGGCCGAGGTGGAGCGGCGCGCGAAGGAGGAAGGCGCGGTCGCGGTCGTGATTTCCGCAAAGATCGAATCGGAGGTGGCGACTCTGCCTCCGGAGGAGCGCGCCGAATATCTCGACGCCCTCGGCCTGCACGAGACCGGGCTCGACCGGCTGATCAACGCCGGCTACCGCCTGCTCGGCCTCGTGACGTACTTCACCGTCGGCCCGAAGGAAGCGCGCGCCTGGACCATCGAGCGCGGCACCAAGGCCCCCAAGGCGGCGGGCGTGATCCATAGCGATTTCGAGAAGGGCTTCATCCGCTCGGAGACGATCGCCTACTCCGACTTTGTCGCGCTGAAGGGCGAGACGGGGGCGAAGGACGCCGGCAAGATGCGGCTGGAAGGCAAGGAATACGTCGTGGCCGACGGCGACGTGCTGCATTTCCGCTTCGCGAACTGAGAGACGCGCCGTGGCCGACCCCCGCTTCATGTTTGAGGATTTCAAGCCCGGCGATCTGCTCGACTATGGCGGCATGGTCGTCGACCGCGACGACATGGTCGCCTTCGCGCGCGAATACGATCCGCAGCCGATGCATCTCTCGGAAGCCGCGGCGCAGGGCAGCATGCTGGGGGAGTTGATCGCCTCGGGCTGGTACACTGCGGCGCTGCTGATGCGGATGAGCTGCGATCACATGATGGTCGACTCCTCCTCGCTCGGATCGCCAGGGGTCGAGCGCCTCGAATGGCGCGCGCCGGTGCGCGCGGGTGACATCCTGAGGGTCCGGGGCGAAGTGCTCGACGCCCGCGTCTCGAAGAGCCGGCCCGAGATCGGGATCGTTTCGTTCCGCTTCGAGGTTCGGAACCAGGACGACGTCGTCGTGATGCGGCAGGAAAATGCGGTCATGTTCGGCCGCCGCAGCGGCGGAGCGAGCTGATGCATCTCGAGGATTACGAGATCGGCCTCAAGGTCGAACTGGGTTCGCACAGCTTCACGGCCGAAGAGATCGTGCGCTTCG
Organism: Hansschlegelia sp. KR7-227; assembly: GCF_049446035.1. NCBI lineage: Bacteria > Pseudomonadati > Pseudomonadota > Alphaproteobacteria > Hyphomicrobiales > Methylopilaceae > Hansschlegelia > Hansschlegelia sp. KR7-227. The sequence continues at coordinate 40,989 of NZ_JBMSEA010000002.1, forward strand.
CGTCGAAATACGATCCGCAGCCGTTCCATCTTTCGGAGGAAGGCGGCAGGGCCGGCCCGTTCAAAGGGCTCGCCGCCTCCGGCTGGCACACCTGCGCAGTCTGGATGAAGCTGATGATCGCCTTTCAGATCCGCACGGCGAAGGAGCGTATGACCGCGGGATTGCCCGTCGGCCGCGCCGGGCCGTCGCCGGGCTTCGAAAAGCTGAAGTGGAAGCGTCCGGTCTACGCCGGCGACACGCTGACCTACTTCGCGGAGGCGATCGAAGCCCGGCCCAGCGAGAAGCGCCCGGCCTGGGGCGTGCTGCGCGCCCACAACACCGCCCTCAATCAGGAGGGCGTGGAGGTGTTCGAGTTCACGAGCGCGGTGCTTGTCGAGCGCCGCCCGACGACCTGAGAGGGGTCTGCCCGCAGCGGTCGAGGGCCTGGACATGCGGGCGAACGCGGACGGGTGGACGCCCGCCACGCGCAGCTTCCGCGGCCCTTTCATCGCCGCCGGCGCTTTTCGTCAGCTGCTGAGCTTGAGACGGGGTGGCGCTCCCCTACCCTTCTTGCGGAAGCGAGGGGCCTCGCCGCTGGAGCTACATGATGCCTGCACCTGCTCTGTCCACCACCTTCCTGTCGCTGTCCACGCTGCAAACGCTCAGGCTTGAGGCGCAGTTCGCCGCCTCCGCCTATTCTGACGGGACCGTCCCCGCGGGATATCGCGACGTCGACCTCACCAAGATCGGCATCGACGACGACCACATCAGCGGCGCCTTCTACGACAACGGCGACGCCGGCGCCCGGCTGATGCGCAAGGGCGACGACTTCTACCTTGCGTTCCGGGGCACGGATTCGAACGACGACCTCGTCGACTACCTCCGCGACGGAGACGACTACATCGACCGGTTCGACGATCTGCTCGACGCCGTCTCCCAGCTCGACGGCCGGGTCTTCGTCACCGGCCACAGCCTCGGCGGCGCGGCGGTGCACCAGCTGCGCGACTCCATCTCGGACTATGGCGGCACGTTCCGCTCGGCCAAGTTCTACTCTTTCGCGTCGCCGATCTTCGAGCAGGCGTCTCAGGTCGCCTCCTTCGGCTACGCCAACGACCAGATCTACGGGCTGCAGGAGGACGGCAGCCCGCCCTTCGTCGACAACGTGTTCTGGTACACGTCCGACAACGGCATCGACCGGCCGGACGATCTGGACTTCGAGGACACCGAGGCTCACGCCATCCTCAACCAGATCGAAGGCCTCGGCCGGATGACGCGCGCCGACGTGTTCAAGCCGGATTACGGGCTCGTCGACGAGCGCGGGATCAACCTCTCCGACAACGTGATCCTCAGCGGGGTCTACAAGACGCTTAACGTCGACGACGACGTCTCAGGGCGAACCGTCGTGCTCGGCGTCGACGGACGCCTGCCCGGCGAGGCGGCTCTCAACAACAGCGACCGCATCATCGGTCGCGACGGCGCAAGCGCGGACTGGATGGACGGCATGCGCGGCGACGACGTGCTGATCGGGCTTGGCGGCAGTGACCGGCTCATCGGCGGCGCCGGCTATGACACGCTCGGCGGCGGCGACGGCGCGGACGTGCTCTACGGCGGCAATCTCCGCGACGAGCTCAAGGGCGGCGCGGGCGTGGACCGCTTCGTCTTCGCGGATCCGGCGGGCCGACCGGATCTCGTGCTGGACTTCCACGCCATCGCCGATACGAGCGTCGCCAGCCAGCGCGATAAGATCGCGATCGACGCCTCGGCGTTTGGAGTGGGTGCGAATGAGGAGTTCGACGTCATCAGCGGCGCGAGGCCGCCCGTCGCGGAGCGCGTTGGCGTCGCCACCGTCCTCTATTCCAGCAACAGCGGCTATCTCTTCTTCGACGCCGACGGACGAGGCGGAGACGACGCAGTGACGATCGCGCGGCTGGGAACCACGCCCTCCGAAATCCGCGAAAACGACGTCACGCTGATCTGAGCGGCCTCATGGCGCGCCGAGGACGCGCCCCGCGACCGCGTCGAGCTTGGCGACCAGCGCCGGGTCGCGCTCGTTCGGCGCGGTGACGAGGGCGAACTCGAGCGCGCGATCCGAGCCGATCGGACAGGGCTCATGCTCGGCCGGAAAGTCTGCCGCAAGCCGAGCCACGAGCCGGCTCGCGGCGTCGCCGTTGGCCCGCATCACGGCGAGGATCGCCGGCACTTCCGCCCCTCCTTCATGCGGCCGCCAGGCGTCGTAGTCGGTGACCATGGCGACGCTCGCGTAGGAGATCTCGGCCTCGCGGGCGAGCTTCGCCTCGGGCATGTTCGTCATCCCGACCACCGACGCCCCCATCGCCTTGTAGGCGACCGACTCCGCCCGCGTCGAGAACTGCGGCCCCTCCATGCAGACATAGGTCCCGCCGACGACGTGCGGCACGCCTTCCGCTTCCGCAGCCTGCCTGAGGCGCTCCACGAGCCGGGGAGCGACAGGGTCCGAGAAGCCCACATGAGCCACGCAGCCGGCGCCAAAAAACGAGGTCTCTCGACGGAATGTGCGGTCGATGAACTGATCGACCAGCACGAATGTCCCCGGCGGCAAGTCCTCGCGGTAGGATCCGCAGGCCGACAATGAGACGAGATCCGTAACCCCCGCCCGCTTGAGCGCGTCGATGTTGGCGCGATAATCGATGTCGGAGGGCGCCAAGCGGTGACCCGCCCCATGCCGCGGCAGAAAGAGCACGCGGGTCTCACTGATCCAACCCTCTCTCAACGACGCCGACACGCTCCCCCAAGGGCTCGTGATCGCAAGGTCTCGGGCGTCTTTAAGGCCCGGCAGGTCGTAGATCCCGGATCCGCCGATCACGCCGAGCGTCGCTGTCGTCACGCGTGCCTCCATATGAAAACGGCGGGCCCGAAGCCCGCCGTCGCAGTGTATCCGGCATTCGACCGCCGGCCTCTAGGCCGGGATGTGCTTGGCTTGCTCCCAGACGCGCTTCTTCGTCGCATACATCATGCCGGCAAACACGACGAGGAAGAAGATCACCACGAAGCCCATGCGCTTGCGCTCGGTGAGATGAGGCTCAGCCGCCCACATCATGAAGGCCGCGACATCCTTGCCGTATTGATCGACGGTGGTGGGAGATCCGTCGGGATACTCGACCTGGCCGTCCTGGATCGGCTGGGCCATCCCGATCCAGTGGCCGGGGAAGTAGGCGTTGTAGTGCAGGCCTTCGCGCGGCGGCTTGTCGCCATGCTCCGGCTCCTTGTAGCCGCCAAGCAGCGCGTGGATGTAGTCCGGCCCCTGTTCCTGATACTGGCCGAAGATGTCCACCAGAAACAGAGGGAAGCCACGCTCGTAGGTGCGCGCCTTGGCCAGGGTCGAGAAGTCAGGCGGATAGGCTCCGCCGTTCGCGGCGCGGGCCGCCTCCTCATTCGCGAACGGGCTAGGAAAATAGTCCGAGAGCCGTCCCTTGCGCTCGAACATGTCGCCGCTCTCGTTCGGCCCGTCCTTGACCATGTATTCGGAGGCGACGACCTCGGCCTGATCTTCGCTGTATCCGGGGCCGCCCTTCTCGGCGAGATTGCGGAAGGCGACCATCGAAAGCGCATGGCAGTTCGCGCAGACCTCGCGATAGACCTTGAGGCCACGCTGGAGCTGACCGGCGTCGAACTTTCCAAACGGGCCCCAGAAGGACCAGCTCTGCCGCGGCGGGTGAACCTGTTCCGCCGCCGACGCTCGGCCAATGTCGGCCGCCGCGATTCCGAGACCCACGCCGGCGATCAGCGCCGCCGCGCGGGCGGCGCGGGCGATCGCGCCAATCATCCTGCCGTCCGCGAACCGGATCATCGCCGTCTCGATCATCCGCGTGACTCCGGAGACGCCGCCGCAGCGGGCGGCGCGAGGCCCGGATTGCCGGGAACCGAACTTTTCGCGAGCCCGAGAACGGAGTCCGCGATCGAGGCGGGCAGAGGCCTCGTCTTTTCGAACCGGCCGAGCAACGGCAGGATCACAAGAAAGTGGATAAAGTAGTAGGCCGTCGCGAGCCGCGACAGGATCACGTAGACGCCTTCCGGCGGCTTGGAGCCGAGCCAGCCGAGCAGGATGCACACGGCGACGAACACCCAGAAAAACTGCCGGAACAACGGCCGATAGTTGCCGGAGCGTACGCGCGAGGAGTCGAGCCAGGGCAGCACGAACAGCACGGCGATCGCGCCGAACATGAACAGCACGCCGCCGAGCTTGGAGGGGATGGCGCGCAAGATCGCGTAGAATGGCAGGAAGTACCATTCCGGCACGATGTGCGCCGGCGTCACCAGCGGATTCGCCTGAATGTAGTTGTCGGCGTGACCGAGATAGTTCGGAATGTAGAACACGAAATAGGCGAACACGACGAGGAAGCAGATCAGCCCGACCGCGTCCTTCAGCGTCGCGTAGGGGGTGAAGGGCACCGTGTCCTTCCGGATGTCCTTGACTTCGACGCCCGTCGGATTGTTCTGGCCGACATGGTGCAGCGCCCAGATGTGCAGTCCGACCACGCCCGCGATCATGAACGGCAGGAGATAGTGAAGCGAGAAGAAGTGCTTCAGCGTCGCGTCGTCGACTGAGAAGCCCCCCCACAGCCACGTCACGATCGACGGCCCGACCAGCGGGATCGCCGAGAACAGGTTGGTGATGACGGTCGCGCCCCAGAACGACATCTGACCCCAGGGAAGAACGTAGCCCATGAAGGCGGTCGCCATCATCAAAAGCAGGATGAGCACGCCGAGGATCCACAGCACTTCCCGGGGCGCCTTGTAGGACCCGTAATACATGCCGCGGAACATGTGGATATAGACCGCGATGAAGAACATCGACGCGCCGTTGGCGTGCAGGTAGCGCAACAGCCAGCCGTAGTTCACGTCGCGCATGATCTTCTCGACCGACTCGAACGCCTTGGTCGCATCGGGCACGTAGTGCATCACGAGCACCACGCCGGTCAGGATCTGGGCCACGAGCATGAAGGTGAGAATGCCGCCGAAGGTCCAGAAGTAGTTCAGGTTGCGCGGCACCGGGTAGGCGACGGCGGAGGAGTGGAGCAGCCCCACGATGGGCAACCGGTCCTCCAGCCATTTCGCGACGCCGCCCTTAGGCTGGTACGTCGAATGTCCCTGCATGCGTTCGTCTCCCGGGCGCCCGTTAGGCTATGATCGTCGGCTGAGCCGATCTTGATCTTGTCAGTCGCGCCGGCTTGGGCCGGCGCCAGTCGCGTCGAAGCGTCAGCCGATCTTGATCTTGGTGTCGGAATCGAAGGCGTAGGGGGGCACCGGGAGATTCTCCGGCGCCGGTCCGCGGCGGATGCGCCCGGAGCTGTCGTAATGGGAGCCATGGCAGGGGCAGAGCCACCCGCCGAAATCACCGGAATTCGAGATCGGCACGCAGCCGAGATGCGTGCAGACGCCCACGACGACGAGCCAGTTCTCCTTGCCCTTGGCCGCACGATTAACGTCGGAGGCGTCGGCGCCGGGCATGTTCTCGTTGCGAGCCTGTTTATCCGGCAGGTCGGAGAGCGGGACGCTCTTGGCGGTTTCGACCTGATCCTTGGTGCGGTTCCAGACGAACACCGGCTTGCCCCGCCACTTCACCGTGACGACCTGGCCTTCGGCGATCTGCGAGAGGTCGACCTCGCTGGACGCGAGCGCGAGCGCGGCCCTGTCCGGGTTCATCTGCGCGATGAAAGGCCAGGCGAGGAAGCCAGCTCCTATGGCCGCCGTCGCGCCCGTCGCGATGTACAGAAAATCGCGCCTGGACGGCTCTTGAGCGTCATGGGTCGCTGTCACGTCGGCGTCTCCCCCATATGGGTTGCGCCGGCCGTTCCCGGCGCCGTGGCTGAGCCCTTTGGAATGGCTCTTAAACCAACGGCTACTTCGCACCCGACTTTTGGACTGTCCACCCGTCCGCCGCGATTAAGACACGATGTCGCATCGCGGTACGGTCAAAGAAATTTGTGATCGACTGCCGAAGCCATGCGCCTTGCCCTCTATCAGCCTGACATTCCCCAGAACGCCGGCACGCTGCTGCGGCTTGCCGCCTGCCTCGGGATCGCCGTGGACATCATAGAGCCTGCGGGCTTTCCCGTGACGGACCGCGCCTTCCGTCGGGCAGCGCTCGACTATCTCGATCATGTCGCGATCGAACGTCACGTCTCCTTCGCAGCCTTCGATTCCAATCGCCTGTCCGCCGGCCGACGGCTCGTTCTGCTGTCCGCGAGGGGCGCGACGCGTCATCTCGACGTCGTTTTCGAAGATCGCGACGTGCTGATGCTCGGCCGCGAATCGGCTGGCGTACCCGCGCAGGTCCACGATGCCGCGGATCTGCGCGTCGCCGTGCCGATGCGCCCCGAATTCCGCTCTCTCAACGTGGCGGTCGCCGGGGCGATCGTGTTGGGCGAAGCGCTCAGGCAGACCGACGGATTTCCCAAGGCGCCCGGAACCGCTTAGACGGATCGTCCGCTTCGCCCGGAAGGCCGACAATGATCCCGTCACTCGTCGACATCGACGGCAAGAAAGCCGCCGCAAAAGCATGGTTCGAGACGTTGCGCGACCGCCTTCACCGGGCGTTCGAGGCGATCGAGGCCGAGGCCGGGGGCGACGCGCCCCCCGGCCGCTTCGAGCGCACGCCATGGAGCCGGACCGATCACGCGGGCGGCGACGGCGGAGGCGGCGTCATGGGGCTCATGAAGGGTCGCGTGTTCGAGAAGGTCGGCGTCCATGTCTCGACCGTGTTCGGGGAGTTTGCGCCCGAATTCCGCAAGGATATTCCGGGCGCTATGGACGCGCCGGGCTTCTGGGCCTCCGGGATTTCGCTGATCGCTCATCCCCTGAACCCGAACTGCCCCACAGTTCACATGAACACGCGCTTCGTGGTCACGAGCCGCGCGTGGTTCGGCGGGGGCGCCGACCTTACCCCCGTCCTAGACCGGCGCCGCACGCAGGAGGATTCCGACGCCAAGGCCTTCCACGCCGCGATGGCGCGGGCCTGCGAGGGCCACCCGGTGGCGGACTATCCGAAATACAAGGCTTGGTGCGACGAGTACTTCCATCTCAAGCACCGCAACGAGCCGCGCGGAATTGGCGGGATCTTCTACGATTGGCTGGATAGCGGCGACTTCGACGCCGATTTCGCCTTCACCCGCTCGGTCGGCGAGACGTTTTGCGACGTCTATCCCGAAATCCTGCGGTCGAACCTCGCGACGCCCTGGACCGAAGCCGATCGCGCTGAGCAACTCGTGCGCCGCGGCCGCTATGTCGAGTTCAATCTGCTCTACGACCGCGGCACGATCTTCGGGCTGAAGACCGGGGGGAACGTCGCCTCAATCCTGTCCTCGCTGCCGCCGCACGCGGCGTGGCCGTGAGATTACTCGGCGCCTGAAATCGCCCCCTCGATCAACTTGTTCAGCGACCCGGGGTCGTCCGGAAAACCGGCCGCGATCCACGCCGCCTCGATCGCCCTGAGCGTTCGTCCCATTCGCGGGCCGGCGGGCACGCCACGCTTCAGCAGCTCCGCCGCGCTGACCGGCTGCTTCGGCCTGGACCATCGGTCGGGAAGCGTCAGCAATTCCTGCCAGGAGTTATCGTCTGATCCGGCGCCATCCTCGGCCCATCCCAGCCGGACCCGATCGCGGAACGCTTCAGCCCCAAGAACGTAGATTTGCCGTCGCGCCGCCGCCTCTTCCGTCGCCGGCGAGAGAAACGGCGTCCGATCGCCGATCGCGTCGAGGCGTCGGCCCTCGGCGTTGGAGAGCCGCAACCGCTTCCGCAGCCGCGCCGCGTCCTCTGAAGTCGCCTGTGCGAGCGCTGAGAGGCGCAGCAGCGCGTCGGGCGCGGCGCCGTCCCGCGCGACGAAAGCGGCGAACCGGCTGGGCCGCGGCACGCCGCCGATCAGAATGGCGAACAGGCCGGCGCCGGCCATCGTCTCGACGGTCTCGGCCGCACGAGGCGCGACCAACAGTTTCAGGAGCTCGGCGCGAACGCGCTCCGCCGACAGCGTCGCCAGGCCGTCTCGCTCGGCGATGGCCGCGGCGAAGCCCTGGCGATCAATGGGTCCCTCTGCGTAGCGGGCGTGGAACCGGAAGAAGCGGAGCGCTCGGAGATAGTCCTCGCGGATTCGCTCGCGAGCGTCGCCGATAAAACGAACGCGGCCTGCGCGAAGATCCGCGAGGCCGCCGACATGATCGTAGACGCGGCCTTCGCGATCGGCGAACAGGCCGTTGATCGTGAGGTCGCGCCGTCGGGCGTCCTCTGCCCAATCGCGGGTGAAGGCGATGGTCGCGCGCCGCCCGTGGGTGGCGACGTCGCGGCGCAGCGTCGTCACCTCGAACGGTCGGCCGGAGATCACCACGGTCACGGTGCCGTGGTCGATCCCGGTTGGGACCGTCCTCCAGCCGGCGGCGGCTGCGCGGGCGACCACGACATCGGGGGTCGCGGTCGTCGCGAGATCGACGTCGCCGCGTGGCAGTCCCAGCAACGCGTCACGTACGGAGCCGCCGTTGATCCGGGTCTCCTCGCCGCCGCCGTCGAGCGTTGCCAGAAGGGCCGATAACGGGGGTTCGGCGAGCCAGTCGACGTCGGGAAGACGGGCGACGATCGCCGTCATTTCGGTTCGGGTTCGTACAGTCTGCCCGGCACGAAAACGCCGTTCTCCATATGCGCGGGCTCATAGATCGCTCTCGTCGATCCGCCGGTCGTGAGCGCGAGCGCGGCGAGGCTCGCCAGCGTCAGCGCGCCGCCGGCTACGAACAGCCAGATCAGAGGTATGCCCCGCCAATGCTCGGGAGCCCGCCAGCCGCGCGCGGTCAGATGCAGCCACACTGCGTAGAGCGCGAAGGGCAGCAGAAACAGTAGCAGCTGAAACGCGATGCGGCTCATGAGGCGTACAGCCTGTCGTAGAGGTTCATCAGCAATCCTGCGGTCACGCCCCAGATATGGCGATCCTGCCAAGGCATGTGATGAATTTCGCGCATCCCTCCCTGCCATTCCCGCATCTCGACGCGATGGTTCTCCGTCCGCATCAAAAAGTCGAGCGGGACCTCAAAAGCGTCGGCGACCTCCCCCGGCGACAACGTCAGCTGGTAGCCGGGATCGATTTCGGCGACCACGCCGATGATGCCGAAGCCGGAATTGGTCACGTAGAGGTCGAGATAGCCGAGCGGGCGGACGAGCGCTCGGTCGAGTCCGACCTCCTCCTCAGCCTCCCTCAGGGCGGCGTCCAACGGGGAGGCGTCGAAGGCCTCGCGCTTGCCGCCGGGAAAAGAAACCTGGCCGGCGTGGACGGGCAGGTCCTCGGCGCGCCTGGTGAATAGGAGGCGCGGCTCGTCGCGCGCCACCACGCCGACCAGCACCGCCGCCTCGCGCGGGACATGATCGGGGGCGAGCAACGCATATTCCCCGACCACTACCGTCTCGGGGTCATCCGGATGAGGCGGTGACTTCAGCAGCCCAGCCGCCGCCCGGCGGCGGAAGTCGACGAGCGACGTCGCACGTTCCGCGATCTGCGCGTCGCTGGTCTTCATCAGCTGCGCCACGCCGCGGCCTCGCCCATTGGGAAGAAGACGCCCCCCGCCCACACACCGAACACGCCGGGGCGACGCTCCTCGCCGAGATCGACGAGATCGTAGACCGCCGAGCGCGCCACCAGCGCCCAGAGGTCGGATCGAACATGCAGGTAGGGCCGGAAACCGCCCGCGGCGTCCTCTTCGAACCTCAGGGGATGTTCAGGGCCGACGTCGACCACCTCGTCGACGTTGGTGCGAAACCGCAAAGAGCGTTCGGCGCCGTCGCCCTCGCTCGCCATCTCGACGGCGACGAAGGGCGCGTCCTCAACGGTGATGGAGAGCTTTTCGGCGGGCGTCACGAGCACATAGCCTTCGCGATCGCGCCGAAGCACCGTCGAGAACAGCTTGACCAGCGCCGGGCGACCGATCGGCGTTCCCTCATAGAGCCAGGTCCCGTCCGCCTTGATCACGAGATCGAGCGCGCCGCAACGTTCGGGTTTCCAGAGATGGACGGGAGCTGGGCCCCGTGCGCACGCTTCGCTCGCCGCCGCCGCGAGGGCGCTCATGCGATTGCCGGCAGGCTCGGCTGCGGGCCCCGTGTCAGCCTCGTCGGACATGGCGTCGGGGAAACTCCTTCGATCCGGTCGCAGCAGGGCCATCGTCTCGCCCCTTTGTGCACTTTGCGTGATCCAGCAGGGCCGATCGAACTTATGGCGTCCGACGGGCGGGGATAAGGGCTGCGATTCACCGTCTTCGGCGGCGGGTCGGGGCCTGCGACTTGCATCGCACGTCATACGGTCGTCCGATGCGCCCTAGTCCTGAGATCGCGCGTCGCGCCTCGAGGAGAAATGGAATGACCCAGGCTGCGAACGAAACCGCCACCGATCTCGACGCCGCCATCGTGCGCGGGGCCGAGGCGATCGGCGGTCACGTCGCGTCCGCGCGCGCCGCCATCGGCGAGATCATCTTCGGGCAGGACAAGGTGGTCGACCAGGCGCTCCTGACCATCCTCTGCGGCGGGCACGCCCTGCTCGTCGGCTTGCCTGGCCTCGCGAAGACCAAACTCGTCGAAACCATGGGCACGGTTCTCGGTCTCGATGCGAAGCGGGTCCAGTTCACGCCCGACCTGATGCCGTCCGACATTCTCGGCTCCGAGGTGCTGGAAGAGGACGCGCACGGCAAGCGCTCGTTCCGCTTCATCTCGGGCCCAGTCTTCGCGCAGTTGCTGATGGCCGACGAGATTAACCGCGCGAGCCCACGCACCCAGTCGGCGCTGCTGCAGGCGATGCAGGAATACCATGTTACGGTCGCCGGCCAGCGCCACGACCTACCGCGCCCGTTCCACGTGCTCGCCACCCAGAATCCGCTGGAGCAGGAGGGCACCTATCCCCTGCCTGAAGCCCAGCTCGACCGCTTCCTGCTGCAGATCGACGTCGACTATCCGTCGCGCGACGCGGAGCGCCGTATTCTGCTCGCGACCACCGGCTCGGAGGAGATCAAGGCGCGCCAGGCCATGACCTCCGACGACCTCATGAGCGCCCAGCGTCTGGTCCGGCGGCTGCCCGTCGGCGAATCCGTAGTCGAGGCGATCCTCGACCTCGTGCGCTCCGCCCGCCCCGAGACGGCCGAGACCTCGGTCGCCGAGAAGATCGCCTGGGGGCCGGGTCCCCGCGCCAGCCAGTCGCTCATGCTCGCCGTGCGCGCCCGCGCGCTGCTTGACGGGCGATTTGCGCCGTCGATCGACGATGTCGCCGCGCTGGCCGCCCCCGTCCTGAAGCACCGCATGGCGCTGACCTTCTCCGCGCGCTCCTCCGGGGACACCCTGGAAGGCGTCGTGGCGAAGCTCGTCGAGCGGCTCGGCTGATCCGGATGGCGGTTCGCGCCGAGTTGATCGAATCAGACGACACGCGAGTTTCCGCGCGCCACGAGGAAGCGGCGCTCGATCTCGCCGGCTCGCTGCCACGCCTACTCGTGGCCGCCCGCCGGGCGTCGGCGACAGTCGTCCACGGTCTCCACGGACGCCGTCGCTCCGGCGTCGGAGAGAACTTCTGGCAGTTTCGCCGCTTCGACATGGGCGACGCGGCAGCGCGGGTGGATTGGCGGCGTTCGGCCCGGGACGATCATCTCTACGTCCGTGAGCAGGAATGGGAGGCGGCGCACACCGTCTGGATCTGGATCGACCGCTCCCGCAGCATGGCGTTCCGCTCGAGCCTCGCGGAGACTCCGAAGATCGAGCGCGCCGTTGTGCTTGGGCTTGCGCTCGCCGACCTGCTCGTGCGCGGCGGCGAACGCGTCGGGCTGCTCGGCGTAACGCGGCCGACCGCGAGCCGCCTCGCCATTGAGAGGCTCGCGGAGTCTCTGGCTTTCGCAGGGAGAGACGACAGCCACCTCCCACCCGCCGATGCGCCGATCGCCCGCCTCGCCGAAGCGGTGCTGATCGGCGACTTGCTGGCGCCGGAGGAGGAGACCGCGAAGGTGGTCGCAAGCCTCGCGGCGCGCGGCGGCCGAGGCCACATGGTGATGATCACCGACCCCATCGAAGAGAGCTTCCCCTTCACCGGACGCACCGAATTCCTTGACCCCGACGGCGGCATGACGATCACGGCCGGCCGCGCTCAAGACTGGCGTCAGGGCTACGCCGAGCGACTCGCCCGCCATCGCGCGGCGCTCGCTGAAACCGCTCGCCGTCACGGCTGGAGCTTCATCATTCACCGCACCGACCGCCCGGCGACCGAGCCCCTGCTCGCGCTCCACCAGCGCCTGGGCGAGGCTCTCCGATGAGCGCGCTGCCGCTGGCGTTTCTGAGCCCCTGGCTGCTGACGGCGCTGCTTGCGCTGCCGGCCCTGTGGCTTCTGTTGAGGATCGTGCCTCCGCGGCCGCGCAAAGTCCCGTTTCCGCCGATGCGACTGCTGCTCGATGTCGTCGCCAAGCGCGAGACGCCGGTCAAGACGCCGTGGTGGCTTTTGCTGCTGCGCCTGGCGCTCGCCGCTTTGATCATCGTGGCGCTGGCCAAACCGGTCTGGAATCCGACGCTCAGGACGACGGAAGGCTCCGGACCCTTGCTGGTCGTCCTCGACAATGGCTGGGCGTCGGCTCCGGACTGGGAAGCGCGACGCGACGCCGCCGACGCCGCGATCGCCGCCGCGCGCGACGCCGAGCGTCCGGTCGCGGTCGTCGCCTCCAGCGACCGCCCGCGCGACATCGGGCTCTCGACCGCCGAAGACGCGCGCGCGCGTCTTCGCGTCATCCAGCCCGAACCCTATGCGCCGGAGCGCCGCCCGCTGCTTGCGCCGATCGAGGCGTTCCTCAGGGCGAACCCGCAGGCCGAGGCCCTCTGGATCGCCGACGGTCTGGCGCAGGGCGACGCGCGCGCCTTCGCGGAAGGTCTGAAGGCGTCGCTCGGCTCCCGGCCGCTCGCCGTTCGCATCGATCCGAGCCGCACCGCGCGCGGCCTCGCCGCCGCCGAGAACGCCGCCGCCGGCCTGACGGTCAAAGCCCTTCGCGCCGAGGCGGCCGGCGCCGAGCCGTTTCGCGTTCGCGCCTCCGATCTGCGGGGCCGGCCGCTCGCGGAGGTCGACGCCGGTTTCAGCCTCGGCGAACGGGAGGCGGTGGCCACGTTCGACCTGCCCGTGGAGCTTCGCAACGACATCGCACGGCTCGAAATCGCCGGAGCGACCACCGCCGGCGCGGTGCAATTGCTCGACCAGCGATCGCGGCGGCGGACGGTCGGCCTCGTGACAGGCGCGACCACCGATGTCGCCCAGCCCCTGTTGTCGCCGACCTTCTACGTCGCCCGCGCGCTGAAGCCCTTCGCGGATGTCCGGGAGGCGCGGGCCCAGGGTGCGAGCCAGGCGGTCGAAGCCTTCGTGGCCGACAAGTTGCCCGTAATCGTGCTCGCCGACGTCGGCGCGCTTACTGCGGAGGCGCATGGCAAGCTCGCCGAATGGGTCAGGAACGGCGGCGTGCTCATCCGCTTCGCAGGGCCACGCCTCGCTGGCGCGCCGGAGGATGACCTGTCGCCTGTGCGCCTCAGGCAGGGGGGCCGCATCCTGGGCGGAGCGCTCGCTTGGGAGACGCCTCAGCCGCTCGCAAGCTTTGCCGCCTCCGGCCCCTTCGCGCCGCTCGCCGCCCCCAAGGACGTGCTGGTCAACCGTCAAGTGCTAGCCGAGCCCGACGCCGACCTGCCAGATCGGGTCTGGGCGACGCTCGGAGACGGCACGCCGCTCGTCACGGGAGCGCGGCAGGGCAAGGGAATATCCGTGCTCTTCCACGTGACGTCCGACACCCGCTGGTCGAACCTTCCTCTGTCGGGCGTATTCGTCGATATGCTGAAACGCGTCGTCGATCTGTCGGGATCGGGACCCGCGCCGAAATCCTCTGAAGGATCGAGCGCGAGCGAGGCCGGCGCGCCGACCGGGAAGCCCGCCACAGCGTCTCCGACCCGCACGCTCGACGGCTTCGGCGCGTTCCGCAGCCCGCCGGCGACCGCTCGTCCCGCGCCGTCCGAAGGTCGGCCCGCGGCGACCGGCGACAACCCGCCGGGCTTCTACGGCGCGCTGGACGCCGGAGTCGCGATCAACACGCTTCCCGCCGACGCTCGGCTCCAGCGGCTCGATCTCGCGGGCTTGGACGCCGTTGTCTCGGGCGTGACGGCGGCCGAGCCAACGCCAATCGCGCCCTGGCTGTTCACGGTGGCGGCCCTGGCGGCGATTCTCGACAGTCTGATCGTGTTCCTTCTTGCAGGCGGCGCCGCGCTGATCGGCCGCCGGCGGAGCGCAGCCGCTGTCGCTCTGATCGGGATGGGACTTGCGCTCACCATGTCCGCCTCGCCGGGGCTTGCGCAGCAGGCGCCGTCGAGGCCCGAGATCGACGAGCGGTTCGCGCTGGAGTCGACGCTCACCACGCGGCTCGCCTATGTCTCGACCGGCGATTTCGAGACCGATCGGATCAGCAAGGCGGGGCTAGAAGGGCTGACGCAGACCCTCGCTACCCGGACCGCTCTGGAGCCCGGCTCGCCCATGGCGATCGACCCCTCGCGCGATGAGCTCTCTTACTTCCCGCTGCTCTACTGGCCGGTTGTGGACGGCGCCGAACCGCCCTCCCCCGAAACGCTGGCGCGCGTCGACGCGTACATGAAACAAGGCGGCACCGTTCTGTTCGACACCCGCGACGCCCTCACGGCGACGGCCGGCGCCCAGAACGAGACGTTGAAACGGCTGCTCGCGGGCCTCGACGTGCCGGCGCTGGAGCCGGTGCCGCCCGACCATGTGCTCACGAAGGCCTTCTACCTGTTGGACGAGTTTCCCGGCCGATACTCGGGAAGCCCGCTTTGGGTCGAGTCGCTGCCGCCGGCAGATGAGGGAGAGGAACGTCCGGCGCGCGCGGGCGACGGCGTCTCGCCGATTCTGATCACCGCGGCCGACCTCGCCGGCGCATGGGCGGTCGGCTCGGACGGACAGCCGCTATTCCCGACCTCGAGCGACGAGCGCCAGCGCGAAATGGCCTATCGGGTGGGCGTCAACATCGTGATGTACACCCTGACGGGGAATTATAAGGCGGATCAGGTCCACGTCCCGGCGCTGCTCGAAAGGCTCGGACAGTGAGGGCCTCCAGCTCATGATAGACGTCGCCTTCGCGCCTTTGATCCCCTGGCCGGCGTTGGCCGCGCTCGCCGTCGCGGGTCTCCTCGCGGTCGCGCTCTGCGTGCTGGGAAAGACCCGCGGCGCGTGGCTCAGAGCGGGCGCCATCGGCTGCCTGCTGCTTGCTCTCGCGAACCCCTCCTTCACCCGGGAGGATCGGGAGACACTGACCAGCGTGCTGCCGGTGGTCGTCGACCGTTCGGGCAGCCAGACCCTCGATCGGCGCAAGGAGCAGACCGACGAGGTTCGCCGTCAGATCGAGCAGAGGCTCGCCGACCTGCCGGACACCGAGGTGCGATGGATCGAGGCTGGCCAGGACGGAGCGTCTGCGACGGACGGCACCGAGCTGTTCGCCGCGCTGCGCAACGCGATCACCGACGTGCCTCCGGAGCGTCTCGCGGGCGCGCTGTTCGTGACCGACGGCGTGATTCACGACGTGCCGCCCGACATGCGCGATCTCGGTTTCTCCGCCCCTCTGCACGCGCTGATCACGGGCCGACCGGACGAGCGAGACCGGCGCGTCGCGCTGACGCTGTCGCCGCGCTTTGGCATTGTCGGCCAGACGCAGCGCATCGGCTTCCGGGTGGATCAGGTCGGCCGCGGCCTTGGCGCGCCGATCCCGGTCGTCGTGCGGCGCGACGGCGAGGAGATTCAGCGGCTCGAAGTCCTTCCCGGCGAGGTCGCGACCATCGACGCGCCGATCGCGCACGCCGGGGTCAACTTCATCGAGATTGAGGCCGAGGACGCCGGCCAGGAGATCACCACCGTCAACAATCGCGCCGTGCTGCCGATCGACGGCGTGCGGGAAAAGTTGCGCGTGCTGCTGGTCTCCGGCGAGCCGCATGCGGGCGAGCGGACCTGGCGCAATCTCCTGAAGGCCGACGCCAGCGTGGACCTCGTGCACTTCACCATCCTGCGTCCGCCGGAGAAGCAGGATGGCACGCCGATCAACGAGCTGTCGCTGATCGCCTTCCCGACCCGCGAGCTGTTCGCGCAGAAGATCGACGAGTTCGACCTGATCATCTTCGATCGCTACGCCCGCCAGGGCATCCTGCCGATCATCTATTTCGAGAACATCGCCCGTTACGTGCAGAACGGCGGCGCCGTGCTCGTCGCCGGCGGTCCGGACTATTCCGAGCCCGGCTCGCTCTACGAGACGCCGCTTGCCCAAGTGCTGCCGGCCGAGCCGATGGGCGGCGTTGTCGAACGGCAGTTCAAGGCCGAACTCTCCGCCGTCGGGCGCAAGCATCCCGTCACGCGCGGCCTGCCGGGCGCCGGTCCCGCCAATGGCCAGCCGACATGGGCGCCGTGGTTTCGCATGGTCGATTCGCGCCTGCGCGAGGGCGAGGCCGTGCTGAACGGGCCCGAGGAGAGGCCGCTGCTCGTGCTCGCGCGCGAAGACAAGGGCCGGGTCGCCCTACTGCTCTCCGACCACGCCTGGCTGTGGGCGCGAGGTTTGGCGGGCGGCGGCCCGCATGTCGACCTGTTGCGCCGTCTCTCGCACTGGCTGATGCAGGAGCCAGACTTGGAGGAGGAAGCGCTGCGCGCCAAGGCCACAGGCCGCACCGTTACCATCGAACGTCAGACCCTCAAGGATGAAGCGGCGCCAGTCACCGTCACCCTGCCGTCGGGCGCGACCCGCGAGGTGACCCTGACGCAAGCGGAGCCAGGCCTGTGGCGCGGCGTCCTTGAGACGCCCGAATTGGGGCTACACCGCGCGGCCGACGGCGTCTTCTCGACGCTCGTCAATGTCGGTCCCCCCAACCCTCGCGAGTTCGCGGAGGTCGCAAGCACGGCCGCGCGCGTTGGACCAATCGCAGCTGCGACTGGAGGCGTCGCCCGTCGGGTTGTTCCCGAGGCCGACGGCGAACTGGACCTTCCACGAATCGTCGCCGTCAGCGCCGGGTCGCGCGCTTTCGGCGCCGACTGGATCGGTTTCCGCAAGGCCGAGACCACCGTAGTGCGCGGCATCGGGATATTGCCGGTCTTCGCCGGCGTCCTCGGCCTGCTTCTGCTCATTGGCGCCTTCGCCGCGACCTGGGCGCGCGAAGGGCGATGACCGCGGCTCATTGAGGTTCCGCGCCATGGAGTGGTGGCTCGACGTCGTCCAAAGCTTCCTGCTGACGGGATCCGCGCTGTTCTCCATCGTCAACCCGATGGGCGGCGCGCTCATCTTTTCGCAGGTGACGGCGGACCGCACCCACGCCCAGCGGCTGGTGCTGGCGCGCAGGATCGGCGTTTACGCCGCACTGGTGATGCTCGGCGCCCTCTGGCTTGGCGTCTACGTCCTCAACTTTTTCGGCATCACCATCGAAGCGCTCAGAATAGCGGGCGGGCTAGTCGTGGCGACCAGCGCCTGGACGCTGCTGTTCTCCAGCGAACGGAACGAGGCGCGCAAGCAGAGCCAGGCCGGCGAGGCCATGGGCTCGGAGGACGTCGCGTTCTTTCCGCTGACCATGCCGCTGACGACCGGTCCCGGCACCATCTCGGTCGCGATCGCGCTCGGCGCGAGCCGCCCGGAAGATCCGGTCGAGTTCGCGTCCTTCGCTCTCGGGGCATCGACCGCGGCTCTGGCGATTTCGGCGTCGATCTGGCTGTCCTATGGCTGGGCCGACTGGATCACGTCGCTACTTGGCTCGTCTCGGGTGAGAGTGATCGCCCGGCTCGCCGCCTTTCTGCTGCTGTGCGTGGGGGTGCAGATCATGCTGATCGGCGTCACAGACGCGCTGCGATTGGGCTTCGCGGACGCGCGGTGACGCGCCGGCCCTCGCTCGCGAGCTTGTCATCCGCGCGCCGAAGCGCGAAGACCCTTCGGAAATTCAGGAGAGGTCACCCCATGCTTCGACGGAACGCCGCGGTCCTGCGCGTCCTCGTCTGCCTTCTCGGCCTTGCGCTCTCCGGTCTCCCGCAGCCGGCGCCCGGCGTCGGAACCGCCTCGGCGGCGCCGGCCTCGCTCGCGTGGCTGAGCGCTCAGGACAAGGACGAGCCCTCCTGCGGGCAAGGCAAGGCCACCAAGGAGTTCGGTTGGAAGGTCGTGGACTTCGGAATCTCGACCCTGAAGTACCTCATCGGCCTGTTCATCGTTCCGGTCGGCCTGTTCCTCGTCGTGATCGGCGCGCTTCTTGAAATGGTCGAGACGCTCGCCTGCTGAGCATGGCCCTTCACCAGGCCTGGCGCGCCTCCCCCAGCACGCCCTGCTCCGCGCCGTCTACGAGCGGACGCCACAGCATCCGCTCTGGATCGACCGGCCCCGGCAGCGTCACGACGCCGGTCGGGATGCGCGAGAAGCCGAGGCGCCCATAATAGGGCTCGTCGCCGACCAGCATCACGAGTCGATGGCCGTGGGAGACGGCCGCGTCCAGCGACGCGTCGATCAGCGCGCGTCCCACGCCGCGGCTGCGGAAGGCTGGGTCGACCACCAGAGGGCCGAGCAACAGCGCCGGAGCGTCTCCGATCTCGATCGGCCACATCCGGTTCGAACCGACAAGAAGGGTCCCCACTCGCGCGACAAAGGACAGCGCGGCGATCGGGACCGAGCGCTCCCTCAACCGGTAGGCGGAACGTGCGAACCGGCCCGGCCCGAAGGCGCGCTCCTGGAGGCGGTCGATCGCCGGCGCGTCGCCGGGCTGCTCGTGGAGGATGGCAAGCGGAAGAGAGGTCATGGCGGCGCTCAGGACAGGCAGGTCATCGAGAAGGCGAACCGCGCGCCCGCCGCTCGCCCCTCAGGCGCGCAAGGTCAGACGGCGCGGGCTGGCGCTGGTGAGCGCCGGCCGCCGCTTCGTCGCGTAGGAGCGTCGAACGAGAACCTCATGACGGCGGCCGCATAGCATGGCGCCCGCCTTCCCGCCAGCGCTGATCGTCTCGGCGCCGGATCGCCCTAGGTCATCGGGCCTGACAGGAGAAGAGCTTCATGGGTCTGCTGGTCGACGGCGTGTGGCGGGACGCATGGTACGACACGTCGAAGACCGGGGGGCGCTTCGAACGTGACGCCTCGCAGTTCCGAAACTGGGTCACGCCCGATGGCGCGCCAGGACCCTCTGGCGAGGGTGGCTTCCCGGCGGAAGCGGGGCGCTACCGGCTCTATGTTTCGCTGGCCTGCCCCTGGGCGCACCGCACGCTGATCTTCCGCGCGCTGAAAGGGCTGCAGGGGCTCATCCCGGTCCATGTCGTCGATCCCCGTATGGGCGACGAAGGCTGGATCTTCGGCGACTTTCCCGGCGCGACGCCGGACGAGACCAACGGGGCGCGGCGGCTCTACGAGGTCTATCTTAAGGCCAAGCCGAATGTGACGACCCGCGTCACCGTTCCCGCGCTCTGGGACTCGCGGCGATCGATGATCGTCTCGAACGAATCCGCCGACATCATCAGGATGTTCAATTCGGCTTTCGACGCGCTGACGGGCGACGAAGCCGACTTCTACCCGCAGGCCCTGAGGCCCGAGATCGATGCGCTGAACGACCGCATCTACGACCGAGTCAACAACGGCGTCTACAAGGCCGGCTTCGCGACGTCGCAGGGCGCCTATGAGGAAGCCTTCGCCGCATTGTTCGAAGAGCTCGACGCCTTGGACGCGCGCCTCGGGTCGAGCCGCTTCCTGATCGGCGACCAGCCGACGGAGGCGGACTGGCGGCTGTTCACCACGCTCGTGCGCTTCGATCCGGTCTATGTCGGCCACTTCAAGTGCAACCTGCGGCGGATCGCTGACTACGTCCACCTGTCGGGCTATCTGCGTGAGCTTTATCAGTGGCCGGGCGTCAAGCCGACCATCGATTTCGCGCATATCAAGGCGCACTATTACTGGTCGCATCCGACGATCAACCCGACCCGGATCATCCCGATCGGGCCCCAGATTGACCTCGACGCGCCCCATCGCCGCGACCCGGTGGGCTAACGGACTAGGCTCACCACCAGCCGGTCGGCTCAGCGCCGTCGAACAGCTCGGCGAGCCGGCGGCGGGTCGCGGGCGTCGCGCCGTCCGGCAGGTCGTCGCGCGCGAACCACCCGCTCTCGACGATCTCCCGGGACGAGGCCGGCTTCGGCCCAAGCGAGAAGCGCTCGATCCGGAACAAGGCGACATGGTCGCGACCTCCGAAAGCCGGATTAAAGAACAGGCCGAGCAGCCGCGGCTGGCTCTCGGCGACGACGCCCGTCTCCTCGAGCAGTTCGCGCGCCGCGGCGGCTTCGGCGAGTTCGCCGATCTCCACCGAGCCCCCGGGAAAGTGCCAGCCCGGCTCGTAGCCGTGACGCACCAGCATGACCCGGTCGGCCTCGTCGATCGCGAGCGCCCGTGCGCCCAGCGTCATGCCGCGAAGGGCCCGCACCGCGCGCGCGATCAGGGCCCGCCTCATGCGGACGCTGCGCGACGCCATGGCCTGCCGCCCGTCGCCTTCCGGTCGTGGGCGAGTCGTCTCAGGGCCGCTATAAAGCGGGGCATGACCGTCGTCGCTCACCTTTCCGATCCCCATCTCGGGCCCCTCCCACAGTTTTCGCCGTTCGACATGATGTCGAAGCGGGGACTCGGCGCGATTAATTATTTTCGCCGTCGCCGCCGCTGGCACGACATGTCGGTGCTTGACCGGCTGGTCGCCGACCTCGTCGACGAGCAGCCGGATGCGGTTGCCGTCACCGGCGATCTGACCAATCTCGGGCTCGATGCCGAATTCGTGCCGGCCGCGGTGTTCCTCGGGCGTCTCGGACCGCCCGAGAGAGTCGCGGCGATCCCCGGCAATCACGACGCCTATGTCCGCAACGTCGCAGGCGCGCCGGGGCGGGTATGGGGCGCGCATATGTCGAGCGACGATGGGCGGGTCGGCTTTCCCTTCATCCGGCGTCACGGGCTGGTCGCGCTGATCGGCCTCTCCTCGGCCGTCCCGACCGCGCCGCTGGCGGCGACCGGCGAGGTCGGCCCGATCCAGCGCGACGCGCTGGGGCCGATGCTCCGCGGACTGAAGGAAGAGGGACTGTTCCGGATCGTGCTGGTGCATCATCCCGTCGCCGAGGACGGCACGCCCTGGCTGCGGCGGCTGCGGGACGCCGCGGAACTCCGCGCCATTCTCGCGCGCGACGGCGCGGAACTCGTGCTTCACGGGCACAATCACGAGCCGGCCCAGGCGAGCGTGCCGGGACCGGACGGCGCCATACCGGTCGTGGCCGTGCCCTCCTGTTCAACCGGACCTATGAGCCACGAACCGCCGGCCGCGTATAATCTCTACGACGTCGGCGGCGCGCCCGGCGCCTGGACCTGCGAGGCGACGGCGCGAGGGCTGCAGGCCGACGGCGCGGTCGGCGAGTTGGCGCGGTTCCGGATCGCCTGAACGCCCTCAGCCCAGATTGGGCAGCATTCCCTTCGCGGCGGCGACGATGACGCCCGCGACCACCGCAGCGCCGAGCGCGCCGCCGAGACCGAACGCGAACAGGATGGCCAGCGCCCGCAGCCAGCGGCTGCGCGGCTTCGGAGCAGTCATCGCGGCCGGCGAAGGAACCGGATCCGACACAGGCGCGACAGACGGCTGCGCCCGGAGCGGGTGACCGCCGGCCGACCTCTCCGCCGGAGTCTCGGCCCCGGCGGTCGCGATGGCGACGGTCATCGGGAGGGAAAACCTCTCCTGATCGACGAGCAGGCGCTCGCGCTCGACCAGACGGCGCGCGACATAGTCGGTCACCGCCTCGACAATCGGCCCAACCTGCTCGCTCTCGGCGACGACGACCCGGCCGTTCCGGCCGTCCCGCATGAAGCGATAGGATCTGCGATCGCGGCCCATTTCGACGAACGCCACCATATCGACGAACAGGCGCGGCCGCTCTCCCGGCACGAGGCCGACGTCGAACAGATCCACGTCCGACGGCACGGACGCAAACAGCGGCGCGAGCGCGTCGCGCATAATCTCGAGCCGGGCGATCTCCGCTTGCCGCAAATCGATCACCACATCGGTCCGTTCCGCGGCCTCGGCCCGCGCGCGCCGCAGCGCGTCGCGCAGCGCGCTCCCGCTCCGCGCCGCTGGGACGTCGTCGGTCTTCGAAGTCTCGTCAGACATCATGGCAGAATAGCGCATGGGCGCGGCGCCAGTGAGTCGGGCGCGCTCGTCATACACGTCTCCGTCCTTGCTACGTAGCGCTACTGATATCGCGTCGGCGCCCGAACCCGCTACACTGTTCGAAGACGGCTTCGCCGCCGGCGCGATCGGAGACTGGTATCCATGGCCTTCGCGGCAGCACGTTTCGCCCCGCTGCGCCTGACCTCGGCGGCGCTCCTTTGCGGCCTTGCCTTGTGTCTCTCCAGTCTCGCCGCCGCACAGGCCCCGCCTGCGCACCCTTTCGGAGGTCACAGCCAGCGTTACGCTGCAGGGGCGATCAAGCCCGCCGTTCCGCAGGCGACGCTCGATGCGCAGACGGCCGCCTTCTACGATCTCTGGAAGGCCTCCTACCTGAAGAGGGGCTGCGCCGCGGGCCAGTATTACGTCAAAGCCGACACGGACCGCGGCGCCATGGTCGTGTCGGAAGGCCAGGGCTACGGCATGCTGATCGTGGCGATGATGGCCGGCCACGATCCGCAGGCGCAGACGCTGTTCAATGGGCTGCACCGCTACAATCTCGCCCATCCCAGCCACATCGACCGCTGGCTGATGGCCTACGCGCAGGACGCGGATTGCAAGAGCATCTTTGGGACGGACTCTGCGACCGACGGCGACATGGACGTCGCCTACGCGCTTCTGCTCGCCCACAAGCAGTGGGGCTCTTCTGGCGACATCAACTACCTTGTCGCCGCCAAGCGCATCATCGCAGCCATCAAGCGCAGCAACATCAACGAGTCGACCAAGCTCACCAATCTTGGCGACTGGGTGACGACGGTGGGGGAGAGCTCGAAGTACTTTTATGCGACGCGCTCTTCGGACTGGATGCCGGACCATTTTCGGGCCTTCGCCCGCAAGGCCTCCCGGGCGGCCTGGACCCCAGTCCTCGACGCGCATCTCTACGCCATCGACTATGTGCAGAACGCCTACGCGCCCGAGACCGGGCTCCTGTCCGACTTCTACGTCAATTCGAACGTCCGCCCGCGGCCCGCGCCGCCGCGCTTCCTCGAAGGCGACCACGACGGACGCTACTCCTACAACGCCTGCCGCGACCCCTGGCGCATCGGCCTCGACGCGGCCATCAGCGGCGATCCGCGCTCGAAGGGCCCCGCCCGGCGCATCAGCGAGTGGATCCGCGAGCGCACGGACGGCGACCCCGCCGGGATCCGCGATGGCTATACGCTCGCCGGACGGCAGCTCGTCGGCTACCAGACCATGTCTTTCGTGCCGCCCTTCGCGGTGGCCGCGATGAGCGATCCGAACGCGCGCGGGTGGCTAACCGCATTATGGCGGCGAATGGTGAAGGCGCCCCAGGACGGCTACTATCCCGACAGCCTCAAGCTGCTCTCGATGCTGGCGGTGTCCCGAAACTGGCTGACGCCATAACGCGGCGTCATTCCGCGATCACGACCAGAAGATCCTTGGCGTCCACCGGGGTGCCCGCCGTGACGAGCACCTCCTTGACCGAGCCGGCGCATTCCGCGTGCAGCGCCGTCTCCATCTTCATCGCCTCGATCGAGCAGATCACGTCGCCCTGCGCGACCTGCTGGCCGGGCTTGACGGCGACCGTGGAGATGACGCCAGGCATGGGCGCCGCGACATGGCTCGGATTGCCCTCCTCCGCCTTGCGTCGGGCCTCACGGACGTTCGCGGCCGAGCGGTTCGGCACCTTGATGATCCGCGGCTGGCCGTTCAGCTCGAAAAAGACCTTCACCTGGCCTTCCTCGTCGGTCTCGCCCACCCCCACGCAGCGGACGATGAGGGTCTTGCCGCGCTCGATTTCGACCGAGATCTCTTCCCCAGGCGTGAGACCGTAGAAAAACACCGGCGTGGGCAGCGTGGAGACGGGCCCATATTTTTTCTCTGCGGCGGCGAAATCGACGAAAACCTTTGGATACATTAGATAAGAGTCGAGTTCTACGTCCGATACCTTACGCTCGATCTTCTCCTCAACTTCGGCGCGCACGGCGTCGAAATCCGCGGGCGGCATCAGCGAACCGGCCCGTTCCGTCAGCGGCTTCTCGCCCTTCAGCACCTTGTTTTGGATCTTCTCCGGAAAGCCGCCGGGCGGCTGGCTAAGCTCGCCCTTCATGAGCTGGACGACGCTTTCGGGGAAGGACACCTCGACCGCCGGATCTTCGACCTCGGCGCGGGTCAATCCAGCCGAGACCATGACGAGCGCCATGTCGCCCACGACCTTAGAGGTGGGCGTCACCTTCACGATGTCCCCGAACATGTCGTTGACGTCTCGATAGGTTTTCGCGACCTCGTTCCAGCGGCCCTCCAGCCCCATGGAGCGGGCCTGCTCCTTGAGGTTGGTGAACTGCCCGCCCGGCATCTCATGCAGATACACTTCCGAAGCGGGCGCCAGCAGATTGCTTTCGAATGCGGCGTATTGCGCGCGAGCGGCCTCCCAGTAGAGCGAGATTTCGCGAATCGCCTCGGCGTCGAGCCCGGTATCGCGCGGACCGCCTTTCAGCGTAGCCACGATCGAGCCGAGACACGGCTGCGAGGTCATCCCGGACAGCGAGTCCATCGCCGCGTCGACGGCATCGACGCCGGCCTCGATCGCGACCAGCAGCGTCGCCGCGGAGAGTCCCGACGTGTCGTGAGTGTGCAGGTGCACGGGGAGCCCAACCTCTTCCCGCAGCGTCCGGATCAGGAGGCCGGCGGCGGAGGGCTTCAGCAATCCGCCCATGTCCTTCACGCACAGCACATGCGCGCCGGCCTTCTCCAGCTCCAGGGCGAGGCCGACATAGTACTTCAGGCTGTATTTCACCCGCGCCGGATCGAGGATGTCTCCGGTGTAGCAGATCGCGGCCTCGCAGATCCGGTCGGCCTCGCACACCGCGTCGATCGTGACGCGCATGTTCTCGACCCAGTTGAGGCAGTCGAACACGCGGAACAGGTCCATGCCCTGCGCGGCCGACTGCTTCACGAAACGCGCGACGACATTGTCTGGATAGTTCGCGTAGCCGACGCCGTTCGATCCGCGCACCAGGCACTGCAGCAGCAGGTTTGGCGCGTCCTCGCGGATTTTCGCGAGCCGTTCCCAAGGGTCTTCGGTCAGGAAGCGCATCGCGACGTCGAACGTCGCGCCGCCCCAGCATTCGAGGCTGAGCAGATTCGGCAGCCCTTGCGCATAGGAGCCGGCGACCGCGGCTATGTCGAAGGTGCGCATGCGAGTGGCGAGCAACGACTGATGCGCGTCGCGCATCGTCGTGTCGGTGACGAGCACGCGCTTCTCGGCGCGCATCCACTCGCCAAACTTCTTCGGTCCGAGCTTCTCGAGCTTCTGGCGCGTGCCGGCCTCGAGCTTGCCCGCGCCCGCTCCGACCTCGAGCGGGGGGGCCGATCTGCCGCTCGCCGGCCCGTCGTCCGCGTCGGGCGAACGCGACGTCTTCGCTTCGGCGAAGCGCGGCGGCGAGGGAACGCGCGCGCCGGCCTTCGGCCGGACGCGGTCCTTGGTCTCGGGGTGCCCATTTACGGAGACGTCCGCGACATAAGTCAGCAGACGCGTGGCGCGATCCTGCTTCCTATCAAAGGCGAACAGCTCCGGCGTATCGTCGATGAAGCGGGTGATCGTCTCGCCGGCGAGGAAGGTCGGATGCTCGACCACGTTCTCGAGGAAGGCGAGGTTGGTCGCGACGCCGCGGATCCGGTATTCCCGCAGCGCCCGGCTCATTCGCAGGCACGCCTCCTCGGCGGTCGGCGCCCAGGCGGTCACCTTCTCCAGCAGCGGGTCGTAGAAGCGGGTGATGACCGCGCCGGAATAGGCGGTGCCACCGTCGACGCGGATGCCGAATCCCATCGCGCCGCGATAGGCCGACATGCGGCCGTAGTCCGGGATGAAGTTGTCCTCCGGATTCTCGGTGGTGATGCGGCACTGCAGGGCGTGGCCGTTGAGTCGGATGTCGGCCTGAGCCGGAACGCCGGACGCCGGCGTTCCGATCGCGGCCCCCTCAATCACCTTGATCTGGGCCTTCACGATGTCGACGCCGGTGACGACCTCGGTCACCGTATGTTCGACCTGGATGCGGGGATTGACCTCGATGAAGTAGAAGTCGCCGGTGTCGGCGTCCATGAGGTACTCGACCGTGCCGGCCCCGACATAGTCGGTGGCCCTCGCGATCCTGAGGGCGCTCTCGCAGAGCTCCGCGCGTCGCTCGGCGTCGAGATAGGGCGCAGGCGCGCGCTCCACGACCTTCTGATGGCGTCGCTGCACCGAGCAGTCGCGCTCGAACAGATGGACGACGTTGCCATGCCGGTCGCCGAGGATCTGCACCTCGACATGCCGGGCCCGCTCGACGAGCTTTTCGAGATAGACGTCGTCCTTGCCGAAGGCGGCTTTGGCCTCGCGCTTGGCGTTGGTCACTTCGCCGGGCAGTTTCGCGATGTCGCGGATCACGCGCATGCCGCGCCCGCCGCCGCCCCAGGACGCTTTGAGCATCACAGGCAGCCCGATCGCCTCCGCCGCCGCGACGTTGGCGTCCTTGTCGTCGGTCAGGGGTTCGGTCGCCGGCATGACCGGCACGCCGCAACTCTCCGCCAGATTGCGCGCGGCGACCTTGTTGCCGAGCTTGCGCATGGTGTCCGGCGAGGGGCCGATGAACAGGATCCCCGCCTCGGCGCAGGCCTCCGCGAACTCCGGGCTTTCGGAGAGGAAGCCGTAGCCGGGATGGATCGCGTCGACGCCCGCGTCAATCGCGACCCGAATCACTTCGGGAATCGACAGATACGCCTCGAGCGGACCCATGCCGCGGCCGACCTGGTAGGCTTCGTCAGCCTTGAAGCGGTGAAGCGAGAGCTTGTCCTCTTCCGCATAGACCGCGACCGTTCGAATGCCGAGTTCGGCCGCGGCCCGGAAGACGCGGATCGCGATTTCGGAACGATTCGCGACGAGCAGCTTGGTGATCGTGCGGGGCGCGGGCGATACGCTAGCGTTCATGGGCGCGGCGATCCTCGACGAAGCAGACGACGGCCAGGACCCTGACCATGTCCCAGTCTTCGCATTTGCGTACCCCACGCAAGCGCGCGCCGCGGCCTGCGACGTTTGAGACGACGGCATCGAGCAGAGCGCGGTCTTCAGGCGCGCCGAGGCGCGTCCGGGAACGCGGCTCAGCGCGAGGGCGCTGGCGCGAGGTCACACGCGGAGACGCTCGTTTCGGGGGCCTTTCTCGGCGCCCTGTTCGGGCCCGAGGCCGCGCCGCCCCCGCCGCGGGTGGCGCGGCCCAGCGCATCGGCGATAACCGCGAGGCCGACCAGCACGCCCGCCATTCCGACCGAATAGGCGATCTGGACCGGGGCGGACTTGCCGAACCAGTCGAACACGCCGTGGCTCATAGCGGCGAAGACCGTCGAGATCACGAACAGCGGCAGGCTGCGGCGGCCAATCAGCACCATCCACCGCCCGAAAGTGGAGCTGCCCAGCGGATGGTCGCGCTTGACCAGCACCGTCGCAAGATGGGCGAGCGCGAGGAAATGGATCAGGCGGATCGGCGAGGCGTTGGCCTTGTCTGCATAGTCCGTGATGAGGCTCAGCGGCCGCCACGGCAGGAGGCCGAGCGTCGCCCAGGGGGCAGCCGCGACGAAGCCGACGGTCACGATCGTGATCGAAAGCGCGACCGTCACGGGCGACTCGACGACGCGCCTGAGCCAGGGCTCGTCGCGCGCTACGCATGTGACGAAGCCGACCAGGAACACCGCCTGCCAGGCGAAAGGATTGAAGGTCCACAGGCGCGTGTCTGGATAGGACGAGAGCGTCACGCCCGTCACCATCGCGAAGGCCCAGACCACAGCGGCGAAGATTAAGTAGTAGCGCCAGCTGTCTCGAAACGCGAAAAACAGTACGCCCACGAGCAGCGTCAGCAGGATGTAGAGCGGCAGAATATCGAGCAGCGGCGGCAGGTAGGCGAGCATGGCGAGTTTCGGCAGCACGGTGTTGGTGGCCCCGAGAAACGGGCGGATGAACAGATCTCGCTCCATCACGCTCGATCCGAGATACTCGCGATAGAGAGCCGCCAGCGTGGCGATCACGATGAAGGCCGCGAGGTGGTGCAGATAGAGCGTGAAGGCGCGGCTCACCGCATAGGGCATGGCCATCACCGGCCGGCTCAGGAACTTGGCGAGGAACATGCTCGCCATCGCGTAGCCCGAGAGGAACACGAACAGCTCGGCAGAGTCCGACAGGCCCAGATACTTCGTCGTGAACCAGCTCATGACATTGTCGACGGAGTGGTTCCAGAAGATGAAGACGATCGCGAGCCCGCGCCAAAAATCGATGCGCCAGTCGCGCAGCGACGTCGCGGGCGCGGCGTCGGGCACGGCGTTCGAGGATTCGGCCTGCGCCATTCGAGCTCCGTCGGGATTCGGGCGGTCGCCACGGACGGCGTCTGTTCAAGACTAACGGATCGCGCTTCCGCGGCGCGCGGCCCTAACGCGAAATTGCGGCGAAGGTTGCGGCGCGACGTTTCGTCATTCTGCGCTCGACAGAGGAGCGGCGACGTCTTCAAGCGCTCGGCCCTCCGCGTCAATCCCATAAAGCAGCGCCGCGAGGCCGGCGGCGATCATGAGCCCGGCCGCGAACGCGTAGCCCCAGAAAATCGGCCAGGGATCTCCGCCGCCGATCAGCATCCCGAAGATGGCGGGCGCGACGACGCCGCCGAGCGCGGTGCCGAGGGCGTAGAACGCCGCGATCGCGAGCGCCCTGACCTCAAGCGGGAAGGCCTCGCTCGCCGTGAGATAGGCCGAACTCGCAGCCGAAGAGGCGAAGAAAAAGATCACGCACCAGGCGGCGGTCTGGGAGAAAGCGGTTAGGGCCCCGGTCGCGAACAGCCAGCCGGTGGCCAACAGGAGCGCGCCGGACAGCGCGTAGGTCAGGAAGATCATCTTGCGCCGCCCGACCGTGTCGAACAGCGGCCCCAGCACGATCGGACCGATCACGTTGCCGATCGCGAAAGGCACGAGGTAGAGGCCGACATGCGCCGCCGGCACGGCGTAGAACTTGGTGAGCACCAGGCCGTAGGTGAAGAAGATCGCATTGTAGAGAAACGCCTGCGCGACCATCAGCGTGAGCACAAGCGCCGAGCGCCCGCGATAGGGGCCGAACATCGCGGCGAAGATCTGGCCGAAACCAAAGGTCCTTTGCGGCCGAATGGTCAGCCGGGGACCGTCGGACCGGGGCAAGGGGGCGCCTTTGCCGGCCTCGACCTTGCGCTCGATCTCCGCGGTCACCCTTTCGCCCTCGTCGATGCGATCGTGGCAAGCGAGCCATCGCGGACTTTCGGGCACGAAGCGGCGGGTGAAGAGGATGAGCAGACCGAGCGCCGCTCCGACGCCGAAGCCGACCCGCCAGCCAACATCCGGCGGGAACAGCGTCGTGTCGAGCAACACGACCGTCGCCACCGCGCCGAGGCCGGCGCCCGCCCAGAAGCTGCCATTGACTATGAGCGCGATGCGGCCGCGCAGCCGCGCGGGCATCAGTTCGTCGATGGCGGAGTTGATGGCGGCGTATTCGCCGCCGATGCCGAGCCCTGTGATCACGCGGAACAGCGCCAGGCTCCAGACGTCCCACGCAAAGGCGGACAGCAGGACGCCGACGATGTAGACGCCCAGCGTCAAGAAGAAGATCGGGCGCCGGCCCACTCGATCGGTCAGCCATCCGAAGCCGAGAGCGCCGGCGACCGCCCCGATCAGATAGGCCGAGGCGAGACCGCCGATCTCGGCTTCGGTAAGGCCCAGCGCCGCGGGGTCCTGGAGCCGAGGCCCCAGCGCGCCGACGATCGTGACCTCGAGCCCGTCGAGCACCCAGGTGACGCCGAGCGCAAGAACGACCAGCAGATGAAACCGCGACCACGGGAGCCTGTCCATACGGGCCGGGATATCGATCGAAACGGTCCGCGCGGGCTCCGCGCGCGCGCCAGCGTCCGCCATTCAAGCCGTGGCGTCGCGCTCGGCGAGCCGCCGTTCCCAGGCGAGCGCGTGAGCGACGATCTCGTCGAGGCCGTCGTGCTTCGCCGTCCAGTTCAAGGTCGAACGGGCGCGGGAGGGATCGGCGACCAGCGAGGCGGGGTCGCCGGCGCGCCGCGGCGCCATGTCGACGCGGAAGTCGACGTCCGACACCCGCTTGACGGACTGGATCACCTCGAGAACCGAAGCGCCGCGGCCGTAGCCGCAGTTCGCGACCAGGGTCCCGCCCCCCGCCGCCAGATGATCGAGCGCAAGCACGTGGGCGGCCACGAGATCGCTGACATGAATATAGTCGCGCACGCAGGTGCCGTCCGGCGTGGGGTAATCGGCGCCATAGATCTCGAGCCGGTCGCGCTTGCCCAGCGCCGCCTGTGACGCGACCTTGATCAGATGGGTCGCGCGATGGCTCGACTGTCCCGCGCGCCCCGCGGGGTCGGCGCCCGCGACGTTGAAGTAGCGCAAGGCGGCGTAGGCGAGCCCGTAGGCCTGGGCGGAATCGGCGAGCATGCGCTCCGTCATGAGCTTCGAGGCGCCGTAGGGCGACACCGGATCAAGCGGCGCGGCCTCGCTCAAGGGATCCGAGGACGCCTCGCCATAGACGGCGGCGGTCGACGAGAACACAAAACGCTTGACGCCATTCTCGACGGCCGCGGCGATCAGAGCGCGCGACCGGACCGTGTTGTTGAGGTAATAGCCGAGCGGGTCAGCGACGGAATCGGGGACCACGATCGATCCTGCGAAATGCACGATCGCGTCCACCTCGTAGCGCTTCAGCGTCTCGCCGACGAGCACGGCGTCGCCGACGCAGCCCTCAACGAAAGGAACGTTCTGCGGCACGGCGGAGCGAAAGCCGGTCGAGAGATCGTCGATCACCACGACATCGCGCCCGGCGTCGGACAGCGCGAGGACCATGTGGCTGCCGATGTAGCCGGCGCCGCCAGTGACGAGTACGGACATAAAGCTCCCCACCGCTTCGGCGCATCCTGCGGCCCGCTGCGCCTTTCAGCGGGGGAACATTGGCCGGGGAGAACCAGGGTCAAGCGCAGCGGACCGTCCGGTCACAGAAGTGGCCGCGGCGCGGGCTCCTTCTCGAAATGCTGCGCGAGTCGGCTCACCGCACGCCGATTGATAAGCGTCAGCTTCCCGTCACGGATCGAAAACAGGCCGAGCGTCTTGAGCCGCGCCAGCGTCTTGTTGGTGTGCACGAGGGACAGTCCCAGCGCGTCGGCGATGTGCTGCTGGGTCAGGGGGAAGTCGAGCACGCCGTTGCGCACAAGATCGAGCGTCTCGGCGCGGCGGTAAAGCGTCGCGATCAGCGAGGCGATCCGCTCCGCCGCGTTTCGACGGCCGGCGGTCAGCAGATTCTCGTCGACGATCGCCTCCCCGCTCGCGCCCAGCCAAGTCACGTCGAACGCCAAGGGCGGCATCCGCTCGAACAGCTTGAACAGACGCCGCCGGGGTATGACGCACAGCTCGACGTCGGTCAGCGCGATCGCGCCGTAGAGCGCCTTGTCGAACAGCGACGCCTGCAAGCCGATCAAGTCGCCCGGTAGAGCGAAGTTGAGGATTTGTCTACGCCCGTCCACAAGCTCCTTGTAACGAAACGCCCAGCCGGAAAACAACGTGAACAGCTCAGCGTCCGTCTGCTCGAGATGGATGAATTCCGTTCCGGCGACGAGCCGAAGATGATCGCTTTTCATACTATCGATGAAGGCGACTTCTTCGTCGGACTTTGACAGAAACGCGCGCATAGGGCGCAGCGGGCAATTTGTGCAGCGTACGTACATCGATGGGCGGCCGAGGAGCAGGGTCCTAAAGGGAGTTTAATCTGACGATCAAGGGGGCGATAGCCCGCACAGATTCACCAGTTCGACGCCGAAGGCTATGTCGAAACACGTAGCCGATCGGGAGAGGGCGGGATAAATCCCTTCCCCATGGAACCTAGTCGCACGCACGAGGATGGAGACGGAGCCACGTCCGCAGCCTTAGTGGCGGCGGCCTCCGCGGCGCTGTCGGGCGCCGGCGGGGATGTCGACATTCTGCGGCACAGCGATCTTGCGATGTGCGTGGTCGCCGCTGTCCCGGAGCTGCCGATCGTATACGCCAATCCTGCTTTCCTGACCGTCACCGGCTATTCTGCCGAGGAGACGCTCGGCCAAAGCTGCCGCTTTCTGCTGGGGCCAGACACCGATCCGCGCGACGTTCAGCGTTTCCGCAAGAGCCTCGCAGACGGCAGGCCGTTCCAAACGTCGATCGTCAGTCGCCGCAAGGGCGGCGGCGGCTTCCGCAACTCCCTCTTCGTGACGCCGGTGCGGGATGATGAGGGCGCCGTGGGTCGTTACATCGGGATTCTCGTTCCGGAGGCCCCGCCGGTCGACGCGGGGGACGTAGAAGCGCGCATCGGCGCTCTCCGCCACAAGTTCAGAAACCAGCTTCAATCCATGACGAGTCTTGTAGGCCTGCTGGGCCAGCGTTTACCGCCGGGCGACGGCCGCGAGGCGTTCGTGGACCTGCGCGCGCGTTTCGAGGCGACCGCCCTCGCCCAATCGGACTCGTTCGCGCTGGACGACGGCGAGAGGTCGCGCGCGCTGTCGCAACTCGCCCACCGCCTCGCTCAACTCTACGACACCGCGGGACGACACAAGGTGACGATCGCGGCAGGGCCGGTGAAGGCGACCGCGCGACGGGCGGAGTCGCTGGCTCAGATCCTGACGGAGCTGATCATCGACCTCTTCCGCAACGGCTTCGGCGACGGACCTCCGGCCACCGGCCGCATCGAAGTCGCGGCGAACGACGACGGCGGCGTGCGGCTCAGAGTCTTCCACCCCGGCCCGGTGGCCGAGTCGGGTCCAGCCGGCTCCACCGAACTGGGTCTGGCGATCGCGCAGTCGCTCGTTCGAGGCCTGGGCGGACAGTTCCTGCGCCGAAGGGACAAGTCCCTCACCAGCGAGGCTGTCCTACCGGCTGAGGGAGAGGGCCGTTGACTTCCGACCGTGGGGCTTGCTCATTGGTCCTGACGCGCCATGTCGCCACGGCGAGGTCCACGCTGGCCCGCGTCTCGTAACCGAAACCGATCCGCACGCTCTGGAACGACATCGTCATGGCGCTCGCCGACAC
Organism: Hansschlegelia sp. KR7-227; assembly: GCF_049446035.1. Lineage (NCBI taxonomy): Bacteria > Pseudomonadati > Pseudomonadota > Alphaproteobacteria > Hyphomicrobiales > Methylopilaceae > Hansschlegelia > Hansschlegelia sp. KR7-227. The sequence goes on from NZ_JBMSEA010000002.1 coordinate 74,271, forward strand.
CATCGCCCCTCATCTTCCGTTTCTCCGCCGCTACGCTCGCGCGCTCACCGGGCGCCAGGACAGCGGAGACGCCTACGTCGCCGCTGTGCTCAAGGCGCTGATCGCCGATCCCTCGATCTTTCCGAGCGGAACGGAGCCGCGGGTCGGGCTTTACGAGATTTTTTCGCGCATTTGGTCGTCGGTCGCTCTCAACGTCGAAACGGGTCTCGAGGCGGCGCAGTCGGAGCGCACGATCGAAGCGCTCACCCCGCGCTCCCGCCAGGTGTTCCTGCTCGTGTCGGTCGAGGGATTCAGTCCCTCCGAGGCCGGGCAGATCCTGGGCATGTCTGAAGCGGAGATCGGCCGCGCGATCGACGACGCGGGTCGCGAGATCGCCGAACAGGTCGCGACGGACGTCCTCATCATCGAGGACGAGCCAATCATCGCCATGGACCTCGCCAAGCTTGTCGAGGGATTGGGGCACCGCGTGGTCGGCACCGCCCGCACCCACACAGAGGCCGTGGCTCTCGCCGCGCGCACCGGCCCTGGCCTCGTGCTGGCGGACATTCAGCTCGCCGACGGAAGTTCGGGCCTTGACGCAGTCCGCGAGATGCTGCCGAACCTCGAGGTTCCCGTGATCTTCATCACGGCCTATCCTGAGCGCCTGCTGAGCGGTGAGCGGCCGGAACCGGTCTTTCTGGTGACCAAACCGTTCCAGGCGTCAACGGTGAAGGCGATCGTGAGCCAGGCCCTGTTCTTCGGCGCGCGCGCGCGCAATTCGGACGAGCGCGCGACCGCCTGAAGCAGTCGAACTCCGTAGTAATACGGATATCTCGGGAATTACGAAACCTTCCGCCCTTTGCCGCGTTGTCGTCGCGAAGCTCGAATGAGCACCGGGGGCGCGCACGTCGTGCGCTCGCGTAAAAAGCGATGACGGGTGCGCGATGTCGACAGCTACCGGCGTACTGAACGTTAGGCCTATCGTTGAGCACGTCGATACCGGCCTCGGCTCCGCCGACCGTCGGGTAATTGCTGAGATATTGAGCGATATCACGGTCCAGACGTATAGGACGCTTCTCCGATCACAGGTTGTTCACTGGAATGTGGTCGGACCGTTATTCCAGCCCATCCACGTTCTTACTGAGCAGCATTACAATGATCTTTTCTCGGCGATAGACGTGATCGCCGAGCGAATTCGTGCGCTCGGTCACACCGTGCCGACCGGCAAGGCGGCGGTCGGCCTCGACAAAGCCATGTCGCTCGGCGCCAAACTGACGGCGAAGTCGATGGTCGAGGAACTGGTCGAAGATCACGAGACGCTCGCCCGTCTTGTGCGCGAAGGCGCGGCGCAGGCCGAGGATCTGAAAGACTTTGTCACCCATGACCTTCTGACTGAACGGCTCGCCTTCCACGAGAAGGCCGTCTGGATGCTGCGCGCCATCGTGGCGGATTAAGTCACGCTGAACGAAACGGCGATCGGAGAGGCTCAATCATGGCCTATATCAGCCACAGTCCGCATCGAGCGTATTGGACCGAAGCCCGCGCACATGCCGTCGCTCCTGCTCTTTGGATCAAGTCGGCGCTCGTCGCAGTGGCGGCCGCGGGCGTGATGGTGGCCTTGTCAGGCGCGTCGCCAACGGGGCAACCCATTGCGGCCAAGGGTGATCGGCTCGCCGCGGCTGCTCCCGTATCGACCGCGATGAATTCGGGCGCGGATGAGATCGCAGCGTCCGTCGGCGCGGATGTGCGGCGGGACGGAAATGGGCGCGTCGTGTACGTCAACGATCCGGTCTCCGGGACAACGACGGTGAGCCGGGGCGCGTCCGCCGATCTGAGCCCGGACTCACCGCTACGCTCGACGGCCAAATGACCCGATGGACGAGAACGGCGGGGCAGGAAAAGGCCTGCGACAATCGGCTCCTCGTGAACCGATCGGACATATCGTTAGCAGATCGTCAATCGAGATTGACGAAACTTCCTCGGGGCGGTCGGTCGCGCGCGCATTTGGCGCCGTGTTGCCTATCAGCGCGGAAGCGGATCGTGATGCTTGGCCGGCGGGAGCGCCGCGAGAAGGTGCAGGAATGAATCATCGGAAACCGGACGCGACGAGGCTGGATTCCGACGTCCAGGCGCATATCGGCCGTCAGTTGAGGGCCGGCTATGTTGATATTCTGAACCAGCCAGTCCCAGATCGCTTCTTGGAGCTTCTCGCGGAACTCGATCAAAAGCAGGAAGAGTTCGGGGCCACCGAGGAAGACCTGCGACAGAACGGATCGCGATGAGCGAACCGCAGTCTCGCGCTCCGCGCGACGAAATGCTCGTGCATATTCCGAGCCTGCGCGCGTTCGCCGTCTCGCTGTCGGGACAGATGGACCGCGCTGACGATCTCGTCCAGGAAACTCTTGTCAAGGCGTGGCGCAACCTCGGAAGCTTCACCGAGGGGACGAACATGCGGGCGTGGCTCTTCACCATCTTGCGCAACGTGTACATCTCGGAAATCCGCCGTCGACGGCGCGAGGTCCAGGACACCGATGGCGTGTTCGCGGAAAACGTGGCGGTCGCGCCGCAGCAGAACGGCCATATGGACTTGGCCGACTTCCGTAACGCGCTCGCCGACCTGCCGGAGGAGCAGCGCGAGGCGTTGATTCTCATCGGCGCGGCCGAATTTTCTTACGAGGAGGCCGCCGAGATTTCCGGCTGTGCCGTCGGCACGGTGAAGAGTCGCGTGAACCGGGCGCGGACGGCGCTTGCGCGCCGTCTCAATCTGGAGGTCGGCGAGATCGGCTTGGATCCGACACTGCGCGCAGCGCTTGGCTCCCCGACCCACTCCGGGACGGGGTGACGGGCCCGGCCCCAGCCAGATGATTTCCCGCTTCAAGACTTTGCGTGGCCGGATCGCCTTCCTGTTGATAGCGGCCAACCTGCCGATGGTCGGGCTCTCGGTGTGGATCGCCAAGCATGAGTTCGCTGACGCAGGGCGCGCCCATCGCGATCGGCTCGTGCAGGCGGCCGAGCTGCTCGCGGCGCGGGCTGGCGGATTTCAGACCGGCGGAGCCGGGCCGACTGATGCGATGCGCCAAGCGATCTTCCGTGATCGCGGATCCCGTGGCGAGATCGCGGCGGGAATCATCGCCCGAGACGGTCGTCCCTTTGCTCTTGATGACGAGGAGCGCCCCTACGGCGCGGACTGGCTGCCGAAGGACACGGCGCCGAACACGCCCCTTTCGGACGATCCCCGCATCCTGAAGGCGCGCGGCGCAGACGGACGCGCCTATCAGTATGCGGTGGCGCCCATCAAAGGCAGCGACGCCCGGGCCGTGGTCGCCGCCCCGTTCGACCTTTTGGGACGCAGCCAGGCCCAGTGGCTGCTGCTCGCCGTCGGCTTTCCGGCGCTGATGATCCTGTTGTGCGTCGGCATGGTGCTTTTCGGCATCGAACGCTTCGTGCTGAGATGGATCCGCACCTTGAGGGGCGCCGCCGCCAGTTACGACGGCGGGCGCCTCGACGCCAAGGCCACGTCGCTCAAGGGGGCGCCGACCGAGATCGCCGAGCTCGGAGACGCGCTGGAGGCGATGTCCCTGCGTGTCCAGGATCGCTCGACCGCGCTGGAAGCGGCGATCGAGGAGCGTGACCGCCTGCTCCGCGAGTTGCACCACCGGGTGAAGAACAATTTTCAGATGATCGCGAGCCTGCTCGCCCTGCAGCGCCACGAGGCTCCGGAGTCGATGAGCGCGGCGCTGCGGGCGCCGGAGGACCGCGTGCGCGCGATGGCGGCCGCCTACAAGGTGTCCTATGCCTCGGGCGAGATCGGGCATGTCGAAGTCTCCGAGCTCATTCGCGACGTCGCGCAGCAGGCGCGCCAGACCACTAATGGCCGCTCCTTTGAGGTCGCAGCGCATTTTCCGGAGGACGCGGGCGAGGTGGATCTCGACCGCGCGGTTTCGCTGGCTCTGCTGATGATGGAGTTGCTCAACGCCGCGGCCGGCGCGACGGAGAAGGCTTCTGTGTCCGCCTCGCCGTCGGTCGATGGGAGGATCGCCCTCACCATCGGCGGCCCGAAGGTGGCCTGGCTGCCGACCTCCGGCCTGTCCCAGCGCCTCATCGGCGCCTATGCTGACCAGCTTTCCACCAAGATCGAGCAGGAGGCTGGGGGATCCGTCCGCATCTCCGTCGCGCTCGCTTCCGAGAAGCCTTCGATCGGCATGCGACCGCCCGGCTCCGCGACGCACTGAGAGGCGCGCGGTCAAGCCGCCTTGCCGTCGCCGTCTTCTCCGGACTATCACCGCGCGATGGCCCCTCCTCTGCTTCTTCTGAAAGACGTCCGCCTGACTTTCGGCGGCCGCCCCCTGCTCGACGGGGCCGAAATCTCGGTCTCGGCCGGCGAACGCTTGGGACTGGTCGGGCGCAACGGTTCCGGCAAGTCGACGCTGCTCAAGATCGCCGCCGGCGTGGTGGAGGCGGATGACGGCACGCGATTCCTGCAGCCGGGCGCGACCGTGCGCTACCTCGCCCAGGAGCCCGACTTCGCTGGCTTCGCCACCGTGCGAGCCTATGTCGAGGCGGGCCTTGCGCCGGGCGACGACGCCTATCGCGCCGCCTATCTGCTGGGCGCGCTGGGGCTGACGGGCGAAGAGGCGCCGGCGACGCTGTCGGGCGGCGAGGCGCGACGCGCGGCCCTCGTCCGCGCATTGGCCCCCGAACCCGACATCCTGCTTCTGGACGAGCCCACCAACCACCTCGACCTCCCCGCGATTGAATGGCTGGAGGCGGAGCTCAAGAGCCTGCGCTCGGCGCTCGTTCTGATCAGCCACGACCGACGGTTCCTCGAAAACCTGACTCGCGCCACCTTGTGGCTCGACCGCGGACGGACCCGCCGCCTCGACCAGGGCTTCGCCGCGTTCGAGGCCTGGCGCGACGACGCCCTCGCCCAGGAGGAGCGCGACCGCCACAAGCTCGACCGCAAGATCGAGATGGAGAAGAACTGGGTTCGTTACGGAGTCACCGCGCGGCGCAAACGCAACCAAGGCCGCATGCGGGCGCTCGAAGGCCTGCGCGAGACACGCCGCAACGCTCGCCGCGCCCAAGGTTCGGTCAAGATGGCCGTGACGGAGACGGAGTCGTCCGGGGCGCTGGTCATCGAGGCGAAGCATGTCTTCAAAGCCTATGACGGCCGCCCGATCGTCGCCGATTTCTCGACGCGGATCGCGCGCGGCGACCGGATCGGTCTGGTCGGCGCCAACGGCGCGGGCAAGACGACGCTGATTGGCCTCCTCACTGGCGCCTTGCCGCCCGATGAGGGCGTCGTGAAGGTCGGCGCCAATGTCCAGATCGCGACCATCGACCAGAAGCGCGCGAGCCTCGACCCGGATATGAGCCTGCGCGACGCCCTGACCGGGGGCGGGAGCGACACGGTCGACGTCGCCGGCGGGACGAAGCATGTCGTGGGCTACATGAAAGACTTCCTGTTCACGCCCGAGCAGGCCGGCTCGCCCGTGCGCGCCCTGTCGGGCGGCGAGCGCGGACGTCTGCTGCTCGCCCGCGCGCTCGCCGTCCCGGCCAATCTTCTGGTGCTGGACGAGCCGACCAACGACCTCGACCTGGAGACTCTAGACCTGCTGCAGGAGATGGTGGCTGATCACCCCGGCACGGTGCTGCTCGTCAGCCACGACCGCGATTTCCTCGACCGCACCGTCGACGCGGTGATCGTCGCCGAGGGAGACGGGCGGTGGACGGAATACGCCGGCGGCTACTCCGACATGGTGGCCCAGCGCGGGGCCGGCGTGGAGGCGCGGGCTATCGCCTTGGCGACGACCGCGGACCGACCGAAGTCCGCGACGTCCGTCGCGACGCCCGGCGCAGCGCGCCGAAAGCTGTCGTTCAAGGATCAGCATGCTCTCGACACGCTGCCTGCGCGCATCGCCCAGCTCGAAGCTGAGATCGCGCGGCTGGAGGAACGTCTCGCGGACGCCGCGCTCTACGCGCGAGATCCCAAGGCCTTCGACACGGCGACTGCGGCTCTGACCAAAGCGCAGGCGGAGCGGGCGGCGGCGGAAGACCGCTGGCTCGAACTGGAGATGATGCGCGAGGAGCTTGCGGCCGGGTGACGCCGATCCGCGTCGAGGACGCCAACGACCCTCGCATCGCCGCCTACCGCGCCGTGCGCGAGAAGGATGTCGTCGGGCGCGGCGAACGCTTCGTGGCGGAGGGCGAGGTCGTCCTCCGGCTGCTCCTGGGCGAGCGCTGCCGGCACGGCGTCGAAAGCGCGCTGATCTCGGAACGACGCTACGAGGCGTTGGCGCCTTTGCTCGAACGAATGCCGCATCATGCGCCCCTCTACGTCGCCGGGCAGGCCGCCATGGACGCGATCGTCGGCTTTCACATCCACCGCGGCGCGTTGGCGATCGGTCTTCGCGCGCCGGCGATCGACGCGTCGGAGTTGGTCGCCGTGCTTGGCCCGAACGCGCTGGTCCTCGGGCTGATCGGCGTCTCGAACCACGACAATGTCGGCGGCGCGTTCCGCAACGCCGCGGCCTTCGGCGCCGACGCCGTGCTGCTCGACGCCGCGAGTTGCGATCCCCTCTATCGCAAGGCGATCCGTGTCTCCGTCGGCGCCAGCCTGATCACGCCGTACGCGCGCGGCGGATCAAGCGAGACGATGCTGGAGACGCTGCAGAACCGGGGATTCGCCACTTATGCGCTGAGCCCGGCCGGCGCGATCCGGCTGGACGAGGTCCGCGCCACCGGCCGGAGGGCGCTGCTACTCGGCGCGGAGGGACCAGGCCTTCCCGCCGCGCTCATGGCGCGGACCAGGACGGTCCGCATCCCGATGGCCGCTGGCTTCGACAGCCTCAACGTCGCGACCACGAGCGGCGTGGCGCTCTACGAGATGACGCGCGCCCACACATAGGACGCAGCGCCTCAGCCCTCGTTCAGCGCCTTCAGGAACGCGTCGCCGAAGGACTGCAGCTTGGCGGCCCCCACGCCCTTGACGCGAGCGAGGTCGTCCGCGGTGCGTGGGCGGGTCGCCGCCATCTCCACCAGCGTGCGGTCTGCGAACACCACATAGGCCGGCACGGCGCGGGCGACCGCGATTTCGCGGCGCAACGCCTTGAGCCTCGCGAGCAGGGCGCCGTCGACTTCGTCAGGCAGCGCCTCCGCGACCATACGCCTGCGCTCACGCGCTTTCGGCCGCGGCTTTGCGATCGACAGCCGTTCGCCGTCGTCGAGCACCCGCTCGCCCTTCGGCGTGAGCGACAACCCGCCATAGGGGCCGGTCTCGACCTCGAGGGCCCCGACGGCGACGAGCTGGCGCAGGATCGCGCGCCATTCCGCCGTCGGCCGGTCTGCGCCCTTGCCGAAGCCGGGCAGCTTGTCATGGCCGCGGGCCTCGACCGTCTCCGATGTGTGTCCGACGGCGAGCGCCACGATGTGGGCGGCCCCGAAACGCTGCCCGGTCGCTGCGACCAGCGACAGCAGCAGCCGCGCCTCCGCCGTGCCGTCGACGACCTCCGGCGGATCGAGGCAGACGTCGCAATTGCCACAGGGCGCCGAGGTCTCTCCGAAATAGGACAGCAGCGCCTGGCGGCGGCATTGCGTCGTCTCGCAGAAGCCCACCAGCGCATCGAGCCGGCGCGCCTCGACCCGCTTGCGTTCCGGCGCGCTGTCCTGCTCGTCGATGAAACGGCGGCGGGTGCGGATGTCCTCCAGCCCATAGAGCATAAGCGCTTCGGCCGCGGCTCCGTCACGGCCGGCCCGGCCGATCTCCTGGTAATAGGACTCCAGCGATCCCGGCGCGTCGCCATGGACCACGTAGCGCACGTCCGACTTGTCGATCCCCATGCCGAAGGCCACCGTCGCGACCATCACGACGCCCTGTTCGGCCAGAAAGGTCTCCTGCGCGGCGGAGCGGGCGGCGGCGTCCATGCCCGCATGATAGCCGAAGGCGTTGTGGCCGGCCGCTTTCAGCCGCGCCGCGGTCTCCTCGACCTTCTTGCGCGAGATCCGGTAGACGATGCCGCTCTGGCCCTTCCGGTTCGCGACATAGCGTTCGATCATCGCAGATCCGTCGCGCTTCTCGGCCACGGCGATCGAGATGTTCGGCCGGTCGAAGCCGGCGACGAACACCTCCGCCCGGCCTCCAAACAGCTTCTCGACGATGTCGTCGCGGGTCGCCTGGTCGGCGGTCGCGGTGAGCGCGACCAGGCGCGCGCTAGGCAGCGCCTGGCGCGCGTTCCCGAGCAGCAGATATTCCGCGCGAAAGCTGTGGCCCCATTGGGAGACGCAGTGCGCCTCGTCGATCGCGAGCAATGAGACCGGGAGGCGCGACAGCGCGCCGAGCATGCGCTCAGTCATCAGCCGCTCCGGCGCGAGATAGAGGAGGCGCGCCTCCCCCGACGCCACCCGTCGCCAGGCGGCGACGTTCTCGTCACGGGACTTGCCCGAATGGATCGCCTCCGCGACGACGCCGTCGAGCCTGAGGCCCGCCACCTGATCGTCCATCAGCGCGATCAGCGGCGAGACCACGAGGGTCAGGCCGCCGGTCACCAGCGCCGGAACCTGATAGCAGAGCGACTTGCCGGCGCCGGTCGGCATCACGGCCAGCACGTCGCGACCCGCGAGCAGGGAGTCGACGACGCGCTCCTGGCCTGGTCGGAAAGCGTCGAAGCCGAAGGCGTCCTTCAGCACCCGACGCTTCGCGGCCTCGAGCTCGGGAGGAAGCCCTCCCCCCGATCCCGCTTCGTCGCTCACATCCCTCATCCCGTGGGTCTTAGGGGATTCGGCGGCGCGGCGCGACAGACCCCGCGGCGACCGCCCACCCCTTTTCAGTGATGTGCGTGATCGTCGACCGCGGGCGTCTTGCCCGGCGTCGCGCCCGCCGCCTCGACGGCGAACTCAATCTCGACCTTGCCAGCTTTCTCGAAGGTCAGTTCGCCCTTGACCTTCTGGCCTTTGACGAGGGGCGCGCCCAGTCCCACGAACATCAGGTGCTTTCCGCCGGGAGCGAACTCCACCGTCTCGTTCGGCCGGATCTCGACCCCGTTCTCGAGCGGCCGCATGCGGGCGACGCCGTTCTCCACGGAGCTCTCGTGGATCTCGGCCTTGTCCGCGAAGGGCACGGAGACGCCGATCAACCGGTCAGGGGCGACGCCGTGATTTTCGATCTGGAGGAAGCCGCCCGCGACCTTGGCGCCGGGAACTGTGGCGCGCGACCAGGGGTGGTCGATCTGGAGGTCGCCGGCCTTGTAGTCATGAGCGCCGGCTGCGCCGACGACGAGGACGCCGGCTGCGAGCGCCGCGGCGAAACGAGGAGAGTGCATGGAAATGGCTCCGATGGCGGCGGGCGTGACGCCGCGCCGCAGGGCATGACGATGTCGGGGTCGAGCGTCGTCACGCCGGCGGGCCGCGAGCCGAAAGAGCGATCGAAGGCTCCCGGACCGGCGGAGGAGCCGTGGAGGCCGCTTCGGCGACCCACAGCCGCTCCGCCGGCGACGCGACCGACGCAAGGGCCGGCCCGTCGAGCGTCGAGAGAGCGGCGATCCGGCAGATATCCGCGCAGGGAACAGTGTGGGCCGACGTTCCGTCTTGGGCGGGGAGGTCGCGGATGCAGAGCTCGAAACGACCATCGAGACCCGCGGCCGCCCGCGCGGCGTGCGCGCCGAAGGCGGCCGCGGCCAGCACGGCATAGACCGCGAGGACATAGGCGACGGCGATCGGCAGGCTCTTGCTGGCGCGGATCCGAGCGAACATGCGGCTTCATAGCTCCGCGGACGTCCGGGCGCCATGCGCCCTTCGCGGCGGCGCGGGCGCCACGACGACGGTCCCGCCTGAATTCCACGCGACGCGCGCTCCGGCCAGCGTGCCGACCCCCGACGGCTCGCAGAACACGCGTCCCGCCAGACGTTCGAGACGCTCCAGCCGCATCCGTCCGCCGCCAGCCCGCTCGATCGCCTGCCCGAGCAGGCGGAGCCGGATCTCGTCGGGCAGCGCCGCCGCCGCCGGGCCGATCACACAGCGCGCGCCTTCGACGCGAAGATGCTCCGCCGCCGCCTGCGCCGTGGCCTCCTCCAAGGCGTCCTCGACGCGCGCCAGTCGTCTGGCGAGCCGGCCGAGCCGTCTGGCGGTGAGGCCCTCGCGCGCCAGCGTTCTCCGCGCGGCGCGCAGACGGGCTCGGGCGAAGCGCCGGTCGCCGTTCATGTCGTCCTCAGCCCAGCCGAGCCCGCGTTCCCGCAGGCACGCCAGAAGGCGCGCCTTGGGGATGTCGAGAAACGGACGGAGATGGATGAGGTCGCCTTTGAGCGCGCTCGGCCGCATCGCGGCGAGCCCGCCGGGTCCGCTGCCGGCGGCGAGCCGCATCAGCACCGTCTCGGCCTGGTCGTCCAGCGTGTGGGCGGTCGCGAACGCGTCCGCGCCGAGATCCGCAGCGTGTCGGCACAACGCGGCGTAACGAGCGTCGCGCGCGCGCGCCTCGACGCCTGGAAGCGCCCCGTCGATCGGCGCGAAAAGCCTGCCATGCGGCAGACCGAAGCGCGCCGAGAGCGCCGCCACGGACGCCGCCTCGACGGAGGATTGAGCCCTCAGGCCGTGATCGACCGTCGCCACGAAGAGAGCGGGCCGCGCCTCGCCGGTCCCGGCCCATTCGGCTGCGAGCGCGAGCAGCGCGGTCGAGTCCGGTCCGCCGGACACCGCGAGCAGGACGCTGCGCGCGCCGGCGAAGGACGCGTCGAACAGCGCGTCGGCCTCGGCCCCCGAGAGCGCTGCGCCGTTATCGAAGATCGAAGTCTCGCGCATCGCAAGAGCCGCCGCTTGTGGTCCGCCGTCGGAGCGGCGGGGTCCGCCATGCCGAGGTTCGGGACGTTCAAGCCGGGACTTCGCCCGTCGAGCGCCGTCAGCAGGAGAGCCGCTTCAGCTCGCGGTCGGACTGCGCCTTGATGCGCGAGTATTTCCGGCCGGCCTCGGCGATGGTCGCGCAGGCCTGTTCCTTCTCGCCCATGCCGTTGAGCGACATGCCGAGCTTCAGCATGCTTTCCGGCGCCTTCGGAGACTGGGGAGAGTCGCGATAGGTCGTCAGGAAGGCGTCGGCGGCGTCGGTGTACTTCTTGCGCTGGTAGAAGCTTTCGCCCAGCCAGTACCGCGCCTCCGGCACCTTAGCGTCCTTGGGATTCTGACTGATGAAGTCCCGGAACGTGGCTTCGGCCTGCCCGTAATCGCGGCGCTGCACGAAGCCGACGCCGAGATCGAACTGGTCCCGCGCGCTGCCCGTGCCTGCAGTGACGCCGCCATAGGAGCCCGCGTCCCGCGACGCCATGCGGCCCGCGTCTCCCGAGTCGCGGCCAACGCCCGGCGGGCGGATGCTCATCGGGGCGTTCGGGTCGTCGCCCGGCTCGTCGATCAAACCGCCGATCGAATCGCCGTCGCCCGAACGGGAGGCGCCGAGCGTGCTTGGAGGAGCGCCGAGGCTACTGTCGGAGCTCCGCGAGGCCCCGGACGTGGACGACGACTCGCCGGCGTCGCCGCGGCGCGACTTGGACGCGCCGCCAGCCTTGCCGCTCTCCAGATCCTGAATGCGAAAGTCGACGTCGCCCTGGAAGCGCTTCAGCGCGTCGTCGTTCCGCTTCACCTGGAACTGCATCTCTTCGATGCGGCCGTTGAGCTGGCGCATCTGGTTCTCGAGCCGGTCGAGCCGGACGGCGATGTCGGCGAGCGACGAGGACTGCGCCGGCTGGACGTAGGTTTGCGGGGCGCGCTCCTCCCGGCCGCCAAAGAAGGCGAGGCCGCGCTCGAGGCCGTCGACCCGGCGCTCCATCCAGCTTGGCGCGGGATCGGCGGCGGATTGCGCAAGCGCCGGCGCGGCGCCTCCGCAAAGCATCGCGGCGCCGAGCGCGAGGCGTCGGACCAGAGCGGGCTTACGAGCGATGGACATGAACCTGAACGTTCCGTGCCGAGACGGTGGGCCTCAGCAAGTAGCTGTGGAGTTCGACCGAATTTTGTCCGATTCCGGCGGCCGGCGCCAGTTTTGGCCGCCGACCGCCGGGTCTGCGCTCGTTCAGGAGCCGCTGGCGCCGCCGAGCGCGGTGACCGCGCGCCGGTTCTGCGACCAGCAGGAGATGTCGTCGCACACCGCCACCGGACGCTCCTTGCCGTAGGAGGTGGTGCGTATGCGGCCCGCGCTCACGCCGCGGGCGGCGAGATAGTCGCGGGTGGTCTGGCTGCGACGGGCGCCAAGCGCGAAGTTGTATTCGCGCGTGCCGCGCTCGTCGGCGTGACCTTCGATGAGGATCGAATATTTCGGGTATCTCGACAGCCACTGGGCCTGCTTGTCGAGCGTCGAACGGGCGGTGGAGGTAAGCTCGGTCGAGTCCGTCTCGAAGAACACGCGGTCTCCGACGTTCACGACGAAGTCCTGCTGGCTGCCGGGAGGGCCGCCGCGGCCGCCGCCTGCGCCGTATCCGTCGGCGCCGTCCATTCCCGAACCCTTCTTCGCGCAGGCTGCGAGCAGCAGCGTGGCGCAGATGGCTGCGGCGAGCTTGCCGCCCGTGGCGATACGCATGGTACGCAACATCCCCGATGACTCCTTGTGGCTGTCGGTTGCGAAATCCATAGCAGTCTCCCCGTTAACCGAAGGTTCCGTTAGGCTTAAAGAAGGCTTTATTTCGCGATGTTCCCGTCGCTCCGGGATGACCCGGCAAGGCGGCGCAAACAAGGCCGGCGCGCGCCGCTCGCCGGTTTCACGAAGAGGTGAGTCGGATCCGCCACATGAGGGCGACGTCCGCATCCTTCGGGCGGGACGCTCGAAGTGGGACGTTCGTCAAGCCGTTCGTGGACGGGGGCCAGGCTTGCGAGGCGTCAGTTCAGCAGCGGGGACCAAGCGGGGTCGGAGCCGAAGCCGGGGGTCTGAACCAGCTGCTCGTTGCGGCCGGTGATGTCGATCGAATAGATCTTCGGGCCGGCGCCCTGATCGCGGAAGAACATCAGCACGCGGCCGTTCGGCGCCCAGGTCGGGCCTTCGTTGTGGAAGCCCTCGGTGAGGATGCGCTCGCCGGAGCCGTCGGGGCGCATCACGCCGATCGCGAACTTGCCGGCGTGCTGCTTGGTGAAGGCGATGAGGTCGCCGCGCGGCGACCAGACCGGCGTCGAGTAGCGCCCCTCTCCGAAGGAGATGCGCTGCGCGCCGCCGCCGCCGGCGCTCATTTTGTAGATCTGCTGGTTGCCGCCCCGGTCGCTTTCGAACGCGATCTGCGTCCCATCGGGCGAATAGGACGGCGAGGTGTCGATCGCCCCCGAGTCCGTCAGTCGGGTCGTCGCTCGCGAACGCAGGTCCATGCTGTAGAGGTTGGAGTCGCCGCCCTGCTGCAGGCTCATGATCACCTTCTGGCCGTCGGGCGAGAACCGCGGCGAGAAGGTCATGCCGGGAAAATTGCCGACCTGTTCGCGCTGGCCGGTCTCGATGTTCAGAAGATAGACGCGCGGGTCGCCCCGCCCGAAGGACATGTACGTGATCTCTTGCGAGGTCGGGCTGAAGCGGGGGGTCAGCACCAGTTCGTCGCCGGCGGTGATGTAGCGCGAGTTGAAGCCGTCCTGGTCCATGATGGCGAGGCGCTTGATGCGCTTGTCCTTCGGGCCGCTCTCGGCGACGTAGACCACCCGGGTGTCGAAATAGCCCTTCTCGCCGGTCAGCCGCTCATAGATCATGTCGGCGATCAGATGCGCCACGCGCCGCCAGTTCTTGTCGGTGAAGAACTGCTGCCCGTCGAGCTGGTTGCCCACGAACACGTCCCACAGCCGGAACTCGGTGCGGATCCGTCCGTCGCTCTGCCGGACGACCTGCCCGGTCACCAGCGCCTGCGCGTTGATGATGCGCCAGTCGCCGAAGCGTGGCGGCGCGTCGAAGTTCGAGATCTTTTCGATGAAGGCGCGCTTGTCGATCGGCGCGAACAGACCCGAGCGCTTGAGGTCGGCCTCGATCACGCCGGCGATGTCGCGCGCAAGCTGAGGATCGCCGCCATTCGCCAGAAAGTCCGGGATCGCGATCGGCAAAGGCTGGACGTTGCCCTGGTTGATGTCGATCGACACCTCCGCGCGGGCCGGCTCCGCCAACGGCGCGGCGACGGCGGCGAACGCGAGGGCCGCGAGGGCGGCGGCGCGGATCAGAGGGCGGATCGAAAGCGTCATCGGGCTCTTCCGGATGGGGCGCGGGGCTTCGCCGGTGGACGGACGAAGCCAGGAAAATCACGAGGGGCGGCGCCGCCGACGGTCTGCGCAGTGCCTGCCCAGTGCGGCGAAGCCAAGGCGACGTTCATCCGCCGATCATGTCCTTGGGATCGAAATTGATGTTGACCGTTCGCCAGTAGTCATAGGCGTCGGCCGGCAGCCTCAATGGCGCGCAGCGGCGAACCGCGCGGGTCGCCGCGTCCGCCGCGGCTCGGAACGCCGGGTTCGACGAAGAGTTCGTGACCTTCGGGCCGGCCTCGATCTCGCCGTCGGGCGTCAGCGTGAACTGCACTTTGACCGCGAGGCTTTCGGCGTTCGAGGAGCCGACGGGCGGGTTCCAGCACTGCATGACCTGCTCGCGCACCGCGTTGTCGATTCCGACCCGCGCGGACATGGAGAGCTTGCTCGCCGTTCCGCGGCTGGTGCCGGCTGTCGTCTCAGGCGCGGCCTCGCGGCCGGTCGCGGCCTTGCGGCTGGGCTCGCGGATGTCCTTCAACGCGCTTTGACTCGCAGACTTTTTCTCGCCGAGCAGGCTTGCGATCTTGGACGGGTCGAACTTGCGCTCCGCCGCCTTGGCCGCTTCGGCCTTAGCCAGTTTCTCGGCCTTCTCCTTGGCGGCCTTCTCGGCCTCCGCCTTCGCGAGCTTTTCGGCTTCCGCCTTTTCCTTGGCCGCCTTCTCGGCTTCGGCCTTCGCGAGTTTCTCGGCCTTCTCCTTGGCGGCCTTCTCCGCTTCCGCCTTGGCGGCCTTTTCAGCGGCGGCCTTCGCCTGCGCGTCCTTTTCCGCCTCGGCTTTGGCGAGCTTCTCGGCCTCGGCGGCCTGGGCGAGCTTCTCCGCCTTCTCAGCCGTGGCTTTTTCGGCGGCGGCCTTGGCCGCCTTTTCAGCGACCGCCTTCTCCTGCGCCGCCTTCTCGGCCTTTTCCGCCTTCTCGGCCTTCTCGGCCTTCTCCGCTTCAGCTTTCGCGGCCTGCGCGGCCTTCTCGGCCGCGACCTTCGCGGCGTCGGGCTCGGCGGGCTTGGGCTTCGGAGGCGCTTCGGCCTGCGCGGGCGCGGGAGCCGGCGGAGGCGGAGGCGCCTTCACCTCTTCCTTGGCGACGGGCGTGTCGTCGTCGACGGGATCGGACTCGGCGGCCGCGACCTCCTCGGTCTTCTGTTTCGGCGCATCGACCGTCTTCGAGGTCTTCGACCCCTTGGTCATGGCGTCGAATTCCTGAGGGGTCAGGATCTCGATCGGCAGCGCCTCGGTCGGCGCCACTTCGAAGGGCGTCGCAGAACTCAGATTGAGGAATCCCCATGCCAGCACGAGGACGTGCGCGGTGGAGGAGACGACGAGCCCGGGACGCACCTTCAAGGCGTCAGCTCCCCTGCTCCAGCTCGCTGATGAGCGCGACGCGGCGGAAGCCGGCGCCGTTGAGCGCGCCCATTACCTTCATCACCTGGCCGTAGTTCACGTTGCGGTCGCCCCGGACGTAGATCCGTTCCTCGTAGCCAGAATTCGTGATGGCAATGAGGCGCGGCGCGATCTCGTCGATGGCGATCGGCGTCTCCTGCAAGAACACTTCGCCCTGCGTGTTGATCGAGATCGTCAAAGGCTCCTTCTCTTCGTTCAGCGGGTTCGCCGACGTCTGGGGAAGGTCGACCGGGACGCCTACGGTCAGCAGCGGCGCCGCCACCATGAAGATGATCAGCAGGACAAGCATGACGTCGACCATCGGCGTCACGTTGATCTCGGACATGACGTTGGTGCGGCGGCGCCGGCGCGCGCCGTGAGATCCCGATCCGCCGCCTCCCGCGCTCATGCCCATGGGTCAGGCCCGCTCGTCGATCTGGCGCGACAGGATCGCGGAGAACTCGTCGGCGAAGCCCTCCATACGGCTCGCCTGGCGCGTCACCTGGTTGGAGAACTTGTTGTAGAAGATCACGGCCGGAATGGCGGCGACGAGCCCGATCGCGGTCGCGAACAGCGCCTCGGCGATGCCCGGCGCGACCACCGCGAGCGAGGTGTTTTTCGAGGCGGCGATCGACTGGAACGACGTCATGATGCCCCAAACCGTGCCGAACAGACCGATGAAGGGGCCGGCCGACCCAACCGTGGCGAGCACGAGCAATTTGGATTCCAGCCGCTCGACCTCGCGGGCGATGGTGACGTCGAGCACCTTGTCGATGCGCTGCTGCAGGCCTGCGATCGACTTGCCGCCGCTTTCGTAGGAGCGCTTCCACTCCCGCATGGCGGCCACGAACAGCGCGGCCATCGCCGAGTTCGGGCGGTTCAGCAGCGAGCGGTACAGCTCCTCGAGGCTCTGGCCGGACCAGAAGATTTTCTCGAACTTGTCCATGTTGCGCTTGTTGCGCGTAAACAGCAGCTGCTTGTCGACGACGATCGCCCAGCACCACACCGAGGACGCCAGAAGTCCGAGCATGACGAACTTCACGACGAAATGGGCCTGCAGGAACAGGCCCAACAGGGACATGTCGGGCGTGGGCATCGTCAGGTCGTCTCCCGTCTTCGCGACCGAAGCCGCAATCGCCGACCACGCGCGCCGCGGCTGTCGGCCGCCGGCGCCGCACGTCTCGACCCAAGGCTCGGAGCGACCGCGCTACTGGCGCGCCAATGTGTTGAAACTGCGACCCGATCCCGCAGGGCTTGCTTGTTCATGGCTCGTCAAGGTTAAGACGGCGTTACCGAGCGGCGCTGTGGCCCGGACGCACCATATGCCCGGACCCATGTGCGCCAGGGTCCGGCCGGAGGCTATCGATGACTGACGCGTGGACCGGTTGCCGGCCGCAGCTGATCGCGGGGCTGGCGAGCCTTGCGATCATCCTCGCCGCCGCGCCCGCCGTCGCGCAAACCGCTTCGACGGTCGCGGTCCAGGCGGTGACTCCGACGGGCGACGGGCGGGCCAAGGTCGCGGAATGCTCCGGCGTCGCGATCGCGCCGGACCTCGTGCTGACCGCGGGCCACTGTCTCGACGCCATCACTCAGCCGTCGCAGGTCGCGGTGTTCGCCTATGACGGCGCGGCGCCGAAGCCGCCCTTCGTGGCCGTCGCGGCCTTCGCGCGCCGGCCCGGCCATGTCATCGGCTGGCGAAGGCAGGCTGGGGACCCCTCGACGCGGCGCCGCGAGATCGCGGCCGACCTCGCGCTGCTGAGGCTCGGGCGTCCGTTGGCGACCGGCTCCGCGCCCCTCGCCGAAACGCCGAAGGAGCCGATTGCAGGCGGTTCGTTCTCGGGCGTCGGCGCCTCGGCGGCCGGCGGCCGGGGCGGCCGCATGAAGCGCGTCACCCTGTCGTCGATCCGGCTCGCGACCGGCGAAGGCGCGCAGGTCGCCTTCGCGAGCGCCGCGGCCACCGTGTGCGGCGGCGACAGCGGCGGTCCGGTCTCCGCCGGCGACGGCCGCGTCTGGGGGATCGTCGCGGCTGTGCTGCAGCCCAAGGGCGGATGCGGCGCACGCATCGTGATCGCGCCGGTCGACCCGCAGTCCGAGGAGTTCCGGCGGATGCGAGCCGCCGTCCAAGCGCGCTGAAACCCTCGTTGTCGCTCGACGGACACAGACGGCGTCCCGCCTTGCGTCGCCTCCCTCCCCCGCAGGACGGGTCGGCGCCCGGCGTGCCATGGTGCGGACGAGTTCTGCGTCGCGACTGCGGGGAAGACGGGTGAGGCGAATGCGATCAAGCTTATGGCGTATCGGCGCGGCCGCGATACTATCCGTCGGTCTCGGCGCTCCTGCGTCGGCGCTGGTCGGCGGCTCCCCCACGCGCAGGAGCGACCCCCTGGCGCGCGCGACCGTGTTCATCACCGCTCTCACGCCGTCGGGGCACAACCGCGCGCAAGTCGGCAACTGCACCGGGGTGCTGATCGCCCCGGATCTCGTCCTGACCGCTGGTCATTGCCTCGCTGACCTCACCGGACCCAGCCTCGTCGTCGCTCAGTTTTTCGACCGGTCGAATCGCATCGCCGGGACCATTCAGGTTCAGGGCGGCGCGCTGCATCCCGACTTTTCCGGCCGCGCGCCGGCCGACGATCCCCGCCCCGAAATGCTGGGCGCGGATCTCGCGATCCTGAAGCTGGCAGAGCCCGCTCCGGCCAACCGATCGCCGGTCGCCATCGCCCGAAACCCGTTGGAGGCGGCCAAGCGGAGTTCAGTCCTATTGGGAGCTGGCCTGCATGTCGCCGCCGACGAGAACACCAGCGGTCAGCTCCGCGTCGCGCGGGTGGCCGCGGAAGTGGTGTCCGACGGGCCGACGGCGGTCGCTCTCGGCGTCGCCAAAGGGGCCATCTGCCGCGGCGACAGCGGCGGCCCGGTCGCCTCGTCCTCCGGCCTTTGGGGCGTGGTCATCGCGATCGTGCGGAAGAAGAACCTCTGCAACACGACCGTGTTCATGGCGGTGCTCGATCCGGACTCGCGCGCCTTCCGGACCATGCTTTCGCGCGCGGCGCAGCCTGAGTTCGCGCCGATCGACGACAGTCAGGCGCTCTGGACTGGAAACCACAACAACGGCTGAGCCAGCTAGGACAGCGTCCCGCCGGTCCCAGCTGGCGCGGCTGACGTCGAGCGCGTCATTCCGTCCGGAGCATCTGCTCGCGCATGCGGGCCGGCATGCGCGCCGGCCGGCCCTCGCGAAGATAGGCGCAAAGCACGCGCGCGGACGCGAGCGTCTCCCCGTCACGCGTCACCGTCTGGACGAGCGTAAGCGACGCAGCCTTGACGGATTCCGCCCAGGTTGTGACCGCGATCACGTCGTCCATGCGGGCCGGCCTGAGATAGTCGATCGTCAGGCTGCGGACGACGAAGCCTTCGGCGACCGTCTCGGCCAGGCGGCGATGGTCGAAATCGATCGCCCGCAGGATTTCGGTGCGCCCCCGCTCCATGAAGCGCAGGTAGCTCGCGTGATAGACCACGCCCGAAAAATCCGTGTCTTCATAGTAGATCCGCAGCGTGAGCACGTGGCGCACGCCCTCCATCCGGCCTCCGAGGCCGTCGGTCAGGCTTGCCGTCAAAGGATCAGTCCTCATCCCCGTCGAAAAGCGGCATCTGGGCTGCGGAGGTCGGCGCCGCAAGCCCGAGATGGGCATAGGCGCGCGCCGTCAGCATGCGGCCGCGCGGCGTCCGCTGGATGAACCCCTGCTGCAGCAGATAGGGCTCGATGATCTCCTCGATCGCGTCCCGCGGCTCCGACAGCGCCGCCGCCATGGTTTCGACGCCGACCGGCCCGCCGCCATAGTTCATGGCGATCGAGGCGAGGTAACGGCGGTCCATGGCGTCGAGCCCCAGGTCGTCGACGTCGAGCAGCTTCAGCGCGCGATCGGCCGCGGCGCGATCGACCTTGCCGTCGCCCTCGACCGAAACGAAATCGCGCACGCGCCGCAAGAGCCGACCTGCGATCCGCGGCGTGCCGCGCGCCCGCCGCGCGATCTCGCGCGCGCCGTCCGTCGTCATCGGCAGGCCAAGCACCCGGGCGCCACGCGCGACGATCAGCTCCAGCTCTTCGACGGTGTAGAAATTGAGCCGGATCGGAATCCCGAAGCGGTCGCGCAACGGCGTGGTCAGCAGACCGGCGCGGGTCGTGGCCCCGACCAGAGTGAACTTCGACAGATCGATGCGCACGGAGCGCGCAGCAGGGCCTTCGCCGATGATCAAGTCGAGCTGGAAATCCTCCATCGCGGGGTAGAGGATTTCCTCGACCGCCGGGTTGAGGCGATGGATCTCATCGATGAACAGGACGTCGCGCTCCTCCAGATTGGTGAGCAGCGCCGCGAGGTCGCCGGCCTTGGCGATGACGGGCCCGGACGTCGCGCGGAACCCGACGCCGAGCTCGCGCGCGACGATCTGCGCGAGCGTGGTCTTGCCGAGGCCGGGCGGCCCTGCGAACAGCACGTGATCGAGCGCTTCTCCCCGCGCTCGCGCGGCCTTGATGAACACCGCGAGATTTTCGCGCGCCTGCGCCTGACCGGTGAAGTCGGCGAGGGTCTGCGGCCGGATCGACGCGTCGAGCGCGTCGTCCTCGCGGATGCCGGGGTCGCGAAGCGGGCTTACGGTCATGCGGCCTTCGCGTGGCTGGATACGGCTTCGTGATACGGTATCGGAGGCCGAGTGGAAACCGGCCGCCGCCGACGCTCCAGGCGCCCCGGCAGCCTCCCGAACCAGCATTCCACCGGTCTGACGCCTTGCGCTCCTGCCTCCTCCACATCGGCACGCCGAAGACCGGCAGCACGACGATTCAGGGCTTTCTCGCCAGCTGCCTCGCGGCGCTCGCCGCGCGTGGCGTGGACGTGCCCGACCTCGGCTATCCCGACATCGTCCGGGCCCATCGGAAGCTCGCCGACGGCCTGCGAGGCGAAACCGATCCCGCGCAGCCGGCGACCGAACCCTGGATCGCGCTCGACCGCCGGCTCGCTGAAACCGAGGGCGATCTCTGCCTGTCGCGTGAGACGATCTGCCAGCATCTCGCCGCCCCGCCGCGGCTCGCCTTCGTGCGCGGTTTCTTCGCCCGCCGCGGCATGCGCCTGCACGTGGTCTCCTATGTCCGCGACCACCCGAGCTTTCTCAGCGCCCTCTACGCCCAGCACGCCAAGAACATGCGGATGACGGAGGAGTTCGACGCCTGGCTGGAGCGGATTCTGAGCGATCCGCCGGCCCGCCTCTCCTATCGCCTGATGTTCCGGAACCTGCTCGCGGCGAATGATCTCAGGTTTACCCTCCGGCCGCTCGAGGCCGTCGGCGGCGACGCGCTCGTGGCCGACTTCTGCGAACTCCTCGGCCGTCCGGACATCGACCGTTCGGGCTTCGATCCGAAGCCCTTCCGCAACGCGACGCCGGGGCCGAAGGCAATCGCCGCCGGCGTGCTCGGCGCCCGGACGCTCGCGGCGCGTGGCGTCGAGGCCTATGGAGACCCTCGGTTCGCCCAGGCGCTCGAAGCCGTTGCGGCCGAGCGCGGCTGGTCGGAGCGACCGTTCTTCGGTCCCGACGAAACGGCCGCGGCGCGCATCGAGCGCCGCTTCGCGGCCGGCGACGACGAGGTGGCGCGCCTCGCCTGGGGCGGGCGCTGGTCCGATCACGTCTCCCGCGCGCCTCGGACGCGCCATGCGATGACGATCGCGGACGTCCCGAAGCGGGACCGCGACGAGATCGAGGACGCGGCGCGCGACGCCGTCGACCGCGTCCTGGGCCGCTCTTTGCTGCAGCGGCTCGGTTTGGGACGTCGCGGCGGCGCCTGACGGGTCGCTCACCCCTTGGCGAGCTCCTTCAGCCCGCCTCGGATCAGCGTCTCAGTCGTCGCTCCGTCGCCCTGCGCCTTCATCGCCGTCGCGATCGCGGCGCTCGCCTGCGGACCGCCATAGCCGAGATTGACCAGCGCCGAGACCGCGTCGCGCGCCGGCGCCGGGCCCCTCGCCTCGGCCATGTCGCCGGCGAGCCGCGCGAAGCCGGGATCGACATCGGCGAACAGCGGGGCCTTGTCGCGAAGCTCGGCGGCGATCCGCGCGGCGACCTTCGGGCCGACGCCCGGGGCGCGCGCGATCGCAGCCTTGTCCTGCAGGGCGATCGCGGTCGCGAGGTCGGAGGCGTCCAGCGTCGACAGCACGCCAAGCGCGACCTTGGTCCCGACGCCCTGGACGGTGTTCAGCAGCCGGAACCACTCGCGCTCGAGATCGGCGACGAAGCCGAACAGCTGGATCCGATCCTCGCGGACATGGGTCTCGATCGACAGCCGCGCAATCTCGCCCGCGTTAGGCAGACGGCCCAGCGTCTTCGACGAGCAATGCACGACATAGCCGACGCCGCCGACGTCCAGGATGACCCAGTCCGGACCGACGGAGTCGACCGTTCCGGTGAGCTTTCCGATCATGCGGAGACCCTCAATGCGGCGAGCCGCGCCGCCGCGCCGCGGTGCTGGGCGTGGCAGATGGCGATGGCGAGCGCGTCGGCGGCGTCAGGTCCCTTCACGATCGCCTTCGGCAACAGCACCGCGATCATCGCCTGGATCTGGCGCTTGTCGGCGTGGCCGGCGCCGACGACGGTCTTCTTGATCAGGTTCGGCGCGTATTCCGCCACGCTAAGGCCCGCGAGCGCCGGCACGAGCATCGCGATCCCCCTCGCCTGCCCGAGCTTCAGCGTGGAGGCGGCGTTGACGTTGACGAAGGTCTCCTCCACGGCCGCTTCGTCAGGGACGTGCTCCGCAAGCACCGCGACGAGGCCGGCGTGGAGCCCGGCGAGACGGACGGCGAGAGGCTGCGTCTCGTCCGTCACGATCACGCCGGCGGCCACGAAGGACAGCCGCGTCCCCTCGGCGATCACGACGCCCCATCCGGTCCGCCGAAGTCCGGGATCGACGCCAAGGATACGAATCGGACGCGCGCTCATGCCGCGATCTAGCGATCCAAAGCTTAAGGAACACAAGTGGAACGCGGGTCTCGGGCGCGAATTCCGTCGTGGGCGCCGTCAGCCGTAGCGGCGCATCGCTTCGATCGTGAGGCCGGAACCGACGGCGCCGAAGATGTCGCCCTCCACCACCGGTGCGTCCGGAACGGTTCTCACGATCGCCGCGCGGACATGCGGCAGCCGCGTCGAGCCGCCGGTGAGGAACACGGCGTCGATCGCATCCGCGCCGACGCCGGCGGCCGCGAGGCAGCGGATGATGCGGTTCTCGATCTTCTCCGCAAGCGCCGCCGTATCGCGCTCCATCCGGGCGCGGGTCATCACCGCCGAAAGCCCCGGCTCGAGCCAGTTCAACGCCAGCGCCGTCTCGCTGTCATCCGAGAGGCGGATCTTCGCCGCCTCGACCTCGGCCGCGAGCCCGTGGCCGCGTTCGTCCTCGACCACCCGGATCAGCCGGTCGATCAACTCGGGATGGGCGGATTCGCGGCGGACCTCGCGGATCTGGCGCACCGAGCGGCCGTCATAGAGGCGGTTGATCTCCGACCAGGTCGACAGTTCATGGAAGTAGCTCGAAGGCGCCTCGAGCTCCCGCCGCTTCATCGGCGAGCGGTATCCGAGCAACGGCATCACGGCGCCGAGGCTGAGCCGACGGTCGAAATCGACCCCGCCGACGCGCACGCCTTCATTGGCGAGGATGTCCGCGGAGCGGTCCTCGCGAGCGTGGCGGTCTGGCCCGAGCCGCACCACGGAGAAATCCGACGTGCCGCCCCCGATGTCGGCAATCAGCGCAAGCTCTTCGCTGGCAAGCGTCCGCTCATAGTCGAGGGCGGCCGCGACCGGCTCATACTGAAACGAGACGTGCCGATAGCCGAGCGCATGCGCGACGTCCCGAAGGACGGCTTCAGCCCGCGCGTCGCCCTCCGGATCGCCGTCGACGAAATGCACCGGCCGGCCATGGACGACGGCGTCGAGCTCCTGGCCGCTCGCGGCCTCCGCGCGGCGCTTCACCACGGCGAGGTAGCGGGCGATGACCTCGCGGAACTTGACGCGCTCGCGCCCGACCTGGGTCGCCTCGTCGATGAGAGACGTGCCCAGCACGGATTTCAGGCTGCGCATCAACCGGCCGGGCTCGCCGTCGAGATAGGCCGACATTGCGGCGCGCCCGATCTTTGGCGCGGCCTGAGGGGCGAAGAAGATCGCGCTCGGGACGGTGGATTCGTCGCCCTCGAGCCGCGCGAGCTCGGGCCGGCCGTCGACGGCGACGCCGAGCGTGGTGTTGGACGTGCCGAAATCGAGGCCGCAGGCGGTCATGGGAGTCGGAGCTCTTAAGGGGGCGGACCTCCTAGCCGGACGAAAACCTCGGCGTCTAGTCCGGGAGGATCAGGATTCAGGATCAACGCGGCTTGAGCTTGCGATCGGACCAGCCGCCCGCCACTTCACATCAGGCGTCCGACTCGCGAGGCGAAGAGGCATGACAGAGACGCTGTCGCTTGTCGGACTATGCGTCGTCGGGCTGTTGATCTGGGCCGTGGCGGAAATCCTCGGCGAGGCCTTTCTCGGTCTTGTCGGCTATTGGACGGCGCGTCTTCTGCTTCCGCTGCTGACGGGCGGTCGCGTCCGTGCGTCCGGATTGCGGGATCAGCCCAAGGGCCTCGACGCCGCCGGCAAACGCGCTCGAGAGGACGGCTGTATCATCCTCAGCATTGAATTCACGGCAACCGCAGGCTTGGCGATCTGGATATCGGCGCTGGCGATGCTGATCGTCATCGCCTTCGGGCGGTCCGGTTTTGCGACCGGTTGCTGATCGGCCGCACGCGCCAGTGGACGAAGCGCCCCGCGGTTGCGCAACTCAGTCGGCGCCAACCGTCGTAGAGCCCTGCGGGAAAGATTCGATCGTCCTGCGGCGCAATGCTAGATCAGCGCGTGGTCTCACCCGGCATCGACGCGACGCTCGCCCTCGCTATCGGCATCGCGCTGCTGTCAGGAGTCGTGCGCGGTTTCTCGGGCTTCGGCAGCGCCCTGATTTTCGTGCCGTTGATCTCGGCTCTGTATGATCCCGCCCGCGCCACGCCGGTTTTCTGTCTCATCGACGCCGCCCTGATGGCCCCGATGGCTGTCGGCGCGTTCAAGCGCTGCAGCTGGGGCGAGGTCGCGCCGATGGCGTTGGCTACGGCGGCCTTCACGCCGGTCGGCGTCTATGCGCTGGTCGTGATCGATCCAGTCGCGTTGAGATGGGCGATTTCGATCGCGGTCGCCGCCGCCCTTGCGCTGCTCGCGAGCGGGCTGCGGTACCGGGACCGTCCCCACATCGCACTGACGCTCGGGGTCGGCGCAGTCGCGGGCGTGCTCGGAGGCTCGGCGCAGATCTCCGGCGCGCCGATCGCCGCCTATTGGTTGGCCGGACCCGGCGAGCGCGGAGCGATCCGCGCCAACATGATCGCGGTGTTCGCCCTGGTGTCCTTCGCGACCTTCGCGTCCCTGCTCAAGGCCGGACTCCTGACGGCGGAGGTCCTGCGACTCGCGATCTGGTTGGGTCCCGCCTACGGGCTCGGCATCGTTCTGGGCGCCCGCCGGTTCGTCGGCGCCACCGACGCCGGCTACCGGCGCGCGGCCTATGGGGTGATCTTCCTCGCCGCCGCGCTGTCGACGCCGCTTTGGGACGCCCTCTGGCGTTAGTCCGCTGGGCGCACGCCCGCCGGACTTCCAGCCCACGCGCCGTCCTGACAAGCGGACCGCGCTCGGGCTCAGACGCTCAGGCCTCCAGCTTCGCCATCACCTCGTCGGAGATCTCGTAATTGCCATGGACGTTCTGGACGTCATCGTCCTCGTCCAGCGCGTCGATGAGCTTCATCAGGCTCGCCGCCTTGTCCTCGTCGAGGGGGGTCGTCGTCGTCGGGCGCCACACGGCCTTGACGCTCTCGGCCTCGCCGAGCGTCGCCTCCAGCGCCTTCGACGCCTCGTTCAGATCCTCGAAGGCGCAGGTGATGACGTGGGCCTCGTCGTCGGAGGCGACGTCCTCGGCCCCGGCCTCTATCGCGGCCTCGAGCACGGCGTCTGGGGTGCCGGCCTTGGCGGGATAGACGATCTCGCCCACGCGGTTGAACATGAAGGCGACCGAGCCGGTCTCGCCCAGCGCGCCGCCGGACTTCGTGAAATAGGAGCGGACCGCCGACGCCGTGCGGTTGCGGTTATCGGTCAGCGCCTCGACGATGAGGGCGACGCCGCCGGGGCCGTACCCCTCATAGCGGACCTCTTCGTAATTCTCGCCGTCGGCGCCCGACGCCTTGTTGATGGCGCGCGAGATGTTGTCCTTCGGCATCGACTGCGCCTTGGCGGCGTTGATCGCGAGCCGGAGGCGCGCGTTCATGTCCGGATCCGGCAGACCGGCCTTGGCGGCCACCGTGATCTCGCGCGCGAGCTTCGAGAACAGCTTCGCCCGGACCGCGTCCTGGCGGCCCTTGCGGTGCATGATGTTCTTGAACTGGGAATGGCCTGCCACGGCGGGGCTCCGGCTGGTCCGGACGCCCGGGTCGCCCTTCGGGCGCGCGCGGCGGGACGTCCGCTGATGAGAAGCCGGCCTTATAAAGACGCCGACGGACGAAAGAAAGCCGTCTCCGAGTTGCTTTCCGGCCGCGTCCGCCATGGCCCAGCCATGCACACAGCGCGGACGCGCCATGCTGCGCCGCGATATCACGAGCACAAGACGAGTGCGCCGCGATCGGACTCCCCTTTCGGAGGCCACAGCGATGCCCAAGAGAATGATCGCCATTTCTGATCGCTCTGGCGTTGCTCCAATTTTAGATCCCAGCGCTGATCGCAAGCTTCGATCAAGCCATGCGCTGTCATTATCAGTCATTTACCAGTGCATAAGAGGGTTTGCATGCGTATCTCTGGTTCGCACCGCGTCGCCACGCCCCGCGCGAAATCAATCGAGATTATCTATGACGCAAGTCGCGCCACCACTGAAGAAGTCCAAGTCCGCCGGCGGCTGGGGCGCCCTTCGCAGTTGCGGCAAACACCTGCTGGCGAGCGGCTCGGCGCTGACCGGCGCCAAGGCGCTTCTCAAGGCCAATCAGCCGGACGGATTTGATTGTCCGGGCTGCGCTTGGGGAGACCCTGAGCACGGCTCCTCTTTTGAGTTCTGCGAGAACGGCGTGAAGGCCGTCGCGTGGGAATCGACGGAGAAGCGCGCGACCCCCGCCTTCTTCGCCGATCACACCGTGAGCGAACTTCGCGGCTGGAGCGATTACGAGCTCGAGAACCAGGGCCGCCTGACCCAGCCGATGCGCTACAACCCGGTGACAGACCGCTATGTGGCGGTCGGCTGGCATCAGGCGTTCGCCGAGATCGGCGCTGAACTGCGCGCCCTGGCGAGCCCGAACGAGGCGGAGTTCTACACGTCGGGCCGCGCCTCGAACGAGGCCGCGTTCCTTTATCAGCTGTTCGCGCGGGTCTACGGCACCAACAATTTCCCGGACTGCTCGAACATGTGCCACGAGGCGAGCGGCATCGGCCTCGTCCAGGCGATCGGCGTCGGCAAAGGCACCGTCGAGCTCGAGGATTTCGAACACGCCGACGCCATCATCGTGATCGGCCAGAACCCCGGCACCAACCATCCGCGGATGCTGGGCGACCTGCGCCGGGCGGCCCAGCGCGGCGCACGGGTGGCGGTGCTGAATCCCGTGCGCGAGCGCGGGCTCGAACGCTTCTCCGACCCCCAGGCCAAGATCGAGATGCTGCGCGGCGGATCGACCTCGATCGCGAGCCACTACTTCCAGCCCAAGCTCGGCGGCGACATGGCCGCGATCCGCGGCGTCGCGAAGATCGTGTTCGAGCGCGACGCCGCTATGCAGGCCGCAGGCGAGCCGAGCCTGCTCGACGAGACGTTCATCGCCGAGCACACGATCGGCCTCGACGCCTGGCGCGCGATGGTGGACGCGACCGGCTGGGGCGACATCGAGGACCAGTCCGGCCTGACGCGCGACGAGATCGAGACGCTGGCCGAGGTCTATCTCGGCGCCGAGCGGGTGATCGCCACCTGGGCGATGGGCGTCACCCAGCACCGCCATTCGGTGGCCACGGTGCGCGAGATCGCGAACCTGCTTCTGCTCCGCGGCCATATTGGCCGGCCGGGCGCGGGGCTCTGCCCCGTGCGCGGCCACTCGAACGTCCAGGGCGACCGCACCGTCGGCATCAACGAGCAGGCGCCCGAGTGGTTTCTGGCGGCGCTCGAGCGGGAGTTCGGCGTCTCCCTGCCGCGCGCGCCCGGCCACAATGTGCTGGCCGCCATCACGGCGATGGTCGAGGGCCGCTCGAAGGCCTTCATCGGCCTCGGCGGCAATTTCGCGCGCGCGACGCCCGACACGGCGGTCGTGACGGAGGCTCTCCGCCGCTGTCGCCTGACAGTGCAGATCGCCACCAAGCCGAACCACAGCCATCTCGCGGTGGGCGAGGTCGCCTATCTCCTGCCCTGCCTCGGCCGCACCGAGATCGACCGCAACCCGGCGGGCAAGACGCAGATCGTGACCGTCGAGGATTCGATGAGCATGGTTCACGGCTCGGGCGGCATCAACAAGCCGGCCTCGCCGCATCTGCTGTCGGAGGTCGCCATCATCGCCGGCATCGCAGCGGCGACGGTGGGCGGCGACGCGATCGACTGGGCGGGCATGGCCGCCGACCACGACGTCATCCGCGACCACATCTCGCGCGTGCTCCCCGGCTTCGAGGACTACAACGTCCGCGTCCGCCGGCCGCGCGGCTTCCGGCTGCGCAACCCCGCCGCCGAGCGGATCTGGGAGACGCCGTCGAAGCGCGCCGAATTCCTGGATTCCGCGCTTCCCGTCGAGATCGAGCATCAGGCGGCCCGGCGGCGCCCGGGCGCCTATGTGCTGCAGACGTTCCGCAGCCACGACCAGTACAACACCACCATCTACGGCCACGACGACCGCTACCGCGGCGTCTATGGCGAGCGTCGCGTCGTGTTCGCGAACGCCGAGGACATCGCGGCGATGGGCGCGGAGCCGAACGGTCGGGTCGACGTGGTCGGCCTGCACGATGACGGCCGCTACCGCGTCGCCGAGGATTTCCGGCTCGTGGCCTACGACATCCCGCGCGGTTGCGTCGCCGGCTACTATCCCGAGCTCAATACGGTCGTGCCGTTCTCGGAAGCGGGCGACCAGTCCGACACGCCGCTCTCGAAGTCCGTGATGGTGACGTTCCGCCCCCGGGAGATCGCGGCGTGAGCGTCGATCCCGAGCTCGACGCCGACGACTTCATGGCGGCGGTCCAGGCGGTCGTCGCGCGTGCGCCGGCGCTGTCGCCGCTCGACGCTGGTCTGCTGGTCGCGCTGGGCCATGGCGTCATCGCCGACACGCGCGCCTTCGCGAAGGCGTTCGGGATCGCCCACGCGCTCGCGCTGCGCGCGGCGAGCGAGCTCGCCGAAGGCGCCGGATATGTCGAGGCGACTGCGCGTGACCCGCGGACGCAACGCACCCGGCTCACGCTGACCGAGTCCGGCCGCCGCCTGCTCGCCGGCGAGCGAACCCTGATCGCCGCTTGAGCTCAGAATTCAGGAACTCAAGCGCCGCCCCTCTCCGAAGGAAGGCGGCGGACCCTACCCCTGTTCCCAAAACTCCGGCAGGGCCTGGCTGAGGCAGCCACCGATCCTGACGGGCGCGATGCGGCTCGCCAGACCCCGCCCGTCGAGCTCGACCGCAAGGCCGGAGAGCGTCGCTTCGCCCTCAGCCGGCTCGAAGCGGCCGGACGGGAGCTTCGCCAGAAAGCGTTGAAGCGGCTCGTCCTTCTTCATGCCGAGCACGCTGTCGTAGTCCCCGCACATGCCGGCGTCGGACATATAGGCCGTGCCGCCCGGCAGGATGCGCTCGTCCGAGGTCGGCGTGTGGGTGTGGGTGCCGACCACGAGACTGGCGCGGCCGTCGAGGAAGGCGCCGAAGGCCTGCTTCTCGCTCGTCGCCTCCGCATGGACGTCGACGATCACCGCGTCGGCCGCGATCCCGAGCGGGCAGGCCTCCAATTCGGCGTCGACCGCGCGGAACGGGTCGTCGAGCGCCGGTCCCATATAGACCTGCCCCATGACGTTGACGACGAGCACGCGCATTCCGTTCCGCGCCTCGACCAGCGCCGCCCCGCGGCCCGGAGTGCCCTTGGGAAAGTTGACCGGCCGGATGAGCCGGTCGGCGCGCTCGATGAAGACCAGCGCCTCGCGCTGGTCGAAGGAGTGGTTGCCGAGCGTGACGGCGTCGCAGCCGGCGTTGATCAGCTCGTCATAGATCGCCTCGGTGATGCCGAAGCCGCCGGCCGAGTTTTCGCCGTTGATGACGACAAGATCGAGCCTCCAGCGCTCGCGCAGCGCCGGCAGGCGTTGAAGCACCGCCGTGCGGCCAGAGCGGCCGACGATGTCGCCGAGAAAGAGAAGCCGCATCAGGCCTGCGCCCGTCCGACGGCTCGATAGCCGTGCTCGGTCAGCAGGCCGTCCAGCGGCTGGTCCCACGCTTCGGTCGGAACGTGCTCGACTTCCTGCGCCGCGAAGGCGAGACCGACCGCGAGCGTGGGTCGCCGGGCGCGGAGCTTTTCGAGCGTGCGGTCGTAGAAACCGCCGCCATACCCGACCCGCCGGCCTGCGCCGTCGAAGGCCGCGAGCGGCACGAACAGGAGGTCGGGCTCGACCTCCGCCGCTGTCGGGGGCGGCTCCTTCAGGCTGAAGGGACGGTCGTCGAGCGGATCGCCCGGCCGCCAGTCGCGGAACATGAGTGGGTGGCCTTTGGCTGCGATCACCGGGAGGCAGAGGGGCACGCCAAGCGCGGCCAGAGCGTCCGCGAGCGGGGCGGTGTCGATCTCGCCCTTGACCGAGATGAACAGCGAGACCCGGGCCGGCTTCTCGCGCGCGACGACCTCGGCCCCCGCCGCGGCGACCGCTGCGCCCGCCGCCTGCCGCGTCTCGACCGACAGCGCGGCGCGGGCGGCCAGAGCCCGGCTCCGCAGCGCCGCCTTATCGGCGTCGGCTGCGGGCGTTGCGCGGGCGGGCTGGGTCATGAAGGACCGAAAGAAAAGTGCGGAGCCACGATGGCCGTTGGAGTTTCGATCCCGGGACACCTACAGAGTAGGTGGGCGCCGTTTTGATCAAGACCACGGTCGAGACCAGGGACAGCTCCCGTTCGGAATCGTAAGGGCCCGGGGATTCAAGTTTCCTGACGCACCCCGCAGCACCGCTCGACCAAGATAGGCGAGCCGCGCGCGTCGCGCCAGTGGCGAAAGCGTCGCCGTCGACGCTTACTCGCGCCGCGTTCCCTCCGCGAGCTCCGCCGCCATCCGCTCGAGCCGGGCGGCGGCGTTGGCGATCTGCTCCGCGACGTCGGTGTGACGGGCGTCGAAGGCCTGCACCGCGTCCTGGTCGGCGGCCTTGAGGGCGACGATCTCGGATTCCAGCGACGCCTGGCGACGCCCGGCCTCCTTGAGCTCGTCGGCCATCATGATCGAGGTCATGACCGCGAGGCGGATGTCGCCGACCTCGCCGAACTGCGCCTTCAATTGCGTGTGGCGTTCGTCGACCGCCCGGCCGAGCGCGAGCAGGTGCTCCTCCTCGCCCTCGCCGCAGGCCATCTTGTAGTCGCGTCCGCCGATCTGGACCGTCACCTGCGCCATGCCGATCAGGCCTCTGCTTCTGCGAGCACGCTCTCGACAATCGCGATCGCGCCGTCGAGCCGCCGGCCGATCTCCTCCGCGGTTTCCTGTCGCGTCCGTTCCGCGGCTTCGGCCTGGGCGGCGGAGACGTCGAGAAGCTCGGCGAGCCGCTGCCGGTCGTCGGAAAAGGCCGTGAGTTCCTGCTCGCGGGCGCGGGCGGCGTCGGCGGCGTCCAGCGCGCGCACGACCGCCGCCTCCGCCGCCCCCAGCGCCTGGTCGAGACGCCGCAGCGCCTGATCGAGCTCGCTCACACCCAAACTCCCTTGCACGCCCGGCCTGACCGTCGGAAATCCGCGTCCAGGCAATGCGTTGCGCGGCCGACTTTAAGAGAAAGCCCAAAAATCCGTCAATCCGCCGGGTTTCGTCCTCCACCGGCGAATTGGATGGCGAGACCGCCATCGGTCGGCGGCGCCGCGTATTGACTTGCCCCGGCGCGCCCTTAAACGTCCCCGCCCGGACACGAAGGATCGATCTCCCGCCATGACCGAAGCGATTACGCCCCGCCGGATGGCGAACGCGATCCGCGCGCTCGCCATGGACGCGGTTGAGAAAGCGAATTCCGGCCACCCCGGCATGCCCATGGGCATGGCGGACGTGGCGACGGTGCTGTTCACCAAGATCCTGAAATACGACGCGACCGACCCCTTCTGGATCGACCGCGACCGCTTCGTGCTGTCGGCCGGCCACGGGTCGATGCTGCTCTACGCCCTCCTTCACCTCATCGGGTCGAAGGAGATGACGATCGAGCAGATCAAGAACTTCCGGCAGGTGGGGTCGAAGACGCCGGGCCATCCCGAGCGAGGCCACACCGAGAGCATCGAGACCACCACCGGTCCGCTCGGCGCCGGCATCTCGAACGCCGTCGGCTTGGCGCTCGCCGAGCGCATCCTCGCGGCCGAATACCCGACCGTGTTCAACCATCGCACCTTCGCGATCTGCTCCGACGGCGACCTCATGGAGGGCGTCAGCCAGGAGGCGATCGCGATCGCCGGGCACTACCGGCTGAACAAGCTCGTCTTCCTCTACGACGACAATTCGATCTCGATCGACGGCGCCACCTCGCTGTCGGACTCGGTCGACCAGATCGCGCGGTTCAAGGCGTGCGGCTGGAACGCGGTGCGCATCGACGGGCACGACCCCGAGGCGATCGAGGCGGTGCTCAAGACCACCGAGGGCGTGAGCCGCCCGACGCTGATCGCCTGCAAGACCACGATCGGCTTCGGCGCTCCGAAGAAGGCCGGCACGGAAAAGGCGCACGGCTCCCCGCTCGGCGCGGAAGAGATCGAGGGCGCCCGCAAGGCGCTCGACTGGCCCTACCCGCCCTTCGAAATCCCCGATGACGTCCGTGACGCCTGGCTTCAGGCCGGCGCCCGCGGCCAGCCGGCCCGCAAGGAGTGGGAGAAGCGCTTCGCGGCTCTCGACGAGGCCGTCCGCTCCGACCTCGAGCGCCGGCTGCATGGCGACCTGCCTGAGAGCTTCGGCAAGGCGATGGCCGACTACAAGGCGAAGCTCTACGCCGAGCCCAAGGAGATGGCGACGCGCAAGGCCGGCGAGGCCGCGCTCACGGTCGTCAGGGGCGAACTGCCCGAGCTCGTCTCCGGCTCCGCCGATCTCACGCCGTCGAACAACACGCTCACCAAGAACATGAAGGTCATCACGCCGGACGACTACGCCGGCAGCTTCATGCATTGGGGCATCCGCGAGCACGGCATGGCCGGCGCCGTGAACGGCATGGCGATCCACGGCGGCATCTTGCCGGTCGGCTCGACCTTCCTGGTGTTCTCCGACTATTGCCGCCCGCCGCTGCGGCTTGCCGCGCTGATGCGGATCCGGGTGATCCACGTGTTCACGCACGACTCGATCGGCGTCGGCGAGGACGGCCCCACGCATCAGCCCGTCGAGCACCTCGCTTCGCTGCGCGCCATTCCGAACCTCAACGTCTTCCGCCCCTGCGACACGATCGAGACCGCGGAGACCTGGGAGCTCGCGGTCGCCAGCAAGACGCGGCCGAGCGTGATGGCGCTCACCCGCCAGAACCTGCCGCAGCTGCGCCTGAAAGACGCCGGCGAGAACCTGACCGCCAAGGGAGGTTACGAGCTCGCCGCGGCCGAGGGCGTCGCGGAAGTCAGCCTGTTCGCCTCCGGCTCGGAAGTCAGTCTCGCGATGGAGGCGAAGACCGCGCTTGACGCGGCGGGGATCCCGACGCGCGTCGTCTCGATGCCGTGCTTCGAGCTGTTCTTCGACCAACCCGGCTCCTACCGCGCCGAAACGATCGGCACGACCCCCGTCAAGATCGCCGTCGAGGCTGCGATCCGGCAGGGCTGGGATGCGATCGTCGGCTCCGACGGCGGCTTCGTCGGCATGTCGAGTTTCGGGGAAAGCGGACCTTACAAGGAAGTCTACGCGAAGTTCGGAATCACGGCCGAGGCGGTGGTCGCGCTCGCCAAGGAGATGCGTGGTTCAGCGGCGTGAATGGACGTTGTGAACAATAGTCATGCGCAATTGCGAGAGCGCGCCGCCATATAGGACGCGGACGTCTTAAAGTCGGTCAGGAAGGCGGCGCTCAACGCCGCGGACCCAAAAGAAGGGAAGAAACGAAAATGGCGGTGAAGGTCGCGATCAACGGCTTCGGGCGCATCGGACGGCTGGTGCTCCGGGCGATCGTAGAATCCGGGCGCAAGGACATCCAGGTGGTCGCGATCAACGACCTCGGCCCGGTCGAGACCAACGCCCATTTGCTGCGCTACGACAGCGTGCATGGCCGTTTCCCCGCCGAAGTGACCGTCAATGGCGACGTCATCACGGTCGCCGGCCACGGCGACATCAAGGCGACCGCGATCCGCAATCCGGCCGAGCTGCGGCATGGCGAGCTCGGCGTCGACATCGCGCTCGAATGCACCGGCCTCTTCACCTCGAAGGAGAAGGCGTCCGCCCATCTCCAGGCCGGGGCCAAGCGCGTCATCATCTCGGCGCCCGGCGAGGGCGTGGACTTGACGGTCGTGTTCGGCGTCAACGCGGACAAGCTGACCAAGGACCACGTCATCGTCTCGAACGCGTCCTGCACCACGAACTGCCTGGCGCCGGTCGCCAAGGTGCTGAACGACGCGATCGGCATCGACCACGGCTTCATGACGACGATCCATTCCTACACCGGCGACCAGCCGACGCTCGACACCATGCACAAGGATCTCTATCGCGGCCGCGCCGCCGCGCTGTCGATGATCCCGACGTCGACCGGCGCCGCCAAGGCCGTGGGCCTCGTCCTGCCCGAGCTCAAGGGCAAGCTCGACGGCGTCGCGATCCGGGTGCCGACGCCGAACGTGTCGGTGGTCGACTTCAAGTTCGTGGCCAAGAAGCCGACCACCGTCCAGGAGGTGAACGACGCCATCAAGGCCGCCGCCGCGGGACCCATGAAGGGCATCCTCGACGTCGTCGACGCGCCGCTGGTCTCCTCCGACTTCAACCACAACCCGCATTCGTCGAGCTTCGCGCTCGACCAGACCAAGGTCCTCGAGGGCACCTTCGTCCGCGTGCTGAGCTGGTACGACAACGAGTGGGGTTTCTCCTCCCGGATGTCCGACACCGCTGTCGCGATGGCGAAGCTGCTCTGAGATGACGTCCGGTCCCGGGCCGGCGCGCGGGCTCACCGCGCGCTGGCGGAGCCTCGAAGGCCAGGGGATCGATCACGTGGTGATCACCCCTGAAGATCGCCGCATCGTCGCCCGCGGAACCGTGATCGGCGACC
This sequence comes from Hansschlegelia sp. KR7-227, assembly GCF_049446035.1. Taxonomy (NCBI): domain Bacteria; kingdom Pseudomonadati; phylum Pseudomonadota; class Alphaproteobacteria; order Hyphomicrobiales; family Methylopilaceae; genus Hansschlegelia; species Hansschlegelia sp. KR7-227. Next base: position 109,274 of record NZ_JBMSEA010000002.1, read on the forward strand.
GGGGCGGCTCCCCTTACGGCGTCTACTACCGCATCGACCTCGACCCGGCCTGGCGCGTGCGCGAGCTCGCGCTCGGAACGGCGGACGGACGGGGCCTCCATCTGCTGTCGGACGGCGACGGCCATTGGTCGAACGGGACAGGCGAGCCTCTTACGGAGTTTGACGGCTGCCTCGACGTGGATCTCGCGGGCACGCCCTTCACCAACACGCTGCCGATCCGGCGCCGCGCGTGGCGCGAGGGAGAGCGCATCGAATTGCGCATGGTCTATGTGCCGTTCGATTCCTTCAGGCCGGTCGTCGACGCTCAGATCTACGCCTGTCTTGAGCCCGGCCGCCGCTTCCACTACCAAGCAGCCGACCGCAGTTTCGAGGCGACGCTTCTGGTCGATTCCGACGGTCTCGTGACCGACTATCCCAGCCTCTTCTCACGGATGCTCTGATGGCCGCCTTCAAGACCCTCGACGACGTCGACGTCGCCGGCAAGCGCGTGCTGGTGCGCGTCGATCTGAACGTGCCGATGGACGGCGGACAGGTCTCCGACGATACGCGGCTCCGCGCCATCCAGCCCACGTTGAACGAGCTCGCCCAGAAGGGCGCCAAGACCATCCTGCTCGCCCATTTCGGACGCCCGAAGGGCAAGCGCGACGAGAGCCAGTCGCTCAAGGTCGTCGTTCCGGCGCTCGAGAAGACGCTGATGCAGGACGTGGCTTTCGCCGACGACTGCGTCGGCGAAGCCGCCGAGGCGGCGGTCGCGAAGCTCACTCCAGGCGACGTGCTGCTGCTGGAGAACACCCGCTTCCATGCGGGCGAGGAGGCGAACGACCCGGACTTCGCGGCGGCGCTCGCGAAGCTCGGCGACCTCTACGTCAACGACGCCTTTTCCGCCGCCCATCGCGCGCACGCGTCGACGGAAGGGATCGCCCGGCTGCTGCCGGCCTTCGCCGGCCGGTCGATGCAGGCCGAGCTGGAGGCGCTGACGAAGGCTCTTTCGGACCCTGAGCGTCCCGTCGTCGCGGTCGTCGGCGGCGCCAAGGTCTCGAGCAAGCTCGATCTGCTCGGCAATCTGGTCGAGCGCGTCGACTTTCTCGTCATCGGCGGCGGCATGGCGAACACGTTTCTCGCAGCTCAGGGGCTCGATGTCGGCAAATCGCTGTGCGAGCGCGACCTGCTAGAGACCGCGACGGAGATCGTCGCCAAGGCGAAGGCGGCCGGATGCGCGATCGTGCTCCCCGTCGACGCGCGGGTCGCAAAGGAGTTCCGGGCGAACGCCGAGAACCGCGTCGCGGCCGTGGACGACGTCGGCGCCGACGAGATGATCCTGGACATCGGACCGAAGGCGATCGCGGAGGTGGCGGCCGTGTTCGCCCAGGCGAAGACGCTGGTCTGGAACGGTCCGTTCGGCGCTTTCGAGCTGACGCCCTTCGACGCCGGTACGGTCGCCGCCGCGAAGACGGCCGCGGAGCTGACCGAGGCCGGAAAGCTGCTTTCGGTCGCCGGCGGCGGCGACACGGTGGCGGCGCTGAATCACGCCGGCGTGGCGGACCAGTTCTCGTACGTCTCGACGGCCGGCGGGGCGTTTCTGGAGTGGCTGGAAGGCAAGGACCTTCCCGGAGTCGCAGCTCTAACAGCGACAAAATGATCCTGCAGCCCTATATAGAGCGCGAAGATCCCCACCGAACCCCGAGAGGACGATGAACGTCTCGACCCCGATCACCGGCGGACGCCGGCTCGCCATCACCCCGCGGGTGCGCGAAATCCTGTCCTGGTACGAAAGCGACAATCCGGGGACCAAGGGCAACATCGTCCGTCTGCTGATGACGGGAAAGCTCGCCGGCACCGGAAAGCTCGTCATTCTGCCCGTGGACCAGGGCTTCGAGCATGGCCCGGCCCGCTCGTTCTCCGTGAACCCGGCGGCCTACGACCCGCATTACCATTTCCAGCTCGCGATCGACGCCGGCCTCAACGCCTACGCCGCGCCGCTCGGCATGCTTGAGGCGGGCGCGGACACCTTCGCCGGCCAGATTCCGACCATCCTCAAGATGAACAGCGCAAATTCGCTGTCGCGTCTGAACGAGGACGCCGACCAGGCCGTCACGGCCTCCGTCGCGGACGCGGTCCGGCTCGGCTGCTCGGCGATCGGCTTCACGATCTATCCCGGCTCCGATCAGGCCTACGACCAGATGGAGGAGCTGCGCGACCTGGCGGCGGAGGCCAAGTCCGTCGGCCTTGCGGTCGTCGTCTGGTCCTACGCGCGCGGCGGCACGCTCGACAAGACGGGCGAAACGTCCGCGGACGTCATCGCCTACGCAGCCCACATCGCGGCGCTGCTCGGCGCGCACATCATCAAGGTCAAGCCGCCGACCGAGCACATCGCCCTCGCTCCGGCGAAGAAGGCCTATGAGAAGGGCAACATCGAACTCGGCACGCTTTCGGACCGCATCCGCGACGTCGTGCGGAGCTGCTTCAACGGCCGCCGCATCGTGATCTTCTCAGGCGGCGAGGCCAAGAGCGACGCCAACGCGGTGCTTGACGAGATCCGCCAGATCGCCGCGGGCGGGGCCTTCGGGTCGATCATGGGCCGCAATGCGTTCCAGCGTCCGCATGACGAGGCGGTGAAGCTGTTGAACGACATCATGGACATTTACGCCAACGCGTCCTGACGTCCACAGCTTCCGGACGGCGAAACACGCCGCCGTCCGGGTCATTACTTGTGACGCCCGACCCGCGCTCGCGGGACTGTCCGTTCCGGAATGTCGGCGACGGCGATCGGGCGTCACCGTAACTGCGCCGGCGTCTCGCTCCGGCCGTGGCGAACCCGCCGCCCCGCTTTCGCCATGGGCGCGGCCGAGAACGCGCGTCGCTGAGCACCAGACCGTCCGAGCCGATATGACCGACGCCCCGACCACCCGCCTGATGCTTGTCACTCCGGAAGTCGCGGACGCCGCCGCGTTCCTGCCCGCCCTTGAAGCGGCGCTCGGGGCCGGCGATGTCGCGGCCGTGGTGATCCGAATGGCCGAGGCGGACGACCGGACGCGTCTCGGCTGCGCGAAATCCCTCGTCGCGGCGGTGCAATCGGCCGGCGCGGCCGCCCTGCTTTCCGGCAGCGGCGTCGAGGACATCGTCGGGAAATCCGGGGCGGACGGCGTGCATGTTTCAGCCGAAGATTCCGGACTGTCGGACGCGATCGAGCGCTTCAAGCCTGAGAAGATCGTGGGTTGCGCGGCGCCGCATTCGCGCGACGCCGCCATGTCGGCGGGCGAGGCCGGCGCGGACTATGTGCTGTTCGGCGACCTGACCGGCGAACGGCCCTTCCAGGAAACGCTCGAGCGCGTCGAATGGTGGGTCCCGATCTTCGAACTGCCCTGCGTCGGCCTCGCCGCCGAGATCGAGGACGTGGCGGCGCTCGCCGCCGCCGACGCGGAGTTCGCGGCGCTGTCGGACGCGGTCTGGCGGCATCCGCAGGGGCCAGCCGCCGCGGTCGCCGCGGCCGGCGCGATGCTCTCCATGGCGCAGGCGCCGACGCCGTGAGGCGCCATGCTCTTACGCTCGCCTGCATGTGTCTGACGGTCGGCGGCGCTCTCGCTGCTCCCGAGCCGAAAAAGACGGAGCGCAAGCCGGCGCAGGCGACGCCCGAGATGACCGGGCCCGGCGCGCCGGTGCCAAGCCTCAAGGACATCATGCTGCTGAAGCCGCCAGGTGCGGCTGAGCCGATCCCGGCCCCGAAGGAGCAGGCCGCCGGCGTGGCGGCGGAACCCCCGGCCGATCCGAACGCTGATCTCGCCTTCGGCGCGTTTCAGCGCGGCCTCTACCGCGCCGCCTTCGAGGAGGCGAGGAAACGCGCCGAGGGCAAGTCGCCCGATCGAGCCGCCATGACGCTGCTTGGCGTGCTCTACGCCGGCGGCTACGGCGTGCCGCGCCAGGTCGACGAGGCGGTCCGCTGGTATCAGCGCGCCGCGAAGGACGGCGACCGGGAGGCCATGCTGGCGCTTGGCCTGATGAAGCTTCAGGGCCTCGGCGGACCGAAGGATCCCGCCGCCGCCGCCGTCTGGTTCGAAAAGGCCGCCGACAAGGGCGAGCCGGAGGCGCTGTACAATCTCGCGCTGATGAAACTGCAGCAGGGCGCGTCGGCGCAGGACCTGAAGGAGGCGGCGCGGCGGCTCAAGGCCGCGGCCGAACTTGGCGAGGCGGAAGCCCAATACGCTTACGCCGTGCTGCTGAAGGAAGGCCGGGGCGTCGAACGCGACGTGACGGCCTCCACTATGTGGCTCGGCCGCGCGGCGGAGCAGGGCGACGTCGCGGCGATGGTCGAATACGCCATCGCCGTCTTCAACGGAGCGGGCGCGCCGAAGGACGAAGAGCAGGCGGCGAAGCTATTCCGCCGCGCGGCGGAACGCGGCAACGCGATCGCGCAGAACCGGCTGGCGCGGCTTTACGCCTATGGCCGCGGGATGGCGCGCGATCCGGTCCGGGCCGCGGCCTGGCATCGTCTGGCCGAAAGCCAGGGCCTGAACGACGCTTGGCTGGAGGGCTTCGTCGGAACGCTCCCGGCGGAAGACCGCGAGGCCGCTGAATCCCTCGTCAAACGCTGGACCGTGGGCTTCGGCCCGATCGCCGCCGCTGCGACGACGGACGCCTCGCCGCCCCCGAAACCTTGACGTGGCGCCGCTCGACGGGCAAACGAGCGCACCGCCGCGCGATCGCCGCGTAGGCCACATGCGAACCGTCTCGCCCGAAAGTCATCCGCGATGAAGATCAACGGCAACCAGATCACGCCCGGCATGGTCGTCCAGCACCAGGACGGCCTCTGGGTCGCCGTGAAGACCAACGCCGTGAAGCCCGGCAAAGGCGGCGCGTTCAATCAGGTCGAGCTGAAGAACCTGATCGACGGGCGCAAGCTCAACGAGCGGTTCCGCGCCGACGAAACCGTCGAGCGGGTGCGTCTGGAGCAGAAAGATTTCCAGTTTCTCTACGCCGAGGGCGACAGCCTGGTGTTCATGGACACGGACACCTATGATCAGATCACGCTCGCAAGCGACTTCGTGGGCGAGCGCGCCGCCTTCCTTCAGGACGGCATGAAGGTGACGGTCGAGATGCACGAGGAGACGCCGATCGGCGTCAAGCTGCCGGACCAGGTGACGCTCGAGATCGTCGAGGCCGATCCGGTGGTGAAGGGCCAGACCGCGGCCTCGTCCTACAAGCCGGCCAAGCTCGAGAACGGGCTGCGAGTGATGGTGCCTCCCTTTATCGCCTCGGGCGAGCGCATCGTTGTCGACACCAACGAAGTGACCTACCTCCGCCGCGCGGACTGAGGCGAAGAGCTTCATCGCGATCGGGCGAAGACGAAGCCGGGATCGCGCGTCGCCACTTCGTCCGACGTGACCGCCCGGCGCCAGGAGATTTCATGCCCCTGACACTGCCGGTCCTCTACGGCTCCGTCCGCACCGAGCGCCAGGGAATCGTGCTCGCGCGCCACGTCGCCGAGGCCCTCCGCAAGCGCGGCCACGACGCGCCGCTGATCGACCCGATGGAGCGCCGCCTGCCGCTGCTCGACCGGATGTACAAGGAGTACAAAGGCGACGCGCCGCCCGTGCTCGAGGAACTCGCCGAGATCTACCGAGCGGCGGACGGCTTCGTGATCGTATCCGGCGAGTACAATCACGGCATTCCGCCGGCCTTGAAGAACCTGCTCGACCACTTCCTCGAAGAGTATTTCTGGCGGCCCTCGGCGATCGTCTGCTATTCCGCGGGAGGTTTCGGAGGGGTGCGGGCCGCGATGCAGCTCCGCATGACTCTCGGCGAGCTCGGCATGCCGTCGATCCCATCGATCTTCGCCGTCCCGAAGATCGGCCGGAGCTTCGACTCCTCCGGCGCGCCGACCGACGGCGGCTTCGCCAAGCGGTTTGACCGGTTCGCCCGTGAATTTGAATGGTACGCCGAGGCGCTGCAAGCCCAACGCGCCGGCGGCGTCCCGTACTGAAGCCCCCGGCGCGCTCGTCCCCGAGCAGCGCGTCTCTTCCTTATCCTTCCGACGAGAAAAGCAGTCCCCGATGCCTCGCTCCCCCGTCATGCAGGTCATGGTCCAGGCCGTCACAAAGGCCGGCCGGGCGATGCGCCGCGATTTCGGCGAGGTCGAGCAGCTGCAGGTCTCGATGAAGGGACCCGGCGACTTCGTCTCGGCCGCCGACCGCCGCGCCGAGGACCTCCTGCGCGCCGAGCTCGCCCGCGCGCGGCCAGGCTACGGTTTCGTCATGGAGGAGACCGGCGTGACCGAGGGCACCGACCCCGACCATCGCTGGATCGTCGACCCGCTCGACGGCACCACCAACTTCCTGCATGGGCTGCCTGTGTTCGCAATCTCCGTCGCGCTCGAACGCGCCGGGGTTCTAGTCGCCGGCGTGGTGTTCAACCCGATCACCGACGAGCTGTTCTCCGCCGAGCGCGGCGGCGGCGCCTTCCTGAACGACCGCAGGCTGCGCGTCGCAGGTCGCCGCGATCTGGCGCAGGCGGTGATCGCGACCGGCATCCCGCATCTCGGCAAGCCGGGCCACGACCGATTTCGCGAGGAGCTTTCGCGCGTTCAGGCCAAGGTGGCGGGCGTGCGCCGCTTCGGCGCCGCCTCGCTCGACCTCGCCATGGTCGCCTCCGGCCGCATGGACGGCTTCTGGGAGCGGTCGCTGAGCTCGTGGGACGTCGCGGCGGGGATCCTGCTCGTCAAGGAGGCCGGCGGCTACGTCACCGACGCGGCCGGCGGCGACACGATGCTCGCCGGAGGCTCGATCGTCGCCGGCAATGAGGCGATCCACGCCGGCCTGCTGAAGCTCGTGAAGGGCTAAGTCGCAGGGGCTGCGTGTCCCCCCGACACTTCTTGCCCGATCGGAACCGTGGTCTATGGTCGGCGTTCTCAAGCGAGACCGCCGGCCCAAGATGTCCCTGTCCGAGCTCGACCCTTACAAGCTCTCGTCACCCCGGGTGTTCCTGCTCCGGATGGTGATCTTCCTCGCCTTGACCGGCTTCGTCGGGCTCATCCTCTATCAGCAGATCGCGCGCGCCTTCGTCTCCAATCCCGGCCTCAACGGCCTGATCTTCGCCGTTCTGGTCATCGGCGTCCTGCTGTCGTTCCGGCAGGTGATTCGGCTGTTTCCAGAGGTGCGCTGGGTCAACGCGTTCCGCATGTCGGAGCCCGGCCTCGCGCTCCGCGAACAGCCGAAGCTGCTCGCCCCGATGGCGTCCCTGCTCGGCGACCGTCTCGGCCACGCGCCGATCAGCACGGCGCTGATGCGCTCGATCCTCGACTCGATCGGCACGCGTCTCGACGAGGCCCGCGAGATCGGCCGCTATCTGACCGGCCTCCTCGTTTTCCTGGGCCTGCTCGGCACCTTCTGGGGCCTGCTGGAGACCGTGAGCTCGATCTCGAACGTGATAACCTCGCTTGGCGGCGGAGGCGGACAGGACACCGCCGTGCTGTTTGAGGAGTTGAAGTCCGGCCTCGCCGGCCCGCTCGCCGGCATGGGCACGTCCTTCTCCGCCTCGCTGTTCGGCCTGTCCGGATCGCTCATCCTCGGCTTCCTCGATCTGCAGGCCGGCCAGGCGCAGAACCGCTTCCACAACGAGGTCGAGGATTGGCTTGCGGCCGCCGTCTCGTCCGCCGACGTCGAAGCGATGGACGATGGCAGGCGCGAACGCCTGCTGCCGCCGCCTCCCGCCGCGGGCTCCTCGCCGGAGCTCGCCGCGGCGCTCGACCGGCTCGCGAGGACCATGACGGAGTCCGGCCCCAACAAGAACACGACGCAGGCCACCGCCCATCTCGCCGAAGGAATCCAGGGCCTCGTGAAGCACATGCGCTCCGAGCAGCAGATGATCCGCGACTGGGTGGAGTCGCAGGCCAACCAGCAGCAGGACATCAAGGCGCTGCTGGAGCGGCTGCTGGCCGAGCGCGAGAAGGCCGAGCCGTGAGCGCCGGGGCCGCGACATGGCGCTGAACTCCCGACGGCGCTATCAGCCCGTCGACTACTGGCCGGGCTTCGTCGACGCGCTGTCGACGCTGCTGCTGGTCATCATCTTCCTGCTCACGGTCTTCATGATCGCCCAGTTTCTGCTCGGGCGGGAGGTGTCGGGCAAGGACACGGCGCTGCAGCGCCTGAACGCGCAGATCGCCGAACTGACGGAACTCTTGGCGCTCGAGCGGTCGGGCGCCCGGACGGCCAAGGACGACCTCTCCAGCATGCAGGCGAGCCTCTCCGCGCTGCAGGCCGAGCGCGACCGCCTCAAGGCGGACGCTGCGAGCGGCGCCGACCGGGCCCGCGCGGAGGGCGGGAAAGTGGCGGACCTCGCCGGCCAGCTCGATCGTGAGAAGGAGCTGTCAGGACGGGCGCTGAGCCAGGTCGAGTTGCTCAACCAGCAGATCGCGGCGCTGCGCCGCCAGATCGGAGCGCTCGAAGACGCCCTGAACGCTTCGGAGAACCGGGATCGGGAGAGCCAGACCAAGATCGCCGATCTCGGCTCGCGCCTCAACGTGGCGCTCGCCCAGCGCGTGCAGGAACTGTCGCGCTACCGCTCCGACTTCTTCGGGCGGCTGCGCCAGATCCTCGCCGACCGGCCGGACGTGCGCGTCGTCGGCGACCGCTTCGTGTTCCAGTCGGAGCTTCTGTTCGACACCGGCCAAGCCGAGCTGACCGACGCGGCCAAGCCCGAGCTCGACAAGCTCGCGACGGCGCTGATCGAGCTCTCGCGCGAGATCCCGTCCGACATCAACTGGGTCATGCGGGTCGACGGCCACACCGACGTCAGGCCGACGCGCGGGGCGTTCCCGTCCAACTGGTCGCTGTCGGCGGCGCGCGCGATCGCGGTGGTGCAGTATCTCGTGTCGAAGGGCGTCGCGCCCCAGCGGCTGCTCGCGGCCGGCTTCGGCGAATTCCAGCCGCTCGACACGGCTCAGAACGACGAGGCCTACAAGAAGAACCGTCGCATCGAGCTGAAGCTCACCGAGCGCTAGACGGGGCCGGCGATCACATCTGGGGGTCGGACGGCTCGGTCTTGAGCGTCCGCTTCATGAAATATCGGCCGCTGCCGCGGGGATGATCCGGCAGTTCGCCGAAGGCGACGTAGCCGCGCTTCTCGTAGAAGGCGCGCGCCTGGAAGCCGAAGGTGTCAAGCCACACGCCGGCGCAGCCGCGGGCGAGCGCCTCATCCTCCGCGCGCTGCATGAGCCGTCCCCCGACCCCCCGGCCCCGCAGCTCTTCCGGCACATAGAGCAGCTCGACATAGAGCCAGTCGTAGCTCGACTTCGCCCAGAGACCGCCGGTGGTCTCGCCCGTCTCAGGATCCCGTAAGAGGACCGCGAGCGGTCGGAAGGCCGAAGGTCCGAAGACGTCGGTGTTGAAGGCGATCAGCGGCTTGACGATGGCGTCGCGGTCGTTCGGATCCGGCTGGTCCGTGACCACGATCTCAGGGGTTTTCGACGTCATCCCGCCACCGCCGCCGCGCGCCGAGGCGCGCCGCCCTGGCCGAACTGCAGCTCCGCGAGGCGGGCGTAGAGGCCGCGTCGCCCGACCAGTTCGGCGTGCGTGCCCTGCTCCACGATGCGGCCGCCGTCGAGCACGACGATTCGGTCGGCGGCGAGAACCGTCGCGAGCCTGTGAGCGATCACCAAGGTGGTGCGGTCGGCCCGGGTCGAGGTCAGCGCCTCCTGGACCAGGGTCTCGCTCTCGGCGTCGAGCGCGGACGTGGCTTCATCGAGCAGCAGGACCGCGGCGTCCTTCAGCAGCGCACGGGCGAGCGCGATCCGCTGCCGCTGCCCCCCTGACAGCGTGACGCCGCGTTCGCCGATCAGCGTGTCGTAGCCCTGAGGCAGGTTTGCGACGAAACGGTCGGCGCCGGCGAGCCGCGCCGCCGCCTCGACCTCGGCGTCGCTCGCCCCCGCCCGGCCGAGCCGGATGTTCTCGCGCGCGCTCCAGGCGAAGATCACAGGATCCTGCGGCACCAGCGCGATCGCGCCGCGAACGTCCTCGAGCGCCACCTGTCGAACGTCGACGCCGTCGACCGTCACGCGGCCGGACTGCGGGTCGTAGAAACGGAGCGCGAGATGGAACAGGGTGCTCTTGCCGGCCCCGGAGGGGCCGACGATCGCGACGGTCTCGCCTGGAGCGACTATCAGGTTGACGTCGTCGAGGATCGTCGTCTGCGGCTCGCCGGGATAGGCGAAGCGCACATCCTCAAAGGCGAGCGCGCCGCGCGCCGGATCCGGAAGGCGCAGAGGCGCGGGGGGATCGGCGACCGCCGGCTCGGTGCGCAGCAGTTCGCCGAGCCGCTCCGCGGAGCCCGCGGCCTGCGAGACCTCGCCCCAAACGTTCGACAGCTCCCCAATCGCGGCCGCCGCGAACACGGCGTAGAGCACGAACTGGCTGAGCGTGCCGGGCGTCATCGCGCCGGAGAGCACCCCGGTCGCGCCGTACCACAGCACGCCGATGACGCTCGCGAAGACCAGGAAGATCGCGACCGCCGTCAGCCCGGCCCGCGCCGTGATGGAGCTCTGCGCCGCCTGATAGGCGCTCTCCACCGCCGTCGCGAAACGATCGACGACGCCCCGCTCGGCGTTGAAGGCCTGCACGCCGCGCATCGAGCCGACGGCCTCGGCGGCGAGCGCCGAAGCGTCCGCCAGCGTGTCCTGCGCCTGCCGGGAGCGCCGCCGGACCGACCGGCCGAAGGCCGCGAGCGGCAGCACGATGAGCGGGATGGCTACCAGCACCAGGGCTGAGAGCTTCGGGCTCGTCACCACCATCATCACGGCCGCGCCGAGAAACAGGAACAGATTGCGCAGCGCCTGGCTGGCGGTGACGCCGAAGGCCGACTTGATCTGGGTGGTGTCGGCGGTCAGCCGCGACACGATCTCGCCGGAGCGCGCGCCGTCGTAAAAGGCGGGCGACAGCTTCGTCAAATGGGCGAAGACGGCCGTGCGGACGTCGGCGACGACGCGCTCGCCGAGCGTCGTCACGAACCAGTAGCGGGACGCGCTGGCCAGCGCGAGCACGCCGGCGACGGCGAGCATGACCCCGAAATATTGGTCGACCAGGCCGGGATGTTCCGAGGAGAAGCCGAAGTCGACGACGCGGCGGACGGCGACAGGGATCGCGAGCGTCGCGGCGGACGCGACGGCGAGCGCGACGAAGGCGCCGATGATCCGCCCCTTGTGGGCCAGCGCGAAGGGCGCGAGGCTGCCGAGCGGGCGCATCGAGCGTGAACGCGACGCGGGCTCGACGCCGGGGTCAGCGGCGGCGCGGCGGCGGGCCATGGCGATCTCGGATTAGCGGCGTTCCAGATTGCATGGGGCGGGTTATGGCGCGGCGCGCCCTCCGGCGCAAACCCCGCCTTTCGGGGCGGCGCGCCGGGCCGCGGTTGTTCCCGCGCGAGCTTTGGGTTATAGGCTGCCGCCTTAAGCCATTCCCTTATCGAGCGGCGCGCCGGAGACGGACGCGCGGCACGTCCTGCGAGACCGCCATGAAGGCCGACATCCACCCGAACTACCACACGATCAAAGTCGTCATGACCGACGGCACCGAGTATGAGACGCGCTCGACCTGGGGCAAGGAAGGCGACGTCCTGCAGCTCGACATCGATCCGAAGACCCATCCGGCCTGGACCGGCGGGTCGGCTCAGCTGACCGACCGCGGCGGCCGCCTCTCGCGCTTCAACAAGCGTTTCGCGAACTTCGGGATCGCCAAGACGAACTGATCGTGCGATCCAGGACCGCGCGTCAAAGCCCTGGCCTCGCCGGGGCTTTTTTGCGTCTTGAGACTGACCGGCTTAAGACTTGAACGGATCGGCGCGAGGAAGCGCCGGCGCCCTGTTCGACGGCGTCCGTCAGCGCCCGCCGCCGAACGCCCGACGCAGCATCTCCATCTGGCCTTCGAGCGGGTTTCGCGACGGCTGCTCGGCGAGCGGCTTGCCATCGAGCTGGACGTCGAGCACCTGGACGCGCTCCTGCAGCCGGCCGGTGCGTTCGACGAGGTCGCGAAGGCGCTCGGGCAACCGCTCGAACACGTCCGGCGCCAGGGTGGAGACGATCGGGGTGAGCCGCACCTTCTGCTTCTCGTCCCGCGCCTGATCCGACGACATTTCGCCTTCGTTGACCGCCCGCTGCACCAGCAGCCACGAGGCGATCTGCATCAGACGCGTCGTGAGCCGCATGCTCTCGGTGGCGTAGGCGATCGATTCCGGCCGGCCGAGCCGGCGCGACTCGCCGCGCCCGTCGCCGTCGAGATAGGCGGCGGTCTCCTCGACGAGCGCCATGCCCTCCCGGAACAGCGAAATGAAGCCAGCGGAGCCGACCAGCCGCGCGCCGAACGACACCGCGCCGCCGTCTGAATTCCGCTCGCCGATCGCATCGGTCATGCCTTGCACCTTTTCGGAGGGCCCCTGCGGGCCGCCATCCGACATAGCGGCGGGACAGCTTCGCATCAACGTAGGGACCGGGGCAATCGCCGGACCAGACGGCCGGTTATCCCCGCTGCGCCCATCGACGAAGTTATCAAATCCTTAAACGAAAAAAAGGCCGCCGGGGAGCGGCGGCCCAAAGTCGATGACAGGGAGGCGTCAGACAGAGCGGACGAATCCACTCGAAATCCAGAACTCTGGACATCCACTTTTATAACCCGCGAAGGTTAACCGCGGCTTAATGGCGACCGCCTCGCGGAGAACGCCCAACAGGATCAGGAGCGGAAGACCTGATCGGCGGCGCTGCGCTGGGCTTCCTTCCTGGCAATTTCCTGCTGGAGCCGGACGATTTCGTCGCGCAGCAGCTCGATCCTGTCGCCCAGTTCGGCCACCGAAATCCGCGACAGATCCTGGCCGATTTCGTGAACCGGTTTGCGTAGCGGCGCGAGGTCGTCTTCGAAGGCGGGCATCGGCGATCTCCCGAAACGCGTCTATGGCGGGGACGCGAAGGTGCAGCAACGGGACGCGGGCGCGCAATCGTCCGATGGGCGCGTCCCGAAGCGGGACCGGCGCCGCCGGCGCGGACCGGGCGCGCGGCGACATCCGTGCGTTGCGCCGGCGCACGGGACGGCCTATACCGCTCGCCATCCCGTCATCGAGATATCGGTCAGGGCTCCGCCGCTTCCCCGGCGGCCGGAGCGAGAGGAGAATCGTCACATGTCCAACGCGCCGCTGATGCCGAAGGCGACCGCGGTCTGGCTCGTCGAGAACACGTCGCTGTCGTTCACCCAGATCGCCGACTTCTGCAAGCTGCATGAGCTTGAGGTGAAAGCGGTCGCCGACGGCGAGGCGGCCCAGGGCATCCGCGGGCTGGACCCGATCACCTCCGGACAGATCACCCGCGAGGAAATCGAAAAAGGGCAGAAGAACCCGGATTACCGGCTGCAGCTCGCCGTCTCCAAGGTTCGGCTGCCGCCGGTGAAGCCGCGCAAGGGCCCCCGTTACACGCCGGTCTCGCGCCGGCAGGATCGGCCGAACGCCATCCTCTGGCTCGTGCGCAATCACCCGGAGCTCAAGGACAGCCAGATCATGCGGCTGGTGGGCACGACCAAGACCACGATCGCCGCCATCCGCGACCGCACGCATTGGAACGCTCAGAACCTGACGCCCACCGACCCGGTGACGCTCGGGCTCTGCTCGCAGATCGATCTCGACTTCGAAGTGGCCAAGGGCGCGAAAGCCAATCCCGACGCCGTGATCCGCAAGGAAGAGGTCGAGGAGACGCTGCTGCCAGCGGAAGTGACGACCGCCGACGCGCCCGAAAGCGAGCTCGACGTCCAGAGCGTGTTCGCCAAGCTAAAGCAGCTGAAGCGGGACGACACGGACGACGAGGACGACGACGACCAGCGTCGCTGACGGCGGCAGGCCCCCCGCGGCGATCGGCGACGCCGACGCCGCGCAGAGGCCGCGGCGTCACTTCCTCGAGGCGATCGCCTCCCCGATTTCGTCGAGCGCGGCGGGATCCTCGATCGTCGCCGGCATGGTCCAATCCTCGCCGTCGGCGATCTTCTGCATCGTGCCGCGCAGAATCTTGCCGGAGCGCGTCTTGGGAAGCCGTCCGACGGTGAACGCGGTCTTGAACGCCGCCACCGGACCGATCCTGTCGCGCACCACGGCCACGATCTCGCGTTCGAGATCCTCCGGCGATTTCGAAACCCCCGCCTTCAGCACCACGAAGCCCACCGGCGACTGACCTTTCAGGGCGTCGGCCACGCCGACGACGGCGCATTCGGCGACGTCCGGGTGGCTCGCGATCGCCTCCTCCATGCCGCCGGTCGAGAGCCGATGGCCCGCGACGTTTATGATGTCGTCGGTGCGCGCCATGAAGAAGACATAGCCGTCCTCGTCGATGAAGCCGGCGTCGGAGGTCTGGTAGTAGCCCGGAAAGCCTTCGAGATAGCCCTTCCGGAACCGCGCCTCGTCGTTCCAGAGCGTCGGCAGGCAGCCGGGCGGCAGCGGCAGCTTCATCACGATGTTGCCGAGCGCGCCGGGCGGCGCCGGGTGGCCGGCGTCGTCCAGCACCTGAACGTCGTAGCCGGGCATCGGAACGGTCGGCGAGCCGTGCTTCACCGGCAGCAGCTCGATGCCGAGCGGGTTTCCGACGATCGCCCAGCCGGTCTCGGTCTGCCAGCAATGGTCGATCACGGGCACGCCGAGCTTCTCCTCGGCCCATTCGAGCGTCGCGGGATCGGCCCTCTCGCCGGCGAGAAACAGCGCCCGGAGGCTCGACAGGTCGTAACCCGCGAGCTTCTCGCCCGTGGGATCCTCCTTGCGGATGGCGCGGAAGGCGGTCGGCGCGGTGAACAGCGCGACCGCCTTGTGCTCGGCGATCACGCGCCAGAAGGCGCCGGCGTCGGGGGTCCCGACCGGCTTGCCCTCATAGAGCACCGTGGTCGCGCCATGCAGCAGCGGGGCGTAGACGATGTAGGAGTGCCCGACCACCCAGCCGATGTCGGACGCGCACCAGAACACCTCCCCCGGCTTGACGTCGTAGAGGCCCGTCATCGACCAGGCGAGCGCCACGAGATAGCCGCCGGTGTCGCGCACCACGCCCTTCGGCGTGCCGGTCGTTCCGGAGGTGTAGAGAATGTAGAGGGGGTCCGTCGCGGTCATCCGCGCGCATTCGCTCGTCCGGCCTTTCGCCGCGTCGCGCAGGACCGCCCAGTCGTGGTCGCGCCCCGGCGTCATGTCCGCCTTGAGCTCGGGCCGCTGCAACAGGATGACGTCGTCCGGGGCGTGCGCCGACATGGCGATCGCCTGGTCGAGCAGCGGCTTGTAGGCGACCTTGCGGCTCGGCTCGATCCCGCAGGAGGCGGTCAGGATGAGCTTCGGCCGGGCGTCGTCGATCCGCTTGGCGAGCTCGGCGGCGGCGAAGCCGCCGAACACCACCGAATGGATCGCGCCGATCCGCGTGCAGGCGCACATGCCGACCAGCGCCTCGGGGATCATCGGCATGTAGATGACGACCCGGTCGCCCTTCCCCACTCCAAAATCCTGCAAAATCGCCGCGAAGGCCGAGACCTCGGCGGTCAGCGCCTCGTAGCTGTAGCTGCGCTTCGCGCCCGTGACGGGGCTGTCGTAGATCAGCGCGGTCTGATCGCCGCGCCCGTCCTCGACGTGGCGGTCGAGCATGTTGTGGCAGGCGTTGAGCACCCCGTCGGGAAACCAGCGGCCGTAGACGCCCTGCCCGGCGTCGAACGCGCGAAGCGGCTTCTCGATCCAGTCGATCGCCTCCGCGGCTTTGAGCCAGAACCCTTCCGGATCGGCCAGCGAGGCGGCATGGACGTCGGCGTAACGGCTTGTCATCTATGTCTTTTCCTGTGTTGGACCGAAACTCCGCCGTAACCTGTCCGGCCGTAAGCTCGAACGTCGTTCAGCCAGGACGTCCGAGCAGGAAGGACAATGCCATGCGCGAAGGACACGAGTCCCTCGATCTCTTGGCGGAGGTCGGCTGCCCTGGGTGCCGCGTTCCGTTCGCCACCGAGATCACCATGGCGTTCCAGCCGATCGTCGACATAGCGGCAGGAACCGTGTTCGCCTACGAGGCGCTCGTACGCGGCAAGGACGGTTCAGGGGCGGCGGCGGTGCTCGCGCAAGTGACGCCGGACAACCGCTTCGCCTTCGACCAGCTGTGTCGCAGACGCGCCGTCGAGCTCGCAGCCGAGCTCGGCGTGCCTTGCCGCGTCAGCATCAATTTCATGCCGAACGCAGTGTACCAGCCGTCGCTATGCCTCGGCACCACGCTCGCTGCCGCCCGGCGGACCGGCTTTCCCATCGAGCGGATCATGTTCGAGGTGACGGAGGGCGAGAAGGTGGAGGATCGCCCGCATCTCATGCGGATCCTCGCAGAGTACAAACGTCAGGGTTTCGTCACGGCGATCGATGATTTCGGCGCGGGCCATTCCGGGCTCAATCTGCTCGCCGAGTTCCAGCCCGACATCATCAAGCTCGACATGGACCTCGTCCGCGGCGTCGCGACCGACCGCGTGCGGAGGGCGATCGTCGGGAGCGTCGCCCAACTCGCCCGCGAACTGGGCATTCTCGTCATCGCCGAAGGCGTCGAGACCGAAGCCGAGATGACCTGCCTCAAGGCGATGGAACTCACCCTGCTGCAGGGCTACTACTTCGCTCGTCCGGGCTTCGAGACGTTGCCTCACGTCACGCTCCCCGTGCCCTCATCGGATCGTCGCGCCGGCTGAACGACGGAGGGGCCGCCCCGAAAGACGACCCCTCCCATTGCAGATCGCGGTCTGAGGACCGAACGACCCCCGCCTGAAACTCAGGCGGCTGCCCCGCTCGCGGCGGAGATCCAGGCCGTCGCTCTCACAGAGCGCGGATCGTGACAATGAGACACTGGATCACCTCCTTTCGGTTACGTTGACGACACGCGAAAGATGGGACGATCGGCCGACCCGCGCAAGCGGGATGTGGAGGCGGCCGACGCCTGTCCACCGGACCATTCGTCTTGTCCGCCGCAGACCTTCCACAGGCCGAAATCGGGCTGCTCAGGCTCCGCGCCCGGAAGGCCCCCCGCCAGACAGCGATCCGCCACGAGGCCTTTGCCTGAGGGCGATTTACAACCAAAATGATCCAATCACGCAGCTGCTTATCGCCTGATAACGAGGCGTCATCAGCTTTATTGACTCGCTGCCGCCCCCGATTATAGTTCCAAAAGAAGTCCTTATAGGATCGCTACGACGCGACGTCGCTCGCCCGTCTCTTTGTGTGTGCCGTCGTGAGGCGATTGAGGCTTCGTGCGCCGGGTCGTGGGGCCCGGACTTGTGTGCGCCGGTGTGGCGACCAAGCGGACAAAGCCAAAGACGCCGTTAAGTGCTCTTGCAGGGGAAGGCGCTGACCCATGGCCATTTTCACCGGAACCGCCGGCAGCAATACGATCACGCCCGGAGTCGTCTCCGCGGGCGTGACGCGCAACCCTGAGGGCTCGAAGCCGGGCGCGGACGCGGACCAGGTCTACGCCGGGGGCGGCGCCGACACCGTCCAGACGGCGGGAGGCAGCGATTATCTCAGCGGCGAGGACGGCAACGACCTGCTCGACGGCGGGGCCGACGGCGACAACCTGATCGGCGGCGCCGGCGCCGACACGCTGATCGGCGGCTCCGGCAACGACAACCTGAACGGCGGAGACGGCACGGACGTCTACCGTTTCGGTCCCGCCTGGGGCCAGGACTACATCAACCCCAGCGCCGCGACGGGCCGCGACGTCATCGAGTTCGCCGGCATCAACCCCGCCAAGCTGGATTTCCGGGTCGAGAACGACGACCTGATCGTCTCACTCGGCAGCAACTCCATCTTCGTCAACGGCCAATACTCGCTCGGCGTGGGCTCCGGGACCCCGGTCAGCCGGATCCGCTTCGACGACGGCACGTCGCTCGACGTCTCGCGGCCGGATCCGGCCTGGCTGAACCGGGTCGGCACGACGGCCGGCGACTACATGACGGGCTCGATCTTCCGCGACACGCTCGACGGGCGCAGCGGCAACGACAATCTGACCGGCGGCGAGAACAACGACATCCTGATCGGCGGCAAGGACAACGACAATCTGTCGGGCGGCGCCGGGAATGACATCTACCGCTTCGGGACCGGATGGGGCATCGACGGCGCCTCCGAGAGCTTCGGCGGCGGCACTGACGTCGTCCAGTTCCTCGCCGGCATCACCCAGGCCAGCCTTCGGATCAGCGTGCAGGGCACGTCGCTGGTGATCGAGCGCGGAGCGAGCGACAAGATCACCTTGAACAGCCAGTATTCGTCCGGCCAGAGCGGCAATGCGCTGTTCGAAAGGCTTGAGTTCGCGCAAGGCGCGGCCCTCAACATCCGCAACGTCGACAAGGACTGGCTGACACGCACCGGCGGCAGCGCGGCGGACCGCTTCGACGGCTCGATCTTCCAGGACACGCTCGACGGCGGCGCGGGCAACGACACGCTGTCCGGCGTCGAAGGAAACGACCGGCTCATCGGCGGCAAGGGCGACGATTATCTCTCCGGCGGGGCCGGCAACGACACCTATGTGTTCTCGGCGGGCTTCGGCCGCGACTCCATCTCGGAAAGCTTCAACGGCGGCGTGGACACGGTCCGGTTCGGCGCCGGCATCGGAGCCGCCAGCCTCGACTTCCACGTCGACGGCACGAGCCTCGTCATCGAAAACGGCTCGTCGACGATCACCATCGCGGGGCAGTACGCCTCAGGCGTGAATTCGGCCGCGCTGGTGGAGCGCGTCGAGCTCAACAACGGCGCGCGCATCAGCCTGGTGCGGCCCGACGACGACTGGCTCGACCAGCGCGGCTCGACCAAGGCCGACAGCTTCAACGGATCGATTTTCGACGACACGATCGACGGGTCTTCGGGCAACGACTACATCAGCGGGGGGAGCGCCGGACGGGACTCGCTGTTCGGCAATTCCGGGGCGGACACGCTCTCCGGAAACTCCGATAACGACACGCTGAAGGGCGACGCCGGCAATGACTACCTCTCCGGCGGCGACGGCCGCGACCTGATCGACGGCGGGCTGGACGCCGACTCCCTCTACGGCGGAGCCGACAACGACACCATCACCGGCGGCTTTCAGTCCGACACGATCGACGGCGCGGCCGGCAATGATTCGCTCGACGGCGGCGAAGGGCTCGACCGCATCTTCGGCGGAACCGAGAACGACACGATCGCCGGCGGCGGCGGCGCCGACACGATCGACGGCGGAGACGGCCGCAACCGGATCGACGGCGGCAAGGCGAACGACTCGCTGACCGGCGGCGTGAACCAGGACACTTTCGTGTTTCACCGCGGCGACGGCTCCGACGTGATCACGAACTTCGACGCCCGGATCGACCTCCTGGACTTCGTTGGCTTCGGCGCGAATTACGACACGCCGGGCGAACTGCTCGCCGCGGCCGAACAGAGCGGCGGCGACACGGTCATCGAGCTCACGGTCAGCGGCACGCTCGCCGCCCGCGTGCTGCTGCGCGGCGTAGCCGTCGACGATCTCTCAGGGGACAATTTCCTGACCTGACGACGGCTGTCCCGCATCGGCCGGGCCGCCGTCGGCTCAGCTTTCGAGCGCGAGCAGCGTGGCGTCGCCGCCGGCGGCCGCGGTGTTGACGCTAAGGCTGCGCTCCCGGACGAGCCATTCGAGCGGGCCGTCCGCGTCGTCGCGATCGCGCGCCGGCGCGACATGGGCCGGAACGATCGGGCCTGTCCGATCGGACATTTCGCGCAAAGTCGCGAGAATCGCCGCCCTCTCGTCCTCGACAAGAGCCGCTGCGATCGGACGGGAGGGATTCAGCCGCGCGACGACGACAGCCGCCGCGAGCGAACCTTCGAGACCGACGAGTTCGGCTTCGACCGAGGGCTCCGTGTCGACCAGCGCAACGGCCCCGACGGCGAGGGCCGCGCCGATCTGGACGAACAGGTCATCCTCCCGACGCGCCCGGCACAGCACGGTCCCGTGCCCGAGAAGCCCGTAGCTGTTGCGTTCGCCGACGGGGCCCGGCAACTCCAGAACGGCGCCGAGCGGCGAACGATCGGCCAGACGTCGGCACCGGTCGGCCAGAACCGGCCGACCGGTGCGACGCAGATAGTCGGCCCAGGCGATTGCGATGGGCGGCGCCGCCCCGCGAAGTCCGGTCTCGATCGGCCTCCGGCTCAGCAGGCGACGGAGGTAGAGCGGTCCGCCGGCCTTCGGCCCGGTTCCTGAGAGCCCATGGCCGCCGAAGGGCTGAGAACCGACGACGGCCCCCACCATGTTGCGGTTGACGTAGACGTTCCCGGCCCTGGAGGGCCCTGCCACGCGCTCGATGGTCTCGGCGATCCGCGTGTGCAGCCCGAAGGTCAGGCCGTAGCCGGTGGACTGGATCTGGTCCAACAGCCGGTCCAAATCGTCGCGCTGAAAGCGCACGACGTGCAGGACCGGGCCGAACACTTCGCGTTCGAGCGCTCCGACATGCGGGATCTCGATCAGCGTCGGCGCTACGAAGGAACCGGCCCGGCAGGCGTCCGGAAGATCGGCGGCGACCACGCGACGGCCATGGCCGCGCATTTCTGCGACATGGGCGTCGATCTCAGCCTTCGCCTCGCCGGAGATGACCGGCCCGACGTCGGTCGCGAGCCGCTCGGGGTCGCCGACGACGAGTTCCGCCATCGCGCCTTCGAGCATCGTCTGGATGCGGTCGGCGACGTCCTCCTGGAGGCAGAGCGCCCGAAGCGCCGAGCAGCGCTGGCCCGCGCTGTCGAAGGCCGAGGCGAGCGCGTCTGCGACCACCTGCTCCGCGAGGGCGGAGGAGTCGACCACCATCGCGTTCTGGCCGCCGGTCTCCGCGACCAGAGGAACCGGCCGCCCGTCGCGGCCGAGCCGCCCGGCGAGCGCCTTCTGGATCAGACGCGCAACGTCGGTCGATCCGGTGAACAGGACGCCGTCCGCGCGAGGGTCCGCGACCAGCGCGGCGCCGAGGGCGCCGTCTCCGGGCAGCAGCTGGAGCGCGCCCGCCGGAAGGCCCGCCCTGCGCAGCAGCGCGACCGTCTCGGCGGCGATCAGCGGCGTCTCCTCGGCCGGCTTCGCCAGCACGCAATTCCCGGCGGCGAGCGCCGCCGCGACCTGCCCGGTGAAGATCGCAAGCGGAAAATTCCACGGGCTGATGCAGACCACGGTTCCGAGCGGCCCTGTCGTTTCCGCGTTCCACCCCGCGGCCTCGGCGCCGTAATAGCGGAGAAAATCCGCCGCCTCGCGCACGTCGGACACAGAGGCCGAGAGGGTCTTTCCGGCCTCCTGCACCAGCAGGCCATACAACTCGGCGGCGCGCTCCTCGAGGAAATCGGCCGCTCGGCCGAGCATTGCGGCGCGCGCGGCCGGCGGCGTTCCCGCCCAGCCCGCCTCCGCCGCGCGCGCGAAGCCGAAGGCGGCGTCGACGTCGGCCTGCGTGGCGTCGGTCGCATAGCCCACGACGTCGTCGCGCCGGGCCGGGTTGCGGATCGCGCGACGCGGACCGTCGCGGGCCCCGTCGGCGAGCGCCGGCGCGGCGAACCACCCGCGCGCCGCAGCTTGGGGCAGAGCGTCGGCGAGACGCTCAAGCGCGTCCTCGTCGGAAAGATCGACGCCGGCGGAGTTCCGCCGCGCCGGCGCGTAAAGATCGCGCGGAGCCGCGATCGCGGGATGCGGCGCGCCGATCTCTCCGCACGCCCTCGCGGCGGCGACCGGATCGGCGACGAGGTCGTCGAGGGCGACGCCGGGGTCGGCCAAGCGGTTGACGAAAGACGAGTTCGCGCCGTTCTCGAGAAGGCGGCGGACGAGATAGGCGAGCAGCGTCCTGTGATCGCCGACCGGCGCATAGATCCGGCACGGTCGGCCCAGCCGGTCCGGTCCCACGACCTGCTCGTAGAGCGGCTCGCCCATGCCATGGAGGCACTGGAACTCGTAGCTCTCGACGGGGCTTTCGGGGCCCGCCATCTCGTGCACGGTCGCAAGCGTCATCGCGTTGTGCGTCGCGAACTGCGGATAGATCGCCTCGGGCGCCGAAAGCATCTTCCGGGCGCAGGCGAGGTAGCTGACGTCGGTGTGCGCCTTGCGCGTCAGGACAGGGAAGTCGGGAAGCCCGAGCGTCTGCGCACGCTTGATCTCGCTGTCCCAGTAGGCGCCCTTGACGAGCCTGAGCATCAGCCGCCGGCGGGACCGGCGAGCCAGATCGATCAGCCAATCGATCACGTAAGGCGCGCGCTTGCCATAGGCCTGGACGACGAAGCCGACGCCGTCCCAACCCTGGCACTCCCGCTCGAAGCAGAGCGCCTCGAGCAGTTCGAGCGACAGCTCGAGCCGGTCCGCCTCCTCGGCGTCGATGTTGAAGCCGATGTCGAACCGCCGGGCCAGCGCCGCCAGACGGACGAGCCGGGGAAGCAGCTCCGCCATGACCCGCGCGCGTTGAGGGCGCACGTAGCGCGGGTGCAGCGCCGACAGCTTGATGGAGATGCCCGGGCGCTCGATCACGCCGGCCCCCGCTGCGGCGCGGCCGATGGCGCGGATCGCGCCCTCATAGGCGTCGAAGTAGCGCGCGGCGTCGTCCGCCGTCGCGGCCGCCTCGCCCAGCATGTCGTAGGAGTAGCGGAAGCCTTTCGCCTCATAGGCCCGGCTGCGCGCGATCGCCTGCTCGATGGTCTCGCCCGCGACGAACTGTTCGCCGAGCAGCCGCATGGCGAGGTCTACGCCGGCCCGGACGATCGGCTCCCCGCTTCGCGCGACGAGGCGCATGAGCGCCGAGCCGAGCGTCGCCTCGCTCGCGGCCGTCGTGAGTTTGCCGGTGACGAGGAGGCCCCAGGTCGCGGCGTTCACGAACACGGAAGGGCTGTGGCCGAGATGCGCGCTCCAGTCCGCGCCGCCGATCTTGTCGCGAATCAACGCGTCGCGGGTGGCGGAGTCCGGGATGCGCAGCAGCGCCTCGGCGAGGCACATCAGCGCGACGCCCTCCTCCGTGGACAGGCGATACTCCTGGATGAGCCCTTCGACCCCCTGGCGCGGCCCGTTGGCGCGCAGCGCGGCGACGAGCTTCCTCGCCAGCGCCTGCGCCGAAGCGAGCTTGGCCGCCGGAAGCGCGGCGGCGTCCAGCAGCGGAAGCACGCAATCCCTCTCGGACAGGAACGTCGCGGCGGTGACGGCGCGACGCAGCGGATCGCGCCGCGGGAGCCCGTCGCGAAACGCCTCGAACGGCCGGCCGCTCGTGTCGCCGATTGAAACCTCAGCCACCCGCGTGTCTCCCGCAGACGCCATATCGACGCGTTCCGGCTACGGCCCATCCTGAAACGCACAGGACGTCCAGAGCCTGCGGCGCTTTCGCGGCCCGCTCCAGCGAGGCGGGTCCGCCCCTCGTGCGGCGTCCTTGGGATTGCTATTGAGAAACATGAGCGCCGTCAGCCGCAACTTCTCCGCCGAGGTCGAAGCGCTGCTCGTCGGCTTCGGCGCCGCGAGCGCGCCTCGCGCCGACGGCGGCCTCGAGGTCCGGTCGCCGATCGACGGCTCCGCCGTCGGCCGTCTCGCGACGGCCGACACCGCGGAGGTCGGGCGGACAATCGAGGCGGCGCAAGCGGCTCACCTCGTCTGGCGCGCCGTTCCCGCGCCGAGACGCGGCGAACTCGTGCGCCTGTTTGGGCTGGAGCTGCGGGAGGCCAAGGCGGGCCTTGGGCGGCTCGTCACGATCGAGTGCGGAAAGATTCTCTCCGAAGGGCTCGGCGAGGTGCAGGAGATGATTGACGTCTGCGACTTCGCGGTCGGCCTCTCCCGCCAGCTCCACGGCCTGACCATCGCGAGCGAGCGCCCGGATCACCGGATGATGGAGGTCTGGCATCCGCTCGGCGTCGTCGGGGCGATCTCGGCGTTCAATTTCCCCGTGGCGGTCTGGGCCTGGAACGCGGCGCTCGCTTTGGTCTGCGGAAACGCGGTGGTCTGGAAGCCGTCCGAGAAGACCCCGCTGACGGCGCTCGCAACCCAGGCGCTGCTCGAGCGGGCGATCGCCCGCTTCCGGGCGGAGGGCGGCGACGCGCCGGACGGATTGTCCGCGGTCGTCGTCGGCGGACGGGACACGGGTGAGGCGCTTGTCGACCATCCGCTTGTCCCGCTGGTCTCCGCCACCGGCTCGACCGCGATGGGCCGGGTCGTCGGCCCCCGCCTCGCCCGTCGCTTCGCGCGCGCCCTGCTGGAGCTCGGCGGCAACAACGGCGCGATCGTCCGCCCCAGCGCCGACCTCGAACTGACGCTGCGCGCCGTCGCCTTTTCAGCGATGGGCACGGCCGGCCAACGCTGCACCACGCTGCGGCGGCTGTTCGTGCATGGCGCGGTCTACGACGCGCTGATCGCCCGTTTGAAGGCGGCCTTCGCCACCGCCCGAATCGGCGATCCGCTCGAGGACGAGACGCTGGTCGGCCCTCTGATCGACGAGGCCGCCTTCGACGCGATGAGCCGCGCCCTCTCCGCCGCGAAGGCTGCCGGCGGCGCCGTGTCCGGCGGCGAGCGGCTCGCGATCCCCGGCGTCGAAGGCGGCGTCTACGTCCGCCCGGCTTTGGTCGAAACGCCGGCGCAGACCGGGCCGATGCTGGAGGAGACCTTCGCGCCGATCCTCTACGTGCTCCGCGTCGACGACCTCGACGAAGCGCTGGCGCTGCACAACGCCGTCGCTCAGGGACTGGCGTCGTCGATCTTCACCAACGATCTCCGCGAGGCCGAAGCCTTCCTGTCCGTCCGGGGCTCGGACTGCGGCATCGCCAACGTCAACATCGGACCGTCGGGCGCGGAAATCGGCGGCGCTTTCGGAGGCGAAAAGGAAACCGGCGGCGGGCGCGAGTCCGGCTCCGACAGTTGGAAGGCCTACATGCGGCGCGCGACCAACACGATCAACTACGGGTCCGGCCTGCCACTGGCGCAGGGCGTGCGCTTCGATCTCGGCTGACGAAGCTATAGCCCCACGCCTTCCGTTCAGGCCTCCGCGACGACCAGCAGCGTGATGCCGTCCGCGCCCGCCACCCGGACGCGCGCGCCGGCCGGCAGATCGGGGCCAGACACTCGCCATGTCGTGTCGTCGATGCGCATGCGGCCGTCGCCGTTCACGATCGGCGCTTCGAGCATGAACACCTTGCCGACGTGGCGCTCGGCCCGCCGGTTCAGCATCGGCCGGTCGCTTTCGGCCGCGTTGTTCGGGCGGCCGAAACGCCACCAGGCGACCGCCGCGGCGAGCCCCAGCGCCGCGAAGGCGACCACCTCGACCTGCCAGCCGGGATCGAGGAAGAAGGCGATGACGCCGACGACGATGGCGGCCAGGCCGAGCCACAGCAGCACCGTGCCGGGCGCGACAAGCTCCGCCATCAGAAGAAGCAGGCCGAAGACGAACCAGCGCCAGGCGCCAAGCTCGACGACGAGGTTCTGGAGCATCGCTCAGGCGGCTCCGCCGGCCGGAGGAGTCGGTCCGAGCGAGCCGGTCGCGCGCGGCACGCCGGCGCCGCGGGAGGGCGCCGTCGCGCGCGCGGCCGGCGTCGCGGCGCCGGCGCCGCCGAAGGTGTCGCGGGCGATCTCCGCGATGCCGCCGAGCGAGCCAAGCAGGGCCGTCGCCTCATAGGGCAGCACGAGGATCTTCTGGTTGGGCGACGCGGCCATGCTCTTGAGAGCGTCCACATATTTCTGCGCGATGAAGTAATTGAGCGCCGCCATGTCGCCGCGCGCCACCGCCTCGCTCACCATCGTGGTCGCGGTCGCTTCGGCCTGGGCGGAGCGCTCGCGCGCCTCCGCGTCGCGGAACGCCGCCTCCTTGCGGCCCTCGGCCTCCAGGATCTGCGCCTGCTTGGCGCCCTCGGCGACCAGGATCGAGGCGCGCTTCTCGCGCTCGGCCTTCATCTGCCGGCCCATCGCGGCGACGAGGTCGGCCGGCGGCGTGATGTCCTTGATCTCGATGCGCGTGACCTTGACGCCCCACGGCCCCGCCGCGGCGTCGACGACATGGAGCAGCTTGGTGTTGATCTCGTCGCGCTGGGACAGGATGTGGTCGAGATCCATCGAGCCCAGCACCGAGCGGATGTTGGTCATGGTCAGCGCCATCATCGCGCGCTCGAGGTTGGTCACCTCGTAGGACGCCTGCGGCGCGTCGATCACTTGGTAGAACGACACGCCGTCCACCGTCACCGTCGCATTGTCGCGGCTGATGACCTCCTGGCTCGGGATGTCGAGTACCTGCTCCATCATGTTCACCTTGCGGCCGATCTTGTCGATGAACGGCACGATCAAAGTGAGCCCCGGCGACAGGGTGCGAGTGTATTTCTGAAAGCGCTCGACGGTGTAGTTGAAGCCCTGCGGCACGGTCTTCACGCCGGCGAAGATCACGAAGATGATCAGCACGGCGACCACGATCGCCGCGATGTCGAAACCGGACAGGCCGAGGTCGTTCACGGGCGCGCTCCCCTTGTCATGCCCCATTGAGGCTGACCCGCCGCACGAAGGCAACCCGGCGGCCATCCGTGCGTCATCGCTGCGGTGCGGACCGGAAGGGCCTGCCTACACCCACCCCATCAATTCGCGCCGGACCACGTGTTCGATCACCCGCACGCCTTCGACGGAATCGTTGAGGCAGGGGATCGCCGCAAAGTTCTCGCCGCCATTGTGCTTGAAGATTTCGGCGTTCTCGACGGCGATCTCCTCGAGCGTCTCCAGGCAGTCCGCGGTGAAGCCGGGCATGCAGACGGCGATGTTCTTGACCCCCTGCTTCGCGAGCGCCTCGACCGTCTTGTCGGTGTAGGGCTGAAGCCATTCCGCGGGCCCGAAGCGGGACTGGAAGGTGATGCGGAAGCGCTGCTCGTCCATCCCGAGCGCCTCGCGCATCAGCCGCGCGGTCTTGTGGCACTGGCAATGATACGGATCGCCTTTGTCGAGATAGGCTTTCGGAACCCCGTGGAACGAGGCGAGGATGATTTCGGGCTCGAAGCTGAGCTTCGCGAGCTCCGCCTTCAGCGAGGTCGTCAGGGCGTCGATGTAGACGGGATCGTCGGCCCAGGGCGGCGCGACCCTGAGCACCGGCTGCCAGCGCATGGCCTTGAGCGCCTCGAACGCCTTGTCGCACACGGTCGCGGAGGTCGCGGCGGCGTATTGCGGATAGAGCGGCACGAGCAGAATGCGGTCGCAGCCCTGGCCCTGCAGCGCTTCGATCCGGGAGGCGATCGACGGATTGCCGTAGCGCATCGCCCAATCCACGACGACCGTCGGGGCGAAATCGGCGAGACACGCCGCAAGCTTCTCGGATTGCGCCCGGGTGATGGTCCGCAACGGGCTCTCGTCGCGTTCCTTGTTCCAGATCGACGCGTAGTCTTTGCCCTTGCGGCCGGGGCGCGTCGTCAGGATGACCAGGTTCAGCAGCGGCCACCAGAGCAGACGCGGCGTCTCGATCACGCGCCGATCCGAGAGGAACTCCTTGAGGTAGCGGCGCATGGACCAGTAGTCGGTCCCGTCCGGCGTGCCGAGATTGACGATCAGCACGCCGATGCGTCCGACCTTGACGGGCGGGTGGTCGACCGGCAGCCGCACGGCGCGCGCGTCGCCCGGGGGCAAGGGGGCGTTCATCGAAAAGGGCGCACTCCGAATTGGAACAGGTCGGATAGATAGAGAGCGCAGACGCCCGCGTCATCGGCGCACGCTGCGTACCGCCTACGCAGGCCGACCCGGATGAGATCGCAGTCGAGGAGAGATCCGCGGCGGACGCCCGCGCGTCAGCCGTGCAGGGCGACGGCGTCCTCCGGCGCGTCGGCGCGCTCGGTCATGCCGTAATCCCGGATCACGCCCGCGACCCGCAGGCGGTAGTCCGCGAACACGCCGCCGCGACCGGCCTTCTGCATGACCTGATGGCGTCCATGGGCGCGCCACTTCATCAGCGCCTCCTCGTCGCGCCAAAACGAGAGCGAGACGAATTTGCCGGGATTCGTCACGCTCTCGAACCGCTCGACGGAGATGAAGCCGTCGGCCTGCTCGACGTCGGCCTTGAGCTGCATCGCCATGGAGAAATAGTCGGCCGCGCGGCCTTCGGCCGGAGTGACCTCGAAGATGACGGCGATCATGGCGGAGCCTCCCGTGTCGTTTGTATCGCTTCCAGCACGACATGGGCGACGCGGGCCCGCGATGGCAAGCGCGGACGCTTCGTCCGCGGACGAAGCGTCCGGCGTCGAAAGGTGCGCCGTCCCGCGTTAGTCTCGGGATCATGAGCGCCTCCGTCCCCGATCCGCTGATCGCAGAATCCGCCGCCCTGATCGGCGACCCTACCCGCGCCAAGATGCTCGGCGTGCTGATGGACGGGCGCGCTCGCACGGCCAAGGAGCTTTCGAGCCTGGTGGGCGTGGGCGCCGCCACGGCGAGCGTTCACATCGCCAAGATGTCAGCGGCGGGCCTCGTCAGCGTGGCGGCGCAGGGCCGCCATCGCTACGTCCGACTTGCGGGACCTGAGATCGCCGAGATCCTCGAGCGGCTGATGACGCTCGCCGCCGTCGCCCGCCCCGGCGTCGCGGCCCGCAACGGCGAGGAGGCCGCCTTCCGGGAAGCGCGCAGCTGCTACGATCACATGGCCGGCGCGCTCGCCGTGGCGCTGGTCGAAGCGCTTGTCGCGCGCGAACTCCTTCGGCGCGGGCATGACGGCTTCGAGCCGACGCTTGCCGGCGAGCGCTGGTTCCGTGCGCTCGGGATCGACGTCGCGCGGACACGGTGCGCCGGCCGCGCCTTCGCGCGCTGCTGCCTCGACTGGAGCGAGCGGCGCGACCACCTCGCCGGCGCTCTGGGCGCGGCGCTGCTCGACGCGCTGCTGCGCAACGGCGTCGTCAGGCGGCGCAAGGAGGGGCGAACGCTCGACGTGACCCCCGTCGGCCGTCGGTTCTTCGCGGAGGCGATCCACGGCGCGTCAGCCGCCGGTCGGCGAGACTCCGGTCGCGAGCAGGCCGCCAAGCAACAGAGCGCCTAGCGCAAGCACGACGAGAGCCGCCAAGGCCTCCAGGGCCGTGATCACGACCGCCCCTGCGCCCGGCCGGGCGGCGGCCAAGCGCAGCGCCGTGGCCTTGGCGCCGACGGCGAGGCCCGCAATCGCCGCGACCGTGACGGCGGTGCCCGCCGCCATCGCGAAGGTCGCGGCGACGCCGGCCCAGGCGATCCCTTGAGCGATGGCGAACACCAGCACGACAAGCGCGCCGGTGCAGGGCCGAAGGCCGATCGCGAGCACCGCGGCTGCGGCCCGCCGCCAGTCGACCCGTCCCTCGACGAGACCGGGGTCGACGCCGTGGCCGTGCGCGCAGTCCGGACCGTGGACGTGGTCCGACCTCCCCTGCAGCGCGGCCAGCAGCCCGCGCCCCTTGCGCCAGACGAGCCAGAGCCCGACCAGGACGATCGCGACATAGCTCGCCGCCTCGAGCCCCCAGGTGGCGTTCGCCATCGCCATGCTTGTCGCTTTGAGAAGGACCGCGAACAGGCCGACGACGACGATCGCGGTCACCGCCTGCGCCAGCGCCGCGACGGCCGACAACGCGATCCCGCGGCGAAACCCTTCGCCCGTCGCGACGAGGTAGGAGGAGATCACGGCCTTGCCGTGACCCGGACCCGCGGCGTGGAAGACGCCATAGGCGAAGGACAGGCCGGCGAGCGTGATCAGCGCGGACCGGTCACTCTTCGACGCCCGGATCGCGCTCGACAGCGCCTGGTAGAAGCCCGACTGCTTCGCCGCGATCCAGGCGAAAACGCCCTCCGGCGCGCCCGCTCCCGGCGCGTCCGGCCGCCCGACGCCGAACGGGCCGGCCGCCTGCGCGAGCGCGTCATGCGGCAGGAGGACGGCCGCGCAGGCGGCGAACGCGGCGATGAAGAGTCCGGCCCGCCATGCGTCGACGCGCCGGAGCTTCATTTGCAGGCGACGAACAGCGTGTTGGAGAACTGCGCTCCGAAGTTCGAGCCGGGGGACAGGCCGCTGAAGAAGCTTTCGCTCAGCTTCTTCGACTGCGTCGCATCCGGCGCCTTGGGACGGTCGAGCTCGACGGCGCAACCGGGCGGCGCCGAAACGAGCTTCGCCGCGGACTCGTCCTTGGCGAATTGGAACTCGACGAAATAGGTCGGGTCGTAGACCTCGACCTTGAACGCTTCGCCCTTGTCCGGGGCGCCGTCCTTCACCGGCAATGTGAAGTGCAGGATCAGCAGGCCGTCGACCTGCTCGAGCCAATAGTCGGTCGGTTCCGAAAAAACGACGCGCTTGTCGCGGTATTTGCCGAAGGTGAAGAACTTGAACTCCTTCAGCGACGTCACGTTGGTCTCGGCGAGCGGCGCGAGCTCCTCGCGCGTGAACTTGCCGTCGCCGTTCACGTCGAGCCCTTGCGTGGCGTAGGACGAGAACATGTCGTCGAACGTCCAGGCGTGACGCACCGCGCTCAGCCGGCCGTCGGCGCCGTAGACCAGTTCGCTGCGGGCCGTCACCCAGACATGCGGGTGCGCGGCGGCGGGAGCCACGAACCCCACGAGCAGACAGGCCGCGAGCGCAAGTCGCCGAATCGTCATGCGGGCGGCTCCGAGGACACAAGGGAGCCTTGTCGGGCGCAAGTTGGGCGACACGGCGGCGCCTCAGCCGGCCCCGAACACGAAGCGGTCAACGATCCGAAAGCCGTGCTCCGGCGCGTCTTCGACATAAAGCGTCACGGCGTCGACCCGGGTCGACGCGGCGCCGACATAAGCCTCGTAGAGGCGGGCAAGTCCCGGCGCGACCGTCGCGGCGTCGGACGCTGAGAGGCTTCCGGTCAGGGTCATGTGAAAATGAAAGTCCTCGAACACGAAGGGATAGCCCCACCGGTCGAGGGCTGCGCGCTGGCGCGGCGTCAGGGCCGCCGGGACGCGGCGGGCCGTTTCGGCGGCGTCGAGCGGCCGCCGGAACGGCTCGAACGCCTCCACGCATTCGGCGGCGAGCACGTCGAGCTCCGGCGAAATCGACCGCGCGATCAGCGCGACGAAGCCGTCGAGCGCGCCGACCTCGAGCGGCGGCAATTCGAACGCCTTCAGGTGGCGCGAAAACGCATGGCCGGCTTCGACGACGTCGTCCTCCGTCACGCCCTCTGCCAGCCGGAACGGAGCCTTCAGCGTGGCGTGGAATCCGTAGCGGCGGGGCTGCGCCGTCATGGCCGCGAACTCCGCCGGCGACACCCCCTCGGGCGTCAGATGGGGCCGGGCCTCGCCGGTCGCCGCGTCATAGCCCAGCACGCCCGAGCCGAAGGCCCACAGCGAGCTGTCGGGCGGCGGGGCGTAGTAGATCGCATAGCGGGACTCGTTCACGCGACGCGCCTCCCTGCGACGGACACGCTCGCCACGACCGGCGTGTCGCGCACGAATCTCAGGCGGACGAAATCGGCCCTCATCCCCGGCGCCAGCCGCCCGCGATCGGCGAGGCCGAGCATCTCGGCGGGCTTCGACGTCGCGAAGGCGAAGGCCTCGTGCAGCGCGATCCCCGGTCCGCGCGCCAGCCGCCCCACCGCCTGGAGAAGGCTGGAGGGGACGTAGTCCGACGACAGCGCGTCCAGCACGCCTTCGCGCGCGAGGTCCTCGGCCGCGACGCCTCCGGCGTGCGATCCTCCGCGCACCACGTTCGGCGCTCCGGCGACGACCGCCAGCCCGGCCGCGTGGGCGGCGCGCGCGGCCGCCATCGTGGTCGGGAATTCCGAGATCGCGCAGCCGGATTCGACGGCCTCCGCGACATGGGCCTCGGTCGTGTCGTCATGGCTCGCGAGCCGGATCGGCGCGTTTCGGAACAGGTCGAGCACGTAAGGACGGTTGACGGCGGCCGCCTCGACGCCGAGCCGCATCCGCCGCGCGAGCAGCGCCTCCGCGTCGGCGGCGGCGAGGCCTTCCCGGACCATGAAGCGCTTCAGCGCCGCCACGTCGCGCCATTGCCGCTGGCCGGGCGTGTGGTCCATCAGCGACACCAGCCCGACCAGAGGCCGACCCAAATGCGGGGCGAGCCGCTCGGGCAGTTCCGGGTCGCTGAGCTCGCAGCGCAGATGCAGCCGATGGTCGATCCGGAACACCCCTTCGGCGACGCCAGTCTCGATCGCCGCCGCGAGCGTGGGAAGGATGTGCTTGCGCGGATCGTCCTCGACCTCATAGCCGCCGACGAACAGGGCGTCGTAGACGGTGGTGACGCCCGACGTCGCCATCTGGGCGTCATGGGCGAGAGCGGCGGCCAGCGCGTCGGGCCAGACCACGCCCGGCCGCGGAGCCGCGTGCTTTTCCAGGTTGTCGGTGTGGCACTCGATCAGGCCGGGCGCCAGCAGATCGCCGTCAAGGTCGACCGCGCCGGGCAGCGAAGAGACGCCTTCGGAGAGATCGCGGATCACGCCGCCGGCATGCGTCAGGGTCCCGAGGACGACGCGGTCGTCGAGAACCAGCCGGGCGTTGGTGAGGATTTCATCCATCTCGTCGACGTTCTGTGATTCCCTTGGGCGTCGCCGTAGGCCGGCGCGGCTTAGCAGCTTCGTGTGACGGATGGCTGCGTCCTATCACGCGCCGGCGGCGCCGCCGTCCGACCGCGGATCGTGCCCGCCTTCGATCGCGCCCGACGCGTCGCGGACGATGAGGCCGGCGTGGCCGCCCTCGTCGTCGAACTCGTCCGGCCAGGGCGCGATCTCGTGCCCCATGCCCGCCAACCGGTCGATGACCTCCCCGTCGAAGCGCGGCTCGTAGCGCACGCCGGTCTCGGTCTCGCCCCAGGACCGCCCGAGCCGGAATCGGGGCGCGGCGAGCGCCTCCTCGATCGGCCGCTTGAGCCAGACATGCCTTGCGAACACCATGGCCTGCGTCTGCGGCTGGCCGTCGCCGCCCATCGTGCCGTAGGCGACCACGCGCCCGTCATCCATCACGGCGAGCGGCGGGTTCAGCGTGTGGAACGGACGCCGGCCGGGCGCGAGCGCGTTGACGGATTTGGGGTCGAGCGCGAAGGAGGCGCCGCGGTTCTGGATGAGCACGCCGGTCTCCGGCAGCACGCAGCCCGAGCCATATTCCCAGTAGATGCTCTGGATGTAGCTGACCGCCCGACCCTCGCCGTCGATCGCGCCCATCCAGACGGTGTCGCCGTCTCCGGCCGGCGCCGGGAACGGAGCGGCGCGCTTCAGATCGATCGCCGCCGCTTCCGCGTCGAGGCGCTTCGGCGTCAGGAAGGCGTCGAGGTCAAGGTCGGCTGGAGCGTTGTCGCCGCACACCCGGTCGCGGATCGCAAACGCCCGCTTGGTGGCCTCGACCACACCATGCAGGAAGGCGGCGTCCTCGTCCGTCCTGGGCGCGAGGCGCTCGAGCACGCCGAGGATGACGAGCGACGCCAGGCCCTGCGTCGGCGGCCGCGTGTTGTAGACCGTCCCGCCCTTGATCCGCATCCGAAGCGGCTCCGCGAAGCGCGCGCGGAGGGCGTTGAGATCGCCGCGCGCGAGCGGCGATCCGATGCGCTCGAGATCCGCCGCCATCGAGCGGGCGACGTCGCCCTCGTAGAAGTCGCGGAAGCCCGCGCGGGAGAGGTGGTCGAGCGTGTCCGCCAGCCGCGTCTGGACGAGCGTCTCGCCCGCCGCCAGCATCTCGCCGTCGCGCATATAGGCCTGGGCGAAGCCGGGAGCGGCGATGCAGGCCTCGTACTCCTTCGGCCGCGTGCGCCCCTGGCTCGCGGAGACCGCGAAGCCCCCGCGCGCCAAACGGATCGCCTCGCCCAGAAGCACGTCGCGCGGCAATCGCCCGCCGGAGCCGGCGGCGAGTTCGCCCGCGAGCCGCCAGCCGTCGATCGCGCCGGGCGCGGTCAGGGCGGCAAGCGGGCCGCGGGCCGGAATAACGTCATGTCCATGGCCGCGGTAGAACGCGATGGTCGCCGCCGCGGCCGCCGCGCTGCAGCCCTCGATCGACCGCACTTGGCCGCCCGGCTCGCGCACCAGCCAGAAGCCGTCGCCGCCGATCGCGTTCATGTGGGGGTAGACGACCGCGATGGTCGCGGCCATGCCGATCATCGCCTCGACGGCGTTGCCGCCCTCGGCGAGAATCGCCCGGCCGGTCTCGGCGGCGGCCGCGTGAGGCGCGGCGACGACGCCGCGGCGGGAGGCGGCGGTCAGCGGCATGGATCGACTTCCCCGACGAACGAAGCGGGCGACAGGCCTACAGACAGGCTCGCGACGGAGCAACCCGGGGCCCTCGACGCCGCGACGCAGCGTGGTAA
Source organism: Hansschlegelia sp. KR7-227 (assembly GCF_049446035.1). Taxonomy (NCBI): domain Bacteria; kingdom Pseudomonadati; phylum Pseudomonadota; class Alphaproteobacteria; order Hyphomicrobiales; family Methylopilaceae; genus Hansschlegelia; species Hansschlegelia sp. KR7-227. Next base: position 143,476 of record NZ_JBMSEA010000002.1, read on the forward strand.
AAGGACGCCCGCTGGCGGCTTTTCGCGCCTGCCCGATCCGGAGTTCGCCGTTCCCGTGTCCGACGCCCCCGCTCAGAGCCCGCTCGCCCGCACGCTGACGCTTGTCGGCGCCACCGTGCTGATCGCGACGCAGACCATCGCGGCCTCGGTCGCCGGAGGCTGGGCGATCGCGGGCTTCCTCGGGCTCGGCGACTATGTCGCCTACGCCCTCGAAGCCGTGGGTCTCGTGATCGGCGTGTGGGCGGTGGTCACCTTCGTGCGCCATGCGCTGAAGAACGATCCCTCCCGCGCCAGGGGCTAACGCCGGCCGCCGGCTCCTCGGCTCCCTCCCCCGATAGGCGCGGATCGACGGGGCCGTCTGAGCGCGTCTCCACCCCGGTCGGCCAGTCTTTGGGCGGAACCCAGGTCGCGATCGTGCGGTAGGGCATGTAGCTGTTCGAGTTCGTTCGGCTCCGGCGCATGCCGCAGCCCTCGCACTGCGCGGGGGGCCGCGGGGAGTTCACCCGCCGACGAAACTCCCGATAGGCCGGCCCATTCCAGATGCCCTGCATGCTCTGGTCGTGAAGGTTTCCGATTGTCGTCTTGGGCGTACAGCACACAGCGACGTCGCCATTGCCAAGCACGACCGCAGACTCCCACGGGATCACACAGATTTCGTGGCCGCCCTCCACGCTGGAGCCGGTGAGTTCAGGCTCCGACTGCAACGCAATTCCGAGCTCGCGCGCGACAGCGATGGCGCTTGTGCGGGCTCGGTTGAACGTCTCTCGATCGAGAAAGAGCGATTCCTCGGCCATGTCGGGCGTATACGCCTCGATATGACGGGCGATGACCGCGTCCGCCCCGACGGCGGCTGCGTTGCGGATGCAGTCCTCCCACTCGTGAATGTTGCTGCGCATGAGGGTGAATCCGAGGGATAGCGGAACACGCGTCCCCACGCCCGTCTCGCGCCGGATCTCCGCGAACGCCGCGATGTTGCCGAGCACGTCCTCAAGAGGGGGCGCTCCTTTCCGGATTCGCTGGAAGGTCGAGGTGGTCGCCGCGTCGAGCGAGACATTCAGGGACATGAGTTTCGTTTCGATCAGCTTCCTGCTGACCTCGCGTGTGAGATGCGCCCCGTTCGTATCGATGTGAAAGGGGACGTCGAGTTCGATCAGAAAGTCGAGCTCGCCGCCAAATCTCGCGTCAGCCCAGAGTATGTCTCCGCTGTAGTCCGTTATGATGCAGTCCACCCACCCCTTGGCGCACCATGACCGGATGTCGTCCTTGATCGACATGCACAGGATATTCTTGGTCTTGCGCGTATCGCGCGAGATGCAGTGGATGCAGTTCAGGTTGCACTGCGTGACGGGACTGTAGAGCAGGCCGCGGGGCACCTCGCCCTCTGCGACCGGCCGGACATAAAACGTGCGCGCGATCAGGCCGTACTCGCCCTGATCGACGCCGGCGAAGAAACAGCGGAGGTGCCCCTCCATCTTCTGATCCTCCCTGTGCGTCCACGCGGTGGCGGCCCTGCCGGGAGAAGCGTCCGGAGAGGAAACCTTGAGCGCGCACAGCGATCCTTTCGGGATCGCGCCGGGCGTGACGAACAACTGGGCGTGCGCGTTGTCCGCGATCCCCGTCACGGCCGTCGTGGCGACAAGCCGCGCGGCCTCGAGATCAGGCGCGGTGGCGGGATGCGCCAGTTCGAGGAGGCCGTAGGTCGCCGGCAGCAGATAGAGGGAGAGGTCGATCCGGCAGTCCAGGTCTCGCCGATAGGTCGCGAGCAGCGGCGCCACGACCGAAAGATCGTCCTCGACGGCGACGAACACCTCCACGCAATCTTGACCTCCGGCGAGCTCTCCGCAGGGCCTCTGAACGGGCAGGTCGACCATGATCGATTCCATGCGGGGCTCGGCCCCGGTGAAGGCCAGACTAAGCGCCTTCTCGCCGGCCGATCCACAGGGAAGCGTCGAGCTTTCCGCGGGACGGGCGGGCTCGAGGGCGGCTCCCCTCGAGCCTTGACCCCTCGCATGTTACTTTATAACATTCTAACCACTCAGCAGCGCTCCATCCCTTCCGCCCCGGCGACATCCGATGTCTCACCACCACGATCACGCGGACCACGCTCATCCCCGCCGACCGGCCGCGACGATCGCGCCGGTCTCGCTGTTGCGCGCCTCGGCTGCGTCGCGGCTGATGGGCGCCGCCGTCCTGCTCGCTGCGGTCTGGGCGGCCGTCATCCTGGCGGTCGCATGAGCGCCGCGCCGCTGATCCGCCTGACGGACGTGACGCTCGGCTACGACCGGCATCCGGCGGTCCATCATCTCGACGGAGAGATCGCGCCGGGCGCGCTGCTCGCGGTCGTCGGCCCGAACGGCGCCGGCAAATCGACCCTGCTGAAGGGTCTGGTCGGCGCGCTGAAGCCGATTGGCGGCCGGATCGACCGCGGGGCGCTGCGTCCGCGGGATATCGGCTATCTCCCGCAGGCCGCGGCGCTCGACCGCTCCTTTCCGATCGACGTGTTCGATCTCGTCGCGACCGGCCTGTGGCGACGGATCGGTCCGTTCGGCGGGGTCGGACGCGCCGGCCGCGCGGCCGCGCGGGAGGCGATCGCCGCCGTCGGACTGGAGGGCTTCGAAGCCCGGCCGATCGGCACCCTCTCCGGCGGCCAGCTGCAACGGGTCCTGTTCGCTCGCCTGCTGCTGCAGGACGCGTCGGTGATCCTGCTCGACGAGCCCTTCGCCGCGGTCGACGCGAAGACGGTCGCGGATCTGCTGGAGCTGGTCGAGCGCTGGCGGGCCGAGAAGCGCACGGTGATTGCCGTGCTGCACGATCTCGACACCGTCCGCCGCGCCTTCCCGGAAACGCTGTTGCTCGCCCGCCGCGCGATCGCCTGGGGGCCCACCGAGGAAGCGCTGCGGCCCGAACGACTGCTCGAGGCGCGCGGCATGACGGAAGCGTTCGACGACCACGCGCCGCTCTGCGCGCCGCACGCAGCGTGATCGCGCCGATGACGCTCTACGACGCCCTGCTCGGCCCCTTCGTCGAATTCGACTTCATGCGGCGCGCGCTCGTCGGCTCGCTGGCGCTGGCGCTCGGCGCAGGCCCTATCGGCGTGTTCCTGATGCTGAGGCGCATGAGCCTCGCAGGCGACGCCATGGCGCACGCCATCCTGCCGGGGGCGGCCGCAGGCTTCCTCGTCGCCGGCCTGTCGCTGCCCGCGATGACGATCGGCGGGCTGGTCGCCGGCGTGTCGGTCGCGCTCGCCGCGGGGCTCGTGACGCGCACCACCGCGCTGAAGGAGGACGCCGCGCTCGCCGCTTTCTACCTGCTATCGCTCGCGCTCGGCGTGACGCTGGTGTCGCTGAAAGGCTCCAATGTCGACCTGCTGCACGTGCTGTTCGGCTCGGTGCTGGCGCTCGACGACGATGCGCTCGTGCTGCTCGCAGGCGTCGCGACCGTCACGCTCGTGACGCTCGCGCTGATCTACCGGCCGCTTGTGCTCGAATGCGTCGACCCCGGCTTCCTCGCCTCGGTGAGCCGGATGGGCGGGCCGACGCATCTCATTTTCCTCGGCCTCGTGGTGCTCAACCTGGTGGCCGGCTTCCAGGCGCTCGGCACCCTGCTCTCGGTCGGCGTGATGATGCTGCCGGCCGCCTGCGCGCCGTTCTGGTCGGCGCGGCTCGGCGGCATGTTCGGCGTGTCCGTCGCGGTCGGGTCGCTCGCGAGCGTCGTGGGCCTGCTCGGCTCCTACCATTCCGGCGTCCCGACGGGGCCGTCGATCATCCTCGCCGCCGGAATCCTCTATCTCGGCTCGATCGTCTTCGGACCGGTGGGCGGGTTCGCGTGGCGGCTGCTGCCGGCGCGCCGCCACCGCGCCGCCTGAGCCTTCTCCCAAGGATCAAAGGAGCTCCATCATGCGCGCAGGTGTCTTCGTCGCCGCGCTCTTCGCCGCCGCCCTCGCCGCGGGGCCCGCGGTCGCCGAGCCGCTCAAAGTGGTCGCGAGCTTCTCCATTCTCGGCGATCTCGTCGCCCGGATCGGCGGCGACCGCGTAGCGGTGACGACTTTGGTCGGGCCCGACGGCGACGCCCATGTCTTCTCCCCCTCCCCCGCCGACGCGAAGAAGGTCGCCGACGCCCGAGTGATCGTCGAGAACGGGCTCGGCCTGGAAGGCTGGATGTCGCGGCTCGCGGAGTCGGCCGGCTCCAAGGCGGCGGTCGTCATCGCCGCCAGGGGCGTGGAGACGCGCAAGATGGAGGACGACGAAGGCGGCGGCGCGCATGACCACGGCCACGGCCAGGAGATCACCGACCCGCACGCCTGGCAGGCCGTTCCCAATGTGAAGATCTATGTCGGCAACATCCGCGACGGGCTTGTGGCGGCCGATCCCGAGGGCAAGGCCGCCTATGACGCGAACGCCGCACGCTATGCGCAGGACCTCGACGCGCTTGACGGCGAGATCCGCGCGGCCTGGGCGAAGGTGCCTCCGGACCGCCGCAGGGTCATCACCTCGCACGACGCCTTCGGCTATTACGCCGCGGCCTACGGGGTCGAGATGATCGCGCCCCAGGGCGTCTCCACCGAGACGGAAGCCTCGGCGAAGGACGTCGCGCGCATCATCCGCCAGATCAAGGCGGAGAAGATCCCGGCCGTGTTCGTCGAGAACATCTCCGACAAGCGGCTCGTGCAGCGCATCGCCAAGGAGACCGGCGCCAAGATCGGCGGCGCGCTTTACTCGGACGCCCTGTCGCCGCAGGGCGGTCCGGCCGCGACCTATCTCGACATGATGCGATCGAACCTCCGCGAGCTGACGGCGGCGTTGTCGAGCTGACCGCCCTTCCGCCCTCCTGACGGCGTTCGCGATCGCTCGCGCGGCGGGCGCGAGCGGTTCCTCGCCCCCGCCGATCGCACGATCGGCATGCGCGATCGTTGTTGCGCATGCGAAGTGTTTGTCTGCTAGGAAGGCCCGTCAAAAAGAACACGGGAGCCGACCATGGCCGACCTCCGCCTTCGCCGCAGCGTTCTCTACATGCCGGGCTCCAACCAGCGGGCGCTCGACAAGGCGAAGGAGCTCGCGGCCGACTCGCTGATCCTCGATCTCGAGGACGCCGTCGCCCCCGAAGCCAAGGAGCTCGCCCGCGAGCAGGTGTGCGCCGCGGTGAAGACCGGCGGCTATGGCGACCGCGAGATCATCATCCGCGTGAACGCGCCCCAGACGCCGTGGGGGGAGGCCGACCTCAAGGCCGCGATCGAGGCCCGGCCGCACGCGATCCTGATGCCGAAGGTGTCGTCGACCGCGGTGCTCGAGATGATCTCGAACCGGCTCGAAGCGCTCGACGCGCCGGAGGGCATCGACGTCTGGGCGATGATCGAGACGCCCGCCGCCATCCTCAACATCCACGACATCGCCAAGGCGCGTAAGACCGTGCCGGGCTGCAGGCTGACCTGCCTCGTGCTCGGCACCAACGATCTCGCCAAGGACACCTGGGCGCAGCTCGTGAAGGGCCGCGCGCCGATGATGCCGTGGATCATGTTCGCGCTCGCCGCCGCTCGCGCGGAGGGGCTGACGATCCTCGACGGCGTGTTCAACGACATCTCCGACGTGGACGGCTGCCGCGAGGAATGCCGCCAATCGCGGGACCTCGGCTTCGACGGCAAGACGATCATCCATCCGAGCCAGATCGAGCCGGCCAACACCTGCTTCGCGCCGATGACGGAGGAGGTCGAGCGCGCCCGCAAGGTGATCGCGGCCTTCGAACTGCCGGAGAACGCCAAGCGCGGCGCGATCAAGATCGACGGGCGGATGTATGAACGCCAGCACATCGGCATGGCGCGCCGCGCGGTCGCCTGGCACGAGGCGATCGCCGCCAAAGGCACGTGAAGGCTGCGCTCACGACGGGGCCGAGCCGAATGCGCCCAATGGCGTGAGGCGGTCGTCAGGGCGTCGGGACGGCCTGGACGCTGATCCTCTTGGGAAACTTCTACCTTCAGTTGTCGTCTGCAGAAGCCGCAGGGTGGCGAAACCTGGGCGTTACGATCGTGACGATATGGCGCCCGGGCGACCCCGCCGGTAACAAGAACGGGGGCTGATTCGGGGAACGGGTGCGCATGCGGGTGCTGTTGGTCGAAGACGACATGGTGATCGCCGGCGGCCTCGCGCCGGCCATCTCCGAGGCGGGCTTTCATCTTCTCGGGCTCGCCGCCGACCAGGAGACGGCCGTCGCCCTGTTGCGGTCGACTGACGTCCACATCGCGGTGGTCGACCTGCGCCTCGCGGACGGCTGGACCGGGGCGGACGTCGCGCGTGCGGCCGTCGAGGAAGGCGTCGCCGTCGTGTTCGTCACCGCGACCCCGGATCGGGTTCCGAAGGACCTTGGCGCGGCTTACGGCGTGATCGAAAAGCCCTGCGCCCCGGAAGCCGTCGCGGCCGCGCTGCGCTTCGTCGCCATGCGGCTACGGGGCGTCGCCGCGGGCGAGGCTCCCGCCGGCCTGACGCTGTCTCCGGACTGGACCTCCGCGAGGCCTTGGACGGCGCGGCGGCCCGCCGCCTCTCGCGCCCGCGTCTGACGGCTCGGTCGACGCCCTCCGTTCGTCAGACCACGGATACATTCGGCGCGCCTGCGAGCATGCGGCCGAGCACGCAGGCCTGATCGAAGCCGGCGCTGCGGCAGAGCGCGAGCGCCGCGGCCTCCGCCTCCGGCGCGACGGCGACGAGCAGCCCGCCGCTGGTCTGCGGATCGCACAGCAGGCCGCGACGCCAGCTCGGCATGCCCGCGGGGAGCGTGACGTCATGGCCGTAGCTCGCCCAGTTGCGGGCGGCGGCGCCCGTCGAGTGGCCGGCCGCCGCGAGAGCAGCGGCATAAGGCAGCAAGGGGGTCCGATCGAATGCGATTTCGGCGCCGAGACCCGCTCCGCGACACATTTCAAGCAGATGGCCGAGCAGGCCGAAGCCGGTGACGTCGGTCATCGCATGCACGCCCGCGAGCCCCGCGAGATCCGCGCCGACCGCGTTGAGCTTGGTCGTCGACGCGATCATCGCGCGGTAGGCGTCGGGCTCGAGTTCGCCCTTCTTCAGGGCGGCGGAAAAGATCCCGACGCCGAGCCCCTTCGTCAGGATCAGCCGGTCGCCTGCGCGCGCGGTCGCGTTCTTCAGCGCCCTGGCGGGATCGACGAGGCCGATCGCCACGAGGCCGTAGATCGGCTCCGGCGAATCGATCGAGTGCCCGCCGACGACCGGAACGCCGACGCCTGCGCAGACCGAGGCGCCGCCCGCCAGAATATCCTGCACGGCCTCGACCGGCATGGTCGAGACCGGCATCCCGACGAGGGCGAGCGCGAACAGCGGCCGCCCGCCCATGGCGTACACGTCGGAGAGCGCGTTGGTCGCGGCGATCCGGCCGAAATCGAAGGGGTCGTCGACCACGGGCGTGAAGAAGTCGGTGGTGGCGACGATCGCCTGTCTGTCGTTCAGGCGATAGACTGCGGCGTCGTCGGATGTCTCCGCGCCGACGAGCAGATCGGCGCAGGGGACCGAGGCGGGCATCTTGCGCAGGATGTCCTGAAGGACGGCCGGCGCGAGCTTGCAGCCGCATCCCCCGCCGTGGGCCATGGAGGTGAGACGGATCGGTGCTTCGGACATGGCCGGCACATTCGATCGAACCGGACCGCCGCGCAAGGCGCTAAAGAACGGCGACTACGCCAGTCCGCCGGCCCAATGGCGCCGTCGACGATCTTGCGAGCCCCTCGCCCGAGCCGCCCCGATCTCTGCCGCGGGCGTAGAGACGGACTGGGACGTCCCAGATAAACGAAGCCCCGGAAAGTCCGTGACTTTCCGGGGCTCTGAAGTGGTGGGCGTGACAGGGATCGAACCTGTGACCCCTACCATGTCAAGGTAGTGCTCTCCCGCTGAGCTACACGCCCGAAGCGCCGGCTTGGCGCCTGCGCTCGAAACCATTCGGGCGACGTGCGGGAGCCGCCCGATGAGTGCGCGGCTATATCGGATCGACCCGGGGGTGGCAAGCGCGAAGCCGCTCTCCGCGGCGCTAATCCCTGCGCTCGCGCGAACGGCGGTAGAGTCCGAGCAGCCAGATCGGGGCGCAGACCGCGGCGCCGATCAGCAGGCCCTGGCCCGCGCCTTCGAGCCCGATCCGGTCGAGCGCGCCGGTCGCCCAGGCGAGGACGGCCGCGGCGAGCAGCGCGGGAGCGACGATGTCGCGCAATCTCGGAATGGGAGCGTCAGGCCGCGAGAAGCTTGTCGACTTCCGACACCAGCTCCCGCAGGTGGAACGGCTTCGACAGGATCTTGGCGTCCTTGGGCGTCTGCGAGTCCGGGTTCAGGGCGACGGCGGCGAAGCCCGTGATGAACATCACCTTGATGTCGGGGTCGAGCTGGGTCGCGCGGCGCGCCAGCTCGATGCCGTCCATCTCCGGCATCACGATGTCGGTCAGCAGAAGCTCGAACGGCTCCTCGCGCAGTCGGTGATAGGCCGACAGGCCGTTGTCGAAGGCGACCACGAGATGGCCGGCGTTCTCAAGCGCGCGCACGAGGAATCGCCGCATGTCGTCGTCGTCTTCGGCGAGGAGGATCTTGGAATTCGCTTCCACGGTCTGTCGAACCTGATGGGGGTCATTTCGGCGTGAGTCATCCCATAAGGCGGTGCTTTGGTAAACAGATCGTTTCCCCATCTTCGGCGATGGACAGACACGTTGAGGATCGGCAACAATCCGTATCCAAGGACCTTTCGGAGTCTTCCCGCGGCGTGACGGCCCCCGACTCATCCGACGATATCGAGCCGGCCTTCGACGTGGCGGAGCCGAAGGGTCGCGCCACCGCGGTGACGTTCAACTCGCCGCATTCCGGAGCGCGCTATCCCGCGCGTTTCCTGGCCGCCTCGCGCCTAGACGCGCGCGCGTTGCGCCGCTCCGAAGACGCCTATGTCGACGAGCTCTTCGGTCCCGCGCCGGCCTTCGGCGCGCCGCTGATGCGCGCGCATTTCCCGCGCGCCTTCCTCGACGTGAACCGCGAGCCGTATGAACTCGATCCGCGCATGTTCGAGGGGCGCCTGCCGGCCTTCGCCAACACCCGTTCCCTACGCGTCGCGGGCGGCCTGGGGACGATCGCCCGGGTGGTCGGCGAGAGCCAGGAGATCTACGGCTCCCGGCTGCCGATCGCGGAAGCGCTCGAACGCATCGAGTGCATCTACAAGCCCTATCACCGCACGCTGCGCCGCCTGGTGACGCGCGCGCACCGGATGCACGGGCTCGCCTTGCTGATCGACTGTCACTCCATGCCGTCGATCGGACTGATCCACGACGACCGGCCGAGGCCCGACATCGTCCTCGGCGACCGGTACGGTTCGAGTTGCGCCCCGGAGATCGTCGACCTGGCGGAACAGGCGCTGCGAAACCTCGGATTCGGCGTGGTGAGGAACAGACCCTACGCCGGCGGCTACATCACCGAGCATTACGGCGCGCCGGTCGACGGGTTTCACGCCCTCCAGATCGAGATCAATCGCGGTCTGTACATGGACGAGCGAACCCACGAGAAAACCAAGGATTTCGCCGATCTCGCGCGGCGGCTCGCGCGCTTCGTCGAGACGATCGCCTCGACGCCTCTGCCGATGATCGGAGCCCCTCGCGCCGCGGCGGAATGAGCGGCGCCGGGCTTCGTCCAATCGTCTGATAGAAAATTCCTTGCAAACCACCAGCGATCCGGCCAATGTCCCGTCGCCTGGACAAAACGACATAAAAAAAAGGCCGTCCGCACAAGGCGAACGGCCTAAGTCTAGGGAGGAAACGCCCAAGGAGGGCAGCGGCAGCACGATCGAAGATCGCAATGCCGCGCCGCAATAAAATGCGGCTGCGCCGCACAAAAAGCAAGGGCAAATTCCTGAAATCGCCGGATGCGACGGCCTGTCGCATAATCCGGCGATTTTTTTTTGCGATCGCCGCGCCGCGGCGCCGGCGATATACACAAGGCTATGGCGCTTCCTCGCAGCGCGCCGCAGGGGCCTCGGACGGCCTCAGGTCCCGCCGGAGATTCTCTGCATGACGGCCGTCGATTTCGCCGCTTTCGTGGACCGACTCGCCACGTCCTCGGGCGACGCGATACTGCCGTTCTTCCGCACCTCGCTCGGAGTCGAGGACAAGGGCCGAGGCGCCGCGTTCGATCCGGTGACCGCGGCCGACAAGGCGGGCGAGAAGGTCATGCGCGACATGATCCGCGAGACTTTCCCCGGCCACGGCATCATCGGCGAGGAGCACGGCGACCTCGCGCCGGACGCCGAATTCGTCTGGGTGCTCGATCCGATCGACGGCACGCGCTCCTTCATCAACGGCCTGCCGATCTGGGGCACGCTCATCGGTCTGATGCGCGGCGGCTCGCCGTGCTTCGGGCTGATGCACCAGCCGTTCATCGGGGAGCGGTTTTCCGGCGACGGCATGAGCGCCTCCTATCGCGGCCGCGGCGGCGAACGGCGGCTCAGGGCGCGCCCCTGCGCCCGCCTCGAGGACGCGATGCTGATGTCGACCTCGCCGACGATGTTCACCGGCGACGAGCGGGCGGCGTTCGATTCGGTCTCCGCCTCCGCCCGGCTGACCCGCTGGAGCGCGGACTGCTACGCCTACGCAATGTTGGCCGCCGGCCATGTCGACCTCGTCGTCGAGGCCGATCTCAAGCCCTACGACATCGTGGCGCTGATCCCGCTGATCGAAGGCGCCGGCGGCGTCATCACGACCTGGGAGGGCGAGTCCGCCGCGAAGGGCGGCCGCATCGTCGCTGCTGGCGACCGGCGCATCCACGAGGCGACGCTGGAGCGGCTCGCCCGCGGCTGAGGCGCGGGCTGCGGATCAGGCGAGCTCGCGCCGCCCGGGAACGAAGGCGTCGAACGCCGCCCAGAATTGCTCGCGGATTGCGTCCCGCTCCATCACGAGTTCGTGGCGGGCGCCGCGCACCATGAGATGTCCGCCCCCGCGAATCCGCTCGGCGAACCGGGCGCTCGCCCTAACGTCGACGATGCGGTCGGCGCCGGCGGTCAGCACCAGCGTCGGCGTCCGGAAGGATTCCGGCACGCCCGGAAGGGCCGTCGCCGTCATCGCCCGGAACGCGGCGTGCACCCAGCCGATGGTCGGGGACGCGATTGCAAGCTCCGGCTCCTTCAGGATCAGCGCGACGGAGCGCCCGTAGCGCACGGGATCCGAACTGACGGGATTCCCGTCGAAGGCGCGCAACGCCATGATCCGGTTGGAGCCGCTCGGAATGTAGGCGCCGGAGAAGCCCGCGCGGCCGAGCCCGGTCGCGAGGCCGCGGGCGAAGAACTCCGCCCGCGCGAGCGGCAGGCCCACCATGGGCGCGAGCAACAGGATCCGGTCGAACCACTGCGGCTGCCGCGCGGCGAGGCTGACCAGCACCGGCGCCGACATGGAATGGCTGACGGCGTAGAACGGCGCCGGGCAGTCAACGAACGCGACCTGCCGCATGAAGGCTTCGGCGTCGGCCCGGAACTCGTCGAAATCGTCCACATGGCCTTTCAGCGGGTTCGCCGTCAGCCTCTGCGACAGCCCCTGCCCCCGGAAGTCGAAGGTCGCCACCGCGAAGCCGCGCGCCAGCAGCTCTCCCGCGAGTTCGCCATATTTCTCGATGAACTCCGCGCGCCCCTGGAAGAGGCAGACGGTGCCTCGCAGCGCCCCCGCCGGCCGCCATACCGCCGCGCGGAGCGCGACGCCGTCCGTCGCGTGAAACAGGCTGACCCGGCCTCCGTCGGGCAGCGGGACGCCGTCGGCGACCACGAAGCCGTCCCGCGCGGGGCGGAGGTTGCGACGGGAGCGGGGCATGCGCTCGACAAGAAGGGAGATCCTGGCGGGCGCGCTCAGCGCGAAGCGCGATCCGACCGACGCGAGCCGCAAATTTGTCGTCTCCAACGCGTGTCGGATGCTCTTGAACGCCACGGACCGTCCCACCACCTAATTTATGCCGCAGGCCAACAGGCTGCGGCAGTTCGATAAATCGGTCCGGCCGTTACGGCGGACCGCCTTGTGTCGCTTCCTTTGGAGGATATGAGATGCGCCAGTACGACCTTACCCCGCTCTACCGCTCCACCGTCGGCTTCGACCGTCTGTTTTCGCTGCTCGACAGCGTCGCCGGCGCGGAAGGCCAGACGCCCGGCTATCCGCCCTACAACATCGAGCGCACGGACGAGAACGCCTATCGCATCACGGTAGCGGTCGCCGGCTTCGGCGAGAAGGACCTGAACATCGAGGTCCGTGAGGGCACGCTCACCGTTCGCGGCGAGAAGACGTCGGCCGAACCCAGGGCCCAGGTGCTCCACCAGGGCATCGCCGGCCGCTCCTTCGAGCGCCGTTTCCAGCTCGCCGACCACGTCCAGGTGACCGGCGCGAGCCTTGAGAACGGTCTGCTCCACGTCGACCTCGTGCGCGAAGTGCCGGAAGCGAAGAAGCCGCGGGTCATCCCGATCGGCTCGGGCGCGCCTGCGATCGACGCCAAGACGGTCGAGCAGAAGCAGGCCGCGTGACCCGGGCGGCACGGCTCTAGAACAGGGGCGCTCCGGGAGACCGGAGCGCCTTTTTTCGTGGCGCGGCCGCGTCGATCGCGGCGAGCAGCGCGTCGATCTCCACGGGCTCGGTGGCGAAGGACGGGATGAAGCGGGCGAGAACCTCGCTGTCGCGCCCTCGGCGCTGCGGCGCGATCGATTCGCTGCTCCAGAGGTAATACTGCGCGCCTTGCGCCTTCAGCGCGTCATGCAGCGCCGCGGGCAGGTGCGCGAAGACTTCGTTGGCCTCGACGGGGAAGGCGAGACGCAAGCCCCGCGCCTCCAGGCCGATCGCGAGCTGGGCCGCGCGCGCGTTCGCGGCCCGGGCGAGGTCGAGCCAGAGGCCGCCGGCGAGCAGCGCCTCGATCTGGGCCGCGATGAAGCGCCCTTTCGACCAGGTGTGACCGCCGCGCTTGCGCCGCTCGGCGAGGTTTTCGACAAGGTCGTCCGCGAACAGCACGACCGCCTCCGCCGCCATCGCGCCGTTCTTGGTGAATCCGAAGGACAGAGCCTCGACGCCCGCCCGCCAGGTCAGATCCGCCGGCGACGCCCCCGTGCTCACGACGGCGTTCGCGAAGCGGGCGCCGTCCATGTGGACCCGCAGACCGCGCTCCCGGGCGATCGCCGTCAGCGCCGCGATCTCGGCGGGGCGATAGACTGTGCCGGCTTCGGTCGCCTGCGACAGGGTGAGGCTCGCCGGCGCGACGTGGGTCGGCGGCGTCCAGAAGTCGCGCGCTAAAAGCGCCGTGAGCGATTCCGTCGTCAGCCGGCCGTCGACGCCCGGCGCGCCCACGATCTTGGCGCCCCCGGTAAAAAATTCGGGCGCGCCGCATTCGTCGTGCATGACATGCGCCTCCGCGTGGCCGATCGCGGCGCGCCAGGGCGGAGTCATCTGCGCGAGCGCAAGCGCATTCGCAGCGGTTCCGGTCGTGACGAGAAACGCCGTGACCTTGCGTTCAAAAACCTCCGACAGCAGCGCCTCGACACGGGCGTTGACGTCGTCGTGGCCGTATGGCCTCGCGGGTCCCCGGTTGACGGCGGCGAGCGCCTCGAGCACTGCGTCATGCGCGGGCGCGACATTGTCGCTTGCGAGGTTCATGGGAAAAATGGTCCCTCGTCGTGGTCGGGTCCGGTCGACCGGAAGATTGCCGTAGACGGTTGCGCGGACATCGATCGCGGCGCCCAGAGCGCCGGCCGCGCTTGACAGGCGGGCGCGGCCTTGAACTTTCGGCGCACTCGCCGGCTTATACGCTTCTGCTCGGCGTCGCCACCCGCGCCCTGAACGCCGCCGCCGCTTTACCGCGCTGCGCTTTTCTGCTTAAGGTGCGCCCGCAATAGGACAGCAAGGCTGTCCATTTGCGTCGAGACGGCGTTTCCTCGTGAACTGCGGATCGCGCCACCGGTGGACGGCTCCTTGGATGGGGCGGGCCGCCGCGGTTCAGCGCGCTCGACCTATGGCGCGGTTTTTGGATGGCCGCGATGCTCAGGCGATGGATCATGGGAGTCTGGCCATGACGAAGAAGACGGACGGCGAACTCTGGAACGCGGCGGCGAAGGCGGCTGCGACCAAAGCCGCGCGCGCCCCGATCGTCATCGACGCCGGGCTGCCCGCCGCGCAGGGGATGTACGACCCGCGCCACGAGAAGGATTCCTGCGGGGTCGGCTTTGTTGCCGACATGAAGGGCCGCAAGAGCCACACGATCATCGAGCACGGAATCAAGATCCTCGAGAATCTCGAGCACCGCGGGGCCGTGGGCGCCGATCCGCGCGCAGGCGACGGCGCGGGCATGCTGGTGCAGATTCCGCACAAGTTTTTCGCAGCCGAGGCGGAACGGCTGGGCTTTGCGCTGCCGGAGCCCGGCCACTACGCGGTCGGTCACATCTTCGCGCCGCGGGACCCGTCCGCCGTCCAGACGATCAAGTCGGTGTTCGAGCGCGTCGTGACGGACGAAGGCCAGACCTTCCTCGGCTGGCGCGACGTGCCGACCGACAACGCCTCCCTCGGCGAAAGCGTCAAGCCGACCGAGCCGATCCAGCTGCAGATCTTCATCGGCCGCTCGCCCTACATCACGAGCGAGGACGATTTCGAGCGCCGGCTGTTCATCCTGCGGAAGGTCGTGTCGAACGAGATCTACGGCACGGACCCGAAAGCCTCGAACTATTATCCCGTCTCGCTGTCGTGCCGGACCATCGTCTACAAGGGGATGTTCCTCGCCGACCAGCTCGCGGCCTATTATCCCGACCTCAGCGACGAGCGCTTCGAGAGCGCGCTCGCGCTCGTGCATCAGCGCTTCTCGACCAACACCTTCCCGGCGTGGTCCCTCAGCCACCCCTACCGGATGGTCGCGCATAACGGCGAGATCAACACGCTCCGGGGCAACGTCAACTGGATGGCGGCGCGCCAGGCCTCGGTCGACAGCGAGCTCTACGGCAACGACATCTCGAAGCTCTGGCCGATCTCCTATGAGGGCCAGTCCGACACGGCCTGCCTTGACAACGCGCTCGAGTTCCTCGTGCAGGGCGGCTACAGCCTCGTCCACGCCGTGATGATGCTCGTGCCCGAAGCCTGGGCCGGCAACCCGCTGATGGATGAGCAGCGCCGCTCCTTCTACGAGTACCACGCCGCCATGATGGAGCCGTGGGACGGGCCGGCGGCGATCGCCTTCACCGACGGCCGCCAGATCGGCGCGACGCTCGACCGCAACGGCCTGCGGCCCGCCCGCTGGTTCCAGACCGACGACGATCTCGTGGTGATGGCGTCCGAGATGGGCGTGCTGCCCATGCCGGAGGAGAAGATCGTGCGGAAGTGGCGGCTGCAGCCCGGCCGCATGCTGCTGATCGACCTCGAGCAGGGCCGCATCGTCTCCGACGAGGAGATCAAGGCCGATCTCGCCGCCGCGCGCCCCTACAAGGAGTGGCTGGCGAAGACGCAGCTCGTGCTTGAAGACCTGCCCGACGCGCCGCCGCCCCGCCCGCGGCGCGAGGCGAGCCTGCTCGATCGTCAGCAGGCCTTCGGCTACACGCAGGAGGACGTGCGCCTGCTGATGACGCCGATGGCGACGACGGGGCAGGAAGCCGTCGGCTCGATGGGCACCGACACGCCTCTGTCGGCGCTCTCGCTCAAGTCGAAGCTGCTCTACACCTATTTCAAGCAGAACTTCGCCCAGGTCACGAACCCGCCGATCGACCCGATCCGCGAGGAGCTCGTGATGAGCCTGGTCTCGTTCATCGGGCCGCGGCCGAACCTGTTCGATCTCGAGGGCAGTTCGAAGAAGAAGCGGCTCGAGGTGCGCCAGCCGATCCTCACCAACGAGGACCTGGAGAAGATCCGCGCGATCGACGACCTCGCCGAGAGCCATTTCCAGACGCGCACGCTCGACACCACCTATCCCGTCGAGAAGGGCGCCGCCGGCATGGCGGACGCGATCGACCGGCTGTGCGAGCGCGCGGAAGCCGCCGTCCATGGCGGCTTCAACATCGTCGTCCTGTCCGACCGTCTCGTCGCGCCGAACCGGATCGCCATCCCGGCGCTGCTCGCGACGGCGGCGGTGCATCACAATCTCATCCGCAAGGGCCTGCGGACCTCGGTCGGCCTCGTCGTCGAATCGGGCGAGCCGCGCGAGGTGCATCACTTCGCGGTGCTCGCGGGCTACGGCGCCGAGGCGATCAACCCCTATCTTGCCTTCGAAACGCTGGCTTCGATGCATCAGGCGCTCGACTTCCCCGAGCGGGTCGACGCGACCGAGGTGCGGACGCGCTACATCAAGTCGATCGGCAAGGGCCTGCTCAAGGTCATGTCCAAGATGGGCATCTCGACCTACCAGTCCTATTGCGGCGCGCAGATCTTCGACGCCATCGGCCTGTCGAAGGAGTTCGTCGACAAGTTCTTCTACGGCACGGCCACCCCGGTCGGCGGCGTCGGCCTCGCCGAGATCGCCGAGGAGACGGTGCGCCGCCACACGCTCGCCTTCGCGGACGTTCCCGTGCTGCGTTCGGCGCTCGACGTCGGCGGCGAGTACGCCTACCGCATCCGCGGCGAGGACCACGCCTGGACGCCGGACACAGTGGCCGAGCTGCAGCACGCCGTGCGCTCGCGCTCCTTCGCGAAATACGAGGATTTCGCGCGCATGGTGAACGAGCAGTCCGAGCGGCTGCTGACGCTGCGCGGCCTGTTCCGCATCCGCGCGGCGAAGGAGCGCGGCCGCGAGACCGTGTCGATCGACGAGGTCGAGTCGGCGGCCGACATCGTCAAGCGCTTCGTCACCGGCGCCATGTCCTTCGGCTCGATCTCGCGCGAGGCGCATGAGACGCTCGCGATCGCCATGAACCGGATCGGCGGCAAGTCGAACACCGGCGAGGGCGGCGAGGAGCCGGAGCGCTACATGGCGCTGGCGAACGGCGACTCAAAGCGCTCGGCGATCAAGCAGGTCGCCTCCGGCCGCTTCGGCGTGACCGCGGAGTATCTCGTCAACTCCGACATGATGCAGATCAAGGTGGCGCAGGGCGCGAAGCCCGGCGAAGGCGGGCAGCTGCCCGGCCACAAGGTGGACGCCGCCATCGCCAAGGTGCGCCGCTCGACGCCGGGCGTCGGCCTGATCTCGCCGCCGCCGCACCACGACATCTACTCGATCGAGGATCTGGCGCAGCTCATCTACGACCTGAAGAACGTCAACCCGGAGGCCGACGTCTCGGTGAAGCTCGTCTCCGAGGTCGGCGTCGGGACGGTCGCGGCCGGCGTCGCCAAGGCGCGCGCCGACCACATCACGATCTCCGGCTTCGAGGGCGGCACCGGCGCGAGCCCGCTCACCTCGCTGAAGCACGCCGGCGGCCCCTGGGAGACCGGCCTCGCCGAGACCCAGCAGACGCTGGTCATGAACCGGCTGCGCGGCCGCGTGCGGCTGCAGGTCGACGGCGGCCTGCGCACCGGCCGCGACGTCGTGATCGGCGCCCTGCTCGGCGCCGACGAGTTCGGCTTCTCGACCGCGCCCCTGATCGCGGCCGGCTGCCTGATGATGCGCAAGTGCCACCTGAACACCTGCCCCGTCGGCATCGCGACCCAGGACCCGGTGCTGCGCAAGCGCTTCAAGGGCACGCCCGAAAACGTCATCGACTACCTCTTCTTCGTCGCGGAAGAGGTGCGGATGCTGCTCGCCGAAATGGGCTTTACGAAGCTCGAGGACATCGTCGGCCGCTCCGACCTGCTCGATAAGCGCGACGCCGTCGGCCATTGGAAGGCCAGGGGCCTCGACTTCGGCAAGCTGTTCGCCAAGCCCGTTGTCGGCGCCGACGTCGCCATCCGCCACGCCGAGCGTCAGGACCACCATCTCGAGGCCGTGCTCGACCGCGACCTGATCGAGGCGGCCCGTCCCGCGATCGAACGCGGCGAGCCCGTGATCATCGAGCGCGGGATCGTCAGCCGCAACCGGTCGGCCGGGGCGATGCTGTCCGGCGCGGTCGCCAAGGCGCATGGCAGCGCAGGCCTCGCCGACGACACGATCACCGTGAAGCTGACCGGCACCGCCGGCCAGAGCTTCGGCGCGTTCCTCGCCGCGGGCGTGACGCTCGACCTCACCGGCGAGGCCAACGACTATGTCGGCAAGGGCCTGTCGGGCGGACGCATCATCATCCGCCCGGCCGCAAACGCCGGCATCGTCGCGGAGGAGTCGATCATCGTCGGCAACACCGTGCTCTACGGCGCGATCGAGGGCGAATGCTACTTCCGCGGCGTCGCCGGCGAGCGCTTCGCGGTCCGCAACTCCGGCGCGATCGCGGTGGTCGAAGGAGCGGGCGATCACGGCTGCGAGTACATGACCGGCGGGGTCGTCGTCGTGCTCGGGCGGACCGGCCGCAACTTCGCGGCCGGCATGTCCGGGGGCGTCGCCTATGTGCTGGACGAGGCCGGCGACTTCGCCGCGCGCTGCAACCTGTCGATGGTCGATCTCGAGCCGGTGCTGGAGGAGGAGGAGCTCATGGAGGAGCTTCACCACCACGGCGGCGACCTTGAATTCAAAGGCCGCATCCATGTCGATCCCGACATGACGCGCCATGACGAGGACAGGCTTCACCAGCTCATCTCGGCGCATCTCGCCCACACCGGCTCGGCGCGGGCGAAGGCGATCCTGGACGGCTGGACGAGCTACCGGAACAAGTTCGTCAAGGTGATGCCGCTCGAGTACCGCCGCGCGCTCCGCGAGATGGAGAAGGCGCGGACGCTTCAGGCGGCCGAATGAGGCGGAACGCGCACTGGCGCGTCCGTTCCGCAGGGCCTATGACGGCCCGGCGGGCGTCTTCAGAATGGGTCTAATCCGCTTGGGGCGAGCGGTCGGGCGTCGCGCTACGCGGCGCCGGCGGCCGGCGCCCGCCGCGGCATGAAGGAAAGGCCTCCGCGGGGAGGAGACCGGCATGGGTAAGGTCACAGGATTCCTCGAAATCGAGCGGCAGGAGGCGCGCTATCAGCCGGCCTCCGACCGCATCCGGCATTTTCGCGAGTTCACGCTGCCGCTGTCCGACGCCGAAGTGGCGAAGCAGGCCGCGCGCTGCATGGATTGCGGCATCCCGTTCTGCCACGGGCCGCAGGGCTGCCCGGTCCACAACCAGATCCCGGACTGGAACGACCTCGTCTACGCCGACGACTGGCAGGAGGCGTCTCGGAACCTGCATTCCACCAACAATTTCCCGGAGTTCACCGGCCGCATCTGCCCCGCGCCCTGCGAAGAGGCGTGCACGCTGAACCTCGAGAACATCCCCGTCGCGATCAAGACGGTCGAGCAGGCGATCTCGGACAAGGCCTGGGCGAACGGCTGGATCACGCCGGAGCCGCCCGAGCACAGGACCGGCAAGCGCGTCGCGGTCGTAGGATCGGGTCCCGCCGGCATGGCGGCCGCGCAGCAGCTCGCCCGCGCCGGCCATGACGTCCATGTCTACGAACGCGAGCCCAAGGCCGGCGGCCTGATGCGCTACGGCATTCCCGACTTCAAGATGGAGAAGCGCCACATCGACCGCCGCGTCGAGCAGATGGAGGCCGAGGGCGTCACCTTCCATTATGGCGTGAATGTCGGCGTCGACATGCCGCTGTCGGAGCTGTCCCGGTCTCACGACGCCGTGCTGATGGCCGGCGGCGCCGAGCACCCCCGCGACCCCAAGCTGCCGGGGCAGGACCTGCAGGGCGTGCATTACGCCATGCCGTTCCTCGTCCAGCAGAACCGGCGCGTCGGCTTCGAGAACCGCATCCCCGAGGCGACGGTCGAGGCCGGCGGCAAGCATGTCGTCGTGATCGGCGGCGGCGACACGGCGTCCGACTGCGTGGGCACCTCGTTCCGCCAGGGCGCGATCCAGGTGACGCAGCTCGACATCCGTCCGGTGCCGCCAAAGATCGAAGACAAGCTGATGACCTGGCCGTACTGGCCGACGAAGTTCCGGACCTCGTCAAGCCAGGCGGAGGGCGCGGAACGCGAATTCGCCGCGGTCACCCTCGGAATCGAGGGCAAGAACGGCCGCGTCACCGGCGTGCGCTGCGCCCGCGCCGACGCGAAGCGTCAGCCGATCCCGGGCACGGAGTTCGTGATCAAGGCCGACCTCGTCTTCATCGCCCTCGGCTTCTCCGGACCGGTCATCTCCGGCATGATCGAGCAGTCCGGCGTCGCGCTGGACAAGCGCGGCAACGTTCTCGCCGACGAGACGAGCTACGTGACGTCCGATCCGAAGCTGTTCGCCGCCGGCGACATGCGGCGCGGGCAATCGCTGGTCGTCTGGGCGATCCGCGAAGGCCGCCAGGCCGCGCATGCGATCGACATCTTCCTCACCGGCTCGACCAAACTCCCGCGCTGACCGCGGGAAAAGCCGGCGTGGCCAGTATTAAGCGGCCGTGCTCGCTGAGGACGGCGCACGACTAGGGCGCGGCTTTGGCCGCAGGCTCTGATGGCGCGGGCGACCCCGCCGCCGGCTTGTCCGGCGACGCCGGCTCGGCGCCCGGCCAACGCGCGTCGTCGAGGCGGCCCGGGGCGGCGTCCGGCGCTTCGCCCCTGAGCAGAACCCGTTCGGCGTCCGGCGACACCGTCGCAGCGGGGATCGGCGCGGCGGCGGCAAGCGCGCCGCCGGAGGCGCGGCGCGGCGCGGTCAGCACCACGAGGGGGCTCGCGACCGGGCGCTGCCGGAACGCCTCCATCGGCGAGGGCGCCGTCGCCTGCGCGTCCGCGTCAGGCGCCACGGCTCCCGGGATCGCTTCGACGGTGGCGGGCTTCGGCTGCAAAACCTTGCGAATCTCCCGCTCCGCGTAATGCGCGAGCTTGCGCGAACCGGCCTTCGAAAAGTGCACGCCGTCGTCTAGACGCAGCCGCCCCGTCTGGCCGTCGAGCTGGGGACCCGAAGCGACGTAGGCGCCCTCCTCGTCGACGAAGCCCTCCCACACGTCGACATAGGTTCCGCCCGCAGCCTCCACGCGCTCCTTGATCAGCGCGTTCAGCGCGGTGTGGTCGGAGCTCGCCTTGACGCTTTCGCTCGGCGCGAGGCCCACCCAGTAGACGGGGATCTTCTTCTCCATGAAAGGCTGCAACAGCGCGTCGATGCGGGCCTTGTACCTCTCCGTCCACTCGGGCGAGAGCGGCGCCGCCTGTCGCATGTCGAGAAACGGCTGGCGATCGTTCACGCCGACGTCGATCACGGCGTATTGAAGCGGTCCTGCCGCGACCGCCTTCTTCGCCTCCTCCACGAAGTCGAAATAGTCGGCGCGCACCAGCCCCGCGTTCGCCTTGACATGGCGTCGCACGCCGACGTCCGGGGTGTCCGCGAAGCCCTCCTCCAGGCCGCCCGCAAGCCCGTCGGCGACGCTGTCGCCGAAAACGGCGATGAAGGTCGTCGCCGGAACCGGCTGAGCCGTCCCCGACGCGGCGAGCGAGGCCGATCCCGGCGAGACGACGCCCGGCGCCGGAGCCGCTGGAGCCGCCATCGACGGCGGACGCGGCCGATCCGGCGGCCGCCGCCGGACGATTCGGGGCGGCGGTCGGACCTCGACGCTCGGCTCCCGGGTCGGCTCGCTTGGCGCCCCGCCGAACAGCCGCTGCAGGAACGGCACCGAAAAGCCTTGCCGCTGGGAGCGGTCCGCCTCCTGCACGCGCCTGCGGCGCTCCGCATCCCGGCGGGCAATGGCGTCTCGCCGGTAAGAGCGCAGGCGACGCTCGAAATAGGCGTCGTCGTCGTCCTCGTAGCGACGCTGCCGATAAACGCGCTCGCCGCGCGGCGATCCCTCGAAATAGCGGGGATAGGCGTCCTGCGCCCGCGCGTCCGGGACGACGCCGAGCAGCGACAAGGCCGTGAGCGCAAGGAGCGCGCAGAGGATCGCCCGTGTCATGCGACGGGACGGTATCACGCGACCGGCGATCCGGCCAACCGCTTGCGCCCGAAGCGGCCGCCGCCCGTCAGCGCCCGGTCCTGATCCGCCGCAGCAGGGAGACGCCGGCGTAGCCGTCCGGGGCAAGCCCCTGCTGCCGCTGATAGGACGCGATGGCGTCGCGCGTCGCCGGGCCGATCTTGCCGTCCGGCGCGCCGACGTCGAAGCCGCGCTGGGCGAGCAGCGTCTGGAGCTCCATCCGCCCCTGTTCGTCGAGGGGCGCGTCGTGGTTTGGCCAGGGCGTCTGGAAACGTCCGCCGCCGCGGATTCGATCGGAGAGATGGGCGACCGCGAGCGCGTAGCTGTCAGCGTTGTTGTAGCGTTTGATGACCCGGTAGTTCGCGGTCGTCAGAAAGGCGGGCCCGTTCGGCCCAGCCGGCATGAACAGTTTTCCGCCGCGGGCGCCGACCACCTCCCGTCCCCACTTCTGGCCGGGCTGCCAGCCGTGCTTTCGGAGGAAGTTCGCGGTCGACGCCAACGCGTCCGGCGCGGACTCCCAGATGTCGCGCCGGCCGTCGCCGTCGCCGTCGGCGGCGTAAGGCTTGAAGTTCGTCGGCATGAACTGGGTCTGCCCCATCGCGCCGGCCCAGGAGCCGATCATGTTCTCGGGCGTCACCTGCCCCATCTGGATGATCTGAAGCGCGGCGATCAGCTCCTTGCGGAAGAACTCGTTGCGGCGCTTTGCGCAACAGGCGAGGGTCGAGAGCGCGCTGATCACGTTGTGGCCGCCCATCGTCGCGCCGTAGTTGGTCTCCATCCCCCAGACCGCGAGGATCGAGTAGCGGTCGACGCCGTATTGCCGCTCCAGCCGCGCGAGCACGTCGCCATATTGCGCCAGCGCCTGCTGGCCCCGGCTGATGCGCGTGTCCGAGACCTGGGTGTCGATGTAGTTCGCGATGGTGAGCTTGAATTCGAGCTGCCGCTGCGACTTGTCGATCGCCTCCTGGTCGTACTGAACGACCCGCATGGCGCGATCAAAGGTGGCGGAGCTGACGCCCGCCTTCATCGCGTCCGGCTTCAACCGGACGACGAAGGCGTCGAGACGCGCCTGCTGCGCGACCGCCGGCTGGACCGTCAAAGCGACGAGAGCGGTCAGGCCAAAGGCGAAGCTGCGGGGAAGCCGACGCAGGACGCTCATATGCAATTCTCCTCTTGGGCGGGGGAGATCGCCTCACGCCCGATCGTTCGCGCCACGTCGGTCGAGCATACAGGCGGGAGTTTACAGCGGGTTAACCATGTGGCGCCCAGGGCTCGCGCTCATGCGGCCTTTACACTCGCCGCCGACCGTCCCAATTCTACGCGCCGACCGCGGCATATCTGCGGCCGCCGTCCCGCCCTCTCGCCGGAGCCGTCATGTCCCGCCCGATCCGCAAAGCCGTATTTCCTGTCGCCGGCCTCGGCACCCGCTTCCTGCCGGCGACCAAGGCGGTGCCGAAGGAGATGCTGACGGTCGTGGACAGGCCCGTGATCCAGCACGTGGTCGACGAGGCGCGGGACGCGGGGATCGAGCACTTCATCTTCGTGACCGGCCGCAACAAAGGCGTGATCGAGGACCATTTCGACAAGCAGTACGAGCTTGACGACACGCTGGAGCGCCGCGGCAAGACCGAGGCGATCGCGATCCTGAAGGCTCAGCTTCCGGGCGCCGGGCAGACCAGCTTCACCCGCCAGCAGGAGCCGCTTGGCCTCGGCCACGCGGTGTGGTGCGCGCGCGACATCGTCGGCGACGAGCCGTTCGCGCTCATCCTCCCGGACATGCTGCACCAGGGCGCGCGCGGGTGCCTGAGCGAGATGATCGACGTCTATGAAGAGGCGGGCGGCGGCAACGTCGTCGCAGTCTACGAGGTGCCGGACGACCAGACCCACCAATACGGCATCGTCGGCCGCGGCGAAGACATCGGCAAGGGCTTCAAGATGACGTCGATGGTGGAGAAGCCCAAGAAGGGCACGGCGCAATCGAATCTCGCGATCTCCGGGCGCTACATCCTTCAGCCTGAAATCTTCGACCTGCTCGCCAAGCAGGAGCCGGGGGCCGGCGGCGAGATCCAGCTCACGGACTCCATGCTGGCGCTCGCCGACACACAGGCCTTCTCGGGCTACGCCTTCAAGGGTCCGGTGTTCGACACCGGCTCGAAGATCGGCTTCCTCACCGCCAACGTCGCCTATGCGCTGGCGCGAGACGAGATGGCGGCCCAGTTCCGCGCCGAGGTCGAAGCGCTGCTGAAGCGCTGAATGCGCCGAGACTGAGCCGACGGCCTGACGCGCATTGGTCGCGTCAGGACGTCTCCCGCTCCGCGATCAGCGCCTCGAGGCTCTCCAGGCGGTCAGCCTCGGCGGCCGGCTTGTCCCAGCGGATGCGGGCGACGCGCGGAAACCGCATCGCGACGCCCGATTTGTGCCGCGCGGACCGCGCGATGCCCTCGAAGGCGACTTCGAGCACGAGGCCTTCCGTCTCGCCATGCGC
The DNA here is from genome assembly GCF_049446035.1 of Hansschlegelia sp. KR7-227. Taxonomy (NCBI): domain Bacteria; kingdom Pseudomonadati; phylum Pseudomonadota; class Alphaproteobacteria; order Hyphomicrobiales; family Methylopilaceae; genus Hansschlegelia; species Hansschlegelia sp. KR7-227. Next base: position 167,853 of record NZ_JBMSEA010000002.1, read on the forward strand.
CACCTCCCGCACCGGACCGAAACGGTTCGTCGTGTTCTTGCGCACGAAGCGGTCGAGCTCGATCATTTCCTCGTCGGTGAAGCCGAAATAGGCCTTGCCGACCGGGACCAGGCGCAGGCCTTCGGCGTCCTCGGTCCAGACCCCGAAGGTGTAGTCGGAATAGAAGGACGATCGCCGCCCATGGCCGCGCTGGGCGTACATCATGACGGCGTCGACCGTCATCGGATCGTGCTTCCACTTGAACCACAGGCCTTTCGGCCGTCCCACGACATACGGGCTGTCGCGGCGCTTCACCATCAGCCCCTCGACGGCCGCCGCGTCGTCGCCCGCCCCGGCCGAGGCCGGATCGAGGCGGGCCGCGGCGAGCCCGTCCCAGTCGTCGAAGGCGACCAGGGCCGAGAGATCGACCCGCGGGTTCTTCTGGCGCGCGACGAAGGCCTCCAGCCGAGCGCGCCGCTCCTCGAAGGGCTTCTCCCTCAGGTCCTCCGCGCCGTCGAACAGCAGGTCGTAGGCGCGGATGTGGGCGGGGAATTCGGCGAGCAGCTTCGGCGTCACGCTCTTCCGGTTGAGCCGCTGCTGCAGCACGTTGAAGGTCTGCACCTTGCCGTCGCGCAGGATCAGGAGCTCGCCGTCGATCGCGCCGTGGAAGTTGAGCGCCTCGATGAGGTCGGGAAACGCGCCGGAGACGTCCTCGCCGGACCGGCTCCACAGCCGGGCCACCGGGCGGCCGTCCGCGCCGACGCCGGCGGAGGCCTGCACCCGGATGCCGTCCCACTTCCACTCGGCGACGAAATCCGTCGGGTCGAGAGCGCGAAAGTTCGTATCCTCCAGCGGATGCGCCAGCATGGGCGGCCGAAACGGCGCCGGGTCGTCGGCGAAAGGCTTCGGCCCCCTCCCCTCCACCCAGGCGAACAGCTCCTCGTAAGGCGGCGCCAGACCCGGCCAGACCAGCTCGACGTCGTCGGCCTTCAGCCCCTCGCCGAGCGCCGCCACCGCCGTCTTCGCGAGCCGCGCCGACGCCCCGATGCGCAAGCTTCCCGTGATCAGCTTGAGCAGCGCCCAGCGGCCGGTCTCGTCGAGCGCATCGAGCCAGGCGGCGAGTCGCTTCGGCAGGTCGAGCTTCGCGGTCGCCGTCAGCCCCTCCACGATCTCGGACAGCGGGGGCGCGCGGTTGGCGCGGGTCTCGCCCGGCCACATCAGCGCGACGGTCTCGGCGAGATCGCCGACATAATCGTAAGAGAGCCCGAACAGCACCGGGTCGGTCCGCTCCATGATGAGCCCGCGGATCAGGCCGGCCTTGGCGTGCCGGAAGCTGAGCGCGCCGGTGAGCGCGGCGAGCGCCCAGCCGCGCTCGGGATCGGGCGTCTCGCGAAGATAGTCCGCGATCAGCCGGATCTTGGCGTTGCGCCGCGGCTCGTAGGACAGCCGATCGAGCAGGAAGGCGAAGCGGTTCATGTCAGCCGCTTCCGTACGTCCAGACTGAAGCGCGTCGTCCTCCGGCTCGACCGGAGGACCCATCGTCGCGGTCGAGCGCCACGCTCGACATGAATGGTCCGGTCAAGCCGGACCATGACGCACCTCCTCCTGCACGGCTTTCCCCACGTCGCTTTCCTCGGCTTCCCCCTCATCCCCATAGCCCACCAGCCGCAGCGGCCGCGCCTTCAGCCCCGTCGTCCCGCACCAATGGACCAGCGCGTCCTCCTCGCCATGCGTGACCCAGATCTCCCCAGCGCCCGTGTCGAGGATGGTCTGGCGCAGTTCGTCCCAGTCGGCATGGTCGGAGACGACCAGCGGCAGCTCGACGCCCTTCTGGCGAGCCCGCGCGCGCACCCTCATCCAGCCGGAGGCCGCGACGGTCACCGGATCCGGGAACTTGCGCGCCCAGAGCTCGCGCAGCGCCGAGGGCGGGCAGAGCACGATCGCGCCGGCGAGCTTCGCCCGTTCCCCGGCCTCGACCCGAATGGTCTCTCCGAGATCGACGCCGAGCGCGGCGTAGGTCTCGGTCACCCGGACCATCGCGCCGTGGAGGTGGATCGGCCTGTCCCAGCCCGCGGCGCGCAAGAGCTTCATCAGCCGCTGCGCCTTGCCGAGCGAATAGGCCCCGACGAGATGGGCGCGGTCGGGGAACAGTTCGACGCTGTCGAGCAGCTTGGCGATCTCGCCGCCAGCGTCAGGGTGGCGGAAGACCGGCAGGCCGAAGGTCGCCTCGGTGACGAACAGGTCGCAGGGGACGACCTCGAAATCGGCGGCGGTCGGATCGTGGGCGCGCTTGTAGTCGCCGGAAACGACCGCGCGGAATCCCTTCCATTCCAGCCGGATCTGCGCCGCGCCGAGCACGTGGCCGGCGGGGTGGAAGCTGACCTCGACCTCCCCGACCTTTGCCTTCGCCCCGTAGGGAGACGGCTGGCGGGCGCGGCAGAAATCCTCGCCGTAGCGGGCGGCCATGATGGCGAGCGTCTCCGGCGTGGCCATCACCGCGGCGTTGCCGGGTCGCGCATGATCAGCATGGCCGTGGGTGATCAGCGCCCGCTCCACCGGCCTCATGGGGTCGATGTAGGCGTCGGCCGGCGGGCAGTAGAGCCCCTTGGGCGTGGGGCAGAGCAGGTCTTCTGGGCGCATCACGTAAGTGAGATAAGCGTGGACGGCGCGTCGAACAGGCGCGGCGCGCCAGCGCAACGACGCCTGCGACGCTTGCCCGCGCCGCTGCGGAGGGGCAGAAGGGGCCTCCGCCGAAACCAGCATGCGAGCCTTCATGTCGACCCGCCCCTCGAAACGCGCCCCCGACGCCATGCGACCCGTGTCGCTGGAGCGCGCGGTCGCGCGTTATGCGGAAGGCTCCTGCCTCGTGAAGTTCGGCGAGACGCACGTGCTCTGCTGCGCGAGCCTTGAGGACAAGGCGCCGGGCTGGCTGCGCGGCCAGGGTCGCGGTTGGGTGACGGCGGAATACGCCATGCTGCCCCGCGCCACCCACGAACGCACGCGCCGCGAGGTCACCTCCGGCAAGCCGTCCGGCCGCACGCAGGAGATCCAGCGCCTGATCGGCCGCTCGCTCCGGGCCGTCGTCGACCTCAAGATGCTCGGCGAGCGCCAGATCACGGTCGACTGCGACGTGCTGCAGGCGGACGGCGGCACGCGCACCGCGGCCATCACCGGCGCCTGGGTCGCGCTGCACGACTGCCTCGCCTGGATGCAGGCCCGCGACATGCTCAAAGGCCCAGCGCTCAAGGACCATGTCGCCGCCGTCTCCTGCGGCGTGTTCGGCGGCGCGACCGTGCTCGATCTCGACTACGCCGAGGATTCCTCCGCCGAGACCGACGCCAATTTCGTGCTGACCGGCTCGGGCGGCATCGTGGAGGTGCAGGGCACCGCGGAAGGCGCGCCCTTCTCCGAGGAGGAACTGCTGGAGCTTCTGAGGCTCGCAAAGCAGGGCTGCTCCCAGCTCGTCGAGCTGCAGAAGATGGCGGTCGCCTGAGCGCACGATGACCGCCCTGCCCGCCCTCGGACCCCGCCTCGTCGTCGCCACGCACAACTCGGGCAAGTTGCGCGAGTTTCGCGAACTGCTGGCGCCGTTCCCGCTGGAGCTGACCTCGGCCGGCGAGCTCGGGCTGCCGGAGCCGGACGAGACCGGCACGACCTATGCGGAGAACGCGCAGATCAAGGCTCAGTCCGCCGCGAAGGCTTCCGGACTGCCCGCGCTCGCGGACGATTCCGGCCTTTGCGTCCACGCGCTGTGGGGCGCGCCCGGCCTGTTCTCCGCCCGCTGGGCTGGCCCGTCCAAGGACTTCGCCGTCGCGATGCGCCGCGTCGAGGAGGACCTCGGCGCCCGCGGGGCGACCGCCCGCGAGGACCGCCGCGCCGCCTTCGTCGCGGCGCTGTGCCTCGCCTGGCCGACCGGCGAGCGGCTCGACGTCGAGGGCCATGTGGCGGGCGGGATCGTCTGGCCGCCCCGCGGCGACCTCGGCTTCGGCTACGATCCGATCTTCCTGCCGGACGGCCTCGACCGCACCTTCGGCGAGATCGGCTCGGACGAGAAGCACGGCGTCGTCTGGAATTCGGACGGCCGCGCGACCGGCCTGTCGCACCGCGCCCGCGCCTTCGGCAAACTGGTGGCTGCGCTTTATCCCGGCGGACCGCCGAAATGAGCGATCCCGGCTTCGGCGTCTATGTGCACTGGCCGTTCTGCGCGTCGAAGTGCCCCTATTGCGACTTCAACAGCCATGTCCGGCGCGCCGAGGTCGACCAGCCGCGGTTTCTCTCAGCCTTCCGCCGCGAGATCGCGCATATGGCGGCGCTGGCTCCCGGACGCCGCGTCGAAAGCGTGTTCTTCGGCGGCGGCACGCCCTCGCTGATGGAGCCCTCGACCGTCGCGGGCGTGCTCGACGCGATCGGCGCGGGATGGCAGGTCGCAGACGACGCCGAGGTGACGCTCGAGGCGAACCCGACCTCGGTCGAGGCCGGCCGCTTCCGCGGCTACCGCGCGGCGGGCGTCAACCGCGTCTCGCTCGGCGTGCAAGCGCTGAACGGGCCGGACCTCGCGGCGCTCGGGCGGCTGCATACGGTCGAGGAGGCGCTCACGGCCGTGCGGCTCGCCGGCGAGATCTTTCCGCGAACGTCCTTCGATCTGATCTACGCGCGGCCGGGCCAGTCGCCGCAGAGCTGGGCCGCCGAACTCGCCCAGGCCATCGGCTACGGCACGGAGCACCTGTCGCTCTATCAGCTCACCATCGAGGAGGGCACGCCCTTCTTCGCGCTCCACCAGGCGGGCAAGCTGAAGACGCCGGACGAGAACCTCGGCCGCGCGCTGTGGGACGTGACGCAGGAGACCTGCGAGACGGCGGGCATGCCGGCGTATGAAATCTCGAACCACGCCCGGCCGGGCGCGGAGAGCCGCCACAACCTCGTCTACTGGCGCTACGGCGAATATGCCGGCGTCGGCCCGGGCGCGCACGGACGGCTGGTGGTCGACGGCGTGCGCCGGGAGCTCGCGACCGAGCGCAACCCCGAGCTCTGGGCTGCGGCCGTGGAGGCCGACGGCTGCGGTCTCGTGACTGACGCGGAGCTCAGCCACGAGGCGCAGGCCGACGAGTTCCTGCTGATGGGCCTCCGGCTGAAGGAGGGCATCGACCTCGCCCGTTTCCATCGCATCTCCGGCCGCCGCATCGACGACCGCCGCATCGACGACCTGATCATGGACGGCATGGTCGAACGCGTCGGCCGCGACCGGCTGCGGGTGACCCCGGAGGGCTTTCCGGTGCTCGACGCGGTGGTGGCGGACCTGGCGGGCTAGTTTTGCCGGCGCGACGACGCATGTCGACCGCATGGCGGAAAAACCGCCCTTGCCCCTGCCGGGCCGGATGACCGGACCGGACAAGATCCTTAATGTCGGACGAATTCCCCGTCCGGAGCCCGAGCCTTGGAAACCTTCGAGTGGATCGTCGCCCTGCTTCTGGGCGCGGCGCTGCTCGCGCTGCTGGCGCGGCGGCTGGGCGCCCCCTACCCGACGTTCCTCGCGATCGGGGGCGCCTGCCTCGCCTTCGTGCCGGACGGGCCGGAATGGACGCTCGACCCGCATCTCGCGCTCACCCTGTTCGTCGCGCCCGTGCTGGTGGACGCCGCCTACGACACGTCGCTCCGTGATCTCCGGGACAATTGGGCGCCGGTCGCCGGACTGGTGGTCGTGGCGGTCGCGGCGACCACGGCGGCGGTCGCGATCCTCGCCCGCGTCCTCGTGCCGGACATGCCCTGGCCGGTCGCGATCGCGCTCGGCGCCGTCGTCGCCCCGCCGGACGCGGCCGCTGCGACCGCCGTCGTCCGCCAGATCAAGCTGCCGCACCGCATTCTCAAGATTCTCGAAGGCGAGAGCCTGCTGAACGACGCGAGCGCGCTGCTGATCTACCGGCTCGCCGTGGTCGCGGCGGTCGGCGGCGGCGTCAGCTTCTGGTCCTTTGCGCCGATCTTCCTGCTGACCGTCTTCGGCAGCGTCGCGGCTGGATTCGCCGCGGCCCTGTTCACCACCTGGATGTCGCGCGTGCCGGACGCGCCGATCGCCATCATCTTCCAGTTCAGCCTGACCTTCGGCGTGTGGATCGCGGCGGAGGCGATCGGCCTCTCGGGCATCCTCACCGTCGTGGTCTACGCCATGACGATCGCGCGGCGGCGCTCGGCACGCCTGTCGGCGCGCATGCGCGTGCCTGTCTTCGCCGTCTGGGAGACGGTCGTCTTCGTGCTCAACGCCTTCGCCTTCGTGCTGATCGGCCTCCAGCTTCGGCCGATCTGGGAGCGTCTCGGCGATCTGCGCCTGGAATATGCCGGCATCGCGCTCGCCGTTCTGGCCGTCACGATCCTGGCGCGGTTCGCCTGGGTGATGACCTTCAACACGGCGCTCCGGCTGAAGATCGAGCGGCGCGGCTTCAACCCGCCACGGCCCATGGCGCGCCCGACCGTCAATGGCGGGATCGTCATCTCCTGGGCCGGCATGCGCGGGATCGTGACGCTCGCCGCCGCCTTCGCGGTGCCTGAGACGCTCGCCGACGGTTCCCCCTTCCCCTATCGCGACCTCATCCTGCTGACGGCGTTCACCGTCGTCCTCGGCACGCTGACGATCCAGGGCCTCACTCTGGGGCCGCTGATCCGGTGGATGGGCCTGAGCGACGACGACCCCGTCGGACGGGAGGTCCGCCAGGCGCGCGCCGAGACCTACCGGGCCGGCCTCAAGGCGATCGAGGACGACGACAGCCTGCAGGCGAAGCTCGTCCGCAAGGAGTTCGGCGCGGCGATCGAGCTCAGCGAGACGGAGGGAGCGCCCGGGGCCGAGGACGTGCTGGGCGGCGGACGACCGCGCCTGCGCGCGATCGAGGCCGCGCGCGAACGCGCGATCGAGCTCCGCCGCCAATCCGTGATCGGGGACGACGCCTACCGCGTGCTGGAGGAAGAGCTCGACTGGGCCGAGCTGAGCGCGGGCCTTCGCTGACGCGCCGCGCCTTCTCAGGATCTCGCCGCCCGGACCGGTCTCCCGAACGTCCCTCAGCCGCCGACGTTGAACGCGGCCAACACGGCCATGTTGACGATGTCGGCGTCGGTCGCGCCGAGCCCGACGATCTGGACCGGCTTTTCGAGTCCGACGAGCAGCGGGCCAATCACGGTGGCGCCGGCGAGCTCCTGCATCATGCGCGTCGCGATGGTCGCGCTTTGCAGGGTCGGCATCACCAGGACGTTGGCTGGACCGGAGAGCCTGGAGAACGGGTAGAGCGCGAGCACGTCGCGCGAGAGCGCGACATCGGCCGTCATCTCGCCGTCGAACTCGAAGTCGACGTGCCGGGCCGCGAGAACCTTCACCGCCTCGCGGATGCGGTCGGAGCGGACCGAGGACGGGGGATTGCCGAAGGTCGACGCGGCAAGCAGCGCCACGCGCGGCTCGTAGCCGAGCCGCCGCGCGACGCTCGCGGTCTCGACCGCGATGTCGGCGAGCTCCTCCGGCTCGGGGACCTCGGAGACGGCGGTGTCGGCGAGAATGACGGTGCGGCCGCGGGCGATCACCAGCGTCACGCCCATCGCGCGATGGCCGAGCTTGGGGTCGATCGCCCGGCCCACCTCCTCCAGCACGGTGGAGTAGTTCCGGGTCACGCCCGAAACCATCGCGTCGGCGTCGCCGAGCGCGACCATGCAGGCGGCGAAGTGGTTGCGGTCCTGGTTGACGAGGCGCTGGCAGTCGCGCTGCAGGAAGCCCTGGCGCTGCAGGCGGCCGTACAGGTGGTTCGTGTACGCCGCGTTGCGGCTGGAGAGCCGGGCGTTGTGGATCTCGACGCCGTCGCGCAGCTCGACGCCGGCCGCCGCCGCGCTGGCGCGCACCCGGTCCTCGCGGCCGACGAGGATCGCCGATCCAAGTCCCTGATGGACGAAGGAGAGCGCGGCGCGGATGACCTGCTCCTCCTCGCCCTCCGCGAACACCACCCGCTTCGGCCGCCGCCGCGCCTTCTCGAAGATGCGCGCGAGCGTGCCGGCGACAGGGTCGCGGCGCGAGCGCAGCTCCGCGACATAGGCCTCCATGTCGACGATGGGGCGCCGTGCGACCCCGGTGTCCATCGCGGCGCGCGCGACCGCCGGCGGCACGGTCGACATCAGCCGCGGGTCGAAAGGCGTCGGGATGATGTAGTCGCGTCCGAAGCGCGGCCGCCCGCCATAGGCGACGGCGACCTCGTCCGGCACGTCCTCGCGGGCGAGCGCCGCCAGAGCCTCGGCCGCCGCGATCTTCATCTCCATGTTGATCGTGGTGGCGCGCACGTCGAGCGCGCCGCGGAAGATGTAGGGAAAACCCAGCACGTTGTTGATCTGGTTGGGGTAGTCGGACCGCCCGGTGGCCACGATCGCGTCGCCGCGCACCGCCTGCGCGACGTCCGGCGCGATCTCAGGGTCCGGGTTCGCCATGGCGAAGATGATCGGCTGGTCCGCCATCGTCTCGACCATCTCGGGCGTCAGCGCGCCCTTGACCGACAGGCCGAAGAACACGTCGGCGCCCTTCACGGCGTCGGCGAGCGTGCGCGCCTTCGTGTCGACGGCGTGCGCCGACTTCCACTGGTTCATGCCCTCCTTCCGGCCCTCGTAGACGACGCCCTTGGTGTCGACGAGGATGACGTTCTCGTGCCGGAAGCCCATCGCCTTGATGAGCTCGAGCGAGGCGATGCCGGCGGCGCCCGCGCCGTTGCAGACGAGCCTGGTCTCCGCGATGTCGCGCCCCGTCACGTGCAGCGCGTTCAGGATGCCGGCGGCGGCGATGATCGCCGTGCCGTGCTGGTCGTCGTGGAACACCGGGATGTCGAGCAGTTCGCGCAGGCGCTGCTCGATCACGAAGCACTCCGGCGCCTTGATGTCCTCGAGGTTGATCCCGCCGAAGGTCTGCCCGAGGAAGCGCACGCAGTTGACGAACTCGTCCACGTCCTCGGTGTTCACTTCGAGGTCGAAGGCGTCGATGTCCGAGAAGCGCTTGAAGAGCACGCATTTGCCCTCCATCACCGGCTTCGCCGCCAGCGCCCCGAGATTGCCCAACCCGAGAATCGCGGTGCCGTTCGTGATGACGGCGACCATGTTGCCGCGGGTGGTGTAGTCGAAGGCCTTGTCGGGGTCTTCGGCGATCACGAGCACCGGCACGGCGACGCCCGGCGAATAGGCGAGCGACAGGTCGCGCTGCGTCGCCATCGGCTTGGTCGCGGCGATCTCGAGCTTGCCCGGCCGACCGCGGGCGTGGAAGTCGAGCGCCTCCTGGTCGGTGAAAGTGGGACGGGGACGGCGGCCCTTCGGGGCTTCTGACATAGACGTTTCCAATCAGGCGATGGCTCCGACCGGGGCCTTACACGACTGGGCCCGCCGCCGTCGACCCGCCGGGGGTCGAACGCGGACGCGGGTCGGGGAGTTCGAGACGCGAAAGCGCAGGTTTTACCGCCCGTCGAGCGCGGCGTCCGCCAAGGCGTTTGCGCCCGAGCCCGGAATCGCGTTCGAAGAAGGCGACAACGGCTCCTTCCAGAACCGAGCTATGACCGACGCCTCTCCCGTCACGGCGCGCCCGACGCCGATGATGGAGCAGTACATCGAGATCAAGACCGCCAATCCGGACAGCCTGCTGTTCTACCGGATGGGGGATTTCTACGAGCTGTTCTTCGGCGACGCCGAGGTGGCGAGCCGCACGTTGGGGATCGCGCTGACCAAGCGCGGCAAGCATCTCGGCGAGGACATTCCGATGTGCGGCGTGCCGGTGGAGCGCGCCGACGACTACCTTCAGCGCCTGATCGCCGCCGGCCATCGCGTCGCCGTCTGCGAGCAGACGGAGGACCCGAAGGAGGCGCGGAAGCGCGGACCGAAATCGGTCGTGCGCCGCGACGTGGTGCGGCTCGTCACGCCGGGGACGCTCACCGAGGACACGCTGCTGGAGCCGCGCCGGGCGAACCTGCTCGCGGCGCTCGTTCGCGGCCGGAGCGCAGACGGCGGAATTGTCTTCGGCCTCGCTCATGTCGACGTCTCCACCGGCGCCTTCGCGGTGGGCGAGACGCCGGCGGCCGGCCTCGGAGCAGCGCTGGCGCGGCTCGACGCGGCCGAGGTTCTCGTTCCCGAAGCCCTGGTGGCGGAGCTCGGGCCGGCGCTCGACGAAACCCGCGCGGCCGTCACGCCCGTCGGACGCGACGTGGCCGATCCCGCCCGCGCGGAGGCGCGGCTCGCCGCGCATTTCGGCGTCGCGACCACCGAAGCCTTCGGAGCGCTGTCGAAGCCTGAACTGTCCGCCGCCGCCGCGATCGTCGCCTATCTCGAGCGCACCCAGCTCGCGAGCCGCCCGCCGCTGTCGCGGCCCGCTCGCGAGGGTGGCGGAACGATCATGGAGATCGATGCCGCCACGCGCGCCAATCTCGAGCTCGTTCGAAGGCTTTCGGGCGAGCGCGAGGGCAGCCTGCTCGATGCGGTCGATCGATGCGTCACCCCCGGCGGCTCCCGCCTGCTGGCCGCCCGGATCGCGGGACCCCTGCTCGATCCGGCGGCCATCGCGCGCCGTCACGACGCCGTCGCCGCGCTGATCGAGGCGCCGGACCTGCGCCGCCCCGTCCGGGCGGCGCTCGCCCGCGCGCCCGACCTCGCCCGCGCAGGCCAGCGCGTCGCCTTCGGACGCGGCGGCCCGCGCGACCTCGCCGCCATCCGCGACGCGCTCGACGCGGCGCACGCGCTGGCGATACGGCTGAACGCGCTCGAGGACGCACCGGAGGAGCTCTCCGGCGTCGCGCGCGCGCTCGACGCCGCGGATCATGGGCTCGCGCTCGACCTCAGGCGGACGCTGGACGACGACCTTCCGCTGCTGCGCCGCGACGGCGGCTTCGTGCGGCCCGGCTGCGACGCGGAGCTCGACGCCACGCGCGCCCTGCGCGACGAGAGCCGCAAGGTGATCGCCCAGCTGCAGGCGGCCTATGCAGAGCAGACGGAGATCCGGACGCTGCGCATCAAGCACAACAACGTGCTGGGCTATTTCATCGAGGCGCCGCAGGCGCATGGCGAGCGGCTGCTGAAGGCGCCGCACGCCGAGACGTTCGTGCACCGCCAGACCATGGCCGGCGCGATGCGCTTCACCACGACCGAGCTCGGCGACCTCGAACGCCGGATCGGCGACGCCGCCGACACCGCGCTTGCGATCGAGCTCGGCGTGTTCGACCGGCTGGCGGCGCGGGTGACGGACAGCTGGGAGACGTCGCGCGCCTGCGCCGACGCGCTCGCCGCGCTCGACGTCGCGGCGGGGCTCGCCGAAGTCGCGGTCGAGGAGTCGCATGTTCGGCCGCATGTCGACGACGGGCTCGACTTCCGCCTTGAGGGCGCGCGCCACCCCGTGGTCGAAACGGCGCTGCGGCGCGAGGGCAAGCCGTTCGTCCCGAACGACGCGGACCTCTCGGCGCCGGACGCCGCGGGCGGCCTGATCCAGCTTGTCACCGGCCCGAACATGGGCGGCAAGTCGACCTATCTCCGACAGGCCGCGCTCTGCGCGGTGCTCGCCCAGGCCGGCGCCTTCGTTCCGGCGAAGGCGGCGCGCATCGGCGTCGTCGACCGGCTCTATTCGCGCGTCGGCGCGGCCGACGACCTCGCCCGGGGCCGCTCGACCTTCATGGTCGAGATGGTCGAGACCGCCGCCATCCTGAACACGGCGGGCCCGCGCTCGCTGGTGATCCTCGACGAGATCGGCCGCGGCACCGCGACCTTCGACGGCCTGTCGATCGCGTGGGCTGCGATTGAGCACCTGCACGAGGTCAATCGCTGCCGCGCGCTGTTCGCGACGCATTTTCACGAGCTGACCGCCCTCGCGCGCCGCCTGCCGCGCCTGCGGAACGCCACCGTCCGCGTCGCGGAGTGGAAGGGCGAGGTGGTGTTTCTCCATGAGGTCGCGGCTGGCGTCGCCGACCGCTCCTACGGGATCCAGGTCGCGAAGCTCGCCGGGCTGCCGTCCGCCGTGGTGAAGCGCGCCAAGGCCGTGCTCGACGAGTTGGAGGCCGCCGATCGCGCATCTCCGGTCGAGCGCATGATCGACGACCTGCCGTTATTCGCCGCCATCCGCAAGGCGCCTGACGCCGAGTTGGACGCGGCTCTGGCCGCGCTCGACGCGGTCGATCCGGACGCCCTGACGCCGCGCGAAGCCCTTGAGGCGCTCTACCGCCTGAAGGGGCTCAGGGGCGCCTGAGGGAGCGGTCTGCGTTTGCGGCGTGGCGGCTCCCGCCATAGATAGCGCCTTCACCATTGCGCCGTTATGGTCCGCGACCGCGGCTGAGCCCCCGCAAAACCCGACACGAGTCGCTACCGCTCAATGTCCACCGTCCGTCAACGCCTGCGCGTCGTGCGCGACGCCCGTGAGATCGTCGATCGCGACGCGCTGATCGTCGAACTCGCCGAGATCGCCGAGACGTTCCGCGAGGACGGCGCGAAGCGCCACGCCGCGGTGGTCGGCCGGCTCAAGGCGGTGCTCGCCAAAGGCCACGCCACCGCCCGCGCATGGCTGAACGAGGACGCCGACGGGACCGCCTGCGCCGAACGCCTGTCCGCGCTGATGGACGGCGTCGTCTCCGCCCTGTTTCATCATGCGGCGACCGATCTCTACCCGCGCGTGAACCCGTCTTCCGGCGAGCGGATCTGCGTCGCGGCGGTCGGCGGCTACGGCCGCGGGGCGATGGCGCCTGGTTCCGACGTCGATCTGCTGTTCGTGCTGCCTTACAAGCAGACCGCCTGGGGCGAGAGCGTGGTCGAGGCCATGCTCTACGTGCTGTGGGACCTCGGCCTGAAGGTCGGGCACGCCACCCGCTCGATCGACGAATGCGTGCGCCTGTCGCGCGCCGACATGACGATCCGCACCGCCGTCCTCGAGGCCCGCTACGTCGCCGGCGACGCCGAGCTCCTCGAGGAGAAGATGCGCCGCTTCGACGCCGAGGTCGTCGAAGGCACGGCCGCGGAGTTCGCGGCCGCAAAGCTTGCGGAGCGCGACGCCCGGCTCGGCCGCTCGGGCGGTTCGCGCTACCTCGTCGAGCCCAACGTCAAGGAGGGCAAAGGCGGGCTGCGCGACCTCCATACCCTGTTCTGGATCGCCAAATACGTCTACCGCGTGAGCGACGTCGCCGACCTGGTGGGCGTCGGGCTGTTCTCGGCGGCGGAGCTTCGCCTGTTCCGGAAGTGCGAGGACTTCCTCTGGGCGGTGCGCTGCCACCTGCATTTCATCACGGGGCGGGCCGAGGACCGGCTGTCCTTCGACCTGCAGCGCGAGATCGCGGTCGCGCTCGGCTACACCGAGCATCCCGGCCTGCGCGACGTCGAACGCTTCATGAAGCACTACTTCCTTGTCGCGAAGGACGTCGGCGACCTCACCGCCATCATGTGCCATGCGCTCGAGGAGCGGCAGGACAAGCCGAAGCCGAGGCTCGACCGCTTCCTCACCCGCTTCCGCCGCCCGCGCATCCGTTCGGTCAAGGAGAACGCCGGCTTCGTGATCGACCACGACCGGCTGAACGTTCGCGACGACAAGACCTTCGCGACCGACCCCGTGAACATGATCCGGTTCTTCGCGATCGCGGACGCGAACGGCCTCGCGCTGCACCCTTATGCGGTCCGGCTGCTCACCAAGTCGCTGAAGCTCATCGACGGCCGCCTGCGCGACAACGCCGAGGCGAACGCGCTGTTTCTCGAGATTCTGACCTCGCGCCGGTCGCCCGAGACGATCCTCCGGCGGATGAACGAGACCGGCGTGCTCGGCCGCTTCATTCCCGACTTCGGGCGCATCGTCGCGATGATGCAGTTCAACATGTACCACCACTACACGGTGGACGAGCACCTGCTGCGGGCGGTCGGCATCCTCGCCCAGATCGACGCCGGCGAAGAGGCCGACAACCATCCGCTCTCCAACGAGCTGATGCCGACGGTGCGCGACCGCACCGCGCTCTATGTCGCGCTGTTCCTGCACGACGTCGCGAAGGGTCGCCCTGAGGACCATTCGGTCGCCGGCGCGAAGATCGCGCGGCGGCTCTGCCCGCGGCTCGGCCTGTCGCCGCAGCAGACCGAGACGGTCGCCTGGCTGATCGAGCAGCATCTGACGATGTCGATCGTCGCCCAGTCGCGCGACCTGTCGGACCGCCGCACGATCGACGACTTCGCCAAGATCGTTCAGTCGCCGGAGCGGCTGAAGATGCTGCTCATCCTGACGATCGCCGACATCAAGGCGGTGGGGCCGGGGGTGTGGAACGGCTGGAAGGGCCAGCTTCTGCGCACGCTCTATTGGGCGACCGAGCTCGTGCTGACCGGCGGCCATTCCGCGGGGGACCGCAGAAATCTCGTCGACACCGCCAAGCACGAACTGCGCGAGCGGCTCTCCGACTGGACGGACGCGGCGTTCGAGGCCTATGCCCAACGCCACTATCCTCCCTACTGGCTCAAGGTGGAGCCGGAGCGGGCGGAGCGCCACGCTCGCCTGCTTGCGGGCGCCGACGCGGCCGACGAGAAGCTCGCGACCGCGATCGCGACGGACGCGTTCCGCGGCGTGACCGAGCTCACCGTCTTCGCGCCCGACCATCCGAAGCTCCTGTCGGTGATCGCCGGCGCCTGCGCGGCGGCCGGCGCCAACATCGTCGACGCGCACATCCACACCACGACCGACGGCTTCGCGCTCGATTCGATCTTCATCGGCCGCGCCTTCGCCGAGGACGACGACGAACTCCGCCGCGCGCGTCGCATCGCCGACAGCGTGGAGCAGTCCCTGCGCGGCGAGATCCGGCTGTTCGAGATCGTCGCCAACAAGGCCAGGGCGGGGGCGAGGAGCCGGGCCCGCGCCTTCGAGATTCCGGCCGAGGTCACCGTCACCAACGCTTGGTCGGACCGCCACACCGTGATCGAGGTGGTCGGCCTCGACCGGCCGGGCCTGCTCTACGAGCTCACCAACGCGATCTCGCGTCTCAACCTCAACATCGCCTCCGCCCATGTCGCGACCTTCGGCGAGCGCGCGGTCGACGTGTTCTACGTCACGGACCTGATGGGGGCCAAGATCTCCAGCGCCAGCCGCCAGGCGACCATCCGCGCCCGCATGAAGGCCGCCTTCGAGGGCGAGGCGAAAACCAAGACGGACGAGAAGGCCCGCGAGAAGGCGGTCGCCAAATAACGCGCGGTCCCTTGCGCGTCGCAGAGCGGCCGCGTCGTCGCGGCATGGCCCGCGGGTGTCCCCCGGCCGACGACGATGCTATTGTCCCGCCGCGTCCCCGAGCGATATAGGGGTCTTAAATTACCCCTTTCGACCATCGACCCGAAGGCCCGTCTTGTCCGCAGCCGCACCCGACCTCGCAGCGCTCCCGGAACGCCAGCTCGCCGCCGCCGCGCACAAGATCTGCGCGGACCTGACGGCCGCGAAGCCCGCGATCTACTGGGCGGACCTCGTTCTCACCGCCTGCGTGGCCTACGCCGGCTTCGCGGGCGCGATCCTGCTCCCGACGTTCGGCCTGAAGGCCGCCGCCTTCGTCGTCTCCGTGCTCGCCTTCTATCGCGGCGTCAGCTTCATCCACGAGGTCAGCCATCTGCGGGCGAGCGACGTGCCGGGCTTCAAGGCCGGCTACAACGTTCTGATCGGCGTGCCCTATCTCGTGCCCTCGCTGATGTATGAGGGCGTTCACAACCAGCATCACGCCAAGTCGCGCTACGGCACGATCCTCGACCCGGAATACATGCCGCTCGCCCGCCAGACGGTCTGGCACGTGATCGGCTTCGTGCTCGTCTCGGCGTTGGCGCCTATCGGGCTGCTGATCCGTTTCGCCGTGCTGGCGCCGCTCGCCGCGATCCTTCCGCCGGTGAGGACCTTCATGATCGAGCGCTGTTCGGCGCTCTCGATCAACCCGCACTACAAGCGCGACCATCCGACGGAGGCGCAGCGCCCGCTCTGGATCACGCTCGAAGTCCTCTGCTCGGCCTGGGCGATCGCCTTTCTCGGGCTCACGATCGCGGGCGTCATTCCGCTCCAAATCTTCCTGACCGCGCTCGCCCTCGGCTCCGCCGTGGCTGTCCTCAACCAGGTCCGGACGCTCGCCGCCCATCACTGGGAGAACGAGGGCGACGAGATGACGTCGACGGGCCAGTTCCTCGACTCGGTCAACGTGCCGCCGCCGGCGACGCTTCCCATGCTTTGGGCGCCCGTCGGCCTGCGCTACCACGGGCTGCACCATCTGCTGCCGCGTTTGCCCTACCACGCGCTCGGCGCCGCCCATCGCCGGCTGTGCGAGGCCCTGCCGGCCGACTCCGCCTATCACAAGGGGAGTCACCGCGGCTTCTGGCATGTGACAGGTCGCCTGCTCGGCGCCATCCGCGACCGGCGCCGCGCGACGGCGACGGAGATCGTCGCGGGCGAGTGAGCGCCTGGTCGCGACTTAGGCGCGATAGTCCTTCGGCGTGCGTCCGAACCTGCGCTTGAAGGCCCGGTTGAAGGTCGAAATGTCGGCGAAGCCCCACCGGAAGGCGAGCTCCGAGATCGGCGGCCGTCGTCCACGCATCGTGACCAGCTCCGATCGGATGCGTTCCAGACGCTCAGCGGTCACGTAGCCTCCGAACGTCGTGCCCGAGCGGATGAACAGCTTGTGGACGTAGCGTTCCGACACTCCGAAGCGCTCGGCCGCCCGCCACGGCTTGAGATCGGGATCGGCAATGTTCTGGTCCACGAACCGCATGACGTCGTCCAGCAAGCCGCGGCGTTCCCGCGGCTGGCCGCGCCTGACGGCCTCGACGCCGTCGTCGAGCGAAATCGGAAGCAGGCAGGCGCAAGCGTCGAGCAACGCCGACAGCTGGCCGGCCGAAGAGGGCGACGACAGCTCCCGCGTCAGCATGTCGAGGCACGCAACCAGCGGCTCGATCGGCCTTCCCGCCGGACCCAGGCGCGTCAGATCGCGGCTGTCGAAGCCGTCGCCCATCCTCAACCGCGCAGTAGGGATGATGAAAGCGAGATTGTCGCAGCCGCAATCCGGCTTCTCCGTCAGAACGGTGGGCACATGGCTGTGATAGAGGACCAGCTCGCCGGGCTTGGCGACGACGCGCTCCCCGGCCTGTTCGACCTGGAGTTCGCCTGAGAACACGTAATTGCCGTGCAGGCACTCGACGGACGAGTTCGCGATGTCTCGCATCGTCTTCCGGGCGACGATCGAGCTCGTATGGACCCGGCCGACGGCTCCGTTTTCAAGGGCGATGCTTTGCACCCGACCGTGGAAGTCGGAGCCCGCGAATTGCGGCGTCCATGGCATGAAGGCCGAACACACCGCCTCGCGGAACCGGGCGAACGCCTGGCTCGCCGGAGCGTAGTGGCTGTCCCACACCTCGACACGGGGCGGTTCCGGCGCAGCTCCCGCGGACATCTCGTCGAGCATGCCCTTGGCCTTCGCGTTGTCCCGCCGCATCAGGCTTTCCACTGCGCGGGCCCTGCATTCGACGACCCTTCGCCGTAGTCTGACGTCGGCTTTCAACGTTGTCAGCAATAAATCACACATTCAACGCCAGAGCGAAGTCGTAAAGGGCGCGCAATCTGACCTATACTGCGCCGCATCATAGAGGGCTCCTACTTCTATCAAGCTTTCTTCGATTAAGAGGAGTTGCGCGGCTGCGAGATGCAGCTGCGGCGTTTTCTGGCTTTCCAACGCGAAACCCCGGGGGACGAGCCCCCGGGGTCCTTCATTCGTCATCGATCGGAGTTGACGACACCCCGGTCGTCATTTCGTGGCGGCGGATGCGGTCACGCGCGGGTGATAGGGCAGGATCTGGTCCCACAGATTGCATTTGTGTTCGGCGACGAAGGCCGCCGGCGTGATCGGCTGCGAGAACGGGATGTTCTGCTCCAGCACCCCGGGCAGGTACTTCCTGGCCGTGAAGCGGGGCCACGGGCTGTTGCCGACGCCGTTCGGATTGCCCGACCAGGCGAAGTTGGTCCAGGCCGTGACGAGCTCGTTGGACAGCTTCCGCTGCTTGGCGTTGAGGTTGTGCGGGATGCCTTCGTCGCCGCCATGCCAGCCAGGGAAGAGATACTGGATGTCGGCCGTGTGATAGGCGAGCGACAGATAGCCCGGCATCTTGGGGAAGTAGGTCGGCGCCGTCCGATCCGCGAACTGGTAGGCGTAGACCGGCACCTGGCTTGAGAGCAGCATGTTGGTGTTGAGCTGCGTGCACTGGGTCGTGTCGCTGGCGATGGCGCTCAGCGCCAGCAGCGGCGAGGCGTAGGCCGACAAGGGATAGCTTCTCCGGACACGGGCCTGCGCGTTCGCCGGATAGGTCGGTCCGCCGTAGATCGCGAGCCTCGCCTTGTAGTCGGCCTCCGTCGCGGGCGTCTGTCCCGGCCGGAAATACTGCGCGATGCCGAGCGAGAAGGTCGCCTCGTCGATCGTCGCGCCGCTCATGACGGGCATCTTGTTGAAGTCGCCGGACGCCAGGGCGTCCACGAACCGGCCGGGAATGACCTGGCCGTCTTCGATGAGGCCGCTGATATAGGCGCTGTTGGCGCTTTGCGTGCCCGCCAGGTTGAAGACCTGCTGGGGCGTGAGCCGGCGCAGGCAGGCGGCGGTCGCGGCGTCCGCGCCCGAGCCGCAGCCGGCCGCGACCGCCATGTTCTTCGCGTTGGTCTCGGCGGTTGCGAGCGGAGTGGTCGAGCCCACCCCGCTCTGCAGGATGGCGCGGTGGAACAGGCCCGCCGAGCGCGGCGAGGTCATGTTGGCCATGGTGTCCGAGGCGCCGGCGGACTGCCCGCCGAGCGTCACGTTGTTCCGATCGCCGCCGAAGGCCGCGATGTTCCGCTTCACCCACCGCAGCACGGACTGCTGGTCCATGACGCCATAATTGCCGAAGGGGTGCCCTTCCGCGTTGATGGCCGGATGCGCGAAGAAGCCCATCAGGTTCAGGCGATAGTTCATCGTGACCACGACCGTCTTGCCGTCGCGCGCCATCTTGGAGCCGTCATAGGCGTCGCTCGCGCCGTCGACATTGCCGCCGCCGTGGATCCACACGATCACGGGCAGCTTGCCCGCGCCCAGATTGGCCGCCGGCGCGTAAACGTTGAGATAGAGACAGTCCTCATTGGTGTTCTGCGGGCCTGCGAACGGGCCGAGCGTCGTGACTTGCAGGCATTGGGGCCCAAACGTCGTGGCGTCGAGCACCTTGGTCCAGCTCTTCATCTTCCGAGGCGGCATCCAGCGCAGCGGGCCGACCGGCGGCTGCGCATAGGGAATGCCGTAGAAGCGGGCGACGTCGCCCTCCACGAAGCCGCGGACCGGACCAGTGTCGGTCGTCACCTTCGGACCTGGAGCGGCCTCCGACGGCTGGGGCGCCGCGAACGCCGCCGCCGCAAGGGCGGCTCCCGCCAGAATCGCCGCGCGGCCGGATCGCCCTGCTCTTGCGCGCGCATCTCTCAACGTCGCCATTTCGTCGTCCTCCCTGACGTCTTTTTGTGCCGGCGCGGTTCCGAGCGGCGTCGTCCGTCAGCGCGAACGCTGACCTCGAGCCGCTCGGGCCGCTCGCCGGACGGGCAGTGTGGCGAGCGCGGGCCGGAATAATCTCGGCGCTGAAGGAAGCGGAAGCAGGCGCGCAGAGAACCGACGAGCGCGCTCAACGACCGTGCCCGCCGGGGAGGGCGTCGCGGAGGACCAATCGGGCGAAGGATCGACCGGCGGACCCTGACCGCCTCGTTCGCGGCCCCAGCGCGGCGGACGACCAATCGATCGGACGCCGCCGAGCGCCTGATCTCCTTGCCGTTGCGCTCGCCCCCTGCTATCCGCGGCGCCATGGCCGCCGCACCGCAAAACAACATTCGCAACTTCTCGATCGTCGCGCATATCGACCACGGAAAGTCGACGCTCGCCGACCGTCTCATCCAGCTCACGGGCGGGCTGCAGGCCCGCGAGATGACCGAGCAGGTGCTCGACTCGATGGACATCGAGAAGGAGCGCGGGATCACCATCAAGGCGCAGACGGTGCGCCTCACCTACCCCGCGCAGGACGGCCAGACCTACATCCTCAATCTCATGGACACGCCGGGGCACGTCGACTTCGCCTACGAGGTCTCCCGGTCGCTCGCCGCCTGCGAGGGCTCGCTGCTGGTGGTCGACGCGAGCCAGGGCGTTGAGGCGCAGACGCTCGCCAATGTCTACCAGGCGCTCGACAACGGCCACGAGATCGTGCCCGTCCTGAACAAGATCGACCTGCCCGCCGCCGAGCCCGAGCGGGTGAAGGAGCAGATCGAGGAGGTGATTGGCCTCGACGCCTCCGACGCGGTGCCGATCTCGGCCAAGTCCGGCCTCGGCATCGACCTCGTGCTGGAGGCGATCGTCAAGCGTCTGCCGCCGCCGAAGGGCGACCGCGCGGCGCCGCTGAAGGCGCTGCTGGTCGACAGCTGGTACGACACCTATCTTGGCGTCGTCGTGCTGGTGCGGATCGTTGACGGCGTCCTGAAGAAGGGCATGAAGATCCGCCTGATGGGCGCCGACGCCGTCTACGACGTCGATCGAATCGGCGTCTTCACCCCGAAGATGACCGACATCGCGGAGCTCGGCGTCGGCGAGATCGGCTTCTTCACCGGCTCCATCAAGGAGGTGGCGGACACCCGCGTCGGCGACACCATCACCGAGGACAAGCGCCAGACGGCCCAGATGCTTCCGGGCTTCAAGCCCGCCCAGCCCGTGGTGTTCTGCGGCCTCTTCCCCGTCGACGCCGCCGACTTCGACGATTTGCGCGCCGCGATGGGCAAGCTGCGCCTCAACGACGCCAGCTTCTCCTTCGAGATGGAGAGCTCGGCCGCGCTCGGCTTCGGCTTCCGCTGCGGCTTCCTCGGCCTGCTGCATCTGGAGATCATCCAGGAGCGGCTGGAGCGCGAGTTCAACCTCGATTTGATCGCGACCGCGCCCTCGGTGATCTACAAGATCAACCTCACCGACGGGACCGAGATCGATCTGCACAATCCGGCCGACATGCCGGACGTGATGAAGATCGCCGAGATCAACGAGCCCTGGATCAAGGCGACGATCCTGACCCCGGACGACTATCTCGGCGCCGTGCTGAAGCTCTGCCAGGACCGGCGCGGCCTGCAGATCGACCTGTCCTATGTCGGCAAGCGCGCCATGGTGGTCTACGACCTGCCGCTGAACGAGGTGGTGTTCGACTTCTACGACCGGCTGAAATCGATCTCCAAGGGCTACGCCTCGTTCGACTACCACATCACCGACTACCGGGTCGGCGACCTCGTGAAGATGTCGATCCTCGTCAACGCCGAGCCGGTCGACGCGCTCTCGATGCTGGTCCACCGCACCCGCGCGGAGGCCCGCGGCCGGGTGATGTGCGAGAAGCTCAAGGAGCTGATCCCGCCGCACCTCTTCGTCATCCCGGTTCAGGCGGCGATCGGCGGCAAGATCATCGCCCGCGAGACCATTCGGGCGCTGCGCAAGGACGTGACCGCGAAATGCTACGGCGGCGACGCCAGCCGCAAGCGCAAGCTGCTCGACAAGCAGAAGGCCGGCAAGAAGAAGCTTCGTCAGTTCGGCCGCGTGGAGATTCCGCAGGAGGCCTTCATCGCCGCGCTGAAGATGGACGAGTGAGACGCGCTTGGGCGATCTGTCCCACAATGAGCGGCTGAAGCTTACGGCGACCTATGTGAACGGGCTCGCGATCGCCGTCGCCGCAGTGGGCGGCTTCGCCCCGATCTTCAGCATGCTCGCCGCGCAGACCGCGCCGACGTGGTTGCTCATCGTCTTCGTGGCGGTTTGTTTTCCGTTCAGCATCGTCCTACATTTGGTGGCGAGACGCGCCCTGCGAGGACTGCGCGAATGACGACGCTCCAGATTCTGCTCTTCTTCTCGATGCCGATCGGCGCCGCGCTCATCGGCGTCGGCGCCTACATTCTCACGACCCCGAGCAAGACGCCCGCCCCGGCCCGGGCCCGAGGAAGGCGCTGAGCGCTTCCGCCGGCTGGTCCGGATTCTTCAGTTCGCACTCCCACAGCGTCAGCGTCTCCCAGCCAAGGGCCTGAAGCTCCCCGCGCACCCGCGCGTCCCGCGCCATGTTCCGCGCGATCTTGACTGTCCAATACTCGGCGTTCGTCTTCGGCATGCGGGCGCCGCGGGCGCAATCGTGGCCGTGCCAGAAACAGCCATGGACGAAGATCGCCTTCTTCCGCGAGGGAAAGACGAGGTCGGGGCTGCCCGGCAGGTCCTTGCGGTGGAGGCGGAAGCGGTAGCCGAGCGCGTGGGCGGCGCGGCGCACGACCATCTCCGGCCTGGTGTCGCGGCCCTTCACAGCGCGCATGACGGCGGAGCGTTCGGGGGAGGGAAGCGTGAGAGCGGCCATAGATCGAATCTTTAGGTCAAGGCCGCCTGCGAATGAACCGTCGCGCTCCGCCTCCCGCGGCTTTCAGGCGCGACGTCCCCGCCGAGCGCCGCGATCACGGTCGTGGGCCGACCCGGCGACAACGGGCCGGTTGAAGACGTGGGGGCCGCGTCACCCCGCAAGCCGCTCTCTCGCTCTCGCCGCTCCTTCCGCATGGAGCAGCGGTTCAAACAGATTGTTCGCAAGGAATCGCACGACGGGCGCGACCACCCCGTCGCCGGCCAGCCGATAGGCGTCGTTATATCTTGCCGGCAAAATATAGTCGTCGCTCAGCCCCATCAGCCGGACCGCCTCCCGCGGCGAGAGCAGCCGCGTGCGCGCCGCGCCGTTCTCGATCGCGACCAGCGTCTGGCGACTGGAGCCGCCGGCGGGCGTCCTCAGGCAACCCGCGCGACCGTCGAAGCGGGCTTCGGCGGCCTGTCTCTTGCCGCCCGCCCCGTCCGGGCGGATGCGCTTGTAGATCGTGCCGATCCGGCGAGCGCCGCTTCGCTTCAGCGCCGCCAACCGCTCCTGGTGCAACGGAGACATGAGCGCGACGAGCGCCGCCGTTTCGTCTTGCCCGTGCCAGCGGACGCCGACCGGTGGGTCCTCTATGAGATCCTCGAGACGGAGCGCGTTGGCGCAGGGCGGCGGAAGGCGCCACCATAGCCAGTCCGTCCGGGTCTGCGCGTCGAGTCGGGCGACGGCCGCAAGCAGCGCCTTCGAATGCCATCGCGGGTCCGGCCCCGCCGTGGTGATCGCAGGCGCGTCCGCCTCGTCCCGGTCGACCGCGACGATGAACAGCCGTGGCCGCGACTGGGGGACGAAGAGAGCGGCGTCGATCACCAGCGCGCCGAAGCGATAGCCGGCTTCAGACAGCGCCCGCCCGATCGCCGCGAAATCGCCGCCGCCGCGCGAGCTGAGCGCGCCGCACACGTTTTCAAGCGCAAGAATACGCGGGGGCCGGCCCTCGGCGCGCAAACGGCCGACCAGCGCCATGAAACCCCAGTACGCCCCGGAGCGGGTCCCTGCGAGCCCGGCGCCGCGCCCGGCGAGCGACAGGTCCTGACAGGGAAAGGAGCCCCACGCGAGATCGGCGCGGCCGGGAAGCTGATCGGCGCGCACATCGTGCACGTCGCCGACCTGCAGCTCGTCGCCGCCCCAATTCGCGCGATAGCTCGCAGCCTTCTTCGGCGAGAGGTCATTTGCGAACGTGCAGCGCCAGGAGGGGCCGAGCCCGGCCCGCACCATGCCGCCGCCCGCGAAGAACTCGTAGAACGTGTAGCCGCTCAGACGGCTCTTCGCCGCGACGCCAGGACCCGGCGTGAGGGTCGCGGCCGACAGGTCACTCGTCCTTGACGGTCTGGTCGTCCACCTTGGCGTCGACGACGTTCTTCTTGATCGATTCGATCGCCTTCATGGCCGACGCCTTGGCCGCGTAGCCCTCGGAGCCGAACATCGGTTCGCCGTTCGACGCGAGGAAGCGGAAGCGGAACTCGCCCTTCTTGTCCTTGTAGACCTCGAACTTCGCCATAGCCTGTCTCCCAGCCGGGTTCTCTGTCGCCCGAATCGCAGGCTAGAGCCAATTTTACGTTCGAGCCAAGGGGAACCGAAGACAGGTCGGTGGATATCGCGTCGTACCTGGCTCCTCCAGTTGCGGGCGACGAGCAGGGCGCGCCGCCTGTGAACCGACTGCGGCGCCTCGTTGGGGCGGTCTATGGCGACCTCGTCAAAGCCGGCGAACGCCTCGTCAACGGTCGATCGGCGTCAGTTTCGGAGGAGGCGCGGCCCTCGCCCTTGACAGCCATGAGCCGCATTTCGGCGCAGAGACGCTCGAGCTCGTCGGGCAAAGCACGATCGAGATCGGTCACATGCTTCTGCCGCAGCGTCTCGCCCAGGCTGCTCAGAATGTCGCGATCAAGACCCACGCTCGCCTCCTATGCATGCAGGGGCAACGGAAGGCGAGGGTATTGGGTTCCGCCTCAGTTACAGTGCTTGCTGTCGGGGGACGCCCGGACGCTGCGTGCTGTCGACCGAACGCGCGCTTGCAAAGAGCCTGCTCGGGGAGGATGCGGCCCGCCGGCAGCCCGGCGGGCCGCGACGTCAGAGAGAGGCGAGCAGCGCCTCGGCGCTGGACAGGTCCGCCTTGCCGGGCGAGTCCTCCACGGCGAGATAGCTCACCGTCATATCGTCGAGCACCATCGCGTAGCGCTTGGAGCGGAGCCCGAGCCCGCCGGCGGAGGCGTCGAAGTCGAGGCCGATCGCCGTGGCGAAGTCGCCATTGCCGTCGGACAGGAACTCGATCTTGTCTTTTGCGCCGGTCGCCTCGGCCCAGGCGTTCATTACGAAGGGGTCGTTGACGGACGTGACGGCGACGACGTCCACGCCCTTGGCCTGCAGCGCGTCGAGGTTGGTGAGATAGCCGGGCAGATGGTTCTTGTGGCAGGTCGGCGTGAACGCGCCGGGGACGGCGAACAGCACGGCCTTCTTACCGGCGAACAGCTCGTCCGCCATCACCGTCTCCGGCCCATTCGGGCCGAGGCGACGAAAAGTGGTGTTGGGCAGGCGGGCGCCGACCTCGATCGCCATGGCAAGCTCTCCTCGGGAGCGCGGAAGGCGGTCGCCGTCCGCTTCAGCGGGAGATTTAAGGCTTGCCGCCGACGGCGTCGAGGGCGACCGCAGTCTCGATCGCCGCGCCTCCGGCCGCGAGCGTCAGCTTGACGCCGGACGCGGGCAGGTCGCGCTCCTCGAAGGTCATGCGGAAGCGCGCCCTGCCCTTCTCCGGTGCGCCGATGGGTTCGGGCGCCGGCGCGTAGTCGCCGGCGCCCGTCTCTGCAAAAAGCGTCGGAGCGCCGCCCTCCTCCGGAACGGCGACCTCGATGTCGAGGGCGGCCGCTCCGTCCGGACCCGAGACGCGGGTGACCGTTTCAACCGCGAGCGGGGCGCGATCGCCGAGGCGCATCGGCTTGGGCGTCTTCGTTTCCGCGCGGCGAACGTCCGCAGCCGCCGGACCGTCGCGGCCCCCTGACGTTCCGAGCTCCAGCGTCGTCTCCGAGCGCATCGGCACGCAGACGGCTTCGCAGACGCCGTAATCCGCGACCAGCTTCAACGTCACAGGCGTGGACGGATCGCGCGGGCGCACCGTCACCGGCAGCGTCACCGCGTCGTGATAGACGTTGACCACGCCGTCCCCGTCCGCCTGCCGCTCCGGCGCAGGAAAAGCGACGCTCGCCTCCGCCAGATTGCTCGAGCCGGAAAAATCGAAGCGCGGCGGCACGCCGCTCGCCCCGGGCTGGCGCCAGTAGGTCTTCCAGCCGCGGTCGAGCCGAATGGCGATCGCGGCGAGCCGCGTGTCCGGCGCCGGGCCGGCGCCGGCGTCGACGAGGCGCAAGGCGGCCGGCCCATCGATCGCCCAGGGCGAAGTCGGCTCCGCCGCGCACGGGGACGCGATCCCTAGCGACAGCAGGACGAGAAGGGCCGGAGAGCGCGTCATCGCGCCGGAAGATAGAGCTTCGCGCAGGTCGACCAACGCAAACTGCCGTGAGCACAGTCGTCGCGAATTCGATCGCGGCCGTCGGTCGCGTTCGAGTTCGCGCCCACACGCCTTCCAAAAGCCCGGGATGCTCCCTAATTTCATCCGTGATGCCGCAGCTGCTTCGCAAACGTCCGCCGAACCGCAAGGACCGCTCGGGTTATCTCGACGGCCAGGTTCTGGTCGCCATGCCCTCGATGTCCGACGACCGCTTCTCGCGGACAGTGATCTATGTCTGCGCGCACTCCGCTGAGGGCGCGATGGGCATCGTGGTCAACAAGCCCGCGCCTCACATCAGCTTCCCCGACCTGCTGGTTCAGCTCGACGTCATCCCCGCGGGCGACGAGATCCGCCTCCCCGACGCAGCCGGAGCCATACAGGTGCTGCGCGGGGGCCCGGTGGAATCCGGGCGCGGCTTCGTGCTGCATTCGGCCGACTTCATGATCGAGGATTCGACGCTGCCGATCGACGACGGCATCTGCCTGACGGCGACGCTCGACATCCTGAAGGCGATCGCCAAAGGCGCCGGCCCGGAACGCGCGCTGCTCGCGCTCGGTTACGCCGGCTGGGCGCCGGGCCAGCTCGAAAGCGAAATTCAGGCGAATGGCTGGCTGAACTGTCCCGCCGACGGCGCGCTGGTGTTCGGCGAGGAGGTCGACACGAAGTACGAGCGCGCTCTCGCCAAGATCGGCATCGACCTCGGAAAGCTCTCGGGAGAGGCCGGTCACGCCTGAAAGTGCCGCCGCCTAGCGCCGCGCCTTCGCGACGACCGCCTCGATCTCCGCCACCACCCGGTCAGTCGCGTTCCAATGCGGCATATGCCCGACGCCCGGGATCACGACCAGCTTCGATCCGCGGATCTGCCGGCGCAGGGCGCGCGAGTGGAGTTCGGGCGACACCACGTCGTCCTTGTCGGAGGTGATGATCGTCGTGGGCGCGCGGATCGCGCCATAGCGCGGCGCCTGACGGACGAGGAACGGCTTGAGATCGACAAGATCCTCGGCGTTCGCCTCAAATTCCGACGGACGGAGCAGCAGCTTGGCGTCCGTGCGCTCCAGATAGCCCGGCGGCGGCGCCTTCGGCCTGAAGGTCGAGGCGACGCCGTCTTCGAAGCGACGCTCGCCGATCGGGCGGACCAGCGTCGCGACGAAGATCGGACCGAGCAGAGGCGTCGCCGCGATCTCGTTGTACCAGGCCGCCCCGCCGGGATAGGGGTGCGTCGCCCCGGAGAGGACGACGAGGCCCGCCACATGACTGGGATGGTCGAGCGCGAGATTCGTCGCGAGCGCCCCAGACCAGGAGTGGCCGACCACGACGACCCTGCCGACGCCCAAGGCGTCGAGAGCCTGAGCGATGGCGTCGGCCTGGCGGGCGGGCGACGACATCTCGCGGCCGCCCAGCCGGTCGCTCCGCCCGTGTCCCGGACGATCGACCAGAATGACGCGATGGCGGACGGCGAGACGCCGGCCGATCGATTCCTGCAGATCCTTCAGATTGCCGCTCGCGCCGTGCAGGAGCAGCAGCGGCGGGCCTGAGCCGCCGCGCGACGGGCCGAGCGTGACGACGTTGAGCGCGCCGCCGGTCACGGCGATCCGGCGGGCGTGCGGCTTCGCGCCGGCCGCGGCCGGGCGCGCCTCGACGCCGCTGACGGCGGCCAGACACAGGCCGAGCGCCAGGGCGGCCGCGGCCGCGGCCGCCGCGACGGCTGCCGGGGGCATCAGATCGGCTGGCCTTCGACCTTGAGCGCGAGGTCGTCCACTTCGCGCTTCAGTCCCTTGATGGCGGGATAGATGTCGAGCGCGCGGCGATAGGCTGCGAGCGCCTTCGCCTTGAACCCCGAATCCTGCAGGATCCGTCCGAGGCCCATCCAGGCGCCGAAATGGCGCGGTTCGCGGATCAGCGTTTCGTGGATGTCGGCCATCGCCTCGTCGTAGTCCTTGGCCATGAACCGCAGCGTGGCGCGGCGGTTCCAGCCTTCGGCGTAGTCCGGCCGCAGGCCGATCGCCTCGTCCATCAGCTTGACGGCGACGTCGAGCTTCGTCTTTCGCTGCGCGTCGAGCGAGCGCGCGATCAGCAGATCGACGGTGTCGCTGCCCGAACGGCTCCACATCGCCTGAACGGCGGCCGCGATGCGCCGGGCGCTGTCGGGATTGTCGGTCTTGGCGAGCCGGGCGAGCAGTTCGTCGATCGCTTTGGCGTGACCGTCCGCCTGGGACAGGCCGGGCTTCGCCGCCTGCCCGTCCGGGGCCGGCGCGGGCTCGGAGACGAGGGGCTGCGCCGGGCCCGCTTCAGGCGGCGGCGGGCTTTGGGCGAACGCCGGCGCTCCGGCCAGCGTGACTACGAGGGCGATCGATAGTGCGCAACGGATCATGCGCAGAGCTTAGCGCCCGCGCGGCCACCGTCAAACGCTCCCGCGCAGATAAGCGACGGGACCAGACATCGATTGAGGCGGACTCAGCCCTGACGGGCCTTGTAGCGCTTCTGGGTCTTGTTGATGATGTAGACGCGGCCCTTGCGGCGCACGATGCGGTTGTCGCGGTGGCGATTGCGCAGCGACTTCAGCGAGTTGCGGATCTTCATCGGTCTCGTTCCCAAGACGCCGGCCGCAATCGCGGCGCCTCGCGTCGATCGTTCGAAAAGCTCTGGCGGATCCGCGCGAGCCGTCCAGGCCCGCGGCGACGCCGGTTCGCGCCGGGTTCTAGTCAAGACTCCGCCGTTTTGCAAGCTGGCCGAGGCGGCGAAACGCCCGTTCTTAGCCATCGTCCGAAATCAGGAGCCTGCGCCAGAACGCCGTCGCCGCTGCGATCGGCCGGCGGCGTCCCGCCGTCTCCCGGCAGGCGCGCGCCGCCTCGGCGATGCGCCCGGGCGCCTGAAGCAGGTCGACGAGCGTCTCGGTCCAGCGGTCCGGATCGTTCGGGGCGAGGAAGCCGTCCCGGCCGTGCCCCACGAAGCCGCGATAGGGCGGCAGGTCGGAATAGACGCCGACCGCGCCTGACGAGGCCGCGTCCAGGAACTTTATGATGGATTTGCCGGCGTTGTAGGGCGTGTCGAGCATCGGAGCCAGCGTGACGTGGCACGGCGTCTCGACCGCGTGGCGTTTGTAGTCGGCCCAGGAGGTCGGCGCCAGAATGTCGACCCGCGGATGCTCGCCGAGGCGCCCCACCGCGGCGCTCGCGGAAAACAGCTCGAGCCGCGCCTGGGGGCACGCGTCGAGGGCGGAAATCAGCGCCGGCGCGATCATTTCGAGATCGTCGGCGTGGCTGTTGGTCCCGTGATAACCGATGCGCAACGGCCCCCCTGCGGCGTGGTGATCGAGCCCCACGTCGCATCGGATCCGGGGCGGCTCAAGCAGCGCGGTCTTGGGCGACGCGTAGGCCCGCGCGAGATAGTCGGAGGTCACGACCACCCGGTCCGCCAGCGCCAGCATCGCGGGAAGGTCGAAGCGCGCGACGTCCGCCATCCGCCGGCGATAGGGCTGCGGCAGGCCGGGCGTGTCGATCGCGGCCAGGAAGTCGTCGTCCATGAGATAGACGATCGAGACGTCCGGCTTCGCCGCCGCAAGGTGCCGCAGCCAGCGCGACGTGGCGTAGCGGACGACGATCACGACGTCGCCCGGCGCAATCGTGGTCCCGCAGGCGAGACCTTTGATCTCCTCGTCGTCCGTGTCGACGAAGACGAGCTCTGCGTCGCCCGCTGCGACGAGCGACCTCATCGGCTCCGCGATATAGATCTCGTCGGTCGGCAGCGCCTCGGCCCGCACCACGACGACGCGCAAGGGCCGGGGCTTCGCGATCGGCGCGACCACGCCGGAGGGCAGCACCGCCGGCCGCGCCAGCGGGCGCCAGGCGGCGGCCTCGATCGTCTTGTCGTCCTGACCCTTGAAGCTCTGGCGGAACTGCCTGTCGGACGAGACGTAGGAGAACCCGGCCGGCGTGATCGCCAGCCCCGCGATCTCATCCTCGCCGAGCGCCAGCGGCTCGCGATCCGGCGGACGGCGGAGGAAGAAGCGCCATCCGTTCGGCGAGGACGCCATCTTGAGTGGCACCGTCTTCGGCCATTCCTCGCCCGAGGCGAGGACGACCGTCAGCCGCAGCCGCCTCTTCAGCGCCTTCTGGAATTGGGCGAACGCCGTGCGATCCGGGACGAAGACGGGCTCCCGCGCGACCAGCCGGTCGTTGACGAAAGCCTCGACGACGGCGAGCGGCCCGTCGCGCCACGGACCGTCCAGGCGCATGCCCGCGGAGTCCGATCCTCTGGTCGACGCAAGGGGAGACAGGCGGCCATTCACCCACAGCGCGGCGCGCGACGCATCGGCGCCCCCGAGGACGGCGCGGACGCGCCCGTCGACGTCCTGCTCGGGGGCGTCGGCGGTAAGCGTCAGGCCGTCGGAGACGAGGCGCCAGCGGTCCGACTCGACCGGGCCGGCATAGATCTCCCTCCCGTCGCCGTCGGCAAGCCACGCATGGACCGCGTCGAAGGGGGCGCCGAAGGTGACGTCGAAGGCGCCGGCGCCGTCAGGCGCCGCCGTCGCCAGACAACGCCCGGCGCGCCAGAACGCGACCGACGCGAAGGGTTGGTCGCCAAGCATGGCCCGCCCCCGCACCGCGAGCGCGCCGCTCCGTTCGAACGTCTCGCGGTGAAAGGACGCAAGCGGCATGGCCGGTCGCGCGGGCCAGGACCGCCCCCGCCACACGACCCGCTCGCCGAAGAGATTGACGAGGCCCTCCTCGGCGTCCGCCCGCAAGCTGAGCGGAAGCCGGGCGGGACGGTGATCGAGCGGAAGACGGCCTTCGAAATCCAGGCCTCCGTCAGAACGCGCCGTCAGCTGCAGGTCCAGAGCGGGAGTCCCGTCTATGAAGAGACTGAGCCGTTCGACGCCTTCGGTCCTGAAGAGACGACCCCGGACCGCGAGGACGTCGGCGTCACAGACGGCGCCCGCGCGCGGCTCCTCCCATTCGCCAAGGCTGAACTCCACGCTTTCGCTCCCGAAAGGCGACCCCGCCCCGTCGACCGATCCTGCTCGACTCTACCCCATGGGCCGCAATC
The DNA here is from genome assembly GCF_049446035.1 of Hansschlegelia sp. KR7-227. Taxonomy (NCBI): domain Bacteria; kingdom Pseudomonadati; phylum Pseudomonadota; class Alphaproteobacteria; order Hyphomicrobiales; family Methylopilaceae; genus Hansschlegelia; species Hansschlegelia sp. KR7-227. Next base: position 198,787 of record NZ_JBMSEA010000002.1, read on the forward strand.
GACTTCAAGCCCTTGCCATGATTTTCAGACATGGAGTAGCAAGACGTCGCCTGAATGCTCAGGCGCGCGATGACCGCTTTCGGCCGACTGCGGCGGCTCTTCGTCGGACCCGCCCTTATCCGGAGTTTTAGATGGAGTTCATCCGGCATCCGATCGACGGGGTGATCGAGCTGCGCCCGAAATATTTTGGCGACGCGCGCGGATACTTCGCCGAGACCTACCGGAAATCGGCCTGGGAGCAGGCGGGCGTCTTTCTGGAGTTCGTCCAGGAGAACAAGTCGCTGTCCCGCGCGGTCGGCACGATCCGCGGCCTTCATTTCCAGTTGCCGCCCTTCGCGCAGGACAAGCTGGTGTCCTGCGTCCGCGGCGCGATCTACGACGTCGCCGTCGACATCCGGAGGGCTTCGCGGACCTTCGGCCAGCATGTCGGGGTGACGCTGACCGCCGAGCGGGGCGAGCAGCTTCTTGTACCCGCCGGCTTCGCGCACGGCTTCTGCACGATCGAACCGGACACCGAGGTCGCCTACAAGGTGTCCTCCTATTATTCCGCCGAATGCGACCGCGGCGTGCTGTGGTCGGACCCTGCGATCGGCATCGCCTGGCCGGTCGAGCCGGACGCGGCGCAGCTGTCCGACAAGGACAGGCGCGCGCCGCTGCTCGCCGACGCGCCCGACCTGTTCTGACCCCTGCAGCGCCGAAGGTTTCCTCCCCCATGGCCGATCGTCTCGCCGACGCGCGCATCCTGGTGACCGGCGGCGCCGGCTTCATCGGCTCCGCCGTCGTCCGGCACCTCCTCGCCGACACCGGCGCCTTCGTCGTCAATGTCGACGCCCTGACCTATGCGGCGAACCTGAATTCGCTGCCGGGCGCGGAGGGCAACCCCCGCTACCGCTTCGAAAAGGCCGACATCCGCGACGCCGCGGCGATGCGCCGGCTGTTCGAGACCTACCAGCCGACCGGCGTGATGAACCTCGCCGCCGAAAGCCATGTCGACCGCTCGATCGACGGGCCCGGCGTGTTCGTGGAGACCAATGTGGTCGGCACATACACCGTGCTGCAGGAGGCGCTCCGGCATTTCCGCGCGCTGTCGCCGGAGGCGCAGAAACGCTTCCGGATGATGCACATCTCGACCGACGAGGTGTTCGGCACGCTGGGCGCGGACGGCTTCTTCACCGAGGAGACGCCTTACGCGCCGAACTCGCCCTACTCCGCCTCCAAGGCCTCGTCCGACCATCTCGTGCGCGCCTGGCGGGAGACCTACGGGCTGCCGACCATCGTCACCAACTGCTCCAACAATTACGGGCCGTATCATTTCCCGGAGAAGCTGATCCCGCTGATGATCCTGCGCGGGCTGTCCGGCGGCGAGCTGCCGGTCTACGGCGCCGGAGCGAACATCCGCGACTGGCTCTATGTCGAGGACCACGCAAGGGCGCTCGCCCTTGTCATGGAGCGCGGCGTTCCCGGCGAGAGCTACAATGTCGGCGGCTGGAACGAGCGGACCAACCTCGACGTCGTCCATGTCATCTGCGACCTGCTCGACCGGCTGGCGCCGCCGCTCGGCCACAGCCGGCGCGACCTCATCAAATTCGTGACCGACCGGCCGGGCCACGACATGCGCTACGCGATCGACGCCTCCAAGATCGAGCGAGAACTGGGCTGGCGGCCGGATGAGAGCTTCGAGAGCGGCATCGAGAAGACGGTCGCCTGGTATCTCGCGAACCGCGACTGGTGGGCGCCTCTGGTCGCCGGCGCGGATGGCGGCGCCCTTGCGCGGCGGGGCACGCTATGACGGTCATCCTCGTCACCGGCGGCTCCGGCCAGGTCGGCCACGAGCTCGTGGCGCGACACTGGCCTGCGGGCGTGGAGATCATCGCGCCGTCCCGGGCGGAACTCGATCTTACCGATCTCTCGGCGACGAAGGCCTTCCTCGCGGATCGTAAGGTCGACGCCGTGATCAATCCGGCCGCCTACACCGCCGTCGACAAGGCGGAGACGGAGGTCGCCGCGGCCTTCGAGACGAACGCGCTCGTTCCGGCCGTTCTCGCAGAGGCCACGCGCGACGCCGGCGTCCCGCTGATCCATGTGTCGACCGACTATGTCTTCGACGGAACCGGCTCGGAACCTTACGAGGTCGACGCGCCCGTTCGACCGCTCGGCGTCTACGGCGCGAGCAAGGCCGCCGGGGAATACGCCGTCACCCTCGGCAATCCGCGCTCAGCGGTCGTGCGCACCGCCTGGGTCGTGAGCGCGCGGCGGTCGAACTTCGTCAAGACCATGCTGCGCTACGGCCAGGAGCGCGACGTGATGAAGGTGGTGGCCGACCAGCGCGGCGCGCCGACCTTCGCCGCCGATCTCGCCGACGCGCTCGCGACCATCACGCTCAGGATGATGGCGGACAAGGGCGCCCCGACCGGCGTCTTCCACTTCTCGAACGATGGCGGCACGACCTGGCACGACTTCGCCGCCGCGATCTTCGATGTCGCCAAGGCGAAGGGCCTGAAGACGCCGAGGCTCGAACCGATCGGGACGACGGACTATCCGACGCCGGCCAGGCGGCCGGCGAATTCGCTGCTGTCGACCGCCAGGATCACGCGCGACTACGGCGTCCGGCCACGGCCGTGGCGCGACGGCCTCCCCCAGCTCATCGACGACATATTGAGGACCGCGGCATGAAGGGCATCATTCTCGCCGGCGGCTCGGGGACGCGGCTCTATCCGGCGACGCTCGCCGTCAACAAGCAGCTGCTGCCGATCTACGACAAGCCGATGATCTATTATCCGCTGTCGGTGCTCCTGCTCGCCGGCATCCGCGAGATCCTGCTGATCTCGTCGCCGGAGTACATCGAGAACTACCGCCGGCTGCTGGACGACGGATCGGCCTACGGCATCGAGCTGACCTACGCCGAGCAGCCGCGGCCGGAGGGTCTCGCCCAGGCCTTCATCATCGGGCGCGACTTCGTCGGCTCCGACAACGTGTCGCTCGTGCTCGGCGACAACATTTTCTTTTCGGCGAATCTCGGGGAGCAACTCAAGGAGGTCGCCGCCCGCCCCTCGGGCGCGACCGTGTTCGCCTATCACGTCGACCGGCCGGAGGCTTACGGCGTGGTCGAGATCGACGATCACGGCAAGGCGATCGACATCGTGGAGAAGCCGTCGGTGCCGCGCTCGAACTGGGCGGTGACGGGGCTCTATTTCTACGACAACGCCGTGCTCGACATCGCCGCCAACCTGCTGCCCTCGCCGCGCGGCGAGCTCGAGATCACCGACGTCAACAAGGTCTATCTCGAGCGCGGCGAGCTGTCGGTCGAGCGCCTCGGCCGCGGCTCCGCCTGGCTCGACACCGGCACGCATGACAGCCTGCTGGAGGCCGGCGAGTTCGTGCGCACCATCCAGCACCGGCAGGGGATGCAGATCGCCTGCCTGGAGGAGATCGCGTTCGCCGCCGGCTTCATCGACCTCGACCAGCTCGCCGCCCGCGGCAAGCTGTTCGCGAAGACCTCTTACGGCCAGTACATCATCCGACTCGCGGCCGCCGGCGGCACGCTGCTCTGACGGACGGCCGCGGGGCCGCCGGCGTATGGAGCGTAGGGGCGGCTGCCCCGGCGGAACGGCGCCGGCTTGAAGCGGGATGAAGGCGGGGGAGAGCGTTGGTACCACCACCTGGGCTCGAACCAGGGACCTCTAGATCCACAATCTAGCGCTCTAACCAACTGAGCTATGGCGGCACGCGGGGCCGCGTTTCGCGGCGCGGCGGAACCTAGGTGAAACCGATCCGCTGGGCAAGATCGAACAGCACGTCGAACGCCGGATATGACGACGCCCGGATCGCGTATGATCCGGGCGTCGAAACCTTCAGAGCGCGCCGGCCGCAGCCGGCGACCGTGCTCAGTTCGCCTGGGCGAAACGCATGCCCTTGGTGGCGAGCTGCTGCATCGGCTTGGTGCCGTCCGTCGCCGCCTTCTGGGCGAGCGCCGAGAGATCCTTCGCCTGGCCGGATATGACTTCATACTGCTGACGCGCGTAGGAGGTCTGGAGCTCGACCGCCTGGCTGACGGTCTTCGCGCCGATCAGCGCCTGCAGGAAGTCAAAATGCGCGTTGACGTTCGCGCGGGCGTACTCCACCGACTTGCGGCTGTAGTCCTTGTAGCCCTTGGTCGAGGTCGCATAGGCGTCCTCAAGCGCGTCGGTCGCCTCTTCGGCGGCGCTCTTGAACTTGGAGTAGCCGTCCTTCGCCTGCTGCACGGCCTTTTCGGCCATTTCGCGGACCGGCGCCGGCGTTTCGAAAGACGCGGTGCGCGCGCTCTCGAACACGTCGTTCACGGCTTCGTCAGACTTGGCGGCGGCGGCTTTGGCGTTCGTGTTGGTGGTGGCCATGATCGTCTTCCCTCTGCTTTGTGAGCGGCGGAAGTCGATTGGCAGGTCGTCACGCTCCGCCGGGCCGCGACGCCTGGACCACGATCGGGCGTTACGCGACAAAATGGGCCGCCTCGCCGTGGTTCATCTCTTGTGCAGTGCAACATAATGCTGCGCCGCAGTGCGATCAACCCCGGCAGCGGATAAATTTCAGCTCTTTGCGTCCGCCCCGCGTCCCGCCATCGCGCCCATCTCGCGGGCCTGTTTGCTCAAGGTCTCGACCTGCGATTTGGCGAACTCGGCCTGGATCGCCATCAGCTCCTCGAGCGACTTCGCGCGGACCAGACGCTGCGCATAGGTGAAGCTCGCGGTCATGTTTTGCTCGGCGAAGGCGACCGCGGCCCCGGCGACATGCCTGAAGTTGCCTTGCGCCGCGTCGGCCTGCGATTCGACAGCGTTGGAGGCCTTGTAAGCAGCTTCGACGAACCCTTCGAAAGCCTTGCGCGCCTGCTCGACGCTCTGGTCGGCGAAGTCGCGCATCTCGTTCGGGATCTCGTATTTGCCTGGAGCAGCCATGGCGATCGCGCCTCCCTGACGCTGTCGCGGCGCGGCGCGACCTCGGGTCGCGGGCCGACGGGAACGGCTTGGTTAGCAGCCGACCCGACCCCGCGCAAACCGCCATTCGACGAAGGCGGGAGCCCGGCGGTTAACCTTTAGCCGCGATCGACGGGGATGGTCGCCCAGGCTCGATGGACGGCAAACCGCCCCCCCGATATTTAAGGAACTGTTAATCCCGAGCAGATCTTGCGCGAAGGCTCGCGCCTGAAGGAATTCAATGCCATCGATCGAGCTCTTCGACACTCTGGCGTCCGACCCCCGAATCCGCGCGCTTGCGCGGTCGGAGACGCCGGCGCTGCTGGTGGACGGGCACGGCGACATCGTCTGGCGCAACGGCGCGGCCGAGAGCGTCCTCGGCGAGGATGTCGACGACAGCGCTCGAAGCACCTTGACGCGCATCGGCGTTTCCGGGGCGGAAGGGCTTGTTCGTCTCAGACTCGGAACAGGGCCGCGGCGGAAGGCGCTGACCTTCCGAAGCAGCCGCGGCCGCCTCGACGGCGAGCGCCGCGCGATGCTGCTGGAGGGAGTCGTCGCGCCAGGATCGGGGCCGGCGGACGAGCCGAGCGCCCGCGACGTCGCCAGCGAAGAGGGAGCGGCGCCCCAGCCCCCGCGCCCCGCGCCGCCTGCCGGCGAGCCGGACCACCTGTCGGCCCGGCCCTTCGCGCCGCCTCCGGAGCGCCCTGAGCCGTCGGACGGCTCGTCCGGTTCGCCGGCGTCCCCATCCGTGAGCGCGGACGAAGATCGCCCTCCGGACCCGCGGGAGCCCGTCGGGTTTGGTGAAGCCACGCCGCGCCCCGCGCCCTCGGCGGAGCTCGTCGCCGAGGCCGCCGACCGTCCGCCGGCCGGCCCGGCGGCGTTCGACGATTTGCGGTTCGTCTTCGAGATCGGCGCCGACGGACGGATCGCGTTTCTCTCGCCCGACCTCGCCGCGGCGGTCGGACCGAGCGCTGAACGGGCGCTCGGTCGCGCCTGGGCGGACGTCGCCTCCGAGCTCGGGCTCGATCCGGACGGCGCGGTCGCCGCGGCGCTCGCGAAGCGCGGCGGCTGGAGCGATCTCGCGATCGGCTGGCCGACGCCCGACGGCGGGCGGCTCGACCTCACTCTGTCCGCCCTGCCGATGTTCGACAACGGCCGCAGCTTTCTGGGCTTTCGCGGCCTCGGGCGCGCAAAGGAGCCCGCGCGTGCGGGCTCGCTTGCGCCGGATGCCGCCTCGTCGGCCGAGGCGAGCCTGGTCGAAACGCCCCCGGCGGAGGCGGCCGAGGAGGCGCCGCCCGGCCTGGACGGCGGCGGCGAGGCGATCGACGTCGCGACGTCGCGCGACGTCGATCGGGACATCGAGACGGACTCGCCGCCCTTAGAGACGGCGGCGGCCCTACGCCCGTCGGCGCTGGACGAGGAGACGCGGAAGACGGACGCGTTCGAATCGCCGCTTTCCGGCGACCTGGCGCAGGAGGACGACGCTGCTCCCGAAACCTCGCGGCGGCCGGAGCGCGTCGAGCGGCCGTTCGTCCAGGACCGGCCGGCGTCGGAGCCGTTCAAAGGGAATGTCGTGCCGCTTCGCGAGCCCGCGCCCGGCCGCCCGGCCTCGCCTATGCTGTCGACAAGCGAGGAGAGCGCCTTCGACGAGATCGCGCGGCGTTTGCGCGGCCTGGGCGTCCGCACGGCGAGCACGCTCGAGGGGCTGATCCAGGACTACCCCGAGACCGCCGAGATTTCGCCCGTTCCGCGAGGCGACGCGGACTGGACGATCGACGACGTCGAGGGGCGTGCGCCGACCGCCTCCCGGGTCGACGACCTGATGAGGCTGCTCGACCGGCTGCCGCTCGGGGTCATCGTGCTGTGCGCCGGACAGATCGTCTACGCCAACCGCGCCGCGCTCGAAATGACCGGCGACGCCGAACTTTCCGCTCTCGCCGATCGCGGCGCGGACACGCTGTTCGCAGAACCGCTGCCTCGCGACGACGCCGCCCCCGCGACGGTGCGCCTCGTCGCCGGGGACGGCGTGGAGGTCGAGGTGCAGGCGAGGCTCGCCGCGATGCCCTGGCTGGGCGCGCCCGCGACGCTCGTCACCCTGAGGCGCGCCGACGGCGCGCTGGCGGAGGCGAGGGACGCGCTGAGGCGCGAACGCGAGATCACCGAAATTCTCGACACCGCGACCGATGGGGTCCTCATTCTCGACGGCGCCGGCCGCATCCTGTCCGTCAACCGAAGCGCCGAGGCCCTGTTCGGGTTCGAGCAGCGCGACGCGATCGGCGCGCTCTTCACGCTGTCGCTGGCGCCTGAGAGCCGGAGCGCCGCCTTCGATTATCTCGACAGCCTGAAATCCAACGGCGTGGCCTCGCTGATGAATGACGGGCGCGAGGTGTTGGGCCTCACCCGGCATGGGGGAGCGATCCCGCTGTCGATGACGCTCGGCCGGGTCGGTCCGCCGGAGAACGGCCGGTACTGCGCCGTGCTGCGCGACGTCACTTCATGGAAGAAAGCCGAGGAAGAGCTGCTCGCCGCCAAGCGCCAGGCGGAGCGGGCGAACGCCCAAAAGTCCGAGTTCCTCGCCCGGGTCAGTCACGAGATCCGCACGCCGCTCAACGCGATCATCGGCTTCGCCGAGGTCATGATGGAGGAGCGGTTCGGCCCGGTCGGCAGCGAGCGCTACAGGGACTATCTGCGCGACATCCACGCCTCGGGCGGACATCTCGTCGATCTTGTGAACGACCTGCTTGACCTGGCCAGGATCGAGTCCGGGCGGCTGAAACTCGATCCCGTCGCCGTCGATCTCAACGAGATCGTCGCCCAGGCCGCGGCGCTGCTGCAGCCGCAGGCGAACCGCGACCACGTCATCATCCGCACCTCGCTCGCTCGCAATTTGCCGCCGGTGCTGGCCGACCGCCGCTCCGTGCGGCAGATCCTGACCAATCTCGTCTCCAACGCGGTCAAGTTCAGCCGGCCGGGCGGCCAGGTGATCGTCGCCACCGCCTACACCGATCTCGGCCAAGCGGTGGCGCGGGTCCGGGACGCCGGCGCCGGGATGTCGCGCCGCGACCTCGCCCGGGCGCTCGAGCCCTTCCGCGCCCAGCCGCCATCGCCGGGCTCGGCCGGCGCCGGGGGCGTCGGGCTGCCGCTCACCAAGGCGCTGGCGGAGGCGAACGAGGCGACGCTCACGATCGATAGCCAAATCGGCGAAGGCACGCTGGTCGAGGTCGTCTTCCCGTCGAACCGGGTGCTGGCGGGCTGATCTCGGGCGCCGCCCCGACATGTCGCGCGTCCAGCGCCGATCAGGGACCGCCTTGCCCGCACGGAGCAGGCCTCCCATTTGCTTGCTGAGAGCGCTTCGCCCCGACGCGGATTGACTCCGGCCTCCGCGTCGAGATATCCAATTTGCGAGTAAGCGCAGTAGTTTAGAGCACTTCCAAACTGCTGCTCCGGACCTATCGAGACCTCGACCGGACCGCCATGATCGTCTGTTCCTGCAACGTGCTGAGCGACAAGCAGATCCGCACCGCAGCCGCCGAGGGCGGCGCGGCGCCGCGGACGCCCGGGCAGGTGCACCGTTGCCTTGGCTGCAGCCCGCAATGCGGGCGCTGCGCGCGCACGATCCGGGCGTTGCTGGCCGACATTCAGGGCCTGACGCCCTCCGAGCCCGCCGCGTGCGGGGCATGCCCCGCGGCCTGCCCCTCCGTCACGCACGGGACGGGGACCGTCATCGACATTGTCGACGACGTGGTCGAGGTCGCCACGCTCGATCGGCCCCACGCCCGCTGAAAAGCGGCTCCTGCCGCCAATCCCCGCTCATCAGCCGGCAAATGCGGCCTTGCGGCGGCGTCCGAGCTTGTTTAGAATTCTTCTAGACAATTTCAGCTCGGCCGTGCGCCGCAGGAGAGACCCATGAAGGGCGACGCCAAAGTCATCGACTATCTGAACCGCGGCCTGCGTTCCGAAATGACCGCGATCAACCAGTACTGGCTGCATTACCGCATGCTGGACGACTGGGGCTACAAGGACCTCGCCAAACAGTGGCGCAAGGAATCCATCGAGGAGATGAACCACGCGGACAAATTCGTCACGCGCATCATCTTCCTCGACGGCTTCCCCAACATGCAGGTCCTGGACCCGCTCAGGATCGGCCAGAGCGTGAAGGAGGTCCTCGAATGCGACCTCGCGGCGGAGCTTGACGCCCGCGCGCTCTATCGCGAGGCCGCGCTGTACTGCCAGGAGGTTGGCGACCTGCCGAGCAAGATTTTGTTCGAGGAGCTCATGTCGGACGAAGAGGGCCACATCGACTTCCTCGAGACCCAGCTCGACCTGGTCTCCAAGCTCGGCGAGCAGCTGTACGCCCAACACCACATCGGCGAAGCGGAAGGCTGATCCTTCGGTTCAGGGCGATCCAAACGGGCCTCGTGGGCGTCGTCCCGCGGGGCCCGTTTTCGTTCGCGGCGGATCCAAGCGACGTCGCGAGCAAGAAGGCCCAGCGTCACCCATAAGGGTGACGCGACCGCCGCAGAAACCGCCTATGCTCACGCGGAACGCCGGATCGTACGCTTCAGGGAGTGGCTCGTCATGGCCGACAAATACGGCACGAACGCCCCCGACGTGCTCGCCGGGACCGACGACGCCGACCGCATCTACGGCTGGGACCAGACCAACGCTCCTAACAATCTCGGTCCGGCGACGGACGGCGACGTCATCAACGCCGGCGGCAACGCCGACAACGTGTATGGCGGCGGCGGAAACGACGTCCTCAACGGCGAAGCCGGCGATGACCGTCTGTTCGGCGGCACGCAGAACGACACGATTTATGGCGGCGCTGTCAACGACGTCGCGGGTCTCGACACGCTGAACGGCGGCGCGGGCGACGACCTCCTGATCGAATATGGCGGCGTGCGGTCGGAGCTGAACGGCTCCGATGGCGATGACGTGATGATCATCGCGCCCGGCATGGCTGGGGTGGTCGCCGGCGGCGAAGGGCGGGACTCGCTCGAGCTGTATGACAATGGAGCGTTTCCGTTCGGCCTCGGCACGCTGCGCATCGTCGGCGTGGAGGCCTTTTACACCAACGACCGCCTGGTCGAGGGCACGGCCGCCCAGTGGGAGAGCTTCGACACGATCGCTGTCTCCAAAGGCAACCTCGCCGGGGGCGTGCTGATCGGGCTGACCGGCGGCGGCGGGCTCAACCTGTCCGACGAGCTCGGCGGCCGGAACACCAACATCTACGGCAGCGATCTCGTCGACCGGATCACCGGCGGCGAGGGCGAGGACCGCATCATCGGCTATGCGGGCAACGACGTCTTCTATGGCGGGGGCGGGAAGGACCTGCTCGAGGGCTATGGCGACAACGACAAGCTGTTCGGCGAAGCCGGCGACGACGTTCTCAACGGCTTCGACGGCCGCGACCGCCTGTCCGGCGGCTCCGGCATCGACAGCATGCTGGGCGGGAGCGGCGACGACACGATCGACGGCGGCGGCGTCGAAGGCAGCGATGGCTTCGATCCCGCCACCGACATCGAGACGATCGACGGCGGCGACGGCGTCGACACCGTAAGCTACGCCTTGTCGACCCAACAGGTGATCGTGGACCTTACGAAGGGCGAAGGCGTCATCGCCTCCGATCCGGCGTTCCCCCGCGCCAAGGACGTGCTCATCAGCATCGAGAACGTCACCGGCGGCAGCGACAGCGACGAACTCATCGGCGACGCAAACGCCAACGTTCTGTCCGGCGGCGGAGGCATAGACTCGCTCCAAGGGGGAGGCGGCGCCGACACGCTGAACGGCGGATCCGGAATCTACAATTTTCTGGAGGGGGGAGCGGGCTCGGACCGGCTGATCGGCGGCGGAGCGTTCGACGTCGCCGGCTATGGGTCGTCCGAAAGCGGCGTGCGCGTCAGCCTCGCGACCGGCGTCGGACAGGGCGGAGACGCCGAAGGCGACCGGCTCACGGGCATCGAAGTGCTGATCGGCAGCGAGATGAACGACACGCTCTCGGGCGGAAAAGGCGCCGAATATATGCTGGGAGGCGAGGGGAACGACATCGTGGTCGGCAGCGCCGGCCAGGACTACATGATCGGGGGCGAGGCCGGCCTTCTCGGCAGCGTGTCCGACCCGTCAGACTACTTCAAGGGGAGCGATCGGCTCAGCTACGCCGCGTCAGCGAAGGCTGTCCGCGTCGAGCTTTTCAAGAACTTCGGCCCCGAAGGCCCGAACGGCGAAACAAATTTCGTACTAGCTCGCGGCTCGGGCGGTGACGCTCAGGGCGACTACATCGCCGGATTCCGGGACTTGACGGGGTCAGCTCATGACGACGTGCTCACCGGATACGCCGGAGTTTTTTCCCCGTTTCAGGACGGCGGCCGGTTCGACGGCGGCGGCGGAAACGACACTCTGCAAGGCGGCCTGTGGGGCGACACCTTCATCGGCGGCTCCGGAATCGACACCGTCAGCTACAGCCGCACAGACATGAAGAGCCTCGTCGTCAATCTGTCGACGGGACGGGGAAGCGGGAACTACGAAGCGATCGGCGACCGGTTCCTATCGATCGAGAACGTCACCGGTTCGGCCTTCGGCGATAACATCACCGGCTCCTCCGTCGCCAACCGCCTCAACGGCCAGGTCGGAAACGACGTCCTGAAAGGCGGCCGCGGCGCGGACGACCTTCTCGGCGGCGCGGGCACCGACAGGTTTATCTACAGCGGAATCGCCGACAGCGGGGGGCTGGCGTCGCAACGCGACGAGATCATGGACTTCTCGCGCGCCGAGACAGACCGCATCAATCTCTCCGCGATCGACGCCAACGCGACCAAGGACGGCAACCAGGCCTTCGTCTTCATCGGAACGAAGGAGTTCTCGGCGGCCGGGCAGCTGCGCTATCTCGACCGCGGCGACGACGTGGTCGTGGCGGGCGACGTGAACGGCGACGGCACGGCGGATTTCTCGCTCCACCTGCACAACGTCGCCAACGCCGCGAAGGGCGACTTCATCCTGTAGCGGCCGGCCCCCGCCAAAGGCCATTCAGAACGGCCAGCCCGCCAGAAACGCGTCCTTGGTCCCGTTGAACAGATCCCGGTCCACGCGCCCGATCCCCGGGACCTCGTGCGGCTCCGGCCCGGCGGCGCCGTCGGTGTACTGCCAGAAGGTCCAGTCCTTCCAGAGCGCGGGAACCTCGTAGGGCCGGTCGGCGAAGCGGGCGTACCAGAGCGGACAGTCCGACAGGATCGACGCTTCGATTCCGGCCGTCGCCTCGCGCAGGCGCCGGCCGCCATAGATCACGGGCAGGCGCCCGATCGCGGCGCGGACGCCCGTGGCGAAGCCGACCATGTCGTCGAGATCCATGTCCTGCCCGGCCGTGCTCTCCTCGAAGTCGAGGCAGACGAGTTCGTCGGGCCGAGGGTCGGCGTAGGCGAGGTAGTTCGCGACCTGATCGGCGACCGCGACGCCGCTCGAGAAGTGGTACGAGCCCCACAACAGCCCGTGCGACTTGGCCTCGATGCGCCTCGCCGCGTAGAGCGGATCGCGATAGGTCGCGCCTTCGGTCGCCTTGTGGACGACGGCCACGACGCCGGACGCCTTGACCGCGGCCCAGTCGGCGATCGCGTTGTGGTGCGACAGGTCGATCATGCCGTTGAACATCGGAAGGCCTCCACGGCGGACGGCTGCGGCGAATCCGCGGCCGGGATGACGCCGGGCGGGGGGCTCGCTATATCAGGCGCGACCCATCCCCAAATCCGCCGCGCGCCTTTCGCCGGCCGCTTCCCCCGGAGGCTCCCCCGCATGTCGCTCACGCCCGCGTCCGACAAGATTCCCGTCACGGTGCTCACCGGCTATCTCGGCGCCGGCAAGACCACGCTGCTGAACCGCATCCTCTCCGAACCGCACGGCAAGCGCTACGCCGTGATCGTCAACGAGTTCGGCGAGATCGGCATCGACAACGAACTCGTCGTCGGCGCCGACGAGGAAGTGTTCGAGATGAACAACGGCTGCATCTGCTGCACTGTGCGCGGCGATCTGATCCGCATTCTCGAAGGGCTGATGAAGCGCAAGGGCAAGTTCGACGCCATCATCGTCGAGACGACCGGCCTCGCTGACCCCGCCCCGGTCGCGCAGACCTTCTTCATCGACGAGGAGGTCGGCCGCAAGGCGCGCCTCGACGCGGTGGTGACGGTCGCCGACGCCAAATGGCTCAGCGAGCGCCTCAAGGACGCCCCTGAGGCGAAGAGCCAGATCGCTTTCGCCGACGTGATCCTGCTCAACAAGACCGATCTTGTCTCGGGCGACGAACTCGAGGAGGTCGAGGCGCGCATCCGGGGCCTGAACCCCTATGCGCGGGTGATCCGCACGCAGAAATGCGCCGTGCCGCTCGACGCCGTGCTCGATCGCGGCGCGTTCGACCTGGACCGCATCCTGGCGCTCGAGCCGGCGTTCCTCGAGCCCGCCGACCACGACCATCATGGGCATGACCACGGCCATCACCATGATCACGAGCACGGACCGGATTGCGGCTGCGGCCATGACCACCACGAGCACGAAGCCCATGGCCACGAGCATCGCGACCACGGCCATGGCGAGCATTCGCATGGTGGCCTGAAGCACTATCACGACGAGGACATGCAGTCGGTCGCGCTGGAGATTCCGGGCGACGTCGACCCGGCCAAGTTCATGCCCTGGGTCAACGACCTCGCGCAGACCGAAGGCCAGCACTTCCTGCGCTGGAAAGGCATCCTCGCCTTCAAGGGCGAGCCGCGCCGCTTCGTTTTCCAGGGCGTGCACATGATCCTCGACGGGGATCTGCAGCGCGAGTGGAAGGCCGACGAGGCGCGCCGCTCGAAGCTCGTCTTCATCGGCAAGGAGCTCGACGAGGCGAAGCTGCGGCAGGGCTTCGAAGCCTGCGCGGCCTGAACGCCGCGCGATAGCGAAGCATGACGCCCATGTCGATGCCAACGACCGACGGCTATCCCTCCCTGCTCGACCGGCTCTCGCCGGTCGAGGCCGGCGCCTATGTCGTCGCCGCGACCTTTCTGGGCGAGGCCGCCGTGTTCGCGCTCGGCGACGGCGCAGTGCTGTTCGCGAGTTCCGACGGCGAGCTGCGCGTGCCCGCCCATGATGGCGGCGTGCTGTGCGCGGCCTCGGCGCCGAACGTGCTCGTCACTGGCGGCGACGACGGCAAGGTGCTGAAGTTCGTCGCAGGCGACGCTCCCGAGCCGGTCGGCGAAGCCAAGGGCGGCTGGATCGACGCCGTGGCCTTGGGGCCGGACGGCGCCGTCGCCTGGTCCTCGGGCAAGCGCGTGTTCGCCCGCGACGGCAAGGGCGAGGTGAAAACCTTCGAAGCCCCCTCCTCCGCCCGCGGCCTCGCCTTCGCGCCCAAGGGCTACCAGCTCGCGATCGCGCGCTACGACGGCGTTTCGCTCTGGTTCCCGCGCGTGACGGGCCAGGCGAAGGATCTGACCTGGAAGGGTTCGCACATCGACGTAGCGTTCGCGCCGGACGGCCGTTTCGTCGTCACCACCATGCAGGAAAGCGCGCTGCACGGCTGGCGCCTCGCCGACGGCCAGCACATGCGGATGTCCGGCTATCCCGGCAAGGTGCGCTCGATCGACTGGACGAGCGACGGCAAGTGGCTGGCCACCGCCGGCGCCGACGCCGCCATCCTCTGGCCTTTCGCCGCCAAAGACGGGCCCATGGGCAAGGCCCCGAAGGAGCTCGGGGTGCGCGCCGCCCGCGTGTCCCGCGTCGCCTGCCACCCGAAGACGCCCGTGGTCGCTCTCGGTTACGAGGACGGCCTGGTGCTGCTGGTTCGGATGTCCGACGGCGCCGAGATCCTCGCCCGCAACGCCGGCGCCGGAGGTCCCGTCACCGCGCTCGCCTGGGACCGGATCGGAAGCCGCCTCGCCTTCGGGACGGAAGAGGGCGCGGCGGGCGTCGTGGCGCTGCCCACGGACTGAGACGCCTTCCATCCGGGCGCTGCCTCGGGTGCGGCGCACACTATTTGCTCGCACATGCAGGAACCCCTTGAGTCCACGTCGCGTTGAGCTTCATCGCGCCGAAAACTCGGGGAGTCCACGCGCATGGAAGACGTTGTCAGCGTCGTCGAGCAGGCGGCCGAGCAACTCAGCTGGTTGCCTGATTGGGCCGTCGCGGCGCTTATGTTCGCGGCCGCCGTCGCGGCGCCTTTGCTGGTCCATGGCCGGATCTTCCGGGCCGCCCAGCGCGCCGTCGAAAGCAAGTCGCTGTTCTGGCGGTCGCTCGTGTCGCGCACCGAGGGCCCGACGCGTCTCGCGCTGCTGGTCTTCACGCTGAGCGTCGCGACCGCGGCCGCGCCGGTCCCTCCGCGGATCGAGGACAGGCTGCATCACGGCCTGCTCGTCGCCTTCATGGTCCTGGTCGGATGGGCCGCGACGACCGCGCTGCACATCTGGACCGTCGTCCACATGCGGCGCTTCAAGCTGGACGCCGAGGACAACCTCCTCGCCCGCAAGCATTTCACGCAGATCAAGATCCTCGAGCGCGCCGGCGTCACCCTCGCCTTCGTGGTGACGCTCGCGGCCGCGCTGATGACCTTCGACGGCGTGCGGCAATACGGCGTCAGCCTGCTCGCCTCGGCCGGCGCGGCGGGCCTGATCCTCGGCCTCGCGATGCAGCCGGTGCTGGCGAACCTCGTCGCCGGCATTCAGCTCGCGATCACCCAGCCGATCCGCATCGAGGACGCGATCGTCGTCGAGAACGAATGGGGCTGGGTCGAGGAGATCACCTCGACCTATGTCGTCGTGCGGCTCTGGGATTGGCGGCGGCTGGTGCTGCCGCTCAAATACTTCATCGAGCAGCCGTTCCAGAACTGGACCCGAGAGGGCGCCTCGGTGATCGGCACGGTGATGATCTATTGCGACCATTCCGCGCCGATCCCGGTCATGCGCGCCAAGCTCGAGGAGATCGTGCA
Organism: Hansschlegelia sp. KR7-227; assembly: GCF_049446035.1. Classification (NCBI taxonomy): domain Bacteria; kingdom Pseudomonadati; phylum Pseudomonadota; class Alphaproteobacteria; order Hyphomicrobiales; family Methylopilaceae; genus Hansschlegelia; species Hansschlegelia sp. KR7-227. Next base: position 214,675 of record NZ_JBMSEA010000002.1, read on the forward strand.
GGAGTCCCCGCTATGGGACGGCAAGGTCGTGAACCTGCAGGTCTCCGACGCGCTGGAGCACACGATCCAGGTCCGCCTGCTCGTGAGCGCGGGCAACTCGCCGAAGGCCTGGGACCTGCGCTGCGAGATGCGCGAGAAGATGATCGCGTTTCTGAACGCCGAGCATCCTTACGCCCTGCCGCGCTACCGCGCCGACCTCGGCCGTCAGCAGGCGGTCGCGGAGGAGGCGAAGGCGCCCAGAGGCTCCACCACCCCGCGCGGCGCGCAGCCGGCTGCGGCGGCCTGAGTCGACGCTCGGCCGTCAGATCCGCCAAACGAATCGCGCGATTCAGGCCCGCGCCGCCCTGCGCCACACCCACAGCGCGAACGCGCCGAACGCGCCGAAGAAGAAGATGTTGAACCAGGGGATCACCGTGGCGCCCGGTTCGGCGCGGCGGATGTTGACGGCGTTGGGGAACCACGACAGCAGATTGACCCGCCAGCCATATTTGGTGATGACCGCGACGCCCTTCTCCGAGGCGATCGACGCCGCGATCGCCTGTTCGTCCGCGCTGTCGAACTTCAGGTAGAACGGAAAGCCCCAGCCGGTGTCCTCGTTGCGATAGACGTGCGGGACCTTGGTCTCCACGTCCTCGGCGAAGATGTAATAGACGTCGCGCCCGGACTGCGGCCGGTCGCCGCCCTGGAGCGGCTTGCCCGACATGTCGACCCGGCGGTTCTCGATCCCGATGATCCGCACGACGTCATGCCGCGGCAGAAAATAATGCAGGAACGCGGCCCCCGGCAGCACCGCAAGCAGCGCGACGAAAGCGACGATCAGACGGGGGCGTGCGGACATGGCGGGCGAAGGCTCCTCGGCGCGTCAGGCGACGTCGCCTGCCTCTCCCATGTGGGCAGGCGCCCGCCGTCCGGAAGGCCTCACCCCACGAAGAAGTTTCGGAACTGCCAGGGATCGCTCTCGTCGATGTCCTCCGGAAACAGCCCCGGCCGGTTCTGGAGCGGCGTCCAGTCGGTGTAATGGCCCTCGACGGGGCCAAGATAGGGCCGCTGGATTTCGAGGCAGCGCCGATAGTCCATCTCGTCGGTCTCGACGATGCCCTCGCGCGGATTCTCGAGCGCCCAGACCATGCCGGCGAGGATCGCCGACGTCACCTGCAGGCCGGTGGCGTTCTGATAGGGCGCGAGCCGACGCGTCTCCTCGATCGAAAGCCGAGAGCCGTACCAATAGGCGCCCTTGCCATGGCCGTAGAGCAGCACGCCGAGCTCGTCGATCCCGTCGACCAGTTCGTCCTCGTCGAGCACGTGCAGCGTCTCCTGCACCTTCCCCTCCGCGCCGAACAGCTCGTGCCAGGACAGGACCGCGTCGTCGGCCGGATGGTAGGCGTAGTGGCAGGTCGGGCGGTAGACCGCCCTGCCGTCCTCCCAGACCGTGAAGTAGTCGGCGATCGAGATCGACTCGTTGTGCGTGACGAGGAAGCCGTATTGCGGGCCCGGCGTCGGGCACCAGGTGCGCACCTTGGTCGCGGCGCCAGGCTGCATCAGATAGATCGACGACGCCTTCGGGTCGTCGTGGCGCTTGGCGTTCGCCGGCTCCCACCTCTCATGCGTGCCCCAGCCGAGCTCGGCCGGCTGCAGGCCTTCCGAGATGAAGCCCTCGACCGACCAGGTGTTGAGGAAGACGTTGCGCGGCTTGGGGTCGGTGGTGCGCTGGGTGTCACGCTCTGCGATGTGGACGCCCTTGACGCCGATCTGGCGCATCAGCGCCGCCCACTCCTCGCGGCTCTTCGGCTCCGGAGCGTTGAGCTTCATGTCGGCGGCGATGTCGAGCGCCGCCTGCTTGACGAAGAACGACACCATTCCGGGGTTCGCCCCGCAGGTGGAGACCGCCGTCGGCAGGCCCTTGGGACTACGACGGCGGAGATCGAGCGTCATCTCACGCAACGCGTAGTTCGAGCGCTCGCTCGGCCCCTTGGTCTTGTCGAAATAGAAGCCGAGCCACGGCTCGTTGACGGTGTCGATGTAGAGACAGCCGAGTTCCTGGCAAAGCGCCATGATGTCGGCGGAGCCGGTGTCGACCGACAGATTCACGCAGAATCCCTGGCCGCCGCCTTTGGTGAGCAGGGGCGTCAGAAGCTCCCGGTAGTTCTCCTTGGTGACGTGCTTCTGGATGAACGGCACGCCATATTCGTCCAGCACATGCTTGTTGAGATCGCTCGGATCGATCGCGACGATGCGGTCCTTGTCGTATCTGAAGTGGCGCTCGAGGAGCGGCAGCGTGCCTCGGCCGATCGACCCGAAGCCGATGATCACGATGGGTCCGTCGATCGTTCCGTAGACAGGCCAGTCGGTCATTTACGGGGGCGCTCCTCTCGGGGGTCGGCACGGCGTCCGTCAAAGCATCATCGGGCGGACGCGCCGATAAAGGCCAAGCGGCGTTCGAGAATCAAGCGGAAGAGCGACGCGCCGATGACGCGCCGGCGCCAAGACGCGCCTCGGCGACCCGCGTGTGAGCGGTCGACAAGATCCGAATCTCCACGCTAAAGAGGGCGTGAAAAGACATGTCCGCCGCTTCGGACAGGTCGATGGGATAGGAGATTTCGCAGATATGGCGACCATTCGGGGGACGTCTTCGTCCGACACGCGCAACGGGACCAGCGGCCCGGACCTCATCTTCGGCCTTGAGGGCGACGACACGCTGAACGGCGCAGGCGGCGCCGACACCATCGTCGGCGGCGACGGCGACGATGAGCTCCGTGGCGGCGCAGGACCGGCCGCAGACGTGTTCCGTTACGACGAACGCGGCTTCGATGACGACGTCATCAAGGATTTCGGCAAGACCGATCGTCTCGACCTCCGGGGCCTCAACGTCGGAGACTACGCCAGCCTCGCCCCCTACATCCTGGACACCCCGGACGGCGCGGAAATCTCCCTGTTCTACAACGGGTTTCGCGAAACCATCCTGCTTGAAGGCGTTGGGGCCGACCAGCTGACGGCCGCGAACTTCATCTTCAACGGTTCCGCGGCCGCCAAGACCGTCACGGGCACGAGCTTCGGCGACGACGTGCTGTTCGGCGGCAAGGGGAACGACAAGCTGAGCGGTCTCGGCGGCGACGACGAGCTCAACGGCGGCGCCGGCCTCGACACGCTGACCGGCGGCGACGGCGACGACGTCCTGCGCGGCGGCTCCGGCCCGGCGGCCGACGTGTTCCGGTACGACGAGCGCGGCTTTGACGACGACGTCGTCAAGGATTTCGGCAAGACCGACCGCATCGACCTGTCGGCGCTCAACGTCGCCGATTTCGGAACTCTCGCGCCCTACATCGAAGACACCCCGGACGGCGCGCGGATCACGCTGTTCTACAACGGCTTCAGCGAGACCATTCTCCTGGAGGGCGTGTCGGCCGACCAGCTCAAGCCGGCGAACTTCATCTTCAATGGCTCGGCCGCAGCCAAGACCGTCACGGGCACGAGCTTCGGCGACGACGTGCTGTTCGGCGGCAAGGGCGCCGACAAGCTGAGCGGCCTCGGCGGCGACGACGAGCTCAATGGCGGGGCGGGGAGCGACACGTTGCTCGGCGGCGACGGCGACGACGTCCTGCGCGGCGGCTCCGGCCCGGCCGCCGACGTGTTCCGGTACGCCGAGCGCGGCTTCGACGACGACGTGATCGCCGACTTCGGCAAGACCGACCGCATCGACCTGTCGGCCCTTAACGTCGCCGACATCGGGACGCTCGCGCCCTACATCGAAGACACCGCCGACGGCGCGCGGATCACGCTGTTCTACAACGGATTCAGCGAGACCATTCTGCTGGGGGGCGTGTCGGCGGACTCGCTCACGTCGAACAATTTCATCTTCAACGCGTCGACGACTGCGAAGACCGTCACGGGCACGAGCTTCGGCGACGACGTGCTGTTCGGCGGCAAGGGCAATGACAAGCTGAGCGGCCTCGGCGGCGACGACGAGCTCAATGGAGGGGCGGGGAGCGACACGCTGCTCGGCGGCGACGGCGACGACCTGTTGCGCGGCGGCTCCGGTCCGGCCGCCGACGTGTTCCGCTACGACGAACGCGGCTTCGACGACGACGTGATCGCCGACTTCGGCAAGACCGACCGCGTCGATCTCAGCGCGTTCAACATCGCCGACCGCGCCGCGCTCGACCCCTATCTCGACGACACCGCCGACGGCGCCACGCTCAACCTGGTTTACAACGGCTTCAGCGAGACGATTCTGTTCGAAGGCAAGACGGTCGCCGACCTCACGGCCGCGAACTTCATCTTCAACGCCTCGTCCGCGGCGAAGACCGTGATCGGCTCGTCCTTTGGCGACGACGTGCTGTTCGGCGGCAAGGGGAACGATCGGATCGAAGGCCGCGGCGGAGAGGACGAGCTCAATGGCGGCGCCGGCAATGACACGCTGATCGGCGGCTCCGGCGCGGACGTGTTGCGCGGCGGCGCCGGCAAGGACGTGTTCCGGTTCGACGCCCTGTCGAGCTTCAATTCGAGCGCCGACACGATCCTCGGCTATTCCGTGGCTGACGACTCCATCCAGCTCGACAACGCCGCCTTCACGGGCCTCGCCGACGGAACGCTTGCATCCGACGCGTTCCGAAACGGGGCGTTCGCGACCGACTCGACCGACCGGCTGATCTACCAGAAGTCGACGGGCTCGCTGTTCTACGACGCCGATGGCACGGGTTCGACGGACCAGGTGCTGATTGCGACCTTCGACCCCAAGGTCTCCCTGACATTCTCGGAGTTCGTAGTGGTCTGACCCCGGACTTGCTTCGCGGCGGCGTCAGCGTCGCCGCGAAGCGATCAGATGGTCGAGCGAGATCGCCCCCGGCCCGCGCGCGATGACCAACAGGAAGCAGGCCGCCCACACCCCATGGGTCGGCCAGGCGTCGGGATAGACGAAGATTTCGATCACCGCCGTCATCGCGAGCAGCGCGAAGGCCGAGAACCGCGTCGCGAACCCAACGACGAGCAGGATCGGGAAAAAGTGCTCTGCGAACGCCGCGCCATAGGCGGCCGCCGTCGGGTTGATCAGCGGCAGCTTGTACTCCTCCTGAAACAGGAAGACGGCGCTGTCGGACAGGCCGAAGCCGGAGACCTTGGTCTGGGCGGACTGCTCGCGAGCGTCTCGGCGGTGTAGGACAACGGCGGCAAAGTCGTTGAGAAGGTCCCGCCATGGCTCGACCACGCGAGGTGCTCGGAGAAGCTCTCCGTTCGTAGCGGTTTCGGCGTGGACCTCGAAGAAGCCGGGGAAGCCGCCATCCGCGCGGATGGCGGAGAGATGTTCCGGTTTGAAGCCGACGCCGGACGTCGCGGGAAGGCTGGAGGGGACCATGATGGACCTCTTGTAGAGACGATCGCGACCGGTCCCCCTCCGCCATGCGGAAGGGGGCCAAAGCGCCGGCCTTACGATTTGGCTTCGAGCGAGCCGTGGCCGCGGGCCGGCCGGGCGCGTAACGTTCGCCGCGCGCGTTGCGTAGAGCCTTCGAGAGGACCCGCGTGAAGGAACGAGAATCGGAGTGGGCCTCCTGGATGAAGGCGGCCAATGCGGGCGACCGCGTGGCCTATCGGCGGCTGCTCGGGGCGCTGTCGGCACATCTGCGCGCGATCGTTCGTCGGCAGGCGGTCGCCTATGCGCTCGGCGCGGCCGACGTGGAGGACGTGGTGCAGGAGACCTTGTTGGCGATCCATCTGAAGCGCGGCACGTGGGACCCGGGCCAGCCCGTCGGCCCATGGGTCGCGGCGATCGCTCGCAACAAGACGATCGACTCGCTCCGCCGCCGCGGGCGCCGCATCGACGTGCCGATCGACGATTTCGTCGACGTCCTGCCTGCGGACGAAAAGGACGAGCAGCTTTCGCCGCACGAGGCCGACCGGCTCCTGCAGGTGCTCAAGGGCCGTCAGCACGACGTCGTTCGGGCGATTTCGCTCGAGGGCGCCGACATCAAGGAGACGGCTGCGCGTTACGGCATGAGCGAGGGCGCCGTGCGGGTGGCGCTGCATCGCGGACTGGCGTCGCTCGCCGCCGCCTATCGGAGCTTTCGCGCATGAGGACGAGCGATCTGATCGAGGCGCTTTCGGCGGACGCCGCGACGCCCCCCGCCCGCCTGGCGCCGGCCTTTCAGGCGGCGCTCGTGGTCGCGGTGGTGGCGGCGTTCGCGGCCTTCATGGCGCTGCTCGGCCCCCGGCCAGACGCCATGGCGGCTCTGGGGACGATGCGCTTTCCCTTCAAATTCGTGGTGACGCTCGCGCTCGGCGCAGCCGCGGCGTTGGCGGCGCTTCGGCTGGCCCGGCCGGAGACATCGTTCGGCGCTGCCGCCGCGCCGCTCGCGATCGCGCCTGTGCTGCTGGCGATCGGCGTGGCGCTGGAACTGATCGCGACCCCCGCGGGAAGCTGGGAAGGGCGTCTCGTGGGCAGCAACTGGCTGGTCTGCCTGACTTACGTGCCAATTCTGTCGGCGCTTCCGCTGGTCGCCCTGACCGCCGCGCTTCGCCGCGGCGCCCCATCGTCTCCGACGGCGACGGGCGCGATCGCCGGCCTGCTGGCGGGCGCGCTCGGCGCGACGTTCTACGCCGCGCACTGCCCGGACGATTCTCCGCTGTTCGTGGCCGTCTGGTACACGCTCGGCATCGCGATCGTGGCCGGGGTCGGCGCCCTTGTCGGACGCCGCGCCCTGCGGTGGTGATCACGCGCTATTGCCCGATACGGCGCCTGCGGTTTCCACCGTGCGGCGGCAACTGAAGCCTGCCGATCTCTCAGGCCGCGCGGCCTGGAACCCTGCTGACGTCGGCCGCCCACGGCGTGAAGGCCACGGCGCCGGTGGCCCGGACAAGACCGCGCGCCCCCGCAAGGGCGCGGGGCGCCAGCTCCAGGCCAAGGAAGCGCGCCCGCTCCACCGGCCCGGGCATCGCGAGACCTTCCGTCGTCTCGGCCTGAAAGCCGAAGCGCTCGTAATAGGGCGCGTCGCCGACGAGGATGACCGCTCCATGGCCGAGCGTCGCCGCCGCATCGAGACCGGCCTCTATCAGCGCCGAGCCGACCCCGCCGCAACGCGCGTCGCGCTCGACCGCGAGCGGGCCGAGCATCAGCGCGGGACGGCCGTCCCCCGCCGCCACGTGCCAGAAGCGCAGCGTGCCGACGAAGCGGCCGCCTTGCTCGGCCGCGAAGGCGAGCCCTTCAGCCGGAAGCCGACCCGCGCGCAGCCGCTCGCACGTCTTGAGAAAGCGCGCCGGGCCGAACGCGCGGTCGAGCAGCGCCTCGCGGGCCCCGGCGTCGGCCGGGACCTCGTTCCTGACCAGAACCATGGCCGTCCCCGTCAGATGACGTGAGAGGCGAGCGGCAGGAAGCCGTTGAAGGCGACCGCGGCGTAGGTCGTGGTGTAGGCGCCGCATGCCTCGATCAGCACCTTGTCGCCGATCGAGAGACTGACCGGCAGCGGGTACGGGGTCTTCTCATACATCACGTCCGCGGAGTCGCAGGTCGGGCCGGCGAGCACGCACGGGCTCGCCTCGCCGCCGTCATGCGCGGTGCGGATGGGATAGCGGATCGCCTCGTCCATCGTCTCGGCGAGCCCGCCGAACTTGCCGATGTCGAGATAGACCCAGCGAATCTCGTCCTCGGCGTCCGACTTCTTCGAGATCAGCACAACCTCGGCCTCGATCACGCCGGCGTCGCCGACCATGCCGCGGCCGGGCTCGATGATCGTCTCGGGGATGCGGTTGCCGAAATGGGTCCGCAGCGCCTCGAAGATCGACGCGCCATAGGCCTCGACCGCCGGAATGTCCTTGAGATAGCGGGTGGGGAAGCCGCCGCCGAGATTGACCATGGCGAGCGCCAGCCCGCGCCGCTCGCATTCGTGGAAGATCGCCGCCGCGGAGGCGAGCGCCGCGTCCCAGGCGCCGACATTGTTCTGCTGCGAGCCGACATGGAACGACACGCCGTAGGCCGTGAGGCCCAGGACATGCGCGTGCTCGAGCACGTCGGCGGCCATCTCGGGGACGCAGCCGAACTTGCGCGACAGCGGCCATTCGGCGCCGGCGCCGTCGGCCAGGATGCGGCAGAACACGCGGGCGCCGGGGGCGGCGCGGGCGATCTTCTCGACCTCCTCACGGCAGTCCACCGCGAACAGCCGCACGCCGCGCGCGAAGGCCGCCGCGACGTCGCGCTCCTTCTTGATCGTGTTGCCGAACGAGATCCGGTCGGGGCCGACGCCCGTCGCCAGCGCCATGTCGATCTCGGCGACCGACGCGCAGTCGAAGCAGGAGCCGAGCTCGGCGAGCAGGCTCAGGATCTCGGGCGCCGGGTTCGCCTTGACGGCGTAGAACACGCGGGTGTCGGGCAGCGCATGCGCGAACTTCCCATAGTTCGCGCGCACGACCTCACGGTCGACGACCAGAACAGGGCCGTCGTGATTGGCGGTCGCGAGGAAGCCTCGGATGCGGTCGTTGTCGAGGGCGTCGAGATGCGAGGTCATGGGATCTTTCCCCGAAGCGTCAGGTGGCTCGATGGATCGACGCCTTTCCGCCCGGCGCGCTGTGGAGACGCGCCGGTCAAAGAGATCGTCGTTCCGTGGCCGTTCCTGTCGCCAGGAGACGGCCGCTCGGTCACGCCGTAGTCACGACAACCAGCGCCTGGACGCCACGCGTCCGTGGTCTGGTTGGTCGCCACGCTTGGATTGGGAATGTCCCGCTCCGCACGCCCGGCAAGGATGTAGTCGCCTCTTCAGTGACCCCGGCCTTTGGAGAGCCGGGAGAGACCAAAAAAGCCCTCTACGTCTATGCTTCACGTCGCGTCCGCCGCCGGAGAGGCGACTTAGAGCCGGTTGGGATTTCCGGCCATCGGGTTGCCCGGCGGGGAGTTCCCGCCAACCCGACACACGACACAGGCACGCGCGAAATTGGGCAAGCGCGGAGATAAGGACGTTCGCCCGCCCGCGCAAGAAAAACCTTCGGATTGTGACAGGGTTTTTTGTGAACGAGATCTTAATGTTCGCGGCCGCCCGACCGCCGCCCGATGGTTGAATGAAGGGCTCGGTTCCCTCTTCGGGCGGCGTTGCGGCGCCGCACGCGCGGAGGTACGATTATAGGATATTGGTCGCAGTTCCGGCGCATCCCGGCCTGGGGCCGCGGAAGACCTCCCTCCTCCTCTGGCGCCCGCTTCCGTGGTGCGTCGCCCTCGGCATGTTGCGCACCCCCTCGTCATGAGCGACCAGATCACGTCTTCCTTCACCCGCCGCGGCGCGCTCGCGCTCGGCGCAGCCGTCGCGGCGTCCGTCGTGTCGGGCGTTCGCGCGCAGGAACCCGCGCGCACGCCCTTCGGCTTCGACGACGTCCTGCGCCGCGCCCGCGATCTCGCGGCCAAGCCCTATGACGGAACGGCGCGCGAGCTCCCGCAGGAATTGCGCGACCTCACCTTCGACCGCTACCGCGACATCCGCTTCCGCCCGGACAAGGCGCTGCTCTCTGCCGGCGGCGGCCCGTTCCGCATGCAGATGTTCCATCCCGGCTTCCTCTACAGGCGGCCGGTGACGGTGAACGTCGTGCGCGACGGCATCCCGCAGCCCGTGCCCTATTCCGGAGCGCTGTTCGACTACGGCGCCAACAAATTCCAGCGGCCCCTGCCCGTCGATCTCGGCTTCGCCGGCTTCCGCCTGCACTATCCGCTGAACGACCCCCGGGTGCTCGACGAACTGATCTCCTTCGTCGGCGCGAGCTACTTCCGCGTTCTTGGCAGAGGCCAGGTCTACGGCCTGTCCGCGCGGGGGATCGCGATCGACTGCAGTGGGCCGAATCCCGAGGAGTTTCCGGATTTCCGCGAATTCTGGATCGAAATGCCCGGGGCGAACGCCGAGCGCGCCACGATCTACGCGCTGCTCGACGGCCCCTCGCTCGCCGGCGCCTACCGCTTCACGATCTATCCGGACGTGGAGACGGTCGTCGACGTCACGGCGACGCTGATCCCGCGCAAGGACATCGCCAAGCTTGGCGTGGCGCCGCTCACCTCGATGTTCTTCTACGCCGAGAACCAGCGTCGCCACTTCGCCGACTTCCGGCCGGAACTCCATGATTCCGACGGCCTCCTTGTCCAGACCGGCGGGGGCGAGATGGTGTGGCGGCCGCTGCGAAACCCGAAGACGCCGCAGATTTCGTCCTTCTGGGACAGGAATCCGAGGGGCTTCGGCCTGATGCAACGCGACCGGCTGTTCGAGCATTACCAGGACCTCGACCTCGCCTATCAGATGCGGCCGAGCTACTGGATCGAGCCGCGCGAGAACTGGGGCGAGGGCCGCGTCGAACTCGTGGAGCTTCCGACCGACGACGAGACCAACGACAATGTCGTGGCCTTCTGGGTTCCGTCCGAACCAGTCAAGGCCGGCGCCGAGCGCAGCTTCGGCTACCGGTTGCGCGCCATGACGTCGGATGCGCGTCTGCACCCCGGGGGGCGCGCCGTGAACACCTATCCCACGCGCGCCGCGGCGCTCGGGGCGGCCGAGCCGGTGCCGCCGGGGACCCAGCGCTTCATCATCGATTTCGCCGGGGGCGACCTCGCCTATTATCTCGGCGATCCCGGCCGGGTCTCCGTGGTGCCCTCGACCTCGACCGGCGTGATCGGCCGCACCTTCGTCACGCCGAACGCCAAGATCGGCGGCTTCCGCGTCGGCATCGACGTGCAGGCCGACACCGGCCGCACCATGGAGCTCCGCGCCTTCCTCAAGGCCGACGGCCGGGCGCTGACGGAGACGTGGACGTTTCCTTACGCGCCGGAGAACGCGGCGTGAGCGACGTCTCGCCGCGTCCTCTGGCCCGAGGCGATATCGCCGCCCTCTGAAGCACGAGATCCTCGACCGTCATCCCGGGCCTGTCCCGGGATCCATCGCCGCCGCCGGCGCCGAAACATTCGGTACGCAGTGGAAATAGATTCCGGGACAGGCGCGGAATGACGGCGCTGGCGATGGCCTCGGCGCGCCTCGTAAATGGCGAGCCCGGCCCTACCCCCGCGCGACCGCCACGCTCTTGATCAGGGCGTAGACGACCCGACCCGGCGCAAGGCCGAGCTCCACGGCTGCGCGGCGGGTGATCTCGGCGCGGATGACGGCGCCTCCGATGTCGACGGAGACGACGGCGTAAGGCCCCTCCCCGCGCTTCACGCTGCGCACGAGCCCCGGCAGCGCGTTGCGCACCGACGTCCGCTGCGGCGGGTCGAGCGCCAACGCCACGTCGCGGGCAAGGAACCGCACGCGCGTCGGCTCGCCGACATCGCCGATTACGCCGGGTACCCACACCCGGTGGGCGCCCAGCGCGAGCCCGGTGAGCTGATACGTTTCGTCGATCTCAACGATCTCGGCCTCGACCGTGACGCCATCGAGGAAGCGGTCGGCGGCGCTCTCGAGCCCTGCGGCCATGACCGCCGCCTCGACCGGGCCGTCGGCCGTCACACGGCCGGCGTCGAGCGCCACGAGCCTGTCCGCGAGCCGGCGGGCCTCTTCGAGCGCATGGGTGACGTAAATCACCGGAATCTCGGCGCCCGCCACGATGGTCTCGAGGAACGGCAGGATCTCCGCCTTGCGCTCGGCGTCGAGCGCCGCGAGCGGCTCGTCGAACAGCAGCGCGCGCGGGTTCGACAGCAGCGCCCGGCCGATCGCGACCCGCTGCTTCTCGCCGCCGGACAGCGACCGAGGCCTGCGGTCGAGCAGCGCGGAAATGCCGAGCGTCTCGACGACCTGATCGAAATCGGCGCCGCCCGCCTCCGAGCGGCGACGGCCGAACATCAGGTTCGTGCGGACCGAGAAATGCGGGAACAGGCGGCTTTCCTGGAACACCACGCCGATCCGCCGCTTGCGGACCGCCAGGTCCACCCGCGCCGCGCGATCGAACAGCACGGCGTCGCCGAGCGTGATCCGGCCGGCGTCCGGACGCGTCAGCCCGGCGACGGCCGCGACCAGGGTCGACTTGCCGGCGCCGGAGCGGCCGAGCACGGCGGTGACGCCGGCCGGCGCCTGGAAGGCGACGTCGAGGGTGAAGGCGCCCAAGCGCCGGGTGACGGCGACGTCGAGCGTCATCCCGCGATCCGGGCCGCGAGCCGCCGGGCGAGCAGCTCCGAGGCGATCAGCGCCGTCAGCGACAGCGCGATCGCGACCAGCACGAGCTGGCCGGCGGCCGCGTCGCCGCCCGGCGTCTGGGTCAGCGTGTAGATCGCGGCAGGCAATGTTCGGGTCTCGCCGGGGATGTTGGAGACGAAGGTGATGGTCGCGCCGAATTCGCCGAGCGCCTTGGCGAAGGCGAGCACCAGCCCGGCGAGCACCCCCGGCGCCGCGAGCGGCAGGGTGACCGCGAAGAACACGCCCAGCCGGCCGGCGCCCAGCGTCGCGGCGGCGTCCTCCAGCCTTCGGTCGACCGCCTCCAGCGAAAGGCGGATCGCGCGCACCATCAGCGGAAAGCCCATGACGCCGGCGGCAAGCGCCGCCCCGGTCCAGCGGAAGGAAAACACCAGCCCGCAGCAGCTTTCGAGCGCGGCGCCGGCGACGCCGCGCCGTCCGAAAGCGATCAGCAGCAGATAGCCCGTCACGACCGGCGGCAGCACCAGCGGCAGGTGGACGACGCCGTCGAGCAGCGTCTTGCCCCAGAACCGGCCGCGGGCCAGCACGAAGGCGACGAGCACCGCCACGGGCAGGCTCGCCGCCGTGCCGACGGTCGCGACCAGCAGGCTGAGGCGGATGGCGTCGAGCTCGTCCCGTCCGAGACCGAAGATTGCGCCGACGGCGTCCAGCGGCTCAGCTCCCGGTGGGCGGCGCGATGACGGCGAAGCCGGCGGCCTCGAAGTCCTCCTTCGCGCCGGTCGACGTCAGATATTTCAGGAAGCTCGCGGCGTCCGGATTTTTCGAGGAGGCGATCTGCGCGGCGGGGTAGACGATCGGCGGGTGGCTGTCGGCCGGGAAGGTCCCGACGATCCTGACGTTCCTGTCCGCCGCGGCGTCGGTCTTGTACACGACGCCGAGCGGCGCCTCGCCGCGCGAGACGAGCGCGAGCGCCGCCCGAACGCTCTCCGCGCCGGCGACCTTCGGCGCGACGCCCTGCCAAGCGCCGAGCGTCTCGAGCGCGGCCTTGCCGTATCTGCCTGCGGGCACAGAGGCGACTTCGCCCATGGCGAGGCGCTCGTTTCCGAGCAGGCCCGCGAGATCGACGCCCTTCCTGAAGTCGACCTCGCCCTTGGTCCAGCCCGGCCCCGCCACCAGCACCAGCCGGTTGCCGAGCAGGTCGATCCTGCTCGCGGGCGCGATCAGGTTCTTCTGCGCGACGTAGTCCATCCACGGCGCGTCGGCGGAGATGAACAGGTCGGCGGGCGCGTCCTGCTCGAGCTGCCGGGCCAGCGCGGAGGACGCGGCGTAGCTCGCCTTCACCTCGACGCCGCTCCGCTTCGTCCAGTCCTTTGCGACCGCGTCGAGCGCATTCTTGAGCGAGGCGGCGGCGAACACGACGACCGCCGGCTTCGCGCCGGCGTTTGCGGAGCCCGCCGTCAAGGGCGAGGCGGCGTCCTGCGCGCCTGCGCCGAAGGGCGCCAGAGCGCCGGCGAGCGACAGCGCGAGGCCGCCGAGCGATCTGCGGGTGATGGACATAAGAGCGTCTCCGCGCCGCGGGCGGGCCCGTGGCGATACTTGAGCGCAGGCGGCGCGAAACCTCCATCGGGGCTCGGGACGCGGATGCTGTCGGCCGCCATCAGCGGCGGCGGGCGGCCGGGACGATGCCGCACCTGCGCGTCCGCGGCAAGCGCGACGCGCCTTGTTCTGGCCGGAACCTCCGCGCATCTAAGGCGTCGGCAGGATATCTTTCATGACACGACACGAACCGGCGCAGACCTTCGCGGACGCGGCCACCCTCACGCTCGACGTGGAAGGCATGCATTGCGCCGCCTGCGCGGCGCGCGTGGAGAAGGTGCTGCGCGCGACGCCGGGGATAGCGTCCGCCGCCGTCAACCTGCCGCTGGAGCGCGCCGACGTCGTTTTCGCCGGCCCCGCCGACCCGGAGGCTGCGGTCGCGGCCGTCGAACGGGCCGGCTATGAGGCGCATGTCCGCCCGGCGAGCGCCGCCGAGCGTCGCCTCGCCGACGAGGCGCGGGCCGCAGCGCGGGCCGCCGACCAGCGGAGGGTGGTCGGCCTCCTCGTCATGACCGCCGCGCTCGCCGCGCCGTTCCTGGTCGAGATGGCAGGCATGGCGGCGGGCGCTCACGACCTGCTGCCGGGCTGGCTGCAGCTCGCTCTGGCGACGCCCGTGCAGGCGCTGGTCGGCTGGCGGTTCTACAAAGGCGCCTGGGCTTCGCTCCGCGGCGGGGCCGCCAACATGGACGTGCTGGTCGCTCTCGGGACGAGCGCGGCCTTTCTCTGGAGCGCGGCGCAGGTGCTTTCAGGGAGCGACGGCGCGCTCTATTTCGAGGCCTCGGTCGCGGTGCTCGGCTTCGTGCTGCTCGGCAATCTCCTGCAGGCGCGCGCGACGGTCGGCGCAAGCGCCGCGCTCACGGCGCTCGGCAAGCTCACGCCCGCGACCGCCCGCCGCCGGACCGCCGACGGCCGCGAGGAGCAGGCGCCGGTCGAGGCCCTCGCCGTGGGCGACGTCGTGCTGGTGCGGCCAGGCGAGCGGCTTCCCGTCGATGGCCGGATCGTGGAGGGCGAAAGCGCGCTCGACGAAGCGTTGATCACCGGCGAGAGCCGGCCGATCGCGAAGGCCGCCGGCGACGCGGTGACGGCAGGGTCGCTCAACGGCTCCGGCTTCCTCGTCATCGAGGCGACGGCCGTCGGAGAGGACGCGACGCCCGCCCGCATCGGCCGGCTGGTCGCGCGCGCGCAACTCGCCAAGGCGCCGGTGCAGCGGCTGGTCGATCGCATCACCGAGATCTTCGTGCCCGTGGTTCTCGCGATCGCGGCAGCGACCTTCGCCGGCTGGCTGATCGCGGGCGCCGGGGCGGGCGCGGCCCTCGGCCACGCGATCGCCGTGCTCGTCATCGCCTGCCCTTGCGCGCTCGGCCTCGCGACGCCAGCGGCGCTCGTCGCAGGCGTCGGGGCGGGCGCGAAGGCCGGGCTGCTCGTGCGCGACATCGACGCCCTTGAGCGGGCCGCCCGGATCGACGCCGTCATCTTCGACAAGACCGGCACGCTGACCGCCGGCCGGCCGGCGCTCGTCGCCTCCGACGCGCTCGACGGCGACGGCGCGGGGCTCATCGCGCTGGCGGCGGCGGTGGAGCGCGGTTCGGAGCATCCGCTGGCCCGCGCCGTGGTCGAGGCCGCCGAAGGCCAGGGGCTCACGATCCCGCAAGCGCACGCGATTCGCGCCCATCCGGGCGAGGGCGTGACCGGAGAGGTCGCCGGCGACCGCGTCGCGATCGGAAGCGTCCGGCTCCTGGGGGACGCCGGCGCCCACACCGCTCCGATCGAGGAGCTGCTGGCCCGACACGCCGCGCTCGGACGCACCGTCGTCGGCGTCTCGCAAGGGCGCCGGTCCAAAGGGGTCCTGGCCTTCGCCGACGCGGCCCGGCCCGGCGCCGCCGAAGCGGTCCGCAGGCTCGCCGATCAGGGCGTCGAGGTCGTCATGCTGACCGGCGACAGCGCGGAGGCCGCCGCCGAGATCGCCCGCGCCGTCGGGATTGCGCGGGTCGAATCCGGCGCGCGGCCGGCCGACAAGCTCGCGACCGTCCAGCGCCTCAAGGCCGAAGGCAAGCGGGTGGCCATGGTCGGCGACGGCGTCAACGACGCGCCGGCGCTGGCGGCGGCCGACCTCGGCATCGCGATGGGCGGCGGCGCCGACGTGGCGCTCGAAAGCGCAGGCGTCGCGCTGCTGAGGCCGGATCCGGGACTCGCGCCGGCGGCGCTCGCGCTCGCCCGCCGTACGGTGTCGACCATCCGGCAGAATCTGGCCTGGGCCTTCGTCTACAATCTGGTCGGCCTGCCGCTGGCGGCCTTTGGAAATCTGTCGCCGTCGATCGCTGGCGCCGCCATGGCGCTGTCGTCCGCGAGCGTCGTGCTCAACGCGCTTCGTCTGTCGCGCTGGCGACCGACCGACTAGGGTCGCGGCCGGCCGGGACCCTGGGTGTCGGCGCCTGCGACCTTGGACCCGCGGGACCTGTGTGGCCGATGGGCAACGAGCCGGGGCCATCAGCGCCGTTCTTGGTCGACGGAAGGTTACGCGCGAGATGCGGATTGCGCTGATTCTCTTAGGACTTGGGCGGCTACAAAGCCGCCGGCGCAGGATATGCGCGGCCGATGAAACCGTTTGGGCAGTTCCGCGTTCATATTCGGATTGTTAGGGATCGCGGCCCGAAACTAGGGCTCTGCGTAAGAATCGAGTCTCTGTCATGCGCGTCGTGATCTTCGTTTCATCGATCCTCTTCGTCGTCGCCGGGGCCGCCGCCCTCCCGATGAGCGAACCCGCCTCCGCCAGCGCCGCCGGCCCTGCGTCGATGATCGCTCACGACGCCTACGGGCGCTAAGCCGCACGCCTTCATATTGACGGAAGAAGCCGTTGGCGCTGGACCGCGCGACGGCTCGACCATACTTTCACCGCGCTTCGCCGGCATTCGCCCCGAAGCGCGGCGTGTCCGCGCGCCCGGCCGTTCCTTCCCGCGGACTTCGCGAGCACGATCCCATGACCCGCCGGCCTTCGCCCGACGCCCGATCCGTCTCGCTGCTCGACCGCCGCGCGCTCATGAAGCTCGGGCTTGCGGCGCAGGCGGCGCTCGCGCTCGGCGGAACGGCACGGGCCCAAGGGACCGACCGACTGCGCTTCGGCCCGCCGGAGGCGTTTTCGTACGACACGCTCAAGGCCTTCGCGAAGGATCTCGCCTCCAAGCCTTACAAGGAGCCGGCGCGTCCGAACCCCGAGATCGTCAAGCGCATCGACTACGACGCGCACGGCAAGCTCAAGTTCAAGCCGGACCATGCGCTCTACGGCGAGAGCGCCGGCGCCTATCCCATCACCTTCATGCATGTCGGCCAGTTCTTCCAGAAGACGGTGCGCATGCACGCGGTCGCCGACGGCCAGTCGCGCGAGATCCTCTATGATCCCGGGCTGTTCGACATGCCGGCCGACAGCGTGGCGCGCGGCCTCGGCCCCGAGCCCTCCGCCTTCGCCGGCTTCTGGGTGCGCGAGGCGAAGGATCAGGTGACGGAGAAGGGCGACTGGAAGACCCGCGAGCCGTTCGCGACCTTCCTGGGGGCCTCCTATTTCCGCGCGATCGGCGAGAAGGGCCAGGTCGGCATGTCGGCGCGCGGCGTCGCGCTGTTCCCCGAGCCCGGCGCCGCGGAGGAGTTTCCGGATTTCGTGTCGTTCTGGTTCGAACCCGCGAAGGCTGACGGCGAGCCGGTCACGGTCTACGCCCTGCTCGACGGACCATCGCTCTCCGGCGCCTTCCGCTTCCTCATCCGGCGAACCGGCGGCACACTGATGGAGATCGAAGCGGCCGTCACGATGCGCAAGGACATCGTCCGGCTCGGCCTTGCGCCGCTGACCTCGATGTACTGGTACTCGGAAACCGCGAAGCCCTTCCTGATCGACTGGCGGCCGGAGGTCCATGATTCCGACGGGCTCGCGATGTGGACCGGCGCGGGCGAGCGCATCTGGCGTCCGCTCAACAACCCGCCCAGCATCATGACGTCGACCTTCGCCGACGAGCGCCCGCGCGGCTTCGGCCTGCTGCAGCGGGACCGTAATTACGCCAATTACGAGGACGGCGTGCGCTACCAGGACCGCCCGTCGACCTGGGTCGAGCCGGTCGGCGACTGGGGCAAGGGCGCGGTCCAGCTCGTCGAGCTTCCGACAGACGACGAGATCCACGACAACATCGTCGCCTATTGGCTGCCGGCGGCGCCATCAAAGGCCGGCTCGACCGTCTCTCTCGCCTACAAGCTCTACTGGCAGGACGCGGAGCCATTCCCCGGCGCGCTCGGCCGCTGCGTGGCGACCCGGCTCGGCCGCGGCGGCCAGCCCGGCCTGCCGCGGCCAAAGGGCGTGCGCAAATTCATGGTCGAGTTCCTCGGCGGCCCGCTCGAGAACATCCCCTACGGCCAGACGGTCGAGCCCGTGCTGTGGTCCTCGCGCGGGACCTTCTCCTACGTCTTCGCCGAAGCGGTTCCGAGCGACGTCAAGGGCCACTGGCGCGCCCAGTTCGACCTGACCGCCGAAGGCCTCGATCCGATCGAGATGCGCTGCTACCTCAAGGTCGGCGACGAGGTCCTGACCGAGACCTGGCTCTACCAGCTGCACCCGACGCCGTAGGCGCGGCGACGCGCTTCAGGCCGCGGTCCAGCCGCCGTCCATGGAGAGGTTCGCGCCGGTGATGTTGGAGGCGGCGTCCGAGCACAGGAAGACGGCGAGCGCCGCGACCTGATCCACGGTGACGAACTCCTTGGTCGGCTGGGCCGCGAGCAGGACGTCGTTCATGACCTGCTCCTTGGTCATGCCGCGCGCCTTCATCGTGTCGGGGATCTGCGCCTCGACCAGGGGAGTCCAGACGTAGCCCGGCGAGATGCAGTTGACGGTGATCTTGTCCTTGGCGAGTTCCAGAGCCGCCGTCTTCGACAGGCCGACGATCCCGTGCTTGGCCGCGACATAGGCCGACTTGAACGGCGAGGCGACGATCGAGTGCGCCGACGCCGTCGAGATGATGCGGCCCCAGCCTGCCTTCTTCATGTGCGGGATCGCAGCCTTCATCGCGAAGAAGGCCGCCGACAGATT
This sequence comes from Hansschlegelia sp. KR7-227, assembly GCF_049446035.1. Classification (NCBI taxonomy): domain Bacteria; kingdom Pseudomonadati; phylum Pseudomonadota; class Alphaproteobacteria; order Hyphomicrobiales; family Methylopilaceae; genus Hansschlegelia; species Hansschlegelia sp. KR7-227. The sequence goes on from NZ_JBMSEA010000002.1 coordinate 233,404, forward strand.
GAGCGCGATGATGAGATCCCATTTCTCGCGCGGGAACTCCTCGACCGGCGAAACGAACTGCATTCCGGCGTTGTTCACCAGCACGTCGACTGAGCCGAAGCGCTCGACGGCGAGTGCGACCATCGCCTCGGTCTCGTCCGGCTTGGTGAGGTCCGCCGGTGAATGGGCCGCCTTCACGCCGAACTCGGACTCGATCGCGGTCCGCGTGGTCTCGATGTCCTCCGGCTTGCCGAACCCGTTGAGGACGACGTTCGCGCCCTCCTTCGCGAAGGCGCGCGCCATCGCGAGGCCGATGCCGCTGGTGGAGCCGGTGACGAGGGCGGTCTTGGAAGCGAGGCTCATGCGGAACTCCGGTCAGGTGGATCGAGACGCCGTGGAATGGGGCGCGACGCAATATGAACCTTTGCGTGACCGTCTCCAGCCGAATCCCGCGTCGCGTTCGACGGCTCAGCCCGCGAGCGCCGCGTCGAGCACGCGCACGACATGGAGCGCCTCGCGCCCGGCGCCGTCGTGGATCTGGTGACGACAGCTCGTGCCGTCGGCGACCACGAGATCGTCAGGGCCGGCCTTCCGGACGGCCGGCAGCAGCGACAGCTCCCCCATCGCCAGCGACACGTCGATCGTCTTCGCGCCGTAGCCGAACGCGCCGGACATGCCGCAGCAACTCGACTCGATGGGCCGGACGTCGAGTCCCGGCACGGCCTTGAGCGCCGTCTGCACGGCGCCCATCGCGTCGAACGCCTTCTGGTGGCAGTGACCGTGAAGATGCGCCACCCGACCGCCCTGATCCTTCAGCGGCAACGTCGTCGCCCCCGAGACCATGTCGGTCGCCAACAGCTCCTCGATCAGCAGCGCGGCGTCGGCGAGGGGCTGGACCTCCGCCTTCGGCAGCAGCGCGAAGAACTCGTCGCGGAAGGTCAGCAGGCAGGACGGCTCCAGGCCCGCGACGCGGGCGCCTTTCGCCACGTAAGGCGCGAGCGCGTCCAGCGTCCGCCGCGCCTCGGCGCGGGCGTGGTCGACCATGCCGGCGGAGAGATAGGTGCGGCCGCAGCACAGCGGCCGGCCGCCGTCGGCAGGCTCGACTTTGTGAAGGCGGTAGCCGCCGGCGGCGAGCACGCGCTCGGCGGCCTCCAGGTTCTCGCGCTCGTAATAGCGGTTGAAGGTGTCGCCGAAGAGCACGACGTCGCGGCCATCGCCTTGGACGGCGTCCGGGGTCGCGGGCGCGCCGGTCTGCCGCCAGGGCCTGCGCCATTTCGGCAGCGTCCTGCGGGCGGAGAAGCCGAGGAGGCGCTCGGTCAGTTTGGCGGCGCCCGGAAGCTGGTCTCGCAGGTTCATCAGCAGCGCCAGCCGCGCCGCCCAGGGCGCATAGGCCGGCAGATGCGCGATCAGACGTTCCTTCAACGGCAGCCCGCGCTCGGCGTGATAGGCGCTGAGGAATTCGATCTTCATGCGCGCCATGTCGACGCCGGTCGGGCAGTCGCGCTTGCAGCCCTTGCAGGAGACGCAGAGGTCGAGCGTCTCCTTCATCTCGTCGGAGGTGAAGGCGCCCTCCCCGAGCTGGCCGGAGATCGCGAGCCGCAGCGTGTTGGCGCGGCCGCGGGTGACGTGCTGCTCCTGCCGCGTGACGCGATAGGACGGGCACATGGTCCCTGCCGTCATCTTCCGGCAGGTCCCGTTGTTGTTGCACATCTCGACCGCGCCGCCGAAGCCGCCCCATTCCGACCAGTCGAGGGCGGGGACGGCTGGGACCGGCGTCGCGTAGTCCGGCCCGAACCGCATGAGGTCGCGGTCGTCGAAGCGGAGCGGCCGGACGATCTTGTCGGGGTTCAGACGGTTGTCGGGATCGAAGGCGTCCTTCACCTGCTCGAAGGCGCGTGTCAGCCGCGCGCCGAACATCGGCTCCACGAATTCCGACCGCGAAATGCCGTCGCCGTGCTCGCCGGAGAACGAGCCCTTGTAGCGGCGCACGAGATCGCAGGCCTCCTCGGCGATCGCCCGCATGGTCTTCGCGCCGTCCTCGGTCTTCATGTTGAGGATCGGGCGGACATGTAGGCAGCCGACGGACGCGTGCGCGTACCAGGTGCCGCGCGTGCCGTGCTTCTCGAACACCGCGGTCACGGCGTCGGTGTAGTCGGCGAGATGCTCGAGCGGCACCGCGCAGTCTTCGATGAAGGAGATCGGCTTCCCGTCGCCCTTCATCGACATCATGATGTTGAGGCAAGCCTCGCGGACGCCCCAGACACTGGCCTGGCGCGCCGGCTCCAGCACCTCGACGACCGCGTCGGGGAAGCCGTGGTCGGCCATGCACTGGTCGAGTCGCCGGAGGTCGCGTTTCAGATCGTCGAGATCGCCGCCGGCGAACTCGACAAGCAGCAGGCTGTTCGGCGTTCCCTTGGTGATGTCGGCGAGCGTGCGGCGGAACAGCGGGATGTCGGCCCCGAGCGCGAGCACATTGTTGTCGACGAGTTCGACCGCGACCGGGCCGAGCGCGACGAGATGCTGCGTCGTCTCCATCGCGGAGCGGAAGGTCGGGAAATGGCAGACGCCCATCGCCCGGTGCTTCGGCAGCGGCGAGAGCTTGAGCGTGATCTCGGTCGCGAGCGCGAGCGTGCCTTCGGATCCGACCAGAAGATGCGACAGGTTCGGCCGCGCCGGCAGCAGTTCGTCGAGATTGTAGCCGCCGACCCGGCGCTGCACCTTCGGGAAGATCGTCTCGATGTCCGTCCGATGCTCTTCGGCCAGCGCCACCAGCTTCGTCATCAGGTCGCGAGCGCGCACGGAATCGTTGGCCGCGACGGGCCCGTCGCCGAGCGCGAAGGCTTCGCCGTCATGGAACAGCGCCCGCATCGCGAGCACGTTGTCGACGGTCTTGCCGTAGCGCAGGGAGCGGGCGCCGGACGAATTGTTGCCCGTCATGCCGCCGAAGGTGCAGCGGCTCGCGGTGGACGGCTCGACGGGAAAGAACAGGCCGTCCTTCTTCGCCCGGGCGTTGAGATGCTCAAGCACCATTCCAGGCCGGACGGTCGCGGTCCGCGCCTCCGTGTCGAACGCGACGAGGCCGTTGAAATGCCGGCTGAAGTCGAGCACCAGCCCGGCGCCGATCGGCTGGCCGTTCTGAGACGTTCCCGCGCCGCGCGCGATGACGGGAACGCCGTGGCTCGCCGCGATCGTGAGCGCGGCCTGGACGTCGGCTTCGGACTTCGGGAAGGCCACGCCCGCCGGCATGATCTGGTAGATCGAAGCGTCGGTGGCGTAGCGGCCGCGGGTGAAGGCGTCGAAGCGCACCTCTCCTTCAAGCGCGTTCTCAAGCGCGCGTTCGAGCCCGGTGTCTCGGGCGTTCATCTTCAAGGCGCCGTGCATCGCAACCCTTGCGCATCCCTGTCATGCCCGCCGTCTTAGCCGCGTCGGTCGGAGCCGCTTTTAGAACGAAACGACGGATCGCGCCGCGTCTTTTGCGGCTTCACGCGCGCGGGAGCGTCCTCGCTATCGGCGGAGGTCCCCGTCTCCCGCATGCGTAACGGCTTGACCGCCCGGCCCGCGCGGCTCCAATCGCGGCGTTGGAGGCGCGCCGTCGCGCCCGTAGCAAGGTCTCACGTCGGCATGCCCAAATTCGCCGCCAATCTCTCGATGCTCTTCACGGAGCTGCCGTTTCTCGACCGGTTCGCCGCGGCGGCGCGGGCGGGATTCTCGGCCGTCGAGTGCCAGTTCCCTTATGAGGCGCCCGCCGCCGAGATCGCGGCGCGGCTCCGTGGCGAGGGCCTGACCCTCGTGCTGCACAATCTGCCGCCCGGCGATTGGACGGCGGGCGATCGCGGCGTGGCGATTTTTCCCGACCGCCGACAGGAGTTCCGCGACGGGGTGGCGCGCGCGCTTGACTACGCCGTGGCGCTCGGCTGCGATCAGCTCAATTGCCTCGCCGGCGTCGCGCCCGAGGGCGCCGACCGGCACGCGCTGGACGAGACCTTCGCCGAAAACCTGGCTTTCGCAGCGGGGGTCCTCAATGAGGCCGGAATCAAGCTGCTGATCGAGCCGATCAACACGCTGGACATGCCCAGATTTCATCTCAATCGCACGCGCCACGCGCTCGACCTGATCACCGCGAGCGGGTCCGACAACGTCTTCGTGCAGTACGACGCCTATCACATGCAGATCATGGAGGGCGATCTGGCGCGGACGCTCGAGCGGCACATCGACCGGATCGCCCATGTGCAGGTCGCCGACAACCCCGGCCGCCACGAACCCGGAACGGGGGAGATCAACTTCCCCTTCCTGTTCGCCCATCTCGACCGCATCGGCTATCGCGGCTGGGTCGGTTGCGAATATCGGCCGGCGGCCGCGACGGAGGACGGGCTCGGCTGGCTACGCGCGGCAAGCTAAGGCGGAGAGACGTCAGCGCGGTTCGCGGATCAGGTCGAGGAAGGCGGCCGCCGCCTTGGTGGCGTAGCGTTCCTTATGGCGAAGCGTGAAGAACCGCCGTCGCGGAAGCGCGAACGTCGCCTCGACCAGAGCGCCCGAGGCGAGCGACGACGCCGCGACCAGCCGCGACATCACGGCGGCTCCCGCGCCCGCTTCCGCCGCCGAACGCACCGCCTCGTTCGATGCGAGCTCCATCGCGACGTCGAGGCGCTTCCCGCCCACGGCCGCCTCGAGAATGGCGCGCGTGCCCGACCCGCGCTCGCGCATGACCCATCGGCCGGCCGCGAGGTCGGAAGGGGTGAGCTTTCGTCCGTCGGCCCAAGGGTGCCCGGGCGCGACGGTCAGCACCATCTCGTCCTCCGCGACGGCCGCGACGGCGAGCGCGGGATCGTCGACCTCGCCCTCGACCACCCCGATGTCGGCGGAGCCGTCATGGATCGCGGCGGCCACGATCTCGGTGTTGGCGATGTCGAGCGTCACCGAGACGCCCGGGTAGCGCTCCTGGTAGCGATGCATCAGCGGCGGCAGCCAGTAGCTCGCGACCGTCTGGCTGGCGGCGAGCGCGAGCCGCCCGCGCTTCAGCCCGGCGAGGTCGGCGAGCACCGTTTCGGCGGCGGCGGCGCGGGCGAGCACGGCGCGGGCTTCCACGAGGAACAGGCGTCCCGCGTCGGTCAGGGCGATGCGACGGCCGACTCGGTCGAACAGCCGGGCTGCGTAGCGTCCCTCAAGCGCCGCCACCGCCGCGCTGGTGGCGGATTGGGTCAGGTTCAGGTCCGCGGCCGCCTTTGTGACGTGTTCGCGCTCGGCCACGGCGACGAAGATGCGGAGCTGTTCGAGCGTCATGCCGACATGCTTACATCGCCGGCTTCGTCGGCGGGAAGCGGCAACAGCGTTCCGGCCGAAGCGGGTCGGCGCCGGGGCCCGGGCCGCTTCAGGATCTGCGTCGCGTCGACAGCACCCCGTCCGCGGCGGCGAGACCGGTGAGCAGAGCGCCGTGCGCCGTGGAGTAGGAGGCGCGGGAGCAGGCCTCGCCCGCGAAGAAAAGGCGATCGTCGACCGGCGCCGCCAAGCGGGCGCGGTCCTCGGCCCGCCCCGGCGAGGCGTAGGAGTAGGAGCCGCGCGCGAAGGGGTCCGCGCGCCACAGGTTCATGGGCAAGGGGCGGAGGCGGCGAGCGATGCCCGCGCCGAACAGGCCGACGAGTTCGGAGCGCGCGAAATCGAAGAATGCGGCCTCTCCGGCCTCCTCGAGCTCCGCTGCGAGCGAGCCGCCGTAATAGGCCTCGATCACGGGGTGTCCGAGGGGGCGAATGTGATAGGCGCCGGTGGCTGCGCGGTCCAGCCGGCCGAAGGCGCGGCTGTCGATCTCGAAGTCCTCCGGGCTCTCGAGATGAAGATACAGTTTGTTGGCGAGGCCGAGCGGCAATCCCCGCGCGGCGTCGATCTTGTCCGGCAGCGCGGGATGGAACCCGATCGCCTCCTCCGCGATCAGAGCCGTGGACAGAGTGACGATCGCCTGCGCCGCCTCGACCGCGCCCCGCGAGGTCTCGATCCGGAGCCGCCGGCCGCCGTGCTCGATCCGGCGGACCGCGCAGCCGAATACGACGGGCAGGCCCAGTCCGTGAGCGGCGATGACGGTTCCATAGCCCTCGCGCACCCGCCAGTTGATCCCGCTGTCCTCGTAGGCCGCGAGATCGCGCGCCGACACGCGCTCCCACTCGCCGCCGCTGACGTATGTTCCCACGGCGCAGATCAGCCCGTTCCAGACGCAACCCGCCTCGAGCGCGTCGGAGACCGGCCGATCCGTCTCGTCCCCGGCGAACCCGTCGAGTCGGACGTGAAACGCGTCGCTCGCCCGCTGGAAAGCGTCATGCCGCCGACGGGGAAACGCTGATTCGGGAGGCCGGCGGGTCCACGGCGCCGGCGTGCGATCGACCGTCCGCCCCTGACGCTCCGCGATCCCGGTCCAAGGGTTGCGGTCGCCGGAGTGCAGCCAGCCGCAGCCGAGATCGAGCGGACCGCAGACAGGGTCCGTCACAGTCCAGCCCCGGCCTCCGAGACGGTCGCGCGCTTCGAGCACGAGAACGTCGAGCCCCGCCTCCAGCAGGCGGCGTCCAGCGGCGACGCCTGCGGCGCCCCCGCCGATGACGACGACGTCGGCCTCGCTTTTCATGAACATGCCGCCTGACTCCCACGCGAACGCACCGTGCCCCGAAAGTGGCGGGCGGTCCTAGCCCGTCATCCCTCAGGACGGCGATCCTCCGAAAATGTCTAATGATGAATATTGACATTCATCATTAGCGGGACGATCGTGTGTGCGCTGCGGCGTCGCCGGGCCGCGCTTGAAGCGTCCCCAGCTTGTGGCTCGGGGTCGCCGCAGCAGCTTTCGCCTGCCTCGGAAGGAAGCGTCATGAAGCGTTCGGTTCTGAAAAGTCTGCCGCACGCTTTGGCGCTCGCCGGCCTTGCGGCTCTGCTGACGGCCTGCGGACCCGCCGACGGGTCGCAGGACGAGACCAAGGATACGCCCCGGCCCGTGCTGACGCGGACCGTCGCCTTCGAGCCGCGGATCGCAGAACGGAGCTTCGTCGGCGTGATCCGGCCGCGCATCGAGAGCGATCTCGGCTTTCGCGTCCAGGGCAAAGTCGCGAAGCGTCTGGTCAATGTCGGCGACGTCGTGAAGGCCGGCGATCCGATCGCGACCCTCGACGAGATCGATCTGGGGCTTCAGGCCGAACAGGCCGAGGCCGAGCTCGCCGCGGCCACAGCCTCCCGCGCGCAGGCCGACGCCGACTTCACGCGCGCGATGACGCTGTCCAAACAGGGCTGGACCACGGCCTCGGCGCTGGACGGCCGACGCGCCGCCGCCGAAGAAGCGCGCGGCCGTCTGGCCCGCGCCCAGCGCGCGCTCGCGCTGGCGCGGAACGCCTCCTCCTACGCCGTCCTCAAGGCCGACGCCGACGGCGTGGTGACGTCGACCTCGATCGAACCGGGCCAGGTCGTGGACGTCGGCGACGTCGCGATCCGGATCGCGCGCACCGCGGAGAAAGAAGCGGCGGTTTCGATCCCCGAAGCCATGGTCGAGCGCGCGCGAAGCGCTACGGCGAAGGTCGTGCTCTGGTCGGACGCCACGAGGAGCTACACGGCGACGCTCCGCGAACTGTCTCCGGCGGCGGACGCCGCGACGCGGACCTATCTCGCGAAATTCTCGGTTCCGTCGGGCGGGCCAGAGATGCGGCTCGGCATGACCGCCACCGTGACGCTTGCCGATCCTTCGGCCGCGCCGATCGTCCGGCTGCCGATGACGGCCCTGTTCAACCAGGGGGCCGGCCCGTCCGTCTGGTCGGTCGGTCCGGAGGGGCGGCTGACGGCGAAGCCCGTGACGGTCGCGGCTTACGAAGCGAAGGACGCGCTGATCGCGCACGGCCTCGCCGAGGGCGACCGCATCGTGACGCTGGGCGTGCAGAAGCTCGACGCTGGCCTTCCGGTCCAGGCCGTCGACAGCCTGTCCTTCTGACGGGGCCCGCCGACATGCGCCGGTTCAACCTGTCCCACTGGGCCGTCACCCACCGTCCGCTCGTGCTGTTCCTGATCGTCGCGATCGGCCTCGCAGGGACGCTGTCCTTCATGAGGCTCGGCCGCTCGGAAGATCCGAACTTCACCATCAAGGTCGCGGTGGTGACCGCCGTCTGGCCGGGGGCAACAGCCCGCGAAATGCAGGATCAGGTCGCCGACCCGATCGAGAAGAAGCTCCAGGAGCTCCCCCATTTCGACAAGGTGACGACCTACGCCAAGCCGTCCTTCACGGCCATGCAGGTCACCTTCAGGGACGACACGCCGCCCTCCGAAGTGCCGGGGCTGTTCTACCAGATACGCAAGAAGCTCGACGACGTCCGAGCCAGCCTTCCGGCGGGCGTGCTCGCTCCGGAAGTCAACGACGAATATGGCGACGTCGATTCGATCTTGACGATGCTGACGGGCGACGGCGCGGACTACGCGCAGCTCAAGAAGGTCGCTGAGGGCCTGCGCCAGCGGCTGCTCAAGGTCTCCGGCGTCGTCAAGGTCAACCTCTATGGCGTTCAGCCGGAACGTATCTTCGTCGAGTTCAGCCACGCCAAGCTCGCGACGCTCGGCCTCGCGCCTCAAGCGATCTTCGATTCCCTCTCCCGCCAGAACGACGTCACGCCGGCCGGCGTCGTGGAGACCGGAGCGCAGCGCATCCCGCTGCGGGTCACCGGCGCGCTCGACGGCGTGAAGGCGGTGGCCGAGACGCCGGTCGAGGCGGGCGGCCGCACCTTCCGGCTCGGCGACGTCGCGACCGTGACCCGCGGCTTCGTCGACCCGCCGGACTTCCTCGTGCGCCAGCGGGGCGAACCTGCGCTCGGCGTGGGGGTGGTGATGGCGCGCGGCGCGAACATCCTGAAATTCGGCGAGGACGTCGCCGCGGCGACGCGGGCGTTCGAGGCGTCCGTGCCGCAGGGCGTGCGCTTCGAGCAGATCGCTGACCAGCCGAAGATCGTCGAAGAGTCGATCTTCGAGTTCGAACGCTCCTTCGTCGAGGCGCTCGCGATCGTGCTCGGCGTCTCCTTTCTGTCGCTCGGCTGGCGGACCGGAGTGGTCGTCGCGCTGTCGGTCCCGCTGGTCCTCGCCGCGACCTTCGTCGTCATGTCGGCCCTTGGGATGGACCTGCACCGCATCACGCTCGGCGCGCTGATCATCGCGCTCGGGCTGCTGGTCGACGACGCCATCATCGCGGTCGAGATGATGGTGGTGAAGATGGAGCAAGGCTACGACCGGATGAAGGCCGCCGCCTTCGCCTGGGAGTCGACCGCTTTCCCGATGCTGACCGGCACCGCCGTGACGATCGCGGGCTTCCTGCCGGTCGGCTTCGCGAAGTCCGGCGCGGGCGAATACGCCGGCGGCATCTTCTGGGTGGTCGGGATCGCGCTCGTCGCGTCGTGGATCGTGGCGGTGATCTTCACGCCCTATCTCGGAGTCATGCTGCTGCCGGCCTCGCTCGCCAAGCAGGGCGCGCATGAGGATCCGGGAGCGATCTACCAGACGCGGCTGTACCGGGGCCTTCGCCTGGTGATCGCGACCTGCGTGCGCTGGAAGGCGACGACAGTGCTGGTGACTGTCGCGATCTTCGCGGTCGCGGTCGTCGGCTTCGGCATGGTGCAGCAGCAGTTCTTCCCGCTGTCGGAGCGCAAGGAGCTGTTCCTGCAGCTCAGGCTGCCGGAGGGCTCCTCGATCGCCGCGACCACGGCCGTCGTCGGCGACGCCGAACAGCTGATCGGCCAGGATGATCCCGACATCGAGACCTTCACGGCCTATGTCGGTCAGGGCTCGCCGCGCTTCTGGCTCGGCCTCAATCCGACATTGCCGAACGAGGCCTTCGCGGAGATCGTCATCCTCACCCGGTCGATCGAAGGCCGCGAGCGCGTCAAGGCGCGGCTGGAGGCGTCGATCGCGCGTGGAGCGCTGGCGCAGGCCCGCGCGCGCGTCGACCGCTTCACCTTCGGCCCGCCGGTCGGCTTCCCCGTGCAGTTCCGAGTGATCGGACCGGACCCGATGAAGGTGCGCGAGATCGCCTATCAGGTCCGCGACGCGATGCGCGCCAACAGGAACGTCGTCGACCCGCATCTCGACTGGAACGAGATGTCGCCGGCCGTGCGGCTCGTCGTCGACCAGGAGCGCGCCCGAGCGCTCGGGCTCAACGTCCAGGACGTCTCGCAAACGCTGCAAACCCTGCTGAGCGGGCTCGCCGTCACCACGGTCCGCGACGGCATCGAACAGGTCGGCGTCGTCGCCCGGGCGACGCCGAGCGAGCGGCTCGATCTCGGGCATGTCGGCGATCTCACGATCGTCTCGCGCGACGGCGTCGCTGTGCCGTTGTCTCAGGTCGCGCGGCTCGACTACGTCCACGAGGAGCCGATCCTGTGGCGGCGCAATCGCGACATGGCGATCACCGTCCGCGCGGACGTGGTCGACGGCGTGCAGCCGCCGGACGTCACGACGCAGATCCAGCCGGCGCTGCAGCCGATCAAGGACCGGCTCCAGCCGGGCTACCGCATCGAAGCGGGCGGCGCGATCGAGGAATCGGAGAAGGCGAACGCCGCCCTGTTCGTGCTGTTCCCCGTGATGTTCCTGGTCATGCTGACGCTGCTGATGATCCAGCTGCAGAGCTTCTCCCGCCTCGCGCTGGTCTTCCTCACCGCGCCGCTCGGGATCATCGGAGCGTCGCTCGGACTGAACCTCGCGGACAAGCCGTTCGGTTTCAACGCGCTGCTCGGGCTGATCGCGCTCGCCGGCATGATCATGCGCAACGCCGTCATCCTGGTCGACCAGATCGAAAGCGACGTCGCCGCGGGCGGCCATACGCGCCGCGAAGCCATCGTCGAAGCGACGGTGCGCCGCGCGCGGCCGGTCGTCCTGACCGCGCTCGCCGCGATCCTCGCGATGATCCCGCTGTCGCGCAGCGCGTTCTGGAGCCCGATGGCGGTGACCATCATGGGCGGCCTGTTCGTCGCGACCTTCCTGACGCTGCTGTTCCTGCCAGCGCTCTACGCATTGTGGTTCCGCGGCTCGCTCGACGCCCGGGCCGACGTCGTCGCCGAGCCGGGCCCCGAGCCGCACGACCTGCCCGGCGAGCCCGAGACGGCGGCCGCATGACCGCCGGAAGGCTCATGTTTTCCAACGCCGGCAGGGAGTAAGGATGTCGTGGCGTATCTCACCACCCGCACGGACCGCATGACCCCTCCGCCCCAGACAGCGACCCGTCGAACCGACGGAGCCGAGACGAGGCGCGAGATCCTGGGCGTCGCCCACCGGCTGTTCACGACGATCGGCTACCGCAAGACGACGGTGGCGGACATCGCCGCGGAGCTCGGCATGAGCCCGGCCAATGTCTATCGGTTCTTCGAGAGCAAGAAGGACATCAACGAGTCTGTCGCAGAACTTCTCCTCGGGGAAATCAGCGACACGCTGGAGGCGATCGCGCGTTCCGGCGAAGGATCGGCGGCCGACCGGCTCGCAGCCGTGCTGCGGACGCTCGCCCGGCTGAGCGACGAGCACTTCATGAGCAACAAGCGCATGTACGACATGGTCGAGGACGCGATGGCCGAAAGCTGGAGCGTGTGCCAGCGCTACATCGAGCGCGTGTCGACGGTCCTCGCGGCGCTCGTCGCGGAAGGCCGCGAATCCGGCGAATTCGACGTGTCCGACCCCATGATCGGCGCGCTCTGCGTCCACTCGTCGATGGTGTGTTTCTGCCACCCTGCGATGATCGCGCAGAGCGCCGATCACCCGAAGCCATCGGTTGACGACATCGTCGCCTTCGCGCTGCGCGGACTGGGCGCCGCGCCCTCGCGGTAGCAGCGTCGAAGCGCCCTGATCGTCCCGTCCGCGCTCGCCAGCCGCCCGGTCGTCAGGCTTAATCCAAGCCGGATGGGTCGAAGGAGCGCAGCGAACCGTCTCCCTCGAGGAGCGGCTTTGCGCGCGTGAGCTCCCGCGCCATGACGTCGAGAAAGGCCCGCACGCGGGGCGACTGCCTTAGGTCGGGATGGGTCAGGAGCCACAGGTCCGACGCGAACGCGGCGACCGGCCGCGACAGCCGCACGAGCGATGGCCGCACGTCGCCGACGAAACAGGGCAGATGGCCGACGCCGAGACCGGCCTCGATCGCTTCGGCCAGCCCGAGCACGGTGTTCGCGCGGTAGCGGAGCTTCTCCGGGCGGGCGGTTTCGAGCGCGAACTTCACCACCGCCATATCCCCCAGCTCCTCGCCGAGCGCCACCCAGGTCAACTCGGCAAGGTCGAGGGCGGCCGCGTCGAAGCCGGGTTCGGGAAACCCCGCAGCGCGCCCGTACAGCGCCCAGGCGATCCGGGCGACCTTGCGCCCGACCAGGTTCTCCGGCGGCGTCGCGGTCGCCCGTATCGCGACGTCCGCGTCGCGCTTGGTCAGGTTCAGCGCGCTGTTTCCGATGACGACGTCGAGCCGGATGTCCGGGCACTCCTCCTGAAAGCGCGCGAACAGCGGCGTCAGCAGATGGACCAGCAGGCTGTCGGCGGTCGCCACCCGGAGCTCGCCCGCCGGCGAGATGGCGCGCCCCTCGACGCGGCGCGCGAAGGCGGTGACCTTCTCGTCGATCTCGGCCGCGAGCGTCGTCATCTCCTCGCCGGCCGGCGTCAGCTGGTAGCCCGCGCGGCGGCGCTCGAACAGCGTCGCGCCAAGCGCCTGCTCGACCTGTCCCAGCCTGCGGAACACCGTCGACAGGTTCAGCTCGAGCGCCGCCGCGGCGCCCGGCATGCCCCTCGCCTCGGCGATCGCCTTCACCAGCCTGAGGTCGTCCCACGCCAGCGCCTTCAGAAGTTCAACCACGGCGCAGCCCTCCACTTCCGGCCTTCAGCTTTCTAGTTCGCACGACATAATCGGCATCAGCAAATTATAACTTGCATCAGATCAAGCGAAAGAGCGTGCGCATGCGCCCGGGATCACCAAATCTCTGTGCAACGGCGCGCACGGCGCGCCAGGCGTTTGGAGGCGGACATGGCCCGCAACGGCATTCACCACGTCACGGCGATCGCGGGCGACGCGCGCCGCAACCTCGATTTCTACACCCGGATCCTCGGGCTCCGGCTCGTGAAGAAGACGGTCAATTTCGACGATCCCGGCACGTATCATTTCTACTATGGCGACGAGGCCGGCCAGCCGGGCGCGATCCTCACCTTCTTTCCCTGGGCGCATGTCGCGCCGGGCAGGATCGGCGTCGGCGAGACCCAGGAGACCGCCTTCCGCATCCCGGAGAGCGCGCTCGGCTTCTGGACCGAACGCTTCGTCGCCCAAGCCGTCAGTCACGAGGCGCCTCGGACCCGCTTCGGCGAGACCGTGCTGCCGTTCCGCGACCCGGACGGCATGCGGCTCGCGCTGGTCGCGGTCCGCGGCGCCGAGAACGAAGCTGGCTGGACCGGAGGCGGCGTATCGGCCGAGAACGCGATCCGCGGTTTCCACGGCGTCACGCTCATGCTCGACAAAGCGGCGGCGACAGGCGCCGTCCTGACCGACGTGTTCGGCTTCGAGCAGGTCGCGACGGAGGGCGGCGTCACCCGCTTCAGGGCCGGCGACACGACGGTCGGCGGGATCGTCGATCTCAACGAGGTCGGCGGCTTCCTGCCGGGGCGTCCGGGCGGCGGCTCGGTGCATCACATCGCGTTCCGCGCGGAAGACGACGCCGCGCAGTCCGCGATGGTCGAAAAGCTCGCGAAGGGTCACGGGCTGCGCACCACGGAGCAGAAAGACCGCGACTATTTCCGCTCGGTCTACTTCCGTGAGCCCGGCGGCGTGCTGTTTGAGATCGCGACCGACGTTCCCGGCTTTGCCGTCGACGAACCCGCCGACGCTCTGGGCGGAGCTCTGAAGCTTCCGCGGTTCCTCGAGCCGCACCGCGCCCGGATCGAAGAGGCTTTGCCCGACCTTTCGCCGGTGACGGCGTCGGTCGACGCAGCCTGATCCCGATTGCGCCGCTGATCCGGCGGGCGCCGTCCGGCGCCCGCCTTGAGCCTTCGCCTTTTTGCGCCCTCGGGGGCGGATAGGAGTTGTCATGCTTTCTGTTCAGAGCCTTTCGCATGCGCATCGCTTCGTTCCGGCGACTGAGGCCGGGCATGCGCCGCTCCTCCTTCTGCACGGCACCGGCGGCGACGAGGACGACCTCCTCCCGCTCGGACGGACCCTCGCTCCTGGCGCGGCCCTGCTGTCGCCGCGGGGCGCCGTGCTCGAAGGCGGCATGCCGCGCTTCTTCCGCCGTCTGCGGGAAGGCGTGTTCGACGAAGACGACGTCCGGCGCCGCGCGAACGACCTCGCCGACTTCGTCAGGGACGCACGCGAGGCCTACGGGCTCGCGGCGCCCGTGGCCGTCGGCTTCTCGAACGGGGCGAACATCGCGGCGGCCATGCTGCTGCTTAGGCCAGAGGCGCTCGGCGGCGCCGTGCTGCTGCGCGCCATGTCGCCGCTGCGTGAGCCGCCCGCAGTCGATTTGACGGGAAAGCCGGTGCTGATCCTTTCCGGCGCGATGGATCCGATCGTTCCGGCGGACGACGTCAGCGGGCTCGCCGCAACGCTTCGGTCGGCGGGCGCTACCGTCGAGCACCGCACGCTGCCAAGCGGCCACGGCCTCTCCCAGAGCGACGTCGCCCTCGCCCAAGCGTGGCTGGCGGCGCTCTGAATACGGCTCAGGACATCGCGCGGACGGCGACCGCCGCCGCCGCCGCGCGATTCTCCACGCCGAGCTTCACGTAGATCTGCTCGAGGTGCTTGTTCACGGTGCGGGGGCTCATGCCGAGGATTTCGCCGATGTCCTTGTTGGACTTGCCGCGCGCGATCCAGAGCAGCACCTCGGCCTCGCGCGTGGTGACGCCGAGCTTTTCCTTGAGCGCGCCCGGCCCCTCGGCGCCGCTCTCTTCCGAGACGCGCAGCAGCAGCTCATTTCGGTCCATTCGGCCGACGAAGGACAGAGTGAGCGGCCGACCGCCGTCGGTCGCCGGGAGAAGCGCGGTGGGCTGCTCGCTGCGGCCGTCGCTGCGCGCGGCGAGCCAGCCCGTCACGGCGTCCGGCAGCAGATAGCTCTCGCGATGTCTGTCCGCGATCGCCTGGCCGAGCAAACGGCTCGCCTGGGGCGTCGACCACAAAATGCGCCCGTCCCGATCGGCCGCGAACAGGAAGCGGCCGGTCGTGTCGAGCGCCGCCCGCGCGCTTCGCGACAGGCGCGCGTTGCCGATGTGAACCCGGATACGGGCGAGCAGTTCGTCGATCACGATCGGCTTGGTGACGTAGTCGACTCCGCCGGCCTCGAGGCCCTCGACGATCCTGTCGGTCTCCTTCAAGCCGGTCATGAAGACGACCGGCACGTCCGCGAGCGCCGGCAGGCGCTTGAGCCGACGGCAGGTCTCGAAGCCGTCGATCCCGGGCATCACGGCGTCGAGCAGCACGAGGTCAGGCGCGACGCGATCCACCAGCGCCAGCGCGCTCAGGCCGTCGATCGCGACGAGGACGACCGCGCCCGTCCGCTCCAGCGCGGCGGTCAGCATCGCGAGCGTGTCGGGGCTGTCGTCGACGACGAGCACGACGGTCCGGGCGTCCTCCTCAGTCATCGGCCGCCCCGGCGGCAGCGGCGTCCGGTCTCTCGCGCAGCAGCGCCATGTAGCCGCGAAGGTCGAAGGCCTGGATGCGTTCGAGCGCGGCCGCGACGAAAGGGGAGCGGCCGGCCTCGACGGCCTCCAGCTCCGCGAGCTTGGCCTCGATGCCGCTGACATAGCCGATTTCGCCCAGCCGGATGAGCTCTTCCACGTGCTGGGCGCTCGGCAGACGCCTTGTCGACTCCGCCGTCGCGGCCCGAGCCGGCGCCTCGCCGTCGAGGATGAGGGTGAGCCCGAGCAGTCGCTGGATGCGCTCCAGCAGCGCCGACAGGTCGACGGGCTTGCTCAATTCGGCGCTGTGGTCAGGCGCGCGCGCCGGCTGCGACGCGCTGTCCCCGAGGCTCGCCGACATCATCAGGATCGGGGCGGCGTGGCCGGTCTCGCGGAGCCGGCGGGCGACGTCCCACCCGGACATTCCGGGCATCGAGATGTCGAGGATGAAGAGGTCCGGCGCGCATTCCCCGGCGATGGTCAAGGCGGCGACGCCGTCCGGCGCGGTGATCACCGAGAAGCCGATCGGCTCCAGCGTCTCGCGCATCAGGTCGCGGTGGTCGGCGTCGTCGTCGGCGACGAGGATCAGCCGCCGGTCGCCGGAATAGCCGATCGCGCGCGCCGTCGGCTTCTTCGCTATGCGCGCATGGGCGACGTGAGCGAGCATCAGTCTCACCCGGAAGACGCTGCCCTCGCCATGCGCGCTCGTGACCGACATCTCGCCGCCCATGATCTCCACGAGCAGCTTGGTGATGGTCAGTCCGAGGCCCATGCCGGGCTGGAGATGGGCGCGCGACATGCTGCCGCGCTCGAAGGGCTCGAACACCCGATCGAGGTCCTCGGCGCGGATGCCGATGCCGGTGTCCCGGACCTCGAACTCCGCGATCTGGTTCCGATAGCGCGCCTTGAAGGAGACCTTGCCCGACTCCGTGAACTTCACGGCGTTCGACAGCAGGTTGATCAGGATCTGCCGCAGGCGCTTCTCGTCCGCGCGCACGACCGGCGGCAGCGCCGAGGCGCCCTCCAGGACGAACTCGACGCCTTTGGCCTTCGCCTGAAGGCGGAACATGTCGGCCAGCTGTTCGAGAAAGTCGCGTGTGACGACCTCGTTGCGGGCGAGCTGCAGCCGCCCCGCCTCGACCTTTGAGATGTCGAGCAGCCCGTCGATCAGGCCGGAAAGATGTTCGGCGCTGCGCCGGATCACCTTCAGGCCCTTCCGCGCCCGTTCGGGCAAGGTTCCGTCGCCGTCGAGCAGTTGAGCGTAGCCCATCACCGCGTTGAGGGGCGTGCGAAGCTCGTGGTTGATGCCGACGACATAGCGGCTCTTCGCGAGATTGGCGGCCTCGGCGATCTCCTTGGCGCGCTGCAAAGCGGCGTCGGTGCGCTTGTGGGCCTCGATCTCGCGCATCAGCAACGCCGTCTGGCGGACGGATTCGTCCTGCGCGATCTCGCGACTTTCGTGCGCCAGCACGAACAGCCACGCGGCGACGCCCGCAACGATCATCAGGATGAGGAACACGGCCCAGAGCGTGCCTGCGACGGCCGCGGCTTCGTCCGGCGCAGCGGCGACGGCGAGAAAGTTCACCATCAGCAGCACGAGCGCGATCACCCCGCCGCACAGCGCGAACACGCCGAAGAAGTGGCCGGTCCGCGTGTTCAGCCGGTCGATCGTCCAGGACGGCATGACGGCCGACAAGGCGCTCAGGAGCTGCGCCTGGTAGCGCGCATGAGGCTTGCAGCCGTCGTGGCAGCGCGCGTCGATCGAGCAGCAGAGCGAGCAGATCGGCCCGGAATAGACCGGGCAATGCGCCATGTCCTCCGGCTCGAACGCGTGCTCGCAGACCGCGCATTTCAGCTCCGGCCGCAGCCGCCATTCCGCGCGCGGCTTGCGGGCGAGATAGAACTTGCCGCGCGTCGCGATCGCGATCGCAGGCGCCGTGACGAAGGCGACCGTCAGCGCCACGAGCGGCGCCAGCGCCTGGGCGTACGCCCCGAACGTTCCGACATAAGACAGGATCGCCGCCGCGGTCGCGACCAGCATGGCGCCGACCCCGACGGGATTGACGTCGTAGAGGTGAGCCCGCTTGAACTCGATCCGCGCGGGACTGAGGCCCAACGGCTTGTTCACCGCGAGGTCCGCGACCAAGGCCCCCACCCAGGCGACCGCGACGACCGAATAGAGCCCGAGCGTGTGCTCGAGCGTCTTGTAGATGCCGGCCTCCATCAGCAGGACGGCGATCGCCACGTTGAAGAACAGCCAGACGATGCGGCCGGGATGGGCGTGGGTCAGGCGCGAGAAGAAGTTCGACCAGGCGATCGAGCCGGCATAGGCGTTCGTCACGTTGATCTTGATCTGCGACAGCACCACGAAGGCGCCGGTCAGCGCCAAGGCGATCTGGGGCGAGGACGTCACGTAGCCGAAGGCGACGAGATACATCTGGGTCGGCTCGCTCGCCCGGCTCGCCTCCACGCCGTGCCTCAACGCGAGCACCGCCAGAAACGAGCCGATCATCATCTTGACCGCGCCGGGCACGATCCAGCCGGGCCCGGCCGCGATCAGCGCGCCCCACCACGCCCAACGCCCCTTCGCCGTCCGCTCCGGCATGAAGCGGAGGATGTCAACCTGCTCGCCGATCTGCGCCACCAGAGCGAACACCACGGCGCCCGCAGCCCCCGCGCCGAGCAGATTGAGGTGGCCGCCATGGGCGCTGGCGCCGGCGTAACCCGTCCAGTCGCCGAAGGTGGCGTCGTCCTGGAGCGCGATGAAGATCAGCGGCGTGACGTGAAGCGCGATCCAGATCGGCTGGGTCCACACCTGGAACCGGCTGATCCACGTGATGCCGTGGGTGACGATCGGGATCACCACGACCGCGCTCACGACATAGCCGATCGCGAGCGGCAGCCCGAAACAGAGCTGTAGCGCGAGCGCCATGATGACGGCTTCAATCGCGAAGAAGATGAACGTGAACGACGCGTAGATCAGCGACGTGATCGTCGAGCCGATATAGCCGAAGCCGGCCCCGCGCGTGAGAAGGTCGATGTCGACGCCGTCCCTCGCCGCGTAATAGGCGATCGGCAGGCCGGTGAGGAAGATCAGCGCCGAGACGACAAGCACGGCGGCGACGGCGTTTTCGAAGCCGTAGCTCAATGTGATGGCGCCGCCGATCGCCTCGAGCGCAAGGAACGAGACCGCGCCGAGAGCGGTGTTGCCCACCCGGACGGCCGACCATCGCCGCGCGCGCTTGGCGGTGAAGCGCAACGCGTAATCCTCGAGCGTCTGGTTCGCGACCCACTGGTTGTAGCGCCGCCGGACGGGCACGATGCGGAGTCGGTCTGTCATGCCGCCCCTGGCCCCGTTCGACGCAGCGCCGGCCCGTCATGCCGCGCTGCGAAAACCATCACAACGTCGATACGCCTCCTCCAAGCAATTTCCCTGCCGGTCGAAAACGGCTGCGGCCCGGTGCCGCTTCGCACGCGGAAGTCGCGCGCGAAAGTCAACGTTAAGCCTGTTTGTGCGGCGCCACACATACGTCAACCGACGTATATGCTGCGATGCAAAACGACCCTCAGCCTGTGCCTCGCCAGATCACGGGCGATTTCTCACGGAGGGTTTGATGGCGACGCACGACGACCGGCTCCAATCGCGGCTGCGGCGCCAGCTGCTCATGGGAATGGCCGCCGCCCCTCTGGCGGGCCTGTTGCCGAAGAGCGCGATGGCCCAGGCGCCGGCGACCTCGGCCGTCAACACGACCGGCCTCGCGGTCACGGACACCGAGGTGACGGTCGGCATCCTGCATTCCGTCACCGGCACGATGGCGATCTCAGAGACCGGATCGGTCCAGGCGGAGAAACTCGCGATCTCGCAGATCAACGAGACGGGCGGCGTCCTCGGCCGCAAGATCAAGTTCATCCAGGAGGACGGCGCCTCCGATTGGCCGACCTTCGCCGAGAAGGCGAAGAAGCTGCTCGTCAACGACAAATGCGCAGCCGTCATGGGCTGCTGGACGTCGGCGTCGCGCAAGGCAGTTCTGCCGGTGTTCGAGCAGTACAACGGCATGCTGTACTACCCGACCTTCTACGAAGGGCTCGAGCAGTCCAAGAACGTCATCTACACCGGCCAGGAGGCCACCCAGCAGATCATCGCCGGCCTGGACTGGGTCGTGAAGGAGAAGGGCGCCAAGACCTTCTATCTGCTTGGCTCCGACTACATCTGGCCGCGCACCTCGAACAAGATCGCCCGGAAGCACATCGAAAACTTCATGAAGGGCACGAAGGTCGTCGGCGAGGAGTACTTCCCGCTCGGCCACACCCAGTTCAACTCGGTCATCAACAAGATCAAGCTGACCAAGCCGGACGTGATCTACGCGATCATCGTCGGCGGCTCGAACGTCGCGTTCTACAAGCAGCTGAAGGCGGCCGGCATCGACATGTCGAAGCAGACGCTGGTCACGATCTCGGTCACCGAGGACGAGATCGACGGCATCGGCGGCGACAACATCGCCGGCGCCTACGCCTGCATGAAGTACTTCCAGTCGCTCGACAACGCCAACAACAAGGAGTTCGTCGCGGCGTTCAAGAAGATGTGGGGCGAGAAGACGGTGATCGGCGACGTGACCCAGGCGGCCTATCTCGGTCCCTGGCTCTGGAAACTCACCGTCGAGAAGGCCGGCTCGTTCGACGTCGACAAGGTCGCGGCGGCGTCGCCCGGCATCGAGTTCCTCAAGGCGCCGGAAGGCTACGTCAAGATCCACGAGAACCATCACCTCTGGTCCAAGACGCGCGTCGGCCTCGCCCAGAAGGACGGTCAGTTCAAGGTCGTCTATGAGAGCCCCGAGCTCATCGAGCCGAATCCCTTCCCCAAGGGATACCAGTGAGTTGACGAGACGGGGCTGCGCCGCCGCCCCGTCCTAAGCGCCGCGTCGTCCTCCGGCTTGACCGGAGGACCCATGCCGGGCGTCGAGCTCCGCGCCCGGCATGGGTGGTTCGGTCAAGCCGGACCATGACGAGCTTTCTCCTGAAGACACGCCGCGAGAGCGGAAGCGGAGAGATCCATGTTCGGCGATTATTCCCTTGGCGACCTCGGCTCCATCTTCGCGATGCAGGGCTTCGCCGGCTTGATTCTGTTCTCGGTCTACCTGCTCATGGCGCTCGGCCTCGCCATCATCTTCGGACAGATGGGCGTCATCAACATGGCGCATGGCGAGTTCATGATTCTCGGGGCCTATGTCACCTGGCTCTGCTCGGAGTTCTTTACGAACTACCTGCCGTCGCTGTTCTCGATCTACTTCTTCATAGCCATCATCCTCGCCTTCTGCGCCTCCGGCGCGCTCGGCATGTTGGTCGAGTGGACGCTGATACGCAGGCTCTACAAGCGCCCGCTCGACACGCTGCTCGCGACCTGGGGCCTCAGCCTCATTCTTCAGCAGCTCTACCGCTCGATCTTCGGCCCGCGCGAGGTCGGCGTGAATCTGCCGGACTGGATGCTGGGCTCGCTGCAGGTCACCGAAATCATCCAGGTGCAGATCAACGGCCTGCTGGTGATGGGCCTCACCACGCTGATCACCGCCGGCGTCTTCGTCATGATCTTCCGCTCGCGCTTCGGCCAGCAGATCCGCGCCGTCATGCAGAACCGGACGATGGCGGGGGCGGTCGGCATCGACACCGAGCGCGTCGACCGCCTGACCTTCGGCCTGGGTTGCGGGATCGCCGGGATCGCCGGCTCGGCCTTCACGATGATCGGCTCCACGGGCCCGACCGCGGGCCAGCTCTACATCGTCGACACCTTCCTGATCGTGGTGTTCGGCGGCGCGGCCAGCCTGTTCGGCACCATCGCCTCCGCCTTCTCGATCTCGCAGACCCAGTCGACGCTGGAGTTCTTCCTGTCGGGCTCCATGGCCAAGGTGATCACCCTGCTCACCGTGGTCGGCATCCTGATGCTGCGCCCCCAGGGCCTCTTCACCCTCAAAGTCCGGCGCTGAGGATCCCACGATGACACGCGCGCCCTCCTTCATGGACCGCAAGGACCTGCTGGCCCTCGCCGTCCTCGCCTTCATCCTGATCGTCGTGTTCCCCGTGGCGCTGGACGGCTTCCGCCTGAACCTCGTCGCCAAATACCTGACCTACGCCTTCGTCGCGGTGGGTCTTGTGCTGTGCTGGGGCTATGGCGGCATCCTCTCGCTCGGCCAGGGCGTGTTCTTCGCGCTCGGCGGCTACGGGATGGCGATGTATCTCAAGCTCGAGGCGTCGTCGGTCGAGAACACCAAGATCCAGTCGACGCCCGGCATCCCGGACTTCATGGACTGGAATCAGATCACCGAGCTGCCGTTGTTCTGGCAGCCCTTCCACTCCTTGCCCCTGACCATCCTGCTGATCATTCTGGTCCCCGCGTTCTTCGCCTTCCTGGTCGGCTCGGCGATGTTCAAGCGCCGCGTCTCCGGCGTCTATTTCGCGATCATCACCCAGGCGCTCGCCGCCGTCGCGACCATCCTGATCATCGGCCAGCAGGGCTACACCGGCGGCGTCAACGGCATCACCGACCTCCGGACGCTGCACGGCTGGGACATCCGCACCGACAGCGCGAAGTTCATCCTCTACTTCGTCAACGCCGTCCTGCTGCTCGGCGTGGTGGTCGTCGCGATGTTCGTGCGCGACTCCAAGCTCGGCCGCATCCTGGTCGCGATGCGCGACCGCGAGGACCGGGTGCGGTTCTCGGGGTACTCGGTCGCGAACTTCCAGATCTTCGTGTTCTGCCTCGCCGGCATGTTCGCCGCGATCGGCGGGGCGATGTTCACGCTGAACGTCGGCTTCATGTCGCCCTCCCTCGTCGGCATCGTGCCCTCGATCGAGATGGTGATCTTCACCGCCGTGGGCGGCCGGCTTTCGATACTCGGCGCGATCTACGGCACGCTCGCCGTCAACTTCGCCAAGACCAGCCTGTCGGAAAGCTTTCCCGAACTCTGGCTGCTCGGCCTCGGCGGCCTGTTCATCGCAGTGGTGCTGGTCTTCCCCAACGGCCTCGCCGGCATCTGGCGCGACTATGTCCAGCCGCCAATCGACAAGGCGCTGAAGCTGCGCCGCGACGACCCCGCCGATCCGGCCGCAGCCGTCGCGAAGCGCGCCGCCGCAGCCTCCCCGGCCGAGTGAGGACCCTCCCATGACCACCATCGGCGCGCCCGCCAAAGAATATCTGCTGTCGGTCGAAGGCCTCACCGTCTCCTTCGACGGCTTCAAGGCGGTCAACGACCTGTCCTTCTACGTCGACGAGAACGAGATCCGCGTGATCATTGGGCCGAACGGCGCCGGCAAGACCACCGTCCTCGACCTGATCTGCGGAAAGACCAAGGCGAGCTCGGGCTCAATCCGTTTCCGCGAGAAGGAGCTCACCAAGATGAGCGAGAGCCAGATCGTGCTCTCGGGCGTCGGCCGCAAGTTTCAGACGCCATCGATCTACGACGATCTCACGGTTTTCGAGAATCTCGAAATCTCCTATCCGAAAGGCCGCTCGGTCTGGGGCGCGCTCACCTTCAAGCGCGATCAGGCGGTGCGGGAGCGGGTGACGGAGGTCGCGGAGGTGATCTTCCTCAAAGACAAGCTCAGCGAGCGCGCGGCCTTCCTTAGCCACGGACAGAAGCAGTGGCTCGAGATCGGCATGCTGTTGATCCAGGACCCGGAGCTGCTGATGCTCGACGAGCCGGTGGCCGGCATGAGCGTGAGCGAGCGCGCGAAGACCGCCGAGCTGCTCAACACGATCATCAAGAACCGGTCGGTGCTGGTCATCGAGCACGACATGAAGTTCGTCGAGGACATCGCCCACAAGGTCACCGTCCTTCACCAGGGCAAGATCCTCTCCGAGGGCTCGATGGAGAAGGTCAAGAACGACCCCAAGGTCGTCGAAGTCTATCTCGGCCATTGAGGAGGGCGACCATGCTCGACGTCGACCAATTGCGCGTCGCCTACGGCCAGAGCGAAGTGCTTCACGGCATGAGCTTCAAGGTCGAGCCCGGCGAGATCATCGCCATCATGGGCCGGAACGGCATGGGCAAGACCACGCTCATGAAGTCGATGATGGGCATCCTGCCCTCGACCTCCGGCGCGATCCGGCTCGGCGGCGAGGACATAGCCGCCATGAAGAGCCATCAGCGGGTCAGGAAAGGCGTCGCCTACGTGCCGCAGGGCCGGATGATCTTCTCGACCATGACGGTCAAGGAGAACATCGAGACCGGCCTGATCGCCGGCGGCGACCGAAGCGTGCCTGCCGACATCTATGAGCTCTTCCCCGTGCTGCTTGAGATGAAGAGCCGCCGCGGCGGCAACCTGTCCGGCGGCCAGCAGCAGCAGCTCGCGATCGCCCGCGCGCTCGCGACCAAGCCCAAGGTGCTGCTGCTCGACGAGCCGACCGAAGGCATTCAGCCTTCGATCATCCGCGAGATGGCCCGCACGCTGCGCCGCATCCGCGACGAGCGCGGCCTGTCGATCGTGGTGTCGGAGCAGGTGCTGAGCTTCGCGCTCGACGTCGCCGACCGGGTGCTGGTCGTCGAGAACGGCGAGATCGTCCACGACGAGCCGCGCGCGGCGGTCGATGAGGCCAAGGTCTCGAAATACCTGTCCGTCTGACGGAGGAACAATGGCCGATTACGAGATCTTCGAGCTCGGCGACTTCGTGCTTCAATGCGGCAAGACGCTGCGCTCGGCGAAGCTCGCCTTCAAGACCTTTGGGTCCTTGAACGAAGCCAAAGACAACGCGATCGTCTATCCGACCTGGTATTCCGGCCAGCACACCGAAAACGAGTGGCTGATCGGGCCGGGCATGGCGCTCGATCCAGAGAAATACTTCATCATCATCCCCAATATGTTCGGAAACGGGCTGTCCTCGTCGCCGAGCAACACGCCGGCCCCGTGGAACGGGCCGCGTTTTCCGAACGTCACGGCCTATGACAATGTCAAGGCGCAGCACAGGCTCGTCACCGAGCATTTCGGGATCGACAAGCTCGTGCTGGTGACCGGCTGGTCGATGGGCGCGCTCCAGACCTACCACTGGGCGGCGATGTATCCCGACATGGTCCCGCGGATCCTGCCCTTCCAAGGGTCCGCGAAATGCTCGCGGCACAATTTCGTCTTCCTTGAAGGCGCCAAGGCGGCCCTGCAGGCGGACGCCGCCTTCAAGGACGGCTGGTACGACACCCCGCCCTACAAGGGTCTACGCGCCTTCGGGCGGGTCTATGCCGGCTGGGGTCTGTCGCAGACCTTCTACCGGCTTGAGGCCGACGTCACGCACATGGGCTACGCCTCGCTCGAGGACTTCCTCATCGGCTTCTGGGAGGGCCTGTTCTACGAGCGCGACGCCAACAACCTGCTCGCCATGCTCTGGACCTGGCAGAACGGCGACATCAGCGCGAACGAGATCTTCAAAGGCGACGTCAAAGCCGCGCTCGGCGCGATCAAGGCCAAGGCGATCCTGATGCCGGCCTCGACCGACCTCTACTTCCCGCCGGCCGACAACGAGATCGAGGCGGCGGCGATGCCGAACGCCGAGCTCAGGACCATCGAGACCTGGTGGGGCCATTTCGCCGGCGGACCGGGCACCAGCCCGGACGACATCAAGATTCTCGACGACGCGCTCAAGGAACTGCTCGCGAGCTGAGCCCGCTTCGAAACCATAGAGGGAGTGAAAGATGACCGAAACGCTGATCAAGGTCGACCTGTCGCAGTCGGCCTACGACAACGACATGGTGCACAACCGCTGGCACCCCGACATCCCCATGGTCGCGATGGTGAAGCCGGGCGACGACTTCATCATCGAGACCTATGACTGGACCGGCGGCTTCATCAAGAACAACGAGGACGCCTCCGACGTCCGCGACATCGACCTCACCATCGTGCATTTCCTCTCCGGCCCGATCGGCGTCGAGGGCGCGGAGCCGGGAGACCTGCTGGTGGTCGACCTGCTCGACATCGGCGCCAAGGCCGAAAGCCAGTGGGGCTTCAACGGCTTCTTCTCGAAGAACAATGGCGGCGGATTCCTGACCGAGCATTTCCCGTCGGCCCAGAAGTCGATCTGGGACTTTGAGGGCATGTTCACGAAGTCGCGCCACGTGCCCGGCGTGCGCTTCCCCGGCCTGATCCATCCCGGCCTGATCGGCTGCCTGCCCGACCCGAAGCTGCTGAAGACCTGGAACGACCGCGAGATCCCCTTCGTCGAGGCCCACAAGGACCGCGTGCCGCCGGTCGGCACCGTGCCGTTCGCGCCGACGGCCCATATGGGCCGCCTGACCGGGGACGCGAAGGACACTGCGGCCGCCGAGGCCGTCCGCACCGTTCCGCCGCGCGAGCATGGCGGCAACTGCGACATCAAGGATCTGTCGCGCGGCTCCAAGATCTACTTCCCCGTCTATGTTCCGGGCGGCGGCCTTTCGATGGGCGACCTGCATTTCAGCCAGGGCGACGGCGAGATCACCTTCTGCGGCGCGATCGAGATGGCGGGCTGGGTGCACATCAAGGTCGACGTCATCAAAGACGGCATGTCGAAATACGGGATCAAGAACCCGATCTTCAAGCCGTCGGTGATCACGCCGAAATATGACGACTACCTCATCTTCGAGGGCATCTCGGTCGACGAGCAGGGCGGCCAGCACTATCTCGACGTCGGCGTCGCCTACCGTCAGGCCTGCCTCAACGCGATCGAGTATCTCAAGAAGTTCGGCTATTCCGGCGCCCAGGCCTATTCCATCCTCGGCACCGCTCCGGTCCAGGGCCACATTTCCGGCGTGGTCGACATTCCGAACGCCTGCGCCACGCTCTGGCTGCCGACGAAGATCTTCGAATTCGACATCAATCCGAGCGCCGCGGGACCGACCAAGTTCCTTGACGGCTCGGTGACGATGCCGCTCGCGGCGGACCTCTGAGAGAAACGCGCGACCGCCGCGGCCGTCCGATCCAGCCGCGGCGCGTCTCCCGAAGGGACTGGAGGTCTAGAATGCCCGTCTATGAATATGCCTGCGCGGAGTGCGGGCCGTTCGCGGCGTTGCGGCCGATGTCGGCCTTTGACGCGCCGCATGACTGTCCCGACTGCGGAGCCGAGGCGCCGCGCGTGCTGCTGACCGCGCCTGCGCTCGCCGGCATGGATTCTGCGCGCCGCCGCGCCGCGGCCACCAATGAGCGGTCCTCGAACGAGCCGACCCGATCGAAGTCGCATGCGCCGGGTTGCGGCTGCTGCTCCGGTCGGGGACTGAAGACGCCGGCGGCGACAGTCGGCGCGGCGAAGAGCTTCCCGAAGGCCAGACCCTGGATGATCAGCCACTAGCTGGGCCGTGCGGCCGCCGGCGCCGAGGCCGAAGCGCCTCGCGGCCCCGGGGAGGCGAATTCGGGCTCATCCGCGTTGCGGGGGATGCAGGCGACCGGACGGTCCGCAGGCCACGCGCGGCGGGCTTTACCCGCGCGGGCGGGAGCCCACATTGCGCTCCTCTCCCGATGGAGCGGATTCGTGGCTCGAGCGCCCCTTTCGATGTCTCTCTCGCACGCGCGCGGCGTCTGGCTGCGGGCGCAGCGGCTGGACGCCGAGGCGCCGTTCGGCGCGGGGCCGGACACCACGCGGCGCGCGGTCGAGCATCTCGGCTATGTCCAGATCGACACGATCCACGTGATCGAGCGCAGCCATCACCACATCCTCTACACCCGCATCCCGGACTACCGACGCAGCGACCTCGAACATGCGCAGTCGGTCGACAAGTCCGTGTTCGAGTACTGGACCCACGCGCTGGCCTATGTGCCGACCTCCGACTACCGCTTCTTCCTGCCCGCCATGGAGGGCCGGCGGGCGCAGCCCCACCGCTCCTTCGCCGCCGCGGCGGAGCCGGACGCCTACGCTGCTCTGCTGAGACGCATCCGGAAGGAAGGCGCGCTGTCCATCCGCGACTTCGAGGGCGAGGAGCTTGTGGAGAAGACCCATCCCTGGGCGAGCCGCAAGCCGTCCAGAGCCGCGCTCAGATTCGGTTTCTTCGTCGGCGATCTGACCATCAGCGGTCGCCGCGGCATGCTGAAGAGCTACGACCTGACTAACCGTCATTTCGGATGGCGCCGCCGTCCCCCAGCAGCTTCGCCCGTGCAATACGCCGGCTACCTGCTGCGGCGCGCCCTCCGGTCGCAGGGCGTCGTGAGCCTGGATTCGATCTGCTATGGCGACCTCGGATGGAAACTGCAGGTCGCCGCGTTGATCGAGCACGAGGTGAAGCGGCGGCGGCTCGTCCCTGTTCGCTTGGAAGGCCACAACAGGAGTTCGCTGTGGGCGGCGCCGGACGCTCTCGACGCGGGCGGACGCGCGCCTTCGGCGCACAGGACCCATATCCTGTCGCCCTTCGATCCTTTGGTCATCCAGCGCAAGCGCCTGAACGCGCTCTTCGGCTACGACCACAGGTTCGAAGCCTACGTCCCGCCGGAGAAGCGCCGGCTCGGCTACTTCGCGCTGCCGGTCCTGATGGGCGACCAGATCGTCGCCGCGGTCGACCTCAAGACGGATCGGCAAGCCGGCCGCCTGCTCATGCAGAAATGGACATGGATCGCCGAAGAGACCGCAGAGCGCAGGGCGGCCATCGAAGAGGAGCTCGGGCGCTTCGAGCGGTTCCAACTGTCGTGAAGCGCTCCAGAGCGTCCGCAACCGGCGTGGCGAGCGAAAGCGGACGATCGCGTGCTACGGAAGCGGACGTTTGAACCAAAGCGCCGGGACTGCCTCATGACGAACGCAGCGACCATCGCCGCCATCCAGTCGAAGATCGCCCGCGGCGCGGCTCCGCAGGATCTCGTGACGACCCTCTGGGAGCGCGCCCGGTCGCTCGAGCCCTCGCTCCAGGCGTTCGCCCACCTTCCCGACAGCCCGCCCGAAGCGGGCGAGGCGGGGCCGCTCGCCGGAGTCGCGGTGGGGGTGAAGGATCTGATCGACACCGCCGACATGCCGACCGGCTACGGCTCCCCGATCCATGACGGACACCGGCCGGCCGCCGACGCAGCGATCGTGGCGCGGCTGCGGGCGCTCGGCGCGACCGTGCTGGGCAAGACGGTCACGACCGAATTCGCGTGGCGCCATCCCGGGCCCACCCGCAACCCCTGGAACCTCGCCCACACGCCGGGCGGCTCCTCCAGCGGCTCCGCCGCGGCGGTGGCGGCGGGGCTCGTCACCCTTGCGCTCGGCACCCAGACGTTTGGTTCGGTGATCCGTCCCGCGGCGTTCTGCGGGGTCGTCGGGTTCAAGCCGAGCTTCGGGGCGCTTCCGCGCGAGGGCGTTCATCCGCTGAGCCCGTCGCTCGATCATGTCGGGCTGTTCGCCCGCACGGTCGACGACGTGTCCGCCGCGCTTTCGCTGCTCGCCCCCGACATCGCCCCCGCGTCGTCCGTCCCCGTCGCGGAGCTGCGTCTTGCGGCGCTGACGCCGTCGACGGACGTCGCCAGCGAAGAGCAGCGCGCGCTGGTCGACTCGGCGCGCCAGGACCTGGCGTCGGCCGGCGCGCGAGTCGAAACCGTCGATCTCTCCGACATGACGGTCCGGCTGCGGTCGATCGCGGAAATCATCGTGGCCTTCGAGGCGGCGCAGGTCTTCGGAGAGCTGCAGAGCCGCCGGCCGGCCGACATCAGCGGCGAGCTCACCGACCTGATCAACGGCGGACGCGCGATCTCGGACGCAGCCCACCGCGACGCCCTGGCCGCCCAGCGCGACCTGCGGGAGGCGTTCGCCGATCGCATGCGCGGCTACGACGCGGTTCTCACCATCCCGGCCCCCGGGGAGGCGCCGGAGGGGCTAGGGCACACCGGCGACGCGCGCTTCTGCACGCCGTGGACCACGCTCGGCGCGCCGGCCGTCTCCCTGCCTGTCGGCGTGTCGCTGTCCGGCCTGCCGCTTGGGCTGCAGCTGGTCGGACGCCACGGCGGCGACATGGCGCTGCTGGCGGCCGCCCAGACGATCCTTCAAGTCGTCCCCCTGTTTGCCGGAGCGCCTCACCTGGAGGCCCGGAGCTAAACCTCTCCCGGCGAGCCGTCAGGTTGGCCGGAGACGCCTCTCCATGAGCTGACGCCCCGCTGCGCGTCTGCTCGCCAGGACCTGCGTATTCTTTTCTCTTTACGCACAAATGTTTCTTGTAAAGAATTCTTCGACCGTGGCTCGGGGCGGTCCGTTGTGAACAGGGAGCGACAGCTATGGGCGACGCCGTTTCGGGGACGCAGGTCCTGGTGAAAATCGACCCGACGGGCAGCAAGAGCGGCAAGGAGGTTCGCGGCCCCGCCACGCTGGGCGAGATCGTCGAGGGAACCTGCGAGCAGGTGCTCGACGTCTTCATGACCAGCGAAAAGGGCAACTTCCTCGCAGGCGTCTGGACCTGCACGCCGGGCACGATGAAGCTGACCGATTATCCCTTCAACGAAATGGCCGTGATCATCGAGGGCCGGATCATCGTCACCGAAGAGGACAGCGGGACGGTGCAGGAATTCGGCCCCGGCGAGAGCCTCGCCATCCGGAAGGGATTTCGCGGCTCCTGGGCGATGCCCGAACCGGTGCTCAAGCGCTTCGCGGCTGAAATTCCCTCCTGACGCGACCGCCGGGCTGCGCCAGGGACGGTTGCGGCGTCCTGCGGCGGGACGATCCGGTCGCATCTCCGGGCCGCGTCCAGCCGCGTGAGCGCTCGCTCACCGGCCAAGGGCGCCAGGCGCGAGATCGCCTTCGAAGGCCGGCCGCGGCCGCTCGGAGGCGCCCAGCCGCAAGGCCGCGACGAGCGCAAGGACCAGCAGCGCGGTGTCGAACGCGACGACCGCCGTCCAGCCGCCGACGCCGTAGAACCAGCCGCCGGCCCAGCCGGCCACGCTCGAGCCGAGATAATAAGCGAGCAGATAAAGCGAGGCGGCGTGGCCCTTCGACCCCTCGGCCGCCCGTCCGACCCAGCCGCTCGCCGTGGAATGGGCGACGAAGAAGCCGACGGTGACGCAGATCACGCCGCCGATGATCACGGCGAGCGGCGCGGCGAGCGTCAGCGCAAGGCCTACGAACGATATGGCGAAGCCTGCGACCAGAATGGGCGCGCGGCCGAACCGGTCCGACATCGCCCCCGCCGTCGAGGAGGCGACGACGCCCAGCACATAGACGCCGAAGATCAGGCTGATCTCCATGTGGTTGAGGCCGTAAGGCGCCTCGCTCAGACGGAAGCCGATGAAGTTGAAGGCGGACACGAACACGCCAAGCGACAGGAAGCCGATCAGGAACAGCAGCGGCAGCCGGCCTCCGCGGAGATGGCCGAGCCAGGCGTCTCTGTGATGCGAGAGGCTAAAGCCCGGCGTCCTGACGAAATGGCGGGACGGCGGCAGCAACAGAACGAAGCCGATCGCGGCGAGCAATCCAAGTCCGCCCATGCTCGCCATGGCGATGCGCCAAGTCGTCAGTTCCGACATGGCGCCGACGCCGAGCCGGCCGAGCATCGCCCCGAGCGCCGTGCCGCCGACATAAAGGCCCATGGCGGAGCCGAGCCCCTTCGGGTCGACCTCTTCGGCGAGATAGGCCATCGCGACCGCCGGGACGCCGCCCAGCGCGGCGCCCTCGATCGCGCGGGCGACCAGCAGGCCGTGCCAGCTCGGCGTGAAGGCCACCACGGTGTTGGCGAGGGCCGCCGCGCACATCGAGGCAAACATCAGCCCCCGGCGGCCGGCCGACTCCGAAAGCGCGCCGGCGCACAGAATGGCGACGGCGAGGGAGGCCGTCGTGACCGACATCGCGAGCGCGCTGTCCGCCGGGGAGACCTGAAACTCCTTGGCGAATCCCGGCAGCAGCGGCTGGACGCAATAGACCAGCGAGAAGGTCGCGAACCCGGCGAGGAACAGCGCGAGGCTGCCGCGGCGATAGGCGGAGGAGCCGCGAACAAGATAGCCGGCCTCGCCGCCGCCATCCGGATCACCGGCGGTCGGCAAGGCTTCGACGGATGCGGCCGGGACGCGGGCGTTCATGGAAGGACCCTTCTTTGAAGGGGAATGTGGCGGTCGCGGCGTCATCCGTCCAATATATGATGACGGCGATCCTGATCTGTTCCATGTATGAGACATGGAGCTTCGACACGTCCGATATTTCCTTGCCGTAGCCGCGGAAAAGAACTTTTCGCGCGCCGCCGCGCGCGTCGGCATCGCCCAGCCGCCGCTCAGCGGACAGATCAAGAATCTCGAGACCGAGATCGGCGCCCGCCTGTTCCACCGCATTCCCCAGGGCGCGGAGCTGACCGCGGCGGGAGAAGCCTTCTTCGAGGCGGTGAAGGGCTTTCCGGCCCTCGCGGAGCGGGCCGTGCACGAAGCGCGCCGCGCGGCCCGGGGCGAGCGCGGCTCGATCCGCGTGGGCTTTACCGGCACCGCGGCGTTCGAGACCGTGGTGTCCTCGTCGATCCGCGGATTTCGGCGCGCTTTTCCCGCGGTCGAATTGACGCTCGAGGAGACCAACTCGTCGCGGCTGGCGGAGGCCCTTGGCGCGGGCGACCTCGACGTCGGCTTTCTCAGGAGCGCCTCGTCCGACGACGAGCGGCTTCAGTTCCGGCCGCTGACCCGCAAGAAGATGCTCGCGGTGCTCCCGGCGTCGCATCCCGCCGCAGACTCGAACCCGGTGCGCCTCGAGGACCTGCGGGACGACGCCTTCGTTCTCACGCCGCGCGAGATCGGCACGGCGATGTATGACGCAATCGTGTCGAGCTGCCGCGACGCGGGCTTCGAGCCGACCATCGGACAGTCCGCGCCGCAGATCATCTCCGTGATCAGCCTGGTCGCGGCTGAGCTCGGCGTGTCGATCGTG
Source organism: Hansschlegelia sp. KR7-227 (assembly GCF_049446035.1). NCBI lineage: Bacteria > Pseudomonadati > Pseudomonadota > Alphaproteobacteria > Hyphomicrobiales > Methylopilaceae > Hansschlegelia > Hansschlegelia sp. KR7-227. The sequence continues at coordinate 265,790 of NZ_JBMSEA010000002.1, forward strand.
CCGTCGGCCGCCCGCCATCTCGGACTGCCCGGCGTGGTCTATCGCGACATCGCGGGCGACGGGCCGACCGTCGACCTGTCGCTGGCCTTCCGCCGCGCGGACACCTCGCCTGTCGTCCGCAACTTTCTCGCTCTGGCCTCGACTTAAGCGTCCGCCGCGCGGCCTCAGCGCACCGCGGCCGTCTCCCGAGGAGGCGGCACGACGCCGGAGCGGCCGGCGGTGGCTTTCGCGTGCACGGGTGCAAACGTATTTCTTACCGAACGATATTTTATCCGTCGGCCGCGCGCATAGATCTCGGTCCAACAGAGCCGCGACCGTCGCGGCGCAGAGAAGGAGAAGGTCATGAAGACCTTAGCTTACGCCATTGTCGGGGCCGTGCTCGCCTCGTCCGCCGCCGTCGCCGACCCCGGCATCAACTGGGCGCGCGTCGGCCAGACCAGCCCTGCGGTTTCGACGCGCCCCGCGCAGCTTCCGGCCGCCGAGACGATGTCGTTGCGCCGGTCCCGCGCTCCGAGCCAGGACCAGTCCGAACGGCCGGCCAAGGCGCCGGCGTCCAGCGCTCATCCGGCCGATACGTTCTGGAAGAACTGATCAGCTCCGCGCCGGACCCCTGACGACTGGCGAGGGGAAGCGGAGCGGTCCGCTTCCCCCGGTCCTGGCCGATGGCCCGGCGCCGCGCGAAGGGCGGAACGCGATCTGAAATGTCGGCGCGTAGATCGCGGACGGGCTTCCCTCGCTCAGTGGATGAGGAGATCCAGAAACGCCGATCTAGGTAGAGATACTTATTCCTCAAGAGTTTGATCGCCTGCTACCCCTGCGTACCGCTTTCGTCATCCGCCGCGGCGGCCCGATACGAGATACGCAGCCATGCCGACCGCCGACCCTGAGATCGACGTCCGCGACCCGTCGAACCCGTTCCTCGCCGCGCTGATCAGAGGCCAGATCTGGCACGGCGTGCAGGACGCTCCGCTCACCTACAACTTCTCCACCATCACCTACACGAACACGGGCGTCACGACCTATACGTGGAAGGCCGCCGAGAAGGCGGCGTTCCGCAAGGCGGTCGCGGCCTTCGAGTCGGTGATCGACATCGATTTTCAGGAGACCGCTTCGGCGGAGAACTCCGACTTCAACTGGTTTCTCGATCCAAGCCCGGCGCCAGAAGGCGACCTCGCCGCGCACGCCTTGCCCTCGGGTCCGCAGGCCGGCAACGGCCTGTTCTACGTCGACGAATATGACGACTGGAGCGGCCAGCTGAAGCCGGGCGGCTTCGCCTTCTCCACCATCATCCACGAGATCGGACACGGCCTGGGGCTCGATCACCCGCACAGCGGTTCGCCGCGCTTTCCAGGCGTGGACGGTCCTCTCGACACGGGGACGAACGACCAGAACAGCTGGCTCTACACCGTGATGAGCTACAAGTTCTTCGGCGCCTCGCAGAATGGCCAGCCGCATACGGCGGCCGAACAGGGCGCAATCAGCTTTCCCGACGGGCTGATGGCGTTCGACATCGCCGCGCTGCAGTATCTTTACGGTGCCAACACCAGCTTTGCTTCGGGCGACGACGTCTACACGCTGACGAACGCGACGGCGTCGCTGCACTGCATCTGGGACACGGGCGGCCGCGACATGATCCGCTACGGCGGGACGCGCGCCGTGGCGATCGACCTGACCGAGGCCAGTCTCAAGGCCGGCGACATCTACGCCGGCGGCCGCATCAGCTTCGTGGACCAGGTGCTGGGAGGCTTCACGATCGCGAACGGGGTCGACATCGAGGACGCGACCGGCGGCTCCGGAAGCGATCAACTCTGGGGCAACGCTCTCGCCAACCGACTGGCGGGTTCAGGCGGCGACGACACCCTGTTCGGCGGCGTCGGTCGCGACGATCTCGTCGGCGGCGCCGGGGTCGACACGGCGCATCTCGGAGACAAGACGAGCCGCATCCAAATCGTTCTGGACGCCGCCGGCGACGCGACCGCTTTCGTCGGCGGAAAGGCCGAAGACAGCCTCTCCGGCATCGAGAACGTCCTCAGCGGCTCCGGCGCGGACGTGCTGGAAGGCAACGCGCGCGCCAACGAGCTCCAAGGCGGGAGCGGCGACGACACGCTGGTGGCGAGCGACGGCGCGCTCGACGTCCTGACCGGCGGCCGGGGCGTGGACTGGCTCGATCTCCGCGAGCTCCCCGACGCGGCCAAGGTCGAGGTCTTCCTCCAGGATTCCCTCGGATCGGGCGTCACGCGCGTCGACGGGCGCGCGGTCGCGACGATCTTCTCGATCGAAAACGTGCGCGGCCATGACGGAAGGGACGCGATCGTCGGAAACGCCCAAGACAACGTGCTGCTGGGTCAGGCTGGCGACGACTCGCTGAGAGGCGCAGAGGGCGCGGACACGCTCGACGGCGGCGGCGGAATCGATCTTGCCTCCTACCGCGGAGAACAGCGCGCCGTCTCCATCGCCCTCAACGGGCGGGGGGACGCCATGGCGTTCGTGAACGGCCGCGAGGAGGACGCGCTGCGCGGGATCGAGAACCTGCGCGGCGGCGAGCGGGGCGATATGCTCCAAGGCAACGCGCGCGCCAATCGCCTCGAAGGCGGCGAAGGCGACGATACGTTGGTCGGATCCGCCGGCGTCGACACGCTCGACGGCGGCGCAGGCGTCGACCTCGCCGACTTCAACGGCGTCGAGGCGCCGACGCGCCTGCTCATCCTGCTCGGCGGCGACGACCGGGGCTTCGTCGCGTCGACCGACGGCTCGATCGAAGCCGAGCTGATCTCGATCGAAGACGTGCGCGGCAGCCAGTCGGCCGACGAGATCGTGGGCGACGACCGCGCCAACAGGATCACCGGGGGCTTCGGCGACGACACCATCGCCGGCGGCGACGGCGTGGACACGCTCGACGGCGAGAATGGCTCCAACACGCTGAGTTACCGCGCCGAGACGGCCTCGGTCAGCGTCCGACTCGACGGGTCGACGTTCACTGCGGCGGTGGTCGACCTCGTGGTGGCGGACCGGGTCCGCAACTTCCAGAACGTGATCGGCGGCGCCGCCGGAGACTTCCTCTACGGCGGCGGCGACGCCAACAGGCTCGAAGGCGCGGACGGCGACGACGCGCTGCGCGGCGGCGGCGGCTTCGACACGCTCGACGGCGGAGCGGGTCGCGACGCCGCCGATTATTCGCTCGAGAAGGCGTCCGTCCGCGCGACCCTGAAAGGCCCCGACGCCGCGACGGCGACGGTGGGCGGAAAGCCGGCCGACCAGCTGTTCTCGATCGAGAACCTGATCGGCGGCTCGGCCGCCGATACGCTCACGGGCGACATGGGCGACAATCTGCTCTCGGGCTCGGGCGGCGACGACCAACTCGGCGGCGCGGCGGGCGACGACACGCTGGTCGGAGGGACCGGCTTCGACCGGATGGACGGCGGAGCGGGCTTCGACGTCGCCGACTACTCCGACGAATTTGCGGCGCTGAAGGCGACGCTGTCGACCGGCAACGCCTATGTCTCGCTCAAGCGCTTCGACGCGGCGAAGAACGCCTTCGTCAACGAAGACGGGCTGAAATTCATCGAGAAGCTGATCGGCGGCTTGGGAAGCGACTCGTTCGAGGGCTCGATCGGCGGCGACCATCTGTTCGGCGGGTTCGGGGCCGACACGATCGACGGCTATTTCGGCAGCGACGTCATCAATGGCGGCCAGGGCAAGGACCAGCTCGACGGCGGCGCCTCGCGGGACGGCGACTTCGACGTGCTGGACTATGGGGACGCGGCCTTTGCGATCAAAGTCACGCTCAACGGCGCGACCTTCGCGGACGTGACGATCGGCGGCGCTGTCGAGGACAGCGTCCGCAACTTCGAGGGCGTCATCGGCGGCCTGAAGGCGGACGTCATCACCGGCGACGACGGCGCCAACCGCCTCGTCGGCGGGGACGGCGCCGACACCCTCACCGGCGGCGCCGGGGCCGACACGCTCATCGGCGGCGCCGGCCGCGACCGGATCGACGGCGGCGCGAAGGTCTACAACGACATCAACGGTCAGCCATTCGTCAATTTCGACCAGGCCGACACGCTCGACTATGGCGACAAGACCTACAGCTTCCGGCTGACGCTCGCGGCGGTCGACACGTCGAAGCCCAAGCCGGCCACCGCGACGGCGATCTTTTCGGACGGCGAGCGCGACACGATCCAGCGGATCGAAAACGTCGTGGGCGGAGCGGGGAACGACCTCATCACCGGCAACAACGTCAACAACCGGCTGTTCGGCGGCGACGGGGCCGACAGCATCGACGGCGGCGCCGCCGACGACACGGTTTCGGGCGGCGCCGGACACGACGTCCTCAAGGGCGGGGCAGGCTCGGATCAGGTCATGTTCGACGACGCGACGGGCGGGCTCACAGTCCGGCTCGGCGCCGACGGCGCGGCGAGCGTGGTCCAGATCGGCGGCGTCGCGGCCGACACGATCAGCCAGTTCGAGAACGTCGTGGGCGGCGCCTTCGACGACCGGTTCACGGGCAACGAGTCCGCCAATTTCTTCCTCGGCGGCGCGGGAGCCGACATTTTCGTCGGCGGCGCCGGACCCGACCAATACCAGGGCGGCGACGGCTCCGATCTCGTGGACTATTCCGCCATGACCGAAAACCTGGCGGTCTACCTGCGATACGAGGACGGTGCGGAACGCGGCTACGCCTTCTTCGACGGCGTTCTGAAGGACACGCTCTCCACGATCGAGAACGTGAGGGGCGGCTCCGGAAACGACAATCTGCGCGGCGGGGCCGGCGCGAACGCGATCAACGGCGGAGCCGGCGCCGACACGCTTTACGGCCTGGCGGGAAGCGACACGCTGACCGGCGGAACCGGCGCGGACAAGTTCGTCTTCGGCGGCCTCTCCTCGGCGGCGGGCCCGGGCGTTCTGGCGATCGGCGACATCGGCGTCGACCGCGTGACCGACTTCGGCGTCGCCGACGACCTCATCCGCATCGACCTGCGGACGTTCGATCCGGGACATGCGCTGCCTGTCCTCACGGCAGACACTTTCGGCGTCGGGCGCACCTTCGGCGACCGCGGCTCCGACGACGTGCTGTTCTACAGCCAGGGCGACGGCGGCCTGTGGTTCGATCTCGACGCAAGCGGCGGCGGGGCCGCGGTCCGGATCGCGGCGCTCTCCCGGAACCTCGCGCTGGAGTTCTCGAATTTCGAGTTCTTCAATCCGGTCTGATCGAACGCCGCAGCGAGCGCGCTTTCGGCTCGCGGCCGAGGGTCGCAGGCCATGAGACCCAACCGCGGACAAAGTCCGGCGGCTTTCTTGCTCTCGGGCCTGACGGTCTGCGGAGGCTTCCGCTGTTGAGGGCCAGTGGGCGGTTTCGGGCGGGCCGCGGCCGTGTTAATGCCCCTGAACGGCCATAACGGGGGCGAATTGGTGGCGGGATCGGGCGGCGTGCGGCGGAAGGTGTGGGGCGTTCTCGCCGCCTACCTGCTCGTCCTGCAGGCGACGCTGACGGGTCTTGCGCTCGGCGCCCTGCCGGTCGCTGCGGACCCGTTTTCGACCCTGTGCGCCTCCGGCTCCGCCACGGACCGTCCGGACCCTGTAAAACCTCATGGCGGGCTGCCGGACTGCTGCGTCGCCGGCTGTCCGATGCTGGGCGGCGGCATGGCGCCGCCGACCGACGCCGTAGCGGCCCACGGCCGTCTGATCTCGGCGGCGGCGGCGCCGATCCTCGACGGGCGCGACGTCGCCCCCTCCCTTACCCATCGCTCCCCACGCAGCACGCGCGGTCCCCCGGCGACGGCCTGAGCGCGCCTTCCAGCGCCTTCTCAACCGTCCCGAATGCGCCGCCCGATGGACCGCCCGCGTCCTCGGCGTTCGATCCTGCGTGGAGTCTCCCCCGTGTCCCGTCTTCGTCCTCCGTCGGCGCGCTGCGCCGCCCGACATTCGTCACCCATGTCCTTATGCGCGGCCCGCGCGGTTCTGCTCGGAGGCCTCGCCGCGACGCCCTGGAGCTTGAGCGCGACGGCGCAGGAGGCGTCGGAAGACGCGACCGCGCTCGAGGAGATCACGGTCCAAGGTGAAGGCGGCGGCGCCGCCGACGCGCCCTCCCCGGCGGCGGCGCTCCGGCGCCGGACGGAGGCGGCGAGCCGTCTCGGCCTCACCGTCAGGGAGACGCCCGCGACGGTCGACGTGATCACCCAGGAGCGGCTCCAGGAGGAAGGTCGACGCTCGCTGATCGAGGCCTACTCGTCGGCGCCGGGCGTGGTCGCCGGCAATCTGCCGGGCGAGCCGGGCGTCACCGCCATGCGCGGCTTCTCGCGCGGCGCCGTGGGGTACTCGGTCGACGGCTTCGCCGCGATCGACCCGCTGATCGCCTCGCGCAACTACGACACCTACAGCTTCGACCGCATCGAGATCCTCAAAGGGCCGGCGTCGGTGGTGAACGGCAGCGGCGCTCTGGCGGGCACCATCAACGTGGTCACGCGCAAACCCGAGCTCGGCGTCAACAAGGTCGACGGCCTCCTGAGCTACGGATCGTTCGACAGCGTCCGCGCCGGAGCGTCATTCAACGCCGCTCCGTCGCCGAACGTCGCGGCGTCCGCAAGCGTGCTCTACGGCCGCTCGGACGGCTACGTGAACGACACCGACAGCCGCAACGTGCAGGTCACGACCGGACTGACGCTGCAGCCGACCGACCGCCTCAGGGTCACGGCGGCCTTCGACTATTTCAAAGACCATTACGGCACGCCCTATCAGGGAACGCCCCTTCTCCCGCGAGACGTGGCGCGCAACCCGAGCGGCGTCGTGTCGGCAGGCGACCTCGTGCTCGACAAGTCGATCTGGAGGAAAAACTACAACGTCTCCGACGGCGTGATGAAGTCGGACGCGATCTGGGCGCGCGCTGGCGCCGAGTACGATCTGACCGAGAGCTGGACGCTGCGGAACGATTTCGGCTTCTACAGCGCCGACCGCGCCTGGGCGAACTCCGAAGACTTCAGCTACAACGCCGCGACTGGTCTGCTGGACCGCTCAGCGACCCTCATAACCCATGATCACCAGGCTTGGTCGAACCGGACCTCCGCCAATTACGACGGCGAGATCGACGGCCGGCGGAACCGCTTCACGGCGGGCTTCGAATATGTGGAGACCGACTTCGGCTCGAACCGGCGCTTCGGGACCGTCACGTCGGTCGACCCCTTCAACCCTGACCGCGGCAGCTTCCCGGACACGTCCGGCTTCGACACGCGACAGGATTTCGACAGCAAGGTCGGCAACGCCTCCGTCTTCCTGGAGAACGCCTTCAACGTCACGCCGGGGTGGATCGTCGTCGCCGGCCTTCGGCAGGACTGGATCGATCTCGACCGGACGATCGACGACCTGAAGGCCGGCGCCTCGACCACGTTCGGTAAGGACTTCAAGGCGACCTCCTGGAGGGTCGGCTCGGTCTACGACGTCGCTCCGGGAGTCAGCCTGTTCGCGCAGTACACCACCGCGATCGCCCCGGTCACGACTCTGCTGCTCGCCAACATGGAGCGCGCGACGTTCGACCTCACCAAGGGAAGGTCGGTCGAAACGGGCGTTAAAACGGCGCTCTGGGATGACCGCGTGGTCGCGACGGCCTCGGTCTACCAGATCGAGCAGGACGACATACTGACCCGCGATCCGAGCAATTCGAACTTTACGATCCAGGGCGGCAGCCAGAGGTCGCGCGGCGTGGAGCTCGACGTCACGGTCGCCCTCACCGAGCAGTGGAAGCTCAACGCCAACGCCGCCGTTCTCAAGGCGGAGTTCACAAAGCTCAAGGAGTTCGTCAGCGGTCAACCCGAGCCCGTCAGCCGCAAGGGCAACCGCCCGCTCAACGTGCCGGAGCAGACCTTCAACCTCTGGACCACCTGCCGGCTCGCGAGCGTCCCGGTGACCTTCGGCGCCGGCGTGCGCTATGTCGGCGATTTCTACACCGACAACGCCAACACCATTCGCGTCGACGGCCGCGCTCTGCTCGACGCGTCGGTCTCCTACGACGTGCCCGTCGGGGGCACGGTCACGCTGCGCGGCCGCAACCTGACCAACAAATTCTACGCCGAATGGTCCGGCTACAGCTCCAAGCAGGTCTATGTCGGCACGCCGCGCAGCTTCGACCTGACCTACAGCGTCAAGTTCTGAGGGAGGGAGCCATGGACTGGATCTCGAACCCGGCGATCTACCGCGCCGTCTGGCGCTGGCATTTCTACGCCGGGCTGATCGTCGCGCCTTTCGTCCTGATCCTCAGCGTCACGGGCGCGATCTACCTCTTCAACGACGAGATCAACGACGCGCTGCACGCCGAGAAGCGCATCACCGCGCCGCATGAGACGACGCTGCCGCTGAGGCGCCTGATCGCTGCCGCCGAAGCGAGCGTCCCGGGCGGGAAAGCCACACGCATAGACACCTGGAGCGCGCCCGATCGGAGCGCCCAGGTGTTCGTCGCCGCGGGCGACGGCGCCGATCTCAGGGTGTTCGTCGATCCCGGAACCGGCGCCGCGCTCGGCTCCTATGTCTACGACCGGACGCTCGTCGGCTTCGCCGACCGTTTCCACGGCTCGCTGATGCTGGGCAAGGTCGGCGACGGGATCGTGGAGCTTGCGGCCTGCTGGGCGGTCGTTCTGCTCGTCACGGGGCTTTATCTCTGGTGGCCCCGCGGCGTGCGGAGCTTCGCCGACGCGCTGACGCCCCGGCTCCGGGCGACGGGACGGCCGTTCTGGAAGAGCCTGCACGCTGTGACGGGCGCCTGGACCGCCCTGCTGATCCTGTTCCTGATCCTGACGGGGCTGCCCTGGGCCAATGTCTGGGGCACGCTGCTGAGGGCGGGCGCCGACGTCGCGGGCGTCGGCTACCCCACGAGCCATCGGGACCATGGCGCGGTCCCGGCCTCGACGATCAAGCAGGCGACCGGAGAGGCGCCGTGGGCGCTCGAGGAGGCGCCAATGCCGAAATCGGACGACCATTCGGCGCATCACGGCGCGCATATGAGCGCGCCCGAAGGCCCGGCGGCGCAGCCGATCGGCGTCGACCGCGCGGCCGACATCCTCGCCGCGACGGGGGTGGCGCACCCCTACCGCCTGTCGCTGCCGAACGGCCGGACAGGGGTCTATTCGGCCTACACCTATCCCGATCGCCCGCAGGGGCAGCGGACGGTGCAGATCGATCAATATTCGGGCGACATCGTGAACGACGTCGGCTTTGCGGACTACGGCCGGGTGGCCAAGGCCGTGGAGCTCGGCGTCCAGCTCCATATGGGCAACTATTTCGGCGTCGCGAACCAGGCCGTCATGCTGTTCGCCTGTCTCGGCGCAGCCGGCCTCTCGATCACCGGGCCGATCATGTGGTGGCGCCGGCGCCCGAAGGGCGCGCTCGGCGCGCCGCGGCCCCTGGAGCCGGCGCGCCTGCGAACCGTCGCGCTGATCACCGCCGCTCTCGGGATCGCCTTCCCGCTGGCCGGCGCCTCGCTGCTCGCCGCCCTGGCGCTCGACCGCCTGATCGCCCGGCGCGGCGCTTGAGCAGGGTGAGGGCCCGAAGGATCGTATCCGAGGCGCTCACAAGCCTGCGCGAAGCGTCCGCGCATATCGCATCGGCAGGCAAGCGCAAAGAGCGTCAGCCTTCTCGAATGCCAGCTAATTTCCTGAATTAGCCCCCGGCGAGCCCGCCGCCGCTTCGCCCCAAACTCCTGAGCCGCGTTCGCTCTGGAAATATGGCGCTCCGAAGCGAAGCGCAGGAACCGTGATGGAACAAGGGGTTAGATCGGTCCCACAGCCGCCTTCATAACCTATGCCTTCTAGGGCATATTGGCTGTCGTGTCCCACCATTTTCGGCCGCTACCGCACCCCTACCCGCGCGGCTCGGCAATTCCATTTTCCCGACATGACCCCCGGTCGATTCGACATGGGCGCCTTCATCCCCGCGACGACTTTTGTACGTACACGCGATTGACCGCGGGTCGTTTTGTATGTACAAAGCTCGGACGCGCCGAGCGGTCCTGATGTACGATCCGAACCCCACGAAATCGATCGCCAACCTCGCCAGCCACGGCGTGTCGTTCGAGTCGGCCGAACGGTTCGAGTGGGACACGGCCCTAGAGGCGCCGGACACCCGGCACCCCTACCCAGAGGTCCGGACGATCGCCATCGGCTATCTCGGCGACCGACTGCACGTCGCCGTCGACACCATGCGCGCCGGCCGCGTCCGCTTCATCAGCGTTCGCAAGGCGCACCCCAAAGAGGCTGAAAGATATGTCGAATTCTTCGCGGAAGGCTGACGAGGCCAAGCGCCGCGCGCGGGCTTCGATCGAGATCAGCGCCGAGGAGGCTGCGGAGCTCCGCGCCGCCGCCGAAGCGGACCCCGACAACCCGCCCCTGACAACCGAGGACTTCGCCCGCATGAAACCGGCGATCGGACGGCCACGCGGCGCGGTCGCCAAGGTACCCGTCACCATGCGGATCGACGAGGATGTGGTCTTCGCGCTGAAAGCCGGCGGCCGCGGCTGGCAGACGCGCGTCAACGCTGTGTTGCGGGAGGCGATGCCCGCCGGCTTTATGATCCGCGAGGGCGCTGGCCGGTTGGCCCAGAGCGTCCTGTCGTCGGGTGGCGCGACGCGCCCGAAGGGCAAGGGCGCAACGAAGGCACCCGGGCAAGGTGCCGTGCACCGCACTGCCGCCAGCGCGTTACGCGAGCCGGGCTGTGGCCCGAAGCGCCCGGCCGGCAAAGACGCGACGACCCGCCCCAAGAAGGCATAGGCGCCCGCGGTCCATCTTGGACGGCAGATGGCGCATAAGCTGACACCATCGTGCGGCCAGTGCTGCGGTCCTCCCGGCGCTAAAAGCCGAACGAAAGTGACGTCCCCGGCCGGGCCGCCGCCCTCGCGGGACGCGCGCTTGCGCACGTCCCTCGCGGGACGCGCGCTTGCGCACGTCGCGGTTCCCGCTACCGTGCGTAAGCAATCGGAGGACGATTGGTGAAGGTTCGGGTTTTCAGCGAGGATCACCGCGACAGTCTTGAGGTCGATTGGCCCGCTATTCCTCGACACGGCGAAATCGTCGCGTTCCGTCACCGTGGGGGGACCTCCATCCTCTCGGTGCGAGACGTCCGATGGCACGTTGAGACGGACGGCACGTTCACCGAGGTCGAGGTCAACCTGACCTATGACCACGAGTAGCGAGCCGACCGACCACCGATTGGATCTCGAGCTAGAAGTCCGGAAGCCCCAGGCTGGCTTTCCGGCAAAGCTCGCCGGGATGCCGCGGGCCTCACGGGTTCTTAAGCGTCGGCGGCCATCCTCGGCTGCATCCCCGCGTCGACCCCGGGAGGTCAGGAGGTCGACCGAGCCGCAGGACGCGACGGTCGCAAGCCCGTTGCTTGTTCGCAGGCGCGACCCGCGCCAGCCCGGGCAGCGGGCTGGACGGCTGGAGCTCGATTCCTAGCCCGTCCAGGCCGCCAATCTCCAAGAAGTCCTTCTACGATTACGTCGCGGAGATGTTGGCGCCGAGCGTGGCCAGCACCTTCCACGCGCCGCCGCTCCAACCCGCTAGACAGGGCTGGCCGCTCGCGCCGTTGCTCACGTGGATGACGGTGAACCCGCTGCCTGACGGCGTCAGCGCATTAGCTTGCGCCACGGTATAGCTGCGGAACACGTGTTGACCTGCGAACAGCCGGCGAAGCATCCCATTGGCCGAACCGAGGTCACGGGAGTTGTCCTCGGTCGGCAGCAGCGCGCCGGGGTTCCCTGCGCTCGACGCGAGCATATACCAGAGGTTTACAGGCGGCGTCTGGAATCGATCTTGAAAGAACAGGCCGAATTCTGAGCAATATATTTCAAAGAATGAATCATCATTCATAAGATCGAGCGCTGCTCTGTTTGAGCCGGTCGCCTCAGCGATTAACTTCGCCTCGGCAGCAGATTTGGCGCGGATGCTTTGGTTGAACAGGTTCTCGCCCACGCCGTCCTGATCGTCGTTCAGCAAGACGTTAATGTCGGCGCTTGCTCCGCCGAACCCCGAATTGATTTGATACAATTCGGCCCCGGCAATCTCCTTGAGCGTATTCGACGAGAATTCCAGACCTGTGCAATTGATGACTCCAATTACACGCCGAGAGGCGGAGTTGAAATTGTAGACGACGAGGGATTCCCCGCCGGTTGGTTTGCTGCAAACATTCATGAATGCATTTCTGGCGACACGTGCCGACTGAACGCCGCACAGGAAAACCCCCATCTGTGGCGTGTCGACGATGATGTTGCGCTCAATGACGACGTTCCGCACGATCCGTGACGTAGTCGGTTCGGCCGGCAATGTCGAACCGGTCTTCGTGGCCACAATACTGATCGCCGCAGGGTAGTAACTCGAACGGTTCGCGCCGCGAATGATATTGTCGACGCATACTATGCCGTCTCCGCCCGTGAAATAGTCCCTGGGATTAGTCTTCGACAGACCGAACAATATCGCTTCATCCGAGGTGTTCTCGATGACGTTTCCACTGTAGCGGCCCGCGACGCCGATCCACATCGCACGCGACCGGACGCTCCTGATCCTGTTTCCGACCACGGAAGCGACGGGGATGTCGCTCACGACCTGCGCGACGTGATTCGTCAGGTCGGTCGGCAACGAACCGTCGAGTATGCTGATCGTGAGGAGGCGACGGTAATCGGGTAGAAACGGCCCGACGCCCGTAACCCGAATCCGGCACTTCTCAACATTGTTCGCGTCATAGATGATGGCGGCGACGCCGATCTTGGGGGCGTCGTAATAATTGATCACCGAAAATCCGAGAATCTGGTTCGCGGCCTCATAATGGAGGCGGCCGATGGACTGGGGGTAGAGCCCGATCGGGTCGTCGCCTGCGCCATAAAGGTCGTTGTTGACGATCTGGATCGACCCCGACTGATCCCCGATGTCGAACACGCCGCGCATGCATGTCGCGAGGTAGCCGGGCTTCGGCACGATTCGATTGCCGACGATCTCGGTGGCGCCGCACTGCTTCGCAAGCAGAAAAGATTCCGCCGTGACGTAGCATGTTGCGCCTGAGACCTTAAGCGACGGGCACGAGATCGCATTGATCCACGCCGGCCCGTCGGTAGCGCCTTTGCACAGGACGTAGCGTCCCACCGGAGCTCTGGTGCTCAGCTGCGTCATCTCCGCGCCGGCCGCAATTCCGGATATGCGCCACAGATCGCTCCCGAGTGAGAGGAGCGTCAGGGGGCCACGGAAGTAGGGGTTCGGGTTGGTCGGATCGTTACTGTATTCGTCGCGATCCAGAGCAATATTAATCGGATAGCGATCGTCGAAGTCGGACATCAGATCGCTGTACTGGGTGATCTCGAAGATCTGCGCGAAGGTCGGAGCCGCCGGCCCGTCAGGATCACGTCGAACATCGATGTAGTTCGAGCCTAGCGCCTCAACCGTTCCCTGGAAATATGGATAATTGACGTAGTCGAATGTGCCGTTGCGAAACTCTGCATGCGCGTTGCGCACGAGAAAGACTGATGACCAGTCGGTCCAATCCTCGCCATCCTGCAAAAGAGTCACGCCGGTGAAATCAAACACGACCCACTTCACGGCGGGGTCATTTACAATAAAGCAGACGCGCTGGTTAAGGCCCGTCAGACCGGAGCCCGAAACGCTGTAGCCCGCGGCGTGGTCCCACGAAAACCGATACGTCCCGGGCGCGGGCTTGAAGACGAACATGCCTCCATTTGCGCTGGCGCGTTGAATGCCGGCCGTGACGGCCGCCTTGAAGGCCTCGAAGCAGTCCTCCCCGCCTGTTCGATCAGCGTTGAAGGGCGGGGCGGCCGGATCAATTGGACTGTCCGCCAGAGAGACGGCTTCCAGCGCGGTCCGAAAGGAAGCGGTGATGATGTTCGAGCCATCGCGCAAAGCATAATCGGATGGATCGGGCATTTCGCTCCTCCAGGTTGGTTCTTATGAAATGCGCAAACCATCTCTTGGCGCGCCTTTGTCCTACCGGGGGCGCCTAGCGCATCTTCTCATGTAGTCATGCAACGGCTGTCAGTGCTGCCGCCGGCCCAGGCCACGGCGGGTCGTCACGCCAAAGGGGCCGGAGCGGCGCAGAGCGTGTCGACCACGGCCGAAAGGAGTGTCCCGGATGCGCTTACAAGCCGCAAGCGGCGATTACGGCGCTGTCGCTCACGGCCAGCGCTGCGGCCGTAACGAGCAATAATGCGACTGATCGGTCCAAGCGCGCTCGCCTCAAACGCAAAAAGCGCCCGCCCCGGCCGGAGCCGAGACGGGCGCGGCTTGATCATTCCGGAAGCTTGAAGCCCTTTAGCGAGTATGGCGCAAAGTCCACGCCGTCGGTCGCGGCCTTGACGACGGTGGAGACCTTATCTGGGGCGCTGCCCGCGAGCGTATCCGTGGGCAGACAAGGGATGCTGTACATCTCGATGTTGACGGTGTTCCCGCGCACCGCCGTGGACGAGTTTTTCTGCTCGACATGCAGTTTGGCGTCTGCCGTCGCAGTCGACGCCGTTTCGGTCTTGACCGCCGGTGCCGCGGCGTTCGCGTCGAGCAGTAGGCCGCCGCCCCTTTCAGCGTTGGCCGTCACGTTCAGGGTGACCACCACTTTGCAGGGATAAAGGCCGGTCTTAACCCGGTGGCCGTCCCGCCGGAGCGCGGCGTTCATGCCGGCGAAGCCCGCCCCCACATCTGTCATCGCCCGTTCAATCGTGAGACCAGTCGGGTCGGCCACTTGGGCGGGCGTGAACGAGGCGCAGCCGGCAAGAGAGCCGCATGCGAGCAACAGAAATCCGAACTTCTTTGACATGCGATATCCCCGATTCTGACGGGGTAAATCTATCCTTACCAGTTTTTGCACAACCAGAGATATTAACGCTTGTCATTCGATAATCTTTTACGGGTGCAGCGTTACCCGAACGGCGCGCCCCCGATCGCCGAGCGCCTGGCGCACTGATCAGGTCGCTCGCCGCAGTAGCCGTGAATCGAGTCCCGGTGGCCCATCGTCAGCGCGGCCGACAGGAGCCCGATCCACGCCACCAGGATGATCAGGAGCGCGGGGCTCCACTGCCGCACGCGCCAGAGGATCGTGATCTTCCCCCACACCACGACGAGCAGCAGCAGCGTCCTGACGAGATAGGACGCGAAGGACTGCCCCTCGGTCACGGCCTGGATCAGCCCGACGGAAAAGGCGGGGTCGGCGACGCGGGGCCAGATCCAGCTGAGCGGGATCATCGCGATGGCGGCGTGGGTCGCGACCGTCCACGGCAGGATGTACCAGAGCGGCAGGTCCGGCTCGCCGGCGGGCTTCTTGGCCTCCACGCTCCAGTAGAGGAACAGCGGCGCGGACAGGATGCAGGACAGCAGAAGCGCGTAGGTCGTCGCGGCGTAGGACCAGTAAAGCCAGGTGATCTGCATCGTCATCGCCCCCCCTGTCGAAGTGCGTTCTGGAGCCGGCGCAGCTCGACCCTGATCCACTCCGATCCCGCCCGTTCTTCCGCTTCGATGCTTTCGATGCGCCGCGTCGTCGCCTCCGCCGCCATGATCGCCTCGTCGGCGCGCCGCACGGTCTTCGTCCGGAAGATGTCTCGCAACATGTGCTTCAAGGCTCCGATGAGGGTCTTCATCGTGCGCGCCCCCGCGGCGCAGGAGATATCCGTCGATTGAGCTCTTCCAGTTGCCGCACGAGGTCGAGCTTCTCGCTCGCCATGGTCGTCAGCTTTTCGGTCGACCGGTCGCCGACCTCGATAAGCTTGTCGGAGAGCTCGTTGACGCGCTTTTTGAGCGCTCTGTTCTCGATCCCAAACCAGATCGTTATGCATGCGAGCAGCCCCCCCCCCCCGGCAGGCCGAAGGTGTCGAACAGGAAGCCGAGCGCGTCCTGACGGCGGGCCAGAGACCCGCGAAAGCTTTCCCGATCTCAGCCACATGCGTCCTGCCTCACTGCGCCGCGCTCTGCACCTTGGCGGCGGCCTCGGCGACCGACGCCTGCACCTCCGGCAGCTTGGCGATGACCTTCGTCTTCAGCATCGCGTCGGTCTGGCCGAGCGCCTTGACGGACTCCGGGTTCTGCCGCTTCACGAGGTCGACCACGTCGTTGACGATCCCGGCCGGCACGCCGGTCAGCACGGCCGAGTCGCCGCCCTGGGCGAGGCGCGTCGTCACCAGCATCGTCGCGACGTTGATGATCGTCCGATACAGGCTCGAGGCGCGCTTTTCGTCCTTGATCGCCTTCAGCGCCGAGGCGGCGCGCTGCGCGACCACGGCCGCGAGGATGGTGAAGGCGCCGCCGAGGACGGTCACCGTCGCCTCGACCGCGTAAGGGCCGCAGCCCGCTCCAGACGTCGTTCAGGAAGTCCATGGCGATTCTCCAGAGGAAATCAGTGTTTCAGCCAAGAGCCTCTTGGGCTCAGTCCCCCTATTCAGGGGTCAGAGGAAATCAACCCGCCTCAAGCAGCGCCGCCGTCCGCTTGCGGAACAGGTCGCCGACCGCCGTCGCGCCGACGACCGACGGATCGAACGCCAGCCGCGCGATGTCCCACTTGCCGCGTTGCGTGATGCCGAGCGTGCCCTGCACCTCGGCATGGCTGAGCACGGTCTTCGCCGTCACCGGCACGCGGTAGGTCCGGCAGAGGTCGGCGAGCACGGCCGGCAGTTCGTCCCACTGCTCGCGCGTCATCGGGTAGGAGCCCGCCTGGAACGGGCTCTCTTTCGCCCCCGCCATGCAGCAGAGCGAGACGCCGATGCGCCCGGTGTTGGCGTGGAGCGTGTGCGGGGCGTAGCCGGTCTTAAGCCCGCGGGCGTCGTTGAGGTCGACGCTCGGCGCGCCGCGCACCAGCCTGCCGTCGCCTTCGATCAGGAAGTGATAGTGCCGCCGATCCTCGGCCGAGGCCTTGTGCGCGCCAGCCGTCCAGTGGACGACGATCCCCCGGATCTCGGCGTCGATCAGCCAGGTCGCCGGGATCGTCGTGACCCGTCCGGGCTTCGGCGCGGGGGCCGGGCTCGGCGCGATCGCCGCCGGCTTGCCCGTGGTCAAAGCCGCGAGCGCGGCGTCGCGGGTGAAGTTGCCGAAATCGCCGTCGGCGGCGGTCGGACCGAGGTCGTAGCCGAGCGCGAGCAGACGCGTCTGCACCGCCGCGATCTGCAGCTTACCCATGGCGGTTCTCCGGGCATGAAAAAAGCCCGGCGCGAGGGCCGGGCTAGAAGGGATTCAACGCGGCGCTGCGCGCGGGAGAGACTTGCCCCATCGCGGGCCGCAAGGCTTAATCGCGCGCAATCTGCATCTGAGGGTGAGCATGACCATTTCCGACGACGTTCAAACGCAGACGCGTCCGGCGCCTCCTCCTGCTCCTGCTCCTCGGCATGCTCCGACGTTCATCCGGAACCGCCGGCTTCGGGCGCTCGGACATGAGAACGTCTGTTGGGTGATTATCGCGATGGGTCAGTCGAACAACGCCGGGATTACTTCTCCGCAGGAGCCCTACGCAATAACGAAGGTTCCGCCGCTACCCGGGGTAGTCCTCTGCCCGAACGGCGGAACGGTCCCACACCAGTATTTTCCAATTGTTCGCAGCGTCGATGTCCCTATTGATCCCACTCGGTATGAGACATTCGTTGATGCTGCTGAGGCCTTACCTAGCTCAGTCATCCGCGGGGAATCGGTGTGCACACCGGCAGCAGTTGCATTTGCTGGCCCTCATGGGCTGAAAGGTCGCGGACAGGTGATTGTTTTTTCAGTCGCGATCGGTTCTAGCACTTTTGAGCAGTTGGTCGGATCGGATGAGGACAAGCAGCCATTCGTGAATGCAGTCAATATCCTCATGAAGGCCAGAAACTTCGCGTCTAAAGAGGGAAAGACACTCAAAATTGCCGGCGTCTTGTGGTCCGAGGGCGAAACCTCTCAAAATCTCAGAATTTCCCGGGCCGAAGTGCGATCTCAGTTGCAGACGCTACGTAAGAAGGTCGACTCCCTGGGTATGGAGGTCGGCCAGATGCCATCTCAAGAACGAGTTCCCATCGTAATCGCCCAGTTGAGCAAGGCTGCACATCACAGCGGGATTGGCGCGGTCGCCTTTGAGCAGGAACGAGCGTGTCGCGAAGTGCCTGGTATGTTCCTAGTGCCGACCTATTGGGCAGATGCTCCCGACGGCGCTGGCTATCACTATTCTTCAAAAGGGCAGATGCAACTGGGTGCTGCACTTGGACTTAAGCTGGCAGACTATTGGAACGGCGCTAACTGCACTCACCTTTATCCTTACTATGTTCGGAGAGAGGGCGAGACAGTGACTTCTTATTGGACCGCGAACGTAACATCTGACGTGAGTAAGGTTTTCGATCCCGGAAGCTTTGGCATCAGTTATGAGGATAGCACTGGTCGTATTGAAATCGAACGCGTCACCATTGAGGGCTCAACTGTGACCATCTCTTTGTCTAGAATTCCGACAGGCCGCCGTGAACAGCTTCAGATCGGGCACTTCGGCTCCGTAAAATTCGAAGGTGAAGAGGGATTTGGCATCGGGCCGGTATCGGGTCTTCGCTCGAACATCAGGACCGTGAAGGGGCGTCGCTCCGTGCCAGGTGGCCCGCTTGTCTATGATTGGGCCGCCCAAAAGCACAGCATCGAGGTCGATGTCATCGGTGCTCCGGCTGAGCAGCCGACCGCTTCCGAAGCTGCTGCAGCACCCGCTGCAGACAGCAGGACCAGACGTTGGCTCTCTTCAATCCGCCAAAAGCTCGGTCGAAACTGACCAAATCTTATTGTCGCACAATGCGTCGCATAAACGATCTGCAACAGTAGAAGCATGATCTCGCGCAGCCTTTGAAGGGCATGAAAGCGGATTTGTGGCGGCGTCAGCCGCGGGGAGGCTCGCCGAACTCGGCGCGCTGTTCGTCGGTCTCTTCGTCGAGCCAGCGCGCCGAGCCGATCGGGACGATCTTCTCGGCGAGATCGCCGGTGATGATCGCGCCGCGGTTGAACGCCTGCATCTCGGCGGGCTTGTCGTCGGAGAAGCCCTCGAAGCGGGCGAGCACGCGGGCCTGGCGCGTCGGAGACAGCATGATCCTTAAGTCCTTCTGCTTGGTGGTTGAGGGTTGTGGGGAATAAGGGCTCAGGCGAGCCCGTAGCGCGGGCGGACGAGCGCCAGCACCTTTGCGCGGTAGGCCTCGAAATCGCCGCCCAGGAACTTGCCGGCGCCGATCAGCAGTCCGCCGAGATGGCCTTTCAGATTGTTCGCGCCGGCGCCGTTGCCGCCGATCGACAGCACGGCCTCGCCGGTGTGGTCCGCCGTCACCACGCCGGACCTCGTCGACCGCGAAGGCCATTATCCGCGACCGCGGGATCGGCCCCTCCGCCATGCCGATCGCGCGCTCCGTCGACAGCGCGAAGAATGCGTCATAGACGAAGGCGCAGTCCGGCCAGAGCTCGGGGACGTTGAGGTAGGCCTCGGGCAACGGCTTGCCGCTGTTCCGAAGCTTGTCGAGATACTTTCCCTGAGGCGACCAAAGCAGATGATGCCTCAGGCGCCCGAGGAGTTTCCCTCCAGCCCCTTCAGTTCGCCGTCCTTCGTCTCGCCCACCAGCGAGGCCGCATATTCGACGCCCTCGCGGAAGATCGGGTTGGCGAGCAGCCGCTCCGCCATCTCCTTCGAATAGGGGATGGGCGTCGTCTCGTCGTCCTCCGTAAGCCCCTTCCAGTCGAGCAGCACGGCGTCCCTGTAGACTCGGATGTTGATCCGGTCCGGCTGGTCGACCGAGAGGCCCGCGCGCCGCATCTGGAACGGGATCTGGTTCATCAGCTTGTTGCGGAGCCGCCGCGCGTCGACGTTCTCGAGGCCGCGGACGTGGAGGCTGACATCCTCCATGCCGGCGACCGGGATGTCGTCGATCCATGTCCCGTGTTCGCGGGGCGGCGGTGGCGGTGGCGAGGTCGGAGAGCTTCACGGGATGAGCGCCTTTCGGGGTTGGGTCGCCCGACGCCGTTCAACGGCGCCGGCGTCAGGGGAGCAGGGCCGCCAGAACCTCGGCGAGGTTGCTGTCGATCTCGATGTTGAACGTGATCCGCAGGACGTTGTCCGCCCCGCCGACGTTCCGCCGGCGGGACATGACCAGCCCGCGGAAGTAGATCGCCGTGTTCGTGTAGTTCGCCTCGTCCGGAGCGTCCCGCAGGATGACCTTGAAGGCGCGCTTCTTGCGGTAGAGCGGTTCGGCGCAGGCGATCATCGCCGCCTGACCGGCGTCGAGCGGGTCGTGATAGACGGACGGCAAGCGCGAGCTGCCGGCGTCGGCGACGCCCTTGGCCTTGCGGACCCGGGCCTGGCCCAGCGGCGAAGGCGTGACCTTGTTCGCCTCGTCGCCGAACTCGCCGACGCTCTCGACCATCCCGATCTCGAGGTAAGGCGTGAGCGCGGCGAACTCCGCCTGCGTATCGACGAGGGGCAGCGCGACCGGCCCGATGAAGATCCGGGCGCCGGTCGCGGTGGAGATGTCGCCGAGCCCGGCGGGGGTGTCGACCATAGGAAGGCTCCTTCGAAGGGACGGGCGCGTCTCGCGACGGGCCGAGCGGCTTGCCTAAGGCCGTTTCAGGCGCCTGAGCGGCTACGGCCGCTCAGGAAACGCGCGCGAGACGGATCGCCTCGATCGCGCCGCCCCTCGTGGTCGGCGTCGGGCAGTCGTCGCAGATGCGCTGAAACACGGCGTGTTCCGCCACAGTGACGGGGTGGTCGTCCTCGATGTCTCCTGGCACGTCCTTCAAGAGGGTGCCGAGGCGGCGGTACTCTTCGATAAGACCGATGATCGGATCGGCCGCCCCTCGTGAGATCGTCGCCGCGGGCGGGGCGAAGTCGGCCCTGGCCGCTGTACGGGCGCCAAGCCCACCCACGGTCGCCGGGGAGCGCGGATCGGGCACATCGGACGCCCTCGACGCCGGATGCAAGCGCCGCCAGGACAACGGCGTGAGGATCGAAACGCCGCTGAAGATAGCCATCTCCCCCGACGTCCTCGCGCCTGGACATCCCGCTGCGCCCCGAGCTCGCGGCGGCGATCGCGGCCGCCCCCACGAGCGGGCACCTCACCTTCATGACGACGGAGTACGCCGGCCGTTCTCCGTCGCCGGCTTCGAGAACTGGTTTCGCGCGCGCCGCGACGAGGCCGGCCTGACGCATTGCAGCGCGCACGGCCTCCGCAAGGCCATGGCGACGCGGCTTGCCGACGAGGGCGCGGCCGCCCACGAGATCATGGCCGTGACCGGCCACCAGAGCCTCGAGGAGGCGGAGCGCTACTCCCGCGCCGCGAGCCGCAGCAACCTGGCGACAAGCGCCATGGCGAAGCTCGGAAAGGGATGAAAACGGAACGCCCGGTGTCCCACTTTGGCGTTCCGGGTGTCCCACCGCTAGCTAAACCGCTGAAACAAAACAGCAAATTTTATAGGTGGCGCTCCCAAGGGGACTCGAACCCCTGTTTTCGCCGTGAGAGGGCGACGTCCTAGACCGCTAGACGATGGGAGCTTCGCGGAAGGCGCATCCTATAGACGCGTCGCGGCGCGGCATCAAGCGCCGGCGCGGGCGAAAACGCCGGTCCGGCCGGATGCCCGCGTCACCGGATCGGCGGGGCGGCGGGACCTCCGGGGGCGAGTTCGAGGCGGCCCGTCTCGAGCAGCGTCCCGGCGTCCAGAACATGAAGGGTGGTCCGGCCCTCGGCTTCGACGGTGACGATGATGCGGCCGGCGTCTGCCGCCGTCGCCACGACGCGCGCGCCCGCGGGCAGCGCCAGCGTGCGGGCCGCGATCGCCTTTCCGGGCGAAGGCGCCTTGACGAGGCGGTAGGCGATCACCGACATGACCGACAGAAAGCCGACGCCCATGGTGAGCGCGCCGACCAGGGTCAGCAGCCTCAGGCGCCGGTAGACGCGCTGGATGCGCGGATCGTCGTCATCCGCGATCTCGTCGAGCGACGGCGTTGAAGATCGGGTCTGCGCCGTCATGTCATCCCAGTCCACTGATCCGGAAGCGTCCGCGGAGCGCCGCGTCGTCACGGCCGGTCCGGAAGACGCAGGCGAGCGGATCGACCGGTTCCTCGCGGCGCGGCTGCCGGAATTGTCCCGCGCCCGCATCCAGGCGCTCATGCGCCAGGGCGCGGTGCGCTCTGGCGGCCGGACGCTAGAGGACCCCTCGGCGCGGGTCAACGCGGGCGAGATCGTGCTCGAAGCGCCCCCTCCGGCGCCCGCGACGCCGCTCGGGCAGGACATCCCGCTGGCGGTCGTGCACGAGGACCGCGACCTCATCGTGATCGACAAGCCCGCGGGCATCGTCGTCCATCCGGCCGCCGGCCATGCGGACGGCACGCTGGTCAACGCCCTGATCGCGCATTGCGGTAAGAGCCTGTCCGGCGTCGGCGGGGTGGCGAGGCCCGGCATCGTCCACCGGCTCGACAAGGACACCAGCGGGTTGCTGGTGGTCGCGAAGAACGACGTCGCGCATCGCGCGCTGAGCGCGCAGTTCGCCGATCACGGCCGCACCGGCCCGCTCGAGCGGGCCTATCAGGCCTTCGTGTGGGGCGTTCCCGACCGCCCGCGCGGCGTGGTCGACGCTCCGCTCGGACGGAGCGCCCGCAACCGCGAGAAGATCGCGATCCGCGCCGACGGCCGCGAGGCCATCACCCATTGGGAGACGAAGGCGCGCTATGCGGCGGCGGACGCGGCTCTGGTCGAATGTAGGCTCGAGACGGGACGCACCCATCAAATCCGCGTGCATCTCGCTTCGATCGCGCATCCTTTGATCGGGGACGACGTTTATGGCTCGGGACACCGCACGAAAGCTGCGCGGCTCGGCGGGACGGCTCGAGCGGCGGTGGCGGCTCTGGGCCGGCAGGCGCTGCACGCGGCGCGGCTTGGCTTCGTGCATCCCCGAAGCGGGAAAACCTTGAGCTTCGTCAGCGCTTTGCCGGACGATCTGATCCGGCTGGCGGACGCGTTGGCCGCCGACGCAGGCCGGGACGCGTAGCGGATCGCGCAATCCGGCGGACGCCCCGGCGCCGCGTTCCATGCAGAATCGCAAGCCAGACCCGTCGGCAGCGAAGGACATGAACCCGCCGAATTCGCGTATAGTCTGTTGAAGCGATCGGCGTGTCCGCGGTCGCGATCGGGTTCGCCGCGAAGGCGGGGGCCCTGGCCTGAAGGAGAAGCACATGGCTTCGGCCGCACTCCCTATCCTCGTCAGCGACGGCGGCCTCAGCCGCTACCTCGACGAGATCCGCAAGTTTCCGATGCTCGAGCCGCAGGAAGAGTACATGCTCGCCAAGCGCTGGCGGGAGCATGGCGATCCTGACGCGGCGCATCGGCTCGTCACCAGCCATCTTCGGCTCGTCGCCAAGATCGCGATGGGCTATCGCGGTTACGGCCTGCCGATCGGCGAGGTCGTCTCCGAGGGCAATGTCGGCCTCATGCAGGCCGTGAAGCGGTTCGAGCCGGAAAAGGGCTTCCGCCTGGCGACCTACGCCATGTGGTGGATCCGCGCGGCGATCCAAGAGTACATCCTGCGCTCGTGGTCGCTCGTGAAGATGGGCACCACGGCGAACCAGAAGAAGCTGTTCTTCAACCTGCGCAAGGCGAAGAGCTCGATCTCCGCCCTCGAGGACGGCGATCTGCGGCCGGATCAGGTCAAGCAGATCGCGACCAAGCTCGGCGTCACCGAGACCGACGTGGTCGACATGAACCGCAGGCTGGGCGGCGACGCCTCGCTCAACGCGCCGCTGCGCGAAGACGAGGGCTCGTCGGAGTGGCAGGACTGGCTGGTCGACGACAGCGAGAGCCAGGAGAGCCGTCTCGCCGAATCCCAGGAGCTCGACAATCGACGGACGGCGCTCTCCGGCGCGCTCAAGGTGCTGAACGACCGCGAACGCCGCATTTTCGAGGCGCGCCGCCTCGCCGACGATCCCCTCACCCTCGAGGAGCTGTCCGGCGAATTCGGCGTCAGCCGCGAGCGCGTCCGCCAGATCGAGGTCCGCGCCTTCGAGAAGGTGCAGAGCGCGGTGCGCAAGAACGTGGCGGCGCTCGAAGCGCGCGCCTGAGTTTCAGCGCGCGCGAATCACACGCATCACGGAGGGGGAGAGGGCTGTCGAGCCACCTCCCCCCTTCGGCCAAGTTACCTCGTCGCGGAGTAAAAGCGATCGCGGGCGCCTAGTAGGCGAATGGCGATACTGACCTTCGAGATCTTCGGGACATTTAAAAAGCAAGTCTTTTCATAAACTTGCCTTATTGTCGTATGTTTACATTCCTCCTCTCTGCGGCGTCGCGCATAGTCGCTTACGCAAGCCCAGACATTCGAAAAATAAGCTTCACATCGTCACGATTGACAGCCCTGCCGGCAGCGCAGCGTGATAAGCATGGTAAATGCGTAGGCTAACTCTGGTGGGTGGCGTCGCGCTGCACAGGTCACTGCCCGGCAAGGTCTCGCTCCGCGAACCACGGGTTTGCCAAAGGAGGGACAGCTATGGCTGCCCTTGGGCCGGCGGGACCCGAGGCGGGGCTCAGCCTCGCTCTCGCGGTGATCGTGTCATCCGACGCGCCGCTTTTGCTCTTGGACGGCGATCTTGTCGTCCAAGCCGCCAGCGCTTCGTTCTGCCGGACCTTCGAGATCGAGCCGTCCCGCGTTCCCGGCCGCTCGCTGTTCGAATTGGGCGAGGGCGAATGGGACATCCCACAGCTCCGGGCGTCGTTGGGCGCCGCGGCGGCAGGCTTCGCCGACGTTCAGGCCTATGAGATGGCGCTTGTTCGCCCCGGGCGCAGCGCTCGCCGTTTGGTTCTCAGCGCCCGGAAACTGGACTATGTCGACGCGACCGGCGTCCGGCTGCTGCTGTCGGCCTCGGACATCACCGAGGCGCTGTTGGACGCGAAGCGCAGGGACGATCTGGTCCGAGAGAAGGATATCCTTCTGCGCGAGGTCCAGCACCGCGTCGCCAACAGCCTGCAGATCATCTCGAGCGTGCTCCTGCAAAGCGCCCGCAAGGTGCGGTCGGCCGAAACGCGAGGCTATCTTGAGGACGCCCATAACCGCGTGATGTCGATCGCTGCGGTGCAGCATCACCTAGCCGCGTCCAGTTTGGCCGAGGTGGCGCTGCGGCCCTATTTCATGCAGCTGTGCGACAGTCTTGGCGCGTCGATGATTGGCGACCACGATCAGATCAAGCTCAAAGTGGATGTGGACGACAGCTCCGTTGACGCCGACGTCTCGATAAGCCTCGGCTTGATCGTCACCGAATTGGTGATCAACGCGCTGAAGCACGCTTTTCCCGGCGACCGCAAAGGCCGGATCGAGATCAGATACCGCAGCGGCGTAGAAGAGTGGACACTTTCGGTCAGCGATGACGGCGTCGGGATGCCGGGCGACGGCGCGACCGCGAAGGCCGGACTTGGGACAAGCATCGTGGAGGCTCTCGCCCGACAGCTGAGAGCGCATATCCACGTGGCGAATGCGACGCCGGGAACGGCTGTGTCCGTGGTCTACGCGACGCACGGCGTGACCGCGCTATCTGCGGCGCGCGCGGTCTAAGACCGCCGTAGCGCCGCTCCAGCCAGATTTCCTGCACGGGCGCAACGATCCGCGTCCCCCTCAGCCCGCGCCCCCGCGCTCGCAGAACCGGATGCGATTGCCGGACGGGTCCCAGACCTGCATTTCGACGCCCCAAGGCTGCGCGTGAAGGCCCGGTCGCATGGAGGCGTAGCCCTTCGCCAGAAGTTCGCGCTGGTAGGTCTCAATCCCCGCCATCGGCGCGAACACCACGACGCCAGGGCTCCCGTCGCCGTGATGCTCGCTCAGATGCAGCGTCAAGCCCGAGCGCGACACCTGACAGTAAAGCGGCATCCCTGGCTCGAAGACGTGCTCCCAGTCGAGCGTGAAGCCGAGGAAGTCGAGATAAAACGCTTTGGCGCGCGCGACGTCGAACATGCGCAACACCGGGATCGGCGCCGCGAAGGCGACGGGTGACGTCTCTCCAGCGTGCATGGGGTCGCCCTTCCTACGTGTCTGGATCAAAACCGCCGTCGCGCCCTCTTATCGACTCGCCTGGCTCCACGGCGCCGCCACTTTACAGGACGCCGGCTCGCAATAGCCGGGCGGAGGCGATTGCGCGCCTCCCAGCCTTGCCTCGCGGCGGCCGATCCGATAGCAAGCCGCGGGAGAACCCCGGCTCCCGAGCCGGGGTCTTTTTTTGGCCCGGACGCCGGGACGCGAAGGGACTGAACGCCATGGCCAACGTCGTCGTCGTAGGCGCCCAGTGGGGCGACGAAGGCAAGGGCAAGATCGTCGACTGGCTGTCCGAGAAGGCCGACGTCGTCGTGCGCTTCCAGGGCGGGCACAACGCCGGCCACACGCTCGTCATCGACGGGGTCGTCTACAAGCTCAGCCTGCTGCCGTCGGGCGTCGTGCGGAGGGGCAAGCTTTCCGTGATCGGCAACGGCGTGGTCGTCGATCCGCACGCGCTGGTCGACGAGATCGAACGGCTGCGCGGCCAGGGGGTCGAGCTCACGCCCGACACGCTGAAGGTCGCCGACAACGCCACGCTGATCCTGTCGCTGCACAGGGAGCTCGACGCGCTGCGCGAGGGCTCGAACGACGGCACCCGGATCGGCACCACCAAGCGCGGCATTGGCCCGGCCTATGAGGACAAGGTCGGCCGCCGCGCGATCCGGCTGCGCGATCTCGCGAACCTGTCCACTCTCGAACCCAAGATCGCCCGCCTGCTCTCGCACCACAACGCGCTGCGCCGCGGCTTCGGCCTGCCGGAGTTTTCGCCGGAAGCGATCTATGACGAGCTCGCCTCCGTGGCGCCGAAGGTTCTGCCCTATGTCGACGCGACCTGGGAAATCCTCGACGAGCGTCGTCGCGCCGGCCACCGCATCCTGTTCGAGGGGGCGCAGGGCGCGCTGCTCGACGTGGACCACGGCACCTACCCCTTCGTGACCTCGTCGAACACCGTCTCGGGACAGGCCGCGACCGGCTCGGGCATGGGGCCGAGCGCGGTCGGCTACGTTCTGGGCATCGCCAAGGCCTACACGACCCGGGTCGGGGAGGGCCCGTTCCCGACCGAACTCACCGACGACGTCGGACGGCGGCTCGGCGAACGAGGCCGCGAGTTCGGCACCGTCACCGGACGGCCGCGACGGTGCGGCTGGTTCGACGCCGTCGCGCTCCGGCAGGCCGCGCGCATCTCCGGCATCGACGGCATCGCGCTCACGAAGCTCGACGTTCTCGACGGACTCGACGAGATCAAGGTCTGCGTCGGCTACGAGCTCGACGGCGGGATGATCCACCGTCTGCCGGCGAGCCAGGGCGCTCAAGCGCGCGTCACGCCGGTCTATGAAACGATTGGGGGCTGGGACGGCACGACCGCCGGAGCGCGGTCCTGGGCGGACCTTCCGGCTCAGGCGATCAAGTATGTGCGCCGGGTGGAGGAGTTGATCGGCTGCCCGATCGCCCTGGTCTCGACCTCTCCGGAGCGGGCCGACACGATTCTCGTCCAAGACCCCTTCGAGGACTGAAAAGCCTATAGAAGCGTGACATTCCCGCCCTCGACGGAGAGCGGCGGCTGCCGTATGTCGTGACTCATGGCCGATTATTTCCCTGTCCTTTCGCGCGCCGTCGCGGGACTCGAGAACAACACGGGCGAAGCCCGTCGCGCCGTCTACGAGCGCGCGCGCGCGGCCATTGTGCGCCAGCTGCGCGCCATCGAGCCGCCGCTGGCCGAGGAGGACATCGCGCGCGAGCGCATGAACCTCGAGGAGGCGATCCGCAAGGTCGAGGCGGGAGCCGGCGGACCGCCGGCCGCCTCCCCCGCCCCCAGCACGCCCGCCAAGCCGGAGCCTCCGAAGCTCGCGAGCCCCGCTCGGCCTAACCCCACGGCGAGGCCGGCGCCGCCTTCCGGCGCCGGCGCCGAACGAGGCGCTCCGATCGTGGAGCCGGAGCAGGCGGCGCGTCGGCCGGCGACCCGCCCCGACGGGCGGCCCATCATCCGCACAGCCGGCGAGCGCGCGGACACGAGGCCGCGCCAGCGCTCGGGTCCGCTGATCGCCCTGGCCGCGCTCGCGCTCATCGCCGTGGCGGCCGGGCTGTTCGTCGCGCGCGGCCAGATCGCCACGCTGTTCGGCGGCGACGCCCAGGTGGCGAAAACCGAGCCGTCCGCTCCGGCGACGTCGCCTGCGGCTGAACCCGCCGCCCAGCCGGGCGAAGCCAAGCCCCCGGAGGACGCCAAGAGCGACGAAAGGCTGCCGCAGGACGGCGGCGGCCCGTCTTCCCCGCCGCCCGCGCAGGAGCCGCCGGCGCAGGACGCCCAGACGCAGCAGCCTGCGGAACAGGTCGCGCGCGCGCCGGACACGCAAACGCCGGAGCCCGCACAGCCTGCGCCCGCCGCCCAAGCGCCGCTCGTCGCCCAACGTGCGACCTTGTATGAGGAAGGCGCCAACCAGCAGTCCGGCGACGCCATGACCGGCACGGTGACCTGGCGCACCGAATCGGTCAGCGGCGGGCAGAACCAGCCGCTTGAGACGGCCCTGCGGGGCGAGATCGAGATCCCCGGACGCAACGTCAAAGCCACTCTGGTGATCCGCCGCAACGCCGACGCCACGCTGCCGGCGAGCCACACGATCGAACTTCAGTTCACGCTGCCCGAGGACTTCCCCAACGCCGGGATCGCCAACGTGCCCGGCATTCTGATGAAGGCCGACGAATCCGCCCGCGGCGCCGCCATGGCGGGCCTGTCGGTCAGGGTGACCAACGGATTCTTCCTGATCGGCCTGTCGAACCTTGAAACCGAGCGGACCGTGAACGAGCAACTGCTCCGCGATCGCGGCTGGCTCGACATCCCGATCCTGTACGACAACGGCCGCCGCGCGGTGCTGACGCTGGAGAAGGGAACGCCGGGCGCCCAGGCGTTCAATGACGCGTTCGCCGCCTGGCAAACCGCCTCGTCCGCCGCGCCCGCGGCGGCGCCTCAGCCCTGAAGACGTCGTTGTCGCCGGGGCCCGGGCGACAGGCTGCTTCCAGCCGCGCCGCGCTCCAGCAATCGCGGGCGAAGTCCTGCGGCGCGCCTATCGGAGCGGCGTCAAAGCCAGGCGCCCTCAGGCCACCATCTCTTGCCCCGCGCCCATCGGCTGCTGCTCGACCAAAGCGCGGCGGAGCTTCTCCAGGGCGCGGTTCTCGATCTGGCGCACGCGCTCTTTGGAAATGCCGAGCCGTTCGCCGAGCGATTCGAGCGTCACGGCGTTCTCAGCCAGACGGCGCGCCCGCACGATCTTGAGCTCGCGCTCGTTCAAGACGTTCAGGGCCGTGCGCAGCCACCGCACTCGGCGCTCCATGTCGATGGACTCGCCCACGGTCTCATCAGGCAGAGGCGCGGTGTCGACGAGGAAGTCCATTCGCTCCGAGGAGGAGTTGGGATCGCTGTCGATCATCGGCGCGTTCAGCGACATGTCGGGACCGGACAGGCGCGAATCCATCAGCGCCACGTCTTTGGACGAAACCCCCACCGCTTCCGCGATCTTGGCGTGCAGAGCGCCTGGCATCATCGGCTCGCCGTTCTTGCTCAACCGGGCGCGCAGGCGGCGTAAATTGAAGAAGAGCGCCTTCTGAGCCGAGCTGGTGCCGCCGCGCACGATCGACCAGTTCCGCAGGATATGGTCCTGGATCGCCGCGCGGATCCACCAGGTCGCATAGGTGGAGAAGCGCACCTCCCGTTCCGGCTCGAACCGGGCGGCGGCCTCCAGCAGACCCACATGGCCCTCCTGGATCAGGTCGGGCATGGGGAGGCCGTAGTGCCGGAAGCGGGCGGCGATGGCGATGACCAGTCGCATATGGGCGGCGGCAAGCCGGTGCAGCGCCCGTTCGTCCCCGTCATCCTTCCATTGCACGGCGAGCTGGTGTTCTTCCGCTCGCTCGAGGAACGGCGCCTCCATGGCTGCGCGGACGAAGCGCCGACGAACACCGGCCATCTGGGACATGCGTGGTCTCCCCGTGCAGGCCGTCTGGCGAGACGGCGATCACAGCTTGGCAACGCGCGGAACGCTGAAAAGGACGTCCTGAAACTGGAGATATCCGTTCACGGTTTCGTGAGCAGGCAATCCTACGCCTTGTCGATCATGGATGCGGCCCAATTGGGCGCTCGCTGCGTTCGACAAGGGACGGGCGCAAAAAAGCCCGGCGTTGCGCCGGGCTTTTCGCAGACTGAGGTATGAGGTCCGCCTCTCAGGCGGCCTCCTCCTGGGCCGGAGCCTCGGCCTCGACTTCGGCCTCGACTTCCTCGGCCCGGCCGCGGCGGGGACCCTTGGCGAGCTGCGCCTCGATGACCTTCTGCGCCTCGCTGTCGATAAGCTTCTGCACCGCAGCCACCTCACGCGTCATGCGATCAAGGGCGGATTCGTAGAGCTGCCGCTCGCTGTAGGACTGTTCGGGCTGCGTGTCGGCGCGGAACAGGTCGCGGACCACTTCGGCGATGGCGATGAGGTCGCCCGAGTTGATCTTCGCCTCATACTCCTGAGCGCGACGGCTCCACATCGTCTTCTTGACGCGCGCCCGTCCGGTCAGGGTGTCGAGCGCCTTGCCGACGACGTCGCCCTCGGAGAGCTTGCGCATGCCGGCTGAGGTCACCTTCGCCACGGGAACGCGAAGCGTCATCTTGTCCTTTTCGAACGAGATGACGAACAGCTCGAGCGTATGCCCGGCGATGTTCTGCTCCTCGATCGCAACGATCTGACCCACGCCATGGGACGGGTAGACGACGCTCTCCATCGTCTTGAACCCGTGCCGGGCCTGTGACGTCTTCTTCGTGGTCATGATGCTCCGCACTCCGCAACGGGCCGTCGCGTCGCGCCGGACCCAAAGTCATCCCGACACCGTCGGGACGATCAATCGAAGGCGCACGTACGAAGCCGGCGCAAACGCCGGCCACCGTGGCCCCCAGGGATCAGAAAAAGACGGCGCTCGCTCCAACACGTCGCAGGACGGCGGGAGAGCCTTTTCATGTCGCGTTGTCGAAAAGTCGCCGCTTTGACAGTGCCGCGGCGCGTCGTCCTTGACCGTGTGTGATTGGTACCACGATCGGACGGAAAAATCAATGATATAAGCGCCGCGCTTCATGCAGCGCGCGTCGCCGATGCTGTCGGATGCCCCTGCAGACGGGTCAGTCGCCCTCGCCCGGCTCCGCCGAAAAGTACTTCTCGAGCTTGTCGGGAACCCCGTCGAACTCCTTGGCGTCGGCGGGCGGATCGCGCTTGATGGTGATGTTCGGCCAGCTCTTGGCGTAATCGCCGTTCAGCTTAACCCAGGATTCGAGGCCCGGCTCCGTGTCGGGCTTGATCGCCTCCGCCGGGCATTCGGGTTCGCACACCCCGCAATCGATGCATTCGTCGGGGTGAATGACGAGCATGTTCTCACCTTCGTAGAAGCAGTCGACCGGACACACCTCGACGCAGTCCATGTACTTGCACTTGATGCAGTTGTCCGTGACCACGTAGGTCATCTGGGTCTCCTCGGTCGGCAGCGCCCACGTAGCGAAGCCGGATCAGCCGCGCAAGGGCCGGCGCCGGCTGGAAAGGCCCCCTGGACGTCGCAGGGGACGCGTCAGACGGCGCCCTCGTCCTCAGGCTCGCCGTCGTCCGAGGCGCCCACCGGCTCATAGAGGGTGCGAGCTTCGGTCGCAGGGCCCCGGCGTTCGCCGAGCGCGGCGACCCGCAGGACGACCACACTCCGTTCGAGCGCGACGGTGAGGATGTCGCCCTCGCGCACCCCACGGGCGACGACGCGGGTTTTTTGGCCGTTCACGCGGACATGGCCCGCGCGGATCAGTTCGGTCGCGACCCCGCGGGTCTTCGCGAGGCGCGCGCGCCAGAGCCACACGTCGAGACGGGCGCGCGGCTGGAGCTCGTCCTGCGACCGCCGCATCGGCGAGGCGTCACGCGTCCTTGTCGCCGTCGGCGCCCGGCTTCGCCTTGGACCCCGACGCGCCTTGCTCGAGCTGCGCCTTCAGCGCCGCCAGCTTGGCGAAAGGCGAATCCGGATCCGGCCCCCGCTCCGCCCGACGCGGCGGAGACGCGCTCATCGGCGCGCCCGCAGGGCCTCCGAACCGTCCCCCGCGCTCGCCATCCTTCGGGCGCGGGCCACGCTCTCCCCGGCCGCCGGCGCCGCCGCGGCCGAACTCCCGCGGCCGGTTCGAGCCGG
The DNA here is from genome assembly GCF_049446035.1 of Hansschlegelia sp. KR7-227. Lineage (NCBI taxonomy): Bacteria > Pseudomonadati > Pseudomonadota > Alphaproteobacteria > Hyphomicrobiales > Methylopilaceae > Hansschlegelia > Hansschlegelia sp. KR7-227. Next base: position 297,964 of record NZ_JBMSEA010000002.1, read on the forward strand.
GGTTGCGTTCGCCGCCACCGCCGCCACCGCCAGGACGCAGCCCCCGACGGTCGGGTCGGCCGTCGCCGCCGCGCCGCTGATCCGGGCGTTCGCCCCCCGATACGGGGGCCGGCGCGTCGGCCCGTGGCGCCGCCGGGGCGGCGTGAGAGCGTCGGTCGTCGCGACGCGGAGGGCGATTGCGCTGCTCGGGCCGCTCGCGACGGCCAAATCCGCCCGGCCGCCAGACTTCGATCAGTTCCGGTTCAGCCGGCGGCGACGGCTCAGCCGCGTTCTCGGTAAGCGTCGCCTCCGGCGCGTCCGCGGACGCGCCGAGGATCGCGTCGTCGTCGACTCCGTCCGCCGTCGCCGGCTCCGAAACCGCGTCTTCGGCCGACTCTTCGGCGGCCTCGGCGGCGGCCTCCGCGACCTCCTCGGCTTCGGCGCCCGTGACCTCTTCGCCGAAACCCGCGTCGTCAGGGTCGATGGACGATTCAGGCTCCGGCTCGTCGAGCGAGACGGCGTCGATCAAGGGCTCGGCGTCCGCGCCGACGTCGAACACCGGCTCGTCGCGCACGTCCGCTCCATCCGTGGAGGCGTCCTCCGCCAAATCCGGGGCGGCGACCGAGGGCGCGGCGGCGTCTTCCGTTTCCGCGACCGCGTCGCGCACGGGGGATGCATCCTCCGCGAGGGCTTCCTCCGGCGCAGATTCGGCGGCGACGACGACGGGCGCCGGAGCCGGCGGCTTCGGCCGGCGCTCCATGCGATAGCCGAGCGCGCGCAGCACGTTCGCGAAGTCCTCGCCCGCGCAACCGGCGAGCGACGTCATGGCGACGGTGACGGTGAAGCCGCCTCCCCCGAACGCTCCGGGCGGCGGCGAGCCCGGCTGGGTCGCCTTCCATGCAATCGCGGGGCGGATCAGGTCGGCGAGACGCTCGAGGATGTCGACGCGGATCGCGCGGTCGCCGCACACCCGATAGCCCAGCGCACGGTAGAGCCCCTTGTCGATCGCAGGGTCCACGGGGATCGAGGTTCGGCCGGCGGCGGCGAGATGGGCGACGTCGTCGACCCTCATGTCCGTTCCGTCATGGCCGAGCGCCCAAAGTTGCGCGGCGAAGGCGCGCGGCGCCGGCTTCAGCAGCCCGGGCAGATAGATGTGGTGGGCGCCGAAGCGCACCCCGTGCTTCCTGAGCGCGGCGCGGGACGTCTGATCAAGACCTTTCACTTCCTCTGCGACGCGCGCTCGGTCGAGCACGCCGAGTTCCTCGACGACCTGATAGGCGACGCCGCGGGCGACGCCCGTCACGTCCTCGGCCGTCTCCAGCGCCTGCAACGGCCCGAGCAGCTTCTGAACCTGTCCGCGGATCCACAAATCGAGCCGCCTGTCGACCTGGTCGCGCGCCGGTCCGGTCAACTGCTCGTCCGCGAGCACCCGGATGCGGGGGCTCAGCGTCTTGTCGCCCTTGACCAGCCGGCCGACCAGTTCCCCCTGCCAGCGCACGGCGCCGTCGGAGGCGAGCACGATCTCGCCGTCGCCGGCGTTGGCGAAGCGGTTGGCGCGCGCCTCGATCTCGCCCGCCAGCGCTTTGGAGGCCGCCGCCCTGAGCGCCTTGCCCTCGACGCTGTCGGCGGAAGAGTCCGGCGCGAATTGGAAGCCTGCGAGACGGCCGACGTGGTGGCCTTCCACCCGAACGTCGCCGTCCTTGTCGATTTCGGCTTCGAGCATGTCCTGTTCCCTGAGGCGGCGCATGAGCACGCTGGTGCGCCGGTCTACAAATCGATGAGCGAGACGTTCGTGGAGCGCGTCGGAGAGCCGATCCTCGACCGCCCGCGTGACCCCCTGCCAATGTTCGGGGTCGTCGAGCCAGTCGGCGCGGTTCGCGACGAAAGTCCAGGTCCGGATATGCGCGATGCGCGCCGATAGCGTGTCGATGTCTCCGTCGGCCCGGTCGGTCGTCGCGACGTGGCGCGCGAACCAATCGGTCGGGACCTTACCCGGCCGCACGAGAAAACCATAGAGGTCGGCGAGAAGTTCTGCGTGCTGCGCCGGCGCGATCTTGCGATAGTCCGGCACCTGGCAGACCTCCCACAGAAGCCGCACCGCCGCCTCGCCGCGCGCCGCCGCCCGGACGTCCGGATCACGGGACAGGCTCATCAGCACCCGCACGTCGTCGGCGTCGGGCGCGCGGGTGACCCCGGTTTCCGCAGGCGGTCGCGACAGGCTGTCGATCAGCCCGCCGACGTCGCGGAAATCGAGACGGGCGTTCCGCCACTGCAGAACCTTAACGCTGTCGAAGCTGTGAGACTCCAGCCGCTCCACCAGTTCCGGCTCGAAGGGCGGGCAGCGCCCTGTCGTCCCGAACGTGCCGTCGCGCAGATGACGGCCGGCGCGGCCTGCGATCTGGGCGAATTCGGAAGGGTTCAGACGCCGGTACTGATGGCCGTCGAACTTGCGGTCCCCGGCGAAGGCGACATGGTCAACGTCCAGATTCAGCCCCATGCCGATCGCGTCGGTCGCGACGAGGTAGTCGACGTCGCCGGACTGGTACATCGCGACCTGTGCGTTGCGCGTCCGTGGGCTGAGCGCGCCGAGCACGACCGCCGCGCCGCCCCGCTGCCGTCGGATCAGCTCGGCGATCGCGTAGACCTCCTCGGCGGAGAAGGCGACGATCGCCGAACGCGGCGGAAGCCGCGTGAGCTTGCGTTCGCCGGAAAAGGACAACTGGCTGAGGCGGGGCCGGCCGATCACGTTCGCGCCCGGAAGCAGCCTGTCGACCAGCGGCCGCATCGTCGCCGCGCCCAGCGCCAGCGTCTCGTAGCGGCCGCGCATGTTGAGCAGCCGATCCGTGAAGACATGGCCCCGCACGAGATCCGCGCAGAGTTGGATCTCGTCGATCGCGACGAAATCGACGTCGAGATCGCGCGGCATGGCTTCGACGGTCGAGACCCAGAACCGCGCTCCGAACGGCTTGATCTTCTCCTCGCCCGTGACGAGCGCCACCTTGTCCGCGCCGACCTTTTCGACGAGGCGGCCATAGACCTCGCGCGCCAGCAGCCGCAGCGGCAGGCCGATCAGGCCCGAGCCGTGCGCCGCCATCCGCTCGATCGCGAGATGGGTCTTTCCCGTGTTGGTGGGACCGAGCACCGCCGTGACGCCGCGGCCGCGGGCCGGAGCGAGAATATCGGAAGCGGGGGCCGGCGCGAGGGCGGCGACGTCATGCATTCAGCGAACCTTAACCCGCGGCGCCGGTCGACGCACGCCATGCGAGTCGCGGGCTGACGTGAACGCGACAAGAACGAAACAGGGGCGAATCGGCGCCCGTCCGCTGATTCGTGATTCGTTCCAATAGCTTGATTCGACTCTCGGTTCCGGCGGCGCCGCCGAGGCGGCGCCGCGCCGCACAACCAGAGCGGGAAACACGTTCCGCGACAGCCGAACCTCAGAGATTGGATTTCTCGCCCGGCGCTTTGGCGTCCCCATCGACGACGAAAGACGTCGCCGCGATGACGGCCGTTCCCATCTCGGTCCGAACCGAAATCTTCCACGGCAGCAGAGCGCGCGTGCCGGCGATCGGGGCGAGCCAGACCTCCATGTCCTTGTTGTTCTCCATGAAGGTCACCTGCCGGCGGCCGGGCTTGTGGCCGGCGATCGCCTTGTAGCTCGCCTTGCACACGATCACCTTGCCGTCATAGGAGCCCTTCACCGCGGGATCGCCTTTCGCGGTCTCGAAGCGGTCGTAGCGCAGCGTGACGTCGAAGCGCTGGCGGCCGTCGAAGATCGGCAGCGTCCGGTCGCAGGAGGACGGCGCCAGCGGATCCCCCGAGCCCGCCACCGGCATCACGAGCGCGCTCAAGGGATCGATCACGCCGCGCTTGTCGGCGTCGGTGATTGGAACGGTGTCGCGCGTCTTGGGCGGCGGCTCGACCGAAATCTGGGTGATCGCGCCTGCGGCGAGCGCGAAGCGGATGACCTGGCCCTTGTCGCTGGAGCGCGTGTTCAGCGCATAGGCCGCCGGCGTCACCGCCGCGTCATGAAGCGCGCCGCGGGAGGTCGCCGCTCCTCGTCCGCCTGTGATGAACCTCGCCAGCCCCGTCATGCGCAGGCTCAGATTGATGTCGTAGCCGGAGCCGTCGACGCCCGACTGCATCGACGCGGCGCCGATCTCGAAGCCTGCGAGGGTCAGCTGATAGCGCGCCCGAACCCGCGTTTCCGCGGCGGCTGGCGCTGCCGAGAAAACCGCGAGCGCCCCGGCGAGGGCGACCGCTGATGCGGCGCGGAGCGAAAGGCGCCGGTCGAACGATGAAAACGACATGGACGACTACTGGATCTCGATCGGGCCAAGCTCCGTCGGACGAAGCGACAACCCTGTTCACGACGACAGCCCACGACGCGCGCAGAGAGCCGCGGCAGGCGACCATCCATCCACGTTAAGCCAGATTCGGTCTATTGTGAGGCTTCGAATGCCGCGAGGCCGCGGTTTTCGCCGCGCCGCCGGACCGACGGTCCCCGCCGCGTTCTTGACGGTCGAGCGCCGCTCGTCTATAGCGCCGCCTTCTCATTTCAGGGCTCGCGGCGCGTGCGCCCCACCGGGCCGGAAGGTCCGACGGGATGTTCGTCGCGCTGGACCTGAGCAGAACGATCCAGGAGTTTCGCCCATGTCGCGGCGCTGCGAATTGACCGGCAAGGCCGTGCTCACCGGGCACAAGGTCAGCCATTCGAACCACAAGACGAAGCGGACCTTCCGTCCGAACCTCGTCAACGTCTCGCTGATCTCCGAAGCGCTCGGCCAGTCGGTGCGGCTGCGCGTGTCGGCGCACGCGCTGCGCTCGGTCGAGCATCGCGGCGGCCTGGACGCATTCCTCGCGAAGGCCTCGACGCTGGAGCTCAGCCAGAACGCGCGGGACCTCAAGCGCAAGATCGCTAAGGCCTCCGCCGAGCCTGCGCAGGTCGCCTCCTGACGGCTCGCGACCGCGGCGCCGGAACGCGCGCCGCAACGCTTCCTGACCTGATCCTGCCCGTCGCCGCGATGACGCTCGTCGTCGCGGCGTCGAACGTGCTTGTCCAGCATCCGGTCGAGGCGTTCGGGCTGGCGGACAAGCTCACCTGGGGCGCGTTCAGCTATCCTCTCGCCTTCCTCGTCACCGATCTGACCAACCGCCGCTTCGGGCCGAAGATCGCCCGCCGCGTGGTGCTCGTCGGCTTCGCGCTCGCCGTGCTCCTGTCGCTTGCGCTTGCGACGCCACGCATCGCGCTCGCGTCGGGAACGGCGTTCCTGGTCGGACAGCTGCTCGACGTGTCGGTGTTCGCCCGGCTGCGGCGCCTCGCGTGGTGGCGCGCTCCGCTGGTGGCGAGCCTTGCGGGATCCGCGATCGACACGGCGCTGTTCTTCAGCCTCGCCTTCGCGGGCGACGCGGAGATGTCGACGACGGTCGGCCTGCTCGGCGGCGTGGCCGACGCGCCGTTGTGGGTCAATCTCGCGGCGTTCGACTTCATCGTGAAGGTGTTCGGGGCGTTCGTCCTGCTCGCGCCCTACGCCGCGCTGATGCGCGTCGTGCGCCCCTTCGAGACGCCGCGCCCCTCTCGCTGAGCGTTCGCCGGCGGCTCAGATGGCCGGGCGTTTTTCGGTCTTCCAAATCGCGCGTCGGATTCTAAGCTCCGGGGGCGGGTCCGATCCTGGGACGGGCGCGAGCGTGGTTGACCTTCGCCCGCCGTTCACGCAAATCCACGGGCCGTGACGGAAGTCTAGATTGATAGCGTTTGTCTATCATGCGATGCGCATATGGACGATACTATCGGCTTACGCAGTAGTTTGGCTGAAGCGAAACACAAGAAACGCTTAAGCTAGCAGATGTAAGAAAAATGTGGCCAGCTGTCGCATAGTCAAATGGCCTCTCTCGTCTATAATGACGTTCAAAGAAGGTTCCTTGGAGGAAAAAATGGCGAGACGCCCCGGTCGCAATTTTCTGTTCGTTCCTGGTCCCACCAATGTGCCGGAGCGCGTGCTCCGCGCGATGGTCGTGTCGCAGGAGGACCACCGCTCGCCGGTTTTCCCCGACCTCACCAAGCCGCTGTTCGAGGGCCTGAAGAAGGTCTTCAAGACGAAGGACGGTCAGGTCTTCATCTTCCCGTCGTCGGGCACCGGCGGATGGGAAGCCGCTCTGTCCAACACCCTCGCCCCCGGCGACAAGGTGCTGACCGCCCGCTACGGCCAGTTCAGCCATCTCTGGACCGACATGGCGCAGCGCCTCGGCCTCGACGTGCAGGTGCAGGAAGAGGAGTGGGGCACGGGCGCCCACGAGGAGAAGATCGAGGAGGCCCTCGTCGCCGACAAGGCGCATGAGATCAAGGCCGTCATGGTCGTCCACAATGAGACGGCGACGGGCGTGACGTCGAACATCGGCGCCATTCGCAAGGCGATGGACGCCGCCAAGCATCCGGCGCTGCTGTTCGTCGACTCGGTCTCGGGCCTCGGCTCGATCGACTTCCGCTTCGACGAGTGGAAGGTCGACTGCGCGGTCTCCGGCTCCCAGAAGGGCCTGATGCTGCCGGCGGGCCTCGGTTTCGTCTGCGTCAGCCAGCAGGCGCTGAACCTGCGCAAGAACGCCAAGCTCAACAAGGTCTATTTCGACTTCCAGGACCACATCAACACCAACCCCGGCGGCTACTTCCCCTACACGCCCGCGACCCCTCTGCTGCACGGCCTGCGCGAGTCGCTGCAGTGCATTGAGGACGAAGGCTTGGAGAACATCTTCCACCGCCATCACGTTCTGGGCGCCGCCACCCGCGCGGCGGTCGACGCCTGGGGCCTCAAGCTCTGCGCGAAGTCGCCCCGCTGGCACTCCGACACGGTGTCGGCGATCCTGGCGCCGGACGGAATCGACGCGGCGAAGATCATTCGCCACGCCTATGACCGGTACAATCTCGCGCTCGGCGCCGGCCTCTCGAAGGTCGCCGGCAAGGTGTTCCGCATCGGCCATATCGGCGACCTGAACGAACTCATGCTGCTCGGCGCGATCGCGGGCGCCGAGATGTCGATGCTCGACAACGGCGTGAAGATCACGGCGGGCTCGGGCGTCGGCGCCGCGCAGACCTATCTGCGCGACAACCCGCTCGCGAAGCAGGAGGCTGCCCCCAAGGCGGCGTGATATCGGCTAACGTTCGGTCTCGGCGCGCGCCGTTTGGCGGGCGCCGAGATCGGCGATTTGCGCCCTATCATGCAAGTTCGCCACGGCTGGCCGACGCTGTCGGCCCAACAACAGGGGGTCGCCCATGACGCATAAGATCGTCTTTCTCGACCGCGAAAGCGTCGACGCCAACGTTCGCCGACCGAACTTCGAGCACGACTACGTCGAATACGACTCGACCTGGACGCCGGAGGACATCGTCGAGCGCCTCAAGGACGCCGACATCGCCCTCATCAACAAGGTGCCGATGCGCGCCGAGACGCTGAAGCAGCTGCCGAAGCTCAAGCTGATCGCCGTCGCCGCGACCGGCACCGACATCATCGACAAGGCGCAGGCCAAAACGCAGGGGATCACCATCTCCAACATCCGCGGCTATGCGTTCAACACGGTGCCGGAACACGTCATCGGCCTGCTGTTCGCGCTGCGGCGCGCCATCGTGCCCTACGCCAATTCGGTGAGGCGCGGCGACTGGAACAAGTCCTCGCAGTTCTGCTACTTCGACTATCCGATCTACGACATCGCGGGCTCGACGCTCGGGATCGTCGGCTATGGCGCGCTCGGCAAATCGATCGGCAAGCGCGCCGAAGCGCTCGGCATGAAGATCCTGCCTTACGACGTGTTTCCGCAGGACGGGCTTGTGGATTTCGAGACGGTGCTGACCCAGTCGGACGCCATCACGATCCACGTGCCGCTGACGCCGGACACCAAGAACATGTTCGGCGCGGAGCAGTTCAAGAAGATGAAGAAGCACGCGCTTCTCATCAACACGGCGCGCGGCGGCCTGGTCGACGAAGCCGCGCTGCTCGAGGCGCTCAAGTCCGGCGAGATCGGCGGAGCCGGCTTTGACGTCGTGGCCCAGGAGCCTCCGAAGAACGGCAACATCCTGTGCGACGCCGATCTTCCGAACCTCATCGTCACGCCGCATGTGGCCTGGGCCAGCAAGGAGGCGATGCAGATCCTCGCCGACCAGCTGATCGACAACGTCGAGAACTTCGTGGCCGGCAAGCCGTCGAACGTCGTGGAGTGAGCGGTGGCTCGCGCATCTGACGGCGCCGGCATCGACGCCTTGCGGGAAGCGTTCCTGAGGAACCTTCCCGCGCGGCGCTCCGCAGTCGGCGCAGGCCGCCAGCCTGGCCTGGCGAGCGGCGCCCAAGCCGCAGGATTTCGCTTTCCGCCCGCGACGTCGCGGGCGGCCGAAACAACAAAGCCCGCGACCGGGCGGGCGCAGGGAAGACCATGACCAAGAAGCTCCTGTTCCAATTCGACACCGATCCGGCCCCGAGCGTGTTCGACACGGTCGTCGGCTACGACGGCGGCGCCGACCACATCACGGGCTACGGCCACGTGACGCCTGAAAACGTCGGCGCCTATGTCGACGGCACGATCTACACCCGCGGCGGCTCGGAGAAGAAGTCGACCGCGATCTTCGTGGGCGGCGGCGACATGGCCGCCGGCGAAGCCGTGTTCGACGCCGTGCAGAAGCGCTTCTTCGGCCCGTTCCGCGTCTCGACCATGCTCGACTCGAACGGCTCGAACACGACGGCCGCCGCGGGCGTCGCGCTTGCGGTCAAGGCGCTCGGCGGGGACGTGAAAGGCAAGAAGGCCGTGATCCTGGCGGGCACCGGCCCGGTCGGCATGCGCTCCGCCGCCATGCTGGGCAAAGAAGGCGCGACCGTCGCCATCACCGGCCGCGACCTTGGGAAGACCCAGAAGGCCGCCGACGCGATCGAGAAGCGCTTCGGCGTGAAAGTCGAAGCGATCGAGGCCAAAAACGAGGCCGCGCGCAAGGCGGCGGTGGCGGGCGCCAACCTCGTCTTCTCGGCGGGCGCGATCGGCTTCGAGCTGCTCTCGGAAGAGAACTGGTCGTCGGAAGCCTCGATCGAGATCGTCGTCGACTACAACGCGCAGCCGCCGCTCGGCATCGGCGGCATCGACGCGATGGACAAGGCGAAGGAGCGTCACGGCAAGCTTGCGCTGGGCGCGCTCGGTCTGGGCGGCCTGAAGCTCAAGCTTCACCGCACGCTGATCGGCAAGCTGTTCGAGGCGGCCGACCAGTCCTTCGACGCCGACGAGATCTATGCGCTTGCGAAGGACATGGCGTGATGGCCGAGGACCAGGCGCTCGGCGCCTTTCTCGACGATCTCGCGAGCGAGCGCTCCACGCCGGGCGGCGGGGGCGCGGCCGCGATCTCCGGCGCCATGGGCGCGGCGCTGGTGTCGATGGTCTGCAACCTCACCATCGGAAAGCCGAAATACGCGGAGTCCGAGGCCGAGCTGAAGGAGGTCCTCGCGAAATCTGAGGGGCTCCGCGCGGAGCTGACCAAGGCGATCGGAGACGACGTGCAGGCCTTCGACGCCGTGATGGGGGCCTACGGGCTGCCGAAGGGCGAGACCGAAGAGGCCAAGGCGGAGCGCACGGCCAAGATCCAGGCCGCGCTGAAAGTCGCGACGGACGTGCCCCTGGAATGCGCCAGGCTCTGCGCCGAGGTGGTCAAGCTTTCGGCCGTCACGGCCGAGAAGGGCAACGTCAACGTCGTCTCGGACGCCGGCGTCGCCGTGCAGTCGGCCTATGCCGGCCTGCTGAGCGCCGCGCTCAACGTGCGGGTGAACGCGAAGTCCATCAAGGATCGCGACTTCGCCGAGGGCCGCCTGCAGGAGCTCGAATCCCTGCTCTCGGACGCCGGCGCGACGACCACGGCGACTTACGCGGCGGTCAGGGCCAAGCTGGACTGATCTTCCGCCTTCGGGCGGCCGAAGTCTGTCATCTCCGACTGTTACGAAAGTCGGGCGTGACGCGCACGCCAGTATATGTAAGAATATCTTAGGTTGTCTGAATGTTTCACTAAGAAAATCTGAATGACGAGGAGGCCGCGATGGACATTCACGAGTATCAGGCGAAGGAGTTGCTGTCGGGATTCGGCGTCGCCGTCGCCAAGGGCGCGGTGGCGTTCAGCCCCGACCAGGCCGTCTACGCCGCGACCGAACTCGGCGGCTCCTACTGGGCGGTGAAGGCGCAGATCCACGCCGGCGCCCGCGGCAAGGCGGGCGGCATCAAGCTCTGCCGCACCTATAACGAGGTGCGCGACGCCGCGAAGGGCATGCTCGGCAAGCGCCTCGTCACGCATCAGACTGGTCCCGAGGGCAAGCCGGTGCAGCGGATCTATGTCGAGGTGGCCGATCCCTTCGAGCGCGAGCTCTATCTCGGCTACGTGCTCGATCGGAAGGCCGAGCGCGTGCGGGTGATCGCGAGCCAGCAGGGCGGCATGGAGATCGAGGAGATCGCCCGGACCAATCCGGACGCACTGCTTCAGGTCGTGGTCGAGCCCGCCGTCGGACTGCAGCAGTTCGAAGCCCGCGAACTCGCCTTCAAACTCGGCCTGAACATCAAGCAGGTCTCGGCCGCGGTGAAGACGATCATGAACGCCTACCGCGCGTTCCGCGACACCGACTGCCAGATGCTCGAGATCAACCCGCTGGTCGTCACCAAGGACGACCGGGTGCTCGCGCTCGACGCCAAGATGTCGTTCGACGACAATGCGCTGTTCCGGCGGCCGAACGTCGCCGACATGCACGATCCGTCGCAGTCCGATCCGCGCGAGGCGCAGGCCGCCGAGCACAATCTCAATTACATCGGGCTCGAGGGCGAGATCGGCTGCATCGTCAACGGCGCCGGCCTCGCCATGGCGACCATGGACATGATCAAGCACGCCGGCGGCAGCCCCGCGAACTTCCTCGACGTCGGCGGCGGCGCGAGCCCGGAACGGGTGGCGACCGCCTTCAACCTCGTTCTGTCGGACAAGAACGTGAAGGCGATCCTGGTCAACATTTTCGCCGGCATCAACCGCTGCGACTGGGTCGCCCAGGGCGTCGTTCAGGCGGCGAAGGAAGTGAAAATCGAGGTGCCCCTGATCGTGCGGCTGGCCGGCACCAATGTCGAGGCGGGCAAGAAGATCCTCGAAGAGAGCGGCCTCGACCTGATCACAGCCGACTCGCTGTCGGACGCCGCGAAAAAGGCCGTCGACGCCTGCGACAGCTACAAGCAGCGCGCGGCCTGACCGGAGGAGACCATCATGAGCATTCTCATCGACGAAAAGACTCCGATCATCGTCCAGGGCATCACGGGCGACAAAGGCACCTTCCACGCCAAGGAGATGATCGAATACGGCACCAACGTCGTCGGCGGCGTCACGCCCGGAAAGGGCGGCAAGACGCATCTCGGCCTGCCGGTGTTCAACACGGTCAAGGACGCCGTGCGCGAGACCGGCGCGACGACCTCGATCACCTTCGTGGCGCCGCCCTTCGCGGCCGACGCGCTGATGGAGGCCGCGGACGCAGGGCTCGCCTTGGTCTGCTCGATCACGGACGGCATCCCGGCGCAGGACATGATGCGCGTGAAGCGCTACCTCTACCGCTACCCCAAGGACAAGCGGACCATCGTGGTCGGCCCGAACTGCGCAGGCATCATCTCGCCCGGCAAGGCCATGCTCGGCATCATGCCGGGCCACATCTACCTCCAGGGCAAGGTCGGCGTGATCTCGCGCTCCGGAACGCTCGGCTACGAGGCCGCCTCCCAGATGAAGGCGCTGAACATCGGCATCTCGACCTCCGTCGGCATCGGCGGCGATCCGATCAACGGCTCCTCCTTCCTCGACCACCTCGCCTTGTTCGAGGAGGACCCGGAGACCGAGGCCGTGCTGATCATCGGCGAGATCGGCGGCCCCCAGGAGGCGGAGGCCTCCGCCTGGATCAAGGACAACATGTCGAAGCCTGTGATCGGCTTCGTCGCCGGCCTGACGGCGCCGAAGGGTCGCCGGATGGGCCACGCCGGGGCTATCATTTCAGCGACGGGCGACAGCGCCGCCGAGAAGGCTGAGATCATGAAATCCTACGGCCTGACCGTGGCGCCCGATCCCGGCTCGTTCGGAACGACGGTCGCCAGCGTGCTGAGCCGGGCCCAGAAGGCGGCCTGACAGCCGCCGCCATCCCGCGGCGCGGCGGCGCGGGCCGCCGCGTCCGTCATCCAAGTCCCGCAGGGCGTCGATACAAAGCCCGCAGCAGTGGAGTTGAGCGATGACGCCGACCGCACAGACCCTGGCGCCCACGCCCGAGGCGCCGTTCGCCCCGCCCATCATCACCGGCGCCGACCCGCACGCCGCGACCGAGATCCTGTTCCACGCCCTGCTCGAAATCTGCAGACGCCACGAGCCCGAGCTCGAGGGCATCCTCAAGGGCGAGGCGGACATCAGCCATCTGACGCCCGCGCTGATCGGGCGCGCGCTTCAGCTCCAGAGCATCTGGTTCCGGCTGCTCTCGATCGTCGAAGAGAACACCGCGATGCGCCGACGCCGCCACGTCGAGCGCACCCGGGGCCGCGCCGAGGTCAACGGGACCTTCTCCAAGGTTCTCGCCGAGGCCTCCGCCGCGGGCGTCACGGCGTCCGACATCCACGACATGCTGAGCAGCCTCCGCATCCGGCCGACCCTCACGGCGCATCCGACGGAGAGCAAGCGCGTCACGGTGCTGGAGAAGCTGCGCAAGGTCTATCTTCTCCTGCGCGAGCTCGAGCTGCCGCGCTACACCGAGCGCGAACGCAACGCGTTGATGACCGACCTGAGCGACCAGATCGAGCTGATCTTCCTGACGGGCGAACTGCAGCTTGAGAAGGCGACGGTCGTTCGCGAAGTCTCGTGGGCGCTGCACTTTTTCGACGAATCTCTGTTCGAGACGCTGCCCGAGCTCCTCTATTCGCTGGAGGCGTCGCTCGCCGAATACTACCCTGACGCCGATTTCGAGATGCCGCCCTTCTTCCAGTTCGGCTCATGGGTGGGCGGCGACCGCGACGGCAATCCCTTCGTCACCTCCGACGTTACGCGGACGACGCTGAAGCGCAACGCCCGCGCCAGCATGCGCCGCTTCCGCACTTGGCTGAACGAGCTCGGCAAGTGGCTGTCGATCACCGAGCGCGTCCTGCCGACGCCGGTCTCCTTCCGCAAGGAGCTCAAGGCGCAGCTGGACGCCAGCGGCGACGGCGAGGCGATCGCCGCGCGCAATCCCGGCGAGCATTTCCGCCAGTATCTGACTTGCGCCCTGCGCAAGCTCGACGCCACGATCGAACGCAACAAGGAAGAGCCCGTCATCCTGCCGGGCCCCCATTACGGCGACGCCGACCAGCTGATCAATGATTTGCGGGGGCTCGAGAAGGGTCTGATCGAGGCGGGATGCCGGTCTCTCGCCGTCAATCAGGTTCGGCCGGTCCGCCGGATGGTCGAGCTGTTCCGCTTCTCCACCGTGCATCTCGACCTGCGCGAGAACTCCACCCGGACGACGAAGGCGCTGCAGGAGATCTGGGCGTCCGCGGAGAACGCCGAGCCGGAAGACGCGCCCGACGTCGACTCCGACGCCTGGCGCGCGTGGCTGACGAGCGAACTCTCCAAGCCGCGCGTCCGGCCGCGGGACCTTCCGAAGCTCTCGGCCGACTCGCGCGAGACTCTCGCGACCTTCGGCCTGGTCGGCGAGATGCGGGCGGAGCTGGATCGCGAGGCCGTCGGCGCCTTCATCCTGTCCATGACGCGCTCGGTCAACGACATCCTCGGCGTCTATCTTCTCGCCAAGGAGGCGCGCATCTATCTCGACGGAGCAGGCGTCGAGATCTGTCAGCTGCCGATCGTGCCGCTGTTCGAGACCATCGACGATCTGCGGGCGGCGCCAGCGATCATGAAGGACCTGCTGTCGATTCCGCTCGTGCGGCGCTCGGTGCGCTGGCAGGGCGGCTTCCAGGAGGTCATGGTCGGATACTCGGACTCCAACAAGGACGGCGGCTACTTCGCCTCCAACTGGGAGCTCTACAAGGCGCAGGCCAAACTCGCCGAGGTCGGCGTCCAGGCCGGCGTCCCGATCGCGTTCTTCCACGGCCGCGGCGGCTCGGTGTCGCGCGGCGGCGCGCCGACCGCGCGCGCGATCGAGGCCCTGCCGCCGGGTTCGATCCGGAGACAGTATCGGGTGACGGACCAGGGCGAGGTCGTCTCGTTCAAATACTCGAACCGCGGCACCGCGGCCTATCAGATGGAGCTTACGGCGGCCTCGGTGATGGAGCATCTCCTGACGTCGACCAAGGAGCAGTCGCCGGCGCGTCACGAATTCGACGACGCCATGGAGGCGCTGTCCGGCGCCTCCCGAGCGGTCTACACGCAGCTCATCCATCACCCCGGGCTCGTCGACTACTTCCAGAACGCGAGCCCGCTCGACGAGCTCGCTTTGCTGAACATCGGCTCGCGCCCCGCCCGGCGCTTCGGCGCGCGCACGCTGTCCGACCTCAGGGCGATTCCCTGGGTGTTCGCCTGGGCGCAGAACCGGCACGTCATCACCGGCTGGTATGGCATCGGCTCGGGTCTCAAGAATTTCATCGAGGTGCGCGGCGACACCGGCGAGGCGCTGCTGAAACGGATGTTCGAGAAGTCGAAGCCGTTCCGGCTCATCCTCGACGAGGTCGAGAAGACGCTGCGCATGGTGGATCTGTCGATCGCGCGCGAATACGCCAAGCTTGCGCCGGACGCGGCGAGCCGCGATGAAATCTTCGCCATGATCGAGGCCGAATATGCGCTGACCTGCGAGATGTGCCTGCGCGTGTCGGGCGGCGGCGAGATCGCCTTCCGCTACCCCGCCTTCCGGGAGCGGCTGGCGGAGCGGCTTCCGGTCATCAACCAGGTCAGCCGCGAGCAGGTCGAGCTGCTGCGGCGCTACCGGGCGGAGACCGACGAGTTCAAGCGCGACGAAGCGAAATCCGCGCTTCTGTTGTCCATCAACTGCATTTCCGTCGGCTTCGGCGCGACGGGCTGAGAAGCCGACCAAGGAGGAAACGTCCCATGAGCTTCACTCTGATCCAGCAGGCCACGCCGCGCCTGCACCGCTCCGAATTGGCCGTGCCCGGCTCCAATCGCGAGTTCATGCAGAAGTCCGCGGCGTCGAAGGCCGACGTCATCTTCCTCGACCTCGAGGACGCCGTCGCGCCCGACGACAAGGAGCAGGCGCGCAAGAACATCGTCGAGGCCCTGAACGACATCGACTGGGGTTCGAAGACGATGATGATCCGCATCAACGGCCTCGACACCCACTTCATGTACCGCGACGTGGTCGACATCGTGGAGCAGTGCCCGCGCCTCGACATGATCCTGATCCCGAAGGTCGGCGTGCCGGCCGACGTCTACGCGATCGACGTGCTCGTCACCCAGATCGAGCAGGCCAAGAAGCGCGAAAAGAAGATCGGCTTCGAAGTGCTGATCGAAACCGCGCTCGGCATGGCGAACGTCGAGGCTATCGCGCAGTCCTCGAAGCGGCTCGAGGCGATGTCCTTCGGCGTCGCCGACTACGCCGCTTCGATGCGCGCGCGCTCCACCGTCATCGGCGGCGTCAATCCCGACTACTCCGTGCTGACCGACAAGGACGAAGCCGGCAATCGCGAGTCGCACTGGCAGGACCCGTGGCTTTACGCTCAGGCCCGCATGGCGGTGGCGTGCCGCGCCTACGGCCTGCGCCCGGTCGACGGTCCGTTCGGCGACTTCGGCGACAAGGACGGCTATCTCTCCGCCGCCCGTCGCTGCGCGGTGCTGGGTTATGAGGGCAAGTGGGCGATCCACCCGAGCCAGATCGAGCTCGCGAACGACGTCTTCACCCCCTCTGACGCCGAAGTGGACAAGGCCCGTCGCATCCTGGTCGCCATGGAAGAGGCCGCCAAGGCCGGCAAGGGCGCCGTCTCGCTCGACGGCCGCCTGATCGACATCGCCTCGATCCGCATGGCGGAGGCCCTGATCAACAAGGCCGACGCGATGAAGGAAGCCGCCTGAGTCGGTTCGTCGGCCTTCGGGCCTGGAGACGTTGGAGCGGCCGGGCAGAAGCCCGGCCGCTTTCGTTCACGCGGCCGCCCTCGCCTGCTTCTGCACCACCGAGTGCTTGCGGCTGTAGGCGAAGTAGATGGCGAGGCCCACCGCCATCCAGGCGATCAGGCGGATCCAGGTGTCGAGCGGCAGCCCCGCCATCAAGGCGAGACAGCTCAGGATCCCGAGTATCGGGACCAGAGGCACGCCAGGCGCGCGGAACGGGCGGTGGGCGTCGGCATCGCTTCGGCGGAGATAGATTACCGCCCCGCAGACCAGCACGAACGCGAACAGCGTGCCGATGCTGACCATCTCTCCGAGCAGAGAGATCGGCAGGACGCCGCCGATCACCGCGACGCAGGATCCGATCAGGAACTGGCTGACATAGGGCGTGCCGAATTTCGGATGGATCGTCGAGAACACCTTCGGCAACAGCCCGTCCTGAGCCATCGTGTAGAAGATCCGGCTCTGCCCGTAGAGCAGCACCAGCATGACCGTCGTCAGGCCGGCGATCGCGCCGATCTTGATGGGCGCGGAGAACCAGCCAAGCCCGACGGCGTCGACGCCTTTCGCGATCGGCGCGTCGACGTTCAGCTCGCTGTAGGGAACCAATCCGGTCAGCACCGCCGACACGAGAATGTACAGGATCGTGCACAGGACGAGTGACCCGAGGATGCCGATCGGCATGTCCCTTTGGGGCTTTTTCGCCTCCTGCGCCGCGGTCGATACGGCGTCGAAGCCGATATAGGCGAAGAACACGACGCCGGCGCCGCGCAGGACGCCGCTCCAGCCATATTCGCCGAACGTTCCGGTGTTCTCCGGGATGAAGGGACGCCAGTGGGCCGTGTCGACATAGGCTGCGCCGAGCACGATGAAGCCCACCACCACCGCGAGCTTCACCGCCACCATGACGTTGTTGATGGTGGCGGATTCCTTGGTGCCGCGCGCCAGCATGAAGGTGAGGACCAGGACGATCAGCGCCGCCGGAAGGTTGAACAGCGCCGTAACCTCAGTGCCGTCCGCGAGCTTCACCGCCGTGCCCGTCGCCTTCGTCAGCTGGACGGGGATGTGGAGACCGAGATCGTTGAGGATGTTCACCGCATAGCCCGACCACCCCACGGAGACGGTGGCCGCGCCCATGGCGTATTCGAGGACGAGGTCCCAGCCGATGATCCAGGCGAAGAATTCGCCGAGCGTGGCGTAGGTGTAGGTGTAGCTTGAGCCGCTCACCGGAATCAGCGCCGCGAGCTCGGAATAGCACAGCCCTACGAACGCGCAGGCGACGCCGCCGAGCACGAAGGACAGCATGATCGCGGGTCCGGCGTATTTCGCTGCGGCCTCGCCGGTGAGCACGAAGATCCCGGCGCCGATGATGCCGCCGACGCCGATGGACGTGATCGAGACCCAGCCCAGCGACTTTGTCAGACTGTGCCCGCCGTCGTCTGCCGCGGCGATGCTTGCGAGCGATTTGCGAAGCGTCAGTTCCGAAGCCGTCATGACCCGCTCCTGCTGTCCTCCGCTCCGCCTGTGCGGTGCGGCAAGACCTAGACGATAGGGCGCGGGCGGCGGGCGCCGACTCAGGATGGCGCGGCATTCTCTTGGGCGTCGGGCGAGCGTCGCGTTTTCGTCGCGCTGCGGGACAAACCGCTCTATGACAACAACATGACATTCGACGCCGCTTTCGCGACGCGAGGTCGGCGCGGCG
Source organism: Hansschlegelia sp. KR7-227 (assembly GCF_049446035.1). Classification (NCBI taxonomy): domain Bacteria; kingdom Pseudomonadati; phylum Pseudomonadota; class Alphaproteobacteria; order Hyphomicrobiales; family Methylopilaceae; genus Hansschlegelia; species Hansschlegelia sp. KR7-227. The sequence goes on from NZ_JBMSEA010000002.1 coordinate 315,699, forward strand.
TCGGCGGAAAACAGCGGCGTTTCAGGAGGTGCGGGTTGAGCGACCGTGGGATTGGACTGGTTGAGAACTTCGATGCGACGAAAGCGGCGGGCTGGGTCCGTGCGGCGGAGCCGGCCAAGGTCTCGCTCTGCGTCAATGAGACGCCGCTCTGCACGACATGGGCCGCCCGTCCGCTGGAGCGGGACGGCTACGCTGACGCGCGGTTCTTCCGCTTCAACCTCAGCGACATCTGGACCTATGTGACGCCCGCCGACCATCTCTCGATCCGCGTCGACCGTACGCCGATCCCGATCGAGGGACACGGCGCCTATTTCGCGCCCGGACAGGCTGGTTCGAAGTCGTCGGGCGAGCTGATCCGACTGCTCAAGGGCGACCACGTCTTCAACAAGCTCGGCAAACTGCAGATCTCCAAGCTGCGCGACCGCCGCTGGCAGGACCGCGTCGGCGAGCTCTATGGTGAGCTTTACGCCGCGATGAAGGAGATCGCGGGCTACGACGTCTTCGCCTTCTACGGCACGATGCTCGGCGCGGTGCGCGCCGGCGACTTCATCGGCCACGACAACGACTTCGACACCGCCTACATCTCGGCGTTCCAGACGCCGGGAGAGGTTCGTCAGGAGCTGGTCGCGCTCTGCGCCGCCCTGGTCGAGCGCGGTTTCCACATCAAGCCGAAGCTCAGCTGCGTGCTCGTCAGCCACCCCGCGGCGAAGGGCGCGAAGATCGACCTGTTCCACCTCTATTTCGACGAGACCGGCAAGCTTGCCCTGCCCTTCGGAATCGCAAGCGACCTCACGATGCGCCGCGAGGACTATCTCGGCGTGAAGGAGGGATCGCTCGGCCGTCTCAGGGTGGTGCTGCCGCAGCCTGCGGAGCAATTCGCGGCCCTGATCTACGGCGAGGACTGGAAGCTGCCGAACCCAGGCTTCTCATGGAAGGAAGACAAGAAGTCGAACGACCCCGGCGCGCTGCTGCGGCAGGTTGACCGCAGCACGATCCACTGGAACAGCTTCTATGCCGACCGCGAACCCAGCGCGCCCTCGACGTTCTGCGACTACATCCGGACCTCGCCGCACACCTTCAAGCGCGTGCTCGACTTCGGCTGCGGCGACGGCCGCGACACGATAGGCTTCGGCGCAGCGGGCTTCACCTCCCTCGGACTCGACCAGGCCGAGCAGGGCGTCCGGCACGCCAGGGACTACGTCTCGCGCAAAGGTCTCGGCGACCGTGTGACCTTCGCTCAGGCCGACGTCGGCGACCACGATCAGCTCGCCGCGATCATCCAGCAATTTCTCGACGCCGACGCTTCGGGAGCGCCGACGCTGTTCTACAGCCGGTTTTTCCTCCATTCGCTGAATCGGGCGACGCGAGCGTCCTTTCTGCGGACGGTCGCGGGCGCGATGCGGCCGAACGACGTGCTGGCGCTCGAGTTCCGGACCGAGAAGGACAAGAACGTCGAGAAGGTCCACAAGGACCACTTCCGCGAATTCGTCAGCCCAGGCAAGCTGCTTCCCTTCCTCCGCCGGCTCAAGCTGAAGGCGGTGGTCGTCCAGACCGGCAATGGGTTCTCGCCCTACAAGGGCGAAGACCCGCAACTCTGCCGGATCATCGCGCGCCGGCGCTGAGCGTCCCGTTCTCAGCCAGCAGCCGCCGCGCGAGGCCTTCGGCGCCTTGGGTGACGTCCTCCCAGGTCGTGTCGAAGCCCCGGTCGTCGCCGAAATAGGGATCGGCGACCGCCTGGCCCGAGCGGCCCGGCGCATGATCTAGCAACAGGCTGAGCGCAGCCGTCGCGTCATGGGGCCTCAGCGCCCGCAAGGCGGCGAGGTTGGCGCGGTCGAGCGCGACGATATGGTCGAAGCGCAGAAAATCGGCGCGGCTCGCCTGCCGGGCGCGGTAGCCGGAAATGTCGATCCCGCGGCGGAGCGCGGTCGCGACCGCTCGCGGATCCGGCGGCTCGCCAACGTGCCAGCTTCCCGTGCCCGCCGAATCGACCTTGACGTCCAGCCCTTGGCGCGCCGCCTCCGCCCGGAACGCGGCTTCGGCAAGCGGCGATCGGCAGATGTTTCCGAGGCAGACGAACAGCACGGACCTGCGCGCGCGGGAACTCATCGCGCGGCCGCTTCCGGCGAACGCGAAGAAGCGGCCCTCGGCATCGACCCTTGATCGGAACAAACAACGAACATAGGTATTATCTTCCGCCTGTGGAGCGCTCTTCCTGTGGACCTTACCCGCAAGCTCGCCATTCTCGCCGACGCCGCGAAATACGACGCCTCCTGCGCATCGAGCGGCACGGACAAGCGCCATTCGCTCGGCGCAAAGGACGGCGCAGGACGCGGGATCGGATCGACCGAAGGCGCCGGCATCTGCCACTCCTACGCGCCGGACGGCCGCTGCATCTCGCTGCTCAAGATCCTTCTGACCAACGCCTGCGCGTTCGACTGCCTCTATTGCGTCAACCGCGCCACCAGCAACACGCCGCGCGCCCGCTTCACGGTCGACGAGATCGTCCGCCTCACGCTGGACTTCTACCGCCGCAATTACATCGAAGGGCTGTTCCTGTCGTCCGGCGTCGTGCGCAGCGCCGACTACACGATGGAGCAGGTCGTGAGGGTCGCCAAATCGCTCCGGCTGGACCACGGGTTCAAAGGCTACATTCATCTCAAGACGATCCCCGACGCCTCGCCGGAGCTGATCGCCGAGGCGGGCCTCTACGCCGACCGTCTGTCGATCAACATCGAGCTGCCGAGCGAGGCCAGTCTCAAGCGGCTCGCGCCGGAGAAGGACGTCCGCGCGGTCCGCCGCACGATGGGCGCTCTGCGCGTCCGGATCGACGAGGCCAGGGCGGAAACGCGCGCGCCGCGCTTCGCCCCCGCCGGCCAGAGCACGCAGATGATCGTCGGCGCGGACGCCTCGGACGACCGCGCGATTCTCACCACCTCGGCGAACCTTTACGGCTCCTATCGGCTCAAACGCGTTTACTACTCCGCCTTTAGCCCGATCCCCCACGCGAGCGCCCGGCTGCCGCTGCAGGCGCCGCCGCTGGCGCGCGAGCACCGGCTCTATCAAGCCGACTGGCTGATGCGCTTCTATGGCTTTTCGGTCGGCGAGATCACCGAGGACGGCGGCATGCTCGATCTCGCCATCGACCCCAAGCTCGCCTGGGCCCTGCGCCACCGCGACGCGTTCCCGCTCGACGTCGACCGGGCCTCCCGCGACGAACTGATGCGCGTGCCCGGCCTCGGCAAGACGACGGTCGAGCGCATCCTGTCGTCGCGGCGCTTCCGGGCGATCCGCGTCGAGGATCTCGCGCGGCTGCGCGTGCCGCTCGGCAAGGCGCTGCCGTTTCTCAAGCTCGCGGACCATCGGCCGTCGCTCTCGGCGCTCGATTCCGAACGGCTCAGGGAACGGTTGACGCCGGCTCCGCGGCAGCTGGCGCTCGCGCTGTGAACGCCCGTCGCGTCGCCTTGGACGGGCCCGCGGACGTCGCGGGCTGGCGGGCGTCCGCCCGAGCGCTGCTCGCGGAAGGCGTCCCGCCTTCCGCCGTGATCTGGACGACCGGGGCGGAGAGCCACGATCTGTTCGCCGCCTCCGAGGCGCTGCCTCCCGTCGCAGGCCCGCCGCCCTCCGTGCCGCGGGCCTTTCTCGGGCTTGCGGAGACTGCTCTGCTGCACTCCGATCCCGAACGCTTCGGTCTGCTCTACCGGCTGCTGACCCGCGTCGCCGCCGACCGTTGGGTCCTGCAGGACATGGCCGACCCTGACGTCGCGCGCTCCAACGCGCTCGCCAAGGCCGTGCGGCGCGACAAGCACAAGATGACGGCCTTCGTGCGCTTTCGGGAGATGACGACCGAGGACGGCGCCTGCTTCGTCGCCTGGTTCGAGCCGGAGCACCACATCGTCGAGGCGACCGCGCCGTTCTTCGTGCGGCGCTTCGCGGCGATGCGCTGGTCGATCCTCACGCCCGAGCGCTCTGCGCACTGGAACGGCGGCGACCTCGTCTTCGGCGACGGCGCCTCACGGGCGGACGCCCCGGACGGCGACGCGCTCGAGACGGTCTGGCGCGCCTATTACGCCAGCATCTTCAATCCGGCCCGGCTGAAGGTCGCCGCCATGCGGGCCGAGATGCCGAAGAAGTATTGGCGCAACCTTCCGGAGGCCTCGCTCATTCGTCCCCTGATCGCGCAGGCGGCGCGCGCGACGGCGGACATGGTGGCCGCCGCGCCGCTGCCCGAGAAGAGAGCGAGCCGCCAGATGCCAAGGACCGACGCCGGCCTGCTTCCTCCCGAGGGCGTCCTCGAAGCGCTGCGCGCCGAGGCCGCCGGCTGCCGCGCCTGTCCTCTGTGGGGGCCGGCGACCCAGACTGTGTTTGGCGAAGGTCCAGCGGACGCGCGGGTGATGGTGGTCGGCGAGCAGCCCGGCGACAAGGAGGACGTCGCAGGCCGGCCTTTCGTGGGCCCGGCCGGCGCGCTGTTCGATCGCGCGGCGAAGGAGGCCGGGCTTGAGCGGCGGAAGGTCTATGTCACCAACGCCGTGAAGCATTTCAAATTCGAGCCGCGCGGAAAGTTCCGGCTGCACAAAACGCCCGGACCGACCGAGATCGCGGCGTGCCGCTCCTGGCTGGAGCGCGAGACCATGGCGCTGAAACCGCGCCTCATCGTTGCGATGGGCGCCACGGCGGCGCGCGCGGTGATGGGACGCGTCGTCAAGATCGGCGAGTCGCGCGGCGCGGTCCTGAAGCGCGATGACGGTCCGGACGTGCTCGTCACCGTCCACCCGTCCTATCTCCTCCGCATGCCCGACGAGGATCGGCAGCGGACGGAATACGCCCGCTTCGTCGACGATCTCCGTCTCGCCGCTCTGTCCCTCCGGGACCCATGAGGCTGCGCGGTCCGACGTCGCCTCCTTCGAGGCGAACCGCTTTTTAACGAACGCGGGAACGCTGGAGCGAACTCGTCGTTAGCTGTCCGAGGGCGAGGAGCTTCGGAGACCACTCATGACCGAGGAGAAGCGCGATATTCCGGCGACGTCTCGCCCCGCCGGCGGCGAAGACGCTGCGAACCACGGCGAGCGGCCGACGGCGGACGACAGACGTGCGGGCGGCGCGGCGCGGGTCCTGGTTCACTCGCGATCTCCGCTTGGGCCGTCCCTGCTTCCCACAGCGCGCCGCCGCGGCCAGCGGGCCGGACCGATCCTGGCCGTCACGACCGCCTGTGCGTTGACCGTCGCCTTCGCGGCATGGGGCCTCGGGGGCTCAAGCGACGGACGGCCGAACGACGGCGCGTCGCGCGAGATCGGGCAGGCGAAGGCGCAGGTCGCCGAGCTGGACAAAGAACGCAGACGCCGCGAGGACGCGCTCGCCGACCTCGAGAGGCGCAAGAACGCCAAGGAGAGCGAACTTGCGCAGACGTCCGACCGCGTGGAAGGCCTCGAAAAACGCCGTGCCCAACTGCAGACCGAGATCGCCGAACTGGTCGCGCCGGTCTCGCCCTCCGGCGCGGAGCGCGTTCTTGACCAGGGAGGCGCGCCCCAGACCCTCCGAGAGCTCGACGACGAGACCCTGGCCAGCGCCGCTCCTTTGAACCCCATTCCATTGCCGCCTTCCGCCCCCGCGGCGTCGAAGATCTCGGTCGACGCCGACGCGGAGTCGCCGATGGACGCGCCGCCGGAGGCCCAGCGGGACCGTCCCTCGCCGGACGGCGTGGCGCGGATCGCCCGCGCCGAGCCTGAGACGGAGACGGACGACGCGGCCGGCGCGCGCACTGAGCAGGCCATCCCGGTGGGCGGGATGCGGGTGTTCATTCATGTCCGCGCCTCCGATCCGGCCGCGCGGGACCGAGCCCGCGCCATCGCGGCCGAACTTCGCCGTCACGGCGTCGAGGTCGCGGACATTCGCGGCGTGCCTCACGCCGTTCGACGTGACGCGGTGCGATACTTCTACGACGCCGACAGGGCGTCGGCGTCGCTTCTGCAGAAGGCGGTGCGCGCCGCCTCTCCGCTCACCGACCAGACCCCGATGGCGCAGGATTTCCGACGCTACTCCGCCCCGCCGCGACAAGGCACCGTCGAACTCTGGTTGTCCTGACGCTCGGCCGTAGAGCCTCGGGATTCGCGCTCGAAACGAACCTTCGCCGGCCCGGCGTGCCAGGCGCGGCTTCGGGTCGCACCGCGTCGCACGCCCGGTATCGGCGTCCAGCTTCAGAAGAAATTGGGCGAAACCCTGCCCCTCAACTCCTTCGCAGGTGCGGAAAGAACGGGCGCGATCGGATCAACTTCGCGCTTGCGTGAGTAAGACCGCAGCACGAAAGCCATACCAATCCACCCCGTAGCGCCCGCTACTGATAACGGTTGCCCGGTGTTTTCGCGGATGTTAGAGACACCGGACGCCGTGAACTAAGTTGCTGCGAAGCAGTAGTCGTCTTCGTTCGGCTCGGGGGTCCATGAATGCCGGCCAAGAGCCGTACGACGTCTCGCCGCGCGCTCGTCACCGGGGGCGCCGGCTTTTTAGGAAGTCATATTTGTGATCGCTTGATCGCAGAGAATGCGACCGTCACTTGCATCGACAATTTGCTGACCGGAAGCGTCGACAATATTGCCGGTCTTATTCACCTTCCAAATTTCACCTTCGTTCACGGTGATGTCCGGACCGACCTTCCCGACGCCGATTTCGATGAGATTTGGAACCTGGCGAGCCCTGCTTCGCCTCCGCAATATCAGGCGGACCCGGTAGGCACCCTGCTGATCAACGTTCTCGGGATGCAGCGCGTGCTCGAGCTCGCGCGTCGCTGCAACGCACGCGTTTTTCAGGCCTCGACCAGCGAGGTCTATGGCGATCCCGAGGTGCATCCGCAGGTCGAGAGCTATCGGGGCGCCGTCAACCCGATCGGCCCCCGGGCCTGCTACGACGAGGGCAAGCGCGCCGCAGAGACGCTCTGCTTCGACTACCACCGCACCTATGGCGTCGAGATCCGCGTCGCGCGAATCTTCAACACCTATGGGCCCCGCATGGACCCGAAGGACGGACGGGTGGTGTCGAATTTCGTCGTGAACGCGCTCGCGGGCGAACCGCTGGAGCTTTATGGCGGCGGCGCGCAGACGCGGTCCTTCTGCTACCGCGACGACCTCGTCGAAGGCTTCTTCCGCTTGATGAGGCATCCGGACGCCACCGGCCCGATCAACATCGGCAACCCCTGCGAGTTCACCATCCGCGAACTCGCCGAGATCGTCATCGAAATGACCGGGACGAGCTCCAAGGTGGTGGATCGCCCGCTGCCGATCGACGATCCGCTGCAGCGCTGCCCTGACATAACCAAGGCGCGGAACTTGCTTTCCTGGGAACCTGAGGTCGCGCTCCGCGAGGGGCTGGAGCGCACGATTTCCTACTTCGCCGGTCTTCGGATCGGCGCCAACTGACGTCGGGGGACGACGGTGTGAGCATGCGAGTCCTTGTCGCTGGCGGCGCCGGCTATGTCGGCAGTCACGCCTGTAAGGCGCTGGCTGAGGCGGGCTATGAGCCGGTGACCTACGACAACCTCGTCTTCGGCCATGCGGACGCGGTGAAATGGGGTCCGCTCGAAATCGGCGACGTCCTCGACGCCGAGCGGCTTGACGAGGTCTTCACGCGGCATCGCCCCGACGTCGTCATGCACTTCGCAGCCTTCGCCTATGTCGGCGAGTCCGTGACCGATCCGTCGAAGTACTACCGCAACAACATCACCGGCTCGATCGCGCTGCTCGACGCCATGCGCCGCAACGGCGTTGACAAGATCGTGTTCTCCTCGACCTGCGCGACCTACGGGGTGCCGGAGACGCTGCCGATCTCCGAAGATACGCCTCAGGCCCCGATCAACCCTTACGGCTACACCAAGCTCGTGGTGGAACGAGCGCTCGCCGACTACGAGCGCGCCTACGGCGTCAAATGGGCGGCGATGCGCTACTTCAACGCCGCGGGATGCGACCCGGACGGCGAGCTCGGCGAGCGCCACGACCCCGAGACTCACGCCATTCCGCTCGCGATCCACGCCGCGCTCGGCTCCGGCCCGCGCTTCAGCGTCTTCGGAACCGATTACGCCACGCCCGACGGCAGCGCGATCCGAGACTATGTCCATGTCTGCGACCTCGCGACCGCCCATGTGAAGGCGATCCCGCATCTCGCGAATGGCGGCGAGAGCCGCGCCTACAATCTTGCGACCGGTCGCGGAACGAGCGTGATCGAGCTTCTGAAATCCGTCGAGAAGGCGGTCGGACGACCCGTGCCGGCCGACTACGCGCCGCGCCGCGCCGGCGATCCGCCCGCCCTATTCGCCGTCGCCGAGGCGGCGAACAGGATTCTCGACTGGTCTCCGCGCTACACCGACATCGACGAGACGGTAGCGACCGCGGCGAACTGGTTCATGCGCCGCCATAACGCCTGACGACGCCCGACAGACTGCGAAGGACGAACATCCCATGAGCGTCAAGATCACCATCATCGGCACAGGCTATGTCGGCCTCGTCAGCGGCGCATGCTTCGCAGAGCTCGGACACGACGTGATCTGCGTCGATGCGGACCAGCGGAAGATCGACATGATCGCCGAGGGCAGGATGCCGATCTACGAGCCGGCGCTCGACCAGCTGGTCGCGCGTAACGTCGAACTCGGCCGGTTGCGGTTCTCGAACTCCACCAAGGACAGCGTAAAGGGCCGCGACGCGGTGTTCATCGCGGTCGGCACGCCGTCCGACGGCGCCGGCCGCGCCGACCTGCGATTCGTGTTCGCCGCGGCGATGGAAGTCGCCAACGCGATCGACCAGTTCACCGTGATCGTGACGAAATCGACCGTCCCGGTCGGCACCAACCACCAAGTCTACTCCCGCGTCCTCGAACGGCTTGGCCACCCGGACGCCTTCGCTGTGGCCTCCAACCCGGAATTCCTGCGTGAAGGCGCGGCGATCCAGGACTTCATGGAGCCGGATCGGGTGGTGATCGGCTGCGAGAACGATCGGGCCAAGGCCGTCATGGAGCGGATCTACGCACCGCTGACGGTGAAGGGCTCCCGGCTGGTCGCCACGAACATCGAAACCGCCGAGATGATCAAATATGCGGCGAACGCCTTCCTCGCGATCAAGGTCAGCTTCATCAACGAGGTCGCCGACCTCTGCGAGGTCATCAACGCCAACGTCAACGACGTCGCGCTCGGCATCGGGCTCGACCACCGCATCGGGGCTGCCTTCCTGAAGACCGGTCCGGGTTGGGGCGGCTCCTGCTTCCCGAAGGACACCCGCGCCCTGCTGATGACGGCCCGCGACGCCGGCATGCCCGCGACCATCGTTCAGTCGGCGATCGAGGCGAATGTCAGCCGTAAGAAGTCGATGGTCGAGCGCGTCCGACGGATGTGCGGCGGCTCGGTCGCCGGCAAGAAGATCGCCGTCCTCGGCGTGACGTTCAAGGGCCAGACCGACGATATGCGGGAAAGCCCGAGCCTCGACATCCTGCCGCCGCTGGTGCTGGAGGGCGCGGTGGTCGAAGCCTACGACCCCTCGAACCCGCACGACGCCGCGGCGCTGCTGCCGGAGGTGACGATGGCGGAGTCCGCGATCGCCGCCGCGACCGACGCAGATCTCATCGTCGTGCTCACGGAATGGATGATCTTTACCACCATCGACCTAGCCGAGCTCGCCTCTGTGATGCGCACGCCGGCGCTGCTCGATCTTCGCAACCTGTTCGACCGCGGCAAGGCCGAGGCAGCGGGCTTCACCCGCTATGTGAGCCTCGGGCAGACCGGAGAGAGCATTGGAGACCTGGCGATCGCTGAACCTTCAGCCGCCATAAATCAATGAGCTGCGCAGCGATTGATCACAAGGACCGGCGCTTCGTCCGAGCCATGTGTGAATCACCTCAAGGCGTCGACCGAAACTTGTGGCGCGGGATCGTTACAATCATAGGTTCGAACGTGGGAGTTGTAAGTCGATGGCAAGGACCAGCACGTTCATGACCTCTGGTTCCGCGGAGATCGATAGCGTCACATCCGACTCAGCAGCGCCCGCCGCCGGTTCCGAAGCGGATACGGGGACTGACGCTCGCTTGCCAGTTGAGGTCGCGACCGAGAATGAAGAACATTCTCGAACTTTCGCCTTAACTGACAGCGAACTGCTTCTCAATGCGATTGATCTGGACTGGTATATTGTACAGGTCAGCCCGTCTACTCAGCGGACCATCCGCGGGGCGGATTCCCCCCTCGAGCATGCGCGCGACCATTATCTGCATACCGGCTCGCCCGCCGGACTATCGCCAATTCGGAGCTTTTCGCCCACCTATTACCGAGGGCGCTATCAGGCTGAGCTCGGGGAGCAGGAACCGCTCGTCCACTATCTGAGGAGCGCCGCTGGCGGCGCGTTTGTCCCGCACCCTCTGCTTGCGGCGGGCGCTCCGCTGGGGCTCGGCGGCGCAATGACTGAGCACGCTTCCCCGTTGTTCGACGCTAGACACTATTATAAGCGGTACCCTGATGTGCTGGCGGCCGGCGCGGACGGGCTCCTTCATTACTTCCTGCATGGCTCTGGCGAAGGGCGCCAAGCGCATCCGTTGTTCGATGCTTCGTATTATCTCGCGCAACAGCCGGATGAGGCTGCGTTCGAAGATCCCTATCTGCACTATCTCACCGTGGGATGGAGGGATGGACGCTCGCCGCATTGGCTGTTCGACGTCGCCTTCTACGCCAGTCAGTTCCCCGAATACGCGGAGCTCGGCGTAAGCCCGCTCGAACACTACGTGACGGTCGGCGCCGCCCAGCGCGCGAGGATCCACCCGTTGTTCGACGTCGACTATTACGCCGACCGCGCGGGCCTTGACGAGGACCAAGACCCGTTCGTGCATTTCGTCACAATCGGCACGGCGATGCGCATCGATCCGCATCCAATGTTCGATACCGCTTACGCCGAAAGTAAGGGCTATTCGAGCTCCGAGGGGGCGTTCCGCGCCTTTCTGCTCTCGCCCTTCTCGGGGAGCGCCATCCATCCCCTCTTCGACGTCACGCATTACGTCGAAGTGGTGACGCGGGACAACCGAACGCTGACGAATCCGCTGACCGACTATCTCACCGTCGGGATGCGCAAAGGCCTCTCGCCGCACGTTCTCTTCGACCACGAGCACTACGCGGAGCAGCTGCCCGAAGACGAGCGGCCGCGGGCGGGCCTGCTGCACTATCTGACGGAGGGCTGGCGAAGCGGGCTCTCGCCGCATCCCCTGTTCGATCCGCAGTGTTACTGTCGCTTCGCCCCCCGCCCGAAACGGTCCGTAAGCCCGCTGGTCGAATACGTCACGGAACCGTTCGGCAAGCGTCCCCACGCTTTGTTCGACGAAAACCACTACCGCTACGCGTCTGGCCTCTCCGGCGCGACGCCGGGTCTGCAGGCCTATCTGAACGCCCCAAACGTCGCCGACCTGTCGACGCACCCCCTGTTCGATCCGGGCTTCTACGTTTGGAACGTCGGGGACAAGCTCGGGAAACTGCGCTTCTGGCGCCGCGAGTCGGACCTGAAACGCCTGCTGAGGGATCTCGACTCGCAGGCGGCCGCAAAATGCCCCCTCCTGCACTACGCCACGATCGGCTGGAAGTTCGGCATATCGACGTCGCGCTCATTCGATGCGGAGTTTTACGCGCGCGGGGCCGGGCTGGGCAAAAACGTCGATCTCCTGCGGCATTACCTCGTCGACGGCGGAATGACGAAACACTCGCCGCATCCCGCGATCGATCTCGAATACTACAAGACGCAGGCCATCGGCTTCGATCCGTCGCGCGTGCCGGTTTACGCGCACCTGATCAGCCAGCCGAAGGGCCGGCGCCCGCAGTCGTTTCGGATGCTGGACGTCAATTTCTACCAAAGCAACAACCGCGACATCGCTCAGTATAACCTCTGCGGCATCGATCATTTCATAACGTTCGGCATGCGTGAGGGACGGCCGCCAAACGCCTTCTTCTCTTCGGCGCATATCAATCAACGTTACGCCGACAATCTGATGTACGATCAGACCGCGATGTGGGAGTATTGCGCGCGCAACAACGGCGATCGTCGCCCAAAAGTGCTGTTCGTCGGGCATGACGCGACGCGTACCGGCGCGCCGCTGATTCTTCTCAGAATCATAGAAGGCCTGACCGACGCCTATGATCTGGACGCGTATTGCATCCTCGGGTCGGGCGGCGAGTTGTTCAACGAGTTCAGGGCCTCGAGCCACTGCTACGTCATGAAGCACGGCCTGGACCGGCCGTTCCTGGACGGAGGGGCCCGAACGCCGGAATGGCAGGCCGAGCTGCAGTCCGCCCTGGCCTGCTTCGGTCCTGGCGGACCGGATCTCGTCGTCTGCAACACCGCGGAAACCCGCGCCTTCATGGACTGTTTTGCAAAGCTCGGCCTGCCGGTCGTGAGCTTGGTTCACGAACAGGCGGACTTCTTTGATTCCGCGCAGTTCGGGCTGATCTACGAGAGCAGCGCCGTCACGATTTTTCCCTCGGAATACACGCGTAGCCGCGCGGCGCAGAAGACGCCGTTCGGCGATCGCCCGGTGGCGGTCCGCGGCCAGGGGTTGCTTGATCCCGGTTTCGGCTCGTTGAGCCGCGGCGTCGCGCGTGCGACCGCGCTTGAAGAGTTGCGACTTCCTCCGGACGCCCGCCTCGTTGTCGGCTGCGGCGTCCCGGACACCCGCAAGGGCATCGACCTGTTCGTCGAGACTGCGAGCCGCGTGTTCAGCGATCCGCGCAGCGGCGACATGCCGTTCTATTTTATCTGGATCGGCGGTCATCCCGGCCACTCGGAAACCAACAGCTGGGCGCGTCGCCGGATCGAGCAACTTGGGCTTGCGGCGAAAGTCCGCTTCGTCGGACCAAAGGCCGATCCCGAGCCGTATTATCGAGCGTCCGATCTGTTCCTCATGACGTCTCGCATGGACCCGTTCCCCTGCGTGATCCATGAGGCGATGGCCTGCGGCCTGCCGGTCATCGCGTTCGAGGGGTGCAGCGGGGCTCCCGAAGCTTTCGGAGCATCCGGCGTCGTCGTTCCGGCCGAAGACACGCAAGCCATGGCGGAGACGGCGATCGCTCTGCTGTCGGACGCCGGCCGCCTCAAAAGCTTGGGCGATCAAGCCAAGGCCATCGTCGCCGAGAAATGGCGCTACGTGGACTATGTCAGGGATCTGGCCGACCTGATCGCCGTCCATGTCGGCCTGCGCTTCGAGCCCCGCGTCGACCCGGCCGCCGCGGTCGTCCCGACCGCGCCGGCGATCGCGGGATCGGCGGCGAGGAAGACGGTGTATTTCTCGTCTCCGGACTGGGGCATCAGCGGCGTCAACACGTTCACGGCCAACCTGATCGAGGGCCTCAACGAACGAGGCTTCGACGCGCGCCTGCTGTTCACCAATGGCCGGTTCTCGTTCCTGCCGCCGACCGAGATGATGCCGAACCTTCCCGTGACTTTCCTGCCGGTCGAACGGCATCATTTCACGGACATCTGGTCGTCTTTGACAAAGCTCCTGCGCGCGCAGCGGCCGTGCATCTACGTCCCGAACTATGATTATATTGGATCCGCGGTGTCGCCGATCGTGCACCCGAACGTCGGCATCGTCGGCATCGCGCATAGCGACGACGTCGAGCATTACGAGCACGTCGACCGGCTCGGACGGTACTGGGACCGGATCATCTCCGTCTCGCATTTCATCGAGCGCGAGATCGGCGAGCTCAATCCTGCGTTCTCGGCGAAGACGGTGAACATTTATTACGGCGTGCCGTTCGACGAGGCGGCGGCGCGGCGGCGCGTGGACGCGCGCTCCTACGATCCCGGGCTGCCTCTGGTGATGACCTATTCCGGCCGGATGGTCACTCAGCAGAAGAACGTTCACGCCTTTATCGAACTCGCGGAACGGCTGCAGAACGAACGTGTGCCGTTCGTGCTGAACCTGCTTGGCGACGGCGATCAGTACGATCATCTGCGTTGGAAGCTCGGAGGCTTCGTCGACGCCGGCGTGGTCCGCATGCCCGGCCGCGTCACCCCGGAGGACGTCGACCGCGCGCTCGACGAGTCCGACGCCTTTGTCCTGCTGTCGGATTTCGAGGGCCTTCCCCTGTCCATGTTGGAAGCTATGGCGAAGGGCGTCATACCGGTCATCCGCGACATGAAGAGCGGCATCCCCGAGGTCATCACATCGGGGACAAACGGCTTCATCACCGCGCGGCACGATATCGGCGCTATGGTCGAGGTCCTTCGCGACCTCCAGGCGAACCCGGAGCAACGGCGCGCCCTCGGCCATGCGGTCATCGACAGCTTCATCGCTCACAGATTGAGCCAGTCGGCGATGTCCGACGCGTATGCCGAGGTGTTCGAGGGTGTGTTCGAGGAGCTGAAAGACCGGCCGAAGCCGAGGGCCAAGCCGCTGGCCCACAACGCGCCTATCTACGGCGTTGCGGCGCCGCCGTTCCTCTATCGGAAGGACTGAACGGCGTCTGTTGACGTGGCGCCGCGCCGGAGCGCGTCGCCCGAGGTTCGGACGGCAGGGCGCCTGCTTCAGCGACGATTTGTTGGCGCAGGCGACGCCCTCCGGCGCCCGCTTATGAAGACGGCGCTCCGCCCGGCAAGCGCCGATCTCCGCTCTCATCATGCCCCGATCGTTTGGCGCAGCTTGGCACGGCGCCGGCCGCAACCAGGCATGTCCTTACTGTCGGCAGGTGGAGCGGGTTTTCAGCCGACCGCCGTCCTCAGCGCGCGCTGCGGTCGGTAGATTGCCAGAGCGGGCCCGCTTGGGTCAGGCGCATCGGTCCAACAGGACTGCTCAGAATATGAGCGGCCCCCACAATTCTGCAGGCTTAGCGCCGGCGCCCGCCGCCGCGGGTCACGAGCAATAGACGGGATCGAAGTGCAGCCATGCCCCACGGATCTTCGTCGCGGAGTCTGGAACAGACACGGTCACGTCGACGCAAATCGGCTCTGCGCTGCCCGTGGGCAAAGCTGCGGCGAGCATCTTCGGCTGGTCGTCCTGAAAGACGACGCTCTTCGATTCCAGCACATCGCCATTCGCGCCGCGGACGACGATTTTCAGAAGGATGTCGTCCGAGGCTTCGGAGCACCGCTTGACGGCCGGAAACACGACGCGACGGTGGCCGTCCGGCTGCAGCCCTTCGAAGGACAACGTCGTGGCGACGTTGCCGACCGGATTCGCGTGCAGCACGAACGGCTTGAGCCAGGGCGAGCCTTCCAGCCGCGACCAGGCGTTGAATCCCGTGAGGCGGATATCCCCGCCCTGCATCGCCAGATTGTTGGCGCCGCCCACGTTCCTGCGGGCGGCGACCGCCAGGAAATCGTCCGCGAGCGCTTCGCTGGTCCGCCGGATGATGCTTTCTGCAGCCGTCACGACCTCGGCCTTGAGCATTTTCTGCCAGCGGATCGCCAAGCAGTCGAGAGCAGCCCGGATGCTTTCTTCCTTGGTCGAAAACAGCCGGATGGCGCCGATGTTGGGGCGTATCCCGCCGTCGATTATCTGGGTGACCTTGTCGCCCGGCCATCCCTCATACAGGTAGTGCGGGCCGTAGCACGGAAACTGCTTTGATAGGAACGGCAAGTTGATGTCGTGCAACGCGACCCATGAGCCGGGCGCGGTCGTCTCGATCACCGAAAGCAGGTCGATGGTGGGCCAGGGATGGTCGTGGTTGGCGTCGACGAATGCGAAGTCGAACTTCTGGCCACGCACGACCGACGGGATATCCTGCGAGGAGACGCCAAGGTTGAGCGTAAGATTGCTCGGCAGCTTGCCGAAGCGTTCCTTAACGAACGCGCCGCACTCGATGTCATGCTTGGCGTAGAAGTAAGGCAGGGCGTCATAAGAGTGCAGGTGGCTCTTGCCCCGGCCGTAGCTCTCGATCAGCGACGAGAGGAAGGCCGTCGAGGTGCCGGACGCAACGCCGATCTCAAGCAAGGATTTGGGGCGCTCGCGCGTAATCAAGTCATACAAGAAGCTCGCATCGAAAGGCGATATCGCACCCGTCGCCCAATCAGGTTTCTTGTAATTTTGAGCTATGAACTCTTTGGCTGCGGCGCTGATCGGCAGTGCGTCCATTGAGTAGGCCTTCCAGAAGACTCCGTCGCCACGCCGACGGCTACTCGACGGATCACCAGCCTCGCAGCGCGCTGTCCGCGAGGCCAAACTGATACGATCCGCAGACGGCCGTCAACCGAAGTCCCTGCGGGAAATAGGCGCGCCGCGGCGTCGTCGGCCAACACCGCGCGGTCTGGATTGGCCATGTTGACAACGTCTGGCGCCGTTCTGCACAAGGACCGGCCAATTTCGGCCTCCCGGCCGGCACGACCGTTCGACAAGGGTGACGCTTTGCATGCCCGACAGTAAAAAACTGGTCCTGATCGCTTCGCAACGGAGTGGCACCCACGCATTCGGCTCTGTTCTCGCCCGCAATGGATACCTCAACTTCGATGAGGTGTTTCATCCGAACGACGCCATACAGGAGCCTCAGAAGAGTGCTCAGTTCAAGACGTTCTTGAATAGCGACGGCACAAAAGCTATCGAGATGCTGTACGAGCCCGAGACCCTGACGCGTCGGTATTTTACTCATTTAGATCAATTCGCTGACGGGGCACCCTTCTACATAGACGTAAAATATAACAGCCTATATTATCTTAATCATGTTTTCTATGACGGCTTCAGCGCGCCGCGCCTCATCGCCGATTTTCGCGCAGCGGGCTTCAGTTTTATCCATGTCGTCCGCCGCAACGCTTTCGAGCGGCACCTGTCAGCGGTCATCGCGAGCGCCACGAAACAATGGCACTTTGACGCCAACAAAATCGACAAGTCGGACGTCAAATCGGTTCGGCTCGAGATCGATCCCGGTCAATGCGTGTTCGCGGTTCGTCAGCACATGGCCGCGGTGCAGCGCGTCGAGGGCTGGCTTTCGCAAGTGCCCGCGAAGACCACGGTGTATTATGAGGACATGTTTGCGGACGACCATCTTGTGCAGGCTGTGGTCCGGCAGCTGAGATCGACGCTCGGCGTCACTCTCGAGGCCACCGAAACCGAGTATTTCAAGCCTGACAGGTCGATCTCGGACGTCGTGACCAATTACGGCGCGGTGCGAAAGGCGATGGCTGACGCGGGGTTCGCCTGGATGACGCCCTGAGGCGAGCCGACGCTTTCGCGTCCGCTCCCGCGAGATCCACCGGCTGATCGGCGGCGCCCCGCCATGGGCGGGCCCGCGGCCCGGACCGCACTGGGACAAAAGCAATCCCCGTAAAATCGGCCGGCGTGCGTCTTCGGTCTCGCCGCGACGGCGGAGCCTCACGCTTGGGCTCGGGAGCGCGATGTGGCGACGCGGGCGGCTTGACGGACGCGGCTTATGCAGCAAACTTGCTTGGTCAATCTGATGAGTACGTTAGGCGGTATATCAATGCTCGCAGAGGTGCTGCATAGCTTCGCCCCGGAGATCCAACTATTTGAAGGTCAGATTATAGTCGGCCTCGAGGGGCATCTTTTCTTGGCCGGCGGCGCCCATGCCCCCTTTCTATACAAGCTGAGACAACTGGACGTCGAACAATCGTCGATCGATGATTTCGGCAGGAACATAGTTTCCCGGAACGACTACCTGAAAGAGCGGTCAATTCCCTATGTTCATGCGATCGCGCCGGATAAGGAGTCGGTTCTGGCGCATCTCTTGCCAGCGCCGCTGCCCCTGCAGTCGCTGATTGACGTCTATAAGCAGAGGAC
Organism: Hansschlegelia sp. KR7-227; assembly: GCF_049446035.1. NCBI lineage: Bacteria > Pseudomonadati > Pseudomonadota > Alphaproteobacteria > Hyphomicrobiales > Methylopilaceae > Hansschlegelia > Hansschlegelia sp. KR7-227. Next base: position 333,423 of record NZ_JBMSEA010000002.1, read on the forward strand.
AACGGTCGAGTTCCTCGACTTGCGGCCGGACAAAGCGCTCGGAGATCATTTTCTCGCAACCGATACTCACTGGTCCGTGAAGGGTCAGCTCGACGCCGTCATTCGTACCTGCCGGGCGCTCGGCGTTCCGGAAGACGATCTGACCAAGGCGCGGACCGACGCCGCCGCCGCGACCTCGGCGTCTTCCGCGAAATATGCCGGCGATCTCGGCTCACGGTTCACCCCCAAACTCACGGAGACACGCGATCAGATCAATCTGACGTGGCTGACATCCGCGTCAGACAACAATGTCCGGTTGGGCTGGAACAATGGGGCAGTCTATCTCTATCGAAGCAATCGCGGCCGAGGCCGTCGGCTTTTAATCTTTGGCGACTCGTTTTTTAGATTAGCGGCGCCTTTATTTAATTTAGTGTTCGACACAGTTATGTTTTGTCGTACCGAATTCTTTCACAAAGAAATGGTCGACATGTTCAAGCCGACTCATGTCGTGACTCAGCAGGTCGAGCGCTATCTCTCCAGCGTCAAGCCGGATTCAAGCGCGCCGATATTCTTGCTTATTCCGTTCTTGAGCGACGTCGAATTCGATCCTACGCCGTTCTTCTGGAGGGATATGAATTCCGCGCTTTCCTACAACGGCATCTCCGAACCGCCGCTTTTCGAGCAGGCCTCAAAAGCGAACACCGCAGCCCCTCTTCCGGCGAAAGCAGCAAACATGACACGTCCTGTTTTTTCTTATAGCAACGTGCCTAATAAAAGCGGCTCCGCCTTTACTGTCCGAGCACGCAAGGTACAGTCCGTCATGGTGGAGGGCGAACTCTTTCCCGTGCCGCCGCCCGATATCATGCAGTATGGAGAGAGCCCGGAATCTCATTTGCAGTCTGGGAAACGGGACTACGATATTATTCGAGGCTTTATTGAACGACACGACGTGACGCGCACGCGTTTGCTTGATTTTTCATGCTCGAACAGTCGGGTGCTCCGCTGGTTCGAGCGGGACGCCAGCGTGAAAGAGGCCTGGGGCGTCGACATCGACGCGCGTCGCATCGGCTGGTGCCTGGGGAACATCACAGGCCCGAAGTTCCATTTCGCCACCTTGACCACCGCGCCGCATTTGCCGTTCAGCGACGCCAGTCTTGATTTCCTTACCGCGCTGTCCGTCTTCACGCATCTGGACGACACGTGGACGGGCTGGCTGGCGGAGATCAGGCGCGTGTTGCGGATCGGCGGACACGCCCTCCTTACCCTGAATGACGAGGAGTGCTCCAAAGGGTGCCTCAAGCGCAATGATATGGTCGGCAAGATCTTGACGAAGACGCCCGAGTTCGGTGAGTTCATGTCGCCGAATGGACTGTATTCTTTTTATGTCGTAAACGACGTTCTGTTTACGGCGATCAGTAGAAAGGTGTTCGAGCGCGTAATCACGCCGTTCTTCGAGATCAAGGAAGTGTCCGAGATCATGGGCGGGCAATCGGGCTACCTGATCAAGCGGGTTGAGTGATCATAAGAGCAGACGGCGCACGGGCCGTCATTCCGCCGCACCGGAGTTTTCGCTCGCAAGCACCCTGGCGATAGCGCCGCCGGCATGGGCCGACGTCGCGTAGAGCGTCGCCCCTTCGGCGCCGGCGACCGTCTGGCCGGAAATCGTGACGGTCCCACAGTTGATCAGGCCGATGGTCGCGCGTTCGGCGAAGCCGAGCGCCGAAAGCTCGCCGCCTGGGGCGAGCTTCGCGACGTTGTCGACCCGGTTGCCGCGTATCGCCACCTCCCGCGCGCCGGCGACGAGGATCGCCTGATTGAGACTGTCGCGAATCGTGTTGTTCTCGATCCGGACATGTCCGAGCGGCGTGTTGAGCGCGGCCTTCTGACTGTCCAACGTCGACGAGGCGAACACCCTGATCGCGGCGGGATAGAAGCCCTGCCGACACGCTCCGCGGATGTCGTTGTCGGAAATCTCGATCTCGTCCGTGACGAAGGCCGAGGCCAACTGCTGGCCCTTGGTCGGCTGCAGCAGGATGCCTTCGTCCGAGGTGTTCTCGATCGTCAGTCGACGATAGCGCCCCCCGGCGCCGGTGTAGACGGCGCGTCCGCGTATGTTGCGGATGCGAAGGTCCGAAACGTCGGCGACGGGCTGGAAGTCAGGCATGGTCGCGACGCACCCCGTCATGTCCGACGGCAATTCCCCCGACGACAGGGTGACGTCGATGTCGCGGAGAAAGCCTGGCTGGTGCGGGCCGATGCGGTCGAGCCGGCCTCTCGCCTTCTCGACGTAGGCGGCGTCGTAGAGCACGAAGCGCGAGCCCGCGGGAGGGACGCCGTAGAAGAAGCCGGTGCTGTAGGCGCGAAACGAGGCCGGACCCAGACGCGTCATGCGGGCGAGCGCGCTGCCGGTGACGGCGACGGCGTCATCCCCCGTTCCGACCATTTCGCACCCGCGCACGGTGATCTCGCCTCCGCAGTCGAACGCCTCCGCGCCCCCGCGCATGCATGACACGACGGCCCCCGAGCCCGGGCGCGGCGCGATGCGGTTGTCGATGAAGGCGATGTTCCGCGAGAGCGTGTTGAGCGCGAAGCTCTCGCCGGAGGCATAGCAGTCGAAACCCGCGATGCGCACGGGGTCGCAGCCGATCGTGTTGAACCAGGCGGGCCCGTCCTTGGAGCCTTTCGCGGCGACGAAGGTCCCGACCGCGGCCCGAATCTTCAGCTGCGACATCTCCCAGGGCGTGAAGCCCGAGATGCGATAGAGTCCGGGCTCGATCTCGGCCATCGGCGCTGGCCCCGGCGTCGCCGCGTAACTGCTGCGCAGGAAGGCGATCGAGAGCGGATAGCGCTCGTCGCGCTGCGCATCGTGGTCCGAAAACTGCGTGATTTCGAAGATTTCGTCGAAGCTCGGCAGCGTTGCGTGGCCGGGGTCGAGGCGGATGTCGATCGTCGAGTCGCCGATCGCCTCGACGGCGCCCTGGAGGAAGGGCGGGTTCACATAGTCGAGCTTGGCGCCGCTCCCCAGGAATGTCGCTTTTCCGCCCACGACCAGAAACATCGACGCCCACTGCGTCCAGTCGGCGCCGCCCTGAAGCAACTCCACGCCGGAGAGGTCGACGATCACCTCCTTCACCGCCGGATCGTTGAACACGAAGCAGAAGCGCTGGTTGATCCAGGTCGACCCGCTAGTGTGTGGATTGTAGCCCGTCACGCCGTCCCAATGGATCAGATAACGGCCGGGACTGGGCTTGAGATGCGCCGTCCCGCCATTGACCCGGGCCCGGCGAATGGCCTCGCGGACGGCCGCGGCGAAGGCGGCGAAGCTGTCGATCTGCCCCGAGGGGTCGGCGTCGAAGGGCGACGCCGCAGGGTCGACCGGTCCAAAAAGCGGCGTGTCGGCCGGCGCGCCGGGTCGCGACCTCGGCGGGAGCGGATCGGCGAACGCCCTGCCCCCGGCGACGATCGCCGCGCCGACGCATCCCAGCAGAACTTGCCGCCGATCGATGCGCAAAATACTCACGTCCCGTCCCGAACAAACCGCAGAGGCCGTCGCGACGGCCGCCCGAGCCCAGTCCTTCGGTTTCCGCACGCCCCCTGGTCTCGATCGACGCTACCGCACCTCAATCGCAGGCGGAAGCCCGCCGTCGATCAACGTTCTGGCGCCATTGGACGAGCCCGGCGGGAGATCGAAACGCCGACCATGAGCCGGCTGTTTGCCGCCTACTGACTTGCTTTCGCCGCGCTCGCCGGCCGAACAGGGACGTAGGACGGTCGGGCCGACGCGATCGGCCTGACCGTCTGGCCGTCAGCGGAACTTGTTGGTGACGAAATCGCTGATCAGGTGGGCGACGCATTCGCGCTGGGCGAACGTTCGCTGCTTCGTCAGCGCCTGCATCAGATAATGGAGCCGCAGCGCCTCCGGCAGGCGATGATATTTGAAGGACGCCATCATCGCCGGTGGAATGGGCTTGGTGTTGACGTAGAGCACGCTGTTTCGCCACGTGTCGCCCGCACGCTCGAAATACTCGGCGAAGTGCTCCATGACGATGACCGTATAGGGCAACTCTTGGAAGATGTAGTCCTGCATGACGAGAACGGTCTTACCCGGCATCATGCTGGGAAAGAAATCGTTGATCACCTTGTCGGCGAGCTCAGGGCTCTTCAGGACGTCGACGAACAATATCTCGATGTCGCCACCCCGCCAGGTCTTCTCGCATAAATCCCCGACGTTGATTTCGACATATTTTTCGTAGTTCTTGATGTTCTCGCGGTAGACCGAAAGAAAATTGTTGTCTTTTCCGATTTCAAAGGTGGTGTTCTTCCGTACCCAGTTAGCCTCGTAGTGTCCAATAAAACGATCGTAGGCGTGAATACGTTTCAATAAATTGTCGGCCGGAACCTTCTTGTTGAGTTCCAACCCCGACGCTAGCGAAATCGTAGAAGATCCCAGGAACACGCCGAGTTCAACGATCTCCCCCTTGCCGTCGTACAGTTCGCTGGTCAGCCACGCCAGCATGATGCGCTCGAACCAGGTGAGCATGCCCTTTGCGTCGTGCGCGGGCTTGGGCGCGTTGAAGGTTAGATTGCTCCATGGCGCCGAATTCAGAAAACGAGCAAGATCGCTGCCGTCGGTCATCTGTCCCCCGCAAATCTGATGCGCAAGTCTGTCTATCACGCGCGCCGTTCACGGCAAATCGCGCGCGGAAGACCCGCGGGGCGCGCGCGACGCCGCCCAACCTCAGGCGGCCGACGCGACCTCGTCGCATTCGCCGAACGCCGCCTGCACCGTCGCGGCCCGCTCCAGGAAGGCGTGGGCGTCCTCGCGGCGCTCGAACACGTGCGGGGCGAGGCCGCGCTTCTTCAGCGCCTCCTGCATCTTGACGCGCAGGAAGGCGTTGGTGGCGTAGCGCGTCGTGGTCTCGTAGTGATGCTCCACCAGATATTCGATCATCTCGGCATAGTCGTCGTATAGCGCCTCGGAGATCTTGAACCCGTCGTGATTGACCACGGAGTTCACTCTGCGGCCGGCCTTTCGGCAGGCTGCGACCAGGGCTTCGCGCAGGTTTTCGATGTCGGCCTTGCAGCGCGCCTGCCAGCCCTCGAGGTTCAGGAACAGGATGTTCCGCGCCGCGTCGTAGCTGATGCGCTCCGCCAGACCGAGGTTCAGCAGGTCGGCGATCAGGTTCATCGGCTCTTCGCCAAAGATGCGCGGATCCATCAGCGCCGGCGCGTTGATGATTGGCCGGAACTCCATATGCGCGACGATGTCGCGCTCGACGTCGACGCCCGGCGCGACCTCGATCAGCTCCAGCCCCTCTGCGGTGAGTTGGAAGACGCATCGTTCGGTGACGTAGATCACCGGCTGCCTGCGTCGTTGCGCGTAGGGGCCGCTGAAGGTGTTCTGCTCGACGCGCTTGATGAATTTCCGCGAGCGGCCTTCCGTCACGATCTTCAGCTTGCCGCCCTCGACCGCGACCTCGAGGCCGCCGACGGTGAAGGTGCCGGCGAACACCACGCTGCGGGCGTTCTGGCTGATGTTGATGAAGCCGCCGCAGCCGTTGAGCTTGCCGCCGAAGCTCGAGGTGTTGACGTTGCCCTCCTCGTCGCACTCGGCCATGCCGAGGCAGGTCATGTCGAGGCCGCCGCCGTCGTAGAAGTCGAACATCTGGTTCTGGTCGATGACGCAGTCGGCGTTGGTCGCCGCGCCGAAGCTCGACCCGCTCGCGAGCACCCCGCCGACCGCCCCGGCCTCGGTGGTCAGCGTGATGTAAGGCGTGATCTTCTCCTCGTTCGCGACCGAGGAGATGCCCTCCGGCGCGCCGACGCCAAGATTGACCACGCCGTTCGGCGGAAGCTCGAAGGCGGCCCGGCGCGCGATGATCTTGCGGGCGTCGAGCTTCATGCGCGCGATGCCGGTGACGGGCACGCGGATCTGGCCGGCGAGCGCTGCGGAATGCTGCACGCCATAGTTCATCCGGTGATGCTCGGCGTCGGCCACCACCACGCAGTCGACCAGGATGCCCGGCACCCGCACGTCCTTCGGCAACAGGAAGCCGTCGTCGACGATCCTCTCCACCTGGGCGATCACCACGCCGCCATTGTTGCGCGCCGCCATCGCCTGCGCGAGGCAGTCGAGGGTCAGCGCCTCCTTCTCCATGGTGATGTTGCCGGAAGGGTCGGCCGAGGTGCCGCGGATGAAGGCGACGTCGATCTTGGTCGCGGTGTAGAACAGCCACTCCTCGCCATCGACCTCGACGACCTTGACGATCTCCTCCTGGGTAAGCTCGTTCACCCTGGCGCCGCCGTGGCGCGGGTCGACATAGGTGTGCAGCCCCACCTTGGAGAACAGGCCGGGCTGGCCGGCGGCGCAAGCCCGATAGAGTTGGGAGATGACGCCCTGCGGCAGGTTGTAGCCGCGGATCCTGTTGTCCTTCGCGGCCTGCGCGACCTTCGGCATCCGGCCGAAATTGGCGGCGATCACGCGGCTCAGCAGGCCTTCATGGTGCAGGCGCCCGGTGCCGAGGCCCTTCGAATCGCCGGCGCCCGCCGTCATGATCAGCGTGAGCCCCTTGGGCGCGGCGGTCTCGACAAAGCGCTTCTCGAGCGCGGCGTGCAGGGCTTCGGGAATGCAGCTTTGGACGAAGCCGGTGGTCGTGACGACGTCGCCGTCATTGATCAGCGCGATGGCCTCGTCAGCCGTGATGACCTTGTTCTTCTTCACGCCGTACGCTCCCTGCCGCCGCCCGCCGTCTCCTCCGCGCGTCGGCATGCCACGCTGGCATGAGGGATCGGCGGCCAAGGTTTGGCTCGGGAACCGTAGAAAGCACCCGGAAGGCGCGCAATGCAGCGATTGTCGTAATCCGGTCGGCGCAAGACGCGACCCCGCGGCGACGCAAAAAAAGCCCGGCCGTCGGGGGACGGCCGGGCCTGAGAGCGTTTCTGAATCGGGACCGAGACGGTCCCTCGCCGATCAGCGGACGCCGATGCCGATCGAGACGCCCGGCCGGACGTAGGGGCGCGAGTAGCCGTAGCGGCGATCGCGGTGGTAGACGCGACGCTCGACGTAACGCGGACGATCGCAGGTGCGGCTGGTCGTGACGCGCTTCACGCCGCGGTTCCACACGGTCTTCTTCACGGTGCGGCACGCCACGTCGGTGGCGACGACCGGGGCGAGGATCGTTCCGTGGGTCGCGATCGGAGCGGCGCTCGCAGGCGCGAACGCGAAGGCGCCGAGAGCGGCGGCGAGGCTGGTCGAAAGAATCAGGCCCTTCATGTCATTCTCCTCGTGTGTTCCTTCGGGCGGACCTTGTCTGTCCTGCTCCGTCTGTGTCCCGATCATTCCTAACGTCCTGTGAACTCAGGGTGAGCCCGGCGTTCACGCGACGTTCATGGCGCTGGCCCGGTTCGAGCCTTTGTTCTGATCATTGGCACGGGGTAATTAGCGCGCCCCTGCGCGGCGTCGACCGGCCATCGGAGCTGTCTATGCGCCGAAATTCGACAGGGTGCGGAAGGAGCGCGACATGAGCGAGACCGGGCCGGCGTCCGCCGTGAACTGGGGCGCGCTTTCAGCGCCCGATCTTGCAGAGATCGAGCGTCTCGCCGACGACGCCTTCGCCCGTCTGCCGGCGTCCTTCCGGGCGCTCGCCGCCGGCGTGGTGCTGCGGGTCGACGACTTCCCGACCGACGACGTGCTGACCGCGCTCGAAGCTCAGAGCGAGTTCGACCTCCTCGGTCTCTTCACCGGCCTAGGGCTGGCGCAGGGCGAGGCGGAAGCGCGGACGGGACAGGCCCCCAACATGGTGCATCTCTATCGCCGCCCGATCCTCGACTACTGGGCCGAGCACGACGAGACTCTGGGCGCGATCGTCACCCATGTGCTGGTCCATGAGATCGGCCACCATCTCGGCCTGTCGGACGACGACATGGAGGCGATCGAGGCGGCGGCGGACGCCGCCGAGGCTTGATCGGGGGCGCCGACGAGGCCACTTTATCGTGAGACGTGCCGTTTCCCGCGAAGGACGATCCGATCGATGGCGACCGACAGCGACTACGCCGCAGACGAGGCCCGGGTGAAGCGGGACTTCTGGCCGAAGATCAAACGTGTCGCTCGCAGCATTCCCTTCGCCGAGGACGCGGTCGCGGCCTATTACTGCGCGCTCGACCGCGAGACCCCGATGCATGTCCGCGCGGCGCTGATCGGCGCGCTCGCCTATTTCGTGCTGCCGTTTGACGCGATGCCGGACTTCATGCCGCTGATGGGCTTCGCCGACGACGCCAGCATTCTGGCCGCCGCGCTCGCTGCGGTGCGCGTTCACATGAAGGACCGTCACCGGGACGCCGCGCGCCGCACGCTCGCGGACGAGGAGTTCGACGCCGCAGGGTGAGCGAGCGGCGCTGTCGGTCTCTGGGTCCATGCGACTCTGCTGAACGCCCGCGCCGGCGAAGGCCCCCGGTCGGACGGGCTCAACCCTCGCCCGCGCGGCCTTTCGCTCCGGCGGAGCAGCGCTTCCGACGATCGGCCCATTGCGGCGCCGCACACGTGAGCTAAAGACTGTCGGCGGGCGCCCTTGCGCCGCCAGTCTACCCCGCGAGGCGTCAGCGAACATGGCCGATAAACCCTGGTTGTTCCGGACCTATGCGGGCCACTCGACCCCCGCGGACTCCAACAGGCTGTACAAGGCGAACCTCGCCAACGGCCAGACCGGCCTGTCGGTCGCCTTCGACCTGCCCACGCAGACGGGCTACGATCCCGATCACATCCTGTCGCGCGGCGAGGTCGGCAAGGTCGGCGTGCCGGTCTCCCACCTTGGCGACATGCGGGCGCTCTTCGACGAGATCCCGCTCGCGAAGATGAACACCTCGATGACGATCAACGCGACGGCCGCCTGGCTGCTCGCGCTGTACGCCGCGCTCGCCGAAGAGCAGGGCGCCGATCGCGCGGCGCTGACCGGCACGACGCAGAACGACATCATCAAGGAATATCTGTCGCGCGGGACCTATGTGTTCCCGCCCGCGCCGTCGCTTCGGCTGATCCGCGACGTCATCACCTTCACGACGAAGGAGATGCCCAAGTGGAACCCGATGAACGTCTGCTCCTACCATCTGCAGGAGGCCGGGGCGACGCCGGTGCAGGAGCTCGCTTACGCGCTGGCCACCGCGATCGCCGTGCTCGACGAGGTCCAGGCCGCCGGCCTCGACGATGAGACCTTCGCGACGACGGTCGGACGCATCTCCTTCTTCGTGAACGCCGGCATGAAGCTGGTCACGGAGATCGCCAAGATGCGCGCCTTCGTTGATCTCTGGGACGAAATCACGCGCGACCGCTACGGCGTGCAAGACCCGAAGAACCGCCGCTTCCGCTACGGCGTCCAGGTCAACTCGCTCGGATTGACCGAGCCGCAGCCCGAGAACAACGTCTACCGCATCCTGATCCAGACCCTCGCCGTCACGCTCTCGAGGGACGCCCGCGCGCGCGCCGTGCAGTTACCGGCATGGAACGAGGCGCTCGGGCTGCCGCGGCCGTGGGACCAGCAGTGGTCGCTGCGCGCCCAGCAGATCCTCGCCTATGAGACCGACATCCTCGAATACGCCGACATCTTCAACGGCTCGGTCGTGATGGCGGAGAAGGTCGAGGAGTTGAAGCAGGAGGCGCGCGCGGAGCTCGCCCGCATCGACGACATGGGCGGAGCGATCCCGGCGGTGCAAGCCGGCTACATGAAGGGGCGGCTGGTCGAATCCAACGCCCGGCGGCTCGCCGCGATCGAATCCGGGGAACTGATCGTCGTCGGCGTCAACAGGTATCAAAAGGGCGAGCCCTCGCCGCTGTCGACCGGCGCCGGCTCCATTCAGGTCGTGCCCGAGCATGTCGGCGAGGACGCGATCGAGCGTCTCAAGGCGTGGCGCGAGCAGCGCGACCAGAAGGCCGTCGACAAGGCGCTCGCCGAACTGGCCTCCGCCGCGAAGGAGGACCGCAACGTCATGGAGCCGTCGATCGCGGCCGCCAAGGCGGGTGTCACGACCGGCGAATGGGGCGCGACGTTGCGCGAGATCTTCGGCGAATACCGCGCGCCCACCGGCGTCGGCCGCGCCGCGCGCGAGGCGACCGACGGCGGCGAGATCGCCAAGGTGCGCAAGGCGGTGGAGGCCGCCTCGAACGCGCTCGGCCGACGCCTCAAGCTGCTGGTCGGCAAGCCCGGCCTCGACGGCCACTCGAACGGCGCCGAGCAGATCGCCGTCCGGGCCCGCGACTGCGGGTTCGAGGTGGTCTATGAGGGCATCCGCCTGACGCCCGCCGAAATCGTCAACACCGCGCTCGAAGAGGGCGTCCACGTCGTTGGGCTGTCCATCCTGTCGGGCTCGCATATCCCGCTGGTGCGCGACGTGCTGGAGCGGATGCGCAAGGAAGGGCTCGACGACGTGCCCGTCATCGTCGGCGGCATCATACCGCCGGAAGACGAGCGCGAACTGAAGGCGATGGGTGCGACCGCGGTCTACACGCCGAAGAACTTCGACCTGACCGCAATCATGGCCGACATCGTGAAGATCGCCGAGGGCGCGGGCGAAAAGGCCGCCTGAGCGGGGCGCATCACGCCCAGCGGCGCTCGTGCTCGCCGATCGCGCTCCACAGCGCCGCGACCGAGATCGGCTTCGTCACGACGGCGTCGGCGCCCGCCTCGCGAAAGGCGCGGATCTCGTCGTTGAAGGCGCGGGCGGTGACGCCGACGACGCGGACCGCCCGCTTCGGGCCGTCAAGCGCCCGGATCTGCCGCGTCGCCGACAACCCGTCGAGAACCGGCATCACCGCGTCCATCAGGACGACGTCGTACTCCCCCGCCGCGACCGCCGCGACCGCCGCCTCGCCGTTCTCGACCATGTCGTACGCCATTCCGAAATGCTCGAGCAGCGTGACCATGACGCGCCGGTTGATCTCGTTGTCCTCGGCGACGAGCACGCGCGCCCCGCTGGTCGCCGGGCCCGGCCGGTCGACGGCCGGGAAGGACGCGACCACCGCGAACTCGGCGCCGCCGGACGGACGATTCGACGCCTCGAGGCGCCCGCCCATCGCCTTGGCGGCTTCGGCGACGACGGTCAGCCCCAGCCCCGCCGCGCCCGACGGGCCCATCCCCTGGACATAGGGTTCGAACAGCCGCTCGGGAGCGTCTCCGACGCCCGGCCCCGTATCGCGCAGGGCGATGCGGAGCGTGACGGCGTCGGCCGCGCCGCCGACCCGCTCGATGGCGAGCTCCACCGATCCGCGCGCGGTAGCCCGCAGCGCGTTGTCGGCGAGGTTGTCGACGATCTGGCGCAGCGCGCCTTCGTCGGCGACGACTCGGTCGGGCACGCCCGGTCCCCGGGTCGCGCGAAAGATCAGGCCCTTCGCCATGGCCCGGGCCGCGATCGGCGGCCCGACCCGGGTCAGCAGATCATCGATCGCGAGCGCGTCCGGACGGCGGACAGGCTCGCCGCCGAGCAGCGTGGTCGCGATCTCGAGCAGATGCTCCGCCGCGCTCTTCAGTGCGCTCGCATGGCCGCGAGCCGCCTCGGTCAGGTCTTCCGCCAGCAGGAGGTCGGCGAGCGCGAGCACGCCGCCGAGCGGCGTACGGATTTCATGGGCCGCGACCGCGATCCGGTGCGTCGGGTCTGACGCGGACGCGTCGTCGACAAGGCTCGCGCTCGCGCTCATGTCGGCATGGCTCCAGGGCTTTTGGCATGGGGATCGTTAAGGCGACACTGGACTCCGGGGTTTTAAGGATGGGCTAAACCAATCGCGCAATACATCCCGATCTCCCGCCCATCCCCAGCCTGCGGCCGCCCTGGGCGGGGGCGTTGACCCCCATCGATCAAGAGCTTAACGGCAGCCCGAGGCCTCCTCCGCGCCCCTTGTCCCCCGCCGGCTGATCTCCGCCATGGACCTCGTCGCCGTCATCCTGCCGACCTTCGGGCTGATCGGCCTCGGCTATCTCGCCGGGCGGCTGAAGCTGCTGGGCGACCGCGCGGGCGACGGGCTGTCGGACTATGTGTTCCTGATCGCCGTGCCCAGCCTGATCTTCCGGACGCTCTCGACTGGATCGAGCCCAGCGGAGAACCCGTGGGGCTACTGGACCGCCTATTTCGGAGGGGCGGCCGTGGTCTGGGGCGTCGCGATGCTTCTTGCGGTCAAGTCGTTCGGGCGCAGCCGGCAGGAGGCCGCGATCCATGGCTTCTCCTCGGCCCAGTCGAACACCGTGCTGGTGGGCGTGCCGCTGATCCTGAAGGTCTATGGCGACGCCGGCGCGGTTCCCCTGTTCCTGCTGCTCGCGATCCACCTGCCGATCATGATGTCGGCCGCCGCGCTTCTCATCGAAAGCGCCGACGCCGAAGGCGCGCCGCTCGCCATCGCGCGCCGGCTTGCGACGACGCTGGTCACGCATCCGATCATCCTGTCGCTCGCAGCCGGCGTGCTGGCGAAAAGCTTCGACTATGCGCCGTCCGGAGGGGTCAAATCGGTGGTCGACCAGCTCGCGGCCACCGCCGGCCCTTGCGCGCTGATCGCGATGGGCCTGGCGCTGAAGAAGTTCGGCTTCGGCAACGACCTGAAGGCCGTGGCGGGAATCGTGACGCTGAAGCTCATCGTGCATCCCTTTCTGGTCTGGGTTCTCGCCTTCCACCTTCTCGACGTGCCGCCGGTGTGGGCTGGGGTCGCGCTGCTGTTCGCGGCGATGCCCTGCGGCGTCAACGGCTACCTCATCGCCTCCCGCTACAAGGTGGGCGAGGCGACCTCCTCGACCGCCGTCGCGGTGTCGACCGCGCTGTCGGTCGTCACGGTCTCGATCTGGCTCGTGGTGCTCGGCGTGGCCTGACCACGTTCCTCGCGGGGCTTGTCGATTAGGTCCCGCGGGGCTTGGCGCGGCTCGTCGGCTGCGCGGCGGCGGGGTCCTCCGGCCAGACATGCCGCGGGTACCGCCCGCGCATCTCGGCGCGGACCTCTTTCCACGAGCCGCGCCAGAAGCCTGGAAGGTCGCGCGTCACCTGGATCGGACGGTGGGCAGGCGACAGCAGCCGCAGCGTCAGCGGCGCGCGGCCGCCGGCGATCGTCGGGTGGCGGTCGAGCCCGAACAGCTCCTGCACCCGCACGTCGAGCGCCGGCCCCTCCTCGCCCTCATAGTCGATCGGCAGATGCGAGCCGGACGGAGCAGCGAAATGGCTGGGCGCCTCCGCGTCGAGCCGCCGGCGGAGCGTGTAGGGAAGCAGAGCGTCGAGCGCCGCCGACAAGACGCCCTCGTCGATCTCGCGCAGCGACGTCGCCGAGCCGAGGAAGGGCGCGAGCCACTCCGCCGCGCTCGTCCGCAGCGCCTCGTCCGACAGGTCGGGAAAGCCCGCCTCGGGCTCCGCGCGGCGCAAAAACGCGGCGCGCGCCATCAGGCTTTTCGCCGCCCGGCTCCAGGGCAGCCGATCGAGGCCGAGCGCCGCCACGCCCTCCGCCAGCGCCCGCGCCGTCTCTACGCCGGGCGCGACCGCGAGCGGGCGCTCGGCGAGCGTGATCGCGCCAAGCCTTCGCCGCGCGCGACGCCTCACTGCGGCCGCGCCGGCGTCGAAGGCGACGTCGTCTCTCTCGTCAACCCGGTCGCCCGCGGCCTCGATCGCCTCCGCCTCGTCGAGGGCCGCCGCGAGCAGGATGCGGCCCTCCTGCGCGACGCCGGTGACGTCGAGCACCGCGAGATAGGACGCGCGCGACAGCGGCTCCGCGGGATCGAGCGCCGCCCCGCGGCCGTTCGCGAGCAGGAAGGCGCCGGGCTTTCCCCCGCGCGCCTTCGCGATGCGGTCCGGAAAGGCGCGCGCGACCACCAGGCCGGCGCGGGACGCGTCGATCGGTCCGCCTGCCGGCGCGCCCGCCGCGACGCGCCAGCTCTCCGCCAACCGGCGCGCGTCCTCGGCCCGGGGCCCGCGCTCCCGGCCGAAGCGCTCGAGCCGTGCGCCGAGGTCGACGCTATCGCCGCCGAGCCCGCGCTCGACCGCAAGCAGCGCGACCTGCGCGGCGAGCGCCCCCTCCCCTTCCGCGGCGTCGAGCAGCATCCCGGCGAGCCGGGGCGGCAGGGCGATGGAGCGCAGCGTCCGGCCCCGCGCTGTGATGCGTCCGTCCGCGTCGAGCCCGCCGATCGCTACGAGCGTCGCGCGCGCCTCCGCGAGCGCCGCCGCCGGCGGCGGATCGAGAAAGGCGAGCGTCGCGGGATCGGTCACCCCCCAGGCCGCAAGATCGAGCAGGAAGCCGCCGAGGTCGCTGGCGAGGATCTCCGGCCGCGCGAAGGGTTCGAGGCTCGCTGTCGCGGCTTCCTCCCACAGCCGGTAGCAGACGCCGGGGGCGGTGCGCCCGGCCCGACCGCGGCGCTGGTCCACCGCGGCGCGCGAGGCTCTGACCGTCTCGAGCCTCGTCAGGCCGAGCGCGGGCTCGTGGCGCGGCTCGCGGGCGAGGCCGCAATCGATGACCACCCGCACCCCTTCCAGCGTGAGCGAGGTCTCGGCGATCGAGGTCGCCAGAACGACCTTGCGGCGTCCCGGCCCGGCGGGCGCGACCGCGCGGTCCTGCGCCCGCGGGTCGAGACCGCCGTGGAGCTCCACGAGGTCGACATCCGGGCCGAGGCCGGCGAGCCGCTCGGAGGTGCGGCGGATTTCGGCGCGGCCGGGCAGGAACACGAGCACGCCGCCCTCCTCTTCGGCCAGCGCACGACGCACGACGGACGCCACGGCGTCCTCAACCCGGGTTCGGGCGTCCCGCGGCGCATGGCGCGTCTCCACGGGGAAGGAGCGGCCAGCGCTTTCGACGACCTCGCAGCCGCCGAGCAGCCCCGCCACACGCGCGCCGTCGAGCGTCGCGGACATGACGAGGAGCCGCAGGTCCTCGCGCAGACCCGTCTGGGCGTCGCGGGCGAGGGCCAGTCCGAGGTCGGCGTCGAGCGAGCGCTCGTGAAACTCGTCGAACAGCACGGCGGCGACGTCGGCGAGCTCGGGATCGTCGACGATCATCCGGGCGAAGACGCCCTCGGTCACGACCTCGATCCGGGTCCTCGGACCCACCTTTGAGCCGAGCCGGACGCGCAGGCCGACCGTTTCGCCGACGCGTTCGCCCAGCGTCTCGGCCATGCGCGCCGCGGCCGCGCGCGCCGCGAGCCGCCGGGGCTCCAGAACGAGGATCTTCCGATCCCCGCGCCACGGCGCGTCGAGCAGCGCGAGCGGCGCGCGCGTGGTCTTACCGGCGCCCGGCGGCGCGACGAGAACCGCGGCGTTCCGCGCGTCGAGCGCGGACAGGAGACGTGGGAGAGCCTCGTCGATCGGCAGGCGCGGGCCGGCGCTCAGCCGCTCAGCGAAGGGTTTCGGCGTCATGACCCCCCATCACGGTTGCCGGAGGTGGGGCCGCTCCGCTAGACAGGCTGAAATTCGAGACAAGAGAGCGTCCATGCGCATCGAAGCTATCGCGATCGGCAACAACCCTCCGAGCGACGTCAACGTGATCATCGAGGTGCCCATCGGGGGCGAACCGATCAAGTACGAGATGGACAAGGAGGCGGGCACGCTGGTCGTCGACCGCTTCCTCTACACCTCGATGCGCTATCCCGGGAATTACGGCTTCGTGCCGCACACGCTGTCCGACGACGGCGATCCGATCGACGTTCTGGTGGCGAACACCCGCGCGATCGTCCCAGGCGGCGTCATCAACTGCCGCCCCGTCGGCGTCTTCAAGATGGAGGACGAGAAGGGGCTGGACGAGAAGATCATCGCGGTCCCCTCGCCCAAGCTGACGCGGCGCTATGAGAACGTGACGAACTACACGGATCTGCCCGAGATCACGCTCAGCCAGATCGCGCATTTCTTCGAGCACTACAAGGACCTTGAAGGCGAGAAGTGGGTGAAGCCGCTCGGCTGGGGCGACGCCGAAGAGGCGCAGCGCATGATCGTCGAAGCGATCGAGCGCGCCAAGGCGGGCAAGAAGCTCTGAGCTGGCGCGCCGCTCGCGCCTGCCGTCAGCGTCGCTCAAACGTCAGATAGGTCCCGACCCGGCCTTCGCGGATCGCCTTGGCCTCGTAGCGCGTGCCGGGCCAGCCTTCCCAAGGCGCGCGCCAGGCGACCGGGCGCTCCGCGGTCCATTCGAAATCCGGCGACCGGGCGACATGGGCCAGCGTCCAGGCGACGTAGCTGTCGATATCGGAAGCGAAGCGAAACAGCGCCCCCGGCCGCAGCACGCGGGCGAGGCGCGCGAGGTTCTCTTCCGAGACGAAGCGCCGCTTCCAGTGACGCGTCTTCGGCCATGGATCCGGGTACAGCAGGTCGACGCCGGCGAGCGATCCGCTCGGCAGCCTGTCCAGCAGGCGCGTGGCGTCGTCGTCGTAGAGCCGAACGTTCTCAATCCCCAGCCGCACGACCCCGGCGACGCCCTTCGCCATGCCGTCGATGAACGGTTCGACGCCGATGAAGCCCACATTGGGCGCCTCCTGCGCCCGATGCAGCAGATGCTCGGCGCCGCCGAAGCCGATCTCCAGCCTGACCTCGCGGACCTCCGCTCCGAACAGCGTCGCGAGCTCGTCCGGCAACGCGTCAGGGTCGAGGTTCAACCCCGGCAATGCATCCGCGACCGTGGCGGCCCGGCCGGCGCGCAGCGTCTTGCCGCGCCGGCGTCCGAAAAAGGAGCCTCCGCGGCGCGGATCGTCGGGACGCTCGGTCATTGCGGTTCGTGTCGGGAAGGGAGTGGGCGAGGCGCGCCGACGCCGTCATGCGTCATGGAGTGAAGCCTCAAACGACGATGCCCGGCGACAGGCCGGGCATCGGGCAGTCCAGACTGATCTGGACCGATCAGAACGCGGACTTCAGCGCGTCGACGAGATCGGTCGCTTCCCAGGAGAAGCCGCCGTCGGCGTCGACGTCGCGGCCGAAATGGCCGTAAGCCGCGGTGCGCGCGTAAATCGGGCGGTTGAGGTTCAGCTTGGTGCGGATGCCGCGGGGCGACAAGCTCATGACCTGGCCCAGAACGCTCTCGAGCTTCGCCTCGTCGACGCGGCCCGTGCCGTGCAGGTCGACGTAGATCGACAGCGGCTCGGAGACGCCGATCGCATAGGACAGCTGGATGGTGGCGCGGTCGGCGAGATCGGCTGCGATCACGTTCTTCGCAAGGTAGCGCGCCGCATAGGCCGCGGAGCGATCCACCTTGGTCGGGTCCTTGCCGGAGAACGCGCCGCCGCCATGCGGAGCCGCGCCGCCATAGGTGTCGACGATGATCTTGCGGCCAGTCAGGCCGCAGTCGCCGTCGGGTCCGCCGATCACGAAGGAGCCGGTCGGGTTCACGTGCCAGACGGTCTCGTCCGAGATCCAGCCCTCGGGCAGCGTCTCGCGGATGTAGGGCTCGACGATCTCGCGGATGTCCTTCGAGGTCTGCGTCTCGTCGGTGTGCTGGGTGGACAGCACGATCGAGGTGACGCCGACCGGCTTGCCGCCGGCGTAGCGCACCGTCACCTGGCTCTTGGCGTCGGGGGCGAGCGTCGGTGCTTCGCCGGAATGGCGCACTTCGGCGAGCCGCTGAAGGATCTTGTGGGCGTAATAGATCGGCGCCGGCATCAGCGACGGGGTCTCGCGGCAGGCGTAGCCGAACATGATGCCCTGGTCGCCTGCGCCTTCGTCCTTGTTGCCGGACGCGTCCACGCCCTGCGCGATGTGGGCGGACTGGGCGTGCAAGTAAACGGCGACATCGGCCTTCTGCCAATGGAAGCCGTCCTGCTCGTAGCCGATGTCCTTGATCGCGGCGCGCGCCGCTTCCACGATCTGATCGGTCGTGATGCTGTCAGGGCCGCGGACCTCGCCGGCGATGACCACGCGGTTCGTGGTGCACAGCGTCTCGCAGGCCACGCGCGCCTCAGGCAGCGCGCCGAGATAGATGTCGACGACCTCGTCGGAGATCCGGTCGCTGACTTTGTCGGGGTGCCCCTCCGACACGGACTCGCTCGTGAACAGGTAATCAGCGCGGGCCAATGGCGTCTCCCCGACCGTTTGAACGGTAAAACGTTCGATCTTCCGAACGGAACGTTTGCTTCGCAGATGCCGCGCCGGCGGTCAAGACCGACCCGGCGCCCTGCTGGGGACCGTGCGGGCGAGCCGCCAGCGCCGAGCCGGAGGTCGCTGGCTCACGCCTTGGGGGCGGCGTCCGCGAGAGCCGAGACGAGCTCGACGATCTTTCGACGCACCTTGCCGTCGGCGATCCGTACGAAAGACTTGTTGAGCTGAAGGCCTTCCGCGGTGGTCAGAAAGTCGACCACGAAATCCGAACCATGAGACTCGGCGAAACCGGACAATTTGGCCTCGGTTCCCGGGGCGTCGTCAAAGAAGTACGAAACCGGGACGCCCATGACAGTGGCGATCTGCTGCATCCGGCTGGCCCCGATGCGATTGGTGCCCTTTTCGTATTTCTGGATCTGCTGAAAGGTGATGCCGAGGGCCTCTCCCAGCTTTTCCTGACTCATGCCGATCAAGACGCGCCGCATTCTCACCCGGCTGCCGACGTGCTTGTCGACCGGGTTGGGCGTCTTCTTAATCATCGAAGTTCTCCTAGCAACCAATCGTGCGGCGTCGCCCCCGCCGTACAACTCCTGTTTCAACCTGCACGAACGACTGCGAGCCCTATCGTCGATAGCGGCTCCCAGCGGCGGTAAATGGTCATCGGAGCCAACGCTTGTCAAACAGCCTCACGCCGTCGCCGCCACGCGAAAACCCCGAAGGCGAGCGGAAAAAGCGGGTAAAGCAGACCATGGGTCGCAACGTATAAGGTCGGCTCAATCGCAAGCGGCAGCTTGGCGTCCACCACGCCGCGAACGCCCAGGTCCAGCGACGCGACATTTCGTCCGTAGGCGTCGATCACGAAGGAGACGCCGCCATTCGCCGAGCGCACCATCGGGAGGCCCTGCTCGATCGATCGCACGCGCGCCTGCGCGGCGTGCTGATACGGTCCGGGCGTGCGACCGAACCATGCGTCGTTCGTCACGTTCAGAATGAAATCGGGCCGCTCATCGGCCGCGACCTCCTCGGGGAAGATCGCCTCGTAGCAGATCAACGGCCGAAAGCGGCGTCCGCCGGGCAGCGTGATCAGCGCGCGCCGGCTCCCCGCGGCGAAGCCGCCGCGCTGACGCGTCACGGCCTCAAATCCGAGCGCGTCCATCGTCGCCTGGAAGGGCAGGTACTCGCCGAAAGGGACGAGGTGGATCTTGTCGTAAGTGGCAAGAATCGAGCCGTCGTCGCCGATCATGTGGACGGCGTTCCAGAACGTCGCCGCGTCCTCCTCGCGCTTGCGCTCCGCGCGCACGGCGCCGGTCACCAGCACGGACCCGGCCGGCAGATTGTCGCCGATCCGGGAGAGCGCCTCCGGCGAGCGCGACAGCAGGAAGGGGAAGGCCGATTCCGGCCAGACGACCAGCTTGGCGTCCGCGAAGCCGCGCCGGTCGGGGCCGCGCGCCTCGTCGGTCAGGGCGATATAGGCGTCCAGGATCGCGCCGCCCTGCGCGTCCTGCGACTTCATATCCTGCGGAATTTCCGGCTGAATCGCCCGCACGGCGAGCGTCTCGTCGAAGCGCGGCTCGGCGAGCGACAGCCGGATCGCGCCGAAGACGGCGAGCCCCGCGAGCGCGGCGCCGGCGAGCGCCAGGAAGCGCCCCGCGGGACGCGGGTCGGCGAGGACGGCCGGAGCGGAAAAGATCGCCAGGGCCACGAAGGTCAGCCCTTCGACTCCGACGACCGATGCGAACTGCCCGAGCCAGGCCTGGTCGGCCAGCGCGTAGCCGAAGGAGTTCCAGGGGAAGCCGGTGAAGACATGGCCGCGCGCAAGTTCGCCGAGGCCGAGCGCCGCCGCGAACACCAGCACGCGGCGCCAGCCGGGCCTCCACAACGCGCATGCGAGCGCGAAGGCGGCCGCGGTGGTGGTCGCAAGCAGCGCCGGCAGACCCGTCACCGCGAACGGCAGCAGCCAGCCGAACACGTCCGCGTCGACCAGAAAGGCGGATCCGATCCACCACAGCCCCGCCAGGAAGTAGCCGAAGCCGAAGCACCAGCCGACGCCCGCCGCGATCAGCGCGGTACGCGTCCGCGTCGCGCCGGCGGCGCCGTCGATGAGCCACACCGCGACGGGAAGAGTGAGGGCCAGGATCGGCCACAGGGAAAACGGCGGCATGGCGAGCGCGGAGAGCGCGCCGGCGACGAAGGCGAGCGCCGCGCGCCGCCAGCCATGGGTCAGCGTCGCCCAGGAGGCGACGGCGGAGACGATCTCAAGACGTCGAGTCATGGGGCTCCGGAGCGCCGGCCTTCGGAAGGCGAGGACGTCAGGCCGCGTCGGCGGCGTTTCCGGGCCTATCCGATTCGGGGACGTCGCGCTTGGACGCGCCACCGATCCGCACCTCGATGACGCGGCGCGGGTCGGCTTCGCGCACCTCGAGCCGGTGACCGCCAGGCCCGTCGATCACGTCGCCCTGCGAGGGCACGCGTCCGGCGAGCGTGACAAGAAGGCCGCCGATCGTGTCGACCTCGTCGAGAAAAGCGTCGACGTCGAAGCTCGGCCCGACGGCCTCGGCGACCTCGTCGAGCGGCGCTCGGGCGTCCGCGATGAAACCGCCCTCTCCGTCCGGCCGGATGCTCGCGGACGCCTCCTCGTCGTGCTCGTCCTCGATGTCGCCGACGATGATCTCGACCAGATCCTCGATCGTCACGAGACCGTCGACCCCGCCATATTCGTCGACGACGAGCGCGAGATGGACATGCATCGACTGCATCCGGGCGAGCAGGTTCGCGGCGGGCATGGAGGGCGGCGCGTAGATCACCGGGCGCACGAGGTCGACGTCGGCGATGCGGGCGCCGAGGTCGACCGACGACGGCTCGAAGGCGCCGCTCTCGCCCTCGGCGCGCCGCGCGAACAGGGCCAGCGCGTCCTTGACGTGGATCATGCCCGTCGGCTCGTCGAGCGAGCCGTGATGCACGGGCAGCCGCGAATGCCCGCCGTCGGCGAAGGTGTAGAGCAACTGGCCGAGCGTCACGTCCTCCGAGACCGCGACGATGTCGGCGCGGTGGACCATGACGTCGTCGACGCGGGTTTCCCGAAGAGCCAGCACGTTGCGGAGAAGGGCGCGCTCCTGGGCGTCGACGGAGAGGTCGTCCGTGCTGCCGTCAAGCGCCTCGGCGATGTCCTCGCGCGCAGTCGGATGGGCTCCGAGGCCGACGAAGGTCCGCAGCCGTTCGATCCAGTTGTCGCGCGATCCGTCCGCGTCGCTCGAACTGGCCTGCGGGAGATGACGGTGGTCGGTCGAGGACATGGTTCAGGAGGCCAATTCTGTCGCGTCGAGGTCGGCGTAAGGGTCGGCGATCCCAAGCCGGGCGAGCGCCCTGATCTCGATCGTCTCCATGGCCTCGGCGCTTTCGTCGTCGAGGTGATCGTAGCCGAAGAGGTGCAGCACGCCATGCACCACGAGATGGGACAGGTGGTCGGAGAGGGACTTTTCCTCCGCCGCGGCCTCCCGCTCGACGGTCTCAAAGGCGAGGATGACGTCGCCGAGCATCTCGGCGTTCGCCGTCTCATCCGGCTCGACCGCGGGGAAGGTGAGCACGTTGGTGGGCTTGTCCTTCGCCCGCCATTCCGCGTTGAGCGCGGTCACCCGCGCGTCGTCGGCGAGGGTGACCGCAAGCTCGGCTCCGTCGCGGCAGACGAGCCGGGCTTCCGCGAAGGCGGCGTCGACGGCCGAGGCGACGATCGCCTCGGCGTCGGGAACGGCGTTCCACAGGTCGCTGTCGCGCACGGTCTCGAGCGCGACGGGACTAGATCGATCCGGGCTCACACTTTCGGACTTTCATGCGCGTCTTCGTAAGCGCGGACGATCCGGGCGACGAGTTCGTGCCGCACCACGTCGGCCGACGTGAAGCGCGTTACGCCGATACCTTCTACGCCTTCCAGCAGGCCGACCGCCTCGGCGAGGCCTGAAACCTGGCCCGGCGGAAGATCGATCTGCGTGGGATCGCCGGTGATGATCATCCGGCTGTTCTCGCCGAGACGGGTCAGGAACATCTTCATCTGCATCGACGACGTGTTCTGGGCCTCGTCGAGCAGCACGACGGCGTTCGCCAGAGTGCGGCCGCGCATGAAGGCGAGCGGCGCGATCTCGATCATGCCGGAGGTCATGCCGCGTTCGACCTGCTGCGGCGGCATCACGTCGTAGAGCGCGTCGTAGAGCGGGCGGAGATAGGGATCGACCTTTTCCTTCAGATCGCCCGGCAGGAAGCCGAGACGCTCGCCGGCCTCGACGGCCGGACGCGACAGGATAATGCGGTCCGCCTCGCCCCGCTCGATCAGGGCCGCGGCCCAGGCGACGGCGATGTAGGTCTTGCCGGTGCCGGCCGGGCCGGTCGCGAACACCAGTTCGTGCTTCGCAAGCGCCCGCATATAGGCGTCCTGGGCCGCGGTGCGGGCCACGATCGTCTTCTTGCGGGTCGAGATCTGCGCGAAGCCGGTCTGAGGTCCGGCGCCCTCGGCGGGAAACAGTTCGCGCTGCGAGAGCGTCATGCGGATAGCGCCGTCGACGTCGCCGAGCGCGACTGGCTCGCCGCGCTTCACGCGTTCGTAGAGGCTCTCGAGCACCTTGCGAGCCTGCTGGCAGGCCTCCGCCGGTCCGCGGATCGCGACGTGATTGCCGCGGACCGTCGCCTCGACGCCCAGCCGGCGCTCGAGAAAGGCCAGGTTCTGGTCGTGGCCCCCGAACAGGCTGGAGGCGTGGCGGTTGTCGTCGAAGGCGATCGTCACCTCCGCCGGCGCCGACGCCTCGACCGGTCGGGCGGCCCCGACCCGGCGCGGCGCCGCCGCGCCGCGCAGCGGGTCGAACCCGCGCACGTTGGATTCCGCGCTCAAGCGGTCGCCTCCACGAGCACTCTGGGACGCTCGCGCGCGTCGCCCGCAGGCGCGGCGAACAGGCTGTTCGGTCCGACGTCGGTGACCACCGCCTCGACGACGTCTCCGACCGAGCCGGAGGACGCCGGAAGCTGCACCGGCTGAAGATAGGGGGAGCGCCCGGCGACTTGTCCGGGATGGCGGCCCGGCCGGTCGAGCAGCACGTCGATGCGCCGGCCGACCAATGAGCGGGCGAATTCGGTCTGCTGCTCGGCGATGAGCGCCTGGAGGCGATGAAGCCGTTCCGATTTCACGCCATCGTCGACCTGGTCGTCGCGCTCCGCGGCCGGCGTGCCGGGCCGGGGGCTGTATTTGAAGGTGAAGGCGCTGGCGTAGGCGGCCGCGCGCGCGATCGCGAGCGTCGCCTCGAAATCCGATTCGGTCTCGCCGGGGAAGCCGACGATGAAGTCTCCGGACAGCGCGAGGTCGGGCCGCGCCTCCCGGACGCGGTCGACGAGGCGGAGATAGTCGTCGGCCGTGTGCTTGCGGTTCATCGCCTTCAGGATCCGGTCCGAGCCGGACTGAACGGGCAGGTGCAGATAGGGCATGAGCGCGGCGAGATCGCGATGGGCTGCGATCAGGTCGTCGTCCATGTCGCGCGGGTGGCTCGTGGTGTAGCGCAGCCGCGCCACGCCCTCGATCTCCGCGAGCCGATACAGCAGACGCGCGAGCGACCAAGGCCGTCCGTCGGGACCCTCGCCGTGATAGGCGTCGACGTTCTGGCCGAGCAGCGTGATCTCGCGCACGCCGGCCGCGGCGAGCCGTTCGGCCTCCGCCACCACCTGGGCGACCGGCCGGGAGGCCTCCGCGCCGCGCGTGTAGGGCACGACGCAGAAGGTGCAGAACTTGTCGCAGCCTTCCTGAACCGTCAGGAACGCGGTGACGCCGCGCCCCCGGATCGCCTTCGGCGCAGGCGCGGCGAGACGTTCGAACTTCTCCTCGACCGCGAAATCGGTGTCCACGGGTCGCGCGCCGGCCTTCGCCTGGCGCAGAAGCTCCGGCAGGCGCTGGATGCTCTGGGGGCCGACCACGAGATCGACGACCGAGGCGCGCTTGAGGATTTCCGCGCCCTCGGCCTGCGCCACGCAGCCCGCGACCGCGACCAGCGGGGCGCGGCCCGTCTCGGCCTTCATCTTCCGGATGCGGCCAAGCTCGGAATAGACCTTTTCCGCCGCCTTCTCCCTGATGTGGCAGGTGTTCAGCACGATGACGTCGGCGTCTTCGGCGCTCTCCGCCGCGACGTAACCTTCGGGGGCCAAGGCGTCAGCCATGCGCTCCGCGTCGTAGACGTTCATCTGACAGCCGTAGGACTTGACGAACAGTTTGGGATTTCGGGCTGTCATTCGAAACTGTCTAAGGACTCCGCAGGGGCGACGGCGCGCGAGCCCGTCAGATAAAGCCTTAACGCGAATCCGCCCGTGAGAGAATAGCGCCGCAGCATCATGAAACCTGAATGACCCTCCGTCTCACCGACCGTCACGCCGCCGATCTGCGCCTCGCCGCCAAGGTCGCGGTCGCGGCCGGGTCCGCCTTCGTGCTGGCGACGCTGCTCAACCTGCCGCAGGGCTACTGGAGCGTGATCTCCGCGCTGATCGTGGTCCAGGGCAGCGTCGGCGGAACGCTCGCCGCCGCCCAGGAGCGCGCGGTCGGGACGCTGGTCGGCGCGGCCGTCGGAGGGGTGGCGGCCTTTCTGCACCCGCATTCGCTGGTCACGACGTCGGTCACCCTGACGGTCGTCGTCGCGGCCCTCGCCTTCGCCGCCGCCGGGCGGCCGATGCTGAAGCTCGCGCCTGTCACGGCCGCGATCCTGCTGGTCGCGACCGCGAACCAGCCGGACCAGCTGGCGGTCGCGGTCGAGCGGGTGCTGGAGGTGACGCTCGGCTGCGTGGTCGGCGTGGTCGTCACGCTCGCCGTCTTCCCCAACCGGCTCGACCGGGACATCGCGCGTGAGGCGCGCCTCATCGTCGCCGATCTTGCGAGGCTGCTGCGCGGCGCGCCCGACCGCCGGCGCGATCCGGACTCCGCGCATCTCCTTCTGGGACAGCAGGACGCAATCCGGCGCAAGCTCGCCGTTTTTGAGAAATCGGTCGCCGACGCCCGTCGCGCGCCCGGCGGCCGAGCGACCGCGGAGGCGCGTTCGGCGCTCGCCCGCACGCTGTGGCGGGTGCGCAACGACTCGGTCGCCGTGGAGCGGGCGCTCGCGGCCGCTCCCGACGCCGCGCGCAGGATCGTCGGACCGTCCGCCGCCGATCTCCTTCTGACCGCCGCCGACCTTCTCGACGCGCTCGCAGCGGGCGACGATCCGGGGCCGGCGCGGGAGCAGCTCGCGCTGAAGCGGGCGGCGCTGGACGACGCCGTCGCCCACATCCGCGACGGCGAGAGCGCCGTCGGCATCGATGTTGGGGACGCGGTGCCGACGCTCGGCCTCGTCTTCGCGCTCAGGAACCTTTCGGGCAATCTCAGCGACCTCGCGGATCGCCTCGGCGAGGCGCGGGACGTCGCCTCGGGCGATTGACCGGCCTCAACTGAGCGCGGCGCCGCCGGCGAGCAGCCATTGCGGGTCGAACCAGCGATCCGCCTCGCCGTCATAGGGCAGCCGGTTGATGTCCCAGTGCCGGATGAAGGGCGCATAGACGCCCCAGGCGACCGGCCCCCCGCCGACATAGACGACGCGGTCCGGAAACTGCGCCAGCACCTTCTCCGGCTGCATGTCGCGACGGATCACGAACAGCGTCCGGTCGCCGCGGGCGAAATCCGGGATCGCCCCGATCGTCTTCTCGCCGGCGATCAGCACGTGGCCGCGCGTGACGTCGAAGAAGCGCGCGACGTCGGCCGTGAACTCCGGCCTCTGGTCGCCCTCCCAGGGCAGCACGCCGTTGAGCCCCATCTGGCCTCTGAGGCCGATGGCGCAGATCGAGCGAACGTCGGGCATCGCGTCTTCCTTGGGTCGATGGGCGCTCGCGAGGGCTAGCGCGTTCCGCCTGCAGGCGTCAAAGCTCGGCGGGCGAAGCGCCGGACGGGGGTGGAGGCGCGGCGGAGCCTTGCGAAGGCGCGCCGACCGGCGTATATGCGCCCCATCACTTACATCGTCGATTGGTCCATAGGGACCGTTCGAGGGTGGGTCCTGCGGGGCCCGCTCCAAACCTCTTTAGGCCTTACGGATTGACGGACCACGGTATAGCGCTCGACATCGACAGCCCTCTTGACGAGCCGCGCCTCGTGACGGAGGCCGGCGTCGACGCGCGCGTGGCCGCGATCGTCGGCCCGACGCTGATCGATCTCGGCTTCCGCGTGGTGCGCGTGAAGTCGTCCGGCCGGAACGGCTACACGCTGCAGGTCATGGCGGAGCGCGCCGACGGCACCTTCACCGTCGAGGATTGCGAAGCGGCGTCCAAGGCGATCTCGCCGGTGCTCGACGTCGAGGACCCGATCGACCGGGCGTATCATCTCGAAATGTCGTCGCCTGGCATCGATCGCCCGCTCGTCCGGGTCTCGGACTTCGCCCGCTGGGCCGGCCATCTCGCCAAGGTCGAAATGGAGATCCCGGTCGACGGCCGGAAGCGCTTCAAGGGCGTTCTCGAAGGCGTCGAAGGATCGAACGCGATCCTGCGCCGCGACGACGCCTCCAAGGACGAGGTGGCGCGCGTCAGCCTGCCGATCGCCGACATCGGCGAGGCGCGGCTCATCCTGACGGACGACCTGATCCGCGAGGCGCTCAGGCGCGCCAAGGCTGCCGGCCGCGCGCCGGACGACTCGCCCGACGTGGCGTCCGCCGACGACGGGAACGACACGACGAACGGCGCCAAGGCCGCGTCGAAGGGACGGAGGTAACGAACATGGCGGTCAGCGCCAATCGGCTCGAACTTCTGCAGATCGCGGAAGCCGTCGCCCGCGAGAAGGTGATCGACAAGTCGATCGTCCTCGAGGCGATGGAGGACGCGATCCAGAAAGCCGCGAAATCGCGCTACGGCCAGGAGACCGAGATTCGCGCCGAGATCAACCCGAAGAGCGGCGACATCCGCCTGTCGCGGCTGATGCTCGTGGTCGACCTCGTCGACAATGACAATGTCGAGATCTCGGTCGAGGACGCGCGCAAGAAGAACCCTGCGGCCCAAGCCGGCGACTATATCGCCGAAACGCTGCCGCCCTTCGACTTCGGCCGCATCGCCGCGCAGTCGGCCAAGCAGGTCATCGTCCAGAAGGTGCGCGACGCCGAACGCGACCGGCAGTATCAGGAATACAAGGACCGCATCGGCGACATCGTGAACGGTCTCGTCAAGCGCGTCGAATACGGCAACGTGGTCGCTGATCTCGGCCGCGGCGAGGCGATCGTGCGCCGCGACGAACTGCTCCCTCGGGAGCTCTTCCGCGTGGGCGACCGCGTTCGGGCCTTCGTCTACGACGTGCGGCGCGAGCCGCGCGGGCCCCAGATCTTCCTGTCGCGCACGCACCCGCAGTTCATGGCGAAGCTGTTCGCGCAGGAGGTGCCGGAGATCTATGACGGCGTCATCGAGATCAAGGCGGTCGCGCGCGACCCTGGCTCGCGCGCCAAGATCGCGGTGATCTCCCGCGACTCGTCGATCGACCCCGTCGGCGCCTGCGTCGGCATGCGCGGCTCGCGCGTGCAGGCGGTGGTGCAGGAGCTTCAGGGCGAGAAAATCGACATCATTCCCTGGTCGCCGGACGCGGCCACCTTCATCGTGAACGCGCTCCAGCCCGCCCAGGTCGTCAAGGTCGTGCTCGACGAGGACAGCGCGAAGATCGAGGTCGTCGTGCCGGACGACCAGCTTTCGCTCGCGATCGGCCGGCGCGGCCAGAACGTGCGCCTGGCCTCGCAGCTCACCGGCTGGGACATCGACATCCTGACGGAGGCCGAAGAGAGCGAGCGTCGCCACAAGGAGTTCGTGTCCCGCACGGAGACGTTCATGAACGCCCTCGACGTCGACGAGACGCTCGGCCAGCTGCTCGCGGCGGAAGGCTTCACCTCCGTCGAAGAGGTCGCCTTCGTCGAGATCGCCGAACTCGCGACCATCGAAGGCTTCGACGAAGACATGGCGACCGAGATCCAGAACCGCGCGCTCGATCACCTTGCGCGCATCGAGGCGGAGCACGACATGCGCCGTAAGGAGCTCGGCGTCGCGGACGAACTGCGCGAGGTGCCGGGCGTCACCACGGCGATGATGGTCGCCTTCGGCGAGCACGACATCAAGACGGTCGCGGATCTCGCCGACTGCGCGACCGACGACCTCGCCGGCTGGATCGACCGGTCCGGGCCGGAGCCGCGCCGCGAGGCGGGCGCGCTCGACGGGTTCGAGATCACCCGGGACGAGGCCGAGGCCATGATCATGCAGGCCCGCGTCAAGGCCGGCTATATTTCGGAAGCCGACCTCCTGCCGCCCGAACCGGCGGCGGCCGAGGGCGACGAGGCCGACGTCGAGCCGGCGCGGGCCTGAGGGAGCCGTAATCGTGGACGCGCCGCGCGAGGACGACCGCAAGGCGCCTGAGCGCACCTGCGTCGCGACGCGGACCGTGCGGCCGGCGGGCGAGCTGATCCGCTTCGTCCGCGCGCCGGACGGCGCGGTCGTCCCCGACCTGAAGCGCGAGCTTCCCGGCCGGGGCGTATGGGTGACGGCGTCGGGCGACGCCGTCCGTCTCGCCATGAAGAAGAGGGCTTTCGCCCGCGGCTTCAAGGACGAGGTGACGGTCGATCCGGCGCTCGACGCGGTGACGGACGGGCTGATCGAGCGCCAGACGCTCGCGATGCTCGGTTTCGCCAACAAGGCCGGCCTTGTGCTGGCCGGCTTCGCCAAGGTCGAAGCGGCGCTCGCCAAGGAGGCGGTCGTCGCTCTGATCGAGGCGCAGGACGCCGGCGAAGACGGCGTGCGCAAGCTTGGCCAGGCCGCCCGGCGGTCTGGCCGGTCGACCGAAATGCGAGCGGTCAGGCTGTTCCGCGGAAGTCAATTGGACTTGGCGTTGGGGCGGTCGAATGTGGTACATGCTGCGCTGCTCGCAGGTCCGGTCAGCGCGGCCTTTCTCGCGCGATGCGACGCTCTCGCGCGCTATCGGGGCGTAGACGCCGACGGAGCCGGCCAAGACTCGGCTTCTTGAGGCCGACGAGAGCAGTGGGTCGGGCGATTGGGCCCGCAGGAACGGACAAGGCATGACGGATACGAAGACGACCGGCGACAAGACGCTTACGGCCTCCCCGAAGACGCTCAGCTTGAAGCGTCCGGCCGAGGCCGGCCTGGTGAAGCAGAGCTTCAGCCACGGCCGGACGAACGCGGTCGTCGTGGAGAAGGTGAAGCGGCGGACGCTGGCGCCGGGCGAGGTCAAGCCGACCCCGGCCGCGCCGCCGCCGCCCCCGCAGGCGCAGGCTCCGGCCGCCCAGCCCGCCCGTCCGGCCGCGTCCCCCGCCCCGCGGCCGGCGCAGAGGCCGAACGCCAGCAGCATGGTTCTGAGGACCCTCACCTCCGACGAGATGGGCGCGCGCGCTCAAGCGCTCGCCGGCGCCCGGGTTCGTGAGGCCGAAGACCGCAAAAAGGCCCAGGACGACGCCCGCGCCCGCATCATCCGCGAGGCGGAGGAGGAGCGCGAGCGCCTCGCCGCCGAGAGCCGTAAGCGCGAAGAAGACGCCCGTCGCGCGCTGGAGGACGAGACCAAGCGCCGCGCCGAGGCCGAGGCCGTCAAGCGGCTCGGCGAGACTCCGGCCCCGGCCACCTCGGCGCCCGTCTCCCCGCCGCGCGAGTCCGCGCCCGCCGCGCCTCGTCGCGACGCCGGCGCCCGCCCGCCGGTGATCGGCCGCCGTCCGCAGCCCGAGATGGAGGAGCCCGCCCGCGCCGCGCCGCGCCGCACGGGTCCAGGACCCGTGCGCCCCGTCACGCCGGCGAAGCCCGAGCGCACGCCGCGGGTCGGCCAGGCCAAGGAGCGCGGCCGCCTCACGATCACGACGGCGACCGGCGCGACCGGCGAGGACCGCACCCGGTCCGTCGCCTCCTATCGCCGCCGCGTCCAGCGCATGTCCGGCAAGGGCTCCCAGGAGCCCAAGGAGAAGTTGATCCGCGAAGTGATCATTCCCGAGACGATCACGGTTCAGGAACTCGCAAACCGCATGTCGGAGCGCGCGGTCGACGTCGTGCGCCTGCTGATGAAGCAGGGCGTCATGAAGAAGATCAATGAGCTGGTCGACGCCGACACCGCGCAGCTGATCGCCGAAGAGCTCGGCCACACGGTCCGCCGCGTCGCGGAATCGGACGTCGAGGAAGGCCTGTTCGACGCAGCCGACGCCGAGGGCGAGGCGCTGCCGCGTCCGCCGGTCGTGACCATCATGGGCCATGTCGACCACGGCAAGACCTCGCTGCTCGACGCGATCCGCCACACCAGCGTGGTCAAGGGCGAAGCCGGCGGCATCACCCAGCACATCGGCGCCTATCAGGTGACGTCGCCGCTGGGCGGGCTGATCACCTTCATCGACACGCCGGGCCATGCGGCCTTCACCGCGATGCGCCAGCGCGGCGCGCGGTCGACCGACATTGTGGTGCTGGTGGTCGCGGCCGACGACGGCGTGATGCCGCAGACGGCGGAAGCGGTGAACCACGCCCGAGCGGCGGGGGTGCCGATCATCGTGGCGATCAACAAGATCGACAAAGAGGACGCCAACCCGCAGCGCGTGCGCACCGACCTGCTGCAGTACGAGATCCAGGTTGAGTCGCTCGGCGGCGAGACGCTGGAGGTCGAGGTGTCGGCCAAGACCGGCGAGAACCTCGACAAGTTGCTCGAGATCATCCAGTTGCAGGCTGAACTGCTCGACCTGAAGGCCAATCCCAACCGGTCGGCCGAGGGCGTCGTGATCGAGGCGAAGCTCGACCGCGGCCGCGGCCCGGTCGCGACGGTTCTCGTGCAGCGCGGCACCCTGCATCAGGGCGACGTCGTGGTCGCGGGCTCCGAATGGGGCCGCGTGCGCGCGCTCGCCGACGACAAGGGAACCGCAGTCTCCGAAGCCGGTCCGTCGACCCCGGTCGAGATTCTCGGCTTCAACGGCGCGCCCGAGGCGGGCGACCGCCTCGCGGTCGTCGAGAACGAGGCCCGCGCCCGCGAAGTCGCCGAATACCGCCAGCGCCAGAAGCGCGAGCAGGCGGCGGCCCGCGCGACGGTCCGCGTCAGCGGCCTCGAAGAGATGATGTCGCAGATCAAGACGGCGGGCAAAAAGGAGTTCCCGCTCGTCATCAAGGGCGACGTTCAGGGCTCGGTCGAGGCGATCGTGCAGGCGCTTGAGAAGGTCGGCAACGACGAGGTCGGGGTGCGCGTCCTGCTCTCCGGCGCCGGCGGCGTCACCGAGAGCGACGTGATCCTGGCGGCGGCCTCGAACGCGGTCGTGCTCGGCTTCAACGTGCGGGCCCTGAAGGACGCGCGCGAGGCGGCCGAGCGGTCCGGCACCGAGATCCGCTACTACAACATCATCTACGATCTCGTGGACGACATTAAGCAGGCGATGTCCGGCATGCTGTCGCCGGAGCGGCGAGAGGACTTCCTCGGCAACGCCGAGATCCGCGAGATCTTCGCGGTGTCCAAGGTCGGCAAGATCGCCGGCTGCCTCGTCACCGAGGGCGTGGTCCAGAAGGGCGCGAGCGTCCGCCTGATCCGCGAGAACGTGGTGATCCACGAAGGCAAGCTCTCGACGCTGAAGCGCTTCAAGGACGACGTGGCGGAAGTCCGCGCCGGCATGGAGTGCGGCATGTCCTTCGAGAACTACCAGGACATGCGCGCCGGCGACGTCATCGAGTGCTACCGCGTGACGGAAGTGAAGCGCACGCTCTGAGGCCCGGCGGCCGTCGCCTCCACATCG
Source organism: Hansschlegelia sp. KR7-227 (assembly GCF_049446035.1). Lineage (NCBI taxonomy): Bacteria > Pseudomonadati > Pseudomonadota > Alphaproteobacteria > Hyphomicrobiales > Methylopilaceae > Hansschlegelia > Hansschlegelia sp. KR7-227. The sequence goes on from NZ_JBMSEA010000002.1 coordinate 365,174, forward strand.
GTGGCGACGGCCGTGCGTCCTTCGAGACAACCCTTCGGGCCTCCTCAGGATGAGGAGCGCGGAGGGCGCCGGAAACCACTACGATCCTCATGCTGAGGAGCCTCGGCGACAGCCGAGGCGTCTCGAAGCACGCAGTGCGCCTCAGCCGCGTCGTGCTCTCGAGCTTTAAACGTCATCCGCTCGGGCCCGGTCCGACCCCGGTCCCGACGGCGCAGCTACGGCGCGCCGCACGGCGAAGAGGAAATGAGAATGTCCCGTAATTCAGGGCCGAAAGCCCCGTCCCAGCGCATGCTTCGCGTGGGCGAACTCGTTCGCCACGCGCTCGCCGACGTGCTCCAGCGCGGCGAGGTGATGGATCCCGTGCTCGAGACGCACGTCGTCACCGTGCCCGAGGTCCGCATGACCCCGGATCTGAAGCTCGCCACCGCCTACGTCATGCCGCTCGGCGGCAAGGACGTCGACAAGGTGCTCAAGGCGCTCGACGCCAACCGCAAGCAGCTGCGGATGCTGGTCGTGAAGCGCATGGACCTGAAATCCGCGCCGGACCTCCGGTTCCGCGTCGACGACAGCTTCGAGAAGGGCTCGCAGATCGACGCCCTGCTCCGCTCGCCAGAGGTCCGGCGCGACCTCGTCGCCGACGACGGCGCCGAGGACGAACGGTGAGCCGCCGCAAGAAGGGGCTCGACATCTCGGGCTGGCTGATCCTCGACAAACCGGTGGGGGTCACGTCGACCCATGCCGTGTCGAAGGCGCGCTGGATGTATCAGGCGAAGAAGGCGGGCCACGCCGGCACGCTCGATCCGCTCGCGTCGGGCGTCCTGCCGATCGCCTTCGGCGAGGCGACCAAGACGGTGCCCTTCGTGATGGACGGCCGGAAGGTCTACCGCTTCGAGGTGCTGTGGGGGGTCGAGACCGACACGGACGACGCGGAGGGGACGCCCGTCGCGACCTCTGACATCCGGCCGACGCGCGAGGCGATCATGGCCGCCCTGCCCGCCTTCCTGGGCGAGATTGAGCAGGTTCCCCCGAAATTCTCGGCGCTCAAGATCGACGGCGAGCGCGCCTACGATCTCGCGCGCGAAGGCGCGGAGGTGACGCTCGAGCCGCGCGTCATCACGGTCCACCGGCTGGAGCTCGTTGAGACGCCGGCGCCTGACCGCGCCGTGTTCGAGGCCGAATGCGGCAAGGGCACCTATGTCCGCGCCCTCGCCCGCGATCTCGGCCGCGCGCTCGGAACGCGCGGTCACGTCTCCGCTCTGAGGCGCACGGCGGTCGGCGGTTTCAGCGAGAAGGACGCGATTTCGCTGGACGAACTGGAACGTTTGCGACAGGGTGCCGCCGGCGAGCAAGGTCTCGCTGACGCTCTCCTTCCGGTAGAGACGGCGCTGGACGACATCCCGGCGCTCGCCGTCAACCGGGCGGAGGCGGCCCGATTGCTCAATGGGCAACCGGTGCTGCTGCGCGGACGGGATGCTCCGACCTTTCGAGGACCGGTCTCCGTGACGACCGAGGGCGCGTTGATCGCGCTCGGCGAGATTGATCGCGGCGAACTTCATCCCAGACGCGTGTTTCACCTCGACCGGCCGTGAGGCCGGGCGGGATCAAACCACGATCGACCGAGAAAGAGACCGATGTCGATTACAGCTGAACGTAAGAAGGAACTGGTCGGCCAATACGCGACCAAGGAAGGCGACACGGGCTCGCCGGAAGTGCAGGTCGCGATCCTCACCGAGCGGATCACGAACCTGACCGAGCATTTCAAGACCCACGCCAAGGACAACCATTCGCGGCGCGGCCTGCTGAAGCTCGTGAGCCAGCGCAGGTCGCTGCTCGACTATGTCAAGAGTCACGACCAGCCGCGCTACCAGACGCTGATCGAGCGTCTCGGCATCCGCCGCTGACGTAAGGAACACGCGGGCGACGGCCTCCGATCGGCCGTCCTTCGTTCAATGAGATGAGGACGTCGGCGCATGGGGCGCCGGCGCCGTACAGGACAAGGGACCCGGGACGCCATCGGGCCCGAACGTCATGGGGCAGGATCGCAGGACGCTTCAGCGAGGTCCGTCGTATCGGACTTCGTCAGGCCAAGAGGTCTGAAGAAGGAAGCGTCGCGCCGTCTTGCCCGTGGCGATCACGAAAGTGCCCGACGGCATCCTTCGGTCCGACGACCGCAAGGACACAAGACGCATGTTTGAAATTCATCGCGAATCCATCGAGTGGGCCGGCCGCACGCTGACCCTCGAATCCGGCCGTATGGCCCGTCAGGCCGACGGCGCCGTGCTCGCCACCTATGGCGACACCACCGTGCTCGCGACCGCCGTGTCGGCGAAGTCGGCGAAGGCCGGCATCGACTTCTTCCCGCTCACGGTCAACTACACCGAGAAGTACTACGCGGCCGGCCGCATCCCGGGCGGCTACTTCAAGCGCGAGCGCGGGCCGACCGAGAAGGACACGCTGACCTCGCGCCTGATCGACCGGCCGATCCGCCCGCTGTTCGCCGCGGGCTACAAGAACGAGACGCAGGTCGTCATCACGGTCCTGTCCTACGACCTCGAGAACGATCCCGACATTCTGGGCATGGTGGCCGCATCCGCTGCGCTGACCTTGTCCGGCGCGCCCTTCATGGGCCCGATCGGCGGCGCGCGCGTCGGCTACATCGACGGCGAGTACGTGCTCAACCCGGTCTCCGACCGGATGGACGGCTCGGATCTCGACCTCGTCGTCGCCGGCACGCAGGACGCGGTGCTGATGGTCGAATCGGAAGCCAAGGAGCTCTCCGAAGACGTCATGCTCGGCGCCGTGATGTTCGGTCACGCCGGCTTCCAGCCGGTGATCGACGCCATCATCCGCCTCGCGGAGAAGGCCGCCAAGGAGCCGCGCGAGCACAAGGTCGACGACATGTCGGAGCTTGAGGCCAAGCTCAAGGACCTGGTTGAGGCCGACCTCCGCGCCGCCTACAAGATCAAGGCCAAGACCGAGCGTCAGGACGCCGTCGCCGCCGCCAAGAAGAAGGCGATCGAGGCGTTCTGCGCCGAAGGCGACGAGAACGCCGTGACCCCGATCAAGCTCGGCGGCGTGTTCAAGGAGCTCGAAGCGAAGATCGTTCGCTGGGGCATTCTCGACGACAAGATCCGCATCGACGGCCGCGATCTCACGACGGTCCGTCCGATCGTCTCCGAGGTCGGCGTGCTGCCGCGCACCCATGGCTCGGCGCTGTTCACCCGCGGCGAGACCCAGGCGATGGTCGTCGCCACCCTCGGCACCGGCGAGGACGAGCAGTTCATCGACGCGCTCGGCGGCACCTACAAGGAGCGCTTCCTGCTCCATTACAACTTCCCGCCCTACTCCGTCGGCGAGACCGGCCGCATGGGCGCTCCCGGCCGCCGCGAAGTCGGCCACGGCAAGCTCGCATGGCGCGCGATCCATCCGATGCTGCCGAAGGCGGACGAGTTCCCCTACACGCTGCGCATCGTCTCCGAGATCACCGAGTCGAACGGCTCCTCCTCGATGGCGTCCGTCTGCGGCGCCTCGCTCTCGGCCATGGACGCGGGCGTGCCGCTGAAGCGGCCGGTCGCGGGCATCGCGATGGGCCTGATCCTCGAGGGCGAAAAGTTCGCGGTGCTGTCCGACATCCTCGGCGACGAGGACCACCTCGGCGACATGGACTTCAAGGTCGCCGGCACCGAGGAGGGCGTCACGGCTCTCCAGATGGACATCAAGATCGCCGGCATCACCGAGGAGATCATGAAGGTCGCCCTCGGCCAGGCGAAGGACGGCCGTCTGCACATTCTGGGCGAGATGGCGAACGCGCTCACGTCCGGCCGCGCCGAGCTCGGCGAATACGCGCCGCGCATCGAGGTCATCAAGATCCCGACCGACAAGATCCGCGAAGTGATCGGCACCGGCGGCAAGGTGATCCGCGAGATCGTCGAGAAGACCGGCGCCAAGGTGAACGTCGAGGACGACGGCACCATCAAGGTCGCGTCGTCGGACGGCAAGGCGATCAAGGCCGCGATCAACTGGATCAAGTCGATCGCGTCCGATCCGGAAGTCGGCCTGGTCTATGACGGCACGGTCGTGAAGGTCGTCGAGTTCGGCGCTTTCGTGAACTTCTTTGGCGCCAAGGACGGCCTCGTCCATGTCAGCCAGATCTCGAGGGATCGGGTGGCCAAGGTCTCCGACGTCCTCAAGGAAGGCGACAAGGTCAAGGTGAAGCTCATGGGCTTCGACGACCGCGGCAAGACCAGGCTTTCGATGAAGGTCGTCGACCAGGAGACCGGCGAGGACCTCGAGGGCAAGGGCGGCGAAGGCGGCGAAGCCGCTCCGGCCCCGGAAGCGTCCGAGGGCGACGCTGGCGGCGAAGGCCGCTCGCGCCGCGGCGGCCCGCGCCGTCGTCGCGAAGAGGCGGCCGAGTGATCGGCTGAACCCTCATCTTACGACAAGGATCAAGCGCCCTCCGGGGCGCTTTTTCTTTGCGCCCGTTTCCCTTCGACCAAGGGCGACAGGCTGGTTTCGGGAACGGCGGCGGCGGGCGGGCGCGCCTTGCGCCAAACGCGGAAAAAGCGCGACAAAAATGTCGGACGCCCCGTCCGGCGATCGTCCTATCGCCGGGGCCGACCTTCGCCGGCCCGAAAGGAGACCGAGCCATGCGCTTCATGATCATCCGCAAAGCCGACGCCAACACCGAGGGCGAGGACAAGGTCACGCCGGAACTGATGGAGGCGATGGCCGCCTACAACATGGAGATGATCAAGGCCGGCGTGTTCCTGGCCGGCGACGGCCTGCAGCCGTCGCGGAAGGGCGCGCGCGTGCGGATCTCGCGCGACGGCGCGACGCCGCTCGTCACCGACGGGCCGTTCGCCGAGACCAAGGAGTTGATCGCCGGCTTCACCATGATCCAGGCCTCCTCGCTCGAGGAGGCGCTCGACTGGGTGAAGCGCTGGCCGAAGGAGGACGGGCCGGTCGAGCTGGAGGTTCGGCAGATCTACGAAATGTCCGACTTCGAGCTGCCGGAGGGCGACAAGCCGCAGGCCTGGCTCGACATGGAGAAAGCGTTCGAAGATCGCCCCGGCGTCGCAAAGGCCTGAACGGGCCGCGCGACGTTCTGGCGAGGCGGCGGGCCATTCCCGCCTGCGCGCGTCGCTCGTATGGTCGGCGTCCGCAGGAGATCGCCATGTCCGCAAACACCGTCGCGACGCCCGACTGGTCCGCCATCCCCGCCCCGCAGGACGACGGGGCGGCGGCGCATCTCGCGGGAGCGCGCCTGCCGCATGTCGCGCTCGCGGCGACCGACGGCTCCTCGGTCGACCTCGCGGCCCTCCCCGGGCGCACGGTCGTCTACGCCTATCCCCGGACCGGCCGCCCCGGCGTGGAGAACCCTCACGGCTGGGACATGATCCCGGGCGCGCGCGGCTGCACCCCGCAGAGCTGCGCCTTCCGCGATCACTTCGCCGAGATCACGGCGCTCGGCGTCGACCGTCTGTTCGGCCTTTCGACACAGGACTCCGCCTACCAGCGCGAGGCGGCCGAGCGCCTCCATTTGCCGTTCGCGCTGCTGTCGGACGCCGAGCTCGCGCTGTGCCGCGCCGCGAACCTGCCGACGATGGAGGTCGAAGGCATGACGCTGACCAGACGCTTCACGCTCGTCGTCGACGACGGCGTCGTCACGAAGCTGTTCTATCCCGTATTCCCGCCGGACCGCAGCGCCGCGGACGTCGTCGACTGGCTGAAAGGGGCGGCCTGACGCGGACGACGCGGAGCCGGGCCGTTGAGCTTCACCCTGCGCCAGTTGCGCTACTTCCTCGCCGTCGCCGAGGGCGGCACGGTGTCGGGCGCGGCGCAGAGCCTCGCCGTATCGCAGTCGGCCGTGACGGAATCGATCAAGGCGCTCGAGCTCGATCTCGGCGTGCAGCTGTTCGAACGCCGCCGCCGCGGCCTCGCCGTCACGCAGCAGGGTCAGCAGTTCTACCGGCACGCGACCCGCATCCTCAGCGCCGTCTCCGACGCGCGCCAGAGCTTCGCCGACGACGCGGTGGCGACCACCGGGCGGCTCAATCTCGGCGTCACCGCGCTCGTCGCCGGCTACGTCCTGCCGGACGTGCTCGCGCGCTACCGGCGGGCGCACCCGGCGATCGAGCTCAGAGCGATCGAGGACAGCGCGGAATATCTCGAACATCTGCTCGTGGGCGGCGAGCTCGACGTCGCCATTCTGGAGGTCTCCAGCCTGCGCGACCACGCCGCCCTCCAGGTCGAGGTGTTCGAGCGCTCGCCCTACAAGCTCTGGCTGCCGCTCGGCCACCGGCTGACGGAGAGCGAGGTCGTCGACGTCGCCGAGATCGGGCGGGAAAAGCTGATCGTGCTGACGACCGACGACGCCGAGGCGGGCGCCGAGCGTGTCCTCGCGGAACTCGGCGCGCGGCCGGAGGTCGGGTTCCGGACCCGCTCGGTCGAGGCCGTGCGCAGCCTCGTCGCCACCGGAGCGGGCGTGGCGCTGCTGCCCGACCTCGTCTACCGGCCGTGGTCGCTCGAGGGCGACCGGATCGAGAACCGGCGCGTGACGGGCGCGGTTCCGGAGGCGCGGGTCGGCATCGCCTGGCGGCGCGGCTCCGTGGTGCAGCCGGCCGCGCGGGATCTGATCGCGATGGCCCGGCTCCGGACGTCAATGAGGCCGCGCTGAGATATCGGATAATCCGATATCACTCCCGGGGCGAATGAATTTGTGATTGCCGCTTTCTTGGCTAGGCTGAGTTTTTAGGCATTTCCGCACCCCAATTCGTCGAGAGGAGAGGTCATGAGGATGTCCGCCGCGTTCCGCATCGCCGCCGCCGGAGCCGCCGTAGCGCTCCTCATGAGCCAGACCGCCGCCGTCGCCGAGATGACCAAGGTCGGCGAGGGCGAAGGCGAAGTGTCGATCGTCGCATGGCCCGGCTACATCGAGCGCGGCGAGACCGACAAGGCCTATGACTGGGTCACCTCCTTCGAGAAGGACACCGGCTGCAAGGTCAGCGTGAAGACGGCCGCGACCTCCGACGAGATGGTCACGCTGATGAACGCCGGCGGCTTCGACCTCGTGACCGCCTCGGGCGACGCCTCGCTCCGGCTCGTCGCCGGCAAGAAGGTGCAGCCGATCAATCCCGAGCTGATCCCGAGCTGGGGCACGGTCGACAAGCGGCTCCAGAGCGCCCCCTGGCACACGGTGGACGGCAAGCACTACGGCGTGCCGTTTCAGTGGGGGCCGAACGTGCTGATGTACAACACCGAGGTCTTCAAGGAGGCGCCCAAGAGCTGGAGCGTGGTGTTCGAGCCCATGGACCTTCCGGACGGCAAGCCGAACAAGGGCCGCGTGCAGGCCTATGACGGGCCGATCTACATCGCCGACGCCGCCAACTACCTTATGGCGAAGAAGCCCGAGCTCGGGATCAAGGACCCCTACGCCCTCACCGAGGAGCAGTACGCCGCGGCGCTGGAGCTGCTGAAGGGCCAGCGGGCGCTCGTCGCGCGCTACTGGCACGACGCCGCCGTGCAGGTCGACGACTTCAAGACCGAGGGCGTCGTCGCCTCGGGCTCCTGGCCGTTCCAGGTGAACACGCTCGTCGCCGACAAGCGCAAGATCGCCTCGACCATCCCTGAGGAAGGGGCCACGGGCTGGGCCGACAGCACGATGATGGCGACCGACGCCAAGCACCCGAACTGCGCCTACAAATGGCTGGAGCACTCGCTGTCGCCGAAACTTCAGGGCGATCTCGCGGCCTGGTTCGGCTCGGTGCCCGCGGCGCCCGCGGCCTGCAAGGGCAACGCGCTGCTGACCGACGAGGGCTGCGCCACCAACGGCTTCGACAATTTCGAGAAGATCAAGTTCTGGCGCACGCCGACGGCGAAGTGCGAGGCCGGAACCTGCGTGCCCTATTCGCGCTGGGTGTCGGATTACATCGCGGTGATGGGGAAGTAGGGGCAGCGGCTCCCTGACCGCCGCCGTCATCCCGGGCTTGTCCCGGGATCCATCGCCGCATGTCTCGATCAGCGCGGCTCGGTCGGCGGCTATAGATCCCGGGACAAGCCCGGGATGACGGGTGCGGAGGGCGCCCCGTCCGTCGCGCGGCTCTCCTCCTGAGGACACCCCATGAGCGATCGTCCCGCAGTCTCGCTCAAGCGCGTGTCGCGCCATTTCGGGCGGACGCGCGCGATGGACGAGGTCGACCTCGACATCGCCGAGGGCGAATTCTTCGCGATGCTCGGGCCGTCCGGATCGGGCAAGACGACGTGCCTGCGGGTGATTGCGGGATTCGAGCAGCCGTCGAGCGGCGAGGTCGTCATCTTCGGCCAAAACGCCACGGGCGTGCCCCCCTACCGGCGCGACGTCAACACCGTGTTCCAGGACTACGCGCTGTTCCCGCACATGACCGTGCTGGAGAACGTCGCCTATTCGCTGATGCTGAAGAAGGTGGGCCGAGCCGAACGCGCGAAGCAGGCCGAGACGGCGCTGGAGCTCGTGCGCCTTCCGGGCTTCGGCCATCGCAAGCCGGCAGAGCTCTCCGGCGGCCAGCGCCAGCGCGTCGCGCTCGCCCGCGCCATCGTCAACAGGCCGAAGGTGCTGCTGCTCGACGAGCCGCTGGGCGCGCTCGACCTGAAGCTGCGCGAGAACATGCAGGAGGAGCTGAAGCAGCTCCAGCGAACGCTCGGCGTGACCTTCATCTTCGTGACGCACGACCAGAGCGAGGCGCTGTCGATGGCCGACCGCGTGGCGGTGTTCAACGCCGGCAAGGTCGTGCAGGTGGGCGCGCCGGAGGAGGTCTATCGCCGCCCCTCGACGCCGTTCGTCGCCGATTTCGTGGGGTCGTCGAACGTTCTGCCGCCCGCCTTCGTCGAGCGGATCTCAGGCGAGGCGCGCTGGGCGAGCCTCAGGCCCGAGCAGGTGCGCGTCGGTCCCGCCGAAGGCGCGGCCCCCGGGGCGCTGATCGGCGACCTCAAGGCCCGGCTCTATCTCGGCGCGACGGTGCGCTACGCCGTCGCCCTCCCCGACGTCACGCTGCACGCCGTCATGCCGGCCGGCGGACCGGCCCTGCCCGAAGACGGGCGCGTCGCAATCGCCTTCGACCGGAGCGCGCTGCACTTCATGGAGGGCGAGGCGTGAGCGCCGCCGCGCCGGCGGTCACGCCGCCGCCGTCCACGGCGCTCGGCCGCGCCGCCGACGCGCTGTGGCGCCGGCCGAAGCTCGTCGTCCTGCTGCTGCTCGGCCCGGCGCTCGTCTGGCTCGTTGTCGTCTATCTCGGCTCGCTCCTCACGCTGTTGCGCCAGAGCTTCTTCTCGCTGGAGGAGTTTTCGGGCCTCATCGACGAGACCTACACGCTCGCGACCTATGCGCAGCTACTGCAGCCGGCGAATTTCGACATCATCCTGCGCACGACTCTGATGGCCGCCTGCGTGACGGTCGCGAGCGCGATCATCGGCTTTCCCGTCGCTTATGTCGCCGCGCGCTACGTGAGGGGAGCGTGGAAGGCCGCGTTCTACCTCGCGGTGATGCTGCCGCTCTGGTCCAGCTACCTGGTCAAGGTCTACGCCTGGAAGCTGCTGCTGGCGCGCGAGGGCATCCTCACCTGGGGCTTCGGCAAGCTGCATCTGAGCTGGCTGCTCGACGCGATGCTGAGCCTTCCGACGATCGGCGGCCCGTCGCTCTCGACGAGCTACATCGGAACCTTCCTCGTCTTCCTCTACATCTGGCTCCCCTTCATGATCCTGCCGACCCAGGCGGCGCTCGAGCGGGTGCCGGGCGGGCTGATTGACGCGTCGTCCGATCTCGGCGCTACGCCGGGTGAGACCTTCCGCCACGTCATCCTGCCGCTGGCGCTGCCCGGGATCGTGGCCGGCTCGATCTTCACCTTCTCCCTGACGCTTGGCGACTACATCATCCCGCAGATCGTGGGCTCGTCGCGGCTGTTCATCGGCCAGGCCGTCTACGTCCAGCAGGGGACGGCCGGCAACATCCCGCTCGCCGCCGCCTTCACCGTCGTGCCGATTGTCATCATGGGGCTCTATCTCGCGATCGCGCGCCGCATGGGGGCGTTCAATGCGCTCTGACGGCTCGCTCAGCGTGAAGATCGCGGCGGCCTTCGGGCTCGCCTTCCTGCTCGGGCCGCTGCTGATCGTCTTGGTCTACGCCTTCACGACCGAAGAGCGCAGCTTCGTGTGGCCGCCGCCGGGGCTCACGTTGAAATGGTTCGGAGTCGCCTGGGCGCGGCCGGACGTGTGGGCGGCGATCTCGCTGTCCGCCAGGGTCGCGGCGGTCGCGACCCTGCTCGCCCTCGTCCTCGGCACGCTGACGGCGATGGCGGTGGCGCGCAGCCGGTTCTTCGGACGCGACGCGATCTCGCTGCTTGTGATCCTGCCGATCGCGCTGCCGGGCATCATCACCGGCATCGCGCTGCGCTCGGCCTTCGCGACCTTCGAAATCCCCTTCTCGTTCTGGACGATCGTGGTCGGCCACGCCACCTTCTGCATCGTCGTGGTCTACAACAACGCGGTCGCGCGCCTGCGCCGGCTGTCGGGCTCGCTGGTCGAGGCTTCGATGGACCTCGGCGCGAACAGCTTCCAGACCTTTCGCCACATCGTTCTCCCGAACGTCGGAACCGCCCTCCTCGCGGGCGGCATGCTCGCCTTCGCGCTGTCCTTCGACGAGGTCATCGTCACGACCTTCACCGCAGGCCAGCAGCAGACGCTGCCGCTCTGGATGCTCGAGGAGCTGATCCGCCCGCGTCAGCGGCCGGTCACCAACGTCGTCGCGATCGCGGTGATCGCGGTGACCTTCATTCCCATCCTGCTCGCCTTCTATCTGACCGGCGGCGACGAGCAGACCGCCGCAGCCGGCAAATAAACAGGAGACGCTCCATGGACACCGCGATGCTGATCGGCTCGGCCTTCGAGGTCGGAAGCGAGGCTGAGGAAAAGATCCTGAACCCGAAGACCGGGGCCGAGATCCTCGACCTTCCCGAAGCCTCCCTCGGACAGATCGACAAGGCGGTCGACGCCGCCGAGACGGCGTTCGAGGGCTGGTCGCAGACCACGCCGGCCGAACGGTCGAGCTATCTCCTCAAGATCGCCGACGCGATCGAGAAGGATGCGGAAGGCTTCGCGGCGCTCGAGGCGCTAAACTGCGGGAAGCCGATCAACGCCGTGCTGAACGACGAGATGCCGGCGATCGTGGATTGCTGGCGCTTCTTCGCCGCCTCGGTCCGGACGCTCACCTCGCCTGTCGCCGGCGAATACATGGCCGGCCACACCTCGATGATCCGCCGCGACCCGATCGGAGTCGTCGGCTCCATCGCTCCCTGGAACTACCCGCTGATGATGATGGCGTGGAAGCTCGCGCCCGCGCTCGCCGGCGGCAACACTGTGGTGTTCAAGCCCTCGGAGCAGACCCCGCTGACCGCCCTGAAGATGGCGAAGCTGCTGTCCGAGATCCTTCCAGAGGGCGTGATCAACGTCATTCTCGGCCGAGGCGAGACCGTCGGAAACGCGCTGATCAACCACCCGAAGATCGCGATGGTCTCGATCACCGGCGACGTCGCGACCGGAAAGAAGGTCCTCCAGGCCGCCGCAAAGACCGTCAAGCGGACCCATCTGGAGCTCGGCGGCAAGGCGCCGGTCATCGTGTTCGACGACGCCGACCTCGAGGAGGTCGTCTCCGGGCTCAGGGCCTTCAGCTTCTACAACGCCGGGCAGGATTGCACAGCCGCGTGCCGGATCTACGCCGGCCCGAAGATCCACGACCGGCTGGTCGCCGATCTCGCCGCGGCCGCGAGCAGCATCACCTTCAACGATCCCGACGACACGAAGAACGAGATCGGCCCTCTCATTTCGGGCCGGCAGCGCGACCGGGTCGCGAGCTTCGTCGAGCGCGCCGCCGAACTCGACCACATCGAGATCGCGACCGGCGGCAAGGCGTCGGGCGCGGCGGGGTTCTTCTACGAGCCGACCGTGGTCGCCGGCGCCCTCCAGCAGGACGAGATCGTCCGTCGCGAGGTGTTCGGCCCCGTCGTCTCCGTCACGCGCTTCACCGAGACGGAGGACGCGATCGCCTGGGCCAACGACAGCGATTACGGCCTCGCCTCGTCGGTCTGGACCAAGGACGTCGGCAAGGCGATGAAGACCGCGGCGCGGCTGCGCTATGGCTGCACCTGGATCAACACGCATTTCATGCTGGTCAGCGAGATGCCGCATGGCGGCCTGAAGCAGTCCGGCTACGGCAAGGACCTCTCCACTTACGCGCTGGAGGACTACACCGCGGTCCGTCACGTGATGATCAAGCACTGACGGGAGACGCGGAGCGAGCCGCAGCGGAGGCGGCGCCCTTTGCATGACGTTTGACGACGCGGCGCTTGACGGCGCCGCGTCCGCGGGAGGACGCTGAAGAGCGAGGACAGCCCCGGAGGGCGCGTCATGGCCACCGTGATCGGCACCGAGGAGGGCGAGGCGCTCACCTCCGCGGACGGCGTCACCAACGACGCCGACTACATCTACGGCCTCGGGGGCGACGACCACATCCTCGGAGACGGCGGCGGCGACACGATCATCGGCGGCGCCGGCGCGGACACCATGGACGGCGGGGTCGGCGACGACCTCGTCAGCTATGTCCTGTCCACCTCCGTCATCGTTTCGCTGCTCAGCAACGCAAACAACGCCGGCGGCGAGGCCTTCGGCGACGTGCTCATCAGCATCGAGCGTCTCGGCGGTTCGGGCTTCAGCGACATCCTGACCGGCGGCAACCTCTCGAACACGATCGACGGCGGCGGCGGGGACGACCTGATCCGCGACCGCTCCGGCGCGGGCCGCGACGAACTGTTGGGCGGCGCCGGCGACGACACGATCGAGGGCGCAAGCGGCCTGTTTCATGGCGGCGACGGCGACGACGCGATCACGCTGCACGGAGCCGACAGCTTTGAAGGCTACGCCCACGGCGACGCCGGGAACGACACGATCAAGGCCGTCGATCTGGGCGGCTACGACATCAACGGCGGAGAGGGCGACGACCAGCTGTTCGGGGGCGGCGGAGACGACACTCTCTCCGGGGGCGTCGGCGCCGCCACTCTCAGCGGCGGGGCGGGCGACGACAACCTGAACACGGCCGACGGACAGGTCGGCGACTCCATTGAGGGAGGCGACGGGGACGACTACACGCAGTCCGGCGCCGGCGACGACACGGTGCTCGGCGGCGACGGCGCCGACACCTCCTATGGCGCCGCCGGAGCCGACAGCTTCGACGGGGGCGACGGTTTCGACCTGATCGACTACAGCCCGGCCCAGGCCGCCGTCGTCGTAAGCCTCGCGGCCGGAACCGGCTCGGGCGACCAGGCCGAGGGCGATACGCTCGTCAATGTCGAGGCCGTGGCGGGCGGGAGTTTCAACGACCGGCTGACCGGAGACGGACTCGGCAACCGGCTCGCCGGCGGATCCGGCGACGACACGCTGATCGGCGGAGCGGGCGACGACACGCTGGAAGGAAATCTGGGCGCCGACGTGCTGAACGGCGGCGCCGGGGCCGGCGATCTCGTGAGCTACGCCGGCTTCAGCCAGGGCGTGGGCGTCAATCTGGCGACGGGCGCCGTCGGCGGCCCCGCGTCCGGGGACACGTTCTTCGGCGTCGAGGCCGTCGAAGGCACGAATGGTCACGACGATACGCTGATCGGGGACGCGGGCGGCAACCTGCTTCGCGGGCTTTACGGCGACGACGCGCTGCAGGGCGGGGCCGGCCAGGACACCCTTATCGGAGACGGCCAGTCCTTCGTGTTCCCCACGGCCGACACCCTGACCGGGGGCGCCGGCGCGGACATTCTCGACGGCGGCGACGGCTCCGATACGGCGCGTTACGCGGACTCGTCCGCCGGAGTCTCGATCAATCTCTCGGTCGGGTCAGGCGCGGGCGGCGACGCTGCGGGCGACTCGCTGAGGTCGATCGAGAACCTCATAGGCTCGCGCTTCGGAGACACTCTCGTCGGCTCCGACGGCGCCAACCGGTTGAACGGCGTCGCCGGCGCCGACAGGCTCGAGGGCGGCCTCGGCGACGACGTCTATTTCGTGGACGCCGCCGCGGACCGCGCGATCGAGGCGAGCGGCGGAGGGAGCGACGCAGTCTTCAGCTCCGTGAGCTTCTCGCTCGCCGGACAGAACCTCGAGACGCTTACGCTGACGGGCTCAGCGATCCGCGCGACCGGCAACAGCCTCGCCAACGTGATCCGTGGCGGCGCCGCGGCGAACGTGATCGACGGCGCCGGCGGCGCGGACACGATGGCGGGCGGCGCCGGCGACGACGTCTACGTCGTCGACTCCGCAGGCGACGTCGTGGTCGAGGCGAGCGGCGCCGGGATGGACGTCGTCAGCAGCGCGGCGAGCTTCACCTTGCAGGGGTCCTATGTCGAGAATCTGAGGCTGACGGGCTCGACCGCGGTCACCGCGACGGGCAACCTTCTCGCCAACAGGCTGACCGGCAACGCCGCCGACAACGTCCTCAACGGGCTGGCGGGCGCCGATACGATGGCGGGCGGAGGCGGCGACGACCGCTATCATGTCGATTCCGCCGGCGACCTCGTGGTGGAGGCCGGCGGGCGAGGGATCGATCTCGTCTTCAGCTCGGTCTCCTACTCCCTCCGCGACCAGTTCGCGGAGCGCCTCACGCTCACCGGCGCCGCCGCGATCAACGGGACCGGCAACCAGCTTGACAACCGCATCGTCGGCAACGGCGCTGCGAACGTCCTCGGCGGCGGGCTCGGCAAAGACGAGCTGACGGGGGGCGCCGGCGCGGACGCCTTCGTCTTCAACGCCCCGCTGACGGCGGCCAACGCCGACGTCGTGGCGGATTTCGCCTCCGGCGTGGACAAGATCCGGCTGGAGAACGCGATCTTCAAAGGGCTTGCCGCGGGAGCGCTCGGCGTGGGCGTCTTTCACGTCGGCGCGACGGCCCACGACCTCGACGACCGGGTGATGTACGACCGCGCGTCCGGCAGGCTGCTCTTCGACGACGACGGGACGGGCGCCCACGCCGCGAAGCTGGTTGCGACGCTCCAGGGCGCGCCCAGCCTCGCCTACACGGACATCGCCGTGATCTGATCGGGCCGATCGGTCCGTCGGGCCGCCGCGACACGATGGCTTGGTCGGCCTGCTCGCCCCCTCCGCGCCTCCCCGCTGCTTTCGGACATGCCCGCCCAAATTCGCTTTGCCGCATGGCGCATGCGCCCGACGGGACATTGCCGTGCGTCGTCTCAGTCGTGATGCTGCACGCCGAAAGCGCGGGATGGATAACCCGCCGCCGCAGGGAGACGACGACATGCCCAAAGAGATTCCGCACTACGTCGGCGGCGCCGAGACGTCCGGCTCAGGCGACCGCTCGGCGCCGGTGTTCAACCCTGCCACCGGCGAACAGAGCGGCTCGGTCCGGCTTGCGGACAAGGCGACCGTCGACCGCGCGGTCGCGGCGGCCCTTGCGGCGTTTCCCGCCTGGGGCGACGCGCCGCCGTTGAAGCGGGCGCGGATCCTCAACCGCTTCCTCGCCATCGCCGAGGCGCGCACGGACGAACTCGCCGCGGTCATCACCGCCGAGCATGGCAAGGTGCTGTCCGACGCAAAGGGCGAGATCCAGCGTGGCCTCGAAGTCGTCGAGTTCGCGACCGGCGCGCCTCAGATTCTGAAGGGCGAGATCACGGAAAATGTCGGTTCGCGCGTCGACAGCCACTCGCTGCGCCAGCCGCTCGGCGTGGTCGCCGGGATCACCCCGTTCAACTTCCCCGCCATGGTGCCGATGTGGATGTTCCCGATCGCGCTCGCCTGCGGTGACTGCTTCATCCTGAAGCCCTCCGAACGCGATCCCTCGGCCGCCCTGCTGATCGCGGCGTGGCTGAAGGAGGCGGGGCTTCCGGACGGCGTGTTCAACGTCGTGAACGGCGACAAGCAGGCGGTCGACGCGCTGCTTCTCCACCCCGACGTCCAGGCGGTGAGCTTCGTCGGCTCCACCCCGATCGCCCGCTACGTCTACGAGACCGCGACCCGGGCGGGCAAGCGCGCCCAGGCGCTGGGCGGCGCCAAGAACCACATGATCATCATGCCGGACGCCGACATGGACCAGGCGGTCGACGCGCTGATGGGCGCCGCCTACGGCTCGGCGGGAGAGCGCTGCATGGCGATCTCCGTCGCGGTGCCGGTCGGCGAGAAGACCGCCGACGCGCTGGTCGAAAGGCTCGCGCCGAAGGTCCGCGCGCTCAAGGTCGGACCCGGAACCGACCCGGATGCGGAGATGGGCCCGCTGGTCACCGCCCAGCACCGCGACAAGGTGAAGGCCTATGTCGACCACGGCGTCGAGGAAGGCGCGGAGCTCGTCGTCGACGGCCGCGGCCTCTCGCTGCAGGGCTATGAGAACGGCTACTTCCTCGGCGGCACGCTGTTCGACCGCGTGACGCCGGACATGAAGATCTACAAGGAGGAGATCTTCGGGCCCGTGCTCGTCGTGGCGCGCGCGCCGGACTACGCCGAGGCCGCGCGGCTCGTGAACGAGCACGAGTTCGGCAACGGCGCAACGATCTTCACCCGCGACGGCGACGCGGCGCGCGAATTCGCGCACGCCGTCAAGGCCGGCATGGTCGGGATCAACGTGCCGATCCCGGTGCCGATGGCGTTCCACTCCTTCGGCGGCTGGAAGGCGTCCCTGTTCGGCGACCACCACATGCACGGCCCCGAGGGCGTACGCTTCTACACGCGCCTGAAGACCGTCACGACCCGCTGGCCGACCGGCATCCGCGCCGGCGCCGAGTTCGTCATGCCGACGCTCGGATAGGCCGCCGGGCGGAGCCGATGCGCCGCTTGACGGCGCCGGTCGTCCTGCCTACCGTTCGCCCAGGAGCAAAGAGGCTCCCGCCCGGTTGGAGACAGCCCGGCGGGAGCCTCTTTTTTTTCGTGGTGCGCGATGTCTTCGGGTTTCGACGGTGAACGTCCCTTCGTGGTCGGCGCGCTCTATTCGCAGAGCGGGCCCACCGCCTTCGTGGAGCGCACGCAGCTCAACGCCACGCGTCTCGCGATCGAGGAGATCAACGCCGCCGGGGGCGTCGGAGGTCGCGCAGCGGTCTGCGTGACCTATGACGCGCAGTCCGATCCGGCGCGCTTCGCGGCTATCGCCGAGCGGCTGCTCGACGAGGACGGCGCCGACCTGCTGGTCGGCTGCTACATGACAAACACGCGCCAAGCGGTGGTGCCGGTCGTCGAGCGGCGCGGGTCGATCCTCGCTTACGCCGCGCCCTATGAGGGGTTCGAATACTCGCCGAACGTGATCTACGGCGGCGCCGTGCCCAACCAGCACATCCTGCTGCTCGCGCGCCACCTGATCGCCAATGGCGGCAAGCGCGTCTACCTCGTCGGCACCCGCTACACCTTCCCGATCGAATCCAACCGGGTGATGATGACCCTGGTGGCCGAGCAGAAGGGCCAGATCCTCGCCGAACGCTACGTCCCGCTCGAGGCCCAGCGGCGCGAGCTCGACCAGATCGTCCAGGACATCAGGCGCAAGAAGCCGGACGTCGTGTTCTGCACCGTGGTGGGCGAGGCCGCGACCGCGTTCTACGAACTGTGCGCGGAGGCGGGCCTCACCTCCGAGCTGACCATCGCGAGCCTCACGATCACCGAGGCGGAAGTCGCGGCCATGCCGCCGCGGCTGGCGGAAGGCCACCTCACCGCCGCGACCTATTTCCAGTCGATCGACAGCCCGGCGAACAGGCGCTTCGTCCGCAGCTACCAGGCGCGCTTCGGGGTGCATGAGCGCCTGAACGCGATGGCCGAGACCGCCTACAGCGTGACCCATATGGCGCTCGCCGCCGCCGGCCGCGCGCGCTCGGTCGAGCCGCGCGCGATCCGCGCCGAGCTCGCCGCGTCGACTTTCGCCGCGCCCCAGGGCGAGATCCGGCTCGATCCGGAAAACGGTCATTGCTACCTCTGGCCCCGCATCGGCCGCGTGGGCGCGGACGGCCAGTTCCGGATCGTCGAGGAGAGCCCGCAGGCCATCAAGCCCGACCCCTATCTGATCCACCATACGCTCGGCGACTGGGCGCCCGATCCGGCGCCTCCCCTCGCCAAAGCCTCCGGGATCTGACGGCGATGCTGAAGGCCCTCCGCGACCTTCGAAGCGTCCGCGTCGTGGTCTATCACCCGCAGGATCGCGAGCGGGACGAACTCGTCGCCCATATCCGGCGCATCGGCTGCGAGGTCGAGGCGCTGTGGCCGCCGAAGGACGCGATCCCCGCCGACGCCGACGTCGCCTTCATGCTGTTCCGGCAGGATGGCTTCACCCATGTGCTGCTGAAGGGGCTCGCCGAGCGCAGCGCGCATGTCACGCTGATCGGGATCGTCGAGTTCGAAAGCCCCGCGATGATCGAGGCGGTGGCCCGCGCGGGCGCCAGCGCGATCGTCACGAAGCCGATCCGCGCCTTCGGCCTGCTCACCAGTCTCGTCGTCGCGCAAACAATTTCTCTGAAAGAAAAAAACCTGCTTGACAGGGTACGGAAACTTGAAGGAAGGTTGGAGGGCTTCAGGCGGCTTGAAAAGGCCAAGTCGATCCTGATGTCTCGGAAAGGGTTTTCCGAGCAGGAGGCGTATGAGACCATACGCTCTCGCGCAATGTCGGCGCGGGTTACTATGGACGTTGTGTGCGCAACGATCATAGATGCAGATGAATTCATAGGACTCTGAGGCTGCGGCGCGTGTCGCGCCGCCCGTGAGGCCTGTCATATCGACCCGCGCGCGTCATTGATCGCCGCAACCGGGTTCGGCTAAGAGAGCCGCCGCCAGCATGACCGCTGGCGGCGGCTCTTTTCGTTTTCGCGGTCCAGCGCGCTTCGGCGGCGGACTCCAAGGGAGCCAGACATGACCCAGACGACCGAGGAAAACCGCAAGGTGCGCGTGGCCTGCGACGTCGGCGGCACGTTCACCGACATCTGCGTGCTGAGCGAGGCCACCGGCCTCATGCACGTCGCCAAGGTGCCGACGACCCCCGACCCGATCGACGGCGTGCTCGCAGGCATCGAGGCCGGCGGCGTCGACCTCAACGACCTGCTGCTGTTCAAGCACGGCACGACGCTTGCGACCAACGCGCTCATCACGCGCCGCTTCCCGCCCGCGGTGATGGTCACGACCAAGGGTTTCCGCGACACCATCGAGATCCGCCGCGGCAACCGCGACGACCTCTGGGACACCTATAAGGAGATGGCGAAGCCCTACATCCGCCGCAGGGATCGCCTCGTCGTCACCGAGCGCGTCGACTACTCCGGCGCGATCGTGGCGCCGCTCGACGAGGCGGAGGCCGCCGAGCTCGCCCGCGTGATCAAGAAGCGCGGCGTGAAAACGGTTGCGATCTGCTTCGCCAACGCCTTCATGAACCCCGCGAACGAGCGCCGGATGCGCGACGTTCTCGCCGAGGCGCTGCCCGACGCGACGATCTCGATCTCGATCTCGAGCGACATCATGCCCGAGATCTTCGAGCATGAGCGGTTCTCGACCACCGTCGCGAACGCCGTCCTGGCGCCTGTGGTCGGCGGCTACGCCAGCCGCCTCCAGGCGCGCATGAAGGACGGCGGCTACAAGGAGGACGTGCTGCTGCTGCATTCCGGCGGCGGCGTCATGACCGCCAAGATGGCGGAGCAGTACGCGGCGCGTCTCGCGGCCTCGGGGATCGCGGCGGGCGCGATCGCGAGCCGCTTCGTCGCCGAACAGGCCGGGTTCAAGAATTCGATCGGCCTCGACATGGGAGGCACCTCGACCGACGTCTCCCTCTGCGACGACGGCCAGATCCAGATCACCAAGGAATGGTTCGTCGAATACGGCTATCCCATCTGCTTCCCCTCGATCGAGGTGCTGACGATCGGAGCCGGCGGCGGCTCGCTCGCCTGGATGGATGCGGCGAATTCGCTGCGCAACGGGCCGCAATCCGCGGGCTCGACGCCCGGGCCCGCCTGCTACGGCCGCGGCGGCGAGAACCCGACCAATTGCGACGCCAATGTCGTGCTTGGCCGCCTCAGCGCCAGCCTCGCCGGCGGCAAGGTGTCGCTCGACGAGGGCCTCGCGACCGAGGCGATCCGGAAGGGCGTCGCCGAGCCGCTGGACATGTCGGTCGAGGACGCGGCGCTCGCCATCCTCAGGGTCGCGAACGCCAACATGGCGGATGCGGTGCGCCTGCTGTCGATCCGCCGCGGCTATGACCCGCGCGACTTCGCGCTGGTGGCGTTCGGCGGCGCCGGACCGCTCCATGGCGCCGCGCTCGCGAAGGACCTGTCGATCCCCGTCGTGCTTGTGCCGCCGAACCCCGGCGTCACGTCGGCGCTCGGCTGTCTGCTCGTCGACATCCAGCACGACGTCTCGCAGATGTATCTCTCGAAGGCCGCAGACGTGAACGTCGCCGATCTCGAGGAGACGTTCCGCCAGCTCGAGATCGAAGGCCGCGCGCGGCTCGTCACCGAAGGCGTCGCGCCGGAGAACATGGTGTTCCAGCGCAAGATCGACATGCGCTATCTCGGCCAATGGCGGGCGCTGTCGATCAACATCTCAACGCCGGTGACCTCGCTCGACGAGGCGATCGCCTATTTCCACGAGGAGCACGGCCGCGAGCACAACTACTCGCGCCCCGGCGCGCCCGTCGAGATCTACCGCGTCAGCGTGATCGCGACCGGCGTGACTCCGAAGGCCAAGTTCGCGGATTTCGAGCCGGTGGACGCCGAGCCGACGCCGGTCGCAACGCGCCGCGTTCGCTTCGACGAACTGCCCGAAGCCGTCGACGCTCCAGTCTACGACCGCGCCGAACTGAAGGCGGGCATGAAGGTCGCGGGCCCCGCCGTGATCGACCAGCTCGACTCCACCGTGCTGGTGCCGCCGGGCGTCACCGCCGCGGTCGACCGCTCGCTCACCCTCGTCATGCGCATCCCGCAGGCCTGACTTCGGCCCCCGCCCCACACATCATCAGGAGCTGAACCATGTCGGCTAACATGGACCACGGCCTCGACCCCGTGACCTTCGAGGTCCTCAAGAACGCCTACGTCAACATCGTCGATCAGATGGCGGAGCAGATCTTCCGGACCTGCTACTCCTTCGTCATCTGGTCGCGCGACTTCTCGTCCGCGCTGTGCGACGTCAACGGCGACACCATCATGCAGGGCTCGGGCGACATCGCCGCCCATGTCGGCACACTGCACTACACGGCGAAGGCGGTGATCAACGCCTTCAAGGGCGACATCCACCCCGGCGACGTGTTCGTCGTGAACGACGTCTACCAGGGCGGCACGCATTTCAACGACACCCGCATCGTGCGGCCGATGTTCTACAAAGGCGAACTGCTCGGCTTCTCGCAGGCGAACGGCCACTGGGCCGACGTCGGCGGCGCGACGCCGGGCTCTTTCAACGTCAACGCGCTCGACCACATGGCCGAAGGCCTACGCATCACGCCCGTCAGGGTGTGGAGCAAGGGCCAGTGCCTGCACGACGTCTGCAACCTGATCGCGTCCAACACCCGCGCGCCCGGCGACATCATCGGCGACATGGAGGCGCAGTCCGAGGCGACCAAGGTCGCGGAGCAGGAGATCGTGAGGCTGATCGAAAAATACGGGCTCGACGTGATCAAGACGTCGTTCGGGGCCGTGCAGGACTACGTCGAAACGCTGACGCGCCAGCGCGTCGCGGCGCTGCCGGACGGCGTCTGGGAGACGGAGGACTACATCGACCTTGATCCCGGCGTCGGCGAAGGGCTGATCCCCATCCGCGTGCGGATGACGATCAAGGACGACACGGTCCACTACGACCTGTCGAAGTCGCACCCGACCAGCATCCGCTGCTTTCTGAACGCCTGTTTCGGCGGCTCCTTCGCCGCGATCGTGGCCGGCACCAAGATGCAGTTTCCGGAGATCCCGCTGAACTCCGGCTTCTACCGCGTCGTCACCGTCGACCTCGGGCCAGAGGGGTCGGTCGTCAACGCCGCCTGGCCGACGCCGGTCGCGGGGTTCTGCTCGGGTCCGTTCGAGAAGATCATGAACTCGATCTTCGAGCTCTGGGCGGAGGTGATGCCCGAGCGGGCGATGGCCTGCACCTTCAACCTCGACTACCTGCTGATCGGCGGCCAGGACAAGCGCGACGCCTCCGGGGGCCACAAATACTTCATGTGGTACGACTGGATGGTCGGCGGCTGGGGCGCCCGCAATGGCCGTGACGGCTGGGCGGCGACCGGCCCGGTGTTCGGCGTCCAGCTCGGCACCCAGCCCTTCGAGGGCCAGGAGCGGCTCGCGCCCGTGCTCACCACCTGCCACGAGCTTCGGGTGGACTCCGGGGGACCCGGCGAATCCCGCGGCGGCATGGGCGTCGACAAGGGCGTCATCCTCACCAAGGTCGACCGCACCGTGGTGTCCTACTGCTGCGACCGCGAGCGCTCGATCACCTGGGGGCTCTGGGGCGGCCTGCCCTCGATCCCGCACGGCGTGTGGGTCAACCAGGACCTCGAAAACGAGCGCTACCTCGGCTCGATGTTCTCAAATGAGCCGCTTGCGCCGGGCGACGTCGTCAGCCGCCCCTCCGCCGGCGGCGGCGGGCTCGGCGATCCTCTGGAGCGTGACCCTGTCCTCGTCCGAGAGGACGTCGCCGACGGCTACGTCTCGATCGAGCGCGCCGCCAAGGACTACGGGGTGATCGTCCGGGAGGTCGACGCCGACCTCGCGGAGTACGAGGTCGACTATCCCGCCACGCTTGAGAAGCGCACCTACATCCGCGCGAACCGCTCGAAATGGCTGGAGGAGGACCCCGGAGCGATCGCCGCGAAATACCGCGCCGGCGAGCTGGACATGATGGACCTCATCCGCCAGCACGGCGTGATCGTGAACTGGGGATCGGGCGAACTGCTCGAAAAGACCACCGCGCAATTCCGCGCGATGCTCAAGCGCCGCACCGCTCCCTACTGGGTCGGACGGCGGTCGCCTGGGCAGGACGAGACCGTCACGCTCAAGGTGGCCTGACCCGCGCCGAAGGGCGGAGCGGCCGCGCCGCTCCGCCCTTGTCCGCAAAGCGACAAAAAGCACCTTATCTAGACGTTTCGCACATATTCTCATCGAACCCTCGGCCCCGCTTCCACGTCCCGGGGCCGGCGTCGCGGCGGCGGCCGCCATGGCGGCGCGATGGCACGACGCTTGCCGACGATCAGCGGTTCGGCCGTCGGCCGAGCGCCGCGCAGGGGGTAAAGAATGTCGACCGGACACGTCTCGGAACTCTGGCGCTACCCCGTCAAATCGATGTTGGGGGAGCGGGTCGACGCGGCGGATCTCGGCGAGGGCGGATTGCCCGGCGACCGGGGCTTCGCCCTGCTCGACGTCGAAACGGGCAAGATCGCGAGCGCGAAGCGGCCCCAACTCTGGCGGCGCATGCTCGAACTCGCGATCGAGAGCGATGGCGGAAGCGACGTCAATGTCCGCTTTCCGAATGGCGACGCGCACGCCGCCGACGACGGACTGAACGATCTCCTCTCCGATTTCCTCGGACGGCGCGTCCGCTTGCTGAAGACGCGGCAGGACCAGCGGTCGGTCGACCGCTCGCTTCCCGACCAGGTGCTGGAGGGCGGCCTCGACGTGGCGGCCGAGTTCACGGACCTTCCGCTCGCGCAGGCCGCGCCGGTCGGCGGCTTCTTCGATTTCGCGCCCTTCCACGTCCTGACCCGGACGAGCCTCGCCGCGATCCGCGACGCGAGCGGGGACGACAGCGTCGTCGCCGAGCGTTACCGGCCGAACATCGTCGTCGATTGTCCGGACCTGCCGGCCTTCGCGGAAAACGACTGGACCGGCGCCGAGATGCGGATCGGCTCCGACGCCGTGCTGAAGTTCGTGCTGCCGACGCCGCGCTGCGCGATTCCGATGCTGCCGCAAGGGGCGCTGGGACGTTCGCCCGGCGCGCTGACTTCGGTGCTCGCGCTCAACAGGATCGAACTGCCGGATTTCGCGCCTGGGCTCTACCCCTGCCTCGGCGCTTTCGCCGTGCTGACGACTCCGGGACGGGTCGCCATGGGCGACGAGGTCCGCCTCATCACCTGATGATCGTGACGGCGGTCTTCACCGACGCCTTCTCGAAATCCGAGACCAGGATGTCGACCCGGACCGTCCAGCGACCCGGAACGGGAATCGTCACGTCGTCGACGGCCCAGGCGGAACTCGTAACCTTGCGGGCCTGACGCCGCAGCGGCTCCAATTGGCCGAGCGGGTCGAAAAGCACGACCGAGACCTCCTGCGCGGCCAGCGGCGTGGCGTCGACGTTGAGAACGGTGACGGACACGCGCGTCGGGCCGACGCGCGCCGGGCTGAGCGCGAGGTTGGCCATCGCCCGGACGCCGTGGGCGTGGAACTGGAGGCCGTTCACCGTCACGGTCACGGCCTCCATCGTCCGTGGCGGCGGCGTGAAGCGCCACAGGCCGACGACGCAAAGCGCGAGCGCGCCAAGAACGATCTCCGCTGCGATCGACCTGCGCAGGAGCCGCCGCGCCCCGCCGCGGCCGGCATGAACGCGGGGCGCGAGCGCGAACCGATTGAGCGCGCCGAGCAGGAACATCGGCGCGACCAGGGCGAGTTTCGCGAGCAGGACGACGCCGTAGCCGCTGCTCCAGAGCTCGGCGACGGCGCCGAGCTGGACCGCGGCCATCCCGGCGCCGCTGAGAAGCAGCGCCACGGACGTCACGAAGATCGGCCCGGAGTAGCGCGCCAGAGCGACGCGACCTTCGGTGTCGGAGGAGGCCATCGCGTTCAGCAGCGGGAACAGCGAGCCGAGCCAGAACAGCGCTCCGCCGACGTGGAGCGCGATCGCCGGCCGCATCAGCCACGCCGGCGTCGCCACGCTCGCATGGCCGAAGACGACGAAGGCGGCTACGAGCGCGACGGCGGCGACAGCGGCGGCGGCTAGCCCGATCGAAGGTCGCGGCCGACCGACCGCGCAGGTCAGAACCAGGATCGAGGACGCGGCGATCAGCGCCGTCGACGCGCCGAACGCGCCGGACAGGCCGCTTCGCACGTCGGCGAAACCGATCTCAGCGGGCGTCAGGCCGGTGACGTCGAGCGCGTGCGTCCACGACGCCGCGGCGAGGCTCGCCAGGGTCGCGGCGCCGGCCGCCGAGGCCAGCCGCATGTCCCTCCGCGCCCGCGCTGAAAACACCCAGTAGCGGAAGACGACGGCGCCGACGCCGGCGAAGGCGCTGATCAAAAGCGCGACCTGCGCGGCCCAGCCGGGAAGGCGGTAGGTGCTCCAGGCGAGCTCCTGCGCCGGCGCCCCCGCCGCCTCGCCCCCGATCGTGAAGGTCAGCGCCCCGCCCACGGGATGGCCGTCGGCGGACGACACACGCCAGTTCAGGATCGCGGTCCCGGCTTCGGCCCCGAGCGGCAGGCCGACCACCACCGCGCCGTCCTCGATCCGGGCGTCGCCGAGCCGGACGATCTCGCCGTCCGGCCGCAGCAGGCGAAACGCGAGCGGCGCGACGGGTTCGCTGAACCGCAGCACGGCGCGCGCCGGCGGCGCGCCGAGAACCTGGCCGTCGGAGGGCTCCGCGACCGTCAGGACGGCGTGCGCTTCGGCGTCCACAGGAAGCAGAAGGCAGGCGAGGCCGAGGGCCGCCGCCAGACACAGGCGGACGACCTTCGTAATCAAGGCCTCGGCGCGACCAGCAGGCTCGGGGCCGGGCTGTCCCCGTCCTCGGACGGATCGATCCAGCGCAGCACGCCTTTTTCGCATTCCTGCACCACGGGGAAGAAGATCCGCTCGCCGGCTTTCGCGTCGTCGGAGACGCTGGCGTCGAGCGTGAACGCGCCATGGCCGTGGGGATCGAGCCGGCCGCTCCACACGGTCTCCACCACGCCTTCGGAGACCGTCCTGCGAGCGATCGTGACGGGCGCGTCGTAGACGCCGATCTTGGTCTCGACCGTCCACCCGGTCGGCGGCTCGGCTTTGGTCACCACCACGCCGGCCGGCGTCCGCACCCGCAGCCGCACGGTGGGCGAACCGCTGCATCCGTGCCCGACGACCAGGGTCGCCCGGAAGACCTCGCCCGGTGCGGCGGCTTTCTCCTTGAACTCGACATGAGCCGCGGCAGGCGTCGCAGCCGCGACGAACAGGAGCGCGACCAGGCGGCGGCGTAACGTTCGCATCAGACGGACTCCAGACATCATTGTCGCATGCGTCACGCTGCGGCGGAAATCTTCGGACGGCGCCGGCCCGTGGGCGCCAGCAAGCGCGGCAGCGCCTCGGCCAGGGCGGCGGCGAGCCCGCCGGCGTCGTCGATCCTGACGGCGTGAGGATAGAGGCGCTCGACGTCGTAGCCGATGCCGATCGCGAACAGTTCGACCGACCGGCGTCGCTCGATCTCGGCGATGACGGCGCGAAGATGCGCCTCCAGCACGTTGCCGGGATAGTGCGACAGCGACAGGGTGGTCTCCTCGCTCGGCGCGCCGTCCGAGATCATGATGAGGATGCGTCGTCGCTCGGGCCGGCGCATCAAACGGCGGCAGGCCCATTCCAGAGCCTCGCCGTCGACGTTCTCCTTGTGCAGCCCCCGCGCCGCGATGAGCTTCAGATTGCGGCGGAGCTCACGAACGGGCGCGTCGGCGCTTTTGTAGACGATGTGCAGCAATTCGCTGACGCGCCCGGGATCGACGGGATGGCCCGCCTCGATCCAGGCGTCTCGGGCGCGCCCCCCGCGCCAGCTCTGGGTCGTGAAGCCGAGCGCCTCCACCCGCACGCCGCAGCTCTCCACCGCCTGGGCGATCAGCTCGGTGGACTGGGCGACGATCTTCAGCGGCTCGCCGCGCATCGAGCTCGAATTGTCGATGAGCAGCGTCACGACCGTGTCGGTGAAGGGCTCGTCCTTGGGTTGCCGGAAGACGCGGCCCGAGCCCGGGTCGGTGACGACGCGCGCAAGACGCCGGGGATCGAGCAGACCTTCGGTGAGGTCAGGGACCCAGCCGCGCGGCTGTTGCGCCATCAGCGCCGTCCGGAGACGCGCCGCGAGCCGCGCGGCCTCCGTCCGGCGCTGGGCGACGGCTTCTCGGTCGTCGTCATCCGCGTTGAGCATGGGTTGCTCGGCGAGCAGGACGGAGGCGGCGGCCGTGCGATCGAAGGCGCGGGTGAAGACGCGGTAGGCCGGCGGCCCGCCCGCGCCCTCCTTGACGGAACGCCGGGCGGAGTGCGGGGCGTCCTCGTCGGCCGCCTGGGGCGAGGAGGCGCCCTCCTCTCCACCGCGCATGCGCGAGACCTCCGGCGTCCCGACAAGCGGCGCATCGCCCGAGGCCTCTTCGGTCGCCGATTTGAGCCCGCTCGCCTCGCCCTCGGAGCGCTGGTCGCCCTGCACCGGCCCGGGGTCGCTGTCGCCGCGCGCCTCGACCTCCCCGGCGGCCTCGCCCGGCTGGACGGAGGCCTGCTCCGCAGGAAGCCTGCGCGCGAGCTGCAGCGCGACGTCGGCGAAGTCCCGCTGGCGCGTCAGGCGCTCGCTCAGTCGTCCGAGGAAAGGAGCGAGCGCCGCCGAAAGCGGCGCGCGCCGGGCCTCGACGAAGACGAAGCTGCGGTCGGGAGCGAGCGTCGGCGCGAGCGCCTCCCGCACCAGGATGGCGAGCGCCTCGGCCTGCAGAACCGCCGCCGGCCCGTGGGTGTAGTGCGGCTTGAGGCAGCGCTCGTCGAGGGCCGCGGCGAGATTGGGCGCCACGCCCTTGAAGACGCGGGCGCCAAGCGTCTCGACCCGGACGCGCTCGAGCGCGTCGACGACGAGCCGGAGGTCGGGCGGACACGCCATCGGACAGGGCTGGTGGTGGGCGCGAAACAGCCCGACGAGGTCCGTTTCGCCCCGCAGCGCCGCATAGGCCGCCGCGCTCATGCCCGGCGGACGGCGCGTCGCGCGCCCCGCGACGGGATCGGGCTCCTGCTCGGCGGCGCCGAACGTCAGAGCCACGTCGTCGCGACCGGCGATCGCGCGGGCGCAGACGCCGAGCGCGTCCTCGAGCGCGCTGCCTTCGAGTCGCGCGCCCTTCGTATGGTCCTGCGTGATCGTTCCGCGCACCGCGGGATTGTCCGCCGGCGCGCTCATGCCGCGACGCCGTCGCCCAGCCGCCCTGCGAGCTCACGCCCGAAGCAGCGCTGAAAGAACTCGCGGACCGTCGCGTGCTCGGACCGGTCGCAGCGGTTGAACAGCGTGACGCGGAAGCCGAAGTCGAGGTCGCCGAGGATGCGCGCGTTCTCCGCCCAGGCGACGAGCGTGCGCGTGCTCATGAGCACCCCGAGGTCGCCGTTCGCGAAGGCGGCGCGGGTCAGCCCGGCGAGGCGCACCATGGCGGACGCGGTCTCCTCGCCGTCCGGCGTGCGCAGCCACGGGGCCTTGGCGAGGACGATCCCGACCTCCTTGTCATGCGGCAGGTAGTCCAGCGTGACGATGACGTTCCAGCGGTCCATCTGGCCCTGGTTCATCTGCTGGGTGCCCTGGTAGAGCCCGCTGGCGTCGCCCAGCCCCACCGTGTTGGCGGTCGCGAACAGCCGGAAGAACGGGTGCGGCTCGATCACCCGGTTCTCGTCGAGAAGAGTGAGCCGTCCCTCGGCCTCCAGCACGCGCTGGATCACGAACATCACGTCGGGACGTCCGGCGTCGTACTCGTCGAACACCAGCACGCAGGGCCGCTGTAGCGCCCAGGGCAGGACGCCTTCCCGAAACTCGGTCACCTGCTTGCCGTCCCGGAGCACGATGGCGTCGCGGCCGACGAGATCGATGCGCCCGACATGGCTGTCGAGATTGACCCGGAGACACGGCCAGTTCAGCCGGGCCGCCACCTGCTCGATGTGCGTGGACTTTCCGGTGCCGTGGAAGCCCGTGATCATCACGCGGCGGTTGTGCGTGAAGCCGGCGAGGATCGAGAGCGTCGTCTCGGGATCGAACAGATAGGCCTCGTCGATCGCCGGGACGTGCGCGCCGCGCTCGGAGAACACGGGGACCATCAGGTCGCTGTCGAGGCCGAACAGCTCCCGCGCCGACGCCTCGCCGTCGGGTCGGTCCAGGCCGGTCGCGCGCGCTGCGCCCGTCACGTCAGGTCAACGCCCCGCCACGGGCCCGGTCGTCGGCCGGAACAGCAGGCCGATCGCGCCGTAATGGCCCTGAGAAACCTGGCCGCCGCCGAGATAGAAGGTGAACTCGGCCGCGCGGTCGCCCGCTTCCAGGCTGCACATCTGGACGACGAAGTACTCGACCTCCTTGCCCGACAACCGGGCCGGCATGAGAGGCTCGCCGACCATGCGGAGCCGGAACCACTGCGCCCAACCATGGGCCGCGTCCTCGCAGGCGCCCCTGCCCGGCTCGGCCGAGACGACGCCGTCGCCGACGCCGCCGACCGCCTGAAGGCTGCGCACCTCGAAGGGGCTGGTAGCCCGCGCGTTGTTGTTAACCTTCACAAGGAAGGTCCGCCATTTCAGGCGTTCGATCGGACGGTCGGCGGGATCGCTGGTCGCCGAGGTGATGCTGAACCACGCCTCGTCGTTGATGTCGACGAGCGCCAACGCGTAGCGATCGAGAACCTTCTGCGTCTCGCCGAGCGCGAGGCCGTCCGGCATGTCCTTCGTGGCCGCCAGGGCCTCGCGGTCGGCGGCCGGCACGTCGACCCCCGCCTGCTCGAGAGTCTTCAGCACCTCCGCGACATTGGCGTCGAGGCGCTCGCGCGCCGGCTTCGCCTGCCGGGCGACGATGATCGGGAGCGCTGGGGCGCGAACGCCCTCAGGCTCGCGCGCCTGGGCTACGCCCAAGGGAGCGGCCAAAGCGAGCAGCGCCACGGCGGCGGCCGGGCCCAGCTGGCCGAGCGTGGCGATCATCCGCGTCGCAAGATCGGTCAATGCTCGTGATCCTCGAAGGCGAAGCCGAGATGGGCGTGGTAGTGCACGATCTGCCACTGGCCCGCCTCCTTGCGCAGCAGGTAGGTGGTCAGCACGTTGTGGAAGTGCTGCACGAGGTCGGGCTGCGCCTTGAAGGCGATGTGGTACTGGCTGTGTTCCGTGATCCAGGCGACGGAGCCGGACTCGCTCACCACCACCTTGAGCGGCTCGATCGTCAGCGCCTCGACGTCGGCGAAGGTCTTCTTCCAGCTCGCGACGACGTTCTCCGGCCCGAGAAACGGGATCGGGCTCATCGGCTGCATCGCCGAGCCGTCCTTTTCGGACGACAGAAGCCCGAACATTGCGCCGAGGTCCTTGGCGGAGAAGGCCGCGACGAAGCGCTCATGCGCCTGCCAGGCGGGGCTGTCCGTCGGCGCCGGCCGCGTCGGCGCGGCGACCATGGTGGCGGGATCTTCGGCCTGCGGGCGGAAGCCCGGATAGTGCCCGTGATAGTGGACCAGCCTCCAGGCGCTGTCCTTGAGCCTGTAGATCTCGGTCGTCAGCATCCGATCGAGCAGGACGAACTGGCCGGTCTGGGTCTGGATCGCCTCGAAGCGCACCGCGCTCAGAACCCAGGCGACGTCGCCCTCGCGGTTGGTCCGCAAGGTTCGGACGTCGATCTTGATGTCGCGGTTGTGGGAGAACGAGCGGCGGAAGCTCTCCTGGATGTTGGACCAGCTCACCGAGATCGTCGACGAGGCCGGAAACGCCGCCGAGATCGTGTCGTCGGCGGTGTCCCAGACCAGACTGACGCGCCACAGGTCCCGCTTCTCATAGGCCCGCCAGAACTCCGCATGCGCGGCGGTCACGGCCTCGACGTCCGGGACAGGGACGGCCGCCAGCGGAGTCTCCGCTCGGAGAGGCGCGACGACGCCGAACAGCGGCGCCGCGAGCACGCACAGCAGCGTCGCGAAGTGACGAAAAGTCATGGGACCACCTTGTCTGGCGGCTGCCCGGGCGCGGCGACATCCGCGCCCGGTCAACCCGAAGGACCCGCGCCTGATGGTCAGGGCGCCGAGGTCTCGTGCAGGATCTTCTTGAAGGATTCGTAGGCGTAGTCGTAGGCCGCGACCGCCTCGCCATAATCCTCCGGCCGCCAACCGTTGCGCTTCACCTCATAGGCCTGCTGCAGCGCGCGGATCATCCAGTCCACGCTCGCCTTGGAGGCGCGGATCGGCTTCTTGTCGATCATCACGAAGGCCGGATTGGTGTGGCTCGCCCCGAGGATGCGGAGCGCCACCCAGCTGCTCTGCTCGAGCGGCACGTTGAACTCGACCGGCTGCGTCGAGCCGTCCGCCTCGATCTCCTTGCTCGCGACCGGCTTGCCGTTGACGACGACCTCGACCAGCACCTTCCGGCTGTCGCCGATGCGGGCGCGCTCGAGGTGCCACCAGGGAATGTTGCGCCAGCTGACGCCGGTGACCGGCAGGTCGGAGATGCGCTGTTTCTTGGGCTCGGGCGTCGGGTGATAGACCGTCGCCTGCGTCTCCATCGGGTAGGCCGACCCGAGGACCTCGATGGTCTCGGGCTCGACCGGCAGCAGCGCGGTCACGTCCGCGGTGACGGTGACGGTCGACGGTCCGGGCAGCTTGATCTCGGACCCGACCTTGCGGGTCGGCACATTGCCGTCGACCTTGAACGCCATCAGGTGGCTGCGTCCGTCGGAGACATAGGAGTCGCCGCCGTCGATGGCGTCGAGCACGCCCTGGTAGGAGACAGCGGCGCCGGGGGCGCTCGCGACCTTGGCGTAGGAGCGGCCGCGGCCAACATTCTCGCCGTTGATGCACGGCCAGTCGGTCTCGCCGGCGATCTCGGTGCGGTAGCCTGCGTTGAGCGTGTGGTACCAGATGTTCAGTTCGGAGATGAAGTTGGTGTTGCCGACGCCCAGCAGATCGGTCGCGCCATGCGCCACCGTCATGATGTACTCGTTGGCGCCGATGCTATCCATCGGCGGCGTGATGTAGTTCGGCAGGTCCGCAGACTGCACGTCGAGGCCGAACCCGGAATGGGTGTAGCTCGACAGCGCGCCCTGGGACTGCATCCACTTGAGGACGGGCAGCGTGTAGCTCGGCCAGTCCTCGATCTTCTTGGTCCCGGGATAGTCAATGTCCCGAATTCCGTGGCCGCTGGTGTGGCCGCCGGCGCTGCTCGGGAACTGCGAGACCTCGAGATTGTGGGTGACGACGTTGTTCGGAGTCGAGGTCGGATCGGGCTGGCCGGTGAAGTACTTGGCCTTCTGATAGTACCAGTTCGGCCCCCAGATCAGGATGTCCGCGACGTCGAGGTCCTCGCCGGTCGAATAGCGCAGCATGTCCTTCGGCTCGATGCCGTAGGTCGGATCGTTGTAGTGCAGGCAGCCGGCGGTGTGGACGTGCTTGTCCAGGCTGACATAGCCGAGCTGGCGCGGGTCGATCCAGCGCTTGAACTGGAACTTCTCGGTCGAGGGCGTGTCCGCCTTGACCGTGATGGTGGTCGTGTACTTCTCGTACTGAGGTCCGCGCGCGGCCTCGACGGTGTATTCGCCGGCCGGAAGCTCAACCGTCTCGCCGTCATAGCGGTAGATCTGGTTCTGGAAGAACAGGTCGGGCACGTAGCGTTTGGTGCGGTACGGGTAGACCCGGCCGAGCTTGTCGCGGATCGTGAAGCGCGCCGCGGTCGGCTTGCCGTGCTCGTCGAGCACGTTCAGCGTCACCGGCACGGCCTTGCCGACGTTGAAGCTGAACTCCGCCTCGCCGCGCATGCCCGGATTGGCGGGCGTGTAGGGCACGGAGCCGGTGCCGCTCGACCGCAGCTCGCCCACGTTGAAGGAGAGCGTGAGGTTCTTCTGGCCCTCGTCGCGGCTGTACACCTGCAGCATGACATATTCGAGCGGCAGGCCCGACAGGGTCTTCGCCATCGGCGCGCCCTGGAACAGGCTCACCGCTGCCCAGCGGTCCTTCGTCGGCACGAAGGACAGGTCGCCATGCTGCGGCCAGATCCCAGCCTGCTCGGGCTGCGGCGGCTGCTTATAGGGGTAACCGCCGCCCCAGGTGCCCCAGGTCACGCCGGTCTGGAAGACATGCTCCAGCATGACGTCGGTAAACTGGTCGTCATAGACGCTGCGCTCCACCTGCATGCGCGAGAAATCGTAGGGCATCGCCGCGTGCGGGCTGTCGACGTCGAGCTTGTCGGTCGCGCCGGCGCGGTTTTGGATCTTTACGAGGTAGGTGGTCCAGCCGTTCTTCACGAGCGGCTCGGTGGAGCCGCTCATCGGGAGGACCGTCAGCTTCCTGAGCGGGTCGATGTCGACGCGGGCGATGACATAGCGGTCCAGGATCTGCTGGATCGCGGTCGACGCCTCGGCGTCCGGAAGCTCGCCGGCCTTGTAGAGCGCGTCGCGATCGGCTTCCGACACCGGACGCCCGACATAGGACATCGCCTGCATCAGGTGGTCGACCTGCAGCATCAGCGGCTGCTTCGCCACGCCCGTCACGATCGGCGGCTGGGCGGAGCCCGACGAGAAGGGCTGCGCGACGACGGCGGACGACGCCGCGATGGACATGAGCGCCGGCGCCGCAAACGCGCAGACGCCCAGGAGGCGAGACCGAAGAGAACGCGCAGTGGACCCCGGGTGGTTCATGACTTCTCCTGCCAGCGAATGCGGCCCCCGACCGGCTCAGCGGCCGGCAGGCAACAGCAGGTTTCGTGCCATATGTTTCGAACGACTCCACTCCGTTCGGCTCACAAGAAACGTCTAGATGAATTTCATTTTCGTTTAGCTATTTGCTCTGTTTTTGATCACCGGAATGCCGCTCAGCCCAAGAAAATCTCACACTATAGGGTTGCTCTAGCTCGGGTCTCTCGCTCGCGGCTTAGGGCCTCAGGCATGCTGGGGAGCTCCGGAAGAGCGGCTCGAACGCCCTCGGGCGCGCGAGCGACATGAGGTTTGAAGCGGGGCGATGTGGCCGACGCCATGGCCCGCCTTTTGCTAGTCCACGTCCGCGGCAGGCGGCGCAGCGATCGCCGGCCGCCCTCAGAAGCAGGAGCGTGACATGGGCATCATCTCCCGGGCGGTTCACGTCGGACGGTCTCACCTCAACTCAGCGGTCACCTGGGCGAGCAACCCCGAGAAGCGGCTGCGCCTGCTGATCCAGGACATGGAGGAGACGCTCGTGAAGGCGCGCTCGTCCGCGATCCGCAGCATCACGGAGAAAAAGGAGCTCGAGCGCCGCGTCGCGAAGCTTCGCGCCGAGACGCAGGACTGGCAGTCGAAGGCCGAACTCGCGCTGCGCCGGAACCGTGAGGACCTCGCCTCCGAGGCGCTTCAGGCCAAGGCGCGCAACGCCTCGATCCTGGCGACGCTCGAAGATCAACTTGAGCGACTCGTGGATTCGCTGCAGCGGCAGGGCCAGGACATGGCGGGGCTGCAGAACAAGCTGCAGGAGGCGAAGGCGCGCGAACGCGCGAACCGCACGCTCCACCGCACGGCGACCACGCGCCTCTGGCTCCGCCGCAAGACCTACGATCAACGGATCGACACGGCGATGGCCCAGCTCGGCGAGGTCGAGGACATGCTCGACGAGCTCGAAGGGAAGGTCGAATCCTACGATCTCGGCCGCACCGCCGAACTGTCGGGCACGCTGAACCGTCTCGCCATCGAGGCCTCGGCGAGCGCCGAACTCGAGGAGCTCCGGACCAAGATCGGCCAGCAGCAGGCCATCTCGCACGAAAAGGCCTGAGGCCGTGCTGACGCTCGCCGCCTTCCTGTGCTTCGTGGTCGTGCCGACCTGCGCGGTCGCGGCGGCGCTCGTCCGCGGCCTGAACGCGGCCGCGGTCCGGGCGGAGCGGGAGGAGAGGTTGGCCGATCTCAACAGCAACGCCGCCGAGATCGCGATGCGGATCGAAAGCCTGGAGAGCCTGATGCTGCCCGAACGCCAGCGCGCAGGATCGGAGGCCGCGCGGTGAGGTTCGTCGTCAGGGCGATCGCCCGCGGGCGCATGGGCGGCTGGCTCATGGGCGTCTGCCACACGCTGGCGAAGCTCTCCGGGCTGAGCGCGATCGTCTTCCGCCTCGCCTTCCTGCTCGGGCTCTATCTCAGCCCGCTCTGGGCGATCGCCGCCTACGCCGCGCTCTATGTCGCGATCAGGACGATCGACGGCGTCATCCGGTCGGCGCGCGACGACGAAAGGCTGATCGAGGCTCCGTTCGAGGCGGAGCCGCAGTCGGCGCGCCTCACCGGAGAGTTCGCGGCGCTCGAACGGAAGCTCGCTTATCTCGAGGCGGAGGCCCTGTCCTCGGACGCGATCACCCGCGCCCGCTTTCGCAGCGCCGGCCTTTGAGGCTCACGGCTGGGGAGCGGCGAGAGAGCGGATATAGGCCACGAGATCCGCTCTCTGGCCGGCGTCGGGCACGCCGGGGAAGTTCATCTTGTTGCCGGGCGCAGCGGCTCGTGGGTCCTTCAGATATGCCGACAGGCTCTCCTCGTCCCAGCGAAGCTTCAGCGCCGCGAGCGCGTCGGAATAGCGATAGCCCTCGGCGGTTCCCGCGATCCGGCCGAAGGCGCCGTAGAGGCTGGGACCGATCGAATGGGCGTTCGGCGCCGTGCGGTGGCAGATCGCGCATTTCTGCCGAAACAGCGCTCCGCCAGCGCCGGGGCTTCCCGCCGCCTGCGAAGGCGACCCTTCGACGGTTGCGGCCGCCAGCGCAAAGGCGCCGAATGCCAGCGACAGCGCACGACGCCGGTTCACGGCCTGCGCGCCCGGGAGGCTACTGACATGTCCAAACCCGTCACTCTGACCCTCACTCACCATCTCGGCCAGGCCGAGGCGATCAATCGCATCAAGTCCGGCGTCGAGGGCACGAAGAGCATGTCTCTTCCTCTGACCGTCGAATTTGCGGCCTGGCAAGAGAATGTCCTGAATTTCCGCGTCCGCGCGCTCGGCGTCAACTGCCTCGGCACGATCACCGTGCTTGAAGACATTGTCCGGCTCGACGTCGTGCTGCCCGCGATCCTCGGCTATGTCGCAGACAAGATCCTGAACGTCGTGCGTTCCAAGGCGCAGATCCTGCTCGCGCCGCGCAGGTAACCCGACATGTCCGTCTCCGGCGTCCAGAAGGCCAGATTCTACCGGCGACTCGCCTCAGGCGTGAAGGTCGCCGCGGCCGCGATCATCCTGGCGGCGGGCACATGGCAGTTCGGCTTCGCGAGCCCCTGGACCGCGCCCTCCTTCGGCGCCCTCGAAGCCTTTCTCAGCGTCACCTTCGACGGCGACCGGCAGTTTCAGCTGTCTTGGGGCCCGAAGCCGGACCGCAAGACCGCAGAACGTCCGTCGCAGCCGGCGCTTCCGGCCCAGGCGGCCGCCGCCCCTTCGACCGCTGTCGCCGACGAACCCGCGAAAACTCCGGCCGCGATCGAAAAGGTCGCCGCCGTGCCGGCGGCCCCCGCGGCGGCGGCGTCGCTTGCGGTCTGCGCCCTGTCCGCACGGTCCGACGGCGAGACCAGGGCCATCATATCTCGCGCCTCGATCGAGGCCGGCGGAGGCGCCGGCGTGATCGACGGCTTCGGGGTGCGGGACGCCTCCCTGGTCGGCCCAGGAGCGCCGGCCTCGAGCGGCTACATTCTTCCCCTGCTCGCCTCCATCAGGTCGCAAGGCGGCCTGTCCGGCCTGAAGCCCGCCCTCCCCTCGACGAGGACGCCGGGCGTCGAAAAGCTGCCCAACACCCGGGGCGAACTGACCGACGGCAGCGGCGCCTTCGCGCTCAGCGTCGCGCACAACGCGCTCGACATGCTGCAGGTCGGGGGCGGCTCCTATGTCGAGGAGCTGAACCCCTGGTACCACAGCCTGAACGCCGGCATGCGGACCCAGATCGTCGGCGGGATGACCTGCAGCGCGGCCGCGGACGTCGAGGTCGCCAGCGCCGGCGCGAAGGGGCCGAGCGCCCAACTGGAGCAGATCCGCAAGCGCTTCGACGAACAGAACCTCTATGTCTCCGACGGACGAAGCGCGGTGGCCGACTTCACGGTCGGCGGCCATCGCCCGGATCGCCGCGTCGGCGCAGAGGTCAAGCTCGCCATGCCCGGCCCCGTGAAGATTTCGGCGACGCTCAGTGCGTCGCTGCCCGCTCAGCCGTCGCCTGCGGCGTCGGGCGCCGGCGGCTGGAGCGTGGAGCGCGCGCGCTACGGCGCGACACGGTCGGTGAACGTCGAGATCGTGTCGAACGGCAAGGTCGTCGCGACCAAGCCGCTCCCGGCCGACGGCGCTCTCCACAGCCTGGAGTTCGAGATCCCCGTCGAGCGCAGCAGCTGGGTCGCGTTGCGGCTGATGGGCGGCGGCCACTCCAATCCCGTCTACGTCCTCGTCGACAACGCGCCGATCCGGGCGTCCCGCTCCAGCGTCGAATGGAGCCAGCGGGCGCTGCTTCAGGCCTTCGACAGCCAGAGCGGCGGATGGCCTGCGACCGACGCGGCGGTGGCGGCCGCCGCCTTCCAATACGCCTACGCGGTCTATGACGGCATCCTAAAGGAGTCCGAAGGGCCATGAAGCCGTGCCGCGTCCTGGCGCTTCTTCCCCTCCTCGCTTTGCTGGCGTCGCCCGCACGCGCCGAACCGCCGGCCCCCGCCGACGTCGCTCCGATCATGGCGCTCGGCCCCAATGAGCACGTCTTCGGCGCGCCGGACGCCAAGGTCACGGTGATCCAATACGCCTCGCTGACCTGCCACAACTGCCGCGCCTTCCACATGGAGACGTGGCCGGAGGTGCGGCGCCGCTATGTCGACACCGGCAAGATCCGTTTCGTGGTCCGCGAATTCCCGCTCGATCCGGTCTCGGCCGGCGCCTTCATGCTGGCGCGCTGCTCTGGCGCGCCGAAATGGGCGGCGACGGTCGACCTGCTGTATCGGACGGACGAACGCTGGGCGCATGCGCCGGACCCGGTCGCCGGGCTGCACGAGTTGATGCACGAGAACGGCATGGGCAGCGCCGCCTTCGAGGAGTGCCTCTCGGATCAGGCGCTGCTCGACGACATCAACGCGATCGCAGATCGAGGCGCCGCGGCCGGCGTGAAGGCGACGCCGACATTCGTCGTGGACGGCAAGTTCGCGGCCGGCCGCCTGACCATCGAAGAGTTCGCGGCGCTCGTCGACCCGGCCATCGCCGCGAA
Organism: Hansschlegelia sp. KR7-227; assembly: GCF_049446035.1. Classification (NCBI taxonomy): domain Bacteria; kingdom Pseudomonadati; phylum Pseudomonadota; class Alphaproteobacteria; order Hyphomicrobiales; family Methylopilaceae; genus Hansschlegelia; species Hansschlegelia sp. KR7-227. The sequence continues at coordinate 403,232 of NZ_JBMSEA010000002.1, forward strand.
GCCCTGAGCCTCCTCGCCGTTTGAACCCGAAGGCCTCGGTGACGGCCAGCGTGCGCTCAGGCCTTCTCGGGGGCGATCGGCTTGATCTTCAACTGGTCGATCGCCCAACGCCACGTCCCGTCGTCCTGACGGCGAGCCACTTCGGCCGATATGTTTCCGTTGGATGACCGGGAGAAGGTCATGGCGAGCGGTCCGTTGAGAACCGGCGGCAATGCGTCGACCGGCGGAAAGTGCGAGCGTTTCGCGAGGAGCGTCTCGTAGAACGTGCGGATCTCCGCGTGTCCCGAGGCGACGACGTCCCCGGCCGCGAGAACGGCGTCCGGCTCGTACAAGGCCACCAGGCCGTCGAGGTCGCCCGCATTCGCCCGGGCTAAGAACAGACGGGCCAGATCCTCCGGCTTTCCCGCCGATACGGCGCCTCCGTCGCTCATGGCGCATCCTTCCCTTGGCTGAACCGGCGTCTCGGCGCCGTCGTCGCTCGAACTGATGGCGCCCGCGATTATTTCAACCGCAGCCCTTTTCCGTCGCTGACGCGCACGCTCACGGGCACGCCGGTCTTCACGCTCTCGGAGACGGTGCAGAAGCGCTCGAACTGCTCGAGCACGCGATCGATCCGGTCCATGTCGCCGGCGTCGGCGCCGAGCGTGATCGCGACGTCGATCCCCTGGATTCGAAGGCGGCCTTCCTCGTTGCGGCCGAGCACGCAGTCCGCCTCGGCGGCGACGTCGCCCGCATCCTGCTTAAACTTGCCCAGGGCGAAGACCATGCTTGCGCACAGGCAGTTGGCCACCGCCGCGACCAGCAGCTGCTCGGGAAACGGCCCTTCGCCGCCCCCCACGGGCGGAGCCTCGTCGACGAGCAGGCCCGGGAGCTCCGGGCCGAAATCAACGACGAACCTATAGCCGTCGAGCTGTTTGATGCGGATGACCGGAGCCGACGACATTGATCCACCTCGTTAAGGGCGCGGGCGCGCGCCGGTTGGTTCGCGACCGCTCGGGGCGCGACGCCGCGGGAGGCCCGCCCGCGCTGCGTCGCCCTTGACGACCGACATCTACTGGCATACCAAATACCAACAGATAAGAAGAGCGACGGCGCCCTTAGATCGCGGCAAGCCGGCGCCGACCGAGGAAATTTGCGACGCGCCCCCCGCCGCGACCGCCGCAGCCTATGAGCTCGGCGACCGCTGTGCGAGCCGCGGAGTTCAAGAGGAAGCCGGGAACATCCCCCCGGACGGACGCCACAAAGGGTCGACGGTCTCCTCGTCGGCGGTCGTATGCAGCCAGTCGATTTCGCCCAGCTTGTTGCCAATTCCGGCGATGCGATCGTCGTGTCGGACGCGCGCGGGATCATCACGGTCTGGAACGGCGCGGCGGAGCGGATTTTCGGCTTCGCGGAGTCTGAAGCGCTCGGCCAGTCGCTCGACCTGATCACGCCGGAGCGGCACCGGGAGCGACACTGGCGCGGCTATGAGAAGACGATGCGGACGGGGATCACCCGCTACGGCAGCGATCTGTTGAAGGTCCCCGCGCTTCATAAGGACGGACGAGCCCTGTCGATCGCCTTCACCGTCGGCCTTCTGTTCGACGCCGAGCGCAACGTCACGGGGATCACCGCCATCATTCGCGACGAGACGGCGCGCTGGACCGAAGAGCGCCAGCTGCGGCGTCGACTCGCGGAGCTTGAAGCCCGGCCCTCCGAAAAGGCCGGCGCTTGACCCCGGCCGCCCCGACCCGGGCGACCGCGACAGAGACGAGGCGTCGCCACGACGCCCGAACGTGAGCCGTTGCACGAGCTGCGATCAAACGATCCAAGGGAGTTAACCTACATGAGCCAGCCACTCGAAGGCATCAAGATCATCGACTTCACGCATGTGCAGGCCGGCCCGGCCTGCACGCAGCTCCTGGCCTGGTTCGGCGCCGACGTGATCAAGGTCGAGCGTCCCGGCTCGGGCGACGTCACGCGCTCGCAGCTTCGCCACGTCGAGGACGCCGACGCGCTGTACTTCACCATGCTGAACAGCAACAAGCGCTCGCTGACGCTCGACACCAAGACCGCGCAGGGCAAGGAGGTCCTTGAGAAGCTGATCAAGGACTCCGACGTCATGGTCGAGAATTTCGGCCCTGGCGCTCTCGACCGAATGGGCTTCTCCTGGGCGCGCATCCAGGAACTCAATCCCGGCATGATCCTCGCCTCGGTGAAGGGCTTCTCCGACGGCCATCACTACGAGGACCTCAAGGTCTATGAGAACGTCGCGCAGTGCGCCGGCGGAGCGGCCTCGACGACCGGCTTCTGGGACGGCCCGCCCACCGTGTCGGCCGCCGCTCTCGGGGACTCCAACACCGGCATGCATCTCGCGATCGGCATCCTCACGGCGCTGCACCACAAGAACAAGACCGGCCGTGGGCAGAAGGTCGCCGTGTCGATGCAGGATTCGGTGCTGAATCTCTGCCGCGTCAAGCTGCGGGACCAGCAGCGCCTCGACGCCCTCGGCTACCTCGAGGAGTACCCGCAGTACCCGCATGGCGAGTTCACCGACGTCGTGCCGCGCGGCGGCAACGCCGGCGGCGGCGGTCAGCCGGGCTGGGTGCTGAAGTGCAAGGGCTGGGAGACGGACCCCAACGCCTACATCTACTTCACCATCCAGGGCCACGCCTGGGCGCCGATCTGCAAGGCGATCGGCAAGGAGGAGTGGATCGACGATCCGGCCTACAACACCGCTCGCGCCCGCCAGGACAAGATCATGGACATCTTCGGCGTGATCGAGGAATGGCTCGCCGACAAGACCAAGTTCGAGGCCGTCGACATCCTCCGGAAGTTCGACATCCCGTGCTCGCCCGTGCTCTCCATGAAGGAGATTTCGGTCGATCCGTCCTTGCGCGCCAGCGGCACTGTGGTGGAGGTCGACCACCCGCAGCTCGGCAAGTACCTGACGGTCGGAAGCCCGATCAAGTTCTCGGACATGAAGGTCGACATCAAGGCCTCTCCGCTGCTCGGCGAGCACACCGACGAAGTGCTCGAGGGCCTCGGCTACACCCAGCAGCAGATCGAGGAGCTGCATCAGGCGCAGGCTGTCTGATCCTCGACGAGAATGGCGACGACGCGCCATCCGCGCGCCGTCGCCCCTCCCCCCGGACGTCGTGTTTCCCGACACGCCGCGCGCGGCTAACGTCCGCGCTCTCCTGCGCCGTCCCTGGCGCGGACTTGCTTTCCGCCTTCCCCGAATGAGCATGCCGACAATGCTGGCGCGCCTGCGCGATCTGGTCCCCGAACCGGCGACGGTCGGCCTCCGCGAACGCGTGCGCTCCGCCGCAGGCGCGCTCATCGGCGTCCTCGCGACGGGCCTGCTCAGCTTGGCGGCGCTCGGGGACGGCACCACGCTGCCGATCCTGATCGCGCCGATGGGCGCCTCGGCGGTGCTGTTGTTCGCGGTCCCGGCGAGCCCTCTGGCGCAACCCTGGTCGATCCTCGGCGGAAACGTCGTCGCGGCGCTGATCGGGGTGACGGCTGCGAAAGCCCTGCCGGACCCGTTCGTCGCGGCGGCCGTCGCGATCGGATGCGCGATCGCGCTCATGATGGCGCTTCGCTGCCTGCACCCGCCGAGCGGCGCCGTCGCTCTCACCGCGGTGCTGGGCGGACCCGCGATCACGGAGCTCGGCTACGGCTTCGTGCTGTGGCCGGTCGCGGCCAATTCGCTGCTTCTCCTGACGACCGCGCTGCTGTTCAACAATCTGACCGGGCGCTCTTATCCCCACGCGCGGCCGAGACCGCCGGTGGACCACCGAACCAGCGACCCGGCTCCGGCCGCCCGAATCGGCTTCACCTCAGAGGATCTCGACGCGGCGCTCCGGGACTACGGCCAGATGATCGACGTGGACCGCGGCGACCTGGAGACGCTCCTGCGCGAGGCCCAGCGCCGGGCGCTGACGCGGCGATCGGGACCCACGACCTGCGCCGACATCATGTCGCGCGACGTGATCGCGATCGCACCTGAGGCCGGGCTCGTCGAGGCGCTCAGGCTGCTGCGCCGCCACCACATCAAGGTGCTTCCCGTCACCGACGAAAGCGCCCGCGTGCTTGGAATCGTCACCCAGACCGATCTGCTGGACAAGGCGGAGTGGGGCCGGCTCGGCCCGAGACTCGGGCTTCGTCACAGGCTGGCGCTCACTCTGAGCCGGATCCGTGCGCCGCATGGGGCGGTCGAGGACATCATGACGACCCATGTGAAGACCGCGCGGCCGGATACGTCGCTCGTCGACCTCGCGGCGCAGATGTCGGACGCAGGCGTCCATCACCTGCCGGTGGTCGGAACCGACGAGAAGCTCGCCGGCATCGTCTCCCAGACCGACGTCGTCGCGGCGCTTCTGGTCGACCTCAGCGCGCGCCCGGAGACCGAGCCCGCATGATCGATCCCCATCTCGCGGGCCGGCTCGATTTTCTGCACCGGCTTCCCGTCATGGAGCCTCTGCCGCCCGGCCGACATGCGCTCGGCCTGTTCGAAGATCGCGACGCCATTCTCGTCGCGCCGGACAGCGTCGACCCCCGAAGGCCCACTCCCCTCATGGTGCTCTTTCATGGCGGCGGCGGCAGCGCGGCCAAGATCCTTCCCATGATGGAGGACCATGCGCGCGAACGCGGGTTCCTATTGCTCGCTCCGCAGTCGCTGTTTCCGACCTGGGACATCGTGATCGGCGGCAACGGGCCGGACCGCGAGCGTCTCGACGCCGCGCTCGAGGAGGTCGCCTCGCGCTATCTGCTGGATCCGGCGCGCCTCGCCTTCGCCGGCCATTCGGACGGCGGCAGCTACGCGCTGTCGCTCGGCCCGACCAACGGGCACGTTGTGACCCATATGATCGTCTCCTCCGCCGGCTTCATGTCGGTGTTCATGCAGTCCGGCGCCCCGCGCGTCTTCATTTCGCACGGGACGCAAGACGAGCAGATACCGATCGAGCGCAGCGGGCGCGTCCATGCCGCCAGGCTGAAGGAGGCCGGCTACGACGTGACGTATGTCGAGTATGACGGGCCGCACGCCTGGCGGCCCGACGTGGTGAGTCAGGCGGTCGACTTCTTCCTGTCCTGACCCTCGGGCCGCCGCCGTTCGCGCGACGCAGGAAGTCTCGCGTCGATTGCCCAAACTCCCCGCTGATTAGAAAAGGGAAAGCCGCGACGGAGCGCTCCGTCGCGGCTTTCAGATGGTCGGGAAGCGCTGCGATCAGATCATTTTTTCTTCTTCACGACGCTCTGCGGGTTCAGGCTGCCGATGTTGCCGCTCTCGGTTCCGGCCGCCGGGTCGATCACGGCGTTGATGAGGGTCGGTTTTCCCGAATCCATCGCCTCGTTGACCGCGCGGCTGAGTTCGTCCGGGGTGGTGACGTTGTAGCCGACGCCGCCGAACGCCTCGATCATCTTGTCGTAGCGCGAATCCGCGACGAACACGGTGGTCGCGACGTCTTCCCCGCCCGTCGGATTGACGTCGGTGCCGCGGTAGATGCCATTGTTGTTGAAGACGACGATGCAGACCGGAAGCTTGTACCGGCAGATCGTCTCCACCTCCATGCCGGAGAAGCCGAACGCGCTGTCGCCTTCGACGGCGAGAACCGGCTTGCCGGTCTCGACCGCCGCGGCGACCGCAAAGCCCATCCCGATGCCCATGACGCCCCAGGTTCCGACGTCCAGACGCTTGCGCGGCTGGTACATGTCGATGATGCCGCGGGCGAGGTCGAGCGTGTTCGCCCCCTCATTGACGAGGATCGCGTCCGGCCGTTCCCGGATCACGGTCCGGAGCGCGCCGAGGGCGCCGTGGAAGTCCATCGGCGAGGAGTTCTTGGCGAGCCGCGGCGCCATCTTCGCGATGTTGGCCTCCCGGCGCGCCTTCAGGGCGTCGATCCACTCCGACGGCGGCGTCGGCCAGCGGCCGCCCATCGCGTCGAGCAGCGCCTGGACGCAGGAGCCGATGTCGCCGACCACCGGCGCGACGATCTCGACGTTCGAATCCATCTCGCGCGGCTCGATGTCGATCTGGATGAACTTCTTGGAGCCGGGCTCGCCCCAGGTCTTGCCCTTGCCGTGGCTGAGAAGCCAGTTCAGACGGGCGCCGATCAGCAGGACGACGTCGGAGTCCTTCAGGGCCGTCGACCGCGCGGCGCCGGCCGACAGCGGATGCGTGTCGGGCAGCAATCCCTTGGCCATGCTCATCGGCACGTAGGGAATGCCGCTCTGCTCGACGAGCGCGCGGATCGCGTCGTCGGCCTGGGCGTAGGCCGCGCCCTTGCCGAGCACGATCAGGGGGCGCTTCGCCTTCGTGAGGAGGTCGAGGGCGCGCTTGATCGCGGACGGCGCGGGAAGCTGCGCGGGCGCGGCGTCGATGACCTTGACCAGCGACCTGGCGCCGGTCTCCGCCGCGATGACCTGCGAAAGAAGCTTCGCCGGCAAATCAAGATAGACTCCGCCCGGCCGGCCGGACACGGCGGCGCGGATCGCGCGCGCCACGGCGATGCCGATGTCGGCGGCGTGCAGCACCCGGAAGGCCGCCTTGCACAGCGGCTTGGCGATGGCGAGCTGGTCCATCTCCTCATAGTCGCCCTGCTGCAGGTCGACGATCTCGCGCTCGGAGGAGCCGGAGATCAGGATCATGGGGAAGCAGTTTGTGGTCGCGTTGGCGAGCGCCGTCAGTCCGTTGAGGAAGCCCGGCGCGGACACCGTGAGGCAGACGCCCGGCTTCTTGGTGAGGAAACCCGCGATCGCGGCCGCATTGCCCGCATTCTGCTCGTGGCGGAACGAGATCACCCGCATGCCCTCGGCCTGCGCCATGCGGCCGAGATCCGTGATCGGGATCCCGGGCACCCCGTAGATCGTGGTGACGCCGTTCAGCTTGAGGGCGTCGATGACGAGATGAAAGCCGTCCGTCAGCTCCTGCTGCGTGTCGGCTTCCGCGGTGTTCACGTCAGCGGTCTTGAGATCGATGATCTGCGCTAGGGCGGACATTTCGCTTTCTCCCGTGGCTTATTTGGCTGCGCCGGCCAGCCTTTGTTTTTCTGACGCCAGGGATCGCGACCTGCTGATCGCGGGGCCGAACGGCCCACGATCGCGCTTCAGGAAGGCGCCGACGATGCGCCGCCGCAGAGCCTGCAGATCACTTCGTCTCGTGCGTCATCCGTCGTTTGCGACCGGTCGCCGGCCCCATCGAAGCCCCTGCGCCGCGTCGCGCCGCATCTGGCATTACGTATACCAGTGGACGATGCACGCATGCTCGGCGGCTGTCAATGAAGGGTTTGCGGCCGAGCGAATGAGGGCTACGGAGCAGCCCGCGCGCGCTGCCGAGGACGTGATTTTTGCGAATACCGAATTTTTCGCTTGCCAGGTGGCATTACGTATACCAGCCTCTGATCAAGCGGTTGTGAAGAGCCGCACGAAAAATTTATTGGGAGGCAGAGAATGAGCACAGCGCTTGCCGCCGGCGAACCCGGCCCGCGCGTCAGCGACGCCTATCGCTGGATGCAGCTCGCGATTGGCGTCGCCTGCATGGTGATGATCGCCAATCTTCAATATGGCTGGACGTTCTTCGTCCCCGACATCCAGGAGAAGTTCGGCTGGGATCGCGCCGCGATCCAGTGGGCCTTCACGCTCTTCGTGCTGTTCGAGACCTGGCTCGTCCCGATCGAAGGCTGGTTCGTGGATCGGTTCGGGCCGCGCTCCGTCGTCGTGTTCGGCGGCGCCATGTGCGGCGTCGGCTGGGTGATCAACGGCTACGCCTCATCGCTTGGCCAGCTCTATTTCGGTCAGATCATCGCCGGCATCGGCGCCGGCGCGGTCTACGGCACCTGCGTCGGCAACGCGCTGAAGTGGTTTCCGGACAAGCGCGGTCTCGCGGCGGGCATCACCGCGGCCGGCTTCGGCGCGGGTTCGGCGCTGACGGTGTACCCGATCCAGCAGACCATCGCGAACGCCGGCTATCAGAACGCGTTCATCTGGTTCGGCATCGGCCAGGCGGTCGTCATCCTGATCGCCGCGCTGTTTCTTTTCGGGCCGCGCGAGGGCCAGACTCCCGCGCCCGTCATCAGCGCTCGCGTCGTTCAGTCGCGCCGCAACTACTCGCCCATGGAGGTGCTGAAGCATCCGATTTTCTGGCTGATGTATCTGATGTTCGTCGCCGTGGGCGCAGGCGGCCTGATGGTCACCGCGAACCTCAAGCCGATCGCGGCCGACCTTCACATCGACAAGATCCAGATGAGCTTCTTCGGCGTCATGATGACGACGGTGACGATCGCGGCGACCGTGGATCGCGTGCTCAACGGCATCACCCGGCCGATCTTCGGCTGGGTGTCGGACAAGATCGGACGCGAGAACACGATGTTCGTCGCCTTCGGCCTGGAAGGCGTCGGCATCTACCTTCTGTATCTCTGGGGCCACGATCCGTTCTGGTTCGTCGTTCTCTCCGGCTTGGTGTTCTTCGCCTGGGGCGAGATCTACTCCCTGTTCCCGTCGACCTGCACGGACACGTTCGGCTCGAAGTTCGCAGCGACCAACGCCGGCCTGCTTTACACCGCAAAGGGAACGGCGGCGCTGCTGGTGCCGCTCGCGAACTATCTGCAGCAGGCGCAGGGCGTCTGGGACGGCGTGTTCCTGATCGCCGCCGGCGCGAACATCCTCGCCTCGATCCTCGCGATCGCCGTGCTGAAGCCATGGCGCCGGAGCGTGGTGGCGAAGTCTCAGGCGACGGCGGCGCCCTCGGCCATGCAGGGCGTGCCCGCCGAATAGGGTCCAGGCCAGACGCCGCTGAGGCCGGAATCGGCCCCCGCATCCCGCTCAGCCCCCGGCGCCCGCGCCGGGGGCTTTCTTTCGGGCGCGTCATCTCGCTCGGTCAGCCGGCGCCCGCCCCGCGACGAACCGCGCCGGAAACCGTGGCGCTCGAACCGCCGGGACCACGCCGCGCAAGCGCCCGCACGCGGTCCGCGGCGCAGGCGAGTTCGGCGGACATGCGGTCGGCGGCCGAACCGCCGCCATCGAGCAGGCCGTCCCGTGCGAGCGACGCGGCGTAGCCCTTGAGATCCGGGCGCTGCGCGATCACCCCGAGTTCGACCAGGCGGGCCGTGAAACCACCGCTCCGAGTCAGCGCGTCCACCGGGGAAAGCGACCCGCGAACGGGCAGCGGAAACAGCGCGACCGGCCGGCCGGTCATCGCCGCTTCGGCCACCATCGACACGCTGTCCTCGGTGACGAGCAGCGCGTCCGCGGCCGAGAGGAACGCGCCATACTCGTTCGCGCCCTCCCCGAACACCGAGAGGCGGCGCGGCGCGTTCGACAAGGCCAATTCACTACGCAACGCCGCGACCGCGCGCGCCGATGTGCGCGGCGACGTCGCGACGAGCAGCGAGCCCCCGTCGCGCGCCTGGCGGTCGAGCGCGCCACGAATCAGCCGCCGCGCCGTCTTGGCGTCGAGCGCGAGGCCGGACGCGTCGCCGCCAACGATCACGAGCAGCCGCGGCCGCGGCAGGGCCGCGAGATCGGCGCGGGGCGGCGCCGTCTCATGTGTCGGCGTGAGCGGGAAGCGGTTCACGACGACGTTGGGCCCGTCCGGCTGCCGGTACTGCGGCGTGGTGATCACGAGGTCGAACCAGTCGGAGGGCGCCCAGGTCCGGCCGAGATGCACGAGGCGCGCGCCGGTCGCGGCCTTGAGCCAAAGCGCCGCCGGCGCGGACCGCTTGCCCGCGGCGATGACGACCGCCGGCGGTGGCTCCCGGAGCGCCGCTTGCGCCCCGCGGGTCAGGGAAAACAGCGACCCGCCGCGTCGCAAATTGGGCAGCGCCTCCCAACCTTTTCGGAACTCCAGCCGCTTCGGGGCCCAGCCGAGCCCGCTCGCCTCGGCGAGGACGACGACCTGGCTGTTGTCTCCGGGCCGGCGCGCCAGCAGCGCCCAGACGCGTGGCGCCTCCCCGGCGGCCGCGGCCGGGGCGCGACCCTCGGACGGCGCCCGTAATGATCCCGTCGTCATCCGCGCCCTAAACAGCCTGCTTCACATGCCGTCGCCGATAACGGCGGGTCTTGACCGGCCGATGACGGTCCGGCGGCGGCGTAGGGCGCGGTCGTCGCCCGCGCGACCGGGGCTTCGACGGGAGGTCGACCATGGGCACGACAGGAACGGCTCTGCCGCCGGTGACGATCGTCATCGAGTGGGAGAACGCGATCGACGTCGAAGATCACTGGGCCGGCGGCGCGATGGCCGCCCTGCAATCCGAACTTGAGCGCGTCCAGCCCCGCATGGCGACGAAGCCGAACGTGGCCTATCTCTACGATCAGGGCGCGGTCGCCGCCGCGACCATCGAGGCGGTGATCGCAGCCGTCGCGCCGCGGCTGCGGGAGCTCTGCGAGCTCGAGCTCGTGCCGACGCCTGGCCTCACCTACTACAAGCTCAAGAACTTCGGCGCAGCGCGAGCCAAAACCGATCTCGTCGTGATGCTCGACAGCGACGCGGCGCCCCAGCCGGGATGGCTGGAGAACATCCTGAAGCCCTTCGCCGATCCCGAGATCATGGCGGTCGGCGGCTTCACCGTGCTCGGCCACGAGGATCTGCTGTCGAAGACGATGGCGCTGAGCTGGATCTTCGACCTGCCGAGCGAACGCAACCGCACGCTGGCGCGCAACAAGATCCACGCGAACAATTGCGCGGTCCGCGCCGATTTCTTCCGCGCGCATCCCTTCCCGGATCTGCCCGCCTTCAAGAAGCAGTGCGGCTTCTGGCTTCGCGACATCACGCAGCGCGGTTTCAAATGGGTGCGCACCGCCGACGCGGTGACGATCCACGCGCCGCACCCGGGCTTCAAATTCATCGCCTGGCGGGCGTGGACCGCAGGCCTCGACCGCGATTTTCAGGCGTTCCACACCGTGACGCCGACACGGCTCGGGCGGCTGGCCTATGCGTTCTCCTTCCTCGCCTCGAAGGTCGTGCGCTCCTGGTCGCGCATCCTGCGCAAGGGCGGCGAGGTCGGGTTGCCGCTCTGGCGGCGCCCCTTCGCCATGGCGCTCGCGCTCGGCTATTTCGCGCTGCTCTTCGTCGCGCAGCTTTGGAGCGCTCTGACGCGGAGCTTTGAGCCTTTGGCGTCCCGCGGGGACAGGCCCGCCTCGGTTCCGGCGCCCCGCGGCGCGTGATCGGTCAACGCAGCGCGCGCTTCAGCCCGCGCCGTGCGATCTCCGCGAAGCCCTGCGCCATCAGCGCGGCGAAGGCGGCGCCCCCAAAGGCCCGTCGGAGCCGGCCCGCGTCGCGGATGGACTGAGCGAATCCTCCCGTGGCCGCGAGCCGCACGAAGTGCCGCGCCGTGTCCCGCGCCAGTCCCGGCCGAAAGTCGGGCTCGGCGAAATAGTGCGGATGTCGTCGGCAAAGCTCGAGCGTCGCGTCCATGAAGGTCGCCTGCTTCGCGGAGATGGCGTCCGCCGACCAGTTCTTCGTCCACAAGATCTGGTCGGTCGAGACGCAGCGCGCCGTGCGGCAGAGCCTCAGCACGAAGTCGAAATCCTGCCGGCGGCGCATGGTCTCGTCAAACAATCCGGCGCGCAGCGCGGCCTCGCGCCGGACCGAGAGCGCCGGCGTCGCCTTGAAGATGCGGCGCGTGAACATGCCCCGCTCGATCTCCGCGCTGGAGTCGATCGTGGGATTGATCGCCCGAAACGTCCGCCTGCCGCTGTCGGCGGGATAGCGGATCTCGAAACTGTCGAGCAGCGCGTCGACCTCCGGCCGCGCCTCGAAGAAGCGAATGAGCGCCCCGAGCTTGTGAGGCAGATAGACGTCGTCGCTGTCCAGGAAGGCGAGCAACGGCGCGTTCGCGGCCAGAATGCCCCGGTTGCGCGCCGCGTTCGCGCCGGCGTTCGCGGTCTGGCGCAGCAGCGTGAGACGCGGGTCCCCTATCGCCGCGACCGCGTCCGCGCTTCCGTCCGTTGACGCGTCATCGACGACGATCAGTTCGAAATCGGCGAAGTCCTGCCGCAGCACGCTGTCGATCGCCTGCGTCGCCGCGGTCGCGCGGTTGAAGACCGGCATGATGACCGCGATCCCAGCCATGTCGCTCCCGTTCTCTGTGGCGGCGCAGACCGTCGTCACGCGCGCTTCATCGGCCGCGACTACCCCTCCTCCGTCACACCTGTGAGACAGATGGACCGTCGTGGCCCACACCGCCGACAGCCGATCGCCGTTCAAGACGCGCTGGCACGATCGCCAGCCGCGTTACTGGCTCCGTAAGGATCCGCCGCGACGGCCCGGATTCAGGCTCGCGCCGGACGTCGTGCGCTTCGACGCGGAACCCGGCGTCGCCCCGAGCGATAAGCCGGCCGTGCGCATCTTTCTCGGCAGCGAGCCGATGCAGGCCCGGGCCGAGCGGGTCTTCCTATGGTCGGTGAAGCGTCATCGCGACCCCTCGCGAGCTTACGAGGTCCATCTGATGCGGGATCTTGCGGGCTTCGACCGCGCCCGCTGGACGACGGGCTTCACCAATTACCGCTTCGCGATCCCCGCCCTCGCCGGCCGTGTCGGCCGGGCCATCTACAACGACGTCGATCAGGTCTATCTCGCCGACCCCGCCGACTTGTTCGACCTCGACATGGCCGGCGCAGGCGTGCTCTGCGTCGATCCCGGCGAGACCTCGGTGGCGCTGATCGACTGCGCGGCGATGGCGGCGCATTGGCGGATCGAAGACGCCAGGACGCTTCGCCGCCGCCGTCATTTCCTGGCTCCTCTCGCCGACGGCTCCGGAGTGTGGGGGCCGTTGCCCGGCGTCTGGAACGCCCGCGACGGCGAGCATGAGGCCGGTCGCTCGCGCTGCGTCCACTACACGACGTTGCGCCTCCAGCCCTGGCGGCCGTTCCCGGATCAGTTGCGCTACCGTGAGCACCCGCACGCCGACGTCTGGCGAAGGCTCGAGGCGGAGGCGAACGCGGCGCGGTTCAACGCCTTCTCGCGGTCCGGCCCGACGCCGCGCTTCGCGGAGGCGCTCGCCGTGCTGGATGCGGGCGCGCAGCGAGACGGGCACGATTACGGCTCCGCCATCGAAGACTGGCGTCTCGCCTCCGACGCCCGCTCCGTTCTGCAGTGTTCCCCGACCCGGGTCGGCGACGACTTCGGCCCCGAACGCAACCAGTGGGCCTATCCGCATGTGGCGCCCCCGATGCGCAGACATGACGGCGTCGCGTCGGTCGGCGTTCTCGGCGGCCTGCCCGAGGACGACGTCCCCTGGGCGCTCGACGAACTGTTCGCGGCGGCCGAGGTCTCCGTCTTCGTGGCGGTCACCTGTCTCGACGGCCGCCGCCCCTGGACGGGCTCCGCCCTCCCCTGGGAATGGTGGCGACTGCAGATGGAGCTTGCGGCCGCGCGGTCGCCGGGCCCCTCCTGGCGGCTGGTCGCCCGCGTGCGCGGCGAACGCAAGCTGCGCGTGGCTGAGGGGCCGGGCTTCGAAGGCAATTAGCGGCACGGCAGTATGAGCCGGCAATATTTCATATAAACGTCATTACTCTTGTAAGCTGGCAATCTAAACCGCTCTATATTGTCTCTTTACTGTCTTGGTTTCGGCGTAATGAAGCCATCATGATGATGAGCACCGACGCCAAACGCGCCCGCATTCCCGACGCCGACAAGGCGCGGCTCCGGGTCATGTTCCTCGCCAAGCACGCGCGCAGCTGCGGGGCGCCCGACCAGGTGGACGGCAACCACGCGATCTATCATCACGAGCTGAGGACCACGCTCGAGGCGATCGGGCTGAACGTCGTCCCCGAGCAGGACTACGCCGCCATCGAAGCGCCGCCGGCGGCCGATTTCGTGATCCCGCTGCTCAACCGCGCCGGCTTCCAGAACAGCGAGATGCTCGCGCCCCTGCTGCTGACGCGCCGCGGCGTGCCGTTTCTCGGCGCGAGCCCCATCCTGCGCGGACTCGCGGACGACAAGCATCTGAGCAAGCTCGTCGCTCGCCACCACGCGGTTCCGACCGCCGCCTGGACGATCCTCCGCCGCGGCGCCCCGATCGTCGAACCGGCGTTCCGCCCCGAACGGCTGGTTGTGAAGCCCAACGCCTCGTCCGCCTCCTGGGGCGTGCGGGTCGTCGACGCATGGGCTGAAGCCCGCGACCACGTCGCCCGATTGCACGAGCTCGGCCACGACGTCATCGTCGAGGAGTATCTCCCCCTGCTCGACGTCGCCGTTCCCGTGATCGGCGGAGCCGGCGACGAGCCGTGGCTTCTGCCGCCGATGGCGCACTGCCCGGAGGCGCTGGGCGAAGTGCGCTCCTACGAAGAGAAGCGCTCGCTCGTGCCGACGCTCGCCTGCGATCCGCTCTCGCCTGTCGAGGACGCAGGCCTGGTCGCGCGGCTCGAAGAGCACACGCGCCGGCTCGTGCCGGAGCTCTGGCCTTTCGACTACGGCCGCTTCGAGTTCCGTCTCGACCCCGCGACAGGAGCGATCGCCTTCATGGAGGTCAACCTGTCCTGCAATCTCTGGTCGACGAAGAGCATATCCCGCTCGGCCGCGACGCTTGGGCTGAGTCACGCCGAGCTGGTCGAATCGATCGTCGGCCACAGCCTGAGACGGCAGGGTCTGGTCATGGCGGAGCGGCTGGAGCGCGCGGCGTGAGCCGGGCGCCGTCGCGCGGGCTCACCGTCCTCATCCTCGCCGGCCAGCGCGAGGGGCGCCCCGACGCGTTCGCAAACGCCATGGGCGTCGCCTTCAAGGCTCTGGCTCCCGTCGCCGGGCAAGCCATGGCGCTGCATCCGCTGGCTGCGGTCGCCGCCTGCCCCGCCGTCGGATCGATCGTGATCTCGATCAATGCGGGCTCCGGCCTGGAAGACCTGCCCGAGGTCGCCGCATTGCGCGCGAGCGGGCGGCTCAAGGTGGTCGCGTCGCGCCCCAATCTGGTCGACAGCGTGCTGGAAGCCGTCGCGAACGTGTCCTTTCCCGTGCTGATCACCACCGCCGACACCGTCCTGCTGTCTCCGGAGGCCATCTCCGAAATCGATGACGCCGCGCGCGCCGGCGGGGCCGACGTCGCGGTCGCGCTCGCGCGTCGGGAGGACGTGCTCGCGGCGCACCCGGAAGGTCAGAAGCGCTTCTACCGCTTCGCGGACGGCGCCTATTCCAACTGCAACAGCTACTGGATCCGCGCCCGTTCGGCGCTCGCGCCAGCCGAGCTGTTTCGCTCCGGCGGACAGTTCGTGAAGCACCCGGCGCGCGTCGTCGGGGCCCTGGGCATCGCCGGGCTCTTCGAGCTCGTCCGCTTCCGCTTCGGGCTCGGCACGCTGGAACAGGGCTGCCGGCGACTGTCGAAGCGCTTCGAGCTGAAGATCGTTCCCGCCGTGCTTTCGGACGGCGCGGTCGCGATCGACGTCGACCATGAGCGCAGCCTGAAGGTCGCCGAGGCGGTGATCGCCGCGCGTCGAGAGGCGAACGCCGCGACGCCCGCGCGTCTCGCAGCGTGCTGACCCTGCGGGTCATCCCGCCAAGGCTGCTCGCGACGCGCCGCCCTCGGGCCCCCAACGACATTACTGGCCTCTATTTCGATACGCTTCGCCGCCACTGGAGCGTCGGCGACAGCTGTGTCGCGGCGGCGCTCGCGGCGGGCGGCGCTCTCGTCAATTTCCGGACTGCGACGACCAAACCGCAGGCCTGGCTCAACGGCTGGGGCGTCGAGGAGGACGCGTTGCGGCTGGGCTCGAACGACCCTGTCGCCCATGTCAGCATGGCGACGCGGAAAGGCCTGCACCGCCTTCTGAATCCGGCAGCTTATCCCTCGGCGGACAATCCGCTGAAGAACAAGCGCCTGTTCGCGCTCCGCTGCGTCGAGGCGGGACTGCCGACGCCGGAGAGCTTCCTTGGCCCGCTTCACGCCCTGTCCGATTGGGTCCGGGGCCATGACGCCGTCGTCGCGAAGCCGAATTATTCCTCCAAGGGAAAGGGCGTCACGGGCTTTCGCCGCGCCGGCGGCGCTTGGTCGACGGAGGGACGGCTCGTGCCCCAGGACGAGGCGGAGCGCAGGCTCGCCGCGATCCTGCGCTCCGGCGGGATCGTGCAGGCGGCCTGCGCCACGCATCCCGAGCTCGCCGAGCTTTCCCCGGGTGCGCTGCCGACGCTGCGCGTCATGACGGCCCTGAACGAATCGGGAGAGCCGGAAGCCTGCGACCGCGTCATCCGTCTGTCCGGCGGCGGACCACGCGCGGTCGACAACTTCAACGCCGGCAACATCGTGGCGAGCCTCGACGCGGAGGGCCGCATTCGGCGCGGGTTCCGACGCGTCGGCGCCAAGGTCGAGGAGGTGACGCGCCATCCCGCTTCCGGGCGCGACGTCGTGGGCTGGCGAATCCCGCAGGTCGAGGACGCCGTCCAGCTGGCGCTCCGCGCCCATGGGACGTTTCGCGACGGCTTCCGGGTCGTCGGGTGGGACGTCGGGATCGCCTTGTCCGGGCCGTCGCTGATCGAGGGCAACTGGAATCCGGGCTCCGACATCCTTGCGCTGGTCTCCGGTCGCGGACTGGGCGACACGCGGCTCGGGGAGATCTACCGCCACCATCTCGAGCGCGCCGCGCCCGCGGATTGGCGCGGCGGTCGTCCGATCCAGCGCGATCGGAAGATCGGTCGATCGCGCCGGCGGGTGGCGCGAGGCCGTCTCTGAGGAGAACGCGGCGCGGATCGGCGGCTATCTCCAGGCCAATCTCGATCCGATGCTCGGCTACGCCGCGCCGGCCGATTGACGGGCGAGCTCTGTCGCGCAGGCGTCAGCGCCGCCCGATTCCGAGCGCGGTCGCATGCCTGGCGCCCGCGATCGACCCGCCGATGTCTCGGGCTTGCTCAAGCGCGGAGGATGGGTAAGGCGCGCCGGTCGGCACGAGGAACTCCGAGGTCAGGACCGGAGCGCCGCAATAGCCGAAGACCCCGTGGTCGATCTGCGTCCGCATGGCGGCGGCGTAGCCGTGACGCTCATAGACGCCGATGTCGGCCGCGCCGACGCCGACGAGGTGAACGCGCAGCCGCTGAAGCAGCTTCGCCACCGATCCGTCCGGCCGCTCGTCATAGGCCCACCCGTTCGTGAAGACCCGGTCGATCCAGCCCTTGAGCTGTCCCGGCATTGACCACCAATAGACGGGGTAGACGAGGATGAGGGCGTCCGCCCGGTCGATCCGCGCCTGCTCGCTGGACACGTCCGCGGGCGGCCCCGCCTGCCCGCGAAACTGCGCAAGGTCCGCCGCTGAATATCTCGGGTCGAAACCTTCGGCCGCGAGGTCGGCGATCTCGATCTCATGGGCGGGATCGGTCGCCTGGATCGCGGCGGCGATCCGGTCCGCGACCGCGTGCGTCAGGGAATGCGTATCCGGGTGGGAGATGACGATCAGCGAGCGCATTCGGGCGGCTCCAGATAAGGCTTGGCGTCGGACGACAACGACAATATACTTTTGGTAAGTTGCGTTTGGTATATAACGATGTCAACGCCCCCCCCCGATCTCCCAACCCAGGCGCGCCGGCGCCTGACGCGAGACGAACGCCGCCGCCAGCTCATCGAGGTCTCCTGGCGGATCGCGCAGGCGGAGGGCGCCGACGCCCTGACGCTTGGTCGACTGGCGGAGCAGGCGGACGTTGCGAAGCCCGTGGTCTATGACCATTTCGGCACGCGTCGCGGCCTGCTCGCGGCGCTCTATCAAGACTATGACCGCCGGCAGACGGCGGCGATGGGCGAGGCGCTCGCTGCAAGCCCCGAGACGCTCGCCGACAAGGTCCAGGTCATCGCCGACGCCTATGTCGGCTGCGTGCTCGCCCAGGGCCGCGAGCTGTTCGGCGTCGCAGCCGCGCTTGAGGGATCGCCGGAGCTCGAGGCGCTGAAGCGGCGGTGCGACGCGGCGTTTCTTGAAAAGTGTAAGGCCGCGCTCGATCCCTTTGCTGGACGAGGGGTCTCGAGAACGGGCCTTCTTGGCGCGTTCGGCGCGGCGGACGCTCTTGCGCAGGCGGCCGCCGCCGGGGAGATCGGAGCGGGCGAGGCGCGGCGCGAGCTCGCCGCGGTCCTCCTCGCGACGGCGCAGAGAGCGATCGCTCCCGACGCTGGATGACGCCGGGACGCCGCCGGGCGTGGCGCACCGGAGCGAGGCAATCCCCCAGGCGCCGTCCGTTTCGTCGGTCGGATCGCCGTCCGCGCCGATATGCGACCGGCCGAGCCGCACTGCGCTCGCGGGGCTTCACGCGCAGGCTTCTCGCCGCCACCCGCGCCAGGCGGCCCGCTTAGCCCGCGGCCGACGCGCGATTGTCAGACGTGGTCGACGGCCCGGCGCCGGCGGGGCGGCCCCGCGCCGCCGGAGGAGCCGGAGCCGGTTGGCGACCGGGCGGACCCGGCACGTCTCGGTCCTCAAGGCCCGCCGTTCTTTTTTGCATGCGGGCAATGCGCCGGGGGCGCATCCCCCGCGGAGTCACGCCCTTGCCGCACGGCTCGTAACAATTACATGACGACCGTCATATAAAAGCGCGATGGGCCGCTTTTACGACGAACACGCCCGGCGCTTGCCGGGCCAAGGAGCACGTCATGAACCTCAAATTCGTCGCCGGCGTCTTCGTCTCGGCGCTTCTCGCTTCGCCCGCGGTCTCCGCCGAGACCCTTCTGTTCGGCGCGCCCAGCTCACCCACTGTGTGGGGGCACGAGGTCAAGCCAAGCAACGCCTCCGTTCAGATTAAGACTGTGGATCTTCGCAGGTCCGACGAGCCCGAGGCTCGCGGCGGCTTCGTCCCGAGCGAACCCACCATCTGGGGCCATCGTCCCGAACGCTCGCGCTGACGGCGAGCGCCGCCGCGGCGGCCAGCGGCGGCCGCCGCGACGGCGCATTTCGAAACTTGCCGGGCGGGCGCGGGCGAGCGCGCGCACGCCGGCTTCGCGCTCGAGACGTTTGGTTTTACGGCCTGGGTTCGACTGTCGGGCCCGGGCTGCGGCTTGGCGCAGCGGGTGGAAATGAGGTTGGTCGCCAGCCGCCGGGTGGCGGCCTCCTCGCCGCCGGGGCGTCCCGTCAGGCGGCCCCGGCGCGAGCGCGACGTTTTGGCCGCCGCCGATGCGCAAGGTCACGATCCCGCGGCGTATTCGTCGCACTTCATCGAATGCGGCAGACGCGTCGTCAGCACGGCCCCGATCGCGTGGCCGTGGGCGATCGCGCCGCCCTCAGCGAGCCCTGACAGGCGGCGATCGGCGTCCGTACGGGGCTCAGGATCATGATCTTACGGTCGGCCATTGTCGAACTCCCTTCTCGCTGGCGTTGAGATGTTCTTCGTCATGCGGTATTATGCCTGCAATACGTCAACCGCTTTTTTTTCGGGAGACGCGCGCTGTTGAGGAGAGCGCCATGCCGCTGAGCAAGGAGCACAAGGCCCGGACCCGCGAGCGCATCCTCAAGGAGGCGGGCGCGCTGTTTCGGCGGGATGGCATCGACGCGGTGAGCGTGCCGACTCTGATGAAGCAGGCCGGACTGACCCACGGCGGCTTCTATGCTCATTTCGCATCCAAGGACGCGCTGGTTGCCGAGGTGTTGGAGCGGGCGCAGAGCGCCACGTCCGAGTACCTCAAAGGCGTCGCCCGGCACGCGAAGGACCCCGTCGCGGCCGTGATCGACACCTATGTCAGCGCCCTTCATCGCGACCGGCCGGAAGATGGCTGCGCCGTCGCGGCGCTCGGCTCAGAGGCCGCCCGCGGCGAACCTCTCACCAAGAGGCAAATCGCGCAGGAGCTTCGCAAAGCGGTTGAGCGCCTGGCCGAGACCACCGAACTTGGCCCGGACAGGCAGGACGACGCGCTGGCCCTCTTCGCGGGGATGGTGGGGGCCGTGGTGCTGGCGCGCGCGAGCGCCGGCGAGGCTGAATTCTCCGACCACGTCCTTGAGGTCTGCCGGGAGCGCCTCAAGAAGATGGTCGGCCGCCAGGCGTGACGGGGCCCTGGTCCGGCGCGAGCGCTCTTTTTCGCCCCAGCCCGATCCGACCGGATCTGAAATTTTGTGTCCAGACTTGCAGACGGGTCGCGCGTCTATATATGATGATGATAATCTAAAGGGGCGGACGAACGCCGCCCCGGTCAGGGCGGCCCGATCGGAGCGCGAGCGTCGCGCCGCCAGGACGTCGCCTCCTGCTTCATGGAGAACGTCATGAACGCACTTGGGACCGCCGTCGTCACCGGAGCCTCTTCGGGCATCGGGGCCGTTTACGCGGAACGCCTCGCCGATCGCGGCCACGACCTCATCATCGCGGCGCGCGACGAAGACAGGCTGAACTCTCTGGCGAGGCGGGTGACCGACAGGACCGGCCGCAAGGTCGACGTGCTGCGATCCGACCTCACCAAGGACGAAGACGTAGCGCGGCTCGAGGCCCGCTTCGAAAGCGACGCGTCGATCACGCTGCTGGTCAACAACGCCGGCATGTCGTTGAACGGCGGACTGCTGGACAATGGACCCGTTGCGCTCGAGCGCCTCATCGCCCTGAACGTCACCGCGCCCACCAGGCTCGCCCGGGCGGCCGGCAGGGCCTTCGTGTCCCGCGGCGCGGGCGCGATCATCAACATCGCCTCGGTGCTCGCCCTTGCGCCTGAGGCGTTCGACGGCGTCTATAGCGGCTCGAAGGCCTTCCTGCTGAACCTCTCGCTCTCGCTCTCCCATCAGCTGAAAGACAGCGGCGTGCGAATCCAAGCCGTGCTGCCCGGCGCGACCCGGACCGAGATCTGGGAGCGCTCCGGAAAGGACGTCGACGCCTTCCCGGCGGAAATGGTCATGGCCGTGGACGATCTCGTCGACGCCGCCCTCACCGGCTTCGACCGAGGCGAAACAGTCACCATCCCGCCGCTCGCCGACGAGGGCGCATGGAACGCGCTGAACGACGCTCGGCTCTTCATGGCCCCCTACCTCTCCATGAGGGACGTCGCGCCTCGGTACCGGGCCCCCTAAGACCGCGTAGGCCCCCACGCCGATCACGCACGCGCCTGCCCGTCATGGACATGCCGGCGCGTCGAACCTTCGTCGCGCGCGAAGCCGCTTAACAGGGCCCGGCCGCGGCCGACCCTGTCGCTTGCGGCTGCAGCGGGATCATGCGCCCGGAATCGTTCGGCCGCTCGGCGCAGCCGTCGCTCCGGGCTTGTCCCGGAACCCAATGACATGCCGTCGACAGGCGATCCCGGACAGCCCCGGGGACGGACGGTCGAGGATATACCGCTTCAAAGCGAGCCGATCGCGCTCTAACTTGCGCTGATCGAGAGACGCCCATGATTCCCTGGATCCATCTGGACACGGCGCAGGTGCCGGGCGGCGGCGAGCTGAAGCTGTCTCGGCGGGGAAACGAGTTCTCGATCCGTCTCGGCCACGCCGAACTGATGAACAGCCGCCTCAGCGGCTCCGAAAAGGCGCTGGCGACGCTGGCCTTGGACCGGATCAAGGATCGGTCGCGACCGCGCATGCTGATTGGCGGGCTCGGCATGGGCTTCACGCTCGGCGCGGCGCTGGAGGCGTCGCCGCCGGAAGCGTCCGTCGTGGTGGCGGAGCTCGTTCCGGCCGTCATCGCATGGGCCGACGGGCCGATGGCGGAGGTCTTCGGGAGCATCCTCAGCGACCGACGGGTCACGATCGTGCAGGACGACGTCGCCGCCCTGATCCGCGCGGGTCGTGGCGGATACGACGCCATTCTCCTTGACGTCGACAACGGGCCCGAGGCCCTCACGCGCTCATCGAACGACGGGCTTTACGGCGTCGAGGGCCTAGGGGCGGCCCGCGCGGCGCTGAAGGGCGGCGGCGTGCTGGCGGTGTGGTCGCAGGGGCCGGACAAGTCGTTCGGCGCGCGGCTGTCCAAATCCGGCTTTGTGGTCGAGGAGCGCCGCGTCAGCGCCCACCGCGCGGGGAAGGGTCGCCGCCACGTGATCTGGCTCGCGACCAAGGCCCCGATGGGCCTGCCTGGCGCGGGCAAGCCAAAGCCGCGCCCGAAGCGGGCGACCGCCGCTACGCGGTCGCCTGGGCCTTCGGCCGCGCCAGGCAGGAGGCGCGGATAAGGCAGGTCGGGCGTGAGGGACGGTCGGATGTCGGCTTTGCGGCGGGGAGCCGATGTCGTCCATCGGGCCCAGCCGGCGTCGATCGCGTGAGCGGTCCCTAGACCTCGCGGCCGATCATACGGTCGAGCGACAGCGGCCCGCCGCCGCGGAAGGCGATGAACAGCGCGGTGAAGCCGAGCATCAGCGGATATTCGAAGCCGCGGTCGATCCACGGATAAGTCCCGCTGAGCGCGTAGCAGATGAACGCCATCTGGATCGCGAACATCGGCGCGACGAGCCGTGTCAGGAGGCCCGCCGCGAGCATCAGGCCGCCAGCGGATTCCAGGATCGCGACGAACAGAGCGAGCCCCTCTGCGAAGGGCAGGCCGAGCGTCTCGGAGATCAGCCGGGTCGAGCCCGCAAGCGGGTTCGCCATGGAGCCATGCGCGGTTCCCATGACCTTCGGCAGGCCGTGGGTGACGAGGGTCAGCCCGCAGGCGATCCTGAGGCCCGCGTAGCTCAAGGGATAAGCCCGCGCGTAGAAGGCCGCGAGGCTGGGAAAAATTGGCGCGGCGTCGTGGCTTCGGTTCGGCGCCTCGGGAGCGAAGGTCGGCCGCATGGCGGGCTCCTGATGGTTGATGGGGAGGGACGGCGCCGCGAGCGCGCAGGCCCCGTCGCGCCGGCAGGCTCAGCCGGCGTCTTTCGCCCGATAGGCTTCGGGGATGGCGAAGACCTCGTCGGCGCGGGCGTAGCCGCCGTCCTTAACCTCCTCGATCGGCCCCGTGAGTATGGTCTTTGTCAGCGCCGGCCTCCTCAGATCACGCCGCCATTGGCGCGGATCACCTGACCGCTCACCCATCCGCCATCGGGGCCTGCAAGGAACGAGACCACGCGGGCGATGTCGTCGGGCTCGCCGAGGCGGCCTGCCGGGATCATCTTGGTGACGGCGGCGACCTGCTCTTCCGACTTGTCGGAGAGGAACAGCTCGGTCGCGACCGGCCCCGGAGCGACCGCGTTCACGGTGACGCCGCGCGGGCCGAGCTCCTTGGCGAGCACATGCGTCATCCCCTCGACGGCCGCCTTGGTGGCGGCGTAGACGCCGTAGCCCGGCTGGTAGAGCCCGACCACGCTCGACGAGAAATTGACGATTCGCCCCCCGTCGCGGAGCCGGTTGGCCCCCTCTCGAAGACCGCGGAAGACGCCGCCGAGATTGATCGCGACATGGGCGTCGAACAGGGCGTCGTCGCTCTGCGCGAGCGGCGCGAGCTTCATGATCCCCGCGTTGTTGACCAGGACGTCGACCTGGCCGAACTCGGCCTCCGCCGCGTCGAACAGCGCGGCCGCGGCGGCCGGCTCGGAAAGATCGGCCTGGACCGCGATCGCCCGCCCGCCGGCGGCCGCGATCTCGGCGAGGACGGCCTCCGCCGCGTCCCGACCGCGGGCGTAGTTCACGACGACGGAGAAGCCGTCGGCTGCGAGCCGCCGGCTGATCGCCGCTCCGATTCCGCGCGATCCGCCCGTGACGATCGCGACGCGGTTGAACGTGTGAGCCATGGACGTCTCCCTTCGGAGAGGAACATGAGCCTTTTTCCGGGCGGGATAATCGCTTCCCCCTTGCCAACTCTGTTCGGCGGGCGCGAACAATGATCATGGACCATCTCGACAGCCTGCGTCTGTTCGCCCGAATCGTGGAGCGCCGGAGCTTCACCGCGGCCGCGGCCGATCTCGGGCTCTCCCGCTCCACAGCGACCGAAGCCGTCCGGCGCCTCGAAGCGAGGCTCGGCGCAAAGCTGCTGGAGCGGACGACCCGCCATGTGGCGGCGACCCTGGAAGGGCGGCAGTTCTACGAACGCTGCGCGGCCATCCTCGCCGACATCGAGGATGCGGAGGCGACGCTCCGCGCCGGCGAGCCGCACGGGTTGTTGCGCGTCGACGCGCCCGCGCTGCTTACGCGCACCTTTCTGCTGCCGGAGCTGCCTTCCTTCCTCGAGCGGCACCCGAAGGTCGACATCCAGTTCGGCCAGGGCGACCGGCTCGTGGACCTCGTCCGCGAGGGCGTCGACTGCGCGGTCCGCGTGGGCGAGCCGGCGGATAGCGGCCTCGCGATGCGCAAGCTCGGCGATCTGCGGGAGGCGACGGTCGCGAGCCCCGCTTATCTCGAGCGCTACGGCGCGCCCCGTTCGGTCGACGACCTCGCTGGCCACCTGATGGTCGGATTCATCTCTTCGCGTACGGGCGAGGCGCTGCCTCTCGAATTCACCGTCGACGGCAGGACCCGCGAGGTCGTGCTTCCGAGCCGCGTGACGTCGAACAACGCCGACACCAACGCCGATCTCGCG
Source organism: Hansschlegelia sp. KR7-227 (assembly GCF_049446035.1). Classification (NCBI taxonomy): domain Bacteria; kingdom Pseudomonadati; phylum Pseudomonadota; class Alphaproteobacteria; order Hyphomicrobiales; family Methylopilaceae; genus Hansschlegelia; species Hansschlegelia sp. KR7-227. The sequence goes on from NZ_JBMSEA010000002.1 coordinate 427,557, forward strand.
CGGCTCGGTCTCGGGCTGACCCAGGCGCCGGTCTACCGGTTCGAGCGCGAGCTTCGGGAAGGCGCGCTGGTGGAGGTGCTTCCCCAGAACCCGCCGTCGCCGACGACGCTCTCCGCCCTGTTCCCGAAAGCCCGCCAGATGGCGCCGCGGCTCCGGGTCTTCCTGGACTGGGCGGCGGCAATCTTCAGAGCGATGTAAACGCATCTGAGACGCCGGGAGCGGGAGGCGTGCAAGATCGGCGAACGCGCTCGGCGCCGACCGCGCTCTTCGGGCTCATCTCTGGACGATGCTATGCGGCCGCGACCAGGTGCGGCGCGCGGGCGTCCCCTGCGCGGAAGGCGTCCGGGCCGGGCTTTGCGTACAGATAGGCATGTTCGAGAGCGTCGAGCATCGCCCACAGCATCGAGCACTTGAATTCGAGCGCAGCCACGACCGCCTGTTGGCGCTCCGGCGTCGTCGCGTGCTCCTTGACGTAGGCGAGCGCGAAATCGCTGTCGCGCTTGGCCTGAACCGGGCGCGCCGTGAAATAGGCCAGCGTCTCGGGCCGGACGAAATCGTAATGCGCCAGCATGCCGGCCGTCCGCGTCGCGATGATCGACGGCGAGAACAACTCGGTCAGCGAAGATGCGATCGCCTCGAGCAGGCTCGCCTCGCGCACGAATGAGAGATAGGCGGTGACCGCGAACCGCGTCGCCGGAAGCGCGAACCGGCCGGAGACGACGGCCGGCCGGCTCAGGCCGAGGTCGTCGGTCAGCTTCAGCCAGCGCGCGATGCCGCCGTCGCCCTCGAACTCCCCGTCATGATCGACGATGCGCTGACGCCACGGACGGCGCATCGCAGGGTCGTCCATCCGCGACAGGATGATGGCGTCCTTCTGGGGAATGCAGGCCTGATAGAGGTAGCGATTGAGGGCCCAGGCCTCGACCTCGGTGCGGGAGCACAGCCCGTCCTGCAGGCGCACCTGGAAAGGATGGAGGTGGTGGTAGCGCTGTGCGCCGACCTCCCTGAGGCGCGCCTCGAATTCGCTGTCCGCGAGTAACTGGTCCATCGCTCGACCTCGTGCCGGACGCTGCGGGGCTCGCGCGTCTCCGGGGCCATATGGCGGCCCCGCGGCGCCGCGGTCCTTGAGCGGTATCAAGGACCGGGCCGAGGTCGGGGAGCAAGCTCGCCGCGGGGACGCCTAACGGCGCTCGAGATCGCGCGACTGGCGACGCCGCAGGCCGGCGCCCTCCGCCGCCGGCGATGAAGCCGCAAGCTCTCCCGATCATCCAAGATGAAGGACGCGGCGGCGGGAGCGCCCCGGCCAGGCGGCCCAATCGCCGGGCGCGAACCTTCTCTTCGGCGTCGGCGACCCCGTTTGATCCAACGCAAAGCGCCGCCCGCTCGAACCCTCTAGCGCAGAAGCAATCCCCCCGGGCGTCGATCCGATAGAGACTGATCATGGAAACCGGTCTGCAGGCGCGAGCGGACGAGATCAGCCTCTACGTCTCCGCCAGGAAGATCTATCCGCAGGCCGTTTCCGGCCGGTTCCGCTCGATCAAATGGGCGTTGCTGCTCCTGACTCTCGGGATCTATTACGCGCTGCCGTTCGTCCGCTGGGACCGAGGGCCGAACGCGCCGGGACAGGCCGTCCTGATCGACCTCGCCAACCAGCGCGCCTATTTCTTCGCCATCGAGATCTGGCCCCAGGAGGTCTACTACCTGACCGGCCTCCTCGTGCTCGCGGCGATGACGCTGTTTCTGATGAACGCCGTCGCCGGGCGTTTGTGGTGCGGCTATCTCTGCCCGCAGACCGTGTGGTCCGACCTGTTTCTCGCCGTCGAGCGCCGGATCGAAGGCGACCGTCGCGCTCGGATGGCTCTCGACGGGGCGCCCTGGACCATCGACAAGGTCGCGCGGAAAGCCGCGAAGCATGCGGCCTGGCTGCTCATCGCCTGGTGGACGGGCGGCGCGTGGGTGCTCTACTTCGCCGACGCGCCCACGTTGGTCCGCGAGCTCGCCGTCGGCGCCGCGCCGCTGTCGGCCTACGCCTGGATCGGCATCCTGACCTTCACGACCTATACCCTCGCCGGCCACATGCGCGAGCAGGTCTGTCTCTACATGTGCCCGTGGCCCCGCATTCAGGCGGCGCTCACCGACAAGCACGCGCTGAACGTCGCCTACGCCTTCGATCGCGGCGAGCCGCGCATGTCGCTCAAGCGCGCAGCGACCGCCCGGGACGAGGGGCTGCCGGCCGGCGACTGCGTCGATTGCCTGCAATGCGTGAACGTCTGCCCCACCGGGGTCGACATTCGCGCAGGCTCCCAGCTGGGCTGCATCCAATGCGGCCTGTGCATCGACGCTTGCGACACGGTCATGGGCAAGATCGGACGGCGTCCGGGCCTCATCGGCTACGACACCGAAGCAAACATAGGGCGGCGCTCGAAAGGTCTCGCCCCGGTCCTGAAGATCGTTCGGCCCCGGACGATCCTCTATGCGTTCGTGATCGCCCTGGTGGGCGGCGTGATGGTTTACGCGCTCAGCACGCGCGCATTCACGGGTCTCGAGGTCATCCACGACCGCAACCCCCTCTTCGTCCGGCTGTCGGACGGCGGGGTACGCAACGGCTATGTCGTGCGAATTCTCAACAAGCGCACGATGCCGCGCAGCTTCTCCTTGCAGGTGGAAGGAATTCCCGGCGCGACCGTCGAGGCCGTGGGCGCGGCGAGCGGCGCCGACGGCCTGCCGACGATCGAGGTCGGACCGGACACCACGCGCGAACTTCGCGTCGTCGTGGCCGCGCCCGCGCCCGGCCCCGCGGCCGCGGCGACGCCGATCCTCTTCCGCGTCGTCGAACGCGGGACGGACGACAGCGCCGCGACAAGCGATTTCTTCAGGTCGCCCGCGGGCGACGCGAACCGGGGCGCGCGACATGACAACGACTGACGCGACGGGCGCCCAGGGTCGCCCGTTCACCGGCCGCGCCTTCCTCGTCTGGCTCCTCGGCGCGTTCGCGGTGGTCCTCGGCGTCAATTTCGGAATGGCCTACCTCGCAGTGCAGAGTTTCAACGGCGTCCAGGTGAAAAGTTCGTACGCCGCGGGCAAGATCATGCCCGCCGCCCTGCGCGAAGCGGCGGAGCAGCGCGCGCGCGGCTGGACGGTGGACGTCCATGTCGACCGTCGTCTTGATTCCTCCGCGCGGGCCAGAGCCTGGGCGGTTTTCCGCGATCGTGACGGGGCGCCGCAGACCGGCCTCGTCATCAAGGCTCGGCTCGAGCATCCGAGCGACGAATTTCTCGACCGGTCGACAGCGTTGGTCGAAGACGAGCCGGGGCGGTACGCCGGGGCCGTCGCCGCGCTCAGTCCTGGCGGATGGACGCTGGAGCTCGTAGCGCGGCGCGACGGCGACGTCGTGTTCACGAGCCGCAACAAGCTCGTGATCGAGCCGTGACGTCGGCCGCCGCCGCGCTCCCGCGCGCCCGCCTGGATCCCGTCGGCCGGCCGAAGCGGGACTGGCTCGCCTGGACGACCCAAGCGGCCGACGGACGACGTCGGCTGGAGCTCGCGATCGACAATGTCGACTGCGCCGCCTGCATGGGCGACGTGGAACGCGCCGCGGCGCGCATTTCCGGGGTCGCCTCGCCCCGCCTCAACCTGACGACGCGGCGTCTCACGGTCGCGCTCGAGCGCGACGACGCGGATCTCGAGGGCCTCATGGCGGCCCTCGACTCGATCGGACATCCGGCGCGGCCATTCGATCCGGCGCTCGCGCGCGGCGCGGCGTCGGTCGACATGCGCCGGCTGCTGACTTCGCTCGCAACGGCGGGCTTCGGCGCGATGAACGTGATGATGCTGTCGGTCGCGGTCTGGTCCGGAAACGCGACGGACATCACGCCCGAGACCCGCGACTTCTTCCATGCGGTGTCCGCGCTGATCGCGCTTCCCTGCATCGCGGTGGCGGGCCGCCCCTTCTTCGCCAGCGCATGGCGCGCGGTTCGCCGCGGCGGCGTCACCATGGATCTGCCGATCTCGGTCGGCGTCACGCTCGCGACGGCCTATTCCTTCGTCAACACGCTGACCCATCAGGACGAGGCCTATTTCGACAGCGCGCTGATGCTGCTGTTCTTCCTGCTCTGCGGCCGCGTCCTCGACGAGCTGATGCGTCGCCGCACCGCTCTTGAGGCCGAGACGCTCGCGGCCCTCCGCGCGGACATAGCGATCCGGGTCGAGCCGACAGGGGAACTGGTGGAGACGCCGGCCTCCAGCATCGCCCCCGGCGACCTCGTGCTGGTGAGGCCCGGCGAGCGCGCGCCGGTCGACGGCGTCGTCGTGCGCGGCGCAAGCGAATTCGACCTGTCGATCATGACCGGGGAAACGACGCCGGTCGCGGCCACGGTCGGCGCCGAGATCTGCGCCGGCGCCTGCAACGGCTCGGGCGCCGTCGAGTTGCGCGCGTCGAGACCAGCGAGCGGCAGCTTCCTCGACGAGGTCGAGCGGCTCCTGCGCGCCGCGGGCGACGCGCGATCGAAAACCCGCCGTCTCGCCGACCGTGTGGCGCGCTTCTACACGCCCGTCGTCCATCTCGGAGCGCTCTCGACGTTAATCGGGTGGCTCGCCGTCGGGGCTGATTGGCGGACCGCGCTCGTCAACGCCATAGCCGTTCTCATCATCACATGTCCCTGCGCGCTGGCCCTCGCCATCCCTGCGGTTCAGGTCGTGGCCGCCGGCCGCCTGTTCCGGGGCGGCGTGCTCCTGAACGCCGGCGACGCGATCGAGCGTTTCGCCACCGTGGACATGGTGGTGTTCGACAAGACCGGCACCCTGACCGAGCCCGAGCGGCGGAGCGCCGACCTCGCCGCGATCGATCCGGCCCTTGCCCGGCGCGCAGCGCGGCTTGCGACGCGAAGCCGGCACCCGCTGGCGCAGGCGCTCGCCGGCGCGAGCGGGTCAATCGGCGCGATCGGCGCGACGGCGGCTGAAGCGCCGACGGACGTCGCCGAGCTGCCGGGCCACGGCGTCGAGGGCGTGCTGGACGGCCATCGCGCTCGGCTGGGGAGCCCGGCGTTCTGCGGGGTGGCCGCGGCCGACCTCACGGCCGCCGAAGCGCGCCGCCCCCGCGCGTCTTTCATCGCTTACCGGGAGGACGAGGGCGAGCCGGCGCTGATCGCGGTCGAACAGCGGCTCCGACCGGACGCCCGCGACGCGGTCGCAGCTCTCAGGGACGCCGGCTTTGCGATCGAAATCCTGTCGGGCGATCGGCCGGACGCCGTGGCGAGCGTCGCCGCCGAACTCGGCGTCGAAAACTGGCGCGCGCGTCAGACGCCGGCGGACAAGATCGCGCGCCTGGAGCAGCTGAAAGCGGCGGGTCGGCGACCTCTCATGGTGGGCGACGGCGTGAACGACGCCCCGGCGGTCGCCACGGCTCACGCCTCGCTCGCGCCGGCCTCGGGCGTCGACGTCGTCCAGATCGCAGCCGACGCCGTCCTGATCGAGGGACGGCTGAGGGCCATTCCCGAGGTTCTCGCCGTGGCCCGGCGCGCGCGCCGAGCGATGATCGAGAACCTCGCCTTCGCGATCGTCTACAACGTCGCCGCCGTGCCGATCGCCGTCGCCGGCCATGCGAGCCCGCTCATCGCTGCGTTGGCGATGTCGGCGTCCTCGCTCGTGGTGACCGCGAACGCATTGCGCCTGCGATGGGCGGGCGCGCCGGCGCCTGGCCCTGCAGCCAGGGCTGGACGCGCGATCGCGCGGGCCCTGCCATGACCGTGTTGATCTATCTGGTGCCAGCCGCCGTCAGTCTCGGCATGCTGGGCCTCGCCGCGTTTCTCTGGTCGCTGAGGAGCGGGCAGTTCGACGATCTCGAAGGCGCCCGCTGGCGCATTCTCGACGACGACTGAGAGGGGACGCCCTGCGCCGCAGAGCGCGATCTCGCACAGGCCGTTCCGCCGTCGGCGCGGCCGCACGTTCGTTGATTTGAATCAAGGTTCGCCGGGCCGAATTCGCCGAAAGCAAGATTGTCAGAGGTCGACGCCGATCAGGCGCGGCCGGATCGAAGCGCCGTTTCGGGGACCCTTATGAGCGCAGATCGCGTAGCGCCAAGCTTCACGGGCGAGGAAGCCGGCTTCGGCGCCTTTTTCGCGGTCGCGGCGTTGGCGTGCTTCTTCCTGGCCGCTCAGGCCGTCGACGCCCCGTTCGGCTTTCATATGACGATCGGGGCCCTCGCCGCCGCGGGGAGTCTCGCTCTGCTGTATCGGTCGAGCGTGGCGCGCGCGACGCCGGCCCCCGAAGAGATCGACGGCAAGCCCAACTACAATTTCGGTCCCGTCAAATTCGGCGCGATCGCCGCCATGTTCTGGGGCGTCGCCGGTTTCACGGTCGGATGCTGGATCGCTCTCCAGCTTTCGTTCCCGCAGCTCAACTTCGACCTCGACTTCCTGAGCTTCGGGCGGCTGCGCCCATTGCACACCTCGGCGGTGATCTTCGCTTTCGGCGGCAACGTCCTGATCGCGACGTCCTTCTACGTCGTGCAGCGGACCTGCCGGGCGCGGATGCCGGGCGTCGTCGCGCCCTGGTTCGTGATGGTCGGCTACAACCTCTTCATCGTGGTCGCCGGCACCGGCTATCTGATGGGCGTCACCCAGAGCAAGGAGTACGCCGAGCCCGAATGGTACGCGGACCTCTGGCTGACGATCGTGTGGGTCACCTATCTCGCGCTGTTCCTCGGCACGCTCTGGAAGCGCAAGGAGCCGCACATCTACGTCGCGAACTGGTTCTACCTGGCGTTCATCGTCACCATCGCGATGCTGCACGTCATCAACAACCTGGCCGTGCCGGCGACCATCTTCGGATCGAAGTCCTACATCGTGTGGTCGGGCGTCCAGGACGCCATGGTGCAGTGGTGGTATGGACATAACGCCGTCGGCTTCTTCCTGACCGCCGGCTTCCTCGCGATCATGTACTACTTCATTCCCAAACGCGCCGAGCGGCCGGTGTATTCCTACCGGTTGTCGATCGTGCACTTCTGGTCGCTGATCTTTCTCTACATCTGGGCCGGACCGCATCACCTGCACTACACGGCGCTGCCGGAGTGGGCGTCGACGCTCGGAATGACGTTCTCGATCATGCTCTGGATGCCCTCGTGGGGCGGCATGATCAACGGGTTGATGACGCTGTCCGGCGCCTGGGACAAGCTCAGGACGGACCCGGTGCTGCGGATGATGGTGGTGTCGGTGGCCTTCTACGGCATGGCGACCTTCGAGGGGCCGCTGATGTCCATCAAGGAGGTCAACTCCCTCTCCCATTACACCGACTGGACCATCGGCCACGTGCATTCCGGGGCGTTGGGCTGGGTCGCCTACATCTCCTTCGGGGCGCTCTACTGTCTCGTTCCCTGGCTCTGGAAGCGGCCGCTCTACTCGCTGAAGCTGGTCGACTGGCACTTCTGGATCTCGACGATCGGGATCGTCTTCTACATCTCGGCGATGTGGGTGGCCGGCATCATGCAGGGCCTGATGTGGCGGGCCTACACCGCCTTCGGCTTCCTCGAATACTCCTTCGTGGAGACCGTGGAGGCGATGCACCCCTACTACGTCATCCGCGCGCTCGGCGGGATCCTCTTCCTGATCGGCGCCCTGCTGATGGCTTTCAATCTCTTTCGAACGATCCGTCCGCGCGAGGTCGAGCAGGGCTTCGCGCCGCTCGCTCTCGCGCCGGCCGAGTGAGGACCGCCGCCATGGCCGCCGCCGTCTGGGACAAGCACAAGATCTTCGAGAAGCATTCGCTGCTCCTCCTCGTCGGAATCCTCGTCGTGGTCGCGATCGGCGGCCTCGTGGAGATCGCGCCGCTCTTCTACATCAAGAGCACCATCGAGACCGTCCAGGGCGTGCGTCCCTACTCGCCGCTCGAACTCGCCGGGCGCGACATCTATGTCCGCGAGGGTTGCTATCTCTGCCACAGCCAGATGATCCGGCCGATACGCGACGAGGTCGAACGCTACGGGCATTTCTCGCTCGCGGCGGAGTCCCAATACGACCATCCGTTTCAGTGGGGGTCGAAGCGCACGGGGCCGGATCTGGCTCGCGTGGGCGGCAAATATTCCGACGAGTGGCACAAGGCCCATCTGGTCGATCCGCGATCGGTCGTGCCGACCTCGATCATGCCGGGTTATCCGTTTCTCGCGGAGCGCGCGCTCGGTCACGAGCGCATCACGGACCAGCTGAAGGCCAACCGCGCGGTCGGCACGCCTTATGACGACGACCAGATCTTCGGCGCGCGTCGGGATCTCTACGCGCAGGCTGATCCGGACTCCGCCGACGGCGCCGCGTTTCGCAAGCGCTATCCGACGGCCCTCGTCCGCGATTTCGACGGCGATCCGAAGCGCCTCACCGAAATGGACGCGCTGATCGCCTACCTGCAGATGCTCGGCGCTCTCGTCGACTTCAAGCAATACGACGACAAAGCAAACCTCCGCTGAGATCGAGCCGATGACTTACGAAACGATGTCTCACATCGCCCAGACCGGCGGGTTGCTGCTGTTCGTCGCTCTGTTCGTCGCGGTGCTGGGTTATGCGCTGCGGCCGCGCAACCGGGCGCGCTTCGACGCCGCGGCGCGCACGCCCCTCAGGGAGGACTGAACGATGAGCGCGCCAGACACGCGCGACCCGGCCTCGGGCGTGGACACGACGGGCCATGAATGGGACGGCATAAGGGAGCTCAACAATCCGCTGCCGAAATGGTGGCTCTACGTGTTCTACGCGTCGATCCTGTGGGCTGCGATCTACTGGCTCGTGATGCCGGCTTGGCCGCTGGCCTCGACTTACACAAAGGGCTGGCTGGGCTATTCGCAGCGGGAGGCGGCCCTCGCCGACCGGGACGCCGCGCTTGTCGCACGCGCCGCGCACGGCGCGCCGTTGCTCAGCGTGCGTCCGGACCAGATTTCCGGAAACGCGGCGCTGCTCGAATTCGCGCTGGCGAACGGCAAGGCCGCGTTTGGCGACAATTGCGCGGCCTGCCACGGCGCGGGCGGCGGCGGCGCCAAGGGCTTTCCGAACCTGCAGGATGACGACTGGCTGCACGGCGTCTCGATCGACCAGATTCTCCAAACCATCCGCGTCGGGGTTCGATCCTCGTCGCCGGACACGCTGGGCGCCGTGGCGATGCCGGCTTTCGGGAGGGACGGCCTGCTGAAGCGCGACGAGATCGTGAACGTCGCGGCCTTCTCGCGAACCCTGTCCAGGCTCGCGCCGGATCCGTCGGCGGATCTCGAGGCGGGCGGCCGGCTCTTCGCGACCCAGTGCGCCTCGTGTCACGGCGCCGGGGGCGAGGGGAAGCGCGAGATCGGCGCGCCGCGCCTCAACGACGCGATCTGGCTCTACGGCGGCGATCAGAAGACGATCGTCGAGACGCTGACCAACGGGCGCGCCGGCGTGATGCCCGCCTGGGACGGCAAGCTCGACGAAGCGACGTTGCGGTCGCTTGCGGTCTATGTGCGGTCGCTCGGAGGAGCGCAGTAGGGTCGACATGATTGCGGACGCCGCCGCATTGACCCTCGCCGGCGGGGTCATGATGGGACTGGCCAGCAGCCTGCATTGCGCTTCGATGTGCGGCGGCGTCGCCTCGGCGATGATGTTCGCTTTCGCGACGTCGGACTCGAGCGCGGCGCGGCGGCGCGCCATCGTGCTGACGCAGAGCGGCAGGGCGGCGGGCTATATGCTCGCGGGCGGCGCCGCCGCGATGGTTGGGGCGTCGGTCGTCGCGGCGCTCGATCATGTCGGCGGCCTCATCGTCCTGCGCTGGGCCTCGGCGGCGACATTGGCCTGGATCGGCATCGCCACTCTCGGGCTCGTTCCGCCGCTGCGCGTCCTGGACGGCGTCGCGACGCGCGTGACGGCGCCGCTGCGGCGCCTCGCCTCGCGCTCGCCGCAAACGGCGCTTTGGACGCCGTTCGTAGGCGGGCTCGCCTGGAGCTGCACGCCCTGCGCCATGGCGCTCGCGGCGGTCGTCTACGCCAGCCTCACAGGGTCGGCGCTCGGCGGCGTTCAGGTCATGGCCGGCTTCGCGCTCGGGACGATGCCGGCAGTCGTCGCGTCCGCGATCGGCGTCGCCCGCCTGCGGGGCTTCGCCCGGCGGCCGGCCGCGCGCGTCTCGGTCGGACTGGCCCTTGTCGGGCTCGCCGTCGCGAGCGCCGCCGCACCCGGGCTCGGGGCCTCCGTCCTGTGCCTTACGTCCTTCTAGACCAGCGACGAGGTCGAGCGCGCCGCCCGCGCCTCCCGCGAATGGCGGGCTGCAACCGTGGCGCCGTTCAACGCGCGCAACCCGCCTATTCAAGTCTAGCCGTGTCGACACGATGAATGGCGACCGCCCGCTGCTTAGAACATCCCGTTCGGATTGGCGGAAGCATCGGGCAGAACCTGCAGCACGTCCCAGTGCTCGACGATCTTGCCGTCGCCGTCGAGCCGGAAAATATCCATGGCCGCATAGTCATGGTCGCCCGGCCAGCGCTGAAGACAATGCAGCGCCACCAGATCGCCTTCGGCGACCGCCCGCTTCACCTCGACCCGCTTTCCTGGCCACTCACGGGCCATGCGTTCGAAATAGGCGATGAAGCCGTCCTTGCCCGTCGCGACATGCGGGTTGTGCTGGATGTACTCGGCGCCGGCGTAGCGCTCGATCGCCTCGCGCGGACGGCAGTCGTTGAACATGAGTTCGTAGAAGGCGATCACGTTCGCCTTGTTCTGCTCGGGGTCGCTCATGCCGTCATCCTGATATGAGAAGGAGCGCCCAAGGCGCCCCTTCAAAGTCTCAGAACGTGACGCCTGATTCGTCCAGTCAGCCGGACGCTGCGGACTCCCTCAGCTTGAGAGCAGGTTGTCGCGCAAGGTCGTCCCCTCGTAGCGCGTCCTCAGCCGTCCGCGACGCTGAAGCTCGGGCACCACGAGATCCACGAACTCCTCGAAGCAGCCCGGCGTGTAGGTGGCGGCGAGCATGAAGCCGTCGGCGCCGCCTTCGTCCATGTAGGTCTCCATCTGATCGGCGATGTCGGCGGCGGTGCCGACCGCGACCGGCATGCCCATGCCCTGCGCGTAGATCAGCGCGGCCTCCTTGACGGAGACGGGCACCTTACCCTCCGGGTCCTTGGCGTAGATGATCGACTCGAACAGGCCCTGGATGCCGGGCACCTCGAGGTTCTTGACGTTCTCGTCGAGCTTCATCTTCGAGAAGTCGAGACCGAAATGGCCCGACATCCAGGCGATGGCGCCCTCGAGCGGGATGCAGGCCTTGATGCGCTCGTATTTTTCTTCGGCCTCCGAACGCGTCTCGGCGACCACCGTCTGAAGACCGTAGATGTATTTCACGCTTCCGGCGCGGCGGTCGAACTTGCTCTCCAGACGCTCGTCGAGATCGCTCGCATATTGCTTCATGCGGTCCACGCCCGGATGGACGGCGAAGATCGCCTCCGCGTGCTTGGCCGCGAAATCCCGCCCGCGTTCGGAGGACCCGGCCTGCCAGATCACCGGCCGGCCCTGGGGCGACGGCGCGCAGAAGTGCCGGCCCCGGCATTTGAAGTACTTGCCGTCGTGGTCGATCACCCTGACCTTGTCGGGGTCCGCATAGATCCCCGTCGCCTTGTCGGCGACGATCGCGTCCGGCTCCCACGAATCCCAGAGCTGGTAGCAGACGTCGAGATACTCCTCCATCTTCTCGTAGCGCTCGCCGCGGGGCGTCATGTCGACATGGCCGTAGGCCTCCCATTCGCTCTTCGAATAGGAGCTGACGACGTTCCAGGCGACGCGGCCTTCCGAGAGATGGTCAAGGCTCGAGAGTATGCGGCTCATCGCATAAGGGTGGACGAACATCGTCGAGAGGGTCACTCCGACGCCGAGATGCTCGGTCGCGCCGGTGATGATCGGCACGATGGTTGAGGGCTCGTGGGTCGGGCACTGGACGGCGTAGCGGACGGTCGCGTCGGAGCTGTTTTCGAAGGTGTTGTACGGCGCGAGCTCGTCCGCGATGAACATCGCGTCGAAGAAGCCGCGCTCCATGGTCTGCGCCATATGCCGCCAGTATCTCGGCCGGGCGAAGTCGTAATTGATCTTGTCCTTCGCGTTCCGCCACATGCCGGTGGCGTGGCTGTTGACGCCGTGCTGGATGAAACCGAGCAGGTGGGCTTTCTTCTTCGAAGACAGCGACATGAGGTGCTCCTTGCGCGCAAGTGGCGCGCGACGCGGAAAGGGATCGACAGGGTCGCGGCGGCGGCTCAGGCCGCCCCCACCGCGCCGACACTCTGTTGCAACGGGCGAATGACGCGCTTGGCGAACGGGCCGGCGTCGCGCATCGGGTCGTCGAACTGGCAGACGATGCGGTCCACCCCGATCGCCTCCAGCACGGGAATGCGGGCGCGCACGCTTTCGAAGCTGCCGATCAGCCCGAGTTCGAAGCCGGCGTTGGAATCCACCATCTGCTCCTCGTCGAGCGCGGCCCAGGCGGCCGCGCCGGATTGGCTCATGACCTCGCGGAAGAACCCGATGGTCTCGGTGTTTCGACGCGCCATCACCGCGCGCCAGCGCTCCTTCGCCTGCGAGCTCGTCTCGGTCGCCACGACATAGGCGTTGACGGCGATCTCGATCGTCCGGCCCCAGCGGTTGGCCTCCTGGCGCGCCGCTTCGACATGTCTGCGGAGCTCCTCGTCGGCCATGCCGTTGAGGAAGAGGCAATGTCCCCACTCGGCGGCCATGCGCATCGCGCGGTCCGAATGCCCGGCGATCCAGACTTCGGGAATCGAGGCCTCGTCGAGCCCGTAGCTCGGCGCCGCCCCCGACGTCGCGGCCGTCGGGAAAGCGGGCGCCGCGTCCTTGTCTCCGACCTCCGACGCAAGACGCTGGGCCGGCTGGAACAGCCCATGGAGATCGCGCAGAAACGCGCCGGCCCGGTCGTAGCGGCCTTGATGATCGAGCCAGTCCACGCCGGAGAGCTCGAACTCCTCCTTCCACCATCCGCACACAATGTTCAGCGCCAACGGCCGCTCGGCGACCTTCGACAGCGTGTCGAGCATCCGGGCGACCAGGAACGGCGACCGGAAGCCGGGCTTCACCGCGCCGCACAGCCCGATCCGGTTGGTCGTCGCGGCGATCGCCCCGAGCAGGCTCCAGGCGTCCGCGACGCCCTCCGACGGGCCGTGAATGCAGTTGAGCAGGTTCTCCGACGCATAGAGGAAGTCGAAGCCGAGCGCCTCGGCCTGCTGGGCGATCGCGAGGCAGGAGGCGACGTCCGGCGCGGTCGGCTGGTCGACCGTGCGCAGCCAGCCGCCATAGACCGGAAGCCAGATTCCGAACTTCATGATGCGGCGACCCTCCGGGCGCCGGGACCGGCGGAGGTCACGTCGCGCTCCGGGGATCGTCGTCGAGGAAGAAGGCGGCCCCGTTCGCGGCCGCCGTAACGATCGCGAGCAAGGGTCCGGCATAGATGAAAAGCGGGTGGACGCCGGCGAGAGCGACGATCGCGGTGGCGGCGACGACGGCGAGGGCGATCGGCCACCAGTAGGTCTTGATGTCGCCGGAGTCGTCGACTTCGACGGTCGCGTCGTCATAGCTCGCAAGGGCTATCCGCGCGCCGCGGACATAGCCTGCGACGAAGAGGGCGGTCGCGAGAGCGCCCAGCAGGACGAAGACAAGGACGAGAGGGCTCATGATGGGCTCCGGCGGGTTTCGGGAAAGGCCGGCGCGCGAGGCGCGCGCCGGCTAGGCCAGGCTTCAGCTTTCGAGGTTGATCGCCTGCTTCACGCCGAGGTCGCCCATATCGAAGGCGCGTTTCGACAGCAGGCCGGCGATGACCACGACCGCGGCGCTGATCGCCACGATCGAGAGCGTGCCGACGAGTTCTCCGTAGATCCCGCGCAGCGTCATTCCGATCAGGATCGAGAGCACGATCCCGCCCACGAAGCCGAGCGTCGTAGTGCGCGGCCACAGGATCGCGAGAACGAGCGGCATCAGAACCGACGTCTTGAGCGCGTAGGTCGTGAGCACCAGCGAGGTGAAGTCGGCGCCCGAGAGCACGATCACCGCCGCGACCACGCCGCCCACCAGCATCGAGAGCTTGGTGATGTAGAACAGCCGGCTCTCCGACGTCGTCGGGGCGTAGCGCTTGACGATGTCGACGGCGACGATCGACGACAGGGCGGAGCTTGCGCCATCGATGGTCGAGTAGCAGGCCGCCAGGATCGCCAGCACATAGGCGATGACCAGGACAAGCGGCAGGCCCATGTGGGAGACGAGATACGGCCCGACCGCCACGATGTCGCCGCCGACGTCCTCGGCGGTCAGCCCGTAGCCGAGGCCGACGAGGCCCAGAACGCCGAGGCAGATCGGGATCGGATAGAACAGCGCGCCGGACCACAGAAAGGTGCGCCCGACCTGGCTGGGCCGGATCGCCCAGACCTTCTGCCAGAACGTCTGGTCCGCGACCGTCGCGGCGAGCAGGCCGAACGCGAGCGTGATGCCGAAGCCGGCGGCGGCGTCCGCGTTCAGGATCGAGAGCTTCGAGGGATCCGCCGCCCCGACCGTGTTCAGCACGGTCGTGGCGCCGCCGTCGATCATGCTGAACACCGCGACGACGACGATGGCGGACGGCACGGTGATCATCCAGGTGTTGATCGTGCCGGTCATGACGCTGGTCCACAGCCCGCCGAAATAGGAATAGGCGAGCACCACCGCGACCGTCAGCAGCGTCGCGAGCCGCCAGTCGATCGGGAACACCGTCGACATGACGACGGCCGTGCCCTTCAGGTTGATCAGGATCTCGAGCAGGATGCCGAAGATCATCGTGACGGTGACGACGCCGGACGCAAGCCGGGACTTCTCGAACCGGCTGAAGATGAACTGGCTGATCGTGTAGCCTGCCGGCATGCGCTTCCGCAGCACCTTGGCGAGCGGGATGACCGCCATGACCGCGAACCCGTTCGGCACGACGAACCAGAACAGGCCGGACAGGCCCCATTGGAACGTCATGGCGGAGCTCATCATCACCGCCATGGCCCACGTCCAGACGGAGATCACCGACCCGACGCCGAAGCCGAGGCCGATGCGTCGGTTCGAGATGATGAAGTCGTGCGTGTTCCGCACCAGGCGGGTCTTGATCATGTAGGCGATCGCGAGGAACACGAGCCCGGTGCCGATCATGAGGGTGAGGCCCAGCCCCGCCGTCAGGCCGGGAGAGAGTGCCAGCTGCGCTTTGTCCATCGCGTTTCTCCTGAGCCGCAGGGGCCGCGGCGTCCCGGAGCGGCCGCCCCGCACGAGCGGCCGCCAGTCGAGCCCTGTTGCGCAAGGCATGTGCCAGCGGCTCAGCGACGAGGCGAAGGGCTCGTTTTTGCCGCGATTGCCTAGCGCATAGGCAAAAATCGGCGGCCCGGGCGACGAAGGATAAGCGGAAGTTCTGGCCTTCGAACCGCGCTTATGGGCGCGGCGGACGCGCGCGCCCGGGGACGCGCGGCCATTAGCGGGCTTCATCGGAGCGCGGCGACCTGCTCAGAATGAGCGCATCGGGGCGCCCTCCGCGACCCGCACCGAGGCTTTCGCCGACAGCCCAACCCGTGGCACGGATGTTGATCGGCCCCATCCGCGGACATTCCGGACGCCCGCGAGGATCTTCGGCTCCATGACGTCATGACCTTCGAGCAGATGAAGATCTTCGTTGAGGCCGCCCGCTACGGCAGCTTCACGATGGCGGCCGAGAAGCTCGGCCTCACGCAATCCGCGATCAGCATCTCGATCAAGAAGCTCGAGGAGAAGCATGGCGTCGTCCTGTTCGACCGATCGGGCCGCCGGCTGCTGGTGACCGACGCCGGCCAGGTGCTACTGGGCGAAGCCGAACGCATCCTGCGCGACGTCGAGCTCACGATCCGCCGCGTCGAGAGCCGCCGCTCGCCGCAGGACCGCTACCCCATCGTCGCCTGCACGCCGAACGCCTATGATTTTTGGATGCCCGGGCTGGTCGCGCGCATGGGCGGCGGCGCCGAGATGCCGCAGGTCGAGCTGTTGCGCGGCGGCGCCGACGACGTGACCGCCTGGGTGATGCGGGGCACCGCCGACGTCGGCGTGACGGAGATCGTGCCAAGCCATCCGCAGTTCCGGCATCTCGGCGTCTTTCCGGACAGGCTCATCCTCGCGGCCACGCCGGCGAAGGCCCGGTCGCTTCCGCCGGACCTGTCCTGGGACACGCTGCAGGATCACGGCCCGCTCCTTTGGGAGCAGACCGACCTCACGCCCATCATCTCCGAAGCGCTGAGCGCCCGCCGCATCAATCCGGCGCGCCTCGGCCACCCGCACCTTCGGCTCACCTCCGCGGCGGCCGTGCTGTCGGCTTTGGAGGCGGGGCGGTTCGCCGGCTTCGTCAGCGAACGCGCCGCGCGAGCGGCGCTGTCGTCGGGAGCGCTCGCGCGGGTGGGGCGGCTGGAGATTTCGCTCCGCTACTGGATGTTCTCGCTGAGAGAACGCGACATCGAGGCCTTCGCCTCGCTTGTCGCCAAGGCCGCGCACGAAGCCGCCGCAGAACGGGCGGAGCATTCCCTCTGACGAAGCAACCCGCTCGGGCGGCAAGCGCTGCGTCGTCATGGACGGCGCAATCGCCTGGGACCGGCGCCCGGGCGAATTCTGTCGCCGGTCCATTAAGGGAGAGGACGGCCCATGAGGCCGCCCTCTCCCTCGACCGTCGCTCCGGCAGGGTGCGCGACGGTCAGACGGCTCACTCCGCGGCGGTCGCCCGCGCGAATTCGTGTTGCTCGAAGTTGGACGACGTGGTTCCGTCCTGCACGCTTTCCTTGCCCGCGTACATGCCGTGGAACTGGTCCGCGGGATGGGTCGTCTCGACGCGCGCGGTGGGGGTTCCCAAGAACTTCTCGCGCATCGTGCCGGGCGCGTACTCGGACTGCGCGCGGCCGCGGCGGCGAAGCTCCGGCACCACGTAGTTGATGAAGTCGGTGGTGGTCCCCGGCGTCACCGCATAGGCCAGGTTGAAGCCGTCGACGCCGCCGATGTCGACCCAGCGTTCGAGCTCGTCGGCGACCTTCTCCGGTCCGCCGACCAGCACGGGTCCGAGCCCGCCGATCGTGCGGTCCTTGATCACGTCCTGCACCGTCCACTTGCGGCTCTGGCCGTGGGTGAGCGATTCGAGCGTGGTGCGGAGGCTGTCGTTGTCCATCGCCTCGAGAGGCTGCTCGGGATCGTATTGCGAGAAATCGATGCCGGTCCAGCCGCCATAGAGCGCGAGCATGCCTTCGGAGCTCGAATAGGACAGATACTCCTGGTACTTGCGCTCCGCCGCCTCGTCGTTCGCGCCGGTGATCACCGTCACCAGCGTGAAGATCTTGATCGAGTCGCGCGACCGGCCCTGCTTCTCCGCGAGGTTGCGGATGTCCTCGGTGACCGGTTTCGCCGCCTCGGGGCTCGTCGTCAGGATGAACATGCCTTCCGCATGCTGCGACGCGAACTGCCGCCCACGGCCGGACGCGCCCGCCTGGAAGATGAAGGGCGTGCGCTGCGGCGACGGCTCGCAGAGATGAAATCCGGGAACCTTATAGTATTTCCCGGCGTGCCGAATCGGATGCACCTTGCTCGGATCCGTGAAGACGCCGGTCTCGCGATTGCGATCAACCGCTTCGTCCTCCCAGGAGCCCTCCCACAGCTTGTACATCACGGACATGTACTCGTCGGCGAGGTCGTAGCGCTCGTCATGCGCGATCTGCCGGTCCATGCCGACGTTGAGCGCGGCGCTGTTCAGGTAGGACGAGACCACGTTCCAGGCGATCCGCCCGCGCGTCAGGTGATCCATGGTGGAGAGCCGGCGGGCCAACAGATAGGGAGGCTCGAAGGTGATGGCGGCGGTGATGCCGAAGCAGACGTTGCTGGTGACGGCGGCCATGGCGGAGATGGCGCCGAACGGATCGTTGACCGGGACCTGGGCCGCGTCCTTCACGGCCGCCGCGCCGGTGCCGCGATAGACGTCATAGACGCCCACCACGTCGGCGATGAAAAGGCAATCGAAGCGGCCGCGCTCGAGTTCGCGCGCCATATTGGTCCAGTATTCGATGGTGTTGTAGTCCGATGCCTGGCTCTCGGGATGCCGCCACATCCCGGTCGACTGATGGCCGACGCATGTCATGTCGAAGGCGCTGAGAAGAATACGTTTGGCCATCTGGAGTTCCTCCTTGGTTTCGATTTCGGCGCCGACGTTGATCGAGGCGCCAGCTCTTCTTCTGATTGCGACGCGGCGTGCGAATTCGGCGCGCCGGGCGGCCATGCGGTTGCGCCAGGACGGCGGGCGGGCGTTTCGCAGTCGACGCCCGGCCCTTCGCCGTCACCATAACCTTTTGTATCGAACGGTCCATACATCGCTTGTCGATGAGACGATCGGACCGGCGGCGCCCTCAGATTTCCTTGAACGCGACGACGTCGGCGGGGTGAATGATCGGTTCGGCTTCGAGGAGCGGCGGCACGGTCGCGAAGATCTGCGCGGCGGCCTTGCCTTCGAGATGGGCCTGTCGCGCCGCCGGGTCGTCAAAGAGATCGACGAGATAGACGGCGTCGGGGTCGACGTTCGACCGCAAGACCAGCCAGAGGGGCGTGCCGGGCTCGTTCTCGACATGTGGCAGCGCGGCGGCGATGAGCCCGGCGACGTCTCCGCCCTTTCCGGCCTTCGCCTTGAACTCGATCACTCCGGCGACTGTGGTCATTGGGCATTCCTCCTAAACTGACGGGAGCCGGGATACGGACGCGCGGACCGGCTCTCCCCGCGTCGCTATTTCAGCTTGCTGAGCGCCGTATCGAACGAGAGGCTGACGAGATAGCGGTCGCCGCACCAACCGCGGTCGTTGAGCAACAGGCCGCATTCACGGCGCGACAGCGTCGTGTCCCAGTAGCGGAGATCGAGCGTCATCGCCTTGTAAGCGGCGCCCACACCGGCGTTCCAGACGTAGTAGTCGGGGAAGTTGAAGCCGGCGTCGGTCTTCCCGATCCAGCGATGGCCGAAATCGCCCGAGAGATAGAAGCCGAGATCGCTGTTCGTCGTGAGGTTCGGCAGCTTGATCTTGGCGCTTCCAAGCAGATAGGCTTCCTTTCCGCCGAGATTGACGAAATTGTTCGTCGCCCTGAGCAGCGCGCCGATCGTGAGCCAGTCGTTCAGCTGATAGCTCGGCTTGAAATACGGCTCCCAGTAGTCGGTGTTGCGACCGGTCTCGCCCGCGTACCAGAAGTAAATGACGCCGCCATCGAGCGTCAGGCGATCCCAGCTGCGCCGCATGCCGATATAGGCGTCGACTTCGAGCGCGGGATCGGTGAGGCCCTTCGACTCCGGCAGCTTGAGGCTCGCGGCCCAAGCGCCGGCATAGAGGAGGTCGAAGAACCGCGCTTCGCCGTAGGCCTGAATGCCGGGATCGCCGTCGGACTGCGCAAGTCCGCGCGCGACGTACTGACTTGCGAGCGTCAGCCCGAAGGCGACGTCTATATTGGACAGCGACGGCACGCTCCCCGCCGGCGGCTCGACGAAATCGGCGGCCTCTGCGGCGGAGCCCGCCGCTGCAGCCACGGCGAGCGCGGCCAGACCTGTTCGCATCAATCGATTCATGGCGTCGTTCCCCCGAACTTACCCTTGCGTCTCGTTCGCGCCGCCAGCGGCGCGCGACGGTCCTGTCCCCTTCGCGGCGCGAAGCGGCGGAAGTGTTTTCTGTGCTCCAGACGTCCGTCCCGGCCCGGTGAACCGCGCCCAGACCTAACGGTTCACGACGGAAGGCGACCGGGACTCGCTCGCCTCGCTCCGACGCGCCGCCGTCGCTCGGGCGGCCTCATTCCCGCCTCTCGGCGTGTCGGTAGCTTTCCAGCTCCGGGCCTCGTCCGTCGTAGAAGTTTCGCGCGTTCGGCATTTCGACCTTGGGGAGGCTCTTGGCGTCCAGGGTCGCGGTCTCGGGGACGACGCCGCCTTTGGCGAGGATGAAGGCGGTGACGGCGTAGACCTCGTCGGGGGTCAGCGAGCCGGGGTCGCTGAAGGGCATCGCCCGCCAGACATAGTCGTAAAGCGTGGTGGCGTAGGGCCAGTAGCTCTCGACCGTCTTCACGGGCTTTGGCGTCGCGAGCGTGCCGCGGCCGCCGACCAGCGCCGCCGCGCCCGCCGCAGCGATCCCCTGCAGCTTCTCGCCATGGCAGGCGGCGCAC
>NZ_JBMSEA010000003.1:0-434602 GCF_049446035.1 Hansschlegelia sp. KR7-227
CTTCGTCGGATCGTCCGGAACCTCATAGAGCACCGCCCCGGGCGGCGCGCCCGCCGGCGCCGCCCGCGCCGAACCCGAAACAAGCGCGCTCGCGCCAAGCGCCGTAGCCGCCGAAAGCAGAAGCCTGCGCCGCCCGACGTCGACGTCGGGCCGCATGCCGTCCTTGCACGGGCACGGTTCGCCGTCCGGGCCGACCCGCAGATCCGAAGCCGCAGAGCTTTGATCCCGTTGGAACCGCGCCGCCATTCGCAGCCTCCCCATTCTTTGGGCCCTGTCGGACCTCGTGTTGTATGTACCGGTCGATACAAACGTGACGACGCCTGTGTGTCAAGCAATCGCGACGAACATTCCGACGGCCGAGACGAAAGTCGTGGACCTGGCCCTGCGTCCGACGCGGGCCGGTTTTTCGATCAGAGGGCGAGCGCCGTGATCGTCAGCGGTTCGGTCCAGTTCAGCGCGCTCTTCGTCGAGCGATTCGCCGCCCGGAGAGCGTTGCGGGCGTCCTCGATGTCGCGCGCCATCTGCGCGCAAAGCGCCTCGACGGTCCGGAACGCCGCCTCGCCTCTTTGGAAGGCTACGAATTCGACCCGCAGCGTCGCGCCGTAGAGGTCATCGGCGAAATCCATCAGATGGACCTCGAGCAGCGGCGCGCCGCCGTCGAAATGGGGCCGCCGACCGAAGCTCGCGACGCCGTCGTGGATTTGCGTCCCGATGAGCGCGCGGACGGCGTAGATTCCGTGGGCGAGGCCGATCGGCGGCGACGGATCGAGATTTGCGGTCGGCACGCCGAGCGCTCGCCCCCGCTTCTCGCCATGGATCACGACGCTCTCGACGGACCAGAAGCGGCCGAGAAGGACGCTCGCAGCCTCCACATCCCCGGCCGCGAGCTTCTTGCGGACGAGATCTGCGGAGCTCGTGTCGGGATCGCGCGCCGAGGGCAGGATATGGACGGCGATCCCATGGCGCGGCGCGATCTCGGCCAACGCCGCGGCGCCCGGAAAGAGCGGTTCGAGGGCGCTGTCGGCCCTCACGATCACGCTCCTGGCGGAGAGCTGCCGCCCCAGGACCTCCGACACGAAGCGCTCCGACGCCATGCCGCAGTCGAGCGCGTCGCGGCCGAGCGTCACCACGCCGCTCGCGCCCGCGCCGACCAGCAGCCGCGCCGTCTCGTCCCGCCCGGTCAGGCGGAAGCCTTCTGGAGGCGGCTCACAGGTCAGCGCGACCACCGGACAGCGCGTGAGGCGCGCCTGCCGGACGGCGTGCTCCACGGCCGCGACATGCCCACGATGAACGCCGTCGAAATCGTCGAGCACGACATGACCGTTCTTCAGGAAGTCCGGAACGCCCGGGGCGGCGGCCGTCATGTCCGGATGCGCTTCCAGCCGCGACGGCGGGACGTCCCGCCGCTCTCGATCGTCACGAGCCGCCCCTCCAGACGCCCGATAGGCCGACGCCAGATGATGACGGTCGGAGCCGAGACGGCTACGCAACGTCATCCCAGCCCCCTTGCGTCTTCTGCCCGCGCCACAGATAAGGCTCGTCGAAGCCGACGCCGAACACCAGGGGAAGCACGAGCGACCAGTTCACGCCCATATAGGCGTAGGTCAGAAGCGTCTCGGTGTCGGGGAAGACCGGTCCGACCATCTTGAGCAGGATTGAAGCCACGACGACGTCAAGCGCGAGATAGAAGGCGCAGGCCAAAAGTCCGCCCCACGGCATCGCGATCTTGGTGAACGGCCAGTTGTAGGTGATGATCGGCATCGCGTAGTTGATCGACGTCGCGACCATGAAGCAGACGAGCCATCTGTTGTCGGGCGTGAAGTGGCCCATCGACCAGAAGGCCGAGATGGGAGACGCCTCCGGCGTCCAGAAGCCCGTCAGGATCGAGACCTCCACGCAGGCCGCCACGATCGCGAACAGGATGGCGATGATGGCGAAGGCGCGGCCTGGCTGGCTCATGCCGCGGGTGAGATAGGTCAGCGTGCCGGTCGACAGGCCGATCAGCAGAAAGGGGAACCACCAGGCCGGCACCCACACGACGGCCGAGTGCGTGACCAGGAAGGTGCAGCCCGTGATCAGCAGGAGCAGCAGACAGAACTGGCGCGACGGCGGCATCCCCGCGACCAGCCAGTTTGCGCCCGCGAAGCAGAACAAAGCGAGGAAGAACCAGGTCGTGCCGACGAGCGGGAAGATGCCGCTCGCGCCTGGCCCCACCACTATGATCAGCTTGGCGCTGAGCCATCCCAACGCCCAGGCGACGGCCGTCACCACGACGCCGCGGACGAAGCGGTCTCGGATCCCCGAAAAAGGCCAAAGTCCGCACACCGCGAACAGACAGGCCCACCACGCCGCGAAGATCTGCCAGCTGACATTGTCGAGCCAGAACGACTTGCTGATCTCTCCTCCACGCCAGGGCCCGATCGGGTAGGCCGTGACGAAGACGTTGACGAGCCAGCAGGACAGGATCGTGAGTGCGTAGACCGCGACGAAGGCGCGCGTGATCTTGAATGGGCGAAAGGGCGCGACTGCGATCGACATCGCAATGACCTCCAGAGGTGGGGCGGGCAAGCCCTGCGCCGCGACCCGTTGGGCCGAGAGCGGGCCAGTGGCTGCTAGATGACGACGGGCCGTGCGTAGCTCGCGTCGTGATAAATCAGCGGCGCGCCTGAAGCCGCGCCGCCGCTGACCACGCTGCCGATGAAGATCGTGTGCGTGCCGACGTCCACGCGCTCGGCCGTACGGCACTCGATGAAGGCGGCGGCGTCCTTGATCACCGGCACGCCGCTCGGCGTCATGACATAGCGCACGGTCGCGAACTGTTCGTTCGACTTGGACGCGAACAGGTTCGCCAAATCGACCTGGTCGTCGGCGAGGATGTTGACCGCGAAGGCGCCCTTCTGGTCGATGTGAGGGTGCGTGCGGGCGGAGCGGTTGACGACGATCAGGATCGTCGGCGGCTCAGCGCAGACGCTGCAGACGGCGGTGGCGGTGAAGCCGTGAAGCGCGCCCTGGCCCTCTGTGGTGATCACCGTCACGCTGCCGGCGAGCTTCCGCATGATCTCCCGGAAGGTTCCGCCGTCGACGAACGCGCGGCCGGCGGACGCGGCGCCCGCATGGTCCCTGATGTGCTCCTGATTCACGTTCATGGCGCAACCTCCCAGCTTGGCCGCCATTCGAGCAGCCTTCTTGTTATTCGATCTCGTTCGACAGATGACCCACGACGTTGAGGCCGAACCCCTCCAATCCGACGAAGTTCTTGTGCGTATTCGAGATCACGATCATCTCGGACACGCCGAGATCGAGCAGGATCTGAGCGCCGACGCCGTAATCCTTCAGGTATTTCCCGGGTCGTGCGTGCGGGCTGCCGGTGCGGATGCGCTCGGAGAGCGCGTCGCGGCGCGGATCGTTGAGAATGACGATCACCCCCCGGCTCGCGCGCGTGATCTTGTACATCGCGCCGGCGAGCGGACCGGCGTCGCCTGCGAGCAGAACGTCGTCGATCGGGTCCGACATGTGGACGCACGCCAACACCGGCTCGGCACGCGTCAGGTCGCCCTTGGCGAGGACGATGTGCTCGCCGCCGTCGACCGTGTCGCGATAGATCATCATGCGCCACTCGCCGTAGGCGGGATGGTGGAGGCCGGTGGCGACGACCAGCTCCACGAGGCGTTCGGTCCTCAGCCGGTAAGCGATCAGATCGGCGATCGTGCCGAGCTTCAGCTCGTGCCGGCGCGCGAATTTGATGAGGTCCGGCAGCCGCGACATCGAACCGTCGTCGTTCATGATCTCGCAGATCACGCCTGACGGGTTGAGCCCCGCGATGCGCGCCACGTCGACCGCAGCCTCCGTGTGGCCGGCGCGAATGAGCGTTCCGCCGTCGCGCGCGATCAGCGGGAAGATGTGGCCAGGCGTGACGATGTCGTGCGCATGGCTTTCCGGGTTGATCGCGACCGCAATCGTCCTTGCGCGGTCGGCGGCGGAGATTCCGGTCGTGACGCCCGTGCGCGCCTCGATCGACAGCGTGAACGCCGTCTGATGCGTCGTCCGCTGGGACTGCGTCATCGGCGCGAGATGAAGCTGCGCGACGCGCTGCTGCGTGAGCGCGAGACAGATCAGGCCGCGCCCGTTGCGCGCCATGAAGTTGATCGCGTCCGCCGTCGCGAATTGCGCCGGAATGACGATGTCGCCTTCGTTCTCCCGATCCTCGTCGTCCACGAGAATGAACGGACGACCGGCCCGAGCCTCTTCGACGATTTCGTACGCGCTGTTTATCTCGAGTTTGTTGGGAAGCGCGGCCATGTAATTCATTCGCCTGGTTCCTCCACGTGCAGGCGGCAGCCGAAGACATCTGTTTCGACTGCGGACAAAGAGCGCAGAGACCGTCGAGGGACGTGACGGTCGCTGCGAAGGCGTTATGCGACGCCTGCCTCCCTGACGGGGTCGGCGGCCTCAAGGTCACGAACGAGCGGGATGACGCGATCGCCGAAGTAGCGCGTCTCTTCGTGGAAGTGCAAAAACGCGCAGAGCAGCAGATCCACGCCGATTTTCTTGAGATTGTGGATCTTTTCGGCGATCTGCTCGGGCGTGCCGATCAACCCCGTCTTGAAGCCGTCATTGTATTGAACGAGATCGGCGTCGGTCGAATCGACCCACATGCCCTTCTTTTCACGGGTGGACTGACCCGCTTGCTTGACCGCATGCTTGAACTTGCCCACCGCTTCCGCGTCGGCGGAACCTACGATGCGGCGAAGTTCGTCCCAGGCCTCATCCTCCGACTCGCGCGCGATGACGAAGGCGTTCGCCCCGAACCGGACACGGCGCCCCTCGGCGGCGGCGAGCCGTCGAACGTTGTCGATCTGCTCCTGGTGCCCGGCCGGCGTGTTGCCGTTCATGAAGTAGAAGTCGGAGACCGCCGCCGCCATCCGCTGGGCCGCCAGCGAATTGCCGCCCTGAAAGATTTCAGGCGTCGGCCGGCCAGGCATCGTCAGCGGTTTGGGCTTCAGGCTGTAGCCGTTGATCCGCCAATATTTGCCGTCATAGCTGAAATCGTCCTCGCCCCAGACGCCGCGCAGGATCTCTATGAATTCGCGCGAGCGGACATAGCGTTCGTCATGCTCGAGCCAGGGCACGCCGAACGCGTCGTACTCGTCGCGGAACCAGGCGCTCGCGACGTTGACGGCCCAGCGGCCGTTGAAGATCTGATCGGCGGTCGCGCCCTGTTTGGCCACCACGCCGGGATGGCAGATGCCGGGCAAGACGCCGGTGATGATCTTGATCCGGTCCGTGTTCGCCAGCAGCGCCGCCGAGAACATCATCGACTCGTGCTGGTATTCGGCGCCGTAGCTGCCCATGAAGCGCACCTGGGTCAGCGCATATTCGAAGCCGGCCTGCTCGGCGATCTTGGCGAGCGCGACGTTGTAATCGAGGCTCCAGTCGGTGCGTTGTGGCGTCTTGCTGACCACGAGGCCGCCGCTGACGTTCGGCAGCCAATGGGCGAACTTCATGGGCGATTTCGGCTTGCCGAACCGGCCGGTCCGAGCGCCGCCGTCGGCCGGCGCGCGCGGCGCCGGCGCCCCGTTTTCATTGCCCGGTCTGGCGAGAACGACTTTCGACATCGACGCCTATGCCACGCTGCATGCGGGATGGAGGAAAAGGCGCTTCGCGCCGCCTGCGGCGCAGTCCGAAGCGCATTCGGACACTCGTTGTATCGACCGGTACATAGTGACCCGGCGCTCGGGCGGAATCAAGCGGTAAGGAACCCTCTCGTATCCACCCTTCGACGAACGGCCGATAGGCGCCGGCTATCCTACTATTCCTCAAGTTCTATGCTCGGACCGCCCATCGGCGTCGACCGCTCGACGGCGGCGGCCGACGCCGGCCGGAACGCGCAAATCTTGTATCTTACGATACAAATCCGGCGGCTTCGGGCGGGCTCAGCGGCGGCCCTGGGCGATCTTCCGGGCCTCCGGCATCCGTCGCAGCTTCAGCATCGCCCAGGCGCCGACGACCGGACCCGGCGCGAGAACGACGAAGGCCCACTGCCAGCCGACCCAATCCGCGAATGCGGGAACGGCCGCGATCGCGAACGCGGTGAGGGCGAAGCCCAGTCCGAGCTGCAGCGCGAGGGCGGTTCCGACGAACGCCGCTTCGCCCACCTCGGTCACGACTGCGGAGAACTGGGCGGAATCGGCGACGACCGATGCGCCCCACACCGTCGCGACCAGCAGGAAGAGCCAGAGCGGACCGTGGAAAACCAGCCCGATCAAGAGGCAGCAGGCGGCCGAGATCGCCATCATCAGGGCGGTGGTGGCGGTTCGGCCGACCCTGTCGGCCAACAGCCCGCCCAAAATGCAGCCGACCGCACCGGACGCGATCACCACGAAGGTGATCAGCGACGCCGCCGAGGTCGCATCCGCCCCGTTCGCGCTGCGATAGGCCTGGGCGAAGGCCAGAAACCAGCCCCACATGGCGTAGAGCTCCCACATGTGGCCGAAATAGCCGACATTCGCGAGCGCGACCGGCCGATTGCGCAGCACTCGGCCGATCTGCTTCAGGTCGAAGACGGCGCGCGGATAGGGGGTCGGCCCTTCGAGGGCGAACCGCGCCATCAGCAGCGCGCCGAACACGGTCATGGCCGACGTGCTCGCGACGACGAGGCGCCAGTCGAGCGTCGACGTGACGGCGCGCAGCAGATGTGGGAACGCCGAGCCGAGCGTCAGCGCCGCGATCACGCAACCGAGCGCAAGGCCGCGTCCGCGGACGAACCAGGTCGAGATGAGCTTCAGCGCCGGCGGATAGACGCCGGCGAGCGCGACGCCCGTCACGAACCGGGCGCCGATCGCCACCTCGGCCGAGGGGGCGACAAGCAGAATCGCGTTGCCCGCTGCGGCGAGGACGGCCGCGGAGGCCATCAAGGTCCGCGCCGAGATCATGTCGGGAAGATTGAAGAGGCTCGACGACAGCGCCCCGAACACGAAACCGATCTGGACCGCATTGGTCAGCCAGGCGGCCTCGACGCCGTCGAGACGCCACACCGCGCGCAGCTCGGTGACGATCGCAGTGGCCGAGAACCACGTCGTCATGGACAGCACGATCGCGACGCTCAGGATGGCGAGCGTCCGCCAGGCAGCGCGGTCGGACCTCGCGGCCTTTTCAGCCTCTGGGAAGGTCCCGACTTGGGTCATGCGACTGCGATCCTGCGCGCCTGGGAGAGATGCCGCAGCGCCGCGACATAGACGGTCGCCTCGCCCACGAGGCAGTCCTCGCCGTCGGCGTTCGCCACGCGCGTCTTGAGCTTGACGATCGGCTTGTCGTCGCGGACGCTGAGAACCTCGACCTCGCCGACGATCTCTTCGCCGACCCCGACCGCCTTTACGAAGCGCCACGAGACGTCGAGGAAGACCGTGCCAGGACCGGGCAGCTCCTCGGCGACCAGCGCGTTCAGAATGCCTGAGATCACGCCGCCCTGGACGATGAGCTTGCCGAACACCGAGGCCTCGGCCAGAGCCTCGTCATAATGAAGCGGGTTGAAGTCCCCCGAAATCTCGGAGAACAGCTCGATGTCCTTCATCGACGTGCGGCGACTTCGTCGAGCCGTCGCCCCGACGTGGGGCTTTCCGTTGATGGTCTGTCCCCAGACATCCCGCGCGCTGCTCGACATTAGCGACCTCCTCATGCGGCGCGAAGTCGCCCCGCCGACCTCGACATGCCCGGGACGGGCACAGTTCGTAAGAATTCGCGTCGGCCGCGACGGCGAAGTCGCGTCTTCCGCGGCCGGCCCCGCCCCCCGATTGACGTCCGGACGAGACGTGGGAGCCTTCGGCTGAGCATGAAGGCCGACCTCCGGCCTGAACGCCCGGCCCGACCTGCCGCCGATCGGGCCTCGGTCCGAACGATCCTGACGGTTCCGGCCCGCGAACGGCTGGCCGCGCTTAGGTCTGGCGATGCGTCGAATTGCGTGGCTCCACGAGCGCCCTATCTGAAGTACGAAACGATCGATCGGTCGATTGGGGGCCTGGAGCCGGCGCGTTTTCGCCATAGACCGTCCTCCACGTGAGATCGTGCCCCCTGATCAAGGACGCCTCTCTTGCCTCGCACGCGCACGACGCCTGAAGCTTCCAAGCGACCGCCGCGACGGGCGGCGAAGAAGGCGGACGATAAAGCACCTGTACCGACTGGTCCATACGCTTATGGTGCAATGGCGGACCCCGGACCGGCTCTGTCGTCGGCGCCCACCGCTCCGGCCACGCAGCAGCGAGAGCGCATCCAGCAGATCGCCGCGAAGCTGTTCGCCGATCGCGGCTATCGAGCGATCGGCGTCGCCGAAATCGGAGAGGCTGTCGGCCTCGGTCGGGGGGCGCTCTACTATCACATCAACAGCAAGGAGGACTTGCTGTTCAATATTGTGGTGCGCTACATTGAGGATCTGGTGATCTTCGGGCAGGGCACGCTTCAGAAGGAGCCCGACCCGCGCCAGCGGGTCCGTCGGCTGAGCCGGTACCTGATGCGCGTGATCGCGCAGAACCTCCCCGAGATGACCGTCTGCTTCCGCGAGGCCGACGCCCTGACGGGTCAGCGCCACAAGATCGTTTCGGACCTGCACCAGCAGTACCAGGACGTCTGGCACCGCACCTTCAAGGAGGGCGAGGCGCAGGGCCTCTTCAAATCGCTGCCGCTGGTCGCGCTGAAGGGCATCCTCGGCATGTATTTCTACAGCTTCCTGTGGTTCAAGCCGTCCGGGAAGCACACCTCCGACGAGATCGCCGACATCTTCGCGGACATGGTGCTCAAGATTCTCGAGAAATGACTGCGCGCCGCCCGGCCTGAGCGCGGCGAGTCCGCACGGGCGTGTCGCATGACGGATCGCGCACGACCGCCTGCTCTCGTTCACGGCAGCCTCGCCGGGGCGATGGTTCGTCACTGCGGAGACGGACGCCGGGTTCGGCGATCGGCGGGCTCGCCTCCTTCGCGACGACGTGGATCACGCACCACTCGCCGCTGCGCGCCGCCCCGATCACGCAGGATCGCGGCCGCCGCGAGGCGCTCTACGGCGAATTCATCCGCGAACGTCGCGGCTGTTCGAAGATGCTTTCGAGCGCGATCTCGACGACCCGGCCAAGATGGTCGACCTCTACGCGATCGTCAGCAGGATCCGGCCTTCGGCGAGGAAGGCTCCCGCTCAGCGCCGAGGCCAGGGACAGTCGAGGGCTGCGTCGGCGGGCGACCGCCGCGATCTTCGTTGCGAGGCTGCGGACGCCCACGGGGCTTGACATCGCCACCCGTTTCCCCGGATGCGTTGCAGCATGGACGTGTCGACGACGGCGAGATCAACGCGTGCCTGGCGCTTCTGCGTCCGGGTCGCGGTCGCGCTTTGCCTGGTCGCCTTCGGCGTCGGCGACGCGGTCGAGCGCAGCTTCGGCGCCCATGCGACCCTCGACACGGCGTTGAGCCACGCGATCTCGGCCGACCAGTCCGCCGGCGTCTCGACCGACCATTCCGGCATTCACGTCGACGGCCCCTCCGGCGACGTCGACATGAGCAGTCAGATCGTCGGCCACGGCTGCCATGGCTGCGCCGCACTCCCGGAGCCGATGCTGCAGATCGCAGCCGCGCCGAGCGCCCTGGGCTCGCCCCCCGCCTGGGCCTCCGTGCCCTCGACGGCCGGACGCGAGCCCCTTATCGACCTTCCTCCGCCTCGAGCCTGACCTGACGGCACCCGTGTCGGCGCGCGCCTGAGAAGCCGCGCGCCCCCGCTCGTCAGTTCATGAGGTCAGGTCATGTTTTTCAGAACCCGCGCGCTTGCGCTGGGGGCGGCGATCGCGCTGCTCCCGGCGCCGGCGACGCATGCCGCGCCGTCGTCGCGGACGCTCACCCTGGCGCAGGCGCTGTCCCGCGCCGTAGCATCCTCGCCCGGACTCGCCGCGGCGGACCGGGAGATCGCGGCGGCGGGCGGCAGGAGCGTCCAGGCAGGCGTCTTCCCCAACCCGGAGCTCGCCGCCGAGCTCGACGACGCCTTTGGCTCGAAGGCCAAGCGCAACCTCGACTCCGCCGAGACGACACTGCAGATCAGCCAGCTCTTCGAGCTTGGCGGCAAGCGGGACGCCCGCATCGCGGTCGCGGCCGCCGACATCGACGCGGCGCGCTGGGACCGGGCGGCGACACGCCTCCAGGTCCTCGCCGAGACCGCGGAGGCGTTCGCGAGGACGCTCGGCGCCCAAAAGCGCGTCGCCGAGCTGGCGGAACAGGTCGACGATCTCGACCGCCTGGGCCCCCTGCTCCAGCGGCGGGTCGAGGCGGGCGCATCCTCGAGCGCCGAGATCTCGCGGGGCCGCCTCGCGACCGAGACGACGAGGGTCGAGCTCGCCAAGGCGCGCGCTTCCTTCCAGGCCGCGCGCCGGGCGCTTTCGGCGCTGATCGGCGAGAAGGCGCCGTCCTTCAATGCGGTCGGCGGCGACCTCACGCGGATCGGCGCGCCCCCCTCGTTCGACGGATTGATGGCCCGTGCGCTTCAGACCCCGCAGCTCACGCGCTTCACGGCGGTCAGGGCTCAGCGCCGCGCGCTGCTCGCGGCGGCTCAGGCCAAGGCCACGCCGGACGTCACGGCGGGCGTCGGCTGGCGGCGCTACCGCGAGGACCGCTCCAACGCCGTGATCGCCTCGCTCAGCGTGCCGCTCCCGGTGTTCGACCGGAACCAGGGCGGCGTGATCGAGGCGGGCGAGACGCTCGCCAAGACCGAAGCCGAACGCGCCGCGGCCCAGCGCGCGCTCACCGCGCTGGTCGGCAACGCCTACGAGGCGCTGCGGGGGTCCTATGACGAGGCGAGACTCACACGCGCCAACGTCCTGCCCGTCGCCCGGGAGGCCTACGACAGCATCCGTTCCGGCTACGCGGAAGGGCGCTACTCGCTGCTCGAGCTGCTCGAGGCCCGCGCGGCGCTCTCGGAGGCCTCGCTCAAGGAGATCGACGCGCTCGTCTCCTTCCACGCATCGC
The DNA here is from genome assembly GCF_049446035.1 of Hansschlegelia sp. KR7-227. NCBI lineage: Bacteria > Pseudomonadati > Pseudomonadota > Alphaproteobacteria > Hyphomicrobiales > Methylopilaceae > Hansschlegelia > Hansschlegelia sp. KR7-227. The sequence continues at coordinate 10,990 of NZ_JBMSEA010000003.1, forward strand.
TCGCCAGTCTCGAAGGCCTGACGGGATCCGCCCTCGTTCTGTCCCGGAGAGACAAATGACCCCGATCCGATCCGTCCGCGCCGCGGGCGCGCTGCTGCTCGCCGCGTTGGCCGTCGGCTGCGCCCCCGCGCCGGGCGCCGACCTTCAGAACGTCGCCGCGCGCTGGACCTACGAAGGGCCGCGCCCGCCGCAGTGCGACGCGCGGAAGACCCGCGAGGCCCGCCACCACAAGGGCGACGGCCACGCCGCCGGCCACGAGCATCTCGGCCACGGCCACGAATGGAAGACGCGCAACTTCAAGGGCTACGCGATCAAGCCGCCCTGCGTCGTGCGCCGCGTCAGCGACCTCGGGGGACGATTCTCGACGTTTCCCGCCTTCCCGATCGCGGGCGTGACCGCCGCGACCCGCAACGCCTTGTCCGGAGACCTGTCATGAGCCGTTCGCTCACGCGCGACGCCGCCGTCCTCATCGTGGGGAGCCTCATCGGGGCCGGCGGCCTCTACGCCGCCCAGCACGGACCGTCCGCGCTGGCCTCGCAGGCGCTCTCGCTCTACGCGGGCCTCATGGGCGGCGACGGCCATGCCCACGCCGAGGCCGCGAAGGCGGTCGCAGCCGCCGACGAGCACAAGGACGGCGACGGCCACGGTCACAAGGACGACGACCACTCCAAGGACGACGGCCACGGGCATGGCTCGAACAAGCATGACGGGCACGGCCACGAGAAGGAGGGCGAGCCCTCCAAGGACGACGGTCATGGGCATGGGTCGGGCAAGGATGACGGGCACGGTCATGACGACGACGGCCATGGCCACGACAAGCCCAAGGCCGACGCGGGACAGCCGCTGACGGTCGCGGCGGTCGACGCTGGAGACGACGGCCATGGGCACGGCGCGGAGCTGCCGGAGGGCGTCGTCGAGCTCGGCGAGGCCAAGGTGAAGGCCGCGGGCATCGCGCTGGGCACAGCCAAAGCCTCGACGCTGCGCGAGGAACTTCAGCTCAACGGGATCGTGCAGGCGAACCAAGAGGCGGTCGTGCAGGTCACGCCGCGCTTCCCCGGGGTCGTCCGCACGCTCGCCAAGCGCCTCGGCGACGAGGTGAAGAAGGGCGAGCTGCTCGCGGTCGTCGAGAGCAACCAGAGCCTGACGACCTACGAGCTGAAGGCGCCGATGGCTGGCGTTGTGACCGAGCGGCAGGCCTCGCTCGGCGAATATGTCTCCGAACAGAAGCCCGCCTTCGTGGTGACCGACCTCTCGACGCTCTGGGTCGATTTTTCCGTCTATCGCCGCGACCTCGCCAAGGTCCGGATCGGGGAGATCGTGCGGATCGACCCCGAGGACGGCGGCGCGCCGATCGAGGCGAAGATCTCCTACCTCTCCCCGATCGGCGCGGCGGACACCCAGAGCGCGGTCGCACGCGCCGTCATCCCGAATGACGGCCGCTTCCGGCCGGGCCTGTTCGCCACCGGCGCCGTCGCGACCGCCGAGCAGAACGTGCCGCTCGCCGTGTCGATCGACGCGGTGCAGTCGCTCGAAGGGCGCGACGTGGTGTTCGTGCGCGAAGGGGACCGCTTCGTCGCCCGCGACGTGACGCTCGGCCGCCGCGACGGACGCTCGGTCGAGGTCGTCTCCGGGCTGAAGGCCGGCGAGGCCTACGCCTCCAAGAACAGCTTCGTCGTGAAGGCCGAGCTCGCAAAGGGAAGCGCGAGCCATGAGCACTGAGACGAGCGGCTTCAGGCCGAACGGCCTGATCGAGCGGATCCTCGCCGTCTCGATCGCGCAGCGCTGGCTGGTGGTGTTCGCCTGTCTCGCCGTCGCAGGCCTGGGCGCGTGGAACTTCCTGCGCCTGCCGATCGACGCGGTGCCGGACATCACCAACGTCCAGGTCCAGATCAACACGACCGCGCCGGGCTTCTCGCCGCTCGAGGTCGAGCAGCGCATCACCTTCCCGCTCGAGACCAGCATGGGCGGCCTGCCCGACCTCGACTACACCCGCTCGCTCTCGCGCTACGGGCTCTCCCAGGTCACGGTCGTGTTCCGGGACGGGACCGACATCTACTTCGCACGCCAGCTCGTGAACGAGCGGCTGCAACAGGCGAAGGACCAGCTGCCGCCCGGGACCGAGACCGCCATGGGGCCGATCTCCACGGGCCTCGGCGAGATCTACAACTACGTGGTCGACGCCAAGGCCGGCGCGAAGAAGCCGGACGGGTCCAGCTACACGCCCGCGGACCTCAGAACGATCCAGGACTGGATCATAACGCCCCAGCTCCGCACGGTGCCGGGCGTCGTCGAGGTCAACACGATCGGCGGCTATGAGCGTCAGCTCCACGTGCTGCCGAACCCCGCGCGGCTCATGGCCTACGGCATCACGTTCCGCGACGTGATGACGGCGCTCAGCTCCAACAACGCCAATGTCGGAGCCGGCTACATCGAGCGGAACGGCGAACAGTATCTCGTCCGCACGCCGGGCCAGGCGCTCACGGCCGAGGACGTCGGCGGCATCGTCATCAATTCGCATGCGGGCGTGCCCGTGCGCGTTTCGGACGTGGCGGAGGTTCGGGACGGCCGCGAGCTCCGCAACGGCGCCGCGACTCTCAACGGCCACGAGGTCGTGCTCGGCACCACGATGCTGCTGATCGGCGAAAACAGCCGGACGGTCGCCGAGCGAGTCGAAAAGAAGCTCGGCGAGGTGCAGAAGTCTCTCCCCGAGGGCGTCGAGGCTCGCGCCGTCTACGACCGCTCGACGCTGGTGGAGGCGACCATCGCGACGGTGGAGAAGAACCTCGTCGAAGGCGCGCTGTTCGTCATCGCGGTGCTGTTCCTGCTCCTCGGCAACATCCGCGCCGCGATCGTCACGGCCTGCGTGATCCCGCTCGCGATGCTCTTCACGATCACAGGCATGGTCGAGAACAAGGTCTCGGCCAACCTGATGAGCCTCGGGGCGATCGACTTCGGCATCATCATCGACGGCGCCGTCATCATCGTGGAGAACTGCCTCAGGCTGCTCGCGCACGAGCAGGAACGCCGCGGCCGCCTTCTCACCCTGCAGGAGCGCTTCGACACGATCCTGGCGGGCGCCAGCGAGGTGATCCGCCCGAGCCTGTTCGGCACCATGATCATCGCGGTCGTCTATCTTCCCGTCCTCACCCTCACGGGCGTCGAAGGCAAGATGTTCACGCCGATGGCGGTGACGGTGCTGATGGCGTTGCTCGGCGCCTCGATCTTCTCGATGACCTTCGTGCCGGCGGCGATCGCGATCTTCGTGTCGGGCAAGGTCAAGGAGAAGGAGAACTGGTTCATGCGCGGGGCGCGCGTGACCTACCAGCCGCTGCTCGGCCTGATGATCAAGCTCCGCTGGATCGTCGCCCCCGCCGCCGCGGCGCTGGTCGTGGCGACCGGGATCGCGGCGTCGCGGATGGGCGGCGAGTTCATCCCGAGCCTCGACGAGGGCGACGCCGCCGTCCAGGCGCTGCGCGTGCCGGGCACGAGCCTGACCCAGTCGCTGGAGATGCAGGCGGCGCTCGAAAAGCGCCTGTTGCAGCTTCCCGAAGTGAAGGAGGTGTTCGCCCGCACGGGCGTCGCCGAGGTCGCGACCGACGCCATGCCGCCCTCGATCTCGGACGGCTACCTCATGCTGAAGCCCAGATCGGAATGGCCGGACCCGAAGAAGTCCAAGGCCGAGCTGATGGAGGAGGTAGAGAAGGCCGCGGAGGAGATCCCCGGCTCGAACTACGAGCTCTCCCAGCCGATCCAGCTCCGCTTCAACGAGCTGATCTCCGGCGTGCGCTCGGACGTCGGCGTGAAGATCTTCGGCGACGACCTCGACATGCTGCTCAAGGTCGCGGGCGAGGTCCAGACGGTCCTCCAGAAGGTCCCTGGCGCCGCCGACGTGAAGACCGAGCAGGTGACAGGCCTGCCGATCCTGACGGTGAAGCTCAACCGGGCCGCCCTCGCCCGCTACGGTGTGAGCGTCGGCGACGTTCAAGAGATCGTCGAGATCGCGGTGGGCGGCAAGGAGGCCGGGCAGATCTTCGAGGGCGACCGCCGCTTCGACATCGTGGTGCGGCTGCCCGAAAAGCTCCGCACCGACATCGAGGCGCTCAAGGCCCTGCCCGTGCCGCTGCCGACCCCGGACGGTGACGAGCCGCAGGCGACCCCCGCCGTGCTGAGCGGCGGTCCCGCCTCGAGAACCCGCTACGTCCCCCTCTCGACGCTCGCCGCGCTCGAGGTCGCGCCCGGCCCTAACCAGATCAGCCGCGAGAACGGCAAGCGCCGCATCGTGGTCTCGGCCAACGTCCGCGACCGCGACCTCGGCTCTTTCGTGGGCGACGCCCAGAAGGCGATCACGGAGCAGGTGAAGCTGCCGAGCGGCTACTGGATCGGCTGGGGGGGCCAGTTCGAGCAGCTCGTCTCGGCGACCCAGCGGCTCGCCATCGTGACCCCGATCGCGCTCGCGCTGATCTTCGCGCTGCTGATCATGAGCCTGGGCTCTGTCAAAGACGCCGCGCTGGTGTTCTCGGGCGTGCCGCTCGCGCTCACGGGCGGCGTCGCGGCGCTGCTGATCCGCGACATCCCGCTCTCGATCAGCGCGGGCATCGGCTTCATCGCGCTGTCGGGCGTCGCGGTCCTGAACGGCCTCGTCATCATCGCCTTCATCCAGAAGCTCCGCGCGCAGGGCATGGAGCTGACGGCGGCCGTGACGGAAGGCGCGCTGACGCGCCTCCGCCCGGTGCTGATGACCGCAATGGTCGCCTCGCTCGGCTTCGTGCCGATGGCGATCGCGACCGGGCCGGGCGCCGAGGTCCAGCGGCCGCTCGCCACCGTCGTGATCGGCGGCGTCGTCTCCTCTACGATTCTGACGCTGCTGGTCCTGCCTGCCCTCTACGTTCTGTTCACCCGGCGCAGGAAGCCGGACCCGGCGCCCCAGCCGGAAGCAGCCGTGGCGGCCGCGACATGAGGAAGGTCACGTCCATGCGGAGAAGCCTCTACGCCGGAGTGACGCTCCTCACGATCGCGTCGGGGGTTTCGACCCCCGCGCGGGCGCTCAACGAGGACGTCATGCGCAACATCCTGTCGCCCGTGTTCCTCGCGCAGAACCTCACGGCGGTCTGCGTGAAGATCGACCCGGACTTCGCCCGGGAGACGGGCGGCAAGGACGGCGACGCCCACAGCGTGATCTGGCACATCAGGGACGAGATCCTCGCCACCATGACCCGCGAGGAGGCGGCCCCGATCGTCGCCAGCGCCGCGGGCGCCGCGCGGGCGGTGGGCCTCGGCATGATCCGCGCGCTCTCGGGCGGTTCGGTCGAGGAGCAGGCGGAGAGGGTCAAGGAGCTCTGCGAGAAGACCGCAAAGCCGCTCGTGAAGGGCCTCGTCGAGAACCATGACGAGCGCCACGAGTTCTTCGAGCAGATGCTCAAGGACGCACGGCACGGCTGAGGCGGCGACGACGGCTAGCTCTTCGGTGGCCGAGCTGAGGCCGAACGCCGGCCCATGCCTGTCATGCGATGACAAAAGGTCCGGTCATCGGCGGGCAGCCAATGTCCATTCCCGGCGTCAAGCCGAAGGTGCGCGCGTCTGCGAAGCAAGCGGCTTTCAGAGGAGCGCTCCGACCGCCTTGTGCGTGAACAACTCTTGCCGGTTCACGTCGACGCCGCCCCGGCGAGGCACGCTGATGTCCATGACCGCGGCGGGGCGAGGGCTCCTTCTAGAGCCGACAGACGGCGCCGCCGTCGCCCGCCTCCGCGACCTGTCGATGCCGCCTTCTTTCTAATCATCGTCTTAGCGGGAGGCTGGTGGAGCCGAGGGGAATCGAACCCCTGACCTCTGCAGTGCGATTGCAGCGCTCTCCCATCTGAGCTACGGCCCCGCGTCCCGAAGGCGCGCCATTTAGGTGGCGGGCCGGCAGGCTGTCAAGAAGGCTGAGCCGGCCGGAGCGCGGGATCGCGAGCCTCGCTTGCCAGCCGGCGCGGCGCGGCGAAGAGCCTTTCCCTTGGCGCGCGGATCATCGGGCGCAGACATAGCCGGCCGGGGAAACTTGCCGCTCGGCCCTTCGATGGCTACATCTGCCAGCGATCCCCTCCGCAACGCTTCACAGCGCTTCATGAGAGAAGGCACCCCGGCCGGATGCGCGCGCTCCTCAACGTCGTCATGCTCGCCCTCGACCTGTACTGGTGGGTGCTGATCGCCTCGGCGATCCTGTCCTGGCTGATCGCCTTCAACGTCGTGAACCTCGGAAACTCCGTGGTCGCCGCGATCTGGGACTTCCTCTACCGCATCACCGAACCGCTGCTGCGGCCGATCCGGAACATGCTGCCCGCCATGGGCGGCATCGACATCTCGCCGGTGATCCTGCTTCTGATCATCTACTTCATCCAGCAGATCATCGTGCTCTACATTTACCCCAACGTGATCTGAGGCGCAGTCCGGGCGGCGGCCGCCGTCACGGCCGCCACGTCGAACGCTCGCCCGACAGTTCGCGATCGAGGTAGTAGGCCGCGCTGATCAGCGCGAGGTGGGTCAACGCCTGGGGAAAATTGCCGAGATGGCGGCCGTCCATGCCGATCTCCTCGGCGAACAGGTCGACGTGGTTGGCGTAGGCCAGGATTTTCTCAAAGGCCTCGCGCGCCTCGTCGAGCCTGTTGGCGCGGGCGAGGCACTCCACGTACCAGAACGAGCAGGCGGTGAACGCCCCCTCGCGGCCCTCCAGCCCGTCGTCGTGACGGTAGCGGAACACGAGGGAATCGTCGGTCAGCCGCTGCCCGATCGCATCGAGCGTCGCGAGCCATTGCGGGTCCGTCGCGCTGACGAAGCGGACGAGCGGCATCAGCAGCATCGCGCCGTCGACGTCCTTGGAGCCGCGGCTTTCGACGAAGTGGCCGAGCTCGTCGTCCCAGAAGTTCTCCCAGATGTCGGCGTGGATGGCGTCGCGGGTCTCGAGCCAGCGCCGTCCGGGCGACGGCAGCGAGCGTTGGCGCGCCAGCCGGACGGCGCGGTCGATCGCGACCCAGCACATCAGCCGGGAATGCAGGAACTCGCGGGGCGCGCAGCGCACCTCCCAGATGCCGGCGTCCGGATCACGCCAGCGCTCGCAGACGAAGTCGACGAGCGCGGTCGCCGCGCGCCATGAGTCGTGCGACGTCGCGTGTCCATATTTGTCATGGAGATAGACCGCGTCCATCAACTCGCCGAAGATGTCGAGCTGCACCTGTTCGGCCGCCGCGTTGCCGACGCGGACAGGGCGCGACTCACGATAGCCCGCGAGGTGGTCGAGGTCGCGCTCGTCGAGTTCGCGCGAGCCGTCGAGCGCATACATGATCTCGAGCCGCCCCTCGTTCTGCTTCAGCCGCTCGGCGGTCCAGCCCATGAAGCGTTCCGCCTCGTCCCGGAAGCCGAGCCGCATGAAGGCATAGACGGTGAAGGAGGCGTCGCGGATCCAAGTCGCGCGGTAGTCCCAGTTCCGTCCGTAGCCGATCGCTTCCGGCAGGCCGAAGGTCGGGGCCGCTACCATCGAACCGTGATCGCGCGAGGTCATCAGCTTGAGCGCCAGCGCCGAGCGCAGCACGATCTCCCGCCAGCGGCCCTTGTAGGTCGATTGCGCCGTCCAGCGCCTCCACCACGCGACCGCCTCCGCGAGGGCGTCCTGGGCCCGCTGGCCGAGAACGGGCTCGCCGTCGCCGCCGTCAAGCGCGAACCAGGCGACCTCGCCTTTCGACAGGGTGAAGTCTGAGACGGCGTCCGGCCCGTCCGCATCCACGGGGACCGAGGCCGCGAGCCGCAGCGTGGCGTGGCCCACTCGGAACGCCACGCCGCCGCGCACGGCCTCCGCCGACGCCGTGGCGCGGGCGTAATCGAAGCGCGGGCTGCAGCGCGCGATGAAGCGCACCTCGCCGCGCGTCGCCTCCACGCGGCGGAGGAGCTGCGGCTCACCGCCATCTACCCCGCGGGCGGGGCGCATGAAGTCGGTCACCTCGGCGCTGCCCTCCTCCGACAGCCAGCGCGTCAGGACGACGTTGGTGTCCGGCAGATAGATCTGCAGGGCGCGCACGCAGTCGAGCACGGGGCGGATGGTGAACTCGCCTCCCCTCTCCTCGTCGAGCAGGCTGGCGAACACCGTCGGGCTGTCGAAGCGCGGCCAACACAGGAAATCGATAGCGCCGTCGCGCGAGACGAGGGCCGCCGTCGCGCAATCGCCGATCAGCGCGTGGTCCTCGATATGGGCGGCCGGGGCGCGCGCGTGCGCTTCACCCATTGCCGCGGAACTCGGGATAAAGCGTCATGCCGCCGTCGACGAACAGGGTGGCGCCCACGACGTAGTCGGCGAGATCGGAGGCGAGCCAGACCGCCGCGTTGGCGACGTCCTCGGCGACGCCGATGCGGCCGTAGGGGATGAGCTTCAGAAGCGCCTTGGCCGCCTCGCCTTCGGTCTCCTCGGCGTTGATCGCCGTGCGGATCGCACCGGGCGCGATGCCGTTTACGCGGATTCCGTCCTCCGCGACCTCCTGCGCCAGCGTCTTCATCATTGACGCGATCCCGCCCTTGGAGGCGGCGTAATTGACGTGGCCGGCCCAGGGAATCACCTCATGGACCGAGCTCATGCAGATCAGCTTGCCGAGCGCCTTCGACGCAGGCCGCTGTCCCTGGGCGCGGAACTGGCGGATCGCCGCCTGCGCGCACAGGAACTGGCCGGTCAGGTTGACGTCGATGACCTTGCGCCAGTCGTCGAGCGTCATCTCCGCGACGGCGGCGTCCTTCTGCATGCCGGCGTTGGCCACGACGACGTCGATCGCCCCGTATTTTTGGGCGACCGTCGCGAACATCGCCTCGACGTCGCGCGGCTCCGACACGTCCGCCTCGACCGCGATCGCCTCGCCGCCCGCGGACTCGACGCCGGCGACGACCTTCTCCGCCTCTTCGGGCTGCGAATGGTAGTTCACGGCGACCTTGGCCCCGGCCGCCGCCATGGCTTCCGCGACCGCCCTGCCAATGCCGGAGCTTGCGCCGGTCACGAGCGCGACCTGGCCCTTGAGGCTGATCTCCATTCCGTTCCTTCCGCTAGGGGACCAGCGAACCAAACGGTTGGAGCAGCGCGCGGTTCCGGACGGGTGCGCCTCCTGTCACGACCCGCGGAAAATCTCGCGCTTGCCCGCATGGTTGGCTGGGCCGACGATGCCCTCCTGCTCCATGCGCTCCATCAGCGAGGCGGCGCGGTTGTAGCCGATCTGCAGACGGCGTTGGATGTAGGAGGTCGACGCCTTGCGATCGCGCAGCACGACGGCGACGGCCTGGTCGTAGGCGTTGCCACCCTCCTCGCCGAAATCGCCGGCGTCGAACACCGCGGACTCCCCGTCCTCCGCCTCCTCCCCTGCGGCCTCCTCGTCGTCGGCGGTGACCGCCTCGAGATATTCCGGCCGCCCCTGGAGCTTCAGGTGGTCGACGACCTTCTCGACCTCCGCGTCGGAGACGAAGGGGCCGTGGACGCGCGTGATTCGTCCGCCGCCGGCCATGTGCAGCATGTCGCCCTGGCCGAGCAGCTGCTCGGCGCCCATCTCGCCGAGGATCGTCCGGCTGTCGATCTTCGACGTCACCTGGAAGGAGATGCGGGTCGGGAAGTTCGCCTTGATCGTGCCGGTGATGACGTCGACCGAGGGGCGCTGGGTGGCGAGAATCACGTGGATGCCGGCGGCGCGGGCCATCTGGGCGAGGCGCTGGATCGCGCCCTCGATGTCCTTGCCGGCCACCATCATCAGGTCGGCCATCTCATCGACGATGATGACGATGTAGGGCAGCGCCGCGAGGTCCATGACCTCGTCCTCGTAAGTGGGCTGGCCGGTCTCGCGGTCGAAGCCGGTCTGAACCTGGCGCGTGACGATCTCGCCCTTCGCCGTCGCCTCGGCCGCGCGGGCGTTGAAGCCGTCGATGTTGCGCACGCCGAGCTTCGACATCTTCTTGTAGCGTTCCTCCATCTCGCGGACCGCCCATTTGAGCGCGATCACCGCCTTCTTCGGATCGGTGACGACGGGCGTCAGGAGGTGGGGGATGCCCTCGTAGACCGAAAGCTCCAGCATTTTCGGGTCGACCATGATCAGCCGGCACTTCTCCGGCGCGTGCTGATAGAGCAGCGACAGGATCATGGTGTTGATGGCGACCGACTTGCCCGAGCCGGTGGTGCCGGCGACGAGCAGGTGGGGCATCCTGGCGAGGTCGGCGATCACCGGCTCGCCGCCAATGGTCTTGCCGAGGCAGACCGGCAGCTTGAGCTGGGTCTCGCTGAAGGACGGCGTCTCCAGCAGCTCGCGGAGATAGACGGTCTCGCGGGTGGCGTTGGGGAGCTCGACGCCGATGACGTTGCGCCCCTCCACGACCGCGACGCGCGCCGACTTGGCGCTCATCGAGCGGGCGATGTCGGAGGCGAGCGCGATCACCCGGCTGGACTTCACGCCCGGGGCCGGCTCGAACTCATAGAGCGTCACCACCGGCCCGGGATTGGCATCGATGATCTCGCCGCGCACGCCGAAATCCTGCAGGGTCTGCTGGAGCTTCACCGAGTTGCGCTCGAGCGCCTCCTCGGAATGCTCCGAACAGGGCTCGGTCTCGGGTGGCAGGGCCAGCAGCTCAAGCGACGGCAGCTCGTAGGCCGCCGGGCCAAACACCGGGGCGGCAGGGCGCGCGGGCGCGGATCGCGCCGCGGCGCGGGGCGCGGCGGGGGCCGGAACGGGCGCTGGAGACGGGGCCACGGCGGACGCAGGCGTCGACGCAGGGGCCGCTGGAGGGGGCGTCCGACCCTGGGTCCGTTCGCGCGCCTCGACGGCTGCGACCGGGCGGCGCAGCGCGCGCTCCGCGCGCACCGGTTCGGCTTGCGTCTCGACGGGGGTCCAGCCGAAGGTCGCGCGGTAGGTGACGGGCGCGAAGCTCACGAAGGGCTGTCCGAGCGACCCGGTCAGAAGCGATCCGACAGTCGCCTCCGGAGCCTCCGGCGCCGGCGCCGCCTCGACCGGGATATTGTCCTGCTCGTCGGCGCGGGACGGAGCCCCGGCGCCGATGCGGATTGCCTCGACGAGCTTGCGGAGCGTGTGCGGCGCATGGCGCGCGTACACGCCGTGGGCGTCTGGGAAGGCCATTCCGGCGATGGCGTCAGCGGCCGCCTCCGGCTCGATCGGAAGCTCGGCGTCGGGTTTGGAGGGAATGCGGTGCCGGCCGCGCAGCACGCTGTCGGGCGTCCGCGTGAAGCGCGCGTTCGGGCCGCTCGCGAAGGGCTGCAGCCAGCCTGGCAGGGAGGCGCCGTTCTCAACGACCCGCGGCGGCGCCGGCGGCGCGGCGACCGCGGCCGGCGCCAGGTCCACGGGCGCCCCAAGCGCCTCGGAGGCCGCGAACTGCGCGGCGCGGCGCTCCTGCAGCACCCGGTCGGGCGTGCGGACGTTACGCACCTGAGGAGGCGCGACACGCCGCGCCCCGTAGCCGTCCGACCCGCGGTCGGCGTCGTCAGAAGCAGGCGGCCGTCCCGAAAAACGCATTGTCGCTGACCCTGTTGGAGGGGCGGATCCGGCTCCGCCCGCGGCCCAGCCAGTAAGGAATCAGCAGCGTTAAGGAAGCGTGGATCAGGCCGCTACGATCGTCCGGTTCCACAGGCCGGCGCGCCCCGGCGCAGGGGGCGGACGACCCGCGCGTAGAAGCCCGAAAGCACGCCGCGCCGCCGACGCGGTCACGAGGCGACCTTTATTTTGCGCGCGAATGCGCCGCCCCCAATGCTGTCGACGGCGTGCGGGAAGGAGAGACATGGCGACCCAGGGCCTCGACCTGCCGCACTCGGACGTCCAGATCGCGCTCAGCCGATTCGGGCTCGGCCCTCGGCCGGGAGACCGCAGCCGCGTGGCCTCCGATCCGCGCGGCGCCGTCCGCCAGGAGCTCGACGAGAAGAACATCCTCGAGATCGGCGACGCCGCTCTCGAATCGAGCGCGGACATCGGGCGCATCATCACGGCGGCGCGGCTCGAGCGGCGCATGGAGCGCGGGCAGGCCCTCACCCCCCGCCAGGAGGAGATCGCGGCGGTCCTTCGCAAGGACGGCCGGATGACCGACGCGAAGGACGATGCCGGCGCCGACATGGCGGCCGGCGGCGACATGGCCGGCGGCAAGGCGAAGCGCGCGCGAAAGATGCCGCCTTCGCAGCGCGCCTACCGGCTCGAGGTGCGCGCCCGCATCGACAAGGCGCTCGAGTGCAGGATCGGCTATGTCGAGCGCCTCACGCATTTCTGGGCGAACCACTTCGCCGTTTCGGGCTCCAAGAACGGTTTCGTGTTGGCGATTACCGGCGCCTATGAGCGCGAGGCGATCCGCCCGCATGTGCTGGGCCGCTTCTCGGACATGCTGAACGCGGCGACCCGCCACCCTGCGATGCTGCGCTACCTCGACAATTACGGCTCGACCGGCCCGAAGAGCGCGATCGGCGCGAAGCGCGGCGTCGGATTGAACGAGAACCACGCCCGCGAACTCCTTGAGCTGCACACGCTCGGGGTCGACGGCGGCTACGCCCAGGCCGACGTCATCGCACTCGCCAAGGCGCTGACCGGATGGACGCTCGCCAGCGCGCAGGACGAGCCTGGCCGCGGCGCCTTCGCCTTCGACGAGCGCCGCCACGAGCCGGGCGCGCAGACGGTGATGGGCAAGCGCTACGCGGAAGGCGGCGAGGACCAGGCGCAAGCGATCCTCGACGACTTGGCCCGCAGCCCCGCGACCGCCAAGCATGTCGCGCGGCGTCTTGCGACCGCCTTCGTCGCCGATCAGCCGCCGCAGGCGCTGGTCGACCGGCTCACAAAAACCTTCCGCGACACCGACGGCGATCTGAAGCAGGTCGCAATCGCGCTCGCGACCGCCGACGAGGCCTGGGCGGCGCCGCGCGCCAAGATGCGCAGCCCTCAGGAGTTCGTGTTCGCCTGCACGCGCGCCTTCGACGACCGGCCGCGCATGGTCGACGTGCTGAAAGGCCTCGACACGCTCGGGCAGAGCCTGTGGCGGCCGCCTTCGCCACAAGGCTTCTCGCTGGTGGGCGCCGACTGGGTCGCGCCGGACGCGCAGACCAACCGTCTCGATCTCGCCTCCGACATGGCCGACCGGAACGCGAGCTCGACCGATCCGAACGCGCTCGCCGAGGACCTGCTGGGCGACGTGCTGAGCGACGAGACCCGCTCGGCGGTCAAGCGCGCCGGCTCGCGCGAGCAGGCGCTGGCGCTTCTGCTGATGAGCCCCGAGATGCAGCGGAGATGACGATGTCCTCGACCCGCCTGATCCGCGCCGACGCGCGCGACGCCCTGATCTGTCCGGACCGCCGCCTGTTCCTCGCGGGCGCCGCCGCCTCGATGACCGCGGCGCTGATGCTGCCGCGCACCGCGAGCGCCGCCGGAGCGCGCGACCCGCGGCTCGTCGTCGTGATCCTGCGCGGCGCCCTCGACGGCCTGTCGGCCGTGCCGCCGATCGGCGATCCGGCTTACGCCGCGCTGCGGCCGGACATCGGCCTGAAGGAGCACGGCGAGGGCGCGGCGCTGCCGATCGACGCGACCTTCGCGCTCAACCCCGGCCTGAAGAAATTGCACGCCATGGTGAAGGCCGGCGATGCGCTCGCCGTCCACGCCGTCGCGACCCCCTATCGCGACCGGTCTCATTTCGACGGGCAGGACGCGCTCGAGAACGGCACGGCCAAGCCTGGCGGCCTCGCCACCGGCTGGCTGAACCGCGCCGTCGCCGAACTGCCGGCCGCAGGCCGCGTCAAGCCCGCGAAGGGTCTCGGCGTCGGAGCGACGATCCCGCTCATCCTGCGCGGACCGGCCCCGACGGTCTCCTGGGCGCCGCCGCGGCTCGACACGGCCCGCGCCGACACGATCGACCGCCTTGCGGCGCTCTACGCCGCCCGCGATCCCGAGCTCGCCCGCGTGTTCGAGGCCGGCGTCGCGACCGATCGGTTGGCCGCCGGCGGGCAGGCCGATTCGAAGATGGCGCCCGGTCTCAACCGCATGCAGAAGAACTTCGTCCAGCTCGCCGAGGGCACGGCGCGGCTGATGGCGGGCGCGGAAGGGCCGCGCGTCGCGGCGCTCAGCTATGACGGCTGGGACACGCACGCGCGCGAGGGCGGGGGGACCGGCCGCCTCGCCCAGCTGCTCGGGGGCCTGGATCTTGCGCTCGACGCATTGAAGACCGGACTGCAGCCGGTATGGAAGGACACGGCGGTCGTCGTCGTCACGGAATTCGGCCGCACCGCGCGCGAGAACGGCGCCGACGGCACCGACCATGGCAACGGCACGGTGGCCTTCCTGCTCGGGGGCGCGGTGAAGGGTGGGCGGGTGGTCGCGGACTGGCCGGGTCTCGCCGAGAAGAACCTGCTCGACGGCCGCGACCTCATGCCGACGACCGACCTGCGCGCGGTTCTCAAGGGCGTGCTCGCCGACCATCTCGGCGTGCCTCAGAAGGTGCTGGCGGAGAAGGTGTTCCCCGGCAGCGAGGCGGTGGCCCCGCAACGCGACCTGTTCGCCTGAGATCGGTCGGCTCCGATCGCGGCGAAAGCTCCTCGACCGTCAACCCGGGCTCCTCCCGGGATCCATCGCCGGTCCTCGCCAAGTCTTCGAAACGCAGGTGAAATGGGTTCCGGGACGAGCCCGGAACGACGGGGGTGGCAACCCGCGGAGGATCAGGTCGCTCGTCTTCAGGCGAGCTTGTCGACCTTCCCGCCGACGCCTTCGGCGGTCTCAGCCTTCGCCGCGTCGGCGGACTGCGCGACCATGTCGGCGATCATCTGATCCTGCTGGTTCGCGATCTTCAGCGCGGCGATCGCAAAGCCGTCGCGGGTCTGCTGGGCCGTCGTCGCCACGGCGGACGCGGCAAGCGCGGAGACTTCCATCGATCGCATGCTCCCTTCTCGAGCCGGCAGGCACGGTGCACGCGACGTTTGAAGGAAGACTTAAGGTCCGTCGGTCGGGGTCAAGCGCGTCAGCGCGTCGGGACCGGGTGCTCGCCGCGGTAGTCGTAAAAGCCCCGCTGGGTCTTGCGGCCAAGCCAGCCCGCCTCGACGTACTTCACCAGCAGAGGACACGGCCGGTACTTGGAGTCGGCCAGCCCGTCATGCAGCACCTGCATGACCGACAGGCAGGTGTCCAGGCCGATGAAATCGGCGAGCTGCAGCGGGCCCATCGGGTGGTTTGCGCCGAGCCGCATCGCGGTGTCGATGGCGTCGACCGACCCCACGCCCTCGTAGAGGGTGTAGATCGCCTCGTTGATCATCGGCAGCAGGATGCGGTTGACCATGAAGGCCGGAAAGTCCTCGGACACCGCCACGGTCTTGCCGAGCTTGTCGATCAGCACCTTGGCGGCGTCGAAGGTCTCGTCTTCGGTGGCGATGCCGCGGATCAGCTCGACGAGCTGCATCAGCGGCACCGGATTCATGAAGTGGATGCCGATGAAGCGCTCCGGCCGGTCGGTCGAAGCCGCGAGCCGCGTGATCGAGATCGAGGAGGTGTTGGTCGCGACCATCGTCTGCGGCGGCAGCTGCGGACACAGCTCGGAGTAGATTTTGCGCTTGATCTGCTCGTCTTCCGTCGCGGCCTCGATCACGAGGTCGCAGTCGGACAGCGCCTTGTAGCCGTCGACGACCGAAATGCGCTTGAGCGCGGCCTTTCGGGTCTCGTCGCTGATTGCGCCCTTGTTTTCCTGGCGCTGCATGTTGCCGTCGATGACGCCGAGGCTCGCCTTCGCGCGCTCGGGCGACACGTCGTTGATCGCGACGTCGAGGCCTGCGATGGCGCAGACATGCGCGATGCCGCAGCCCATCTGCCCGGCGCCGATCACGCCCACTTTCGATATCTGCGTCGGCATTCGTCCGACCGTCCTTTTTCGTGGCGCCCTGAGGTCGCGAGCGCGGGGCGCGATCTTACGTGCCGCAGCGCACAACGCCAGTGCTGCGACGGCTCACTCTACGAAAGTCGGGAGCGGGCCGACGCCCGCGCCCGTTATTTTCCGGCCTTCGCCAGCTCCTCCTGGAGCTCCGGGACCGCCTTGAACAGGTCCGCCACCAGGCCGTAGTCGGCGACCTGGAAGATCGGCGCCTCCTCGTCCTTGTTGATGGCGACGATCACCTTGGAGTCCTTCATGCCGGCGAGATGCTGGATCGCGCCGGAGATGCCGAGCGCGATGTAGAGCTCGGGCGCGACCACCTTTCCGGTCTGGCCGACCTGCTGGTCGTTCGGGGCGTAGCCGGCGTCGACCGCGGCCCGGCTCGCGCCGATCGCGGCGCCGAGCGTGTCGGCCAGCGGCTCGATGACCTCCCTGAACTTCTCCGACGAGCCCATGGCGCGGCCGCCGGAGACGATGATCCTGGCGGCGCCGAGCTCGGGGCGGTCGGATTTGGTCAGCTCCTCGCGGACGAAGCTCGACAGGCCGGGATCGGCGGCTGCGGCGACGTCCTCGACCGTCGCCGATCCGCCCTGTCCCGTCGGCTGGAAGGTCGAGGTGCGCACGGTCACCACCTTGATCCGGTCGGTCGACTTCACCGTCTGCAGCGCGTTGCCGGCATAGACCGGCCGCTCGAAGGTGTCGGGCCCCTCGACCTTGGAGATGTCCGAGACCTGCATCACGTCGAGCTTGGCCGCGACCCGCGGCAGGATGTTCTTGCCGGTCGTGGAGGAGGACGCCACCAGCGTGTCGTAGCCGTCCATCAGGCCGAGGATCAGTTCGGCGAACGGCTCGGCCAGGCCGTGGCCGTACTGCTCGCCGGAGGCGACGAGCACCTTCTCGACGCCGTCGAGCTTGGCGGCCTCGTCCGCCGCGCCCCTCGGGGAGACCCCGGCGACCAGGATGTGGACCGGCCCGCCGATCTGGAGCGCCGCCGTCAGCGCCTTGGCGGTCGCGTCGCCAAGCGTGTCCTCATGGTGATCGGCCAGAAGCAGGGTCGCCATGGTCAGATCACTCCCGCTTCGGACTTCAGCTTCTGCACGAGCTCGGCGGCCGAGCCGACCTTGACGCCGGCCGAGCGCTTCGGCGGCTCGGTGGTCTTCAGGATCTCGAGCCGCGGCGCGACGTCGACCCCGAGATCGGCGACGGATTTCTCGTCGAGCGGCTTCTTCTTCGCCTTCATGATGTTGGGCAGCGAGGCGTAGCGCGGCTCGTTCAGCCTGAGGTCGGTGGTGACCACCGCCGGCAGCTTGAGCGACACGGTTTGCAGCCCGCCATCGACCTCGCGCGTCACCTCGACGCCGTCGCCGCCCGGCGCGACCTTGGAGGCGAAGGTGCCCTGCGGCCAGCCGAGCAAGGCGGCCAGCATCTGGCCCGTCTGGTTGCAGTCGTCGTCGATCGCCTGCTTGCCCATGATGACGAGCTCAGGTTTCTCCTCCTCGACGATCTTGACGAGGATCTTGGCGACCGCGAGCGGCTCGGTCGGCCCATCGGTCTTGACCAGAATGCCGCGGTCCCCGCCCATGGCGAGACCGGTGCGGATGGTTTCGGCGGCCTGCGCGGGGCCGATCGAGACGATCACCACCTCGGTCGCCGTCCCGGCCTCCTTCAGCCGGAGCGCCTCTTCGACGGCGATCTCGTCGAACGGGTTCATCGACATCTTGACGTTGGCGAGCTCGACGCCGGAGCCGTCGGGCTTCACCCGGATCTTGACGTTGTAGTCGACCACGCGCTTGACGGGCACCAGCACTTTCATGGGGGTCGTCCACCTCGAAGCAAGACGTTCGCGGAAATCCGGCGCGGACGCGCGGCGGCTCTCGAAGTCGGCGCGGAACCGCAGGCCCCGCGAAGCGCCGCGGACACTAGGGGGCGCCCGGCGACCAAGTCAACGCTCGGAACGGCCGCAGGGACCAGCAGAAAGTTGAGCACGGCGCCGGCCCTTTTCGCCGCAGTGGCCGATCGCAGGCGCGTCGTGACGTGGGTCGGAGGGTCTGTCAGCGGGCCGATTCATGCTCGTCCGGCGCAGCCTTGAGAACGAGGCGCATCGGCTCGAACCCCGCCCGCTTCTTCCATGTGAGCAGGCCCTCGCGGCCGTGCTCGGCGCCGCCGTAGAGCACGGCCCGAACGCCTGCCGCCATCGGGTCGCCGCTTGCAATCAGCCAGCGCATCAGATCGAAATGCAGCAGCGCCATCACCCCCCGGTCGAGATGGTCGCGGTGGCCCATGATGTCGGCGTAATGCAGCAGGTCGCCGCGCCGGGCCGCCTTGACGTAGGCGACGAGACGCTCGTCAACCCTCACCGTCCCTTGCATGCGCCCCGGCTCCGGCAGGAAGACGCCCCACCATTCCGTCCAGTGCGCCTGGCAGCGTGGCGGCCTGAGCTGGAGCGAGCGCTGCGAGGGACGCACGATGTCGCCCGGCCGGAGCAGCCAGTAATCGAGCACCGGGCCGCCGGCGCGCACGCTCATGGAGGTCTTCACCGCGTGGACGTCGAACACGTGGCGCGCGACCGGAAAACGCCGCACGACATAGCCGGCCTCGCGAGCGCGCCGTATCTTGGGCAGCGTGCGCGAGGAGCGTTTTCGGAGCGCGGCCTCGAAGGCGGCGACGTCGCGATACCGGGCGAGATCGATCGCGGTCGGCGTCAGCCGCACGCGGCGGGCGAGCAAGCCGCCGCGGCCGGGCCGTTCGACGTAGCGGTCGATCGCGGCGCTCGGGGCCGCCGGGTCGAAGCGGCAGCCTGGCGCGCAGTCGGCGGCGCGGATCGGATCGACCTCCACGGCGGGCAGCGGGTCGTCAGGGCCAAGGCCGAAGGCCGCCAGGCGGGCGCGCTTCAGCCCCAGCGCGCGCAGGGGTTCTCCGACGCCGCGATACCCTGCCAGGACGAACAGCGTGAGGACCGTCTTCATGACCGCCGGATCGTCCTCCGCCCTCCGGATTGCGGAAACCCCCACATTCGGCGCAGCATCGTCCGGGCGGGGACGCCGTTGGCCGGCCGAGCGCGGCCCCGATCAGGCGGGCTTCCCGGTGGTGGCCTGGGCGCGGCGTTCGATGCGGGCGGTGAGGTCCTTGTCGAACAGCTGGACGTCGGGCCGTTTCAGCGCGGCGACGAGCACGGCGCCGGTTATGAACCCGCCGACATGGGCCCACCAGGCGACCATCGCCTCGCCCGCGAGCAGAGCGTTGCCCGCCTGGAACACGACCCAGGCCCCGATGATCCAGAACGCCCTCAGCCGGAGCGGCAGCCGGTAGAACAGCAGCACCCAGACCTTCACCTGCGGGTGCAGCATGACATAGGCCGCGACGACGCCCGCCACGACCCCGGAGGCGCCGACCAGCGGCGCGTCGGAGTTCGGCGCGCCGGCCGCGTGGGCGAGGCCGGAGCCGACGGCGCAGAGCAGGATGAACGCGACGTAGCGCAGATGTCCGAGATCGTCCTCGACGTTGTCGCCGAACACCCAGAGGAACAGCAGGTTGCCGGCGAGGTGCAGCACGCCGCCATGCAGGAACAGCGAGGTGACGATCGTGGCCCAGGCGGGCACGACGTAATAGCCGGCCGGAAGCACCGCGTCGCCGAACAGCACGCTCGGGATGAGCCCGAACGACACCGGCGCGCCGCTGTGCGGCGGGGCGATCCACCCGGCCTGGAACACGGCGTAGACGAGCGCGCAGGCCGCCATGAAGCCATAGGTGACCCATGGCTTCCGGATCCGGCGGACCGGAGCGTCGTCCAGGAGAGGGACGAACATCGGAGCGCTCTCGTGACGTCGACCGGGCGCTGTTCGCCCGTCTGTCCCGGACTATGGCCGGCGGGCGCGGCTCCTTAAAGAGCGTCGGGGCCGGCGGCGCACGATCGTGGCGTCAGCGTGTCTTTCCGGGCGCCCACAACACGTCGCCTCGTCCCAGATTGGCCACGCGGGCCGCCACGAACAGAAAGTCCGACAGGCGGTTGGCGTAGCGCAGCGCCGCGGGCGACACCGGCTCCCGCGCGGCGAGTTCGGTCATGCGGCGCTCCGCGCGGCGCGTGATGGTGCGCGCGGCGTGGAGATGCGCGGAGAGCTCCGTGCCCGCCGGCAGGACGAAGGATCTGAGGGGCTCAAGGCGGGCGTTCAGCGCGTCGATGTCGCGCTCGAGCGCGTCGACCTGCGAGGCGACGATCCTCAGCGGCTCGTAGCCGAGGTCGGTCCCGTCGTCAGGGGTCGCGAGATCGGCGCCGAGATCGAACAGCTCGTTCTGAATGCGCTCCAGCATCGCGTCGATGTCTGTGAGATCGGAAACGTGCAGCCGCGCAAGTCCGATCGCGGCGTTCGCCTCGTCGACGGCGCCGAAGGACTCGATGCGCAGGTCGTGCTTCGCGCGCCGGGGGCCGATGGCGAGCCCCGTGGTGCCGTCGTCGCCGGTGCGGGTGTAGATTTTGTTGAGCTTGACCATGGAGTCAGCGCCCCATCGCCCATAGCGTCGCCATGATCACGACGATCGCGCCAAACTGCAGGATGACGCGCCAACGCATCAGCCTCTGGGACGTGTTGGCGCTCCCGCCGCGCATCATGTTGAACAGCCCGAGCAGCAGGACGATCGCGACGGCGCCGATGGCGGCGGGGACGGCGTAGGTCGACAGCGCATAGGCCATGGCAGGCGTTCCCAGAGAGATCGGCGTCCGCGTCGCGCCGCGCGCCGGTCAGGCGTTGAGGACGAGGATCGCGGCGTTGAGCGCGGCCGCGAAAGCGACCCAGGCGAGATAAGGGCAAAGCAGCGCCGCCGCGACCCCGTCGATCGGACGAAACCGCGCGATCGTCCAGACGATCGCCGCAAGCAGCGCCGCGATCTCGATGAGGCCGAGCAGCGGGCTCTGCGCGGCGAAGAAGGCGAACGACCACCCGACGTTGAGCGCGAGCTGGACCGCGAAGGCGCCAAGAGCGCCGCGCCGCGTCGCCCCGTCCGACAGCAGCGCGACCCGCCAGACCGCGACCGCCATCAGCGCGAACAGGATCGTCCAGGCGACGGGAAACGCGACGTCGGGCGGGGTGAACCAGGGTTTTTCGAGGCCTCGGTACCACGGCTCCAGATTGGGAAAGGTCGCGATCGCTCCCAACCGGGCGGCGCCGAAGCACAGGATCAGCGCGCCGGCCAGGATCGCGAGCGATCGCGGCGAGAACCAAGGGCGACGGGGGATGGCAGGTGGCGTCATCGCCTCTGATCTAGTGCGCGGCGGCGACCGGCGGGAGAGCGGCGCCGCTCGAAACGCGCGCCTCAGGTGCGGGCGCCGAAGGCGTCGACCTCGGCCTCCGGCTCCTCCTGGTCGATCGAGGGCAGCGGCTCGCCGTAGATCACGGCCTCGAAGGCGCGCAAGCGCTTGTAGACCGACAGCAGCTCCACGATCGTGGTCCAGGAGTTGACGAGATACTGGAACGAGGAGCGCACCTGCTCGAAGGCGTTGAGGATCTGGTTCATCACCCCGAGCGTGATCTTGCCGAGCACGATGGTCGGCGCGAGCACGATGTAGGGGAAGATGTTGTCGATCTGCAAATAGGAGATGCGCGCGACGTTGAAGTAGGCGTAGTGGAAATACAGCCGGAAATAGTTGTGCCGCACCCAGGAGAACAGCTCCCTCACCGTCTCCGGCTGGGCGCGCGAAGAATCGTCTTCGCCATAGACGAGTTCCTTGCGATAGGCGGCCTCGACGCGCTGGTTGCGGAACTGCAGCCCCGGCAGCTTGACGCCGACGAGAGCCAGAAAGCCGGTGCCGAGCACGGACCACAGCACCGCGATCACGACCAGCGGGTGGGGAATCGAACCCAGGATCGGAACCTCGGACACCGGACCGGACAGCGCCACCAGCACCGGCAGGAAAGCGATCAGCGTCATGATCGATTCGACGAAGTTCACCCCGAGCCCCTCGACGATGGTCGAGAAGCGCATGGTGTCTTCCTGCACGCGCTGGGAGGCGCCCTCGATCTCCCGGAGCCTGCCCCAGTGCTCCATGTAGAAGTCGTTCATCGCGGTGCGCCAGCGGAAGATGTAGTGGCTGACGAAGAACCGCGTCAGCACGCCGACGATCACCGCCACCATCGCGATGCCGGTGAAGGCGATGATTTCGCCGTAAAACTCGCCGAGGGAGACTGGCCGCGACTTCGACAGCGCGGCCTGCACGAGGTCATAGAACGGCCCGTACCAGGCGTTGACGGCGACGGAGACCTGCACCTGGAAATAGGTTGTGAACAGGATCAGCGCCGTGCCGAGGATCGACCAGGTCTGCCACGGGTGCGGGCGCAGCGTCGCCCAAGCCGCATAGAACAGGCCGACCACCACCCCGTAATAGAGGTAAAACCAGACGAACGGCCCGGTGGCGAAAACCCCCGGACCGATGACCGGCGGCGCGTCGGGCGCCGGGTACGCCAGTCCGATCGCCGCGCCGAGCCCGGAGCCGCCGGCGTACCAGATCGCGATCGCGATCGCGGACCAGATCGCGGCCGACAGGAAGAACAAGCGGGGGGTCGGAAAGAAGGATACGAACACGTGCGGACCGAGCTCCGGAAGACGAGGCGGCCACCGTTAGACCCCAGACGCGGCCTAAGCAAATGAGGCGCGCGGGCGCCATCGTCGCAGGCTCGGGCGCCGGCGGCGAAGGCGGCGCATCGCCCGCGGACGACGAAAAACGCCGCGCTCCGGGGAGCGCGGCGTCGTTCAGATCAAGCTGTCAGGCGAAGCTTACTTGAGCTTGCTGAAGGCGGTGTCGAAGGAGAGCTTCGCCACGATGGCGTCGCCGCACCAGCTGCGGGCCGCGGTGTTGGTGTAGCACTCGCTCTTCTTGAGGTCGGTGTCGCTGTAGCGCACGTCCAGCGTCATCGCCTTGTAGGTGACGCCGGCGCCCACGTTCCAGGTCAGGTAGTCGACCGGATCGGCGAGGCTCGACTTCTTGAACCACTGCTTGCCGATCTCGCCGGAGACGTAGAAGGCGAGGTCCGGGAACGAGGCGAGCGGAATGTTGACCTTCGGGATCGCCGACAGATAGAGCGCGTCGTTGCCGAGGTTCACGAAGTCGCTGGTCCAGAAGATGTTGCCGGTGATCGAGCCGAAGTCGCCGAAGGAGTAGCTCGGCTTGGCGTAGATCTCCCAGTAGTCGATCTGCTTCTGGCCGGGGAACGCCTTATGCTCGCCCGGATAGTAGTAGTAGATGCCGCCGGCGTCGATCGTGAACGCGTCCCACGTGTGACGGATGCCGGCGTAGAAATCGACCTCCATCGCGGGATCGGTGAGGCTGCGGCGCTCGGGGAAGTCGACGCTCGACCCCCACACGCCGGCGTAGATCCAGTCGAACGCCTGGACCTCGAAATAGCCCTGGACGGCGGGGTTCTGGTTGCTCTGCGAGACGCCGCGGAACCGGTAGTCGGTGACGCCGGCGACGCCGAAGGCGACGTCCCACATCGACGGCACGACGGCCTCGACGATCGGCTCAGGCGCGGCGAGGTCGGCGGCGGAGGCATGGCCGACAATTACGGCGCTGGCGGCGACGCCGAGCAGCGTCTTGAGGGCAAGCCCGGAAAACTTCTTCATTACGATATCCCCGATTCACAAACACGCTCAGGTGGTTGAGAACGAAAATCAGGCGATCACCCCCGATTGTCGAGCCTGATTTTTGAGCTTTGCCCGCGTTGTTTGAGACAGATGCTTTTTCGCCACAGTCAGAATTGTGGAACACCTTAGTGCGCCACAGAATTGACTAGGGACAAAAGACGGCCTCTTAACGAGGTCTTAATTGACCGGTCCGGCGCGGATGATCATGAGGACACGCTGGACGGGGACGAGATAACCTTGCCGCCTAAACGTTCTCGTCACGTCGTGGCGCGCTTGGGACCGGACCTTGATCTTTATCGGCGAAGATCCGACGGCCCAACCGGGGAGAACGGGACGCCGACCGGCGTGTCTCCGCCACAGGTTATGGAGGTGACGTCGGACGCCCCTCATCGCTGCAGGGGCGGCTTTGCCCGCTTTCTAGGCATATGAAGCGCGCGCGCTCAGAAAGCGCCTGAAAGCAAGGCGCCAATAGGGGGACCGGGCCGTGAGGCTCGGAGGCGCGGCCGCCGGGATCCCGAGGACCCCGGCGGCTCCGACTGGCCGGACGGAGGGCGATCCGCTCAGCAGTCGAGGGTGTTGTCCCGCTCCCATTGGGTGAGATGGCGGGAGAAGGCGTTCCATTCCTGGGTCTTCAGCTTGGCGAACGCCGTGACGAACTCGGCGCCGAACGCCTCGCGCACCACCGTCGAGCTTTCGAAAGCGCGCAGCGCGTCGAGCAGGTTCAGGGGCAGGCGCTTGCAGTCCTTCACCGTGTGGCCGTCGACATACATGTTGATGTCGAGCCGCTCGCCGGGGTCGCGCTTGTTGACGATTCCGTCGAGCCCGGCCGCGAGCAGGGCTGCCTGCAGCAGATATGGGTTCGCCGCGCCGTCGGCGAGGCGGAACTCGAACCGCCCCGCGTCCGGGATGCGGATCATATGCGTGCGGTTGTTGCCGGTGTAGGTCACCGAATTGGGCGCCCAGGTCGCGCCCGAGGTGGTCCGCGGCGCGTTGATGCGCTTGTAGGAGTTCACCGTCGGGTTGGTCATCGCGCAAATCGCGTCGGCGCTGTGGATCAGGCCGCCGATGAAGTTGTAGCCGATGTCGGAGACCCCGAGCTCGCCCTTCTCGTCCTCGAAGGCGTTGTCCTCGCCCTTCCAGAGCGAGACATGGGCGTGGCAGCCGGAGCCGGTCAGGTTGACGAAGGGCTTCGGCATGAAGGTCGCGCGCAGGCCGTGCTTCTCGGCGATGGAGCGCGCCATGTATTTGAAGAAGGCGTGCTGATCGGCCATCTGCAGCGCGGGGCCGTAGTTCCAGTTCATCTCGAACTGGCCGTTCGCGTCCTCATGGTCGTTCTGGTAGGGCTTCCAGCCGAGCGACAGCATGGCGTCGCAGATCTCGGTGATGACGTCGTAGCGACGCATCAGGGCCTGCTGGTCGTAGCAGGGCTTTTCCTGAGTGTCGGAGAGGTCCGAGAGCCCCGTGCCCGACGGGTCGATCAGGAAGAACTCGCACTCGACGCCCGACTTCATCTCGAAGCCGAGCTCGGCCGCCTTGGCGATCATCCGCTTCAGCGTGTTGCGCGGCGCCTGATCGACCGGCTTGCCGTCCATCC
The DNA here is from genome assembly GCF_049446035.1 of Hansschlegelia sp. KR7-227. NCBI lineage: Bacteria > Pseudomonadati > Pseudomonadota > Alphaproteobacteria > Hyphomicrobiales > Methylopilaceae > Hansschlegelia > Hansschlegelia sp. KR7-227. The sequence goes on from NZ_JBMSEA010000003.1 coordinate 36,092, forward strand.
AGAGATCGGCGGCGAGCCAGGCCACCTCCGGCTTCCACGGCAGCTGAATCAGGCTTTCCGCGTCGGGCATCGCGAACATGTCGGAGTCCGACGGGCTCATGTCGAGCCAAGTCGCGAAGCCGGCGAAGCCGGCGCCGGACTTCTGCATGCCGCCGATCGCGGCCGCCGGCACGAGCTTCGCGCGTTGCGAGCCGAACAGGTCGGTGAAGGAGATCAGGAAGTATTTGATGCCGCGTTCCTTCGCGGCTGTGGCCAGATCGGTCGCCATTCGCAGTTTCCCCGTTTGGCCCGCGGCGGGCCGATCGCACCTTTGAGGGCTTGCGATGCGATCGCTTCGCCCTCTTCGTCGTTCATGTCTCGGCGGCGCGGACCAGCCCCGACGGCCTCAGAACTGGCCGTTTTGCCCCGGCACCCAGTTCGTTCCCGCGAGCGGCACCTGCGCCATGGCGGCGGCCTCGATGGTCAGAGCGACGAGGTCCTCCGGCTCCAGATTGTGGACGTGGCTCTTGCCGCAGGCGCGCGCGATGGTCTGCGCCTCGAGCGTCATGACCGCGAGGTAGTTCGCAAGCCGCCGGCCGGCCATGACCGGGTCGAGCCGCTTCATCAGCTCGGGATCCTGCGTGGTGATGCCTGCGGGATCGCGGCCCTCGTGCCAGTCGTCATAGGCGCCGGCGCGCGTGCCGAGCGCCTCGTATTCAGCCTCGTATTGCGGGTCGTTGTCGCCGAGCGCGACCAGCGCCGCGGTGCCGATCGCGACCGCGTCGGCGCCCAGCGCCAGGGCCTTCGCGACATCGGCGCCGTTGCGGATGCCGCCGGAGACGATCAGCTGCACCTTGCGGTGCATGCCGAGGTCCTGCAGCGCGCGGACGGCGTTGCGGACGGCCGCGAGCGTCGGGATGCCGACATTTTCGATGAACACTTCCTGGGTCGCGGCCGTGCCGCCCTGCATGCCGTCGACGACCACCACGTCGGCGCCGGCCTTCACCGCGAGGGCCGTGTCGTAATAGGGCCGCGCCGCGCCGACCTTCACGTAGATCGGCTTCTCCCAGTCGGTGATCTCGCGCAGCTCCTCGATCTTGATTTCGAGGTCGTCCGGCCCGGTCCAGTCCGGATGCCGGCAGGCCGAGCGCTGGTCGATGCCTTCGGGCAGCGTGCGCATCTTGGCGACGCGCGCAGAGATCTTCTGGCCGAGCAGCATGCCGCCGCCGCCGGGCTTGGCGCCCTGCCCCACCACGACCTCGATCGCGTCGGCCTTGCGAATGTCGTCCGGATTCATGCCGTAGCGCGACGGCAGGTACTGGTAGACGAGCTTGGTCGAGTGCCCGCGCTCCTCCTGCGTCATGCCGCCGTCGCCTGTGGTGGTCGACGTGCCCATCGCGCTCGCGCCGCGGCCGAGCGCTTCCTTGGCCGGCCCCGACAGCGAGCCGAAGCTCATGCCGGCGATGGTGATCGGGATCTTGAGCTCGATCGGCTTCTTGGCGAAGCGCGTGCCGAGCACCACGTCGGTGCCGCAGCGCTCGCGATAGCCTTCGAGCGGATAACGCGACATCGAGGCGCCGAGGAACAGCAGATCGTCGAAATGCGGAAGCTTGCGCTTCGCGCCGGCGCCGCGGATGTCGTAGATGCCGGTCGCCGCCGCCCGGCGGATCTCCGACAGCGTGTAGGCGTCGAAGGTGGCGCTCTCGCGCGGGAGCGTGCGCGGCGCGACGGGGGGCTTCATGTGTTCGTTCATGACGGGTCTCGCTGCGGAGGCGTGCTGCGTGCTTCGAGACGCATCGCTCGCTCGATGCTCCTCAGCATGACGATGGGGGAGGATGGCGAAAAGCGGTCCTCATGCTGAGGCGGCCCGAAGGGCCGTCTCGAAGCACGCAGGATCTCCGTCCCGACCGCCATCAGTAGGCCGACGCGTTGTCGACGTGGAAATGGTAGAGCGTGCGCGCCGAGCCGTAGCGCTTGAACTCGGACGGATCGATCTCGCCGTTGACGCCGGCGAGCTTGAAGCGCTCGAAGAGCTGCGCCTTGTGTTCGTCGCGCATCTCCTTCTCGACGCAGTCGGCGCCGAGGCTCGTGACGGAGCCCCTGACGTAGAGCCGCGCCTCGTAGATGGAGTCGCCGAGCGCCTCGCCCGCGTCGCCGAACACGGTCAGCGTGCCGGCCTGCGCCATGAAGGCCGACATGTGGCCGACCGAGCCCTTCACGACGATGTCGACGCCCTTCATCGAGATGCCGCAGCGGGCCGCGGCGTTGCCCTCGATCAGCAGCGTCCCGCCATGGGCGGTTGCGCCGGCGGACTGGCTGGCGTCGCCTTCGACATGCACGAAGCCCGACATCATGTTCTCGGCCACGCCGACGCCGGCCGAGCCGCGGACCACGATCCGCGCCTCCTTGTTCATGCCGCCGCAGTAGTAGCCGACCGGCCCCTCGACCTCGACGGTGACGGGCGCGTCCACGCCGGCCGCGATGGCGTGCAGCCCGCGCGGGTTGGTCACCTTCCACAGCGTGGCGTTCGAGCCGCCGTTCAATGCGTGCAGCGCGGCGTTCAGATCGCGCACCTTGCTGGTCGCGAGGTCAAAGGAGTGCGTATGTCCGTCGGCGGTCATCAGGCCGTCTTCCCCCAATAGAGACTTGCGCGGACTCAGGCCGCCTTGCGTTCCCAGAAATACGCCTTGGCCGGCTCCGGCTCCCAGACCTTCGCGGTCTCGATGCCGGGAAGCCCCGCGAGCGCGCGGTACTCCGAGCCGAAGGCGACGTAGTCGTCGGTCTCAGCCATCACGGCGGGCTTGCAGGCGATCGGATCGCGGATGACGCCGAAGCCCGTCTCGGTGCCGACGACGAAGGTGTAGAAGCCGTCGAGGTCGCCGAGCGAGTCCTCGAGCGCCTGGCCGAGCGTGCGCCCTTCCTTCATCCGCCAGGTGAGGTAGCCGGCGGCGACTTCGCTGTCGTTGTCGGTCTGGACGGTGACGCCCTGCCGCTCGAGGTTGCGGCGGACGCCGCGATGGTTCGACAGCGAGCCGTTGTGCACGAGGCACTGATCCGCGCCGGTCGAGAACGGGTGGGCGCCGTTGGTCGTGACCGCGCTCTCCGTCGCCATCCGCGTGTGGCCGATGCCGTGGCTGCCGGTCATCTCGGCGAGCTTGAAGCGGGTCGCGACCTCACTCGGGAGCCCGACCTCCTTATAAAGCTCCATCCGGGCGCCCGAACCGACGACGGTCACGTCCGGGGCGAGGCTTGCGATCGCCTCGCGCACCGCCTGCTCGCGCGCCTCCGGAAAGACCACGACCGCATGCGTCGCCCGCTCGACGAGCGCTACGTCGTCGCCGAGCTTCGCGGCGAGCCCGGCGAAATCGTAGCCGGCTGTCGCGCGCAGCGTCAGCTTGGTCTTCCCCGCCTCCGGCGCGCCATACACCGCAAAGCCCGCGGAATCCGGACCGCGCTCGCACATCACGCCGAGCATTTCGCTGAGCATCGCGCCGAGCTGCGGCTCCAGCGCCTTGTTTTTGAGGAACAATCCGACGATGCCGCACATGGCGCGCCGCTCCTGCTGCCGCGACCGGATGTCGGCCGACCTGTTGGGGCGGAAGCTAGCCATCGGGGCCCGTGGCGTCAATTAGACGGAAAAAATAATTCTTCAGAAGAAACATTCGCGCTCGCCCGAACGCCGATCACGGTGGCGCCGAGCGGGCGGCGACGCTATGCATCCTGAACCGCCATCCGGACCGCTCACCCGCCCCATGCTCGTCCTCGGACTCGAAACGACCTGTGACGAGACCGCCGCCGCCGTCGTGCGGCGCGAAGGCGCGGGACCGGGCGCCATTCTGTCGAATGTGGTGCGCGGGCAGATCGAAGAGCACGCGCCCTATGGCGGCGTCGTGCCCGAAATCGCCGCTCGCGCCCATATCGACGCGCTCGACGGCGTGATCGCCGCTGCGCTGAAGACCGCGGGCGTCACAGTCACGGACCTCGACGGCGTCGCCGGCGCGGCCGGGCCAGGGCTGGTCGGGGGCGTCATCGTCGGGCTGACCGCGGCCAAGGCGCTGGCGCTGGTGGCGGGCGCGCCCTTCGTCGCCGTCAACCATCTCGAAGCCCACGCGCTCACCGCCCGGCTGACGGACGGGGTCAGCTTTCCCTATCTGCTATTGCTCGCCTCGGGGGGCCACACCCAGCTGGTCGCGGTCAAGGGCGTCGGCGACTACGCGCGGCTTGGAACAACCGTCGACGACGCGTTGGGCGAGGCGTTCGACAAGGTCGCGAAGATGCTGGGCCTCGGCTATCCCGGCGGCCCCGAGGTGGAGCGCCGCGCGGTCCAGGGCGATCCCGCCCGCTTCGTCTTCCCGCGACCGATGATCGGACGGCCCGAGCCGAACTTCTCGCTCTCCGGGCTAAAGACCGCCGTTCGGCTCGAGGCGGAACGCTGCGCGCCGCTGAGCGAGGGCGACGTCGACGACCTGTGCGCCGGCTTCCAGGCCGCCGTCGTCGACGTGGTGGTCAACCGCGCCCGCGCCGCCTTCCGGCTGTTCGGCGAGCGCTACGGGCGGCCGACCGCGCTGGTCGCGGCGGGCGGGGTCGCGGCGAACGGGCCGATCCGCCGCGGCCTGCAGCGCCTCTCGGCCGAGGTCGGCGTTCGGCTGGTGGCGCCCCCGCTCGCGCTCTGCGGCGACAACGGCGCGATGATCGCCTGGGCGGGCGCCGAGCGCCTCGCGCTCGGCCTGTCGGACGGACTGGACTTCGCGCCGCGACCGCGTTGGCCGCTCGACGCCGCCGCAGCAGCCCCTGGAGCCAAGGCGTGAGCGTCGCGGTCGTGGGCGCCGGCGCCTGGGGCACGGCGCTCGCCAATGTGGCGGCCGAGGCGACGGCCCGGCCGACGCCCCTGCTCGGCCGCGACATGGCCCGCATGGCCGACATGGCGGGCGGCGGCGTCAACGCGCTCCGCTTGCCAGGGGTCCGCCTGCACCCCGGCGTGCTGCCGACCGCGAACCCGGACGCGATCCGGGGCGCGGAGATCGTTCTCCTGGTGGTCCCGACGCAGGCCCTGCGCGGCGTAACGGTCGCGCTTGCGGATCGTCTCTCCAGCGGCGCCGTGGTGGTGGCCTGCTGCAAGGGCGTCGAACGCGGGACGCTGGCGCTGCCGCCGGAGGTGCTGGCCGAGACGCTGCCCGGCCATGCCGCTGCGCTGCTCTCGGGGCCGAGCTTCGCGGAGGACGTCGCGCGCGGTCTTCCGACAGCCGTCACCCTCGCCTCGGCCGACGAGACCGTCGCCGCCCGCGTCGCGGAGACGCTCGCGACCCGATCGTTCCGGCCCTATCGTTCGAGCGACGTGGTCGGCGTGGCGCTCGGCGGGGCTGCGAAGAACGTCCTTGCGATCGCAGCCGGCGCGGTCGAGGGCCGGGGGCTTGGCGCGAGCGCGGTCGCGGCGCTGGTCGCGCGCGGCTTCGCGGAGCTCGCGCGGCTCGGCGTGGCGCTCGGCGCCCGCAGCGAGACGCTCGCCGGCCTCTCCGGCCTCGGCGACCTCGTGCTGACCGCGAGCTCGCCCAGATCCCGCAACTTTTCGCTCGGCCTTGCGCTTGGCCGCGGCGAGCCGCCTCCCGAGAAGCTCGCGGAGGGCGCCGCCACGGCCGACGCGCTGGTCGCGCTCGCCCGGCGCCATGGCGTGGAGATGCCGATCTCCTCGGCCGTCGCCGACGTGGTTGGGGGCCGCGTCAGCGTGGCGGAGGCCGTCGAAAGCCTGCTCGCCCGCCCGCTCAGGGCCGAGGCCTGACGTCAGAAACCATCCGTGCCCGTCGCAGCTCGGGCATGGGGATCGCCCACGCCGATCACACATCGCAGCATCGTCCGGAGAGACCTGTCCCATGGCCTACTGGCTGTTCAAATCCGAGCCCGATTCCTGGTCGTGGGAGCAGCAGAAGGCGGCCGGCGCCGACGGCGCGGAATGGACCGGGGTGCGCAACTACCAGGCGCGCAACAACATGCGGGCGATGAAGCTCGGCGACCGCGGCTTCTTCTACCATTCGAACGAAGGCAAGGAGATCGTCGGGATCGTCGAGGTGGCGAAGCTCGCCCATCCGGATTCGACCGCCGACAATCCGACCTGGGAGTGCGTCGACCTTCGCGCCGTCGCGGACGTGCCGAAGCCGGTGACGCTCGCCGGCGCCAAGGCCAACCCGAAGCTCGCTGGGATGGCGCTGACCTCGAATTCGCGTCTCTCGGTCCAGCCGGTGACGGACGACGAATGGGCCGAAATCTGCCGGATGGGCGGCGTGAAGGCTTGAACGATCCCGCGCGGCCTCCTCCCCTCCATGACCACGCGGCCTTCGTCCGCGCCGAGACGCGGCTTCGACCCGTTCCGCACGCCTCGGAGATTTCGCTCCACGTCGCCGACGAAGCGACGCCGCTGTGGTCGCGCACGGAGGAGGAACTGGCGGAGGTGGGCCTGCCGCCGCCGTTCTGGGCCTTCGCCTGGGCCGGCGGCCAGGCGCTGGCGCGCCATCTGCTCGACCACCCCGAGATCGTCCGCGGCAGGCGCGTGCTCGACGTCGGCTCAGGCTCCGGTCTCGTCGCGATCGCCGCGATGAAGGCCGGCGCGGCCTCGGCGCGGGCGGTCGACGTCGACCGCTTCGCGCTCGCCGCCATCGCGCTCAACGCCGCGGCGAACGGCGTCGCGGTGGACGCCTCCGGGGCCGACCCGATCGGTCGCCCGCGACCGCCGGTCGACCTCGTGACGGTCGGCGACCTGTTTTACGAGCGCGACCTCGCCACCCGACTGCTCGCCTGGCTCGACGGCTTCCTCGCCGACGGCGTCCCCGTGCTGATCGGCGATCCCGGCCGCAGCTACCTTCCGAGAGCCCGCCTCGTCGCGCTTGCGAGCTACGCCGTTCCCGTCACGCGCGACCTCGAGGACGCCGAGATCAAGACGTCGACCGTGTGGCGGCTGGTCCCGGCGGCCGGCTAGAACAAGAAGTCCGCCGCGCCCAGCGCCGAGACGCCGACGCCGCTCAGCGTGAGGGTCGGCCCGTCCCTCCCGAAGGTCAGCGTCGCCGTCGACGCTCCGGCCAACGTGACCTCCGATCGGAAATCGGCGAAGCTGGCGAAATCGAAGGAGCGTAGGTCGATCCGGTCCTGCCCGCCCGCGGGGGCGGCGTCGAAGTCCGCGATGACGTCGTCGCCGAAATCGCCGCGGAACACGAAGCGGTCCGCGCCTTCGCCGCCCTCGAACTGGTCGCGTCCGGAGCCGGCGGTGAGGACGTCGGCGCCCGCGTCGCCATACAGGAAGTTGCGGCCGGCCCCGCCGTTCAGCACGTCGGCGCCACGGCCGCCATGGATGTCGTCGCTTCCGGCCCCGGCGGTGACGGTGTCCGCGCCGCTGCCCCCAAAATAGTCGAGCTCCTCGATTCCGCTCGAGCTTGACCCGTCGCTGCCCTTGGCGCCGTTGACGAAGAAGGAGAGGCCCTTCGATTCCCCGCTGCGGTCGATCGCGAGCTTGTCGAAGCCAGCGCCGCCGATCGCGACCACTCTCCCGCCGCCCGCGAGCAGCACGTCGGCGCCGTTCCCTCCGTCGAGCGTGTCGTCGCCTGCGCCGCCCTGGAGGTAGTCGGCGCCGTCCGCGCCCACGAGCGAGTCGTGGCCGGTCCCGCCGGTCAGGTTCTCGTCGTCGACGTCGCCGATCAGCGTGTCGTTGCCGGCCTCGCCGTCGACGCCGAGGTCGTCTCCTCGGCCGGTGTGGATCTCGTCGTTTCCTTCGCCGCCATACAGCAGGTCCGATCCGATTCCGCCCCAGAGGACGTCGTCGCCCTCCTCGCCGTCGAGATAGTCGTCGCTTTCGTCTCCGAAAGCAGTGTCGTTTCCGAGGCCCAGCCGGATCGTGTCGACGTCTCCGCCGCCGCGGACGACGTCGTCGCCGGCATAGCTTTCGAGCAGGTCTCGCCCGCGGCCGCCCGCCAGCGTGTCGGCGCCGATCGCGCCGTAGAGCGCGTCGTCGCCGTCGCCGCCGGTGAACTGGATGCGCGCGATGCCTTCGGCGCTCGAGCCCTCGAAATCGTAGAATCTCGCGAACTTGTCGGGCAAGTCGCTGCCGAAGAAGTAGCCGTCGTCGTCGCCGCTGCGGTCGAGCACCAGCCGGTCGTTCTGGCTGCGCGCGCCGACCGAGTTGCCCGCGGGCGTGACAAGCCCGCCATAGACCGTGAACACGCCGTCGCCGACGACGAGCGCGTCGGTCCCCCGGCCGCCGACCAGCGTGACCGCGCCGTCGCCGCCGTTCAGCGTGTCGTTGCCGTCCTGGCCGTTGAGATAGATCGCGGGCGCGCCCCTCACCTGGACGTTGTCGGCGCCCTCGCCGAAGATGAAGCCTTCGACGCCCGTCAGTTGATCGCCTCCGCCTTCGGCGAAGCCCGTCACGTCCCAGGCTCCGACCGCGGCCGCTCCGATGCGCGCGATCGTCACCGACACGCCGGTCTTGTCGGTGTAGGCGGCGTAGTCGACGCCGGTCCCGCCGGAGATCGTGTCCGATCCGGCCCCGCCGGTCAGCGTGTCGTCGCCGACGCCGCCGCGCAGCACGTCGTTGCCGCGACCCGAGTCCAACGCGTTGTTCGCGACGTTGCCGCCAAGCGTGTCGTTCCCCGAACCGGTCGTCGCGTTCTCGATCAGGGAGCGCAAATCGTCCTGGTATTGCAGCGCATTGAACACGTTGCCGCGCGCCGCCTGCGTGACGACGCCCTTGACCACCTCGAGCTGAGCGATCTGGGCGTTCAGGTCGACAAAGCCGCCCGGGGCGAGGTCGACGTCGATGTTGGAGCCGTATGTCGCGAAGTCGTAGGTGTCCTGGCCGCCGCCATCCCAGATCGTCATGAACACGACGTCGTCGAGCGGCGTCCACTGCTTCACGCCGTTGATGGAATAGGAGCCGTCGGTCGGATCCCAACTGTAGGTCGTGGCGCGTGACTGGGAGGTGAAGTCGGCGCCGTACATCGACTGCAGCGCCGCGATGTCGAGCATCATCAGCGTCTGGGCGTAATGGCCGGCGGGGTTGGAGTAGCCGCCCTTGACGTCATCGCCCACGTAGGAGCGGTACGTCATGACCGAGAACTCCATCGAGTCCCACTCCCGCGGCAGCGCCGCCCGCACGAAGTCGTTATCGAACTCCTCGCTCTCGTGGCCGTGCTTGAGACCCATGGCGTGGCCGGTCTCGTGAAGGATGGTGTGGTATGCGTAGCTGCCGACGACCGGGTTGGCGGCGGTGAATTTGTCTTCGTTGAAGAACACGTCGCCCGACATCCAGTTCTGGATGTCGATGTCGGTGATGCCGTCCTCGTCGTCCGGCATGTAGGCGTAGGCCGGCGCGTCCGTGTCCTCGTTGCTGAAATCCGTGATGCCGTAGCGGATCCGCGACCCCTGCTGGGCGTTCTGGTCGATGTCGAACCGGAAGGTCAGGATGTTCCGGAACTCGGCCGCCGCGTCGGCGATGCCCCGAACCATGTTCGCCGGCATCGCGAAGACGTCCTCGGCGTTGGAATCGGGATAGTCGTCGATCAGGGCCTCGCGCGAGTCCTCATAATCGTCGTAACTGTCCGTGATCGAGTACCGCATCACGTTCTGGCCGTAGAGCGACCAGTGATACTGTCCGAGAAGCCCGTCGATCTTGGCGTCGCCGGTGGCGCCGGTGTCGTCGATGTCCTCGTCGCCGATGCTGCTCATGATTTGCGTCCCCCGGTGACGCTGCGCCCCCGGGGCGCCTCGCAAACGCCCTTCGCCGCGCTCGCGCGCACGCTGATATCTCCGCCGTCGTCGCTCACTGCCCCACTCCGCAAAGGACGCGCCGCCGCCGGCACGGTACTCCCGCGGCTGAGCTCTGTCATTGGAATGTTTTTGGACTCTTAAGTGGTCGAACGACCGCTTTTCGGTGCGGAGCGCCGTCCCAAAGTGCGATGGCGAACGCCTTGAGGCGCCCGCGGCTTGAACCTAGAGTTCCGGCGAGCCCGTCGGTTCATGGCGGGAGCAAGAAACGCGACTGGGAGCGCGCCCGATGTCCGACAAGATCCACGCGGTGCCGGCGGAATGGGCCAAGCGCGCTCATTACGACAAGGCGAAATACGACGCCGACTATGCGCGCTCGATCGAGGACCCCGACGGCTTCTGGGCGGATGAGGCGAAGCGCGTCGACTGGATCAAGCCTTTCACCAAGGTGAGGAACGTCTCCTACGCGCCCGGAAACGTCTCGATCAGATGGTACGAGGACGGCTCGCTCAACGTCTCGGCCAATTGCGTCGACCGCCACCTGAAGGACCGCGGCGACCAGACCGCGATCCTGTGGGAGGGCGACGACCCCAAAGACTCCAAGGCCATCACCTATAAGGAGCTGCACGATCACGTCTGCCGCTTCGCGAACGCGCTGAAGGATCGCGGCGTCAAGAAGGGCGACCGGGTCACGATCTATCTGCCGATGATCCCGGAGGCGGCCTACGCCATGCTCGCCTGCGCTCGCATCGGGGCGGTGCATTCGATCGTGTTCGGAGGATTTTCGCCGGACAGCCTCGCCGGCCGCATCGAAGGCTGCGAGTCCCGCGTGCTGATCACCGCCGACGAGGGCCTGCGCGGCGGCAAGAAGGTGCCGCTCAAGAAAAACGCCGACGCAGCGATTGCGAAGGTCGGCAATGTCGACACGGTCTTCGTCGTCACCCGCACGGGCTCCGACGTGCCGATGACGGAGGGACGCGACATCCGCTACGAGGACGCCGTCGCGAGCGCCTCGCCCGACTGCGAGCCGGAGGAGATGAACGCGGAAGATCCGCTGTTCATCCTCTACACCTCGGGCTCGACGGGAAAGCCCAAGGGCGTCCTGCACACCACCGGCGGCTATCTCGTCTACGCCGCCTTCACGCATGAGGCGATCTTCGACTACCACGAGGGCGACGTGTACTGGTGCACCGCCGACGTCGGCTGGGTGACCGGGCACTCCTACATCGTCTATGGACCCCTCGCGAACGGCGCGATCACGCTGATGTTCGAGGGCGTGCCGAACTATCCCTCGAGCTCGCGATTCTGGGAGGTGGTCGACAAGCACAAGGTCAACATCTTCTACACCGCCCCCACCGCCATCCGCTCGCTGATGGGCGGCGGCGAGGATAAGGTGAAGGCGACCTCGCGCGCCTCCCTGCGCCTGCTCGGTTCGGTCGGCGAGCCGATCAACCCGGAGGCCTGGGAGTGGTACTTCCGCGTCGTCGGCGACAGCCGCTGCCCGATCGTCGACACCTGGTGGCAGACCGAGACCGGCGGCATCCTGATCACGCCCCTTCCCGGCGCGACCGACCTCAAGCCTGGCTCCGCGACGCTGCCGTTCTTCGGGGTGAAGCCGGAGCTGGTCGACGCGGACGGCAAGGTCCTGGAGGGAGCGGCGGAAGGCAATCTCGTCATCGCCGAGAGCTGGCCCGGCCAGATGCGCACGGTCTATGGCGACCATAAGCGCTTCGAGGAGACCTATTTCTCCACCTATCCCAACAAGTACTTCACCGGCGACGGCTGTCGGCGGGACGCGGACGGCTACTACTGGATCACGGGCCGGGTGGACGACGTCATCAACGTCTCCGGCCACCGGATGGGCACCGCCGAGGTCGAGAGCTCGCTGGTCGCGCATGAGAAAGTGTCGGAGGCGGCCGTCGTCGGATACCCGCACGACATGAAGGGTCAGGGCATCTACGCCTATGTCACCCTGATGGACGGCGTCGAGGGCACCGACGAGCTCAAAAAGGAGCTGGTGGCCTGGGTGCGCAAGGACATCGGCCCGATCGCCTCGCCCGACCTGATCCAGTTCGCTCCCGGCCTGCCCAAGACGCGCTCGGGCAAGATCATGCGCCGCATCCTGCGCAAGATCGCCGAGGACGACCCGGACGCGCTGGGCGACACCTCGACGCTCGCCGACCCCGCGGTCGTCGACGACCTGGTTCAGCGCCGCCAGAACCGCAGGAAGGGCCAGGCCGCCTGAGGCCGCGCTTCCGGAACCGAACGTCGGACCCGCGGAGGCGTCAGCCGCCCGCGGCCGGCGGCGGCGCGTCGTCGAGGAAGCGATCGCGATCCTGCGGCGGCGGCCGGAAGCAGCTCTCGTGCTTGCCGAACAGAACGTAGCGGTTCCGCGCCACGCGGTCATAGACGAAGTCCCGTGCCGGCTTCGGCACGGCGCGGAGCGCGCGGGTCCAGCCGAGCCCGTCCAGTTCGCCGAGCACCGCAAGCGCCGCGTCGGACTTGAACAGGAGCCGTCCCTCGAGCGCGACGGCGTTCGTGTCAGGCGCGTGCGGATCGACCCCGGCCGCCGCCGCGAGCGTCTGGCCGTAGGGCGACTGGATCGACGCGAACCGGAAGCGCCGCGAGCGGTCGCGGGCGATCACCGCCCTCACCCAGCGCGAGCACAGCGCGCAGACGCCGTCGAACAGGATCAGCCCATCGGGCCAGTCCGGCGGGGCGGCGCGCATGCGAACCTCCAACGGCGTGCGCTTGCAGCTTAGCCGAGCGGACGATGTGCGCGCGCGCCACACATCGAAGTGGGGACGGCTCGGTCGTCAGTCCCCTCACGGCACCACCACCACCTTGCCGCCGACGCTGACGCGCTCGTAGAGGTCGAGGATGTCCTTGTTGAACATGCGGATGCAGCCATAGGAGGCGAAGGCGCCGATCGATTTCGGGCGGTTGGTGCCGTGGATCGCGATCTCGGAGCGATCGAGCAGGATCGCGCGGGGACCCATCGGGTTCCTCGGCGAGCCGCCGGGGATGACGTCGGGCAAAGACGGCTTGTCGCGCCGCACCTCGTCCGGGGGCGACCAGGCTGGCTGGACATACTTGCCCTTGATGTAGGCCGAGCCGAACCACTGCTTGCCGGGCCGGCCGACGGCGACCCTGTAACGGTAGGCCTTGCCGTTGCCCGTGACGAGATAGAGCGCGCGTTCCGAATTTCGGATCAGGATCGTGCCGGCGCTGTAGGAGGCGCTCTCGAACGGCACCGTGTCCCGGGCCGAGGCCGGCGTCGCCCCCGCGACCACAAGCAGGGCGGCGGCGCCCCATCCGATCACGCGCGCCGACCCACGTCGCATAAGCATTCCCGTCGCCTCGACTTGCCCGGCCCAAATGGGACCCGGACGGTTACTCCACCGGCATGACAGACAGGGCCACGCGTCAACAGACCGTTGCCGACGACATACATAGTTCCACGATTTGTTCGAATTCGGCTTTCCGCGCCCGTCCAGCGGACGTATCCGCGCCAGCTAGCGGCAGCTGTCGAACCGGCCGAGATCGAGATGGAGATGGTCGCGATGCGCGGCGTCATAGTCCGGCGACAGCACGCCTGCGAACAGCCCGCAGGCGCCGTCCCGGACCTCGCGCAGGAAGCGGGCCTCGGCGCCGTCGCCGCGCCAATCGGCGAGGATCGACACGGCGCCGCCGCCGGCGAGAGCGAAGCCTGAGACGTCGATCGCGTTCGCCGTCGCGTGCTGGGATCTGCGGCCGCTCCGTCCTGCGACGTCGCGGCAGGCATAGGTTCCGAGATGTTCGACGCGGGCGACCGGCCGCCCCAGACGCCGCCGGGCGGCTGGCTGCACGACGTGGCGCTCCCATACGACGAACGCCGCCGCGAGGGGGCAGCGCATGACGGGCGACGTTGCGCCAAGCGCCACGCCGCTCACCGTCACGCCGTCGGAAAAGCCGCAGCCGGCCGCCGCGGCGCGCGCCGGAATCGGCGTCGCGGCGACCGCGGAACGCCGGAGGACGGCGGCGCAGGCCTCCGGGGCGGCGCCGAGCATCCGGATGCGCCACTGGGTGAAGACGCCGGGCGGCGCCCTCAGGTCGAGCGGCAGCCACCGGTCGAGATCGGACAGAACGATCGCAGCCGTCACGGCCGCGACCAGCCCCGCGCCCGCAAGGCCCCGGCGGACGAGCCTCGCCGCGACCGGGCGCCGGGAAGGGGCCGGCTCGGTTTCAGAAATCGCTCGCGATTCCCTTGGCTTCCCAGTCGCCGTAGCGCACGGGATCGGGTCCCTTCCGGCCGTCGATCTCGCGCGTCCGCTTCAGCTCGGCCTCGGCGCGCTCCTGATCGGCGCGCCGCGCTTCGGCTTCCGCAAGGGCGCGGGCGGCGGCTTCGGACACGGATTTGCGCGAAGCGTCGTTCATGCCGGGTTCCGTCTCCAACTGATCCGATCGTGTGCGCCATTGGTGGCGGAGCGGTCGCGTCGCGCACATATAAGCGAGGCGCGGCGAGCGCGCATGACACGAGCCGAGGAGACCGACGTCAATGAACTACTTTCGCACGGCGATCCTGCTTGCGGGCCTCACCGCGCTGTTCATGGGCGTCGGATTTCTGATCGGAGGCAAGGGCGGCATGGCCGTCGCCTTCGCCGTGGCGCTCGCCATGAACGCCTTCAGCTACTGGAATTCCGGCAAGATGGTGCTGTCGATGCACGGCGCCGAGGAGGTCGACGAGCGGTCCGCCCCCGAATTCTACGGCATGATCCGCGAGCTCGCGCAGCGCGCGAACCTGCCGATGCCGAAAGTCTACATCATGCACGAGGACCAGCCGAACGCCTTCGCGACCGGCCGGAACCCCGAACACGCCGCCGTCGCCGCGACCACCGGCCTGCTGAACTCGCTCACCCGCGAAGAAGTCGCCGGGGTGATGGCGCACGAACTCGCGCATGTGAAGAATCACGATACGCTGATCATGACGGTCACCGCGACGATCGCCGGCGCGATATCGATGCTCGCGAATTTCGGCTTCATGTTCTCCGGCAATCGCGAGAACAACTCGCCCTTCGGAATCATCGGGTCGATCGCCATGATGATCGTGGCGCCGATCGCCGCGATGATCGTGCAGATGGCGATCAGCCGCGCGCGGGAGTACGACGCGGACAAATTGGGCGCGGAGATCTGCGGGCGGCCCGAATGGCTCGCCACGGCGCTCCAGAAAATCGCGAGCGGCGCGGCCCACATTCCGAACTACGGCGCGGAACGCAATCCGGCGACGGCGCATATGTTCATTATCAATCCCTTGTCGGGCGAACGCATGGACAATCTGTTCTCGACGCATCCGGCGACCGAAAACCGCGTCGCCGCGCTCATGGAGCTGGCCCGGACGATGGGGGCCGGGGGGCGCGGCTACGAGGCGGCGCCGCGGCCGGCGCGTCGTGACGATCCGTCGAGCCCGTGGGGATCTTCCGCCGGCCGTCGCAGCGGGCCCTGGGGTTGAGGGCTCCGACGGGCGGACGTCCGTTCGGCGCTCGCCGCCCGCAAACCGGCTTCGCGCGGCGCGAGCAGCCGGAGCCCGCGGGTCTCGCGCCGCGACGCGCGGCCATTCGCCTGGTCGACGGGGTGCTATCGCGCACCCGCACGCTCGACGCCGCGCTCGAGGCCGACCACGACCCGACGGGCTTTCGTGCGCTGAACGAGCGCGACCGCGGCCTGGCGCGGGCGATCGCCGGCGTCACCCTGCGCCGGTTCGGAACGCTCCGCGGGCTGATCGCGACGCGGCTCGACAAGGGCATGCCGAAGAAGGGCGGCCCGCTCGAGGCGATCCTCGCGACCGGCGCGGCCCAGGCGCTGTTCATGGACGTTCCCGTCCACGCCGCGGTCGATCTTGCGGTCGCCGCGGCCCGGGCCGACCCCGACGCCCGTCATTTCGCCGGCCTCGCCAACGCCGTGCTGCGCTCGATCGCGGCGGCGGGCGCGCCCACGCCCGAACCCGGCCTCGATCTGCCGCCGTGGCTGTTCGCGCGGTGGCGGCAGGCCTATGGCGAGGAGACCGCCGCGGCGATCGCCGACGCCGTCGCGTTCGAGGCGCCGCTCGACCTGTCGGTCAAGGCCGACCCGGAGGGCTGGGCTGCGCGCCTTGGCGGGGTCGTGCTGCCGACCGGCGGCGTGCGGGTGCCGTCCGGCGGTCAGGTCGCAGCCCTCGAAGGCTTCGCGGAGGGCGGCTGGTGGGTGCAGGACGCCGCGGCGTCGATTCCGGTGAAGCTGTTCGGCAATCTCGACGGCAAACGCGCGATCGACCTCTGCGCAGCGCCCGGCGGAAAGACCGCCCAGCTCGCGGCCGCCGGCGCTGACGTCGTGGCGGTCGACAAGTCGGCCGAGCGGCTGACGCGGCTGGCTCAGAACCTGTCCCGACTGGGGCTCTCGGCGTCGGTGCGGGTCGGCGACGCCGCCAGCGTGACGATGGAGCCGGCCGAGGCGGTGCTGCTCGACGCGCCCTGCACCTCGACCGGCACGATCCGCCGGCACCCCGACGTCGCCTGGATGAAGCGCGAGCATGAGGTGGCCTCCCTCAGCCGGATCCAGGCGCAACTGCTCGACGCCGCCGCCCGGCTGGTCGCCCCCGGCGGGCTGCTTGTCTACGGCGTCTGCTCGCTTGAGCCCGAGGAGGGCGAGCGCCAGATCGCCGGCCTTCTCGCGCGCAACCCGAAGGCGCGGATCGAGCCGGTCACGCCCGACGAGCTGCCGGGCCTTCGCGAGGCGATCGACGACCAGGGCTGCGTGCGCGCCCTGCCGTCGCACCTTGCGAACCCCGAGCCCCGTCTCGCCGGTCTCGACGGGTTCTTCGCCGCGCGGCTGCGCATCGGCTGACCCTCCTCGCGAATCGCGACAGCCGGCGGTCGTTGTGGCAGAATCTTGGTCGATGGGGCGTCTTCGCGGCCCCGGGCAGAGGGTGGGAGTGACGGGCGTGGGAGCCCTCGGCGACAGGACGCGTCTACTGGGGCTCGTCCTGCGGGCAGGCGCACGCGCCGCGAAGCGAAGGCTCGGAGCGCTCGCCAGGACGCCGTTGACGCTCGCCGGCCGGACTCCGGAGAAGCTTCTCATCGCGCCGCATGATCTCCGGACCTCGGACCCGACCCGGGCCGGCGAGATCTATAGCGGCGTGTTCGCGTTCGCCGGCCGCACGGTCGAGACCGAGGGGCGGTCCCCGTTCCAGGTCCCGCCGCCCTCGCCGGAATGGTCCGCGGCGCTGCACGGCTTCGCCTGGCTGCGCCATCTGCGCGCGGCCGACACCAGTCTGTCCCGCGCCAACGCCCGCGCGCTGGTCGACGAGTGGATCGCCTTGCGCGGCGGCCACGACGCCCCGGCCTTCGCCCCCGACGTCACGGCGCGTCGGCTGATCTCCTGGTACTGCCATGCGCCGCTGGTGCTGAACGGCGCGGACGCGGCCTTTTACCGACGCTTCCTCAGGAGCCTTGGCCGCCAGACCCGGCGTCTCGGCCGGGACTATGGGCGCGCGCCCGACGGCCTGCCGCGGCTCACGGTTGCGGCGGCGCTCGCCTATGCCGGGCTGTGCCTTTCGGGCGAGGGCCGGCTCGCGAAATCGGCGGCCGCGGAGCTTGCCGGCGAGCTCGACCGCCAGATCCTCGCGGACGGCGGACATGTCAGCCGGAACCCGTCGGCGCTCGTCGCCGTGCTGCTCGACCTACTGCCTCTCCGGCAAGCCTTCACGGCGCGCAACATGGCGCCTCCCCCCGCGCTGATGAACGCGATCGACCGGATGATGCCGATGCTGCGCTTCTTCCGGCACGGCGACGGCGAGTTCGCCCAGTTCAACGGCGCCGGCCCCGCGCCCGCCGACCAGACGGCGACGATCCTCGCATATGACGACGTGCGCGGACGGCCGCACGACGACGCGCCGCATTCCGGCTACCAGCGCCTCTTCGCCGGCGACGCCCTCGCTTTGATCGATTCCGGCGCGCCGCCGCCGGTCGAATTGTCGCGCGAGGCGCATGCCGGCTGTCTGTCGTTCGAGTTCTCGATCGGCGCCGAACGCGTCGTGGTCAATTGCGGCGCGCCGCGTTTCGGCCGGGAGGACTGGGAGGCGGCGGCGCGCGCCACGGCGGCCCACTCGACCCTGACCATCGGCGGCGTCTCGTCCTGCGCCTTCGCGCCGAAGCGGCTGAAGCGCCTGCTGCACGACGCGATCGTCGCCGGACCGAAGGAGGTCGTCTCTCGCCGCGAAGCGACAAGCGAGGGCGTGCGCGTCGTCGCGCGCCATGACGGCTACCTCGACCGCTTCGGCGTAATTCATGAACGCGCGCTTCGGCTCTCAGCCGACGGCCGCCGGCTCGAGGGCGAAGATCTGCTGCGCCCGGCCCGCCCCTCCGCGCCGACGGAGGAGGATCCGCGCGTCGCTCTGCGCTTTCACCTTCATCCCTTGGTGCGCGCGAGCGCCCGGCAGGACGGACAGGGCGTGGTGCTGGCGCTTCCGAGCGGCGCCGGCTGGGCCTTCTCGGCGCCCGGCTTTCCGGTCGAGCTCGAAGACAGCGTCCACCTGTCCGGCCCGCTCGGTCCCCGGCGGGCGGAACAGATCGTGATCCATGCGACCGTGAAGACGGCGTCCCGCGTCGCCTGGTCGTTCGAGAGCCTCGAGCCCGAATCCCAGCCGCGCGGCCGTCGGCTTCCGACCGCCGCCAGCCTGTTCGAGGAGCCGCAGGCCGCCCGATGAGCCGGGCTCCCGCGACGAAGGGCGCGCATCGGAGCCGGAAGGCGGGCCTTCTGCTGAAGGGCCCGAGATGCTACCCGCTCCGGTTCGTCGTCTGAGCCGGAGCTATGCGATGACCGAACGCCCGATCGCCCGCGCCCTGCTGTCGGTCTCCGACAAGACCGGCCTGATTGATTTCGCGCGCGCCCTCGCCGAGCGGAAGGTCGCGCTCGTCTCGACGGGGGGCACCGCGAAGGCGATCGCCGAGGCGGGTCTCAAGGTCGAGGACGTCGCGTCGCTCACCGGCTTTCCCGAAATGATGGACGGGCGGGTGAAGACGCTTCATCCGATGGTCCATGGCGGGCTGCTCGCCATTCGCGGAGACGCCGGTCACGAAGCTTCGATGGCGGAGCGCGGCATCGCGCCGATCGATCTGCTCGTGGTCAATCTCTATCCGTTCGAGGCGACGCTGGCGCGCGACGCCTCCTTCGACGACATGATCGAGAACATCGACGTCGGAGGGCCCGCGATGATCCGCGGCGCCTCGAAGAACCACGCTTATGTGACCGTGGTCGTCGAGCCTGCGGACTACGCCGCCGTGATCGACGCGATGGACGCGCATGGCGGCGCGACCACGCCCGATCTGCGCCGTCGGCTGGCCGCCAAGGCGTTTTCGCGCACCGCCGCTTACGACGCCGCGATCGGGACCTGGCTGTCCGGCGAGGCGGGGGAGGCGACGCCCACGTTCCGCGCGCTTGGAGGGACGCTGGCGCAGGCGCTGCGGTACGGCGAGAACCCGCATCAGAGCGCCGCCTTCTACCGCACGTCCGAGCGGCGCCCCGGCGTCGCGACGGCGCGCCAGCTTCAGGGCAAGGAGCTCTCCTACAACAACATCAACGACACCGACGCGGCTTATGAGCTCGTCGCAGAATTCGACCCCGCGCGCGCCGCCGCCTGCGTCATCGTCAAGCACGCCAACCCCTGCGGGGTGGCCGAGGGCGCGACGCTCGGCGAGGCCTATGAGCGGGCTCTCGCCTGCGACCCGGTGTCGGCCTTCGGCGGGATCGTCGCGCTGAACCGGACGCTCGACGCGGACAGCGCTCGGAAGATCGTCGAAATCTTCACCGAAGTGATCATCGCGCCGGGCGCCGACGACGACGCCCGGGAGATCGTCGCCGCCAAAAAGAACCTGCGCTTGCTGGTCGCGGGCGGATTGCCGGATCCGCGCGCCCCCGGGCTCGCCATCCGCACCGTCGCGGGGGGCTTTCTCGCCCAGACCCGCGACAGCGCCGTGATCGACGACGTCGAGCTCAAGGTCGTCACGCGGCGCGGCCCGAGCGAACGTGAGCTCGCCGATCTGCGCTTCGCTTTCCGCGTGGCGAAGCACGTCAAGTCGAACGCCATCGTCTACGCCCGCGACGGAGCGACGGTCGGCATAGGCGCCGGCCAGATGAGCCGCGTCGACAGCGCCCGCATCGCCGCGCAGAAGGCGGCGGCCGCCGCCGAAACGGCAGGCCTCGCCGAACCGCTGACGGTCGGCTCCGTCGTCGCCTCGGACGCCTTCTTTCCCTTCGCCGACGGCCTGGACGCCGCGATCGAGGCCGGCGCCACCGCCGTGATCCAGCCCGGCGGATCGATGCGGGACGCCGACGTGATCGCCCGGGCCGACGAAGCCGGCCTCGCCATGGTCTTCACCGGCGTGCGGCATTTTCGCCACTGATCCGCGCCGACCTGGGCGGTTCGCGCGCATCTCAGCCATACGGGATTTAACGGACCTGACTCCGCCGCGTCCGATATGCTAAGGCCTTAAGGAGGGGGACATGAGTACCCCTTGCGCTTTGGCTTTGGTCGGCACTGGCCTGTCCGTCGTTTCGAGGCTTTCCTGAATGGCGTCTTTTGTCTCTCTTGTCCGTGCAGGCGCTCTGCTCGGCTCGATCGCGTTCGGCCTCTCCGCGGCGTCGGCCGCTCCGCTCCTGACGCCCTGCAAGGTTTCGGACGAGGCGCTCAGGCTGGGCGGCAAGCTCGACCGAGCGGCCGCCGAGCTCAAGGCCGGCGACGCGTTCAGGATTCTTGTGATCGGCTCATCCTCGACGGCCGGCGTCGGCGCCAGCGCGCCGGGGAAGAGCTACACCGTGAAGCTCGAGGACGAACTGGAGCGCCGCCTCGCTGGCGTCACCTTCGACGTGATGGCGCGCGGCGTCGGCGGGGAGACCGCGATCGGCGCCGAAGGGCGGATGATGAAGGAGATCGCGGCCGCCAAGCCCGATCTCGTCATCTGGCAGATCGGCACCAATGACGCGGCTCGCAAGGTCGACCTCGCCGCGTTCCGCGAGACGGCGCTACGCGGCCTCGCCCGCATCGCCCAGGCCGGCGTCGACGCCGCCCTTCTCGACCCGCAATACGTGCCGAACCAGGACGCGGCCTATGCGCCCTATCTCGCGACGCTCGACGCCATCGCGAGCCAGACGGGGGTTCCCCTCGCCCGCCGCTACGCCGCCATGAAGGCGATCGCCATGGCCGGCGGCGGCGACATGATCTCGCGCGACCGGCTGCACATGAACGACGCCGGCCATGCCTGCGTCGGCGCGTTCCTCGCCGAGGCGCTCGACCGCAAGCTCGCGCCGATCCCGGCCCCGGTCGCCGAGGCGCATCGCCCGACCTGACGCCGACACCGCCGCGCCGCTCCTTCCGAACGGCGGAGCGGCCCCTATCTCCCTCGGCGCGAAGGTCGCCACAGGGGAGAACGCGTCGTGCTCGTCACCACCACAAACACCGTCGAAGGCCGCCGGATCGTCGAATATCACGGCCTCGTCTCGGGCGAAGCCGTGCTCGGCGCGAACATCTTCCGCGACATGTTCGCAGCCGTTCGCGACATCGTCGGCGGCCGCGCCGGCTCCTACGAGAAGGAGCTCAAATCCGCGCGCGACATAGCGCTCCAGGAGATGGTCGAAGAAGCGGCGGATCGCGGCGCCAACGCCGTCATCGGCGTCGACCTCGACTATGAGACGGTCGGCAAGGAAAGCTCCATGCTCATGGTGACCGCTTCGGGGACCGCCGTTACGCTCGGCTGACCGGTAAGGGCGTCGCGATCGTCGCCTATCGCGCCGAGCCGCGGTCGCGCTATGGACGGCCACGCGCTGCTACGAGAGACGACACGCATGCCCTCGCCCCAGTTCCGCATCGGCACCCGCGGCAGCCCGCTCGCGCTCTGGCAGGCGAACGCGGTGCGCAACGGGCTCGTCGCCGCGCTCGGCGGCGACCCGGCCGCGGTCGAGATCGTCTCGATCCGGACGAGCGGCGACGCCATCCAGGACCGTCCTCTGAGCGAGGCGGGGGGCAAGGGCTTGTTCGTCAAAGAGATCGACGAGGCCTTGCTCGACGGTCGGGTCGACCTCGCCGTGCATTCGGCGAAGGACCTTCCGACGGCGCTCGCGCCGGGCACGGCGCTGGCCGCCACTCTGCCGCGCGCCGACGTGCGCGACGCGCTGATCGGCGGCGCGGCGCCGAGGCTCGCCGACCTGCCGCGCGGAGCCGTGGTCGGAACCGCGTCCCTGAGGCGCGGCGCGCTGGTGCGCCGGCGCCGGCCGGACATTTCGGTCGTGACCTTCCGAGGCAACGTGCAGACGCGGCTCGACAAGCTCGCCCGCGGCGAGGTTCACGCCACGCTGCTTGCGCTCGCTGGCCTGACCCGCCTCGGCCTGCAGGAACATGCGACGGAAATTCTCGACGAGGACGACTTCCTGCCGGCGCTGGGACAGGGCGCGGTCGCCGTCACCGCCCGCGAGGGCGACGACCGGACGCATCACGCGCTCGCCTCCCTCGATTGCGCGGCGACGGCGGCGGCGCTGCTCTGCGAGCGGGCGTTTCTCGCCGTGCTCGACGGCTCCTGCCGCACGCCGATCGCGGGACTAGCCCGCGTCGCCGACGGCGCGCTGAGCTTCCGCGGGCTGGTGCTTTCGATCGACGGCGCCCGCGAGGTTGAAGGCGTGATCTCGGGCTCGGCGACCGACGCGGCGGCGCTCGGCGCCGAAGCGGGACGCGACGTCAAGGCGCGGACCCCCGCCGATCTGCTCGCCGCGTTCGGCTGAGGGCCACCATGGACGTGCTGGTCCTTCGGCCCGAACGCGCGGCGACGCGGACCGCGGACGGCCTCGCAAAGCTCGGTCATCGCGCTGTTCTGGCGCCCGTTCTGACGATCGAAGACCTCGAGTCGCCGATCCCCGCGGGCCGGTTCGACGCCGTGCTGGCGACGAGCGCGAACGGCCTGCGGAAACTGGCTCGGCGGCCGGAGATGGCGGCGCTGGGGAGCCTCCCGCTGATCGCTGTCGGCGACCGCACGGCCGCAGCCGGCCATGAGGCAGGCTTCACCGTCGTTCACGTCGCCGACGGCGACGGCCGGGCCCTGGTGGCCGAGGCGCGCGCCCGTTTCGCCCCCGGAGCGCGCTTCCTGCATGCGGCCGGCGCCGACCGGGCTTTCGACGTCGCCGGCGCGCTCGCCCGCGACGGCTTCGCGACCGAGGTTGTGGAGCTCTACGCGGCGACGCCGGCGACGACGCTGCCCCTGTCCGCCGCGGCGGGACTGCGCGCGGGCTCGATCGGCGCGGCGCTACACCATTCGCGGCGGATCGCGGAGACCTTCATCGCGCTTGCGGACCAGGCCGGGCTGGGCGCGGAGGCCAGGGCGCTGCCCCACCTCGCGCTCGCCCAGCGCGTCGCCGGCGCGCTGTTGGACGCGGGCTGCCCTCGGGTCGTCGTCGCCCCGCGGCCGGACGAACCGTCGCTGTTCGAGGCGCTCGCCGCGCTCGTCCACGACGGCTCGCATTCCGGCGGCGGTCGCTCTAAGTAGGGTGGGCTGTTCGCCTTCGAGCGGCCGGCTCACTGCAAACGTCAGAAAGGGAATACGGTCTGATGGCGGAGCCGAAAGGACCCGAGAGCGGCGGACAACCGAAGTCGACGTCGGCCGCGAGACCACGACCGCAAACCCTGGACCTGTCGGCGACAGAAGTGTCCAAGACCGAGGCCCGGAACGCCGAGGCTGCGAAGGCGGCCGCTCCAAAGCCGGTCTCGCCCAAAGTCGACGCTCTAAGGCCGGACGAGGCCGCGCCCAAGCCGTCCGGCGACCAGCAGTCCCCCTCAGACGCGAAGGCCCCGGACCCCGCCGCGATGAAGCCCGGCGTCCCCTCCGACGAGGCGTCGGGCAAGGCCGCCGCTGGACCCGCCGCCGAGCCCGGCCCCGCGCCGTCCCCGGCGTCGAAAGCAGAGTCGTCTTCGGCGTCGCCGAACGCCGAGGCGCGAGCCGCCGCGCGCTCCGCAGGCGGCGCCTCGGCCGACCCCAAAGCGTCCATCCCGCCAAGCTACGGCGACGGCGATCGTTCGGAAGGCATTGGCTTCCTTGGCGCAGCCGCGGCAGCCGTCGCAGGAGCCGTCATCGCCGTTCTGGTCGTGGTCGCCTTCGGCCGCTACCTCATTCGTGCGCCCGAGGCCGACCTTAGCCGCGTCATCGCCACCGAATCGAAGCTCGACGGGTTGCGTCGCGACGTCGCCGCGCTCAACCAGCGGCTTGGACAGATCGTCGAAGCGACGGACACCAAAGCGATCGGGGCAAGCTTGGGCGAGCTCGACGGCCGGCTGCAGGAGCTCGGCAAGGCGGTCGAGTCGTCGAATGGTCGGGTGAAGGGCGTCGAAAACGAACTGCGCGGCCTCGTCGAGAAGGTGGCGAACCCGCCCCCCGATCCGGCGATCGGCGTGCTTGCCGGCCGGGTCGAGGGAATCGAGCTGCGCGCCGGCGATCTCGTCACGAAGGAGGAGCTCGCTGTGCTGACCTCGCGGATCGAAAACGCGGAGCGCCGAATCGTCGCCGCGCCGACGAAGGACGATCTCGCGAGCGTCACGACCGGCGTCGCCGCCTTAGGAGACAAGATCGATCCGCTCGCCGATGAGGTCGGCTCGCTTTCCGATGCGCTCAAGGTGCGGCCCAAGGGCGATCCGGCGGCGCGGCTGGTCGTCGCGCTCGGGGCGCTCGGCCAGGCGCTCGACGCCGGACGGCCCTTCGCCGCCGAACTTGCGAGCGTCAAGGCCGCCGCCGGCGAGACCGCCGAACTTGCAGCGCTCGACGGCTACGCCCAAAGCGGGTTGCCGACGCGGTCCGCCCTGTCCGCGAAACTCCGGACGATCGTCTCCGCGTTGCCGCCGCTGAGGCCGGGCGCACAGAGCTCGGTGTTCGACCGTTTCGTGGCCAATGCCGGCGCCGTCGTGAAGATCACGCCGCAGGACGCCTCTGGCTCTGACCCTTCGGCCGTCCGCGCGCGTGTCGAAAGCCTTGCGGAGGCCGGCGACGTCGAGCAGGCGCTGGCCGCCCGCGGCCAACTCGACGAAGCCGCGCGGGCTGCGACAGACGACTGGGCGGCCAAGGCGAGCGCCCGCATCGGAGCGGAGGACGCCCTGCGCGGCGCCCGAACCGCCGCTCTCGCCCGCCTTTCCGCGAACGACTGAGGGCTATTCGGACCATGGTGCGCGTCCTCCTCTATCTCGCCCTTGTCGGGATTTTCGCCTTCGCCGCGATGTGGCTTGTCGACCGGCCAGGCGACGTGACGATCAACTGGCTCGGCTACCGCGCCGAGCTGAGCGTCGCGGCTCTTGCGGCCGCCGTGGCCCTGGTGGCATGCGCCACCGTCCTGCTGTGGAACGTGATGCGCTGGATCATAGCGGGGCCTGAGGCCTTCGCGCTGTTCCGCCGCAACCGGCGTCGCGCCAAAGGCTACGAGGCGATCGCGCGCGGCGTGGTCGCCGTCGGGACCGGGGACGCGCGCCGGGCGGGCAAGGAGTCCAGCGAGGCTAGCCGCCTGCTCGGGAAGGAGCCTCTGACGCTCGTTCTGGCGGCGCAGGCGGCTCAGCTCGCCGGCGACCGGGCCGGAGCCGAAGCCGCCTTCCGGGCGATGACGGAAGCGCCCGAGACCCGCTCGCTCGGCCTGCGCGGCCTGTTCGTCGAGGCCGAACGCCGCGGCGATCGCGCCGCCGCCAAGGCCATCGCCGAGGAGGCCGTGCGGCAATCCTCCGCGACGCCCTGGGCGGGACAGGCGCTGTTCGAGTTCCAATGCGCCGAGCGCGACTGGGCCGGGGCGCTCGGCACTCTCGAGCGGCTGAGCGCAAACCGCCTGATCGACAAGGCGGACGTCAAGC
This sequence comes from Hansschlegelia sp. KR7-227, assembly GCF_049446035.1. Classification (NCBI taxonomy): domain Bacteria; kingdom Pseudomonadati; phylum Pseudomonadota; class Alphaproteobacteria; order Hyphomicrobiales; family Methylopilaceae; genus Hansschlegelia; species Hansschlegelia sp. KR7-227. The sequence goes on from NZ_JBMSEA010000003.1 coordinate 61,689, forward strand.
GCCGTCGCGCAGTGCTCCTGACCGCCCAGGCGATGGACGGCGTCGGCGATCCCGCGCTCGCGGTGAAGCGCGCGCGGGAGGCCCACGGCCTGGCGCCCGACTTCGTGCCGGCCGCGGCGCTCGCCGCGCGGCTGCTCGCGGAACAGGGCGACGCCAAGAAGGCGATGAAGATCGTCGAGGCGACATGGGCCAAGACGCCGCATCCTGATCTCGCGGAGGTCTATGTCCATGTCCGGCCGGGCGACCCGGCGCGGGACAAGCTCCGGCGCGCGCGCAGCCTGTCCGAGCGCTCCGGCGACGATCCGGAGGGCCTGATCGCGCTTGCGCGCGCCGCGCTCGCCGCGCGCGAATTCGACACGGCGCGCTCGTCGATCGGCCGCCTGCTCGGCGTACGCCCGACGGCGCGCGCATGCGCGCTGATGGCCGAGCTCGAGGAGCTCGCGAACGAAGACTCCGGTCGAGCCCGCGAATGGCTGAGCCGCGCTCTCCGCGCGCCGCGCGATCCGGCCTGGGTGGCGGACGGGCTCGCGACCGAGACATGGGCGCCGATCTCGCCCGTCAGCGGCAAGCTCGACGCCTTCGTGTGGAAGATCCCGGTGGAGGAGACGCGCCCCAAGCTCGCCGCCGACGCCTGGCTCGAAGAGGCGCCGCGGCCCCCGACGCCCGTGCAGGTCGCGCCTCCCGCCCCGGCTCCCTCGCAGCCGGCGGCTGCTCCCGCCAAGCAGGGGGCGCTTCCGCGCGAGATGCCGACGCTGGTCGAGGAGGGGGCCGTCGCCGCCGAACCCGTCGGCAAGCCGAAGCCGGAGGCGCGCGTCGGAGCGACGCCGGCTCCGGCCCAGTCGAGCGAGCCCGGGGCCAAACCGTCCGAGGCGCCGCAGCAGCGCATCGCCGCCCGACCGACCGCCGCGGTGTTTCCCTTGTCGCGGCCGCCGGACGACCCGGGACCGACCAGCGGCGAGGCGCCCGACACGCTCGACGGGGGCCGCGCCTTCCCGGCGTCGCGCCCCAGCTACTGACGAAGCGCGCGTCCGCGTCCTTGCAATGAGAGGCGCCTTTCGCTACAGCGTGCGCCGTCGCCGCAATAGCTCAGCTGGTAGAGCACGTCATTCGTAATGACGGGGTCGGGGGTTCGAATCCCTCTTGCGGCACCACTCCCCGCGCGCCACCTCTCAAGGCGCGGGACTGATCCTCAAGCTTGACGACGCCGGCTTCGGTTCGTCCCGAGACCACGCCCGCCTCGGGGACCGGCTTCGGCGCGCCCTCAAGACGTGACCAGCCCCAAGGTGCGCTATGCTCGACGTTCTGCGCCGGTTCATCACTGATCTTTCCGGCGCGCCCGACGAGCATGGATTCGCCGTCGACGATCACCGTGTCGCCGCCGCCGCGCTGCTCATACATCTCATCGGCGTCGACGGCGCCGTGGACGATCCTGAGCGGGTCGTCCTCCACGACGTGCTGAAGGCGCGGTTCGACCTCGACGAGAGCGCGACCGCCGAGCTGATCGCCGTCGCCCAGAGCCGGGAGGCGGACGCGATCGATCTCTACGGCTTCACCTCGGTGCTGAAGCGCTCTCTCGATGCGGAAGGGCGCGCTGGCGTGATCGAGATGATGTGGGAGATCGTGTTCGCCGACGGCGCGGCGGACGAACTCGAGGACAACGTCGTGTGGCGCGCCGCGGAGCTGCTCGGCGTGCCCGCCCGCGAGCGCGTCGAACTGAAACGCCGGATCGCGGCCCGCACCCAATCGGTCGGCGCGGCGACGCGCTAACGCCCCGAAGCGGGACGGCGCCGTTCGCAACCTGCGAGAGGCCTCGCAAAATGCGACGCCGAATGCGAGGCGCGCGCGGCTCGCGATCAATATCTTGAGTAACCGTAGCGCCCGGACCCCATAGGTGGGGTCATTGAGACGGCGTTAGGGTTGGCAAGGCGTTTGCGATCTCTCGGTCAGCCGGATCTGGTTCATGCGTACCGGCATCCGTTCGGACGGGAGGGGGGCGTTTCCGACCCCATGCGACCCCTCTCCCGCGCCGGACAGCGTTTCTCGATTAGTTCGCGTCACCGTTCATGCCCGGCGAAAGCCGGGCATGCGCGTTTTGGAGGGCGCCGACGGGCTCAAGGCCGCGGCCGCGTCCCGAAGATCGCGCTCCCCACGCGGACATGGGTCGCCCCGAACGGAATGGCCTCGGCGAAGTCGGCGCTCATGCCCATCGACAGTCCGGCGAGGCCGTGGCGCTTTGCGAGCTTCTGAAGCAGCGCGAAATAGGGCGCTGGCGGCTCGTCGACCGGCGGGATGCACATCAGGCCCTCGATCGCCAGGCCGTAGTCGTCGCGGCAGGCTGCGAGAAAAGCGTCGAGCTCGCTGAGCGCGACCCCCGCCTTCTGGGCCTCCTCGCCGACATTGACCTGAACGAAAAGGCGCACGGCCCGATCCTGCTCCGCCATCTCCTTCGCGATCGCTTTCGCGATCTTGGGCCGGTCGACGGTATGGATGACGTCGAACAGCGCGACGGCCTCGGCGGCCTTGTTCGACTGCAGGGGGCCGATCAAATGGAGCTCGACATCCGCGTAGCGCTCTCGCAGCGTCAGCCACTTCGCCTCGGCCTCCTGCACCCGGTTCTCTCCAAAGACTCGGTGGCCAGCGACGAGAACGGGCTCGATCTCGTCCGGTCCGAAGGTCTTGGAGACCGCAACCAGCGTGGTCGCGCCTTCAGGCCGGCCGGCCGTCCGTTCCGCCCGGCGGATCGCCTTCCGCACGGTCTCTAGCCGGGCCGGCGCGTCTTCGGTCTCGCTCACCCCGGGGATCTCCTGAACTTGACGCCAAGCGGTGGCCCATAAGCCGCAACGCCGCCAATCTCAAGGCGCGGCTCTCGGCCCATGTTGACCGCCCGCGGCGTTCGGGCCAAGGTCCGCGCGCTTCGCGGCGCCCGCGATCTAGCCCGAAGCGTCCTGATTTTCGAGATGCTTGGCGTACATCCCATGACGACGGAGCGCTACAACGCGCGCGAAGCTGAACCGCGCTGGCAGGCGGCGTGGGAGGAGCGCAAGCTCTTCGAGACCGCGGCCGACGACGGCCGCCCCAGCTATTACGTGCTCGAGATGTTTCCCTATCCGTCGGGGCGCATCCATATGGGCCACGTCCGCAACTACGCGATGGGCGACGTGGTCGCGCGCTACAAGCGCGCCAAGGGTTTCTCCGTGCTGCATCCCATGGGCTGGGACGCTTTCGGCCTGCCGGCCGAGAACGCGGCGATGGAGAGACACGTCCATCCCAAGGCCTGGACCTACGCCAACATCGCGACCATGCGCGAGCAGCTCAAGGCGATCGGCCTGTCGCTCGACTGGAGCCGCGAAATCGCGACCTGCGATCCCGACTATTACGCCCAGCAGCAGAAGCTGTTCCTCGACTTCCTGAAGGCGGGCCTCGCCTACCGCCGCAAGTCCAAGGTCAACTGGGACCCGGTCGACAACACCGTGCTCGCCAATGAGCAGGTGATCGACGGGCGCGGTTGGCGCTCGGGCGCCGAGGTCGAGCAGCGCGAGCTGACGCAGTGGTTCCTGAAGATCACCGACTTCTCCGAGGACCTGCTGGCGGCGCTCGACGACCTGCCGCGCTGGCCGGAAAAGGTCCGGACCATGCAGAAGAACTGGATCGGCCGGTCGGAAGGCCTTCTGGTCCGGTTCGCGCTCGCGCCCGACGCGGCGCATGAGGCCGCCGGCGACGCCGCGACCGAGGTTGAGGTCTACACCACGCGGCCGGACACGCTGTTCGGCGCGAGCTTCGTCGCGCTCGCGGCCGATCATCCCCTGTCGGCAGGGGCGGCGAAATGCGACCCGAAGCTCGCCGCTTTCATCGAGGACTGCCGCCGCCACGGCACCAGCGTCGCGGCGCTCGAGACCGCGGAGAAGAAGGGCTACGACACGGGCCTGCGCGTCCGGCACCCGTTCGATCCGGCGTGGGAGCTGCCGGTCTACGTCGCGAATTTCGTGCTGATGGACTACGGCACGGGCGCGATCTTCGGATGCCCGGCGCATGACCAGCGGGACTATGGCTTCGCGTCGAAATACGGCCTGCCGATCACGGCGGTGGTCGCGCCGGAAGGCGTCGATCCCGCGGGCCTGGTCGCCGAGGCCGCCTATGACGGCGACGGCGCGATGGTCAATTCGCGGTTCCTCGACGGGATGACCGTCGACGCCGCGAAGGAGGAGGTCGCGCGCCGGCTGGAGACCGAGACGCTCGACGACGGGCCTGTCGGGGCCCGCAAGGTCAATTGGCGCCTGCGCGACTGGGGGATCTCCCGTCAGCGCTACTGGGGCTGCCCGATCCCGGTGATCCATTGCGAGGCCTGCGGCGTCGTGCCCGTTCCGGACGATCAGTTGCCGGTCCGCCTGCCCGAAGACGTCGCCTTCGACCGGCCGGGCAACCCGCTCGACCGGCACGAGGGCTGGCGCAACGTCGCCTGCCCGAGCTGCGGCGGAAAGGCGGTCCGCGAGACCGACACGATGGACACCTTCGTGGACTCGTCCTGGTACTTCGCTCGCTTCACCGCGCCGGACGCGACGACGCCGACGGTGAGGCCGGTCGCCGACCGCTGGCTGCCGGTCGACCAGTATATCGGCGGCGTCGAGCACGCGATCCTGCATCTGCTCTACGCCCGCTTCTTCACGCGCGCGATGAACGCGACCGGCCATGTCGGCGTGAAGGAGCCGTTCGCGGGCCTGTTCACGCAAGGGATGGTGGTCCACGAGACCTACAGGGATTCCGACGGACAGTGGGTCGCGCCCGCCGAAGTCGCGATCGCCGGCGCCGAAGGCTCGCGCAGCGCGACCCGGATCTCGGACGGCTCAGCCGTCGAGATCGGCTCGATCGAGAAGATGTCGAAGTCGAAGAAGAACGTCGTCGACCCCAACGACATCATCGAGACCTACGGCGCCGACACCGCGCGCTGGTTCATGCTGTCGGACTCGCCCCCCGAACGCGACGTGATCTGGACCGAGGCCGGCGTCGAGGGCGCGAACCGGCGCGTTCAGCGCGTCTGGAGGCTCGCGAACGAGGCGGCCGCCAAGGGCTCGCCTCCAGGCGCTCCTGCGCCCACAGAGATCAGTGAAGCCGCGACGGCCCTGCGCCGCTCGGCCCACGCCGCGCTCGCCCGCGTCGGCGAAGGCGTCGAGAAGTTTCACTTCAACACCTGCATCGCGGCGATCAACGAACTCAGCAACGCCCTGAGCCAGGCCCTTCAGAGCGACGACGTCGCCGGCGAGGGCCTCGCCTTCGCGATCCGGGAAGCCGCCGAGATCCTCGTCCAGATCGTGGCGCCCTTCACGCCGCATCTCGCGGAAGAGGCTTGGGCTGCGCTCGGGCACGAGACGATGGTCGCCGAGACGCGCTGGCCGGACGCCGACCTTTCGCTGCTCGCGAGCGACGTCGTCACCTACCCTGTCCAGGTCAACGGCAAGAAGCGGGACGAGATCGTCGTGCCGCGCGAGGCGACCGCCGCTACGATCGAGACGATCGTGCGCGAGCTCGAAGCCGTCGCCAAGGCCGTTGGCGACAAGCCCATCCGCAAGATCATCGTCGTGCCGCAGAGGATCGTGAATGTCGTCGCCTGATCCCCGCACCCTCCTCCGCTTCGCCGTGGCCGGCGGCCTGGCGCTGCTGCTCACCGGCTGTCTCCGACCCGTTTATGGCGACCTGTCGCAAGGCGGCGCGCCGTCGAAGACGGTCGAGGGCGGCAATGTCGCGGCGCGCATGAAGACCGTGGACGTCAAGGCGCTGGAAGGACGGGTGCCGGCGAAGCTGCGCGACGAGCTCATTTTCATGCTGCGGGGTGGCGACGGGCCGGGGCCGGTCGCCTACCGCCTCGACGTCAAGCTGATAGAATCCGGCCAGTCCGCCGTGGTCGATCCTCTGACCAGCGTGCCCCAGTCGCGCACCATCTCGCTGAGCGCGACCTACACGCTGACCCGCGCCGGCACGCTCGACGCCGTGGTGACCGGCAACGCCTTCGCCAACGCCACCTATTTCGGCGGGCTGCAGCGCTACGCGAACATCCGGGCGGAACGCGACGCCGAGAACCGCGCGGCGCTGCAGATCGCCGAGCGCATCAAGACGCGCCTGCAGAGCTACTTCGCCACGGGGCGCTGAGCCCCGCTCACGCGACGCCGCCACGCCGCGCGCGACCCGTCGCGAGGAAGATCGCGAGCGTCGCGACGCCGAACAGCGCGACGGCGATCGGCAGCGCCAGCAGGCCGTGGGGGGCGTCGAGCGTCCGGCCGATCCCTATGCCCACCACGGCGCCGAAGGCCATCTGCGTGAAGCCCACCAGGGAGGACGCCGCGCCGGCGCGTTCGGGAAACGGCTGCAGCGCGGACGCCATCGCCTGCGGCATCACCAGCCCGACGCCGAACATGTAGATCATCATCGGCGCCACGACCGAGGCCGGGGACTTCGGCCCGAGCAGCACCAGGCCGAGCATCAACAGTCCGCCGAAGGCGAGCGCGGCCGCGCCGACTCCGATCGCGCCGTCGAGGCCGCGCGCCTTGACCATCGGCCCCGCGGCGAGCGTCCCGCCGATGAAGCCGATCACCCCGATCGCGAAGGCTGCGCCATAGGCGATCTCCGACAGGCCGTAGACGGTCTGAAGGATGAAGGACGAGGTCGAGATGTAGGCGAACAGGCCAGCGAAACCGATCGCCGTGAGCGCGAGATACGTCAGGAACCCACGGTGGCGAAGGAGCACGCCGTAGCTTGCGGCGACCGAGCGGGGGCTGACCGCGCCGGCCATGCGGACGCGGATCGTCTCCGGCAGGAACGCCGCGACGATGAGCATCTCGCCGCCAAGCAGCGCCGTCAGCAGGACGAAGGTGGCACGCCAGTTGAACGCGTTCTCCAGCACGCCGCCGAGCAGGGGCGCGACCGCCGGGATCAGGCCGAGGATCGTCGCCATGCGCGCGAGCTCGCGCGCGGCCCGCGGGCCGGAATAGAGATCGCGGACGATCGAACGGGCGAGCACCACCGGCCCTGCGCCGCCGAGCGCCTGCACGAAGCGCGCGACGATCAGCGTCTCGATCGTCGGCGCGACCGCGCAGAGCGCGCTGCCGAAGGTGAACAGCGCGAGACTGACCATCAGCACGGGCTTGCGCCCGCGCGCGTCCGACAGCGGGCCATACAGCACCTGGCCTGACGCGAAGCCGACGAGAAAGGCGGAGAGCGTCAGTTGCCCTTCCGCGGGGCTCGCGCCGAGCGCCGCCGTCAGATGCGGCAGCGAGGGGAGATACATGTCGATCGCCAGCGGCCCCACCGCGGTCAGCAGAGCGAGCACGGCGGTGAGGGCGAGCGTGTCTGGCTTCAGGCGCATGGGACCGGAGCGTCGCGGTAGGCGAGGGCGCAGAGCGCCTGGGAACGGAGGCGACGCCTCGAAGAGCGACATAGGGCTTTGCCCGCCTCGGCCAACCGCCGCGCGAACGGAAGCCGCGCGACGCCCGGAGCCTCCCGCCCCCGACTGCGCTCTCGCGGGGGCGCGCGATCCTCGCGACGCTGGGCTTGGGGAGGTCTCGCCCCTGACCGGACCGGCCGGACCCCTATCCGACCTTCGCCGGCTGGTACAGATCGGCGTAGCGCTGACGCAGCGCCGCCTTCTGGACCTTGCCCATCGTGTTGCGCGGCAGTTCGTCCACGAACAGCACGCGCTTGGGCTGCTTGAAGCGGGCCAGCCTGCCGTCGAGCGCCGCGAGCACGCCGCGTTCCGACACCGAGGCGCCTTCGGCCTTCACCACCACCGCGGTGACGGCCTCCCCGAAATCGGCATGGGCGACGCCGATCACCGCGCTCTCTACGACGCCTTCGAGTTCGTCGATCTCGGCCTCGACCTCCTTGGGATAGACGTTGTAGCCGCCCGAGATCACCAGGTCCTTGTCGCGGCCCACGATGGTGACGTAGCCGCGGGCGTCGATCTTGCCGAGGTCGCCGGTGACGAAGAAGCCGTCCTCGCGGAACTCCGCCTGGGTCTTCTCCGGCATGCGCCAGTAGCCCTTGAACACGTTCGGGCCGCGGACCTCGATCATGCCGACCTCCCCGGCTCCCACGATCGCCTTGGTCTCCGGGTCCGTCACGCGCACCGTGATCCCCGGCAGCGGCAGGCCGACCGCGCCCGCCACACGGTCGCCGTCATAGGGGTTCGACGTGATCATGTTGGTTTCGGTCATCCCGTAGCGCTCGAGGATCTTGTGGCCGGACTTCTCCTCGAAGGCGCGGTGGGTCTCGGCGAGCAGCGGCGCGGAGCCCGAGACGAACAGGCGCATGCCCGCCGTCGCCTCCGGCGTCAGGCCGGGATGCTGGGCGAGGCGGACGTAGAAGGTCGGAACCCCCATCATCGCGGTCGCGCGGTCCATCAGGGACAGGACCTCGCCGGCGTCGAAGCGCGGCAGGAACAGCATCGAGGCGCCTGACGCCAGGATCGTGTTGGTCGCGACGAACAGCCCGTGGGTGTGGAAGATCGGCAGCGCATGGATCAGCCGGTCCGCGGGCGTGAAGCGCCAGAAGTCCTTCAGCGTGAGCGCGTTCGACAGCAGATTGTCGTGCGTCAGCATGGCGCCCTTGGAGCGCCCGGTGGTCCCGGAAGTGTAGAGGATCGCCGCGAGATCGTCCGGGCCGCGATCGATATTGTCGAACGAAGGGACGCCGTGCTCGGCGACGAGGGCCATCAGCGACCCTCCGCCCTTGGCGTCGAGCGTCTCCAGCCGCGCGCCGTGACGATGCGCGACGGGCCTCAGCGCCGCCGCGGCGGCCGGCGACGCGACCAGGAGGCGCGGCTCGGCGTCGCCGACGAAATAGTCGAGCTCGGTCGGCGTGTAGGCGACGTTGAGCGGGAGGAAGACCGCCCCGGCGCGCAGGCAGGCGACGTAGAGCAGCAGCGCTTCCGGGCTCTTCTCGACCTGGACCGCGACGCGGTCGCCCGGGACCACGCCGAGAGCGGCGAGGGTCGCCGCCAGACGCGCCGAACCGTCGAACAGGTCGCCGTAGCTCCAGCGCCTGCCGTCAAGCGTCTCGAGGAACGGCGCGTCGAGGTCGGGCGCGGCGGACGAGACGGCGTCGAACAGATGGTTGCTCACGGCGCGAGCTCCTTGCGGTCGGCCCCCTTGCCGGACTTCCTCCCCGCGCCCGGCGCCGCGACGGCCGCCTTGCCGGGTTTGACCAGACGTTTCACAGAGCTCGACGCCACGACCTCGCCGCGGCCGACGAACGCTTCGTGGTTCGCCTCGATGTCGCCGAGCTCGTAGAGGTAGTTGACCATCATGCCATGGGCCTGCCGGAGCCCCCGGGGTGACCGGTCGGCGAGAAAATTGACGCGCTCCAGCCGCGCGCCGTTGCCGAGATGGAAGCGCGCCACGGGGTCGGCGGCCATTCCGCGCGTGTTGCGGGCGTTCAGGAGATACCAGGCGCAGGCGCGCGTCAGCACCGGGCGGAGGCGTTCGACGGCGGCGGAATCGTCCGGCCAGTTCTTGTCGGCGACGGCGGCAAGAACGGCGCGGTCCTCGGCTGCGATCGCCTCCGAATCGTCGTCCTCGATCTCGCGCCCGAGCCAGGCGGCGAAGCCCGGCACGGGCGAAAGCGTGACGAAGGTCGCGATCTCCGGCAGATCGCGACGCAGATCCTCCACCACCTGCTTGATCAGGAAATTGCCGAAGGAGACGCCGCGCAGGCCTTCCTGGCAGTTCGAGATGGAATAGAAGATCGCCGCGCTCGCGGCCCCGGCGCGGATCGGCGCGCGGCCGGGGTCGAGCACCTCGTCGACCGCGGCCGGCATCGAGGTGGTGAGCGCGACCTCGACGAAGATCAGCGGCTCGTCGATCAGCCGAGGATGGAAGAAGGCGAAGCAGCGCCGGTCGTCGGGCGCCACCCGGCGACGCAGCTCGTCCCAATCCCGGATCTCGTGCACCGCCTCGTAGCGGATGATCTTCTCCAGCACGTTCGCCGGCGACGTCCAGTCGATCGGCTTCAGCACCAGGAAGCCGCGGTTGAACCAGGAGCCGAAGAGATGCGCGAAATCGTCGTCGACGGCGCCGAGCGCCGGGTCGTCGGCTTTCAGCCGCAGCAGCGTCTCGCGCATGCGCATCAGCGTCGACATGCCGGCCGGCGCGAGATTGAGCCGCCGGATCAGTTCTTGGCGACGCGGCTCGGCCGCGGCATGCAACGCCTGCGCCGTGCGCTCGGAGGGCTCGGCACGGTGCGCGTCGATCGCTCGGTCGAGCGCCTCGGCGTTCGGCCCGAAGCGCTCCAGCAGCATCCGCATGAACGCGGCGCGATCTCGATCGTCGAAGCCGTCCCACCGGTCCAGGATCGCCTTCGCGATTGCGATGCCGGACGCCTCGCCCCGGCTGGACAACAGCGTCTCGCACAATTTCTCGACGCCGCCGCGATCCTGAAGCTGCAGCGTCGCCGCGCCCTCGCGAGGACCGAGCGCCAGCAGCCGCCGCCCTTGATCGGCGATCGACTGCAGCATGTCGCTGAAGAAACTCGTCTCGCTCACGTCGGGACCCCCATCATATGGTTCGGAAGCCACGTCGCGATCCCCGGAAAGATGCAGAGGATCACGATCGCCAGCATCATCACGAGCACGTAGGGCAAAGCGCCCCAGAGGATCTCCTTCGTCGGCACCTCCGGCGCGATCGCCCGGATCACGAACAGGTTCAGGCCGACCGGCGGCGTAATGAGTCCGATCTCCATATTGATGGTGAGGATGACGCCGAACCAGTAGGGGTCGAAGCCCGCCTGCGTCACTATGGGAAACAGCAGCGGCGCCGCCATCACGATGATCGCCACCGGCGGAAGGAAGCAGCCTGCGACGAGCAGGAAGAGATTGATCACGCCGAGCAGCACCCAGCGGTTGACCTCCAGGGCGGCGATCGCCGTGGCGATGGTCTGGGTGATGAACAGCGACGACAGCGCGAAGGCGAACAGTTCGGCGGCCGCCATGATCATCATGATCATGACGCTCTCGCGCATCGCCGAGCCGAAGATCCCGGCCATCGGCGCGAACTTGTAGAGCCGGTAAGCGATGACGACGACGAGCAGCGTCAGCAGAGCGCCGGCGCCGGCGGCCTCCGACGGCGTGGCGATGCCGCCATAGAGCACGTAGAGCGTGCCCGCGATGATCAGCAGGAACGGCCCGATGCGCGGCAGGGCCGATAGCTTCTCCTTCAACGTGTAGCGCACGCCGCGGGACGAGAATTCGTAGCCCTTGCGCTTGGCGTCGATCAGCGCCCAGGCCATGAACATCGCGGTCAGCATGAGGCCCGGGAAGACGCCCGCCATGAACAGGCGGCCGATCGAGGTCTCGGTCGAGATGCCATAGACGATGAACGTGATCGACGGCGGGATCAGGATCCCGAGCGTGCCGCCGGCGGCGATCGACCCGGTCGCGACGGAAGAGGGGTAGCCCCGCTTCATCATCTCGGGGATGCCCATCTTGCCGATCGCCGCGCAGGTCGCGGGCGACGACCCGGTCATGCCGGCGAAGACGGCGCAGGCGCCGATGTTGGACAGCACCAGTCCGCCGGGCACCCGGTTCAGCCAGCGGTCGAGCGAGGAATAGAGATCGCCGCCGGCCGGCGAGGAGGCGACGGCCGCCCCCATCAGGACGAACATCGGGATCGACACATAAGCGAGGTTCGCGATGCCGCCGAACATCGTCTCGGACAGCACGAAGAACATGCCGAAGCCGTCCTGCAGCAACAGAGCGGCGACGGCCGCGAGGCCGAGCGCGAAGGCGATCGGCATGCCGGTCGCGAGCAGCGCGAACAGTCCCGCGATCAAGGCGACGCCGGCCATGGTCGGGCTCATCGGGCGTGCTCCTTCAGCGCGTGGGCGGTGACGACGTCGCCGCCGGCCGCGATCTCGTCGATCGCGCCGCCGCGCGTCTCGAGCGGCGCGGTCGCGACCTTCGCGATTTCGGCGAGGTATTGCAGGCACAGCATGCCGAAGCCGAGCGGCACCGATGCCATAGGCACCCAGAGCGGCGGGGCCCAGACGCTCGCGTGCTTCCAGCCGCCCGCCCAGGCCTCCTCGAAATTGATCGAGCTCGCGACCAGCATCACGAGGCAGAACACGAGACCGAGGATCGAGCCTACGATCTTGAGCGCCCGGCGCGGCACCGGCTTGAGCAGGAGCTCGATGAAGTCGACGCCGACATGGCCCTTCTTCAGAAGCACGTAGGGCGCGCCGAGGAACGTCGCGGCGGTGGCCGCGAAGATGACGAAGTCGGTCTGCCAGATCGTCGCGGCGCGAAAGACGTAGCGCATCAGGATCATTTGGCAGACGACGAGCATCGCCGCGATGAGGAGCAGGGTCGCGATGACCGCGAAGGCGCGCGACAGCGCGCTCACGGCGGAGATGAAGCGTTCGATCATGGATGGCGTCCCGCCCTGAACGAGGGGGCGCCGGGCGGGAGCCGCCCGGCGCGTCGTCAGCGGCCTCGGGTCACTCGACCGCAAGCGCCTTGTCGATGAGGTCCTTACCGCCCGGGACGTCCTTCGCGAACTTTTCGTAGGCGGTCTTCTTCGCGACCTCGAGCCAGGCGTCGTAGTCGGCCTTCGACATCTCGACGACCTCGACGTTCGCCTTCTTGAAGGCGTCGACCATCTTCTGGTCGCCCTTACGGATCTCGGCGTCGAAGAACTCCTCCGATTTCTTGCCGGCGGCGGTCAGCGCCTTCTGCTGGGCCTCCGTCAGCCGGTCGAACACGCGCTTCGACATCAGCACGGGCTCGTACATGAACCAGAGCGCGTTGGCGCCCGGGGCCGTCAGGCATTTGCCCTGCTCGAACAGACGGTAGGACACCAGGCTCGCCGACGATGTGTTCGCCGCGTCGAGCACGCCGGTCTGCATGCCGGTGTAGATTTCCGAGGAGGGCATCGACGAGATCGAGGCGCCGGCGCCGGCGAGCATCTGCTCGAAGGCGGGGCCCGCCGCGCGCACGACCTGGCCCTTGATGCTGTCGGGCGAGGTGATGCAGGTCTTCTTGGAGACGAAGCCGCCGGAGAGCCAGGCGTCGGCGATCACGACCACGCCGTTGTCTTCGATGATCTTCTTGATGTCGGTCATGAACGGCGAGCTGTTGAGCCGCTTCGCGCGGTCGAGACTGCCCACGAGGCCCGGCATGAGCGTCGCCGAGAATTGCGGGACGCGGCCCGAGGCGTAATCGAGCGGAAAGGCCGACATGTCGAGCAGCCCGCGGCTGAGCGCGTTCCACTGGTCGTTCGGCTTGTAGAGCGAAGCGCCCGGGAAGATCTGGATCTTCAGGTCGACATTCGCCTTCTCGACCTCGCGGGCGATGATCTGGACCATCTCGTCGCGGATGTCGCCCTTTCCGCCCGGAAACTGGTGCGAGGCCTTCAGGGTCGTCTGCGCCTGAGCCGCCGGGGCGAAGCTGATCGCGAGCGCGACGGCTGCGGCGGCGGTCATGATGCGGCCGGCTGGTCTCATCGGTCGTCCTCCCAAGGAATGGCTCGACCGTTGCTCCGGTCGTTATGGCTCGATCGTGCGCAGCCTCGTACGCAATGTCAATTTCAACCTCGACGATAACTGCCATTCTTGTATACACGAAGACCCGAAGGGCATGGCAGATGACCGAGAACGCCGTCCGCAAGCTGCGTGACGCCATCGAGAACGACATCGTCGCCGGCGTCTTCGCGCCGGGCGAGAAGCTCGACGAACTTCAGGTCGCCAAGCGCTTCGGGGTGTCGCGGACGCCCGTGCGCGAGGCGCTGATGCAGCTGAGCGCGATCGGCGTGGTGGAGCTCAGGCCGCGGCGGGGGGCGGTCGTCGCCGACCACGGCCCGCAGCGCGTCTACGAGATGTTCGAGGTGATGGCTGAGCTCGAAGGCCTCGCCGGCGCGCACGCCGCCCGGCGGTACGACGCCGGTGATCGCGAGGCGCTGACGCAGGCTCACGAGCGCTGCCGGGAAGCCGCAGAGCAAGGCGAGTTCGACGCCTATTACTACGACAACGAGGTCTTCCATCACGCGATCTACGCGGCGAGCCACAGCGCGTTCCTCGCCGAACAATGCGGCGCCCTGCACCGGCGGCTGAGGCCGTATCGGCGCCTGCAGCTCCGCGTCCGCAACCGCCTGAAGATCTCGTTCGAGGAGCACGCCGCCATTCTGGAGGCGATCTTCGCGGGAGACGGCGACGCCGCCCGAGCGCGTCTGCGCTCCCACGTCGTCGTGCAGGGGGACCGCTTCGGAGACCTGCTGTCCGCCTTCGCCACCCGCGACCCGACGCGGTCCGCGTCCTGACCGTCAGGCGCCGGCGAGGAGCGGCTCGATCCGGCCTCGGTTCAGCGCCAGCCACTGCAGCGACAGCATGAGATAGGCGTTGCGCGGTCGCATGTCGCCGAGCGCCGCGATGGCGTCGTCGATGGGGACCGCGAAGGGCCGCGTGACTTCGTGCTCGTCCGCAGCGCCGGCGTGCTCCGGAAGCCCGGAGGCGGCGACGGCGCAGAGGAAGACGGTGGCGTGCTCGTCGACGATGCCGGGCGTCGGAAGGAAGGCGAAGGCCGGCGCGATCGCCGTCGCGACGAGGCCAGTCTCCTCGAGCAGCTCGCGCCGGGCCGCCGCCTCGAGGTCCTCGCCGGGCTCGACCCGGCCGGCGACGATCTCGACGAGGTCGCCCTCGCCGGTCGCGAGCGAGGCGGGCAGCCGGAACTGCCGGATCAGCACGAGAAGCCCTTGGGCGAGATCAACCGCGATCACGCCGACGCATGGTCCGGCTCGGAGCACCTCGCGGGTCTGCCGGATGCGGCCGCGCCCGCCGGCCTCAGGCAACGTCACCCGCCAGCTCTCGAGTCGGCGATAGCCGTCATAGAGCAGCGTCGGTCCTTCCAGGACCGCGTCAGAGGCCGCGCCGTCCAGCCGCTCCGGCTTGAGAGGCCTCATTGCGCGACCGGGTCGCCGACGTGGGCCTCGAGGTCGAACGCCGCGGCGAGCAGCGCGCGGGTGTAGTCGGTCGCCGGGCTCGTCATCACGGTCGCGGCCGGCCCCTGCTCGACCACCTTGCCCTGACACATCACAACCACGTCGTTGGCGAGGGCGCGCACGACCTTGAGATCGTGGCTGATGAAGAGGAACGACAATTTGCGCCGCGCCTGCACGTCGCGGAGCAGATCGACGATCTGGGCCTGAACGGACATGTCGAGAGCGCTCGTCGGCTCGTCGAGCACGATGAAGGCGGGGTCGAGCGCGAGCGCCCGGGCGATCGCGATGCGCTGGCGCTGGCCGCCGGAGAACTCGTGCGGGTAGCGGTCCATGGCCGCGGGATCGAGCCCGACATCGGCGAGCGCGCGCGCGACCGCCTCGCGCTTTTGCGCCGTCTTCAACTTGGCCCCCTGCACGCCGAGGCCCTCGGCGACGATGTCGAGCACCGGCATGCGGGGGCTGAGCGAGCCGTACGGATCCTGAAACACGATCTGCATGTCGCGCCGCAGCGGCCGCATCTCCGCGAAGCCGAAGCCTTCGATCGCCTGACCGAGATAGGCGATGCGCCCCTCGCTCGAAATCAGGCGCAGGATGGCGAGGCCGAGCGTCGTCTTGCCGGACCCGCTTTCGCCGACCACGCCGACCGTCTGGCCCTCCCGGACGGTGATCGAGACGCCGTCGACCGCCTTCACGTGACCGACCGTCTTGCGGAAGAAACCGCGCTTGATCGGAAACCACACCTTGAGGTCGGTTACCTCCACGACCGGCTTCGCGCCGGCGTCGGAGGCGGGCGGCAGGCCCTTCGGCTCGGCTGCGAGCAGCTTCTTCGTGTAGGCGTGCTCGGGCGCGTCGAACACGCGCGCCGTCGCGCCCTGCTCGACGACCCGGCCCTCCGTCATGACGCAGACGCGGTCGGCGATCCGGCGCACGATCCCGAGATCGTGGGTGATGAACAGCATCGCCATGCCGAGCCTGGTCTGCAGTTCCTTCAACAGCGCGAGGATCTGGGCCTGAACCGTGACGTCGAGCGCGGTAGTGGGCTCGTCGGCGATCAGCAGGTCCGGCTCGTTGGCAAGCGCCATCGCGATCATCACGCGTTGCCGCTGCCCGCCGGACAGCTGGTGCGGAAAGGCGTCGAGCCGCTCCTGCGCGTTCGGGATGCCGACCTGGGCGAGCAGTTCGAGCACGCGCGCCCGGCACTTCTCGGCCGACCAGCCGCGATGGACCTTGAGGATCTCGCCGACCTGCCGCTCGATCGTGTGCAGCGGGTTGAGCGACGTCATCGGCTCCTGGAAGACCATCGAGATGTCGGCCCCCCGGACCTTCCGCAGCTCCCGCTCGGGCGCCTTCAAGAGGTCCGTGCCGTTGAAGATCACCTCCCCCGACGGGTGGCTCGCGGCCGGATAGGGCAGCAGGCGGACGATCGAGAGCGCCGTGACGGACTTGCCCGACCCGCTCTCGCCGACCAGCGCCACGGTCTCGCCCTTGGCGAGGTCGAACGACACCCGGTCGACCGCGAGCGACGTCCCTCCCTCGACGGCGAAAGCGACGGACAGATCGCGGACAGAGAGCAGGGGGGCGGTCATACGGCGGCGATCATCGGGCGTCGGCGATCCGGGCGAGGAGGGCGTCGAGGTCGGACGGGGCGAGCGAACACGTCGTAATCCCCTCACGGTCGGCCTGTGCGCGAAGCTTTCGATCTCCCGAGACGAAGACGTGGCAGCCCGACTGCGCCGTGGTGGCCAGATGGATGGCGTCGGGGAGTTTTAGCGCATCATGCCGGGCCCGCAGTCTCGCGGCCTTGAGGAGAATGGGCAGACCAAGCGCGATGGGTCGGAGCGCAGCGTCGTCTTCGAAAAGGCCGATGTAGGAAGAAAGGAAGCCGACGGCCGCTTCATCGTCCGGCGAGATGCGAAGCGCTTTCAGGGGACCGACAATCGTCTCGGCCAAGGTGAGCTCGCTGGTCAGAAGCTCAGTATTGCGAGTCACGACGGAGCCGAAGATGCTCGCAAGGAGTTCCCTCGTTGATCCGACGCCTTCGACTGCTTCGATGAGCGTATTCGCGTCCAGGTACAACCTCATTTCAGCGTTCAGCGATCCCACTCGTCACGCAGTTCTCGAACGCGTGCGACGGCCTCCTCCGTCGAAACGGGTTTGAAATGCGGGCTGGCGCGCGCCGCATCGATTTTCGCGTTGATTCGCGCCCACGCGCGCAGCTTGCGTTCACGAGCCGCGTCAGATTGTTCAATCCTCTCTGCCGCAGCCTCCACCGTCACCCGCACGCGGGTCCCCGCGCCCAGCCCGGCGCGGAGGTCCTCCGGCAGCTTCTCCACCGGGTAGTCCTCGCGGATGATTTTGTCGCGCTCGTCCATGCGCCCGATCCTACACTCCTCTTACCGGAACGTCTTCCGCGGGTCGAAAGCGTCGCGCACGGCCTCGCCGACGAAGATCAGCAGCGACAGCATCACCGCGATCACCAGGAAGCCGGAGATGCCGAGCCAGGGCGCCTGCAGGTTCGACTTGCCCTGCGCGAGCAGCTCGCCGAGCGACGGCGAGCCCGGCGGCAGGCCGAAGCCGAGGAAGTCGAGCGCCGTCAGCGTCGAGATCGAGCCCGACAGGATGAAGGGCATGAAAGTCAGCGTCGCCACCATGGCGTTCGGCAGCAGATGGCGGAACATGATTGCGCGGTTGGAGACTCCCAGAGCGCGCGCCGCCCGGACATATTCGAAGTTCCGCCCGCGCAGGAATTCTGCGCGCACCACGCCCACCAGCGCGACCCAGGAGAACAGGAGCAGGATGCCGAGCAGCACCCAGAAGTTCGGCGGCAGCACCGACGACAGGATGATCAGCAGATAGAGCGTCGGGATCGACGTCCAAATCTCGATGAAGCGCTGGAACAGCAGGTCGGTCCAGCCGCCGAAATAGCCCTGCACCGCGCCGGCCAGGACGCCGACGATAGACGAGAGCACGGTCAGCGCGAGTCCGAACAGCACCGACAGACGGAAGCCGTAGATCAGCCGCGCGAGCACGTCGCGGCCCTGGTCGTCGGTGCCGAGCCAATTCCATTCGATGTCGGCGCAGGATTTCGCGCGCGGAGCTGCGGCGTCGGCCTTCGCGACGTCGCCCTCCGGCGTCCGGGCGGCCGCCGCCTTGGCGCAGACCGCGTCGTCCAGCATCCAGGTCGGGGCTGAGGGCGCCGGCGTCGGCAGGTTGAGGTTGATCGTATCGTAGCTGTAGCGCACCGGCGGCCAGATCATGTAGCCGCCGGACTTCTTGACGAGATCCTGAAGGTAGGGATCGCGGTAGTCCGCCTCGGTCTCGAAGTCGCCGCCAAAGGTCGTCTCGGCGTAGCTGGTGAGCGCGGGGAGGTAGAAGGCGCCGTCATATTTCACGAGGAACGGCTTGTCGTTCGCGATGAACTCCGCGAACAGCGTGAGCACGAACACCACCATGAACAGCCAGAACGACCAGTGGCCGCGCTTGTTCGCCCTGAAATTGGCGAGCCGCCGCCGGTTGATCGGCGACAGGGCGCCCTTCCGCGGCGCGTTCGCCATGGGCGGGGCGAGCGGGGCGGCGTCGGCCATCCGCGTCACACCTCCCGCGCTTCGAAGTCGATGCGGGGATCGACCCACATGTAGGAGATGTCCGAGATGAGGGCGACGACGAGGCCGAGCAGCGAGAAGATGTAGAGCGTCGCGAACACCACGGCGTAGTCGCGGTTGACGATCGATTCGAAGCCGAGCAGCCCGAGGCCGTCGAGCGAGAAGATCGTCTCGATCAGCAGAGCCCCGGAGAAGAACGCGCCGATGAAGGCGCCGGGGAAGCCCGCGATCAGCAGCAGCATCGCGTTGCGGAAGACGTGGCCGTAGAGCACCTGGTTCTCGGTCAAGCCCTTCATCCGCGCCGTCTGGACGTACTGCTTTCGGATCTCATCGAGGAACGAGTTCTTGGTCAGCAGCGTGGTCGTCGCGAAGGCCGAGATCGCGAGCGCGAGCAGCGGCAGCGTCATGTGCCAGACGTAGTCGACGATCTTCCCCCACAGCGACAGCTGGTCCCAATTGTCGGAAGTGAGGCCGCGCAGCGGGAACCAGTCGAGGAAGGTGCCGCCCGCGAACAGCACGATCAGCAGGATCGCGAACAGGAAGCCGGGGATGGCGTAGCCGATCACGATCACGCTCGACGTCCAGACGTCGAAGCGCGAGCCGTCGCCGATCGCCTTCGCGACGCCGAGCGGCACCGAGATCATGTAGGAGATCAGCGTCATCCACAGCCCGAGCGAGATCGACACCGGCATCTTCTCGAGGATCAGGTCGACGACGTCGATGTCGCGGAAATAGCTCCGGCCGAAATCGAAGCGGGCGTAGTCCCAGATCATCTTGGCGAAGCGCTCGGGCGCCGGCTTGTCGAAGCCGAACTGCTTTTCGAGCTGCTTGATAAATTCGGGGTCGAGCCCCTGCGCGCCGCGGTATTTCGAGGTGATCGGGTCGTCGGAGCCGGCGCGCTGCGCGGGGTTCGCGTTCGACAGATCATTGCCGGAGCCGCCCGAGATGCGGGCGGTGGCCGAGGTGTCCTGTCCGGTGACTTGCGCGATGACGCGCTCGACCGGGCCGCCCGGGGCGAACTGGATGATGATGAACGACACCAGCATGATCCCGAGCAGGGTCGGGATCATCAGCAGCACGCGGCGGGCGACGTAAGCGAGCAAAGGCTAGCGTCCCGCCATGGTGAACATCTCGGCCGAGCACGCTCGACGCGGTCGCAGGGCGCGCGCCGTCGTCCCGGGCTTGTCCCGGGACCCAGAAACGTCGCGAGCGCCGGGCCTTGCCGAACGCTGCGGGAATGGATTCCAGGACAAGCCCGGAATGACGCCTGCGCCCCCAGCACATGTCTGGCGAATCACGCCTTGATCCCCGCTCTCTCGGCCTTGTCCTGATCCCACCACCACGTCTCCGGCGCGCCGCGAGCGTAGCGCGGTTTGTCGGCGGGATGCGAGAACGCGTCCCAATAGGCGAGCGTGTGGACGTCCTTGTACCAGGCGGGGACCCAGCTCCGCAGCGAGCGCAGCACCCGGTCCAGCGCGCGGCACGCGACGTTGAGTTCGTCCCGGGACTTGGCCGCGATGATTGTCTCCACCAGCGCGTCGATGGCAGGGTTGGCGACGCCCGACATGTTCTGCGAGCCTGGAATGGTCGCGGATTCCGACGAATAGACCTGCCGCAGCCCCTCGCCCGGCGTCTCCGCCATCGAGAGCCGCTGGCTGACCACGTCGTAGTCGAAGGCGTTCGCGCGCTGCTGATACTGCGCCGGATCGACCTGCCGGATCGAGGCCTGCACCCCCAGCACCTTCAGGTTCTTAATGTAGGAGGAGACGTGCGGATCGAGCCCGGGATCGAACTCGAGAAACTCGATCGTCAGCGCTTCGCCGGCGGCGTTGACGGCGCGTCCGTCCTTCACCGTATAGCCGGCCTCGCGCAGCAGCCGCAGCCCCTCGCGCAACAGCTTGCGGTCCTGCCCCGAACCATCGCTTACGGGCGGCGTGAGCGGCTCGCCGAACGCCTCGTCGGGGATCTTGCCGCGGAACGGCTCCAGAAGCGCCAACTCCTCCCCCGTCGCGGGCCCCGTCGCCATCATCTCCGGCGCGCCCTGGAACACCGAAACCGTGCGCTTGTAAGCCCCGAACATCAGGTTCTTATTCATCCACTCGAAGTCGAAGGCGAGGTTCAGCGCCTCGCGGACCCGCGGGTCCTGGAACTTCGTACGGCGGAGGTTGAAGAACCAGCCCTGCCCGCCCGAGGGCGTCAGGTCCGGCAGCGTCTCCCGCTTCACCTTACCGTCCCGTACGCCCGGAAACTCGTAGCCGGTCGCCCAGGTGCGCGAGGTGAACTCCTCGCGGAACAGATAGGCCCGCGCCTTGAACGCTTCGAAGGCGACGTCGCGGTCCCGGAAGAACTCGAAGCGGACTTTGTCGAAATTGTTCTGGCCGACATTCGGCGCGAGGTCGCGCGCCCAGTAGTCCGGGACGCGGTCGAACTCGATCAGGCGGCCCTGCTCGACGCGGCCGACCTTGTAAGGGCCGGAGCCGAGCGGCGGCTCGAGCGTCGCGGCGTCGAACTCGCGCGTGGCGTAGTAGGTCTTGGAGAAGATTGGAAGGGCCGCGAGCGTCAGCGGAAGGTCGCGGGTGCGGGACGCCTTCAGCCGCAGAACGACCGAATCCGGCGCCTCGACCTCCACGGCCTTCAGGTCGCGAATGGTCTGGGCGATCAGCGGATGGCCCTTCGCCTTCAGCGTCTCGAGCGACCATTTGACGTCGTCGGCCGTCAACGTCGATCCGTCGTGGAACCGCGCTTCGGGCCGAAGCCGGAACCGGTAGGCCAGACCGTCGCCCGACACAGCGACGGAGCGCGCCACGAGGCCGTAGACCGCGTCCGGCTCGTCGTTCGCCCGGGCCATCAGCGTGTCGAAGGTCAGTCCCATCCCCTGCGCGCCATCGCCCTTCAAGATGAAGGCGTTCAGCGTGTTGAAGGTGGTGAAGTTCTGGTTCAGCGCGCGGACCGAGGGCACCTGGCTGAATGTCCCTCCCCTCGGCGCGTCCTCTCGGACATAGTCGAAGCGCCTGAAATTCGCGGGGTATTTGAGCTCGCCGAAGGCGGAGAGACCGTGCCGTTCGGGCCCGAACGCCTTCGGGTCGCCGTCCGCGGCCGCCGGAGCGGCCGGCGCGCCTTCGGTCTGCGCGCGGGCGCCCCGCGCGAGAAGCGGCAACGCTGCGGCGGCGCCGAGGAAGGTGGCGGCCCGGCGGCGGGTGACGGTCCCCGCCGTCACGGACGGTCCCCGATCGCCTTCGCCTTCTCGGCGTCCCACCACCAGACGTCGGGGAACAGCGGCCCCGCCGCGGGCAGCTTTGCCGGCCGCGCGAACCGGTCCCAACGCGCCGTGCGGTCGGCGGTCGAGGTGAACTGCGGCACGACGTAGTCATGCGCGAGCAGGACCCGGTCGAGCGCGTGGGTCGCGGCGACGAGATCCTCCCGGTCCTTCGCGTAGATGACTTTCTCGATCAGCGCGTCGATCCCGGCGTCCTTGATCCCAATAAAATTCTGCGAACCCTCGCGGTCGGCGGCCTCCGAGCCCCAATATTCAAGCTGCTCGTTGCCGGGCGACAACGACTGGCCCCAGCCCGCGCGGATCACGTCGTAGTCCCGGCTACGGATGCGGTTGATGTACTGGCTGTCATCCACCGACCGAAGCCGGACCTCGACGCCGAGACGTTCGAGCGCGGGCTTGTAGAACAGCAGGATGCGCTCGAAATTCGGGTCGGAATACAGGAACTCGACCGACATCCGCTCGCCGGACTGGGCGTTGCGGAGCTGGCCGTCCTTCACCTGCCAGCCGGCCTCCTTCAGCAGGCGGATCGCCTCGCGCAGGTTGGCCCGCATCGCCTCCGGGCCTCCGCCCACGGGGTTCTTGTACTCCGTGGTGAATACCGACGGCGGGACCTTGTCCTTGATCTCGTTCAGAATTTCGAGCTCCCGGCCCTGCGGCAGGCCGCTCGACGCGAGCTCGGTGCCGAAGAAGTAGCTGTCGATCCGGACATACTCCCCGAACATCAGCGTCTTGTTTGTCTCTTCGAAGTCGAAGGCGAGGTTGAAGGCCCGTCGCACCCGCGCGTCTTTGAACTTGTCGCGGCGGATGTTGAACACAAAAGCCTGCATCACGCCGGACATGCCGTTCTGGAACTTTTCCAGCACCACGCGCTTCTGCTGGACGGCGGGGAAGGCGTAACCGGTCGCCCAGTTCTTGGCGCTGTTCTCCTGCCGGAAGTCGTATTGGTCGGCCTTGAACGCCTCGAGCAGCACGGTCGCGTCGCGGAAATAGTCGTAGCGCAGCTCGTCGAAATTGTTGACGCCTTTGCTGACAGGCAGGTCCTTCGCCCAGTAGTCGGCGACGCGCTCGAACGAAATCCAGCGCCCGGGCGCCAGATCTTTGACGCGGTAGGGACCGGAACCAAGCGGTTTTTCGAGCGAGCCTTCCTCGATGTTGCGCGTGCGGCCCTGCGCGTCCGTCCCCTCCCACCATGCCTTCGGCAGCACCTGAAGCTGGCCGACGATCTGCGGAAGTTCGCGGTTGCCGGGGCCGGCGAAGTCGAACGTGACCTCGCGGTCGCCCGTCTTGCGGGCCGCCTTGACGTCGCGCCAGTAGTACTGCCGCTGCGGGTTGATGCGCTTCAGCGTCTCGAACGACCAGATGACGTCCTCGACCGTCACCGGCGAGCCGTCGTGCCAGCGCGCTTGCGGGCGCAGCCGGAACGTCGCCCAGGACCAGTCCGCCGGATACTTCACGCTTTCGGCGATCAGCCCGTACTCGGTGGACGGCTCGTCGGAGGCCGAAACCATCAGCGTGTCGTAGACGTCGCCCATCCCGGCCGCTGGATTTCCCTTGCGGATGAAGGGATTGAGGCTGTCGAAGGTGCCGGACGCCGCGAGCCGGACGATCCCGCCCTTGGGCGCGTCCGGGTTGACGTAGTCGAAATGGGCGAAGTCCGGCGGATACTTCACGTCGCCAAACAGCGACAGGCCGTGCCGCCAGGCCGGCTGCGCCGTCGAACTGTCCTGCGCCGTCGCAGGCGGCGCGAAGGCGATCAGTGCGGCAAAGGCGGCGGCGAAGCGGAAACTCATCGGTCGGAGCGCATCCTCTGATGTCGCGGCGGGGGCCGGCGACGCGGCCGCATTATGTCGCGAAACGCGGCTTCTTCCAGACGATCGCCCCCGCGGGCGCCGACGTGACGCGATCGTGAGGCCGGCCGCTCACGAAAAAGGCCGGGCGCTCGGCCCGGCCTGTCTCGTTCCGATTCGTCGAGCGGAGCTTACTGCGCCGAAGGCGTCGGAAGCGGATTATCCGAGTTCTTGTTGAGGAAGGCGATGATGTTCGCCCGCTCCTGCGGATCCTCGACGCCCGGGAACGCCATCATGGTTCCGGGCGCGTAGGTCTCCGGGCTCTTCAGCCAGGCGTCGAGCTGACCGAAGTCCCACGGCCCCTGCTTGCCCTTGATGGCGTCGGAATATTCGAAGCCTTCCTGATGGGCGTGCTTGGCTCCGACCACTCCGTAGAGATTGGGGCCTGCGCTCGCCTCCTCGCCCTTCTTCAAGGTGTGGCAGACGGCGCATTGCTGGCCCACCGCCGCTTCGCCCTTGGCGAGATCGGCGGATGCGAGGCGCTTGTCGATCGGCTCCTCGGCGTCGCCTGCCGCCGGAGCGGCGGCGGGAGCCTCGGGCTTCGCCGGTTCAGCCGGGGCCGGAGCGGCGGCTTCGGGCTTCGCGGGCTCGGCCGGCGCGGGAGCGGCGGCTTCAGGCTTCGCGGGCTCGGCCGGGGCGGCCGGCGCGGCTTCAGGCTTCGCCGGCTCGGCGGGCTTCGCCGCCTCCTGCGATCCGCCGGCCTGCTCGTTCGCGGGCTTGGCCGCCTCGGGCTCCGCCTTGGCCTGTTCCTGAGGCTTGGCGTCGCCGCCGGCCGGAGCCGGAGCGGCCGCCGGGGCGGCTTCAGCCTTCTTGTCGCCGCCGCCGAGCGGCAGAGGCTTGTCCGACTGCTTGTTGAGATAGGCGACGATCGCGGCGCGTTCGTCCTCGCTCTTCACGCCTGCGAACGACATCGAGGTGCCCGGGATGTAGCCCTTCGGGTTCTCGAGCCACTTGTCGAGCGAAGCGACGTCCCAGGTCCCGCCGGTCTTCTTCATCGCGTCGGAGTAGCCGAAGCCCTCCTGATGCGCGTGCTTGGCGCCGACCACGCCGTAGAGATTCGGACCGATCTTGGCCTTGCCGCCCTTGTCGAAGGAGTGACACGCGGCGCATTTCTTGACCGCGTTCTCGCCCTTCTTGACGTCGGCCGACGCCACCTTGGCCTCGAAGCCGCCGCCTGCGCCGCCTGCTGCGGCCGGAGCGCCCGCCCCCGCGGTCGCGGGGGCTCCTTCGCCGGCTTTCGGCAAAGGCTGCGGATTGTCGGAATTCTTGTTGAGATAGGCCAGAAGATTGGCCCGCTCCTCGGGGTTCTTCACGCCCGCGAAGGACATCGACGTGCCGGGGAGATAACCCTTCGGATTCTCGAGCCAATGGTCGAGATTGGCGAAATCCCAGGTCTTGTCCGTGGTCTTCTTCATGGCGTCGGAATAGCCGAAGCCCTGCATATGGCCATGCTTCATGCCGACGACGCCGTAGAGGTTCGGGCCCATCTTGGCCGGACCGCCCTTGTCGAAGGAGTGGCACGCGCCGCATTTCTTGGCCGCGCTCTCGCCCTTCGCCGGATCAGCCTTGGCGAGCAGCGCAAGCGCCCCGCTCGCGGCCGCAGCCTCGCCCCCGCCCGCTCCGCCGGCGCCCTTCTCCGGAACCGCGACTTCCATTCCCGGCTTTTCCGGCGCTTCCTGGTGGAAGACCTCCTCGACGATCGCATTGACGCCGAGCACGACCGTCAATGTCCCCAGAACGGCGCCGGCGATCTTGTTAAGTTGAAACGAGTCCATGTCCGCTCCGGCTGAATCCCCACTGGGCAGGGGGCCCTTCAAGTCGCTCTCGCGACATTGGGCCTTCTCCAAAAACATTGGTCAACGCACGGAATCCCCAGCGCTTCCCACAGCGGGCGGCAAGCTACCCGGTTTTGCGGAAATCCCGCAACTCGGCTATGCCCCCGGCGCGGTGCGACTTAGTGCTGACGCCGCCGCTCATTTTTGCTGTTCGTCGATCACGGAGACCTTATGCCGACGGTGCGCGCGCCCATGCGGCCTCTGGTGCTGATCCCGGCCCGCCTCGCCGCCACGCGTCTGCCGGACAAGCCGCTCGCCGACATCCAGGGCGATCCGATGATCGTCCATGTGTGGCGCAGAGCGATGGCGGCGGGCGTCGGACCCGTGATAGTCGCGGCGGACAGCCAGGCTGTGGCCGACGCGGTGACCGCGGCCGGCGGTCAGGCCGTCATGACGCGCGCCGACCATCCGTCGGGCTCCGATCGCATCTACGAGGCCCTCACCGCTCTCGATCCCGACATGGACTTCAACGTCATCGTGAACGTCCAAGGCGACCTGCCGACGCTCGATCCGGCGGTGGTGCGGCAAAGTCTCGCGCCCCTGGCCGACCCGGACGTGTCGATCGCGACGCTCGTCGCGGAGATCGTTCGGGAGGAGGAGCGGACCGCCGACAGCGTGGTGAAGATGGTCGGGTCGGAGGTGACGCCCGATCGCTTCCGCTGCCTCTATTTCACGCGCGCGACGGCGCCCTGGGGTCCGGGCCCGCTCTACCATCACATCGGGCTTTACGCCTATCGGCGCGAAGCGCTGGAGCGCTTCGTCAAACTGCCGCCGTCCCCGCTCGAGCGCCGCGAGAAGCTCGAGCAGCTGCGCGCCTTGGAGGCCGGCATGCGGATCGACGCGATGCGCGTCGACACCGTCCCGCTCGGCGTCGACACCCCGCACGACCTTGAACGGGCGCGGGAGCTGATCGCCGCCGGAGACGTCGCCGCATGAGCGGGACCGCAGACAAGCCGCGCATCGCCTATCAGGGCGAGCCCGGCGCCAATTCGCACATGGCCTGCGACCTGGCCTTCCCCGACATGGTCGCGCTGCCCTGCGCGACGTTCGAGGACGCCTTCGCCGCGGTCGCCGGCCGCGGCATCGTACCGGGCCAGCACGTCCGGCGCGCGGACCAGGCCGAACGGGCGATGATCCCGATCGAGAACTCCGCCAACGGCCGGGTCGCCGACGTGCACCGCCTGATGCCGCTCGCGAAGCTCAACATCGTCGGCGAGTTCTTCATGCCGATCCACCATCAGCTGCTTGCGCCGAAGGGCGCCACCCTTGGGACGATCAGGACCGTCCAGAGCCATGTCCAGGCGCTCGGCCAGTGCCGCGGCAAGATCCGCGAGCTCGGGCTGCGCGCCGTGATCGGCGAGGACACGGCCGGCTCCGCCGCGGAGGTGGCGCGGGCGGGCGACGTGACGCGGGCCGCTCTCGCCTCCACGCTCGCCGCCGAGATCTACGGGCTCGAGGTTCTGGCGCGCGACGTAGAGGACACGCCTGACAACACGACGCGCTTCGTCGTGCTGTCGCGCGATTCCAGCTGGGCGCCGAGAAGCGGCGGGCCCACGGTGACGAGCTTCGTGTTCCGCGTCCGCAACATCCCGGCCGCCCTCTACAAGGCTCTCGGAGGGTTCGCCACCAACGGGATCAACATGACGAAGCTCGAGAGCTACCAGCTCGACGGCGCCTTCACGGCGACCCAGTTCTACGCGGACGTCGAAGGGCATCCCGAGGATGCGGCGTTGGCGCGGGCGCTCGACGAACTCGGCTACTTCTGCGAGGAGCTCGCGATTCTCGGCGTCTACCGCGCCCACCCCTTCCGCTCGCGTCAGTCCGCCGCGCCAAGGACGTGAGCGGCCCGCATCCGGCGAAGTGACGGCTCGACGGTCCGTCGCGGAGAGCGCACAACGCTGGCGGGACGCAGTCTCAGTCCCTGGTTTGGAGGATCGACGGGCCATGGTCCGATATCTCGCTTTCAGCTCGGCCGCCGCGTTCGTCGCGGCGCTCGGCTTCGCGGCGCCCGCCTCGGCGCTGACCATGAAGGAGTGCGGCGCCAAGTATCAGGCGGCCAAAGAGGCGAACGCCCTCAAGGGCATGAAGTGGAACGACTTCCGCAAGGCGGAATGCGCCGACGAGGACGCTTCGGCCACCGAGGCCGCGGCGGCCGTCAAGGACGACGACGAGAAGCCCGCGACGGCCGCCGCGACCGCGGCGGAGAAGCCGACGCCGGGGAAGACGACCGCCGCCACGCCGAAGTCGTCCGGCCCGGTCAAGTTCCCGACCGAGGTCTCGGCGAAATACGCCAACGAGACGCCCGGCAAGGCGCGCATGCACACCTGCGTCGACCAGTACCGCGCGAACAAGGAGAACGGCGGCAACGGCGACCTGAAATGGATCATGAAGGGCGGCGGCTACTACTCACAGTGCAACGCGAAGCTGAAGAGCTGAGCTGGCCGCAGGCGCGCTCGGCTTGACGCCCGCGGCTGCGCGCCCTCGCCGCCTTTGGGCCGGAAGCGCCGGAGCGTCCATGCAGGCGCGACGTCGGGCGCAGACCGCCTCTCGTCGTGTGGTCCGCGCTTCGTCGAACCGGGGTTCTCGGTCATGATGCCTCCATACGGTGTCGCCGCCCCGTCATCTTGCTCGTGTGGAGTGGCGAATCCGGATGGATATGCCCTCGGCCTGCGGCCGCGGCGAAACCCGCAAGAGCGATGACTCCCACGGACGATCCCGCGCACCGCCGTCCCCGCCTGCGCAGCTCCAGGCTCGCCGCCGCCGCGCGCGCCGCGGCCGCCCGGCTGGCGGACGCGCGTTGGCCGGTCGCCGCCGCGGCGCTCGCGCTGATCGCGCTGGCCGTCGCGGGACGGCTTTCCGCCGTCGACGCGCTGTTCGCCTTCGCCGTCGTCGCCCTCGCGACGGCGCTCGCGCCGTGGAGGCGCGGGACCGCCGCCGCGGTCGAGCCCCCTCGGCCGGCGCCGGTGGTCGCGCCGCAGACTCACGCGATTCTCGCGGGCCTGCCGGATCCAACTCTCCTGCTGGACGCCCGGGGCGTGGTGCTCGCCGCCAACGACCACGCGAGGGCCGCCCTGGGCGAGGTTCGCGCCGGCGACCCGATCTCCTTCGTGCTGCGCGTGCCCGAGGTGCTCGAGGCCGTGCGCGCGGCGGGGCCGGGCGTCCGGCCCCGCGTGGTGCCCTATACGGAACGGACGCCTGTCGAGCGCTGGCGCGAAGCGCATGTGGCGTCGATCCGGGTCGGCCCCGACGGTCCGGCGGCGATCGTGCTCGCGCTGCGCGACCTCACCGAACAGCGACGTTCCGAGCGGATGCGCGCCGATTTCGTCGCGAACGCCAGTCACGAGCTGCGGACGCCGCTGGCCTCGCTGCTCGGCTTCGTCGAGACGCTGCAGGGACCGGCGAAGAACGATCCGACGGCGCGCGACCGGTTCCTCGAGATCATGCGCGTCCAGGCCAACCGCATGTCCCGGCTGATCGACGACCTGCTGTCGCTGTCGCGCATCGAGCTCAAGGCGCATATGAGGCCGCTCGATCTGGTGGACGTGGTCGAAGTCGTCCGCGGCGTCGCGGACGCCCTGGGGCCGCTCGCCCGGGAGCGCGGCGTCGAGGTCGAGGTCAAGGTCGCCGGATCGCCGCTCCGGGTGCGCGGCGACCGGGACGAGCTCTTCCGCGTGGTCGAAAACCTGGTGGAAAACGGGATCAAATACGGCCGCCAGGGAAGGCGGGTCGAAGTCTCGGCCCAAGGCGAGGGGGCGGACATTCGGATCGCCGTCCAGGATTTCGGTCCCGGCATCGCGCCGGAGCACGTGCCGAGGTTGACCGAGCGGTTCTACCGGGTCGACGTGGCCGACAGCCGCGACAAGGGCGGCACGGGGCTCGGTCTCGCGCTCGTCAAACACATCCTGCAGCGACATGGCGGAAGGCTGCTCATCGACAGCGTCGCCGGACAGGGCGCGACCTTCACGGTCGTCCTGGAGCGCGTCACGCAGGACCGGACGCCGCAGGCGGATGTTCCGCTGAAACAGGCGGGATAGCTTGGAAAATCAGCGCCTGAGCGCCGTCATCCAGTTGTCGTCTGGGAGTCATAGAAGAGTGGCGTCCGACGGATAACGTCGCGCTGTCTTCGATCGACCCGGGGCCGCAGCACCGCGGCGGGCGACCGATTTCTGATGAACACCAGGAGAAGCTCGTGAAGCTCAACCGGATCCTCGGCATGGTCGCAGCGACCGTGCTGATGGCGACCCCCGCGTTCGCCGCCGACATTTCGGGCGCCGGCGCGACCTTCCCTTACCCGATCTACGCCAAGTGGGCGGAAGCCTACAAGAAGGAGACCGGCAACGGGCTGAACTACCAGTCGATCGGCTCGGGCGGCGGCATCAAGCAGATCCAGGCCAAGACCGTGACCTTCGGCGCCACCGACGCGCCGCTGAAGGGCGATCAGCTCGAAAAGGGCGGCCTGGTGCAGTTCCCGATGGTCATGGGCGGCATCGTGCCGGTCGTGAACGTCGAAGGGGTCGCGCCCGGCGCTCTGACGCTCGACGGTTCCACGCTCGCTCAGATCTTCCTCGGCGAGGTCAAGACCTGGGACGACGCGGCGATCAAGAAGCTGAACCCCGGCGTCACGCTGCCGTCCACCGCGATCGCCATCGTGCATCGCTCGGACGGCTCGGGCACGACGTTCAACTTCACCAACTACCTGGCGAAGGTCTCTCCGCAGTGGAAGGACAAGGTCGGCGCGGCGACGGCGGTCGAATGGCCGACGGGCCTCGGCGGCAAGGGCAATGAGGGCGTCGCCAACTACGTGGCGCAGACCAAGGGCTCGATCGGCTACGTCGAGTACGCCTACGCCAAGCAGAACAAGCTCTCGCACACCAAGATGATCAACAGGGACGGCAAGACGGTCGAGCCGGTCATGACGTCGTTCCAGGCGGCCGCCGCGAACGCCGACTGGTCGTCCGAGCCGGGCTTCGGCGTCATCCTGACCGACGAGCCGGGCGCGGAAAGCTGGCCGATCACGGCGGCGACCTTCATCCTGATCCACAAGCAGCCGGCCGACCCGGCGGCCGCGACCGAGGCGCTCAAGTTCTTCGCCTGGGCCTATAAGAGCGGCGCCGACATGGCCGCCCAGCTCGACTACATCCCGATGCCCGAAAAGGTCGTCGGCGAGGTGCAGAGCGTGTGGGCTAAGGAAATTAAGGGTCCGGACGGCAAGGCGCTGTACTCGGCTACCAACTGACCGGCCGAGGCCGAGCTTAGCTGAAGCCCTCTCCCGACGGAGGCGCGCCCGCCGCGCCTCCGTCGGTCTCCCCCTCGACGCGCCGCAGTCGACCGGCGCGCCCCGACACCCGACCCGAGATCGCAGCATGACCGATCTGCCGCTTGACGCTTCCGGGGCCCAGTTCGCCGACCCCGCCCGCTCCGGACGCCTTCGCCGTTTCAGGATCCGCGACGGCGTCTTCCACAACATGACGCTGGCCTCGGCGATCTTCGTCCTCGTGATGCTGGGCGGCGTCATCATCTCGCTGATCCTGGGCTCCTCGCTCGCTTTCTCGACCTTCGGCCTGAACTTCTTCGTCACCGAGAGCTGGAATCCGGTCACCGAGAAGTTCGGCGCGCTCTCGCCCATCTACGGCACGCTCGTCACCTCGCTGATCGCCATGCTGATCGCGGTGCCGGTCGGCCTCGGCATCGCGATCTTTCTCACCGAACTCTGCCCGCCGATCCTGCGCCGACCGATCGGCGTCGCGATCGAGCTGCTCGCGGGCATTCCCAGCATCATCTATGGCATCTGGGGACTCTTCGTGTTCGCGCCGATTCTCCAGGGCACGCTGCAGCCGTTCCTGATCTCCGTCTTCGGCCCCGTCCCGTTCCTGTCGGACGTGTTCGCCGGGCCGCCTTACGGCATCGGCATCCTGACGGCGGGCCTGATCCTCGCGATCATGGTGCTGCCCTTCGTCACCTCGATCTCGCGCGACGTCTTCGAGACCGTGCCGCCCGTCCTGAAGGAAGCCGCCTACGGCGTCGGCTGCACGCGCTGGGAGGTCGTCCGGAACGTCGTCATTCCCTACACCCGGGTCGGCGTGATCGGCGGCTGCATGCTCGGCCTCGGCCGCGCGCTCGGCGAAACCATGGCGGTCACCTTCGTCATCGGAAACGCGCACCGCATCTCCGGCTCGATCCTGGCCCCGGGCACCACCATCTCGGCCTCGATCGCCAACGAGTTCACCGAAGCCGTGGGCGACCTCTACACGTCTTCGCTGATCGCGCTCGGCCTCATCCTGTTCATCATCACATTCTTCGTGCTCGCGGCCGCTCGCTTCATGCTGATGCGCCTCGAGAAGCGCGCCGGAGCCTGACGCACATGGCCGTCCCACAGCCCATCTCCCATAGCGCCAATCACCCGCTCTACGTCCGACGCAAGGGTAAGAGCTCCGTCATGATGGGGCTGTCCCTCGCGGCCGCCCTGTTCGGCATCCTCTGGCTCGTGGCGATCCTCGCCACCCTGGTGATCAAGGGGTTCTCCGGCCTGTCGCTCGCGGTCTTCACGGAGAACACCCCGCCGCCCGGCTCGGCCGGAGGCCTGCTCAACGCCATCGTCGGCAGCCTGATCATGACGGCGATCGGGGTCGTGGCCGGCACTCCGATCGGCATTCTCGCCGGCACCTATATGGCGGAATACGGCCGCCACGGCCGGCTCGCGCAGGTGGTGCGCTTCATCAACGACATTTTGCTGAGCGCGCCCTCGATCGTGATCGGCCTGTTCGTCTACGAGCTGATCGTCATCCGCATGGGCCACTTCTCCGGCGTCGCCGGGGCGGTCGCGCTCGCCGTGCTGGTGATCCCGGTCGTGGTGCGCACCACCGAGGACATGCTCAATCTGGTGCCGAACCAGCTGCGCGAGGCGGCGTCCGCGCTCGGCCTGCCGCGGGCGGTCGTGATCCAGCGCATCGCCTACCGGGCGGCCCGGGCCGGCATGATCACGGGCGTGCTGCTCGCCATCGCCCGCGTGAGCGGCGAGACGGCGCCCCTGCTCTTCACCGCCCTGAACAACCAGTTCTGGAGCACCGACCTCAACGCCCCGATGGCGAGCCTCCCGGTCGTGATCTTCCAGTTCGCTCTCAGTCCCTACAGCGACTGGCAGGCGCTCGCCTGGACCGGCGCGCTGCTCATCACCTTCGCCGTTCTGACCCTCAGCATCACGGCGCGCGTCCTTTCGGCCAGGAGCCTGAGATGACTAGTATCGACGTAGCCCAGTCCGCCAAGATGTCTCAGCAGGCCTCCGCCTCCAAGCCCGCCCCCGTCCCGGCGGCTAGCCATGCCGAAAAGATCTCGATCCGGGACCTTAAGTTCTTCTACGGCGACTCTCTCGCGCTGAAGAGCATCAACCTGCCGATCTACGATCGCAAGGTCACGGCCTTCATCGGACCGTCCGGCTGCGGCAAGTCCACACTGCTGCGGGTTCTCAATCGGATGTACGACCTTTACCCGAAGCAGCGCGCCGAGGGGCAAGTGATACTTGACGGGACCGACATCCTGTCGCCGAAGATCGATCTGAACCTGCTGCGCGCCCGCGTCGGCATGGTGTTTCAGAAGCCGACGCCGTTCCCGATGTCGATCTACGACAACATCGCCTTCGGAGTGCAGCTCTACGAGAAGCTCCCCAAATCGGAGCTCGACGGCCGGGTCGAGCAGGCGCTGCGCCGCGCCGCGCTTTGGACCGAGGCCAAGGACAAGCTCGACGCGAGCGGCCTGTCGCTCTCCGGCGGCCAGCAGCAGCGGCTCTGCATCGCCCGCACGATCGCGGTGCGGCCGGAGGTCATTCTGCTCGACGAGCCCTGCTCGGCGCTCGATCCGATCTCGACGGCGAAGATCGAAGAGCTGATCGACGAGCTCAAGGCCGACTACACCATCGCGATCGTCACGCACAACATGCAGCAGGCGTCGCGCACCTCCGAGTACACCGCGTTCATGTATCTCGGCGAACTCGTCGAATTCGGCGAAACCGAGCAGATCTTCATGAGCCCAAATGACAGACGAACGCAGGACTACATCACGGGCCGCTTCGGCTGAGTTCCTGAAGCGAGTGGGCTTCAACGTGACGGATGAGAGCACCAAATCCATGACGGATCACATCGTCTCGTCGTTCGACGCGGACCTGAAGGAGCTCGGCGACAAGCTCGCCGAGATGGGCGGCCTCTGCGAGAAGCTGGTCGCCGAATCGGTCGACGCGCTGCTCCAGCGCGACACGCCGCTGGCGCGTCGCGTCATCGAGTGGGACCGCTCGATCGACCGGCTGCAGCATGACATCGAGGACGGCGCGATCCGCACCATCGCGCGCCGAGCGCCGGTCGCGGTCGACCTCCGGGAGGTGGTCGCCGCGCTCCGCATCGCGAACGACCTCGAACGCATCGGCGATCTCGCCAAGAACATCGCCAAGCGTGTGGTCGCGCTCGACGGGCAGCTTCAGCCGCCCAAACTCGCCGGCGGCGTCGCCCACATCGCCGACCTCACGCTCGGCCAGCTCAAGGACGTGCTCGACGCCTACACCCGCCGCGACGAGGCCCGCGCGATCGAGGTCTGGAACCGCGACGGCGACATCGACGCGCTCTACAATTCGCTGTTCCGCGAGCTCCTGACCTACATGATGGAGGATCCGCGCAACATCGGCTTCTGCACGCATCTGCTGTTCTGCGCGAAGAACATCGAGCGCATCGGCGATCACGCGACCAACGTCGCGGAGACGGTGTACTACCTGGTGAATGGCGTCTCTCTCACCGACGAACGGCCGAAGCAGGACCTGACGAGCACGACCACCATCGAGTTCGGTCAACGCTGAGGCCGCCGCCATGAACCCGCGCGTCATGATCGTCGAGGACGAGGAGCCGCTCACGACGCTGCTTCGCTACAACCTCGAAGCGGAAGGCTACGAGGTCGACTCGGTCGGCCGCGGCGACGAGGCCGACATGCGGCTGCAGGAAAGCGCGCCCGACCTCCTGCTGCTCGACTGGATGCTCCCGGGCGTCTCCGGGATCGAGCTCTGCCGCCGCTTGCGCGCACGGCCGGAGACCGAACGTCTGCCCATCATCATGCTGACCGCCCGCGGCGAAGAGGGGGAGCGCATCCGCGGTCTCGCCACGGGCGCGGACGACTACGTGGTGAAGCCCTTCTCGGTGCCGGAGCTGCTCGCCCGCGTCCGCGCGCTGCTGCGCCGGTCCAAGCCCGAGCATGTGTCCCGCACGCTGAAAGCCGGCGACATCGAGCTCGACCGCGAGAACCGCCGCGTCCGCCGCCAGGCCCGCGAGGTCCATCTCGGCCCGACCGAGTTCCGGCTGCTCGAGTTCCTGATGCAGTCGGCCGGCCGCGTGTTCACCCGCGAACAGCTGCTCGACGGGGTGTGGGGCCGCGACGTCTACATCGACGAGCGGACGGTCGACGTGCATGTCGGCCGGCTGCGCAAGGCCATCAACCGCGGCCGCAAGCCGGATCCGATCCGCACGGTGCGCGGCTCGGGCTACTCCTTCGACGAGACCTTCGCCCGCGCCTCCTGACGGGCGTCAGTCCTTCTCGTACATGATGATCGAGAGATAGGTCATCGGCTTCACGACCAGCCGCTCCGGCCCATGGGGCGCGCCGGAATCGAACAGCAGCGAATCGCCGGCCTTGAGGTGATAGCTGTTGCCGGCATGGGCGTAGACCACTTCGCCGGTCAGCATGTAGATCAGCTCGGTGCCCTCATGCTGGAAGGCGGTGTAGGGGGCTGCGTCCTCGGTCAGCGTGATCAGATAGGGCTCGCAGGCCACGGGGCCGCCGAGCATGTGGCCGAGCAGCTCGTATTTGTGGCCGACCTTGGTGCCGCGGCGCTGGATGACGACGCCCTGCCCCGCCGCGACGTAGGAGCAGTCGCGGCGTTCCTCGAACTCCGAGAACAGCAGGCTGATCGGCACGTTGAGCGCGCCGGCCAGCGTCTGCAGCGTGGTGAGCGACGGCGAGATCTGCCCGTTCTCGATCTTCGACAGCATGCCGGTCGAGACGCTGGCGGCGCCCGCGAGTTCGGCCACCGTCAATCCCATGGTCTTGCGGTGGTGCCTGATCTGCAGCCCGATC
Organism: Hansschlegelia sp. KR7-227; assembly: GCF_049446035.1. Taxonomy (NCBI): domain Bacteria; kingdom Pseudomonadati; phylum Pseudomonadota; class Alphaproteobacteria; order Hyphomicrobiales; family Methylopilaceae; genus Hansschlegelia; species Hansschlegelia sp. KR7-227. The sequence continues at coordinate 97,323 of NZ_JBMSEA010000003.1, forward strand.
GCCTGCTCGAGCGTCCGGCGCTCGATCGCCGCCGGCGCGCCGGACCCCGTCACATAGGCCTCGTCCTCCGAGGGCTCCGAGGCGTCGGCCGACTCGGGGGCGGGGATATGGGCAGCGGCGCGCATCGGGGCGGACTTTCGAGCCATGCCCATCTTTCCTCGCAGGAAACTTTAGGACACGCTAGCGAAAGACGGCGCTATCCCCAAGCGCGTCGACGTCGCGGCGCGCAACGCGCTTTTCCCGCGGGCGCATGTCCTGTCGGCCGCCCTTCCCCACACCCGCCCTCGACAAGGCTCATCGCATGGCTTGGCTCTACCTCGTGCTCGCCGGGCTTCTGGAGATCGGTTGGTCCGTCGGCCTGAAATATTCGGAGGGGCTGACGCGGCTCGTCCCGTCCATGGTGACGGCGGTGTGCATCACGATCAGCGTCACACTGCTCGGGATCGCCTTGCGGACGCTGCCGCTCGGCACGGGCTACGCGGTCTGGGTCGGGATCGGCGCGGCAGGAACCGCGATCGCGGGCGTGATCCTGTTCGACGATCCGCTCACCGCCGCGCGCATCGCCTGCATCGGCCTGATCGTGGCGGGCGTCGCCGGCCTCAAGATCGTGGCGTGACGCGCCGTCAGGGCTCAAGCCGGGCGTCGATGTCCCGCGCCCTTCCGGCGTGGACGATCCAACGCCACAGAGTGGCGGCGAAGGAGCGGAAGCAGGCGATCTCATAGGTCGGCGCGTCGTCGACCTGCCAAAGGTGGATCGCGATCGACGCCGCATGCGTCAGCGCGGCGTCTCCGGGAGCGAAGGCGCGCGGATGCAGATCGATCTGGATCAGCGTCGCCAGCGTTTCGCGGGCGCGAGGACCCGAAACCGACAGGACGGTCCGGCCGTCGGACTGGTCGGACACCGCGGCCGGCAGCACGGAGAAGTCGGTCGCAGGCGCCGAGGAGGTCGCCAGCCACTTGCCGGGCCCGGCCCAGACGAAGGCGACGTCGCCCGCCGCGGCCCGCTTGGGCGCCGTCGGCAGCTCGATCCCGTAGGCCGCGCGAACGGCCTCGGCGAGTTCGGCTTCCCGGCCGCGCAGCGCCGCGACATGGGCGAGCGTCAGGCCGCTTGTCTCGCGCAGGATGAGGCCGGACGGACCGGACGGCGTCGTCTCGGTCGCGACGTGCGGGCGGAGCGCGGAGCGCGCGATCAGGGGCTCAGGCACGCAGGCGCGCTCCTTCCGGGTCGACGAAGACGGGGGAGACGATTTCGACGTCGATCGCCTCGTTGCGAACAGGGTCGACCGCCCGGACGATCTCGCCCATGCGCTCGGCCCCGCGGGCAAGGAAGCCCAGGCCGACCCAGTGACCGTTCGACGGCGAATAGGCTGACGACGTCATGTAACCCTGGTCGTTCGCCGCCATGTCCTCGGCGTCCTTCGCGACGAAATGGGCGCCCGAGCGCAGCCGCGCCGAGCGGTCGACGGGGCGGAAGCCCACGAGGCTCGGTCGCGACGGATCGACGAGACCCTCCCGCGCCGAGAGCGTGCGGCCGATGAAGTCCTTCTTCTTGGACATCATGCGGCCCATGCCAAGATCGCCCGCGGTGGTCGTGCCGTTCAACTCCGGGCCGGCGGCGTGGCCCTTCTCGATGCGCATAATCGCCAGCGCCTCCGCGCCGTAGGGGCAGATGCCGAACGGCTCGCCAGCCGCGATCACGGCGCGGATCAGCGCGTCGCCATAGCGCGCGGGCACGGCGAGCTCATAAGCGAGCTCGCCGGAGAAGGACAGCCGGAACAGCCGCGCCTTCACGCCGCCGCACACGGTGAGCTCGCGGGCGCCCATATAGGGCAGCGCCTCGTTCGAGACGTCGAAGCCCTCATCGACCAGCGCCGCCACCACGTCGCGCGAACGCGGGCCGGCGATGGCGTATTGCGCCCATTGATCCGTCACGGACGAGAAATGGACGTCGAGCTCGGGCCACAGCCACTGCTTGCAGAACTCGAGGTGCCGCATGACCGGCCCGGCGTTCGCGGTCGTCGTCGTCATGTAGAAATGCGTGTCGGACAGCCGGGTCGTGGTGCCGTCGTCCATGGCCATGCCGTCCTCGCGGAGCATGAGCCCGTAGCGCGCCTTGCCCACGGCGAGCGATGAAAACGCGTTGACGTAAACCCGGTCGAGGAATGTCCCGGCGTCGGCGCCCTGCACGTCGATCTTGCCGAGCGTCGACGCGTCGTACACGCCCACCGCCGTACGCACCGTGTTGACCTCGCGCACGACGCTGCGGAACCAGTCGAGCTCGCCCGCGCGCGGGAAATAGGCGGCGCGCATCCAAAGGCCGGTCTCGACAAAGACCGCCCCCTGCTCCTCCGCCCAGAAATGCGAGGGCGGCAGGCGCGTCGGACGGAACTCCTTGTGGCGATGCGCGCCGGCGAGCGCGCCGATCGCGACCGGCGTGTAGGGCGGCCGCGCCATGGTCATGCCGGTGTTCGGGATCGACTTCCCGGTGATCTCCGCCATGAGCGCGAGGCCGACGACGTTCGCCGTCTTGCCCTGGTCGGTCGCCATGCCGAGCGTGGTGTAGCGCTTGAGATGCTCGACCGAGCGGAAGCCCTCGCGCGCCGACAGCTCGACGTCGGAGACCGTGACGTCGTTCTGAAAGTCCACAAAGGCCTTGCCGCGCTTCGACGCGACCCGCCACGGTCCCCGCCCGTGCACCGCTTCCGGCTCGGCGTCGACCTTCGGCGCGTCGAAACGCGCCCCGTCGAAACCGGCGTCCGCCGCCGCTTCCCGGCCCGCGCGGCCGCCGGCCTCGAACGCGTCCGCGAGGGCGAAGGCGCCGCCCGCCGCGCCGACGACCGTCATGCCGGGCGGGCAAAGACCGGGCAGGAAGGCGGCGAGGTCGTCGTCCCAGGACGGCTTGCCGCCGAGATGGGTCGCAAGATGGATCGACGGGTTCCAGCCGCCGGAGACCGCGACGAGGTCGCATTCGACGTTGAACGTGCCGCCGCGCGAATCCGCGATCTCGCAGCCCGAGACCGCACGCCCTCCGAAGGCGCGCAGCAGCGCGCCGCCGAAGATCAGCGGAGCTCCGGCGTCGCGGGCCGCGGAATGGAGCGGCGTCGCGTCCCCGCGCGCGTCGATCACGGCCGCGACCTCGCAGCCCGCGGCCACGAGGTCGCGCACGGTCGCGGCGGCGTCGCCATTGTTGGCGAACACAACGGCGCGCTTGCCGGGCGCCACGGCGAAGCGGTTGAGATAGGCGCGGACGGCGCCTGCGAGCATCACGCCCGGCGTGTCGTTGTCGCCGAAGGCGATCGGGCGCTCGATCGCGCCGGCCGCAAGAACCACGCGCTTCGCGACGATCCGCCAGAGCCGCTGCCGCGGCTGGTGCGGCCCGGGCTCGGGGAGATGGTCGGCCGCCTTCTCGAGAGCTGCGTAGACGCCCCCGTCATAGGCGGCGACCACCGACGTCCGACGAAGGATGACGACCTCCGGCAGGGTCGCGAGTTCGGCTTCTGCCCCGGCGGCCCAGGCGGAGGCGGGGCCGTTCTCGACGGCGCGGCGCTCCGAGAGCAGCCGGCCGCCGAGCGCGAAATCCTCTTCGGCGAGGATGACGCGGGCGCCCGTCCGTCCGGCCGCAAGCGCCGCCGCGAGTCCGGCGGGGCCTGAACCGATCACCAGCACGTCGCAATGCGCGGTGGTCTTCTCGTAGGAATCCGGATCGGGCGCGCAGGCGGCCCGGCCGAGACCCGCGGCGCGACGGATCAGCGGCTCGTAGACCTTCTCCCAGAAGGAGGCCGGCCACATGAAGGTCTTGTAGTAAAAGCCGGCGACGAAGGCTGGCGACGCCAGCTGGTTGACGGCGAGGAGGTCGAAGGCGAGCGAGGGCCAGCGGTTCTGGCTGCGCGCCTCGAGCCCTGCGAACAGTTCGGCGGTCGTCGCCTTGACGTTCGGCTCGCGCCGGGCGCCGGAGCGCAGTTCGACGAGCGCGTTCGGCTCCTCCGACCCCGCGGTCAGGATTCCGCGCGGACGGTGATATTTGAACGACCGCCCGACGAGCTTCACCCCGTTCGCGAGCAGCGCGGAGGCGAGCGTGTCGCCGGAATGCCCGGCGTAAGTCTTGCCGTCGAAGGTGAAGGCGAGCGACGAGGCGCGGTCGATCGCGCCGCCGGCGGAAAGGCGGTTGGCCTGGCTCATGACGCGCCTCCCGACGTCCGCGCCGCGGCGACGTCGCGCGCGGCCTCGACGCCCTCGATCGCATGGGTGCGCAGGTTGCGGGTGACGACCACCCAGCTTTGGCATCCGAGCGCGTGCTGCCAGAGTTCGCGGTGGGCGCCCGCCGGGTTGTCGCGGAAATAGACGTAGTCGACGAACGCCTTCAGCGCGTCCGACGCCTCGGGATCGGGCCGCGTGACGGTCGCGTCGCCGAGATAGGCGAACTCGTCGACGCCGCGCGGGCCGCAATGGGGACAGGCGATGCGCATGGCGGCCTCAGTGCAGGTTCGGCTGCGGGCCGACGCCCTTTTCGTCGATCAGACGCCCGGCGGCGAAGCGATCGAGACGATAGGCGGCGGCGACGGGGTGGGGTTGATCGCGGGCGATGAGATGGGCGAACGCGTCGCCGGAGGCCGGCGTCGCCTTGAAGCCGCCATAGCACCAGCCGGCGTTGAGATAGAGGCCGTCGACGGGAGTGCGGTCGATGATCGGAGAGCCGTCCATCGTCATGTCCATGATCCCGCCCCAGGAGCGCAGCATCCGGACGCGCCCGATCGAGGGCATCAGCGCCATGCCGCCCTCGCAGACGTCCTCGACGGTCGGCAGATTTCCGCGCTGGGCGTAGGAGTTGTAGCCGTCGATGTCCCCGCCGAAGACCAGGCCGCCCTTGTCGGACTGCGAGATGTAGAAGTGCCCGGCGCCGAAGGTGCAGACCGTGTCGATGAACGGCTTGATCCCTTCCGTCACGAAGGCCTGAAGCGCGTGGCTCTCGATCGGCAGCCGAAGGCCCGCCATTTCGGCGGTGCGCGAGGAGTTTCCGGCGGTCGCGAGCCCGACCTTCTTGGCGCCGATGAAGCCGCGGCTGGTCTCGACGCCCTGGACGCGGCCGGCCTCGACGCGGATTCCCGTCACCTCGCAGTTCTGGAGGATGTCGACGCCGCGGCCGTCGGCGGAGCGCGCGAATCCCCAGGCGACCGCGTCATGACGGACGGTGCCGCCGCGGCGCTGGCGGAGCGCGCCCTTGATGGGAAACCGGGCGTTGTCGAAATCGAGCATGGGAAGGATGCGCTTCAACTCCGCAACATCCAGCAATTCGGCGTCAACTCCGTGCAATCGCATGGCGTTGCCGCGGCGGGCGTAGCCGTCGCGCTGCCCGTCCGAATGATAGAGGTTCACGACGCCGCGCTGGCTGACCATGGCGTTGTAGTTGAGGTCCTGCTCGAGGCCCTCCCACAGCTTCATGGAGTGCTCGTAGAACGGGATGTTACCGGGCAGCAGGTAGTTCGAGCGGACGATCGTGGTGTTGCGGCCGACATTGCCGCCGCCGATCCAGCCCTTCTCGACCACGGCGACGTTGGTGATCCCGTAGGCCTTCGAAAGGTAGTGCGCGGTCGCCAGCCCGTGGCCGCCGCCGCCGACGATGACGACGTCGTAAGCCGCCTTCGGCTCGGGCTCGCGCCAGGCCGGCCGCCATCCGGAATGACCGCGGAGCGCCTCGCGCAGGACGGAGAAGATCGAGTAACGGTCGGTCGACATGGCGGCGTCCGGGTTGCTGCGCCCAGAAGGTGACGGACCTCTGTTGCGGGCTCAATATAAATCCACCTTATACTGAACGCGCCCCCCCCCGAGCGGCCGAATCCAAAAAGGCGTCCTGGCATGTCCGCCCGCACCGACGATCTGCCCTTCGATCTGCGCTCCCTCACGATCTTCCTCGCCGTCTGCGACGAGGGCGCGATGGCGACGGCCGCAAGGCGGCTCGGGCTGACGCAGCCCGCCGTTTCGCTCGCCGTCCAGGAGCTGGAGGCGCGGATGGGCGCCGGCCTGTTCGACCGCAAGGTGCGGCCGATCGCGCTCACGCCCGCCGGCGCCCTACTGCGCCAGCGCGCGAGCGCGCTGATGTCCGAGGCCCGCCAGATCGCGCCGGTGCTGCGCGAGGTCGCCCGCGGCCGGCTCCCGCTCGTGCGCGTCGGCCTCGTCGATTCGCTGTCGCGCGCGCTGGCGGCGCCGCTCGCCGGCATGCTTGCGGGACGGGCCGACGAAGTCTCCATCTTCTCGGGCCTGACCGCCGCCCACGCCAGCGCGCTGGTCACCCGCAACCTCGATTTGATGATCGGGGTCGACGATCTGGGCGACGTCGGCGGGCTCGAACGGTTGCCCCTGGTGAGCGAAGCCTATGTGCTCGCAACGCCGCGCGGCGCGCCCCCGGTAGCGACCCTGGACGATTTCGACCGGCTGTCGCGCGAGCTGAAATTCGTGCGCTACAGCGCGCGCTCCTCGACGGGCGTCGACATCGACCGGCATCTGCGCAGGCTCGGCCTCGAGCCGCCCCGCGGGCTCGAATTCGACACGCCCTTCGGCGTCGCCGCCATGGTGGCTGCCGGCGGCCACTTCGCGATCACCACCCCGCTCTGCGTGCTGGAGGCCGCGCATGAGGTCGACGAAGTGGCCTTCGCGCCGCTGCCCGGTCCTCAGCTCCGCCGCCAGCTGACGCTGGTCGCCTACCGCCACCAGTTGGGCCGGCTGCCGCGCGACGTGGCCGAACTCTGCCGGGAGCGGCTCGCCGGGGACGTTCTTCCCCGCATCGCCGCCGCCGCGCCGCAGCTTGCGGCGGCGATCGAGGTGCTCTGAAGCCCTCCGGAACAAAAAGGGCCGGCCCCGCGAAGGGCCGGCCCCCGAACAGACGCGATCGGAGGAGCGCGTCAGTACTTGCTCACCAGCACCGGATCCGCCGTCGCGCCGAACTTGTAGTTCAGCCCGACATAGACCGAGAGCGGCCGCGCCGGCGTGAGCGAGCGGGAGTCCTCCAGGCCGAGGAAGCCGATGTCGTCGGTCTCGAAATAGGTGCCGTACGTCTCGTACTTCTTGTCGAACAGGTTCCGGATGCCGCCGAAGATGCGGAACTGGTCGGTCACCTGATACGAGGTGTTGACGTTGAACACCGCGTAGCCCGGCACCTTCTTGTTCTGGTTGCCTTCGTCGCCGAGGTAGTACTGGCCGGCCATGATCACGGCGTCGGCGCCGACCGTCCATTTCGGCGTGACGCGATAGGCGCCGCCGAACTTGAGCTGGTGGTCCGGGATGCCGGTCAGGCGGTCGCCCTTGTTGACGCGGATCTCGCCGTCTCCGGGAGGCAGGGCGCGCTGGACGCGGCGGTCGTCGTCGCCGTCATCGTCGTCATCGTCCTCGCCGAAGCCGCCCGAGGCGGGGTTGTTCGGCGAGGCGAGGTTGATCGCCTTGCGGAAGGTCGCGTCGACATAGGAGTAGTTGGCGTAGAGCATCCAGGTCTCGGTCACGAGCTGGGTCGCGAGCTCGACGCCCTGGCGGCGTGTCTTGCCGGCGTTGAGGAAGTAGCCGCGGCCGGAGATCTCGCTCGGGACGTTCAGGATGTCGTCCGTGTTGTTCGCGCGATAGACGCTCGCGCTCCAGTTCAGCACGCCGCCCAGAGCCTCGTGGCGGCCGCGGAAGCCGGCTTCACCCGTGCGGGTGATGACCTGGTCGAGCGGAGGATCGGAGACCAGCGTCGACTCCAGCGGGCACGGCCGCGTCGGGTCGGAACAGCCCAGTTCGAGCGCGGTCGGCGCCCGGTTCGATTCCGAGTAGGACGCGAAGCCGGTGATGGCGGGCGTGATCTTGTAGGTCAGGCCGCCCATCGGATTGAAGCGGTCGAACTTGTGCGATCCGTCGAGGCCCGGGCCGTCCGCGACGCCGTCCTCGTTCAGCGGCTGCAGCGTGCCGTGGTCCTTGATCGTGAGCTTCGCGTAGTTCCACCGGCCGCCGATCGTCGCGGACAGACGATCCGTCAGGTCGAGCGTGTCGGTGGCATACAGGCCGAAATAATGGTTCTTCGCGGTGATGTCGACGGGCGTCAATCCGCCGGGGATCTGGGTGTAGTAGCTCTGCCCGGTGCCGATGCACTGCAGGTCGCCGGGGATGATGCAGAGCTCGCTGCTGCCCTGGAAGTCGGTCTTGCCGAAGTCGTAGGCCGCCCCGACCACGAAGTGGTTCTTGAAGCCGAACAGCTCGGACTGGTTGGTGGCCTGAAGCGTGCCGCCGGCGGCGTCGGTCCGGATGCGCGAGCGCTCGATCGAGCCCGGCGTCGTGCCCGGGCCGAAATCGTCCTCGTCCTCGGGGTAGAAGGTGTTGCGGATCGGCCGCCCGGTGACGGGGTCGCGCACGAGCAGGCGCGAATCGCCCTCTTCCGCGCCGAAATCGTCCGCCTCGAGGCAGAGGAAGCCGGCGTCCGGACCATCCTCGGGGCACGGCCGTACGTCGGTGTCGTTGCCGTCGACGCGGTCGGACTTGTATTTGCGATAATAGGCGTTGGCCTGCAGCGACCAGGCGTCGGACAGCTCGAACTTGCCCTGCAAGTTCAGCATGCCCATCTCGTTTTCGTTGATCTGGTCGCCGGTGTAGACGTTGCGGCGGCGCTGATCGAGCAGTTCGAACGGCGTCGGGCCGACCACGCCGAGCTTGGAGTCGGCGTAGGTGAAGTTGAGGTGGATCTCGGCGCTGTCGGATTTGTAGCCGACGTCGCCGAACACGCGCTTCAGGTTCGATTCGGAAAAGTCGCGCCAGCCGCCGTCGCGGGCGCCTTCGATCGCGAGATAGCCGGCCCAGTTGCCGACCTGGACGCCGTACTGGCCGGAGCCCTCGAAACGGCCGAACGAACCCGCCTGGAACTCGAACTCCGTGCCCTGATACGTGAAGCCGTTCTTGGTCTGAAAGCTGAGCGCGCCGCCCAGCGCGTTGAGGCCGAAGACCGGATTGTTGGTCCAGATGTCGAGCTGGTCGATCGCGACGGTCGGTATGAACTCGAAGTTCACCGTGTCGCCGAAGGACTCATTCAGGCGCACGCCGTTCTGGTAGACCGCGAGGCCCTGCGGCGCGCCGTTCTGCTGGGACGCCTGAAAACCGCGGAAGAACAGCTCCTTGTTGAACGGGTTGCCGGTCACGTCGTTGATGCTGACGCTCGGCGTCGTCCGCGAGAGCGCGTCCTGCACCGTTGGGGCGTTCGCCCCGCGCAGCGTGTCCGACGTGACGCTGATGACGTTCGCCGGAACCTTGTCCCGGTCCAGGCCGTCGCCGCCGAGCGGCGTCGTGCCGATTACCGTGAGCTCCGGAAGCGCGGTCGCGCCCTCCTGCGCCGCGGCGGGGACGGCCGCCGCCAGCATCGCTACACTTGCCGTTCCCAGCAACCAGACTGGCTTCTTGAGACGAGCCATCCCCGAATGTCCCCCACACACGCATCGTCATCCGCCACGACGGGCAGTCGCCAAGGTTGTGCGGGATCGCAGAGCCGCCATCAATCCGCCACGCATGTGGCGAGGCTGATTTAGCTTGGTAAGGTGCTGAAAAGACACATTATTATTATGTGTTTAGATTTGGATTCCCTTCGTTTTTCTAACGCGCGGCGGGGGATCGAGGCGGCCGCATGATCGGGCGCTCGGACGGCGTGCGCCAGCGGCCGCACGAGGGGCGACCGACCAGACGCCCATCCCGCGGAGTCGGCCTTCCGCCGCCGCCAATGCGGCCCGGAGGAGCCCGCACGGCGGCATCGCGCTTTGCCGTCGCGGACGAAAATGCTACGCAACGACCCGCCACGCCCTTTGCGCCGGCCGCGTCCCGGTAGCTCAGCAGGATAGAGCAACGGTTTCCTAAACCGTAGGTCAGGGGTTCGAATCCCTTCCGGGACGCCATTTCAGCAACTGACGATGCCGCCAGACCGAAACGGGTTCCCGTTCGGGCGCCCGCGGCCGCTCCCGGCTCTTGCTTTGGAGATCAGGATGCGGCCCGACCGTTCCCCAACGGCCGGGCCATGCTTCTTGCAGTCTGGACGCAGAGGGGCGGAAATACGTCCAGCGCCTTTTCCCGGCGGGGGCCAGCCCGAAGCAGGCATGGAACCTAAACGGACCGATCTGAACCTTTTCTAATAAGAAGGTTCATCCCACGTTCAGGCAGGCGCCCATTCGCGTCGGCGCCGCTTGAGACGGCGGGCCGACCTCGCCGGTTCGGGCGGCCTTCCAGCCCGGCTCGTTCGTGACCGCGTCGTAAGGCCGGTCTCGGGCTCCCGCCATGGTCACGCCGCCTCCGCCTCCAGCACGATCTGTCGGGCGGCGGCGGCCGGCGGCGGCTCGTGGGGATCGTCCGGATCCTCCGGTCGCGTCGGACGCCGGCCGAAGAGACGAAGCGGCGGCTTGCGCCGCCTGTCCGCCGCGCTGGAGAAGAGGCGCACTGTCGCGACCTGGTCGGCGTCCAGACTTCGCAAGGCCGACAGGACGTCGTCGAGCTTGACGACGGCGCCGCTGTCGAGCTGCCTCAACATCGGCGCGTGCTCGACCGCGCGCGCGTCCGACGCCCAGGACGCAAGCAGGGCGCGCTTGCTCTCGACGTCCATCTTTTTGTCCGCCAGCACCTCCGACGGGTGGGAGAAGATCGTTTGGAAGCCCGCTGCGCCAGGCGCGCAAACGGGGCCGCATGTGGGATCGATTCTAATCATCTCCAATCTCGCATCTGCGACTTGCGGTTGCACGAGGCGTCGGCCGTCGTCGGCGCTAGCCTCCCAAAATGTTCGGGCGGCGCCGCGATCCGGTCGGATCGGACCGACGATCGGCGAACAGGGGACAATCGATCGAGCTCATAACCACATCCTCCGTTAGAGCGACACGGATACGAAACGGCGCCTGAACGCGCCTCTCCTCGGCCTCTGAACGGCCGACGCCGAAAAAATGCGAATTCGCGATCGGCCCTTCAAGAGGGTCGGCGCGCTTCGCCGTAGCCTGCCGCCGCCGGTCGGGGGGCGCTTCCGTCCGTCGGGCCCTAGCGACGGAACGGCCTCCAAAAACATATCGACAATCGTCGATTTATCGATTTATGTGTTGTGACACGCTTTCATCGGGGACGACATGTCGCCAGCCGCAGCGCTTCCTTCGCCGCCAGCCGCCGACCATCCCGCCGAGGCCGCGGCGCTCGACGCGCTTTCGGCGCTCGGCCAGTCGACCCGCCTGCGGATCTTCCGGTTCCTGATGACGAAGGCGCCCGACGCGCTTCCCGCCGGCGCGGTCGCCGACGCGGTGGGGGCCCTCCAGAACACGCTGTCGACCCATCTCGGGATCCTGTCGCGCGCCGGGCTGGTCACCGGGGTCCGGGACGGGCGCCAGATCCTCTATCGCGCGAACTTCGACGCCATGCGGGACCTCGTCGGCTACCTGCTGACGGACTGCTGCGACGGCCATCCCGAGGTCTGCGCCCCGATCTTCGAAACCCTGCAGGGGAACTGCGGCTGCGGTCCCCGTTCATCAACCCGGGAGAAGCGAGATGAAGCCGATTGAGGGCGACGCCGCCCCTTACAACGTGCTGTTCCTGTGCACGGGCAACTCCGCGCGGTCGATCCTCGCGGAGTGCGTGATGAACCGCGAGGGACGGGGACGCTTCAAGGCCTACTCGGCCGGAAGCCATCCGCGAGGCGAGGTCCACCCGATGGCGCTCGACCTTCTCAGGCGCATGAATTTCGACGTCTCGGGCCTCCGTTCGAAGAGCTGGAACGAATTCGCCGCGCCGGGCGGGCCGAGGCTCGATTTCGTGTTCACGGTCTGCGACGACGCGGCCGGGGAACAGTGCCCCTATTGGCCGGGCCAGCCCATGTCGGCGCATTGGGGCATGCCGGACCCCGCGGCGGTCGAGGGCGCCAAGACCGAACGGGCGCTCGCCTTCGCCGACACGTTGCGGATGTTGACGAACCGCATCTCGATCTTCGTCAACCTGCCGCTCAAGACCATCGACAAGCTCTCGCTGCAGCGCCGCCTCGACGAGATCGGCACGACGCATCCGTCCGCCGCCTGACCCCAACCGAGCGCCCTCCATGTCCCTGTTCGAACGCTACCTGACCGTCTGGGTCTTCCTGTGCATCGTGGCCGGCGTCGGGCTCGGCTACGCCGCGCCCGGCCTGTTCCAGGCGATCGGCGCGCTCGAAGTCGCGAACGTGAACCTGCCCGTCGCCGTGCTGATCTGGCTGATGATCATCCCGATGCTGATCAAGGTCGACTTCGCGGCGCTGCGCGAGGTCGGGGCGCATTGGCGGGGCATCTCCGTCACGCTGTTCATCAACTGGGCGGTGAAGCCGTTCTCGATGGCGCTGCTCGGCTGGCTGTTCGTCGGCTGGCTGTTCCGGCCCTATCTGCCCGCCGACCAGATCGACAGCTACATCGCAGGCCTCATCCTGCTCGCCGCCGCGCCCTGCACCGCGATGGTGTTCGTCTGGTCGAACCTGACCAGGGGCGATCCCCTGTTCACGCTCAGCCAGGTCGCGGTCAACGACGCGATCATGATCGTGGTCTTCGCGCCGATCGTCGCCCTGCTGCTCGGCCTGTCCTCCATCACCGTGCCCTGGGCGACGCTGATGCTGTCGGTCGGCCTCTACATCGTCGCGCCGGTGATCGCGGCCCAGATCCTGCGGTCCCGGGTCCTGGCCTCCGGAGGCGAGGCCGCGCTCGGCCGGTTGCTGGCGCGGATCCAGCCGCTGTCGCTCGCCGCCCTGCTTGCGACCCTGGTGCTCCTGTTCGCCTTTCAGGGCGAGCAGATCATCGCCCAGCCGCTCGTCATCGCGCTGCTCGCGGTTCCGATCCTGATCCAGGTCTATTTCAACGCCGGCCTCGCCTATCTGCTGAACCGGGCGACCGGCGAGGCGCATTGCGTCGCCGGCCCATCGGCCCTGATCGGCGCCTCGAACTTCTTCGAGCTCGCGGTCGCGGCGGCGATCAGCCTGTTCGGCTTCAAATCGGGCGCCGCGCTCGCGACGGTGGTCGGCGTGCTGATCGAGGTGCCGGTGATGCTGTCCGTCGTGTGGATCGTGAACCGCTCCAAGCCCTGGTACGAGGCGCGCGGCGTGCGCGCCGCCCCGGCGTCCGTCACGCCGCCCCGAGCCTGACGAAGGCCGCGCCCATGACCCCCTCCGTCACCATCTGGCACAATCCCGGCTGCGGCACTTCGCGCAACACGCTGGCGATGATCCGGGCCGCCGGGATCGAGCCGACGATCGTCGAATATCTGAAGACGCCGCCCACGCGCGACGCGCTCGTGACGGCGATCGCCTCCGCCGGACTGACCGTCCGCGAGGCGGCGCGCCAGAAGGGCACGCCCTTCGCGGAGCTCGGCCTCGACGACCCGTCGGTCTCGGACGACCGGCTTCTCGACGCGATGCTCGAGCATCCGATCCTGATCAACCGCCCCTTCGTGTTCACGGCGCGCGGCGTCCGGCTCTGTCGCCCCTCCGAGACCGTCCTCGAGATCCTGCCCGCGCCGCTGCCCGGCGACTTCACCAAGGAGGACGGCGAGGTCGTCCCGGCCGAGCGACGTTGATCGACGGTCCGGTCCGGTCCGCGCGGCGAACAATATGATGGCCGCGCCAGCCAGACAGACGGCCGAACCGACCACGTCGTAGCTCGCGCGCGGCAGGGTGCTCGGCGTCGTGCCCAAGACGTCGGCCATGGCGGCGCCTCCGGCTCCGGGAGCCCAAGGCTCAGGTTCGAGAACTGAAGGGCGCCTTGACGATGCCCAACCCGAGTCCGCCACACTGCGCCCGGCGACCCTCCCGCCGTCGTGATTGCGGCCTCGGTTGATCGCAAGGTCGGAGGCCTAGCTAAGTGGGCGGTCTCCTTGAATTCGAGCGCCCATGACCCTCGCCCCGCTGCGTCGCCCCATCTCAATGCTCCGCGCGTTCCTCGACGGCGCCGCCGCGGGCCACCGGCTCGAACACGCGCTGCACGGCGTGACGCCCTTCGTCGCGATCCCCATCGGCCTGCCGGCCTCTGCGGCCAACGTCGAGCTCCAGAACGACGTCAAGCTCGGCATCCTGCTCGGCTCGCTGACCGCCGGCGTCATCGGCTGGGCGATCCTACGGATCGCGAAACTGGAGCCCGCGTTGAGGCCCCGACCCGTTTGAGCGCCGGCGGCCGCTTAGCCGGACGCTCTGGCGTCACGCCGAACGGCCGCGGAACAATCAGGACAGCTGCGCCAAGGCCAGGGCGCGCTCGCGAGGTTTTTCGATGACGTCGCGGTGGGCCTGGGCTCTGACCGTCGTCACCCGACGCATCTGGTTCCGCGCCAGCCTGTTCTCGGTCGGAGCGGTCGCCACCGCCCTCATGGCGATCGTGCTCAGTCCCTACATCCCCGCCGATCTGCCGACCAAGATCGGCGCCGACGCGGTCGACAACATCCTGGGCATCATCGCCTCGAGTATGCTGGCGGTGACGACGTTCTCGCTGAACATCATGGTCTCCGCCTATTCCGCCGCGACCAGCAACGTGACGCCGCGCGCGACGAAGCTCGTCATGGAGGACACGACCACCCAGAACGTCCTCGCGACCTTTCTGGGATCGTTCCTGTTCAGCCTCGTCGGCATCGTCACGCTGAGCACGGGCGCCTATGGCGCCCAGGGGCGCGTGGTCCTGTTCGTCGTCACCATCGTGGTCATCGTTCTGATCGTGGTCACTCTTCTCAGGTGGATCGACCATCTCTCGAGGCTCGGGCGGGTGACGGAGACCACCGCGCGCGTCGAGAAGGTCGCCGCCGACGCGATGCGCGCGCGCCGCGATCGTCCGCATATGGGCGGCGTCCGCTTCGACGACCCCGGCGCGCCGCCGCCTTCGGCCCGGCCGATCCACGCGCAATCGATCGGCTACCTCCAGCATCTCGACGTGGCGGCGCTGTCGGCGATCGCGGAAGACGGCAAGGGCCGGATCTTCGTCGCGATCCTTCCGGGCAAGTTCGTTGATCCGTCGCAGCCGCTCTCCTGGGCGCAGGGGCTCGACGGGGACGACCTCGACGCCCGCGTCCGCAGTTGCTTCACGCTCGACGACGTCCGCTCCTACGACCAGGATCCCCGCTTCGGCGTTTGCGTCCTGTCGGAAATCGCCTCGCGGGCGCTCTCTCCGGGGATCAATGATCCCGGCACGGCCATCGACGTGATCGGCCGCGCCGTGCGCGTTCTGGCGCTCTGGGCGGAGCCCCCCACGCCCGGCGACGGCGGCGGCGTCGCGTTCCCTCGCGTCCACGTGCCGGCGATCGAACCGGACGACCTGTTCGACGACATCTTCACAGGGATCGCACGCGACGGCGCGGGCGTCGTCGAGATTGGCCTGCGTCTTCAAAAGGCGTTCGGGACGCTCGCCCGGATGGGCGACGGCCGCTATGCCCAGGCCGCGCGGCGCCACTCCGTTTTGGCCATGGAGCGGGCCGACGTCGCGCTTGTCACCGCGGACGACAAACGGCGGCTGCGTGAGGCGACCGCCGCGGTTCTGAACGGCTGAGTCGCCCCTCCGGCGCGGTCAGTGGACGGCGAGCGGGTCGACGGCGCCCGGCTTGTCGTGGACGCCGAGCCTGTCGACGATCGTGGCGCTGGCATGGTTGAGGCCCGCGACCTCGACCTCCGCCCCGAGGCGTCGGAACTTCATCACCACCGCGTCGAGAGCCGCGACGCCCGTCAGGTCCCAGACATGCGCGCGGGTCACGTCGATGCGCACGCGCTTCACGTCGGGCGCGAAGTCGAAGGCGTCGACGAACGTCCCGGCCGAGCCGAAGAACACCTGTCCCTCGACCTCGTAGGCCTGCTCGGCGCCGTCCTCCGAGGAGGTCGGGCGGACAGTGAAGGAGTGCGAGACCTTCCAGGCGAAGAAGGCCGCCGACAGCGCCACCCCGGTCAGCACGCCGATGGCGAGGTTGTGGGTCCCGATGGTCGCGAGCGTGGTCGCCAGCATGACGACGCTCGACTGCCACGGATGGGTCCGGAGGTTCCCGATCGAGGACCAACTGAAGGTGCCGACCGAGACCATGATCATGACCGCGACCAGAGCGGGCATCGGGATGATCCGCACCCAGTCGCTCAGGACCACGATCAGGAACAGCAGGAATGCGCCGGCCACGAAGGTCGAGAGTCGCCCGCGGCCGCCGGACTTCACGTTGATCACCGACTGGCCGATCATCGCGCAGCCCGCCATCCCGCCGAAGAACCCCGTGACGAAGTTGGCGACGCCCTGGCCGACGCATTCGCGGTTCTTGTCGCTGCGCGTGTCGGTCATCTGGTCGACGATCGAGGCCGTCATCAGGGATTCGAGCAGGCCGACCGCCGCCACCGCAGCCGAGTACGGCAGGATGATCCGCAGGGTCTCGAGCGTGAGGGGGACGTCGGGAAGGAGGAACACGGGCAGCGTCGACGGCAGCTCGCCCATGTCGCCGACCGTGCGCAGATCGAGGTGGAACAGCAGCGAGACTGCGGTCAAGGCCAGGATGCAGACGAGCGGCGACGGCACGGCGGTCGTGAGGCGCGGCAGCAGGTAGATGATGGCCAGCCCCGCCGCGACCATGACGTAGGTCAGCCATGGCACATTGGTCAGCTCGGGGAGCTGGGCCATGAAGATCAGGATGGCGAGCGCGTTCACGAACCCGGTCATCACCGAGCGGGACACGAAGCGCATCAGCACGCCGAGGCGCAGGAGCCCCGCGAGGACCTGCAGGATCCCGGCGACCACGGTCGCGGCGAGCAAGTATTGCAGGCCGTGCTCGCGCACGAGCGTGATCATCAGGACCGCGGTCGCGGCGGTGGCGGCGGAGATCATGCCGGGCCGGCCGCCGACGAAGGCGATCAGGCAGGCGATGGAGAAGGACGCGTAGAGGCCGACCTTCGGGTCGACGCCCGCGATGATCGAGAAGGCGATGGCCTCGGGGATGAGGGCGAGCGCGACCACGATCCCGGCCAGCACGTCCCCACGGACATTGCCAAGCCAGTCGCGTCGCACTCTTTCAAGTGCGGTCATTTTGAGGTTCCGGATCGAAGGGAGCGCGCCCGCGCCGCGGAGCGGCGTGAAGCTCAAGCACTTGGGCGCGTGAGGTAGCCCGGGGATAGGCGCCGGGATGAGCCACCCGGAGCGAGGCCCGAGTCCGTCGAACGGTCGTCATCGTGGCGAAAACCACGTTGCGTCGCAAGAACATTCTTCGCGGCGCAGCAATCTCAGCACTTCGCCCCACCGCCAATGCGTCTGCCCATTGACCGGTGGCCATATGTCGGCATATGTCGACATATGGACAGACAAGACGTCATCGACGCCTTTGGGGCGCTGGCCCAGCCGACGCGCCTGGACGCGTTCCGCCTGCTCGTCTTGCACGAGCCGGAGGGGCTGCCGGTCGGCGAGATCGCACGCGGGCTCGGCGTGCCCCACAACACCCTTTCGACCCATCTCGCGATCCTCGCGCGCGCCGGCCTCGTGCGGTCGGAGCGGCGGAGCCGGCTGATCGTCTACCGCGCCGATCTCGACGCGGTGCAGGGGCTCGCCGCCTTCCTTCTCAAGGATTGCTGCGCGGGGCGTCCCGAGATCGCCGCGGCCTTCGCCGCGTCGGCGTCCCGGGACGCCGGCCCCAAGCCTTCGAAAGGCGACCTCTCGTGACCGACCTTCCGAATCTCGCCGTGGACGCGTTTCGCGCGACCGATCTCTCGCGGCTCCATGGCCCGCGGTCGACCCACCCGCCCCGCGTCCTGCTGCTCTACGGCTCGCTCCGGCCCGTCTCCTACAGCCGCCTGCTGACGCTCGAGGCCCGGCGGCTGCTCGACCGCCTCGGCTGCGAGACGCGGGTGTTCGATCCCGCGGGCCTGCCGCTGCCGGACGACGCGCCGGTCGATCACCCCAAGGTGCAGGAGCTGCGCGAGCTCTCGCTCTGGTCGGAGGCGCAGGTCTGGACGAGCCCGGAGCGTCACGGGGCCATGACGGGCGTGATGAAGTCCCAGATCGACTGGATCCCGCTCTCGGTCGGATCGGTGCGGCCGACGCAGGGGCGCACGCTCGCGGTCATGCAGGTCTCGGGCGGCTCGCAGTCGTTCAACGCCGTCAACCAGATGCGCGTGCTGGGCCGCTGGATGCGGATGCTAACGATCCCGAACCAGTCCTCGGTCGCGAAAGCCTTTCAGGAGTTCGGCGAGGACGGCCGGATGAAGCCCTCGCCCTATTACGACCGCGTGGTCGACGTGATGGAGGAGCTGGTGAAGTTCACGCTCCTCACCCGCGACGTCTCCGACCACCTGACCGACCGCTACAGCGAGCGGAAGGAGAGCGCGGCGGCGCTCGAGGCCCGGGTTTCGCTGAAGCAGGCCGTCTGAAGCGTGGACGGGGCGGCGGCGGACGCCTGGTCTCGCCACGCACGGCGTGTCATCCCGCTGCTTGGCGTCGCGCAGATCCTGTCCTGGGGCTCCAGCTACTACCTGCTCGCGGTGCTCGCGCAGCCGATCGCCGCCGACACCGGATGGCCCCTGCCCTGGGTGGTCGGCGGCGGCTCGATCGGCCTGCTGACCTCGGGCCTGGTCGCGCCGTTCGTCGGCCGGATGATCGACGGCTTCGGCGGCAGGCCCACCATGGCCGCCGGCTCGCTTCTGATCGGCGCGGGTCTCGCGACGGTCGGCCTTGCGCCCACTCTGCCTGTCTACCTCGTCGGCTGGGCGGCCCTCGGCATCGGAATGGGCGCCGGCCTCTACGACGCGGCGTTTTCGACGCTCGGCCGGATCTTCGGAGCGTCCGCCCGGCGGGCGATCACCGCGGTCACGCTGTTCGGCGGCTTCGCCAGCACGGTGTGCTGGCCCTTGTCGGCGCTCGCGGTCGAGCGCCTGGGCTGGCGAGGCGCCTGCCTGGCCTACGCGGCCCTCCACGTCGCCGTCATGGCTCCCGCCCTGCTCGCCCTCCTGCCGCGGGAGGCCCGGAAGCTGCGCGCGGCCGCGATCGTCCAGCCCGGGGCGTGGACGTCGCGGGAGCGCGGCGCCTTTTGCATGCTCGCCGTGATCCTGATGCTGAACGGCGCCGTCCAGACCGCGCTGTCCGTGCACCTGCTGACGATCCTGCAGGCCCAGGGGCTGTCGCTCGCCGCCGCCGTCGCGATCGGCGCGCTGATCGGCCCCGCGCAGGTCGGGGCCCGAATCGTCGAGATGATGGCGGGCGGCCGCCTGCATCCGACCGCCACCCTTCTGGCGGCGGGCGCGTTCGTGGCTCTCGGCGTGACCCTGCTCGCTCTCGGCGCCGGAAGCGCCGCGCTCGCCGTGCTCCTCTACGCGGCCGGCAACGGCGTATGGTCGATCGCCCGGGGCACGGCGCCGCTCGCTCTGTTCGGCGCCGACGGGTACCCCGTCGTGATGGGGCGCCTTGCGGCGCCGAACCTGGTCAGCCAGGCGGCGGCGCCCTTCGCGGCCGGCCTCCTCCTCGCTGGCGCCGGCGCCGGCGCGACGCTGTGGGCGCTGGCGGCCGTGGCGCTCGCGAATGTCGGGCTGGCGTTCGGACTTGCGCGCTTTCGCCTGTGAGGCCGGGAGCATTCGCGGACTGCCCCGCTCTCCCGGAAGCCGCCGGCCTGCTCGCTGTAACGAGGTCGCGACGCCGACGCCTGCCGGGAACGATCAAGCCTTCTCCGCCCTTTTGCATTTGACGCCGACGACGGCTCAACACAGGAGGAGAACATGGCCACGACCGTTGGAACGGAAGGCTCGATCGAATCGCTCGTGACGGATCTGATCTATCTCGAACATGACGCGATCGCCGCCTACGACTCCGCGATAGGGCGCCTCGACGACCCGCAGGCGAAGCGCCAGGTGTCCGAGTTCCGTGCGGATCACGCGCAGCACCTGTCGGTGCTTCAGGAGATCGCGCGGGAGCTGAACATCGATGCGCCGACCGGCGGCGACATGAAGAAGATGCTGACGACCGGAAAAGTCGCGTTCGCCGACATGGTCGGCGGCGATTCCGCCATCCTCAAAGCGATGAAGACCAACGAGGACGATACGGTCACCGCCTATGAGCGCGCGACCCGTCACGACGACGCGATCCCGAAGTCGAAGGCCTTCTTCGCCAAGGCCCTCGAGGACGAACGCCGGCATCGCTCCTGGATGGAGCAGCAGGCTCAGCGCAAGGCCGCCTGAGTTTCCATTCTCCTACGAAAGGGGGGCCGGCGCGGGAGGGCCCGGCTGGCCTCCAGCGTCGCGCCCTCCGCGGACGCGTCGCCTCATCTCGATCAAAGGCGCTCCCTGCATGACCTCTCCGTCCAAGTCCAAGGTCAAGAATGACGCCAAAGGCGCGATGGCGCCCTCGCAGGGCGACTCGCACAACGATGGAGCGCATGGCGCGAATCCCGCCGGCGATCATGACGCGACGCGCAAGCCGGACGACCACTCGTCGCCCAGCCGGCCCGTCACCGGGGACAAGCCGAAGAGTCCGACTGCGCGTCCGAGCTAGGGAAACGCTGCGCGGCCGCGCGCCGCGCACGGCATGTCGACGCGTGAGATGAGGCGGGCTTCACCCGTCGTCTTCGCCGAAGTCCTTGTGGAGCGCGCGCGCCACCCGCCGCGGCAGCACCAGGATGAGCAGGGTCAGCACGGCTCCGAAGAAGATCAACGGCCAGCTCGCCAAACCGCAGGCGATTCCGAGGGACGCGGTCGCCCACACCGTGGCCGCGGTGGTCAATCCTCGGACGCGGCGCTCGTCCTCCAGCTTCAGCACCACGCCCGCGCCGATGAAGCCCACTCCGGTCATGACGCCCTGCAGCACGCCCTGCACGACGCGGCTCATGGCGTCAGGCTCCGTCCGAAGCGGCTCGTGCTGAAGTCCGGCCAATGAGACCAGACAGGCGCCGAGAGACACGAGCGCGAGCGTCCGCATTCCCGTCGGTTTGTTCTTGAGGTCCCGGTTGAAACCGAGCGCCAGACCGCAGGCCGCCGCGGCGAGCATCCGCAGCCCGGCGTCGACTTCGAAGGATGTGAGACCAAGCGTCATTCGGGATTCGCCTTCCTCAGCGCGCCCGAAAATATCCTAGGGCGCGGGGGCTCCCTGTCCGTCGAAAGCCCGACATCCTCGGGTCACATCGTCGGCGCCGGCGCCGCCGCGGCCGAAAGACGGACGGGTTCGCGGGGAACATCTCGGCCCCGAAGAAGCTTCCTAGATAGCAGGCGTCGCAGCTTCGGACTTTCCCTATGCCCGGTCTCGATCTCACCCCCCGACGCATGGTTCATCTGTGCGTCGACATGCAAAAAATGTTCGCCGAGGAGACCGAATGGCGGACTCCCTGGATGGAGCGCGTGCTGCCTGTCGTGACGGAGATCGCAGAGCGGCATGCGGCGGACACGATTTTCACCCGCTTCATACCGCCCGCAAGCCCTGATGAGGCGGCCGGGGTGGGCTGGAGGGCGTATTTCGAGCGGTGGAGGTCGTTCACGACCGAGCGGATGGACCCGGATCTGATCGAGCTGGTCGAGCCTCTCCGGCGCCTCGCCCCACCGGCGGAGACGCTGGACAAGCCGGCCTTCTCGCCCTTCTCAGGCACGGATCTTGGCCGGAGGCTGCAGGAGCGAAAGGCCGACACGCTCGTCATCACCGGCGCGGAGACGGACGTCTGCGTGCTGGCCGCCGTCCTGTCCGCGGTCGACCTTGGCTATTTCGTCGTCCTGCCCAAGGACGCGCTGTGCAGCTCGTCCGACGAGACCCACGACGCGCTGCTGAAGCTCTACGCCGGCCGGTTCAGCCAGCAGGTCGTCTTCACCGACGCGGAGAGCCTTCTCAGGGCCTGGCCGCAGCGGTCAGCCGCGGCCTGACGCCTCCGGCGGCAGCGCCTCCCGCAACTCCGCGAGCCAGGCGTCGGCGACGCCGTCCGAGGGCGCGCGCCAGTCGCCGCGCGGCGACAGCGCGCCGCCGGAGGAGATCTTCGGCCCGTTCGGAATCGCGCTCCGCTTGAACTGGCTCGTCTGGAAGAACCGCCGCAGGAACGCCTCCAGCCAATGCGCGATTGTCGCGAGGTCATAGGCGTTCTTTCCCGCCTCCGGAAAGCCGGCGGGCCAGGCGCCGGCCGACGCGTCGCGCCAGGCGCGCCAGGCGAGGAAGGCGATCTTGGACGGCGGCAGGCCGTAGCGCAGCGTGTGGAACAGGAAGAAGTCGTGCAGTTCGTAAGGGCCGATCTTCGACTGCGTGCTCTGGATGGCGCCGCCCTCGTCCGGCGGCACCAGCTCCGGCGAAATCTCGGTTTCGAGGATCGCGTTCAGCACCGCGCAGGCGTCCGCCTCGAACTGGCGCGACGCGACGGTCCAGCGGATCAGATACTGGATCAGCGTCTTCGCCAGTCCCGCATTGACGGCGTAGTGGCTCATCTGGTCGCCGACGCCATAGGTGCACCAGCCGAGCGCGAGCTCCGAAAGGTCGCCGGTTCCCACCACAAAGCCGCCGCGCTGGTTGGCGAGCCGGAACAGATAATCGGTGCGAAGGCCCGCCTGCACGTTCTCGAAGGCGATGTCGTAGACCTTCTCGCCGCGCGCGAAGGGGTGGCCCATGTCGGCGAGCATCTGCCGCGCCGCCGGGCGTATGTCGATCTCCTCGGCCGTGACGCCGAGCGCGCGCATGAGCTTCCACGCGTTGCCGCGGGTCTCCTCGCCGGTCGCGAAGCCCGGCATCGTGAACCCGAGAATGGCGGAGCGCGGCAGGCCGAGCAGATCGCAGGCCTTGGCCGCGACGATCAGCGCCTGCGTCGAATCCAGCCCCCCGGAGACGCCGATGACCATGCTCGAGCCGGAGGTCGCCTCGAACCGGCGGACGAGCCCCTCGACCTGGATGTTGAATGTCTCGTAGCAGTCCTGGTCGAGCCGGGCCGGCGTGTCCGGCACGTAAGGGAAGCGGCGGAGCGGTCGCCTGAGGCCGATGTCGCCAAAGCTCGGCTCCAGCGCGAATCTCACCGTGCGGAACGTCGTTTCGGGGTGCCCGGCCAAGGCGGCCGCGTCGTTGAACGTGCCGAAGCGCATCCGCTCAAGCCGCAGCCGCTCGACGTCGACGTCGGCGACGATGATCTGCGGCTCGCGCGAGAAGCGTTTGGACTGGGCGAGCGTCTCGCCGAGCTCGTGGATCGAACCCTGCCCGTCCCAGGCGAGGTCGGTCGTGCTTTCGCCTGAGCCGGCGGCCGAATAGGCGTAGGCCGCGACACAGCGCATCGACTGCGAGGCCGACAGCAGCGACCGGTCGTCGGCCTTCCCCACGGTGATGTTGGACGCCGAGAGGTTGCAGAGGATCAGCGCGCCGGCGAGCGCCCCGAGCGTCGATGGCGGGGTCGGGGACCAATAGTCCTCGCAGATCTCCACGTGGAATGTGAAGTCGGACAGGTCGGCGGAAGCGAACAGCAGGTCCGTCCCGAACGGCGCCGTCTGGCCGGCGATCGCGATGTCGAGCCCGCACAGCCCGGCGCCCGACGCGAACCACCGCTTCTCGTAATATTCCCGGTAGTTCGGCAGGAACGTCTTGGGCACGACCCCCAGCACCCTGCCGCGCGCGACCGCGACCGCGCAATTGTAGAGCCGGCCGTTCCGCCGCAGGGGAGCGCCCACGAGCAGCGCCGTCGCGAGCGTCCGGCTGCGGTCCGCGACCGCCGCCACCGCGCGCTCGACCTCGTCCAGAAGCGCCTCCTGCAGATGCAGGTCGTCGATCGCGTATCCCGAGAGATTGAGCTCCGGGAAGATCAGGAGGTCGGCGTGCTCGCCGGCCGCGCGCTCCGCAAGCTCGATCGCCGCGTCGGCGTTCCGCCGGGGATCGCCGACGGCGACGCGCGGCGTCGCCACGGCGACCCGCACGAAGCCGTGCCGATGCGCGGAGTAGAAGGGATGTGCGCCTGAGGCCATGCGAGATCCGCTCTGCGACGAGGCGCGCCGGCAGAGCACGCTCACGCGCAAGCTTATAGCGCGCCGTCCGCGAGGGTCACCCGACGGAGGACGTCAGCGATCCAGCCTGCCCGGTCGGCCGCGCGCGAAGCGGCGCGGACGACGGTCAGCGCTTTGCGGCGTGCTCCGGCTTGCCCTTGCGTTTCGAGGACGCCATCGCCTCGAGCTCCTTCTCGCTCATCGACTCCACCATGGACTTCGATGCACCCTTCAGGTCGCTTTTCTTCTGGTCCCCGCGCTTGGCCGCGAGCGCGGCGCCCGCAGCCTTCTGCTGAGCTTGCGATTTCGCAGGCATGGCTTGCTCCCATGACATGTGCGGCTCCGCCCTTCCGGAGCCTGCACCAGACAAAGGAGACCGGGGCCATTTTGTTCCGGACGGTCTCGTCCTGGCGACCGCCGCGGCGAGCGGTCCGCCACCTTCCGAGCGAGACGGCCAGCCTGCGTCTTCAGGCGGTCAGAGCCGCCTCAGCCAGGCCGGCCAGTCCGGGTGATGGAACAGCGTGCGGGCGCGCATGTGCTTCCACGCGCCGTATTTGTAGTAATCGAAGTCGAGCGTCGAGACGGCCTCCTGGATCATCGCCCAGGTCGCCCATTTGAGGTCGGCCAACGCCTTGAGCACCTTGATCCGGGCGTCGATCTGGGGCGTCCAGACGCCGAAATAGGTCTCGATCATCTCGCGTTCGACGGTCTCGGGAAACGCCATCTCGTCGAACCACAGCGCGATCTCGCAGACGCGCTCGTTGTTGGAGGCGTATTCGAAGTCGACGAGCAGGACGCGGTCGGCCTCGTCGATCATGAAGTTGCCAGCGAGCGTGTCGTTCATGCAGGGGACGAGATCGAGGCCCGACGCGGCGAGCGCGGCCTTGGCCTCCCCGAACCGGCGCATCAGAAACGCCTGGTCCGCCGGCAGCCGGCCCCCGACCTGGGCGACTTGGCTCACATGCTCCTCAATCATGTCGAAGATCGTCTTAGTGAGCCCCAGCGGCTCGGAATCGTTGAAGGCCCTGAGCGCGAGCACCGCGTTGCGCCTCACCTTCGGACGCAGGAAGTCGAGGTTCGACGACGCGCGGTAGCCTTCCACGAAGGCGAAGATTTCGACGCCGACGTCCGGCAGGAAATCGACCACTTCGACGCCGAAGCCGCAGGCGTGGGCCTTGCGGCTGGCGTCGTTCGCAGCCCCGCGCTCGATGAACATCTCGGTGCCGCGCCCCGGCACCTTCAGGAAGTAGTCGCCGGCCTCGCCCGCCGCGACGCACCAGTTGGCGTTGCTGATCCCGCCCGACACCGGGCGATAGCGCAGCGGCGCGCCCCGCCAGCGCTCCACCTGCTTGAGGATCGCCTCGAGATCGCGCTCGCCCGCGCTCTGCGCCTCGCCGGGCCGCTTCCAGGACATCGCGGACGTCATCTCGGTCGAAGTCCTCTCATACGCTTGTCCGTCACAGGCGGCGCAGCCACGCTTCGAAGCCGCGATCGCCCATCGTCGTGCGGGCGTGCAGCAGCCGCCATGTGCCGTATTTGTAGAACTCGACGCCCGTGCGCGCCGAGGTGACGGCGCGGGTCACGCCCCACAGGCCCCACATCACGTCGTCGACGGCGCCGTAGAGCCGGCATCGGTTGAGGATGCGCTCCTCGGCCCGGCCGGCGTACAGCTCCAGCGCCGCGCAGCGGTCCGCCTCGAAGGCGCACGCCTCGTTGATGAGCGCGCCGACGTCGAACCAGGGATCGTTGTCGCCCGCGAGATCGAAGTCGACGAGACGAACGCCCTGCCCGCCGACCATCACGTTCGAGGCGACGCCGTCATTGTGACAGAAGCTCAGATCGTAGCCGGCCGCTTCGATCGCCGCTCCGATGAGGGCGCACTCGGCCACCAGCCGTCCCGTGTCGTCGGGAAGCGGCGCGCCGGCCGTCTCTGCTTCGGCGGCGAGCGCCACGACCCGCTCGAACGGGCTGAAACGACGGCCGAGCGGCGGCCCGTCATGCAGCCGCCGCTTCGCCTCCATCGCGGGAGCGAGGACGGAAAGGTCCTGCAGGTCGCCGGCCCGGCCGTATCGCCAGCGCTCGGGCAGGAAGGCGAGGCCGAGCAGACCCTCGCCTTCGAACAGAACGTCCGGGCCGACGCCTGCCTCCGCCGCCTTGCGGGCCGCCTCCCCGGCCCAGGGGGTCACGTCCGCCGCGCAATCCTCGTGGCGGATCTTGAGGAACACGGCGCCGCCGTCGTTAAGCTCCAGTCGGACGCAGTCCGACGCAACCGCGCGATGCACCGGCGACGCCACGGCCGGCGCCGCCAGCCCGTAGCGCGCCACCTTCCCGGCGAGCCCGGGGACGCGGCGGATCGCGTCCTCGATCCTGCGGTCGAAGGGGGTCGCCGCCACGCCGAACGGCGTCATGCGCGGCTCTCCGTCAGTACGCGCTCCGGCGAGCCCCCCGCCCGGCAGAGGCGTGACGCGGCGTCGAGACACGTCGCGAAGCCGGCCTCGATATCCGCGTCGGAGGTGTTTTCGCCCTCGCTGTGCGCGACGCCGTCGATGCTGGGGACGAAGACAAGCCCGATCGGGCAGATTCCGAGCAGGCTCAGCGCGTCGTGTCCCGCGACGGTGTCCATGCGCAGGCTCGCCAGCCCGGCGTCGCACGCGCACAGCTCGACGAGGTCGGCGACGGCCGGCGTGAGGGCGCGGATCGGGCGGACGTTTCGGGTCGCGGACCCCACGACCACGTTCGCGCGCTCCGCCGCCCGCGCGACCGCCTCTTCTCCGAGCGCGCCGGCCTCGGCCAGCACTCCGTCGTCCGCGGAGCGGATCTCGAGCGAGAGCCGGACCTCGGACGGCACCACGTTCGGCGAATTCGGCGCGACGATGATCCGACCGACCGAGGTGTGGACCACGCCTGGCCAGCGGTCGGCGATCTCGCGCGCGTCAGTGATGAGATAGGCCGCCGCGAGCAGCGCGTCGCGGCGGCGCGGCATGGGGCAAGGTCCGGTGTGGGCCTGTTCGCCCTGATACGTGACGTCGATCTTGGCGGCTCCCCAGTTGCGCGTGACGATCCCGATCGTCGCCCCCGCCTCTTCAAGAACCGTGCCCTGTTCGACGTGCAGCTCGAGATAGCTTGCGGGCTTCGGCGGCGGGACGTTCGCGCCTATGGCGCCGATCGCCCCGAGCGCCTCGCGCAAGGTCACCCCGTCGTCGTCCGCCCGGGACAGCGCGAAGGCCGCGTCGTGCGCGCCGACGTAAGTCCCGCTGCCGAGCAGGCTCGGCCGAAATCGCGCGCCTTCCTCGTTGGTCCAGTTCACGGCGCAGAAGTCGGCGTCGAACCGGGCGCCGGCGCGCTTCGCCGCAAGAAGCGTTTCGCCCACAGCCGCCGCCGCCGCGACGCCGAGCGCGCCGTCGAAGCGACCGCCCAGGGGCTGGCTGTCGAGATGCGAGCCCATCATCACGAGCGGCGCGTCCGCGACGTCCGAGAGCCGGAAGATCCCGAACTGGTTTCCGACCGCGTCCGTCAGCGCTTCGGCGCCCGCGCCGCGCAGGGCGGACGCAAAGACGTTGCGGGCCTCGCCGTCCGCCGGCGTCCCGCACTGGCGGTCGACGCCGCCCGCCGGCGTGGCGCCGCAGGCGGCGAAGCGATCGAAAAGGCGGCGAAAGCTGCCTATCGCCGCATCAGGTCGCGGCAGGAATGCGCTGGTGCTCATGTCGTCCGATGCGGGCTGGGAGGCGGCCCGTCTTCGGCCGCGCCGACTAATGAACGACGCCGGGGTCGCCGCGCAACAGGGAGCAGGACGCGTGCCCCCTCGACCTCTCCATCTGACCGCGCATGCCGGCCTGTCGTTTGCGTCACGCTGTGGACCCGGGGGAATTGCGGTATGGAGATCGCGGCGGCCATCGTGACATCGGCCGATCACATGAACGACCAACCGGAGTTGACGTTGGCTACGGAGCCCTGGCGGATCGGCGTGCTGTTCTCCACGACCGGCGCGACCGCGAACATCGAACGCGCGCAGCTGAACGCGACTTTGCTCGCCATCGACGAGATCAACGCGGCCGGAGGGGTGCTGGGGCGTGAAATCAGGCCGGTCGTCTATGACGCCGCCTCCGATCCGAAGCAGTCCCGAGCGCTGGCCGAGCAGATGATCGGCGCCGACGGGGTCAAGCTCGTCTTCGGCTGCTACATGTCGAGCGTGCGGAAGGCGGTCCTCCCCGTGATCGACTCGTTCCGCGGGCTGCTGTTCTACCCGACCTTCTATGAGGGTTTCGAATACTCCGCCCAGGCGATCTACACCGGCGCGACCCTGAACCAGAACGCGTTCCAGCTCGCGAAATATCTTCTGGCGCGCCATGGACAGCGCTTCCTGTTCATCGGCTCCAACTACATCTACCCCTACGAGACCAACAGGATCATGAGCGACTTCGTGGTCCAGTCGCGCGGCAAGGTGGTGGAGGAGCTGTACATTCCTCTCACCGCGGGCGCTGATGACCTCAGCCACGTCGTGAAGCGCATCCGCAAGTTCAGTCCGGACGCCATCTTCTCGACGATCGTCGGGCAGGCCACCGCGCCGTTCTACGAGGCCTACGCCGACGCCGGGTTCTCGCCCTCGACCATGCCGATCGCGAGCCTGACCACCTCCGAGGCCGACGTCGCCGAGATGCGCGAAGGGGTCGCGGAGGGCCATATTTCGGCGGCCACGTTCTTTTCGACGCTGGGCACTCCCGCGGCCCGCAAATTCACCTCCTCCTACCGGCTCCGCTTCGGCGCGGACGCGCCGATCCCGTCGGCGGCGGAAGCCGCCTATTTCCAGATCTATCTCGCCGCCGCCGCCCTCGAGCGCGCGGGCTCCGACGACCCGCGGCGGGTGCTGGCGGAGATCATGGAGATCGAGTTCGACGCGCCCCAGGGCCGGGTCCGCGTCGACGCCGACAACCATCACACCTATCTGTGGCCGCGCGTCGCGCGGCTCGACGCCAAGGGCGCGTTCCAGATCGTCTGGAACCCCGGCGTGCGCGTGAAGCCCGACCCGTATTGCGTCTCGCAGAGCCTCGACGACTGGTCGGCGGACTTCGTCGAGCCGTCGCTGTCGAGCGGGCGCTGACGGCGCGCGGGCGATGGCGATCCAGATCCTGCGGGACATCAAGGGCCTGCGCGTCCAGGCGATTCACCCGAACGACGCGGAGGGCAAGCAGCTCGTCGAGCAGCTCAAGCGCATCGGCTGCTTCGTCGAGACCACATGGCCAATCCCGGCGAGCTTCGCGGAGAACGTGGATCTCGTGCTGCTCGCGATGGAGCAGGAGGACCGCGACGCGCTGCAGAAGCTCGTGAAATCCCGCACCGAGACCTCGCCCACGCTGATCGCGATCGTGGGCTATGAGAGCCCGTCCGCCCTCGCTTTGGTCCTCGAAAGCGATGTGCTCGCCGTGATCGAGCGCCCGGTCAAGCCGTTCGGACTGCTGACCCAGATCGCGCTCGCCCGCAGCCTCTGGCTCGAGCGCAGAGAGCAGGCGCGCCGGGTGCGCAAACTTGAGCGGAAGCTGAACGGCATCCAGCAGATCCAGAAAGCCAAGGCGATCCTCATGGCGTCCCAGAGCGCGACGGAGGAAGAGGCCTTCCAGTCGATCCGGAAGCAGGCGATGGCCAAGCGCGTGTCGATGGAGGAGATGGCGACGGCGATCATCCGCGCCAACGACCTATTGAACTTCCGTCCGGATGATGCTTAGCTCACGTCGTTGCTTGGTTGCGATGCAGCGGCTCGGCGGCGAAGCTGGATCACGACGCTGTCGATCCGGCGTGGCGATGTAGCCCGACAGATCCCTTACCGGGATTTGGCGGGCTTTTTTTGTTTTAGACTGCGCGCGGCAGAGAATGTCGCACGCGGCGACGGTGAAACACACCTGAGTGCTTCCCCGCGCGCCGCGAAGAGCGCGATCTGATCTGACGATTTACTGCGCCAGCATGTGCTGCTGCGAGGCGTTCTTTGCGCTGGCCAGCGCATGGGCGCGCGCGTCCCGCCGACAGGGCGTCGTGGAACGCTCGATGGGCCATAAGGAGACACGGGCATGATTCACGGTGATATCGGTTCGAGCAACGACACGGTCGGCGTCGCCGTCGTGAACTACAAGATGCCGCGGCTCCACACCAAGGCCGAGGTGCTGGAGAACGCTAAGAAAATCGCCGACATGGTCGTCGGCATGAAGTCCGGCTTTCCCGGCATGGATCTCGTGATCTTCCCGGAATACTCGACCCACGGCATCATGTACGACTCCAAGGAGATGTACGACACCGCCTCCGCGATCCCCGGCGAGGAGACGGAAATCTTCGCCGACGCCTGCCGTAAGGCGAAGACCTGGGGGGTGTTCTCGCTCACAGGCGAACGGCACGAGGAGCACCCCAACAAGGCGCCCTACAACACGCTGATCCTGATGAACGACCAGGGCGAGATCGTCCAGAAGTACCGCAAGATCATGCCGTGGGTGCCGATCGAGGGCTGGTATCCCGGCAACTGCACCTACGTCTCGGACGGCCCCAAGGGCCTGAAGGTCAGCCTGATCATCTGCGACGACGGCAATTACCCCGAGATCTGGCGCGACTGCGCGATGCGCGGGGCCGAGCTGATCGTCCGCTGCCAGGGCTACATGTACCCGGCTAAGGAGCAGCAGATCGTCATGGCGAAGGCGATGGCCTGGGCGAACAACACCTATGTCGCGGTCGCCAACGCCACCGGCTTCGACGGCGTGTACTCGTATTTCGGCCACTCCGCGATCGTCGGCTTCGACGGCCGGACCCTCGGCGAATGCGGCACGGAGGAGAACGGCGTCAACTACGCCCAGCTTTCGATGTCGCTGATCCGCGATCATCGCCGCAACGGCCAGTCGAACAACCACCTCTTCAAGTTGCTCCACCGCGGCTACACCGGCATGATCAACTCCGGCGACGGCGACAAGGGCGAAGCCGCCTGCCCCTACGACTTCTACAAGCGCTGGATCGCCGACCCTGAAGGCACGCGCGAGATGGTGGAGGCGATGACGCGGCCGACGGTCGGGGTCGACGAGTGCCCGATCGAGGGGCTGCCCACCACGGCGACCACCCACCGCTGACCGGCCGCGTCGCGGGCGGAACGAGACGACCGCCCGCGACGCGCCCTCCCAGGAACCTGACTGGCATGCTGCACATCGACCACATCGTCGGGGACCGCGCCGCACCTGATCTGCATGAGCGCATCCATCGTCTCGAGCATCGCGACGCCGTCGACGAGGTGACCATCGCGAGCGCGGACATGGCGCGCCGGCGCCTCAGGATCACGACGGCCGGCGGCGAGGAGCTCGCGATCGCCCTGCCGCGCGACCAGAAGCTGTTCGACGGCGCCGTGCTTGCGATCGACGAGACCCGCGCCATCGTGGTGCGCGCGGAGGTCGAGCGCTGGCTGCGGCTGGAGCCGCGCTCGATCGCCGACGCCGTCGAGCTCGGCTACCACGCCGGAAACCTGCATTGGCGCGTGCGGTTCGAAGGCGAGAGCCTCCTCGTCGCGCTGGAGGGGCCGGCGGACGCCTATTACGCGCGGCTCGACGGGCTGTTCTCCGGCCGGGCGATCAAGAGCTCGATCGTCTCGGAGGGCCTCGCGGCGTGATCGGCCAGCTGCTGGCGATGTGGCAGGCGGACGCGGCCTTTCCCAGCGGCGGTTTTGCCTTTTCGAACGGACTCGAAGGGCTTGCGGCCGAAGGCGGGCTGACGTCCACGGAGCTCGAAGCGGTCGTCGCGGCGACGCTGCGCCGGCGCTGGGCGACGGCCGACCGCGTGGCGCTCGGCCGCGCCTTCGAGCGGGCCGACGACCTCGACGCCGTCGTGGAGATCGATCGCGAGGTCGAGGCGGCCACGCTGAGCGAGCCCTTCCGCTCGGGCTCCCGCCGAAACGGCGCCGGCCTGCTCGCAGCCCATGTCCGGATCGGGACGCCCGGCGCCGCCGCCTGGCAAGCGCGGGTGCGGGCGGGCGAAGGCCTCGGCCATCTCGCCGTCACGCAAGGCGTGGTCTGGCGCGGCGCGGGGCTCGACGCCGCAGGGGCCGTGCTGGCGTCCGGCTATATGGTCGTGTCAGGGTTCACGACCGCCGCGGTGCGCCTCGGCGTGATCGGCGCGGTGGCCGCGCAAGCGACGGTGCGTCGCCTTTTGCCGCTTGTCGCCGAAATCGCCTCCTCGCACCCGCCGGACCGGATCGAAAGCTTCGCGCCGCGGCTCGACATCGCCGCCTCGCGCCACGCCCGCGGCGAGCTCCGCCTGTTTTCGAACTAGACGCCGACCGAGAGCCACATGCTGCTGACGCCGACCGAACTCGAACGCCTGACCATCTTCACCGCCGCGGAGCTGGCGCGGAAGCGGCGCGCCCGCGGCCTGAAGCTCAACCACCCCGAGGCGGTCGCCCTCATCACCGACGAAATCCTGGAAGGCGCGCGCGACGGCCGCTCGGTCGCTGATCTGATCGGCTTCGGCGCGACGGTGCTGACCGGCGACGACGTCATGCCGGGCGTGCCGGCGATGGTCACCATCCTTCAGGTCGAATGCATGTTCCCGGACGGCACCAAGCTCGTCACCGTCCATGAGCCGATCCGTCCGGCGGAGGGATCCGACGCCGATCCCCTCCGGCCCGGCGAGACGCTGGCGCTGGACGGCGAGATCGAGCTCAATGACGGCCGCCCGCGCGTCTGCCTCACCGCGACGAACACCGGCGACCGGCCGGTGCAGATCGGCTCGCACTTCCATTTCTTCGAGGTCAACAGGGCGATGGCCTTCGACCGCGCCGTGGCCTTCGGCATGCGGCTCGACATTCCGGCGGGCACCGCGGTGCGTTTTGAGCCCGGCCAGAGCAAGGACGTGACGCTCACACCCTTCGGGGGCAAGCGCTTCGTCGGCGGGCTGAACGGCCTGTCGGACGGCGACACCACCACGCCCGCGGCCAAAGACGCCGCGCTCGCCAAGGCCCGCGCGGCCGGCTTCCGCGGCGCCTGAGGATCCCATGGTCAGCATCTCCCGCAAGGACTACGCCGCCCATTACGGCCCGACGGTCGGCGACGGGGTCCGCCTTGGCGACACCTCGCTCGTCGCGGTGGTCGAGAAGGACTATGCCGTCTACGGCGACGAGTGCCTGCACGGCGGCGGCAAGACGCTGCGCGACGGCCTCGGCCTCGCGGCCGGCGTCACCAACGCCGACGGCGCGCTCGACTTCCTGCTCTGCAACGCGACCGTGATCGACGCCGTGCTGGGCGTCGTGAAGGGCGACATCGGCATCAAGGACGGCAAGATCGTCGGGATCGGCAAGGCCGGAAATCCCGCCATCATGGACGGCGTCGACCCCCGGCTGATCGTGGGCGCTGGCACCACCGTGCGCGACTGCGAGGGGCTGATCGCGACCGCGGGCGGGATCGACGTCCACGTGCATTTCGACTCCGCCGGCCTCGTCGAGCACGCGCTCGCGAGCGGGCTCACCACCATGCTCGGCGGCTCGCTCGGGCCGATCACGGTCGGCATCGACTCCGGCGGCCCGTTCAACACCGGCAAGATGCTGCAGGCCTCCGAAGCCTGGCCGATGAATTTCGGCTTCCTCGGGCGCGGCAACAGCCACATTCCCGGCTCGCTCAAGGAGCAGCTCGAGACCGGGTGCTGCGGGCTGAAGATCCATGAGGACTGGGGCGCGATGCCGGCGACGATCGACGCCTGCCTGCGCTCGGCCGACGAGCTCGACTATCAAGTGCAACTGCACACCGACACGTTGAACGAGAGCGGATTCCTCGAGGACACGCTGGCCGCCATCGCCGGGCGGACCATCCACATGTACCACACGGAAGGCGCCGGCGGGGGCCATGCGCCGGACATCATCCGGGTGGCCGGCGAGGCCTATTGCCTGCCGTCGTCGACGAACCCGACCAATCCCTACACGGTCAACACGTTCGACGAACATCTCGACATGACCATGACCTGCCACCACCTCAACCCGGCGATCCCAGAGGACGTGGCCTTCGCCGAGAGCCGCATCCGCGCGCAGACGATCGCGGCGGAGGACGTTCTGCACGACATCGGCGCGATCTCGATGCTCGGCTCCGACAGCCAGGGGATGGGCCGCATCCACGAGGTGATCTGCCGGACGTGGCAGCTCGCCTCCAAGATGAAGGACCAGCGCGGCGCGCTGCCGGAGGAGAAGCCGGGCTTCGGCGACAACGCGCGCATCAAGCGCTACATCGCGAAATACACCATCAACGCCGCGAAGACCTTCGGGATCGCCGACCATGTCGGCTCGCTGGAGGACGGCAAGATGGCCGACGTCATCATCTGGCGGCCGGCCTTCTTCGGGATCAAGCCGGAGCTCGTCGTCAAGGGCGGCTTCATCGCCTGGGGCGCCATGGGCGACAGCGCAGCCTCGCTGATGACCTGCGAGCCTATGATGCTGCGCCCGCAATGGGGCGCCTTCGGCAAGGCCGCGCCGGCGCTGTCGGCCTGCTTCGTCCACCCGCTCGCGATCTCGCGCGGGCTCGGCGAGGAGCTCGGCGTCTCGAAGCGACTGCTGCCGGCGAGCGGCACGCGGGCGCTCAAGAAGTCGGACATGCTGCACAACGACGCCTGTCCCAACATCCGCGTCGACCCGCAGACCTTCGACGTCTTCGTGGACGGCGAGCTCGCCACCTGCGAGCCGTCGACCGAACTGCCGCTTGCGCGGCGCTACATGCTGCGGTGATCCCAGATGCTCGACATCTCCGCTGAGACCGCGGGCCGCGCTCCGAACGTCACCGCCGCCCGCGTCGGCGTCGGCGGCCCCGTCGGCTCGGGCAAGACGGCGCTCATCGAGGCGCTCATCCCGCTGCTGCGCGGCCGCGGCGTCGATCTCGCGGTCGTCACCAACGACCTCGTGACGAAGGAGGACGCCGAGCGCCTCCGCCGTTCCGGGCTGATCGAGCCGGAGCGCGTGCTGGCCGTCGAGGCCGGCGCCTGCCCCCACACCGTCATCCGGGAAGATCCCACCCTCAACATGACCGCCGGCGACGATCTCGAGGCGAGCTTCCCCGGCCTCGAACTCGTGATCTTCGAGTCCGGCGGCGACAATCTCGCCTCGACCTTCTCGCTCGACCTCGTGGACTGGTGGATCTTCGTGATCGACGTCGCGGGCGGGGGCGACATTCCGCGCAAGAAGGGGCCGGGCGTGATCAAGTGCGACCTGCTGGTCGTGAACAAGGTCGACCTCGCGCCGCATGTCGGCGTCGACCTCGAGGCGATGCTCGGCGAGGCGCGCGCGGTCCGCGGCGACAGACCGGTGATCGCGACCAACGCCCGCGGCGGAGAGGGCGTCGCGGCGGTCGCCGACATGATCGGGCGCGCCGTCCTGTTCAGCGCATGAAGCCCGCCGACTACGCCGCGGGCGACGTCGCCGCCGGCCGGTTCCGCCGCGCCGAGCTCGTCTTCGCCAAGGGCGGCGGGCGCTCGACGCTGATGCGCCAGATCGCGCCCTATCCGTTTCACATAACCCGCCCCTTCGCGCTCGACCGCGAACGGCCGGATCTCGCGACGCTCTATCTCCAGTCGGCCTCCGGAGGGATCTATCGCGGCGACCAGCTGGACCTCTCGCTCGTGGTGCGCGCGGGCGCCGCGGCCCACGTCACCAGCCAGGCCGCGACCGTGGTGCACGACACGGGCGCCGCGCGGGCGCGGCAGACGACCGGGATCGAGGTCGGCGACGGCGCCTTCTGCGCGCTGACGCTCGACCCGCTCATCCTGTTTCCGGGCGCGGAGCTGACGGTGGAGACCTCGGTCCGCCTCGCCGCCGGCGCGCTCGCGATCCTCGCCGACGGCGTCGCCTGGCACGACTTCGAAGGACTGGATCGGCCGTTCGGCGCGCTGACCTCGGATGTGAGCGTGCGCGGGCCTGACGGCCGGACGCTTGTGCTCGACCGCGCGACCGTCGACGGGCGGGAGATCGTGGGGTCGCGCGCCCTGCTCGGTCCCGGCGGCGGCGCCTATGGCTCGGCGCTGCTGCTTGGCCCGGCCGACCGTCTGCCGGAGCCGGGCGCGATCGAGCGGGCGCTCGACGGCGTCGGCTGCCGGGCCGGCGCGAGCCCGCTGCCGAACGGCGCGGGCCTCGGCGTGCGCCTGATCGCCGCCAATGGCGGCCGGATCACGGCGGGCGTCGAGACCATCTTCACGCTGGGCGTCGAGGCGATGCTGGGATTTTCGCCCGCCCGCCGGCGAAAGTAGCCGCTCTCACCAGCCGGTTCAGAGCAGGATCACATCGTCCGGGATCGCTTAGCCTCTTGGGCCGCCGTCGTTCTGGGCTCGTCCCGGAACCCATTTCCGCTGTGTCTTCAATGATGACGTCGGCGCGAGAATGGATCCCGGGACAAGTCCGGGATGACGGTCGAGGATCCTCCGCTTCAAAGCGATCCGGTCGGGCTCAGAGCCGGGCGAGCCGGAAGTACAGTTCGGACAGGCGGCCCGGCAGATCCTCGAGCCGGCGCGCGGGCATCGTGTTGGCGCGGCCGAACACGGCGCTCGACGCCGCAGGCCCGAGCGTGACGCCGAACACGTCGATCCCGCGCCGCCTGAGCGCCAGCGCGGCGCGCCGGGCGTCTTCGACGAGGTCGAGCGGGTCGGACACGTCGATGTCGGACGGCTCGCCGTCGGTCAGGACAAGGACGAGCTTGCGGTGCGACCGGACCGGCTCGAGCTCGGCGCCGACATGGCGGAGCGCGGCCCCGAGACGCGTCGAGAGACCCGGCGCCAATCCGGCGAGCCGCGCCATCGCGGAGGCGTCGGCCCGGTCCGAGAAATCCTTGACCCGGATCATCCGCACGTCGTCGCGGCCGCAGGAGGCGAAGGCGCGGATGGCGAAGACGTCGCCGACGGCGTCCATCGCGGAGGCAAGCGCTGCGACCGCGAGCTTCTCGATCTCCAGAACGGATGAGCCGCCGACGCGGTCGCGGGTGGATTCGGAGACATCGACAAGAACCACGGTCGCGACGTCGCGGGCGCGCCGGCCGGAGGCGCGGTGGATGCGGTCGTCGGGCAGGTCGCCCGTCCGGAGCGCGATCGCGGCGTCGACGGCCGCGTCGAGGTCGAGGTCGAAGCCTTCCGGCTGGCGCTTCAGCCGCGCGGCCCGGCCGACGCGGGCGCCGCGCACGAGACGGGCGACGCGCTCGCGGAAGCCGCCGAGGCGGTCGAGCGCCTCGGACAGCGCCCGTCCGTCGCCCAGAGCGGCGGGGGCGTCGCGGACGGTGGTCCAGGCGGCGCGCTCGGCGCCGGCCGCGCGGTCCCATTCGGGATAGGTCGCGATCGCGCGGCCGCGGTCGTCGGCTTCGACTTCGCGAGCGCGGCCGGGATCCTCCTCCGGCGCCTCGTCGGAGTCCTTGCCGTCGTCGGAGTCCTCGGGCGTCGGGCGGGCGGCGTCGACCGCCTGCTCGATCTCTTCAGCCTCCTGGTCCGGCGGCTCGTCGAAATCCCACAGGCCGAGATTGTCGTCGCGGTAGAGGGGCTCGGTCGCATAGCCCTTGGCGTCGAATCTGAGGCGCATCTGGCCGAGGTCGTTGCCGAGCAGGCCTCCGATCGCCCGCGCGAGCAGGGGATCGTCGAGCCGGTCGGAGGCTTCGGCGAACAGAAGGCGGCCTTTGGCGACGAAGCCGTCGGGGTCTTCGTAGCCGGCGTCGAACAGGCCGCGGGCGAGGCGCGCCATCAGCAGCGCCGCGGTCATCGCGTCGCCGGGCCGGGCGACGTGCCAGGGCGCCCACAGCCCGCGAAGACCGGGGAAACGGCGGAGCGCGAGCGCCTCGACGCGGGCGTCCTCGACGAGGCCGATGAGCGCGATCTGGAGGGGCTTCAGTCGGCCGACCGGCTGGCGCCGGCTGAAGGCCAGGTGCGCCTGGGCATGGGCGAGCGCCGCCCGGTACAGCGCCTGAGACTCTTGGGCCGGCACGCCACGGTAGACATGCGGCAGGCGGACCAGATCTCCGACGATCGAGACCCGCTGGGGCGCCGGAGCGGCGCCGACGCCGTCGAGCGCGACGAGGCGCGGAGCCTCTCCCCAGAGGGCCCGGCCGTAGAGCTTCAGGCCCCGTTCGACGTCGTGAAAGCCGAGCGACCCGCCGGCGCGCTCGAGCAGCCGGCGCGCTTGCGGATCGGTGAGCGAGAAGAAGTAGCGCAGCCGCGCCTTGTCCGCGCCCGCCGCCTTCAGCCCCGCCGCGACGAAGTTTTCGAAGCCCTCGCCATCCAGCGACCCCAGCGCGATCGTCGTGCGAGGCGCGAGCAAGTCCACGCAATCCGGCGCGACGCGCGCCAGACGCGCAAGGCCCGCCCACCACCGCGCGCGATCGCAAGCCTGGGGCAGGCGAAGCGCCGCGGCGGGCCACGCCTCGAGCGTCGCGAGCGCGGCCCGCGAGCCCGCCCGCCGCGCGATCTCCGCCGCGCCGCGCGCGTCCGCCGCGAGCGCCGTCGCCGACTGCCGGCGCCCTTCGGCTTCGCTGAGCCGGCAGAACGCCTGAAGGCATCGGCCGCCGGCGTTGGCGTGGACGAGGCTCATCGCGCCGTCGGCCCAGGCCTCGACCTCGGCGCCGCCCCAGCAGCCGTCGAGACGATCGAGCGTCCGCGCGAGCGCCGGGCCGAC
The DNA here is from genome assembly GCF_049446035.1 of Hansschlegelia sp. KR7-227. Taxonomy (NCBI): domain Bacteria; kingdom Pseudomonadati; phylum Pseudomonadota; class Alphaproteobacteria; order Hyphomicrobiales; family Methylopilaceae; genus Hansschlegelia; species Hansschlegelia sp. KR7-227. The sequence goes on from NZ_JBMSEA010000003.1 coordinate 135,830, forward strand.
GTCGGCGCGCCCCGACAGCAGGCGCGTCAGGCTCGACCGCGCGGTCGCGGCCGGAGCGGGCGGAGCGAGCGTCCCGACGCTCATTGCAGCCGGACGCCCTCCGGCAGGCCCGCCGCGATCGCTGCGCCGAGCGCCTCGCGGATGTCGGGCTCGTCGGTGATCGGGAGCAGGACGGCGGCGCGGACCGCGGCGTCGAGCCCGGCGCCCGCGCGCAGCAGCTTCGCGGCGTGGATCAGCATCCGGGTCGAGGCGCCCTCGGCGAGGCCGTGGCCGCGGAGGTTGCGCGAGCGCAGGCCGACCTCGACCAGCGCCCTGCCGATCTCGGACGCGACGTCGGCCTCGCGCGCCACGATCTCGGCCTCGACGGCAGGCTCGGGGTAGCCGAACTCGATCGCGACAAAGCGCTGCTTGGTGGACTCCTTGAGATCCTTCACCGCGCTCTGGTAGCCGGGATTGTAGGAGATGGTGAGCTGGAAGTCCCGGTGGGCCTGGACGAGCTCGCCCTTCTTCTCCAGCGGCAGCGCCCGTCGCGCGTCGGTGAGCGGATGGATGACGACGGTGGTGTCCTGGCGCGCCTCGACGATCTCGTCGAGATAGCAGATCGCGCCCTCCCGCACCGCCAAGGTGAGCGGCCCGTCATGCCAGACGGTGCCTTCGGGCGCGAGCAGATAGCGGCCCGCGAGGTCGGCGGCCGTCAGGTCCTCATGCGCGGCGACCGTGACCAGCGGCCGGCCGAGCCGCCAGGCCATGTGCTCGACGAAGCGCGTCTTTCCGCAGCCGGTCGGACCTTTGAGCATGACCGGCAGCCGGCAGGCATAGGCCGCGGCGAACATGTCGACCTCGTCGCCGACCGCCCGGTAGTAAGGCTCGTCGCGGATCTCATGGGCGGACAGGCAGCCTGCGCCCGGTTCGGGTTCCATCTGGCGATCTCCGGAAACTGCTTCGGACTGAGGAGCGCGCGGCGGCGCTGAGCGCGCTCCGATCCGCCGACGCCCGGCGCCTCTGCCGGAGATATGTCCGAGGACGGTCCTGTCCTTCGGAGCGCGTCGAAACCCAGGTTCGACGGACGCATTAGGACCTGAAAGCGGCCGGGCTTCAAGCAGGTCGCCGCGAGGATCGCTCGGTCTCGATCCGGTTTGGGAGTGGCCCCGAGACATGGCCGCTCCGAGGCGGCGTCAATATACCCGTATAATGAAACGACCTCTCCGCGTATTAAATGCGCCGTCGATCGCCGTCGCCGCCGACATCAATTGGAACCTTGATGACTTCAGGAGGTTCTCCTCTCAAGAACCCAAGGAGTTTATCATGCGAATCCTAGCCGTCGCCGCGCTCGTCACATTAATGAGTGGCGGCGCGTTCGCCCAGACCGCCCCTTCAACGACCGATGCACCAGCTCCAGCTGGCCAGAACCCGACCACCGACCCCAAACAGTCCTCGCCCGGCGCAACCGGCGCGATGGAGAACTCGGCCGGATCGGTCGCGACCAGCCCGCAAGAGGTTCGCGAGCAGTCCAAGGGCAGCGCAGCCGAATCCGACAAGGGCAAGGGCTCCCCGAAGACAATCGGCGCGACCCCGGGTGCTGACGCAGCGCAGCCGCAGCCCAAGTAGGCGGCGCGCTCATGGCCTCGTCGAACTCGGAACGAAACGACACGCCCGCCGGCCGCTCGAAAAACCGCACGATCCTCATGGTGGTCATCGGTCTTTTTGTTGCAGGCCTGATAGGCGTCTTCGTCTGGGGCAATGCGCTTGTTCCGACGTCGCGTGACGGGGAGTTGAACTCAAGACCCGTGGATGGATCGACTGGCGTAAAACCACAGTCGTTCTGAACGTTATTGGATCAGCCCGCATTCGATTGCGGGCTGATTTTTTTGCGCGCCCCGGCTGCTCGCTCGGGCGCCGTGGCTGGTTGGAGCCACTGGCTCGCTGTGAAGCGCGGAAATCCTCGACCGCCCTCCCGGGCCTGTTCCGGGATCCATTGCCGTCGACGCGGCATATCCCTGACGATCCAGCGGACATGGGTTCCGGGACAAGCCCGGAACGACGGCTGCGGTAAGGCCGAACGTTCCCGGGCGAGGTGATCCGGCTCGAGCCGCCTCCCGACGGTCCGCGCTCCAGCAGCAGATCAGAGCCTGCGGCCGCTCATCCAGGGCGGGCTTACGAAACGCTCCGTGTTGAACGGCTCGGGCGCGATCAGCGCGAGCGGCTTCTTCGTGTCCTGGATCTGAAAAAACAGATGCGGAAGACCAAGCGACGGGTCGTGGGTGACGTCGGGATAGGGCACGGCCGCCTGCCACTCCGGATGATAGCGCACGATGCCGCAGACGCTGCGGTGGATTGCGCCGCGCAGCGCCTGCGCGACCTTGCGGTTCTGTTCGAAGTCGCCGGGAGGTCCCGAGCCGCCGGCGATCGACGCCGCCACCGCGTAATGGTGCATGGCGGTGTAGGACTGGCAGCCGACCTGGGGAGTCGAGCCCTCACCGAACCGCGCGAGATAGCGGGCGGCGAAGCGCTTGCCGATGTCGTCGCGCAGCAGCCCGATGACGGTGCTGACGATGACGCCCACGCCCTTCTCCTGCGCGATGTCGGTGAACGACTGATGCATGGCGCCATACTGGAGATAGACGATGCTGTCGGTCGGCTTCCGCATGAACTGCAGCTGGAAATGGGCGAGATCGCCGGAATAGAAGTGCGTGTTGGCGATGACCGCCGGATCGACCGCGCGCATCTCGTCAAGCACGTCGTGCCATTTGGTGGTGGGCGTCTGGACGATGCGCGGCCCGAAGCACACACGCCAGCCGAAACCGGCGGCGGCGGCCGCCATCGCGTGGGCGATGACGATGCTGTAGGGCTTCGACCCCGAGACGATGGCGATGCGGTCCGATGTCGGAGTCCACTGCCCGGAATCCCGCAGCCACGAGATGAACTTGATGAAGCCCGAGCCGTACCAGTAATCGGCGGGGTCCGTCATGAAGCACCCGAAGTACCTCTCCGGATCGCTCATCACCGTATCGTGGTGTTGCAGAAGGGTGTTGGCGTGGACGTACAGGATGCCGGCGTCGGCGATCGGTTCGTATTCAGAGTTCTGCGCGCCGATATTGTAGCCGTTGACGATCGCGTGGACGTTATGCTTCTCGATCAGGCGGCGCGCCGCCGCCACGACCTCCTCGGCGGTCTGGCGGAAGGTGTCGGCGAAGATCGGCTCCAATCGGCGGCCGAGCAGCCCGCCGCGGGCGTTGATCTCTTCGATCGCAAGGATGACGCCTTTGCGGAATTCGGCGCCGTCGGCGGCCGAAGGTCCGGTCAGGGGAACCATGCTGCCGATGGGGATCGGCGCGGCTGAGGTCATGACGGCGGGCCCTCCGCCCCGGCCTTGCGGTCCGGCAGCCGGACCAGGCTCGGCTCGAACAGCAGATTGTGCATGAGGACGCGCAGCCTCGGAGGGCTGACCGGCTTCACGAGAACCGGAATGCCGGCGCTGCGGATGCTCTCGATGACCTTCGGCTCCGCGTCGGCGGTGACGATCATCGCAGGCACGTCGCGTCCGAGCGCGCTTCGAACGGAGGTCACGACGTCGACCCCCGTGCGCGACTTGAGATTGTAGTCGGCGACGATCAGGCGAGGGCGGAAGCCCTCCTCCACCGCCCGGACGGCCTCGCTCTCGTCCGCCGCAGCGTTCACCTCGATGCCCCAGCGCTCGAGGAGCCGCTTCATGGTGCCGCGCAGGATGTCGTCGTCCTCCACCAGCAGAACCGGCGTTCCCACGAACTCGCCCGCGACGGCCTCGCTGATCTCGGCCTCGCCGACGTCGCTGTGCCAGACGTTTCCAAGCGGAACCGAGACGGAGAAGATCGACCCCCGACCCGGTTCCGACCGCAGTCCGATGGGGTGTCCGAGCAGATCGGCCAGTCGCTTGACGATGTTGAGCCCGAGCCCCAGGCCGCTTTTCGGCGATCGCCGGTCCTCCGGCGAGCGGTAGAACTCGTCGAACACCAGTTCGCGCTCCTCCGGGGCGACGCCCCGGCCGGTGTCGACGACATCGATCCGCAGATTGCGCCCGCTCTTGCGGCATCCCACCACGACGCCGCCGACCTCCGTGAACCGCACGGCGTTCGCGACGAAATTGCTGAGGATGCGCTCGAGCAGCGCGCGATCGGTCGTGACCGTGCCGCGCGGGGCGACGAAGCGCAGGCGAAGGCCCTTCTCCTCCGCCTGATGGCGGAACTGGATGTCGAGCCGTTCGAAGAGCTGCGACAGCTGGAAGGTCGACAGCTTCGGCTGGATCCGACCGGCGTCGAGCTGCCCGATCTGGAGCAGGGCGCCGAGCAGGTCCTCCATGATCGAGGTCGCGACGTCCATCGCATGGAGGATGTCGGCGCGGTGCGCCTCGTCCTGCTCGCGCATGCAGCTGTAGATCAGGATCTTTAGGGAGGCGAGCGGCTGGCGCAAATCGTGGTTCGCCGCCCGCAGGAAGCGCGACTTCGCCTCGTCGGTCGCCTCGGCGGCCTCCTTGGCCTCCCTGAGCGCGCGTTCGTTGCGCTTGATTCCGGTGACGTCCTGCAGCGTGACCGCCATGCCGCCGTCGGCGGTGGCGCTTTTCGCCACGTTCACGATGTCGCCGGTCGCGAACAGGTAGTCGCTCTCCCCGTCCCTGCCGAACGTCGCGATCTCCTGACGCGCCCACTCCTCCGGCGCGATCGGCAGCACGCATTCGTGGGACGCGGCCAGGGTGACGATGAAATCGTCGAACCCCGTTCCGAGCGGGACGGAAAACTCGAAGGCCTGATGAAAGCGCCGGTTGGCGTAAGCGAGGGTGCGGTCCGCAGCCCAGATCGCGACGCCGAGCGGCACGACGTCGAGGCCGGCCCAGATGGCGGGAGACGGATCGCGATCGGGCTGGAGACGAGGCGCGATCGGGTCGTCAGCCACGTCCGGCCGGAACCGACTCGCCGAAATGCCGGATGGCGTAATGCACCGCCTCGGAGCGGTCGCGGATGTTCAGTTTTCTCATGACGTTGCCGAGATGGACGCGGATCGTCTGGGTGCTGAGCTCCAGCTCCTGCGCGATGCGCTTCACGGAATAGCCGCGGCCGAGCAGGGACAGAACGTCCCGTTCCCGGCCGGTCAGGACGTCGAGGTCGCGCTCCGCAGGCGCCGTCGGCGGAGCCTCGGCCCGCGGCGGCGGCGGCGCGGCCGTCGAGCGCTCGATGATCCGCCGCGGGAACGAGACCTCGCCCGCGAGCACGCGCTCGAGCGCGCGCTCGATCTCCTCGCCGCCGGACGATTTCGGGATGTAGCCGATGACGCCCTGCTCCAGCGAGCGCAGCACGTGGTCGACGTCCTCGTGGACCGACACGACCACCACCGGGACGTCGGGAAACTCCGCGCGGAGCTTGCGGAGGCCGTTGAAGGCGTCGAAGCCAGGCATCACGAGGTCGACCAGCATCAGGTCGACGTCGTCGTGCTGCGCGAGGATCGAGGCCGCTTCGCCGAACGTCTCCGCCTCGTAGGTCTCCAGCGTCTGCTCGAGCCGGCGCATGACCTGCTTCAGCGACTCGCGCACCACCCAATGATCGTCGGCGATGAGTATCTTCATCCGACCGCGCCGAAGCGCCCCCTCATTCGCCGCGCTTGTCGATTTGATCGCGCGGCGTTCCGGCGCCGGCCGCACGTTGCAACTGTTGTGTCATGCGCGCGATGGCTTTCCAATAGTCCGGCGGCGGAAGGGCCGCCATTTCTGTGCACGGGCAAAAACGTCTAGATGTTTTGTTTATATCAGAGTGTCCGGCGGCCCGCGACGCCCTCGGCTCCGGCGGCCCCGCGCCTGTCCGCCCCTTCTTACTCTGAAGAAAAAAAGTTTCTCGCCGAGCGCCATCGCTCTTGACGGAGCAATCCCCGGCCGCTTAGCGTTTGGATCATGAGCTAGACAAAATCTCTAGTTTTCCGTTCCGCGAACGCCCCGTTGCGAGGGCGCTCGGCGCACGGGCGGCGCTACGCTGGCCACCTCGGGGGACCTTCGATGTCGAACATCACTCGCCGCACGCTCGTGAAGACCGCGGCGCTCGGGGGAGCGGCCACGGCGCTTTCGGCGCCCTTCGTGTCCCGCGCCTGGGCGGCCGAGCCGATCCTGCTCGGCGTGCCGACCTCGCAGACCGCGGCGGCGGGCGTCGCCGACGATCTCGACCATCTGAACGGCACCAATCTCGCGCTCGAAGAGATCAACTCCGCCGGCGGGATCAACGGCCGGCCGCTGAAGCTGTTCGTCACCGACGTCGACAAGCTCTCGCCGGAGAGCTGCCAGCAGGCGATCGCGGCCTGCATCGACGCCAAGGTGCACGCGATCTCGAACGCCTTCGTGTTCGTGCCGATCCCGGCGATGGACGTGTCGGCGCGCTACAAATGCCCCTACCTCCAGGGCAACACCCAGCGCGCCGCCACCGAGGCCTTCAAGAAGGACCCGGTGAAGTACAGCCATGTGTTCCAGACCGATCCGTCGGAAGTGCACTACGGCTACACCTACCCGATCTGGCTCGACGCCATGGAGAAGACCGGCACCTGGAAGCCGAAGAACCGCAAGGTCCACATCGTCCAGGAGCAGGTCGCCTACTGCCAGACGATCTCGCGCGCGGCGCAGGAGGCGCTGAAGAAGAGCTCCTTCGAGGTCGCCAAGATCACCGACATCCAGTTCCCGGTGCAGGACTGGGGCCCGGTCATTCAGGAGCTCAAGGAGGTCGACGCCGGCGCGATCATGATCGACCACTGGGTCGCCGCCGAATACGCCGCCTTCTGCAAGCAGTTCCAGGCCGATCCCGTGCCGGACTCGCTGGTCTATCTCCAATACGGCCCGTCGCAGCCCGAGTTCCTGACGCTCGCCGGCGAGGCCGCCAACGGCTTCTGCTGGTCGACGGTGCTCGGCGTCTACGCCGACGAGAAGGGCAACGCCTTCCGCGCCAAGTACAAGAAGCGGTTCCCCGGCGTCATGGGGCTCGTCTACACCGGCAACGGCTACGACATCGCCTATTACCTGAAGGCCGCCTGGGAAGCGGTCGGCGACCCCTCGAAGTTCAAGGAAGTCTGCGACTGGATCCGGACCAATCCGTATCGCGGGGTCTGCGGCTACATGAACATGAACAACGAGTATCAGGAGTCCGCGCACTTCCCCGACAACGGCTACGCGATCACCGCGACCGAGCTCGAGAAGGGCATGAGCCAGCTCTACGTCCAGGTGCAGGACGTCGAGCACAAGATCATCTACCCCTACGAGATCAAGGAATCCGCGCTGAAGCCCGCGCCCTGGTGGAGCTGATGGCGGGCGCGGCGTCGGCGCGTCCCGGCGACGCGCCGCTGTTTTCCTGCGAGGACATCCGCCTCGACCTCGGCGGCCGCTCGATCCTGCACGGCCTCAGCCTGGAGGTGCGGCGCGGCGAGGTGCTCGGCGTCATCGGGCCGAACGGCGCCGGCAAGACCAGCCTATTCGAGGTGCTGTCCGGCCGGATCCGCCCGAAGAGCGGCAAGGTGACCTTCAAGGGCGAAGATATCACCGGCCTGCCGCTGCACGCGCGCGCCCGGCTCGGCATCGGCCGCACCTACCAGACGCCGGTCGTGCCGGACGAGCTCACGGTCGGGCAGACCTTCAAGGCGGCGCGGCAGGCCTACCGGCCGTATCTGACGCGGCTCGACGCCGAATACGGCGCGGAGCTCGTCCATCTCCATGTCGACCATGACGAGCCGACCGCCCAGCTCGAGACCATGAACCGCCGCAAGCTGCTGCTCGCCTGCCTGCTGATGCGCCGTCCGGCGATCCTGCTGATGGACGAGCCGGCGGCCGGCCTCATCAACTCCGAGGTCGACGAGATCGACCACCTCATCCGCATGCTGTCGAAAGAGATGAACGTCGCCGTGGTGATCGTCGAGCACCGGATCGAACTTCTGGAGACGATCGCCGACCGGGTGATGGTGATGGACGCCGGCGAGACCATCGCGAGCGGCCCGCTCGACGCGATCCTCAACAATCCGAAAGTCCACGCCGCCTATTTCGAGACCCACATGGAAGGCGCGGAGGCATGAACGCGCTCGCGGCGCCAGCGGCCGCCCCGCGCCAAGCGACGCGCGAGGTGCTGAACGTGCAGGGCCTCTCGGCCGGCTACGGCCCGATGCGCGTGATCCACGACCTCGACTTCGTCGTCCACGCCGGCGAGCGGGTCGGGCTGGTCGGCCTCAACGGCCACGGCAAGTCGACCCTGTTCTACGCGATCGCGGGCCTCACCGGCTGGCAGCGCGGCTCGATCAAGCTGAACGGCGCCGAAGTCGGCCGCACCCGCAGCCAGGGCCCGGGGCGCTACACCCATCTCGTGGTGCGGCAGGGGCTCGCGCTGATCCCCCAGGGCGACGAGATCTTCCACGGCCTGACCGTCGAGGAGCATCTCGACTCCGGCGCCTTCACGCCGCGCGCGTGGAAGGAGCGCAAGTCCCGTAAGGAGCGCGTCTACGCCGTGTTTCCGCCGCTCGTGAAGCTCGCGAAGACGCCGGTCGGCCGGCTGTCGGGCGGGGAGCGCCGCATGGTCTCGATCGGCCGCGGGCTGATGGCGGAGGCGTCGCTGTTCCTCGTCGACGAGCCGTCGCTCGGCCTCGCGCCGAAGATCGGCAAGAGCGTGATGGACGCGCTGATGGGCGTCGAGCTCGGCGACAGCGCGATGGTGATCGCGGAACAGAACGTGGCGCTGCTCGAAGGCCGGGTCGACCGCGTCATCGGCATGCATGTCGGCAAGCTGAAGGGCGAGGCCTCCGTCGCGCTCGGCTTCCAGACCCGTCGGGAGCTCTGAGCGATGGATTTCGGCTTCATCGTCACGAACGCGATCGTGCTCGCCTGCATCTACGGCACGCTCGCGATCGGCCTGTCGATCACCTGGTCGAGCGTCGGCCTCATCAACCTCGCCTACGGCTTCATCTTCGCGCTGTCGGGCTACGGCGCGTGGCTCGCGGCGCAATATGTCTCGACCAGCGGGATCGTGGTTCTGGGGGCCGGCGTGCTGACCGGCGCGCTGGGCGGGCTGCTGGTCTGCGCCCTCGCCTTCATCCCGATCCACGACAAGCCCAACTTCACGGTGCGCGGGCTGATCGCGACGCTCGCGATCAGCCTGATCGGCACCCAGGCGCTGCTGTGGTTCTTCGGCCCGCGCGCCAAAAACCTCCCGGAGATCTTCGGCTTCTGGAAGATCAACGTCGCCGGGGTGGTGCTGACCTCCGACAAGGTCGGCAACGTCGTGGTGTCGATCGCGGTGGTGACGGCGGTGCTGCTGTGGATGCGCTCGAGCCGCCGCGGGCTCGAGATCCGCGCCATGATGATGAACCCGCACGCCGCCTCCATCGTCGGCATCGGCGTGCGCAAGACCGGCTTCTACGTCATGGCAATCACCGGCGGCCTCGCCGGCCTCGCCGCGGTGCTGCTGTCGCAGACCTACTACATCTCACCCTTCGGCGGGCTGGCGCCGATGATCAAGGGCGTCAGCATCGCGCTCTGCGGCGGGCTTGGCAGCGTCCGCGGCGCGGTGATCGCGGCGATCATCCTCGGCTTCAACGAGGCGCTGACGAGCCGTCTGCTCGGCGGGCAGTACGTGCTGATCACGCAGTTCGCGCTGATCATCGTGATCCTGCTCATCCGGCCGCGCGGCATCGCCGGCATGCTCGACCGCGCGCGGGAAGCCTGAGCCGATGTCCAGCGAGACCACGACCGCGACGCCGACGCCGCGCGCCACCTGGCGGAACCCTCTCCATGTCTGGGACGTGGCCGGCGCCGAGGAGGAGATCCCGGCCAACCCACATGTCGACCCGCAGAAGGTCTGGACCGAGACCCGCGCGTCCAAGGCGCCGATGCTTCCCGTCGGCCGGCTGCGCTACTATTACAAATGGCCGGGCCACGGCGCCGCGCTCTGGAGCCGGCTGCGCTACTGGCCGACCCGCCGGCGGGTGCTCAACATCCGCGGCGAGTACAATCCGAAGACGCTGCGCCGCGAGAAGACGATCGTCGACAAGCGGCCGATCTGGTGGGCGCTCGGGCTGATCGCCTTCATGCTCGCGCCCCTGATCATGCCGGGCTCGTATCAGAACACGCTGCTCGCGGCCGGCGCGACCTTCGCGATCTACGCTTCGATCAATCTGTGCTGGATGCTGATCATCGGCACCGCCGGCATCTATTCGCTGGCGAGCTACGCGGTGGTGGGAGCGGCCGCCTTCGGCGTCTCCTGGATGTCGATCAATCTCGGCCTGCCCTGGTGGACCCTGCCCTTCGTCGGCGCCGGCATAGGGCTGGTGTTCGGGCTGATCATCGCGATCCCCGCGATCCGGCTCGACGGCTTTTACTACGCGCTGCTCACGATCGGGCTGAACGAGCTCTGCCGCGTCTACGCGCTGCAGTCCAAGCAGTTCGGCTCCTCGACCGGCGGCCTGTACGGCGCCGACACCTATGTCCCGCAGGACTGGGATCCGTTCAACCAGCAGCTGCTCGCCTATTACGCCTGCTTCGTCGTGATGCTGATGGCGCTCGCGCTCTACCGCATCATCGACGGCCGCAGGCTCGGCCGCATCCTCAAGATGGCGCCGGAGAAGCGCGAGGCCTTCGCGGAGGCGACCGGCGTCGACTACCGCCGCGCGCGCATCTGGGTGTTCGTGATCTCGTCGATCGGGCTCGGCTTCATCGGCGGCTTCTACGCGGCCCACTACCGCGGCGTGTCGTTCTCGATCTTCGGCTTCGACACGGTGCTGCTCGGCCTCGCCATGCTCACCATCGGCGGCATCGGCCGGGCCGAGGGCGCGGTCGTCGGCACCGCGATCGTCATCTTCCTGGACAAGGTCATGATCTCGACGGGGCCGCTGCGCCTCGTGCTGATCGGCCTGATCATGCTGGGCGTCGTGCTGTTCCTGAAGGGCGGGCTGTTCGGGATCAAGGCCCAGTTCCGCGCCTGGCGCGACAAGAAGAAGAGCGAGCGCCGATCCATGCGATCGGAGAAAGGGGGCGAGATGCTGCCCGAGGAAGCCACGGAAACACGAGACAAAGACATCCTGTACTGGCGCCGCTACGACAAGATGCAGCGCGATTTCCTGAAGACGCTGGTCTCCGAGGAGATCATCGAGGAGCATCGCAAGCAGCCGCTCGGCCAGCACAGCGAGCCGCTCGAACGCCTGCTGCTGTATTTCCGCCGCCAGCCGCAGGGCGACAAATACGCGATCACCGTCGTCGAGCCGTTCAAGGCCTACCGCATCGTCGCGATGTCGGGCCAGCGGGGCGTCGCGCCGCGGATCGTCGAAGACAAGATCTACGCATCGCAGAACGAGGCCTATCACGGCGTCTTCCTGCGCCGCGTCCAGGACCTTCTTGAATCGTAACCGGGGGCCGCGCGCCACGCGCGGCCGCCGTCGGAGCGTCGTCGCATGGCCCAGATCAAAATCTTCGGTTACGCCAACAAGATCTCGACCAAGCCGGGCGAGACGATCGACGTCCACGTCTCGGCCGACGGCGTCACCGAGGCCGACGCCAAGCTCGTCCGCCTCATCCATGGCGACGAGCATCCGGACGGCCCGGGCTTCATGGAGGAGGAGGTCGACTGCGAGGCCGACGGCCCCTGGGCGGTCCACAAGCAGTACACGCAGGTCGGCTCCTACCTGAAGGTCGCGGACCCCGACGCGCGGCTCGCGCTCGACGGGCCGATCACGCTGTTCGCCTTCGTCTATGTCGGCCTGCCGGAGGCGGGCCTCAGGCAGTGCCTGCTCAGCCGCTGGAACAATGTCGAGAATTACGGCTATTCGCTCGGGATCAACCAGCGCGGCCATTTCGAGTTCTGGCTGGGGCAAGGCTCCGAGGTCGACTACATCCAGGCCGAAGCGCCGATCATCGCCAAGATCTGGTACTTCGTCGCCGCCACCTACGATCCCACGACCGGGCGCGCGACCATCCACCAGGAGAGCGTCGCGAACCGCTACAACAGCCTGCTCGGGCGGGTGTGCCCGATCGACTATCGCTCGCACGTCGCGGAGACCTTCCGCTTCAAGCCGAAGCACCTCGCCGACACGCCGTTCCTGATGGCGGGGTCGTGGGACTTTCACGACACGCGCGGCCACTTCGTCTCCGAGACCTATTGCGGCAAGATCGACCGGCCGGGCGTCTACAACCGGGCGCTGTCGCGCGACGAGCTCGACGCCATCAAATCCGGCAAGCCGCCGCGGCCGGACGGGCTCGTCGCCTATTGGGACACGACGGCGGGCTACACCGACACAGGGATCGGCGACGACGTGATCGACGTCGGCCCCTACGGACTGCACGCGCGCGGGCACAACCGCCCGGTGCGCGGTCAGACCGGCTGGAACTGGAGCGGCCGCAACGACTGCTTCCGGCTCGCGCCGCAGGAGTATGGCGGCGTCGAGTTCCACTACGACCAGGTGGTGGATTCCAATTGGGAGCGCACGCGCAGCGTGAAGCTGCCGGACACGCTCCGAAGCGGCTGCTACGCGATCCGCCTCCGGGCCGGCCCCGGCGTCGGGCTCGCGGAGGAGTATGTCGTGTTCTTCGTGCGGCCGAAGGTTCCGAAGGGCAAGGTCGCGCTGATCTTCCCGACCGCGAGCTACCTCGCTTACGCCAACGAGCACCTGAGCTTCGACGCCGAGATCATCCAACCGATGACAGGCCAGCCGCCCATCGTCTCCGAGATCGACGTCGAGATGTACAAGAACTGGGAATTCGGCATGTCGACCTACGACAGCTGGGCCGACGGCAACGGCGTCTGCTTCAGCTCGTACCGGCGGCCGATCCTCAACATGCGGCCGAAGCACCGCATGTCGAGCATGGGCGTGACCTGGGCGTTCCCGGCCGACCTGTCGATCCTCGCCTGGCTCGAGCACAGGGGCTACGACTACGACGTCCTGACCGACGAGGACGTCCATATCGAGGGCCTCGCGTCGCTCAAGCCCTACGCCTGCGTCCTGACCGGCACCCATCCCGAATATTATTCGGAGGAGATGCTCGACGCGACCGAGGACTACATCGAGGGCGGCGGCCGGTTCATCTACACGGGCGGCAACGGCTTCTACTGGAACATCGCGTTCCGCCCTGAAGAGCCTTGGATCATGGAGGTCCGCAAGCTCGACTCCGGCATGCGCGCCTGGCAGGCGCGGCCAGGCGAGCATTACCTCGCGACCACCGGCCAGAAGAGCGGGCTGTGGAAGAATCTCGGCCGTCCGCCGCAGAAGACGGTCGGCGTCGGCTTCATCGGCGAGGGCTTCGAAACCAGCCGGCCCTACCGCCGCATGCCTGACAGCTACCACCGCCAGGTGTCGTGGATCATGGAGGGGATCGAGGGCGAGATCATCGGCGATTTCGGCCTCGCTTATGGCGGCGCCGCCGGTCTGGAGCTCGACCGCTACGATCTGCGCTACGGCACGCCGCCGCACGCCCGCATCCTCGCCTCCTCGGGCGGACACAGCGACAACTACATGCTGTCGATCGAGGAGATCCTCTACCCCTATCCCGGCCTCGCCGGCTCGCAGGACTACCGGCTGCGCGCCGACCTCGTCTATTTCACAGCCCCCAATGACGGCGCGGTGTTCAGCACGGGCTCGATTGCCTTCGCCCAGGCGCTGCCGGTCAACGGCTTCGACAACAACGTCTCGAAGCTGCTGGGCAACCTCGTCGACGCCTTCATCAAGCCGGGCCGGCTGCCCGGCTCGCTGTGGGTGAACGAGGAGAAGCAGTGGAAGTGAGCCGTCGCCGGCGCCGTCATGCCGCGGTGCAGCGTACCGACCTCTCAACCTGAGGTCTCGGTCACCCCTCCTCCGCCAAGCGGGGCCGTCCCGCCCTTAGCAGGTCTTGAGAAAGCGCGCGGGGATCGCGGGCTCCGCGGTCCTCGCCGGCGAGGCCCGTCGGGTCGGACTTTGTGGCGGCGGTGTGGCGAGAGTCGACGGCCGCCGCGGCGGCCAACTCTCAACTGCACAAACGACCGGCGCGGCGCCCGTCTCCTGCGCAAGGAATGCGCAGGATCTCGGCAGATTCCGCCCAGCAGTAAGAAACATTTCTGCCTACGAAGAAAAACGTTGACGCCCTTTGGCAGTGCAACATAGCATCTAGCTACACCGGCAATGGCGCCAAGTTTCGTCGACTAGATCATAGATCTAGGCGCCTCCTATGGTTTTGTCTGTCCAGGAGCTGTGAGAAATGCAGTTTACACGCCGGAATTTGCTCAAGACCACAGCGGCCGCGTCCGCAGCTCTTGCCGCGCCCCATCTCTGGCTTCCGAGCGAAGCCCATGCGGCCACGTTGAAGAAGGGCGAGCCGATCAAGGTCGGCCTGCTGTTCTCCCTGACCGGCGCGCTCGCCGTGCCGGAGGAAGACTCCACCCTCGTGCTGCAATACGCCTTCGACGAGATCAACGCCGCCGGCGGCGTCAACGGCGTGCCGGTCCAGCCCGTGATCGTCGACGCGAAGTCGGACTTCAACGTCTATTCCGAGAAGACCAAGGAGCTGATCCTCCGCGAGAAGGTCATCGCGATCTTCGGCTGCTACACCTCGGCCAGCCGCAAGGCGATCCTGCCGACGGTCATGCAGCGCGATCATCTGCTGTATTACCCGACCTGCTACGAAGGCGCCGAGTGCTCGCAGAACGAGATCTGCACGGGCCCGCTCGCCAACCAGCATTCGAAGGATCTCATCCCCTATATGGTTGAGAACTTCGGCAAGCGCGTGTTCTTCGTCGGCTCCAACTATGTCTGGCCGAAAGAGTCGAATAAGAACGCCAAGGTGTGGCTCAAGAACGCTGGCGGCGAACTGCTCGGCGAAGAGTACATCCCGCTCGGCAGCTCCGAGTTCGGCCCGGTGCTGAACAAGATCCGGGAAGCCAAGCCCGACTTCATATTCTCGACCGTGGTGGGCGCGTCCGACATCGCCTTCCACAAGCAGTTCAAGCAGGACGGCTTCAAGGCCGACAAGATGCCGATCGCCTCGCTCACCACCGGCGAGATCGAGACGCGCGCCATGGGCGCCGAGTTCGGCGCCGGCCACTTCCTGTCCGCGCCGTACTTCCAGTCACTCGAAAGCCCGACGAACCAGAAGTTCGTCGAAAGCTTCCTCAAGAGCAAATACGGCAAGAACGGCGTCACGCATTACAACATGGAGTCGACCTACAACTCGGCTTACGTGTTCAAGGCGGGCCTCGAAAAGACCGCCGCCGCGATGGGCGTCGAGAACGTCACGCCGCGCGCCATCCGCGACAATTCCGGCGGCATCCGCATCGAAGACGCGGTCTCGCCGGAAGGCCTGATCTGGATCGACGAGAACAACTTCAACTGCTGGGTCAAGCCGAAGATCGGCCAGTGCCAGTCCGACGGCACCTTCAAGATCGTCAAGGCCGCGGCCGAACACGTCGCTCCGGATCCCTACTCGATCTATCCGGACGCGGGCGTCTGCACCAAGGACGGCCTGAAGGGCCCCGACGGCAAGATCCGCAAGAACGTCATCTGACGCAACGCTCCCCTGCGGCGCTCCGGCGCCGCAGGGCCCGTTTATTGCACTGCGGAATCGTGACCGGCCGGCCTCGGGGGCCAGACGGCGCACGGTTTCGCAGACATGGCGTATCCCGCGGCCAAGCGGCGACCGACGGATGAGAAGACGATGGATTTGGGCTCGCTACTGAACGCGTTGATCCTTGGCGTCAGCATCGCCAGCATCTGGCTGATCGCGGCGCTCGGCCTCACGATCATCTACGGCACGGCGGGCGTCATCAACATGGCGCATGGCGAGCTGATCATGCTCGGCGCGTACAGCTCCTACATGCTGCAGTCCTATCTCGGCCTGCCCTTCCTGCTCTGCATTCCGGCGTCCTTCGTCATCGTCGCGGCGGTCGGCCTGGTGCTGGAGCGCGGCCTGATCCGCTATCTCTACAAGAGACCGCTCGACACATTGCTCGCGACCTACGGGGTCTCGCTCGTCCTGATGCAGGGCGTCCGCCTGCTGTTCGGCAGCGATCCGAAATACATCGCCGCCCCCGAGATCTTTTCGAGCAACATTTCGCTCGGCTTCGCCAACATTTCGGCCTTCCGCATCGTGATCTTCGCCGTGACGATGCTGCTCGTGTTTGGCCTATGGCTGCTGTTCTACAAGACCCGCTTCGGCGTCCAGGTCCGCGCAGTGATGCAGAACAAGGAGATGGCGGCCTCCTTCGGCATCAATTCCGGCCGCATCTACATGCTGACCTTCGCGCTCGGCGCCGGCCTGGCCGGCGTCGCGGGATCGCTGTTCGGCGTGCTGGCGATCGTGCTCCCCACCATGGGCGCGAGCTATGTGGTGCAGGCCTTCCTGATGGTGGTCGTCGGCGGCGGCTCGCTCGCCGGCAGCGTGGTGGCGAGCGGCGTCACGGGCGAGCTTCAGTCGGTGTTCGCCTTCTTCACCAACGACACCATGGCCCGCTTCATCATCTTCGTCCTGATCGTGGTTTTCCTCAGGTTCCGGCCCCAGGGCCTCTTCGCCCAGGCAGGCGCTCGGCGATGAGCCTGCCCGAAGTCCAGACCCCCGAGACAAGAGTGCGTTGAGACGATGGGCAATCTCTACCACAACAAGACGGCGCAGTGGATCGTCTATGCGGTCTTCTTCGCCATCCTTGCGGCCGTGCCGCTGAAGGTCGACGATTCTTTCCTGCTGAACCAGCTCGCCACCTATGGCGTCTATGGCATGCTGGCTCTGTCGATCAGCCTGTGCTGGGGCTTCGGCGGCATCCTCAATCTCGGACAAGGCATCGCTTTCGGCCTCGGCGCCTACGGCATGGCCATGACCATGCAGATGCAGACGCAGGACGAGTCGAACCCGATCCCGCCCTTCATGCTGAACAACAGCCTGGATCATCTGCCGCTGCTCTGGCAGCCGTTCCAGAGCACGACCGCGGGCCTGATCCTGTCGATCGCGGTGCCGACTCTGTTCTGCGCGGTGTTCGGCGGGATCATGTTCCGCGCCCGCGTCTCCGGGCCGTTCTTCGCGATCATGACGCTCGCCATGCTGAGCGCCTTCTACACCATCATCCTCGACCGCCAGCCCTACACCGGCGGCGTCAACGGCCTGACGCCGCCCTCCGCCTTCCAGTTCGCCGGCTTCGAGATCGATCCTTACAGCCCGACGGCCTATTGGGTGGTGTTCTGCTTCCTGTGCGGCGCGACGGTCGTCGCCAAGCTGATCACCCAGAGCTCCTTCGGACTCGTCACCCAGGCGATCCGAGACGACGCGGAGCGCGTGCGCTTCCTCGGCTACAGCGTCGCCGGCTACGAGACGATGATCTACACCATCGCCGGCCTGATCGCGGCGATCGCCGGCTGCCTCTGGGTCATGCTGGTGCAGTACGTCTCGCCCGCCCAGCTCGACGTCAGCTTCAGCCTGTCGATGGTGATCTGGGCGGCGATCGGCGGCCGGTATTCGCTGCTGGGCTCGATCCTCGGCGCCTTCATCATCCAGGGCGCGCAGAGCTATCTCGGCGACTCCTTCCTCGCCACCTGGCTGCTCATCCTCGGCGGCTTCTTCATCATCGTCGTCCGCTTCCTTCCGAACGGGCTCGCCAGCCTGCTGGAGTCCGCCCTCGGGCTGCTCGCCGCGAAGCGCCAGCCCTCAGCCGTCGTCGAGCGCGACAGCGGCGCCAAACCCATGCCCGCGGAGTAAGGACGGCGATGCCAGGCCTTCTCGAAATCCACCATCTCTCGAAAAGCTTCGACGCCACGAAGGTGATCAACGACTTCAGCATGGAGGTCGTCGAAGGGACGCTGTGCTGCCTCGTCGGCCCCAACGGCGCCGGCAAGACCACGACGCTCGATCTGATCACCGGACGCATCAAGCCGACGTCGGGCAAGATCCTGTTCGCCAGCGAGGACATCACGGCGCAGCACGAGCACGTCATCGCGCGCGCCGGCATCGGACGGAAATTCCAGGTGCCGGCGGTGCTGCGCGACCTCACGGTTCGACAGAACCTCGAGGTGGCCTACAGCCGACAGACCAACCCGTTCTGGAATCTGTTCAAGTTCCGCTCGGCCGGCCTGAAGGAGAAGCTCGACGAGATCGCGACGCTTGCGGGGCTCAAGGATCGGCTCGGCGAGCGCGCCGGCATCCTCTCGCATGGCGAGACCCAGTGGCTCGAGATCGGCATGGTGCTGATGCAGGAGCCGCGGCTGCTGCTGATGGACGAGCCCATCGCCGGCATGACCGAAGGCGAGATCGAGAAGACCGCCCGGATCTTCAAGGATCTGCGCAAGACCGCGACGCTGATCGTGGTCGAGCACGACATGGGCTTCGTGCGCGAGATCGCGGACGTGGTCACCGTGATGCACATGGGATCGCTGCTCGCCCAGGGCACGATCCAGCAGGTCGAGGCCGACCCGCGCGTCCGCGACGTTTACCTCGGCGAGCAGGAGGCGGCGTAACCCATGCTGCTCAACTTCGACAATGTCGCGTCCTATTACGGCGCGACGCGCATCCTGAAGGACTTCTCCTTCGAGATGGAGAAGGGCCAGTGCCTCTGCGTGCTGGGCCGCAACGGCGTCGGCAAGACCACGCTGATGCGCACCATCATGGGGCTGACGGACAAGTCGACGGGGACGATCCGCGTCAACGGGACCGAGATCACCGGCAAGCCGCCCCATATCCGCGCGACCTACGGGCTCGGCTACGTGCCGCAGGGCCGCGGCATCCTCTCCGACTTCACGGTGCGGGAGAACATCCTGCTCGGCACCTTCGCGCGCACCGACAACGCGCCGGAGATTCCGGAGCTCTGCCTGAGGATCTTCCCCTATCTGAAGGAGAACCTCGAGAAGCGCGCCGGGCTGCTCTCCGGCGGCCAGAAGCAGCAGCTCGCGATCGCGCGGGCGCTCGCGGTCGGGCCGCAGATCCTGCTTCTCGACGAGCCGACCGAAGGCATCCAGCCGAACATCGTCAACGAGATCGGCGAGATCCTCAAAATGCTCAACAAGGAGCTCGGCATCAGCCTGATCCTGACGGAGCAGCACATCAAGGTCGCGCGCAAGCTCGGCGACGCCTTCCTGATGGTCGACAACGGCCGCGTGGTGGCAAGGGGTCCGATCGAGGAGATGACGGACGAGCTGGTCGAGAAACACATGACCATCTAGCGGAAGGTCTGTGTTTCCTATCTAGAAAATTTTGTTCTCGATAGTTGACCTCACTAGACGCCTGCTGTAGTTTTTAATTCGCCAAGTTTAAGCAACGAGGCGCTCGTTGCTTCCGTGAGACGGGCGACGTCTTGTCGCGCGAATGGACATTGCTGTCCACGTCGCGCCCGTTGCCTCAAAGAGGACCGCCAATGATCCCGATCCCGAAGAAAGGCACCCCGGAGCGCGAGGCGCTGATCAAGGAGCACAAGGAGTGCGTCGACTCCATGAAGGGCGTCGCGGGCTTCTCGGTCCTGAAGTGCGAAACCCCCGGCGACACCACCGTCGTCACGGGCGGGGTCCACGAGGATCCGGTGCTGCGGCGCGTACTGCTGCGGATGCGCGGTGAATCCCCCAAGGGCAAGCTCATCGTGATCTGCACCAAGGTCGACGCCGAGTGGCGAATCGGCCGGCTGTCCGGCATCCGCGGCGTGCCGCCGGAGTTCGTCAACGACAAGGTCTACACCGACGAGCAGGAGATCCAGCACGACATCTTCCTGATGCGGCTCGACGAGCTGCCGGAAACGGCCGGCATGCCCGAGCACTTCGCGGAAGGCTGGAAGCGCAAGGACGACAACTGGCCGGTCACCTGACCGGATAGCCGTCGCAAGCCCCGACGCCTGGTTCGGGGCTTTTCGAACGACGACACGACATCGCCGCGCGGTTCCGCCCGGACCGCGAAGGACGGCGCTTTGCCTTACGCTACCCCTTGGAGAGTCCGATGTGCGCCATGCGGTTGACTGGATACGCCGATAAGTTCGGCGTCCACCCCGGCGACAAGATCAAGTTCTACGTCAACTGCGACGGCCCGGCCGAATACAAGGCGGAAGTCGTTCAGATGATCAATGGCGACACCAACCCGCGCGGCCCCGGCTTCATCGAGAAGCTGATCGAGGCGGACGTCAACGGAACCTATAAGGGTCGCAAGCAGATCATCCATGGCGGGTCCTACGGCTTCGTCCCGGACGCCAAGCCCTTCCACGTCGAGAGCTTCACGCTCCAGTGCTGGATCTGGCCGACGACGCCCAAGACCCATCCCCGCTACTGGAAGCACGGCGCCCAGGGGCTGGTGACGAAGTGGTCGGACGGCAAGGGCTACGGCCTGTTCATCAATGAGGACGGCTTCGTCGAGCTCCGGATCAACGAGCACAAGATCACGACCGGCGTCCCCATCCGCGACCACGCCTGGCACTTCCTCGCGGCGTCCTTCGACGCGGCGACCGGCGAGGTCGTGCTCTATCACGAGCCGCAGGTGGTCTACGCGCTCGACCCGGTGATCGAGCCGACGACGGCGACGATCGCGGCCAAGATCGAGCATTCCCCGATCCCGGTGGCGATCGCGGCCTATGTCGATACGCTCGACGGCGGCCCGCTCGCCCAGTCGTCCATGCCTGCCGGCATCGTCTTCACCGGCAAGTACAACGGCAAGATCGACAGCCCGCGCATCTCCAAGAAGGCGCTGAACCGCTTCGAAATCGAGCAGATGAAGCTCGGCGCCCAGCCGGGCCTCACCGAGCGCCGCAACTCCGGCCCGACCGGGGCGCTGTCCGAAGTCATCGTTGCGGCCTGGGACTTCTGGGACGGCATCAACACCATCGTCGCCAAGGACAACGGCCCCTACCGCTTCGACGCGCGGCTGGTGAACTGCCCGACGCGCGCGCTCACCGGCTACAACTGGTCGGGCGAGAACTTCGACTGGAAGCACGCGCCCAAGGAATATGGCGCGATCCACTTCCATGACGACGACGTCGACAACGCCCGCTGGGACGCCGACATGGAGTGGACCGTCCCTGAGGGCACGAAGAGCCGCTTCTACGCGCTGAAGGTGACCACCGCCGAGGGCGACGAAGACTACCTCACCTTCTGGGTCGTGCCGAAGATCGGCCAGGAGCAGTCCAAGATCGCCGTGATGGTCCCGACCATCAGCTACATGGCCTACGCCAACGAGCACGTGGCCTGCAACGCCGGCGGCGCGGAGCTGTTCATCTACCGCGTGCCGATCATGCAGCACCAGAACATGTTCCTGGCCGAGCACCGCGAATATGGCGGCTCGATCTACGACACGCACACTGACGGCTCCGGCATCTGCCTGTCGTCGCGGCTGCGCCCGATCCTGAGCAACCGTCCGAAATACGACCACTTCCTGGCCCAGGCGCCGTGGCAGTACCCCGCCGACCTCCACCTGATCTACTGGCTGGAGACGATGGGCTACGAATATGACTGCATCACCGACGAAGACGTCACCTATGACGGCGTCGCGCGGCTCGAAAACTACAACGTCATCATCACCGGCTCGCATCCGGAGCACAATTCGGGCACCCAGCTCGACGCGCTGCACAACTACACGCAGCGCGGCGGCCGCCTGATGTATATGGGCGCGGACGCCTGGTACTGGGTGCACTCCTTCCACCCGGCCTACGAGCATCTCGGCCGCGGCGTCCTCACCGAAATGCGGCGCTGCGAATCCGGCATTCGCACCTGGCGCGCAGATCCCGGCGAGTACTACCACCAGGGCACCGGCGAGCTCGGCGGCATGTGGCGCTTCCGCGGCCGCTATTTGCACTCGGTCGCAGGCGTCGGCATGTCGTCGGAAGGCTTCGACATCTCGAGCTACTTCAGCCGCACGCCGGACAGCCTCGATCCCCGCGTCGCCTGGGCGTTCGAGGGCATCTCCTATGACGAGCCGCTCGGCAATTTCGGCCTCGTCGGCGGCGGCGCGGCGGGCCTCGAGCTCGACATCGTCGACACGATGCTGGGATCGCCCCCGCACACGCTGGCGGTCGCGACCTCGGCGGGCCGCCACACGGAGGCCTACCTGCTCGTGATGGAGGATTTCGGCTTCAACCAGCAGGGCCTCGACGGGACGGTGCATCCGCGCGTGCGCGGCGACATCGCCTTCCACGAGACCCCGAACGGCGGCGGCTGCTTCTCGTTCTCGTCGATCGCGTTCTGCGGCTCGCTGCCCTGGAACGAGTGCCAGAACAACATCTCGACGCTCGTCGGCAACGTGCTGAACCGCTTCATGGCGGACGGCCCGCTGCCGCCCCCGCCGGCCGACGCGATCAAGCACCGCGGCCGCGCCGACTACGAGTCGCCCGCCTTGACGTCGCGCGCTTAAAGCCACGCCGACCCCGGCGTCCGCAAGCCCCCTCGCGGACGCCGGGGACCGCCTCGACCGAGCGAAAGGCGTCTCGTCCCATGCCGCACCGACCCGATCTCGGCTATCGCGACGAAGGCCAGGACCTGGCCGGCTCCGCGTTCTACGCCGCCGCGCTCGCCCCCGAGCCGACGGTGCTGCCGCCCGCCGCCTTCCGCTCCCTGCGCTTCACGCAGCTTGAGGACGAAGCGGTCTGGACGCGGGACTGGGTCTGCGTCGGCTCGCATGAGGCGATCCCGAACGAGGGCGACCTGCTGCCCTTCACCGTCGGGACCCATGGCGTGCACGTCCAGCGCTCCGCCGAGGGCAGGCTCCAGGGGCGCTTCAACAAGGCGCAGCATGGCGGCTGCCGCATGGTGCCGCTGCAGTGCCAGACCGGCGCCAAGACGAAATGCTCCTTCACCTCCTGCGGCTACAGCCGCGACCGGCCGGCGATCCCGGCGGGCGACCTCGGCGACGGGACGCCCGAGATGCACCAATATCTCGGGCTGCGGCCCGAGCGTCTGCTGACCGCGAGCGTTCGCAGCTGGGGTCCGCTGATCTTCGTCAACCTCGACGTCGCTCCCGCCTCGCCCGAGACGAGCCTCGCCGCGCTGAACAAGACCGCGGGCTTCTTCGGCAATCACAAGCCGGTCCGCTCGGACGAGGTCTGGCTGGAGTTCGCCGCGAACTGGAAGCTGCTCGGCCAGCATCTCGCCGGCGGCGCGCCGGTCGCCGAGGATGAGGACGCCGGCTGGATCCTCGCCGAGACGACGCTGCTCGACGGCCGGGCCGCCCGGACCGCCTGGCTCTTCCCCAATCTCGTGCTGATCGCGACGGAGAGCGAGACGCTCGCGCTCGTGCTCCAGCAGACCGCGATCGGCCAGACGCTGTGCCGGGTCTGCGTCTATGGCGCGGACGCCGCCGGCTCCGTCGAGCGCTGGCGTCCCGAGATCGCCGGGCGCGCGACCGAAGCCGCGGCCGAGCACCTCGCCGCCGCCCGATGGGCCACGAGCTTCCGGCCCGAAACCCGGTCCGCGGCCCTGCCCCGGCAGTCGGACCCCCATGGCCGCTGGATGCAGCGCGCCCTCGCCGCCCGCGTCGAGCGCATGCCGCGCGGCCCGATCGAGCAGCCGCTGTTCCAGAATCCGAGAGGCTGACCTCCATGCTGTCCATGCGCGTCGAAGCCGACGAAGGCTCCTCCCTCGCCGGCGCCGTCTCCGCCTACAATCGCGGCGCCTTCGAGGAAGCCTTCGCCCTGTTTTCGGCTCTCGCCAACCAGGGCGACCCCGACGCCAAGACCTGGCTCGGCGTGATGTACGCCCATGGCGAAGGCGTTCAGGCGTCGCTGCCGATGGCGTTCGCGCTGTATCTCGCCGGCGCCGAATCCGGGAACGTGCTGGCGCAGACCAATGTCGGCGCGATGCTCGCCATGGGCCAGGGCGTGGCGCAGAACGCCGAGGAGGGCGCGGCGTGGCTGACGCGGGCCGCGGAGCAGGGCGACCAGTTCGCGCAGTACAATCTCGCGACGCTCTACTCCAAGGGCCAGGGCGTTCCGAACGACCCGGCGGCCGCCGCGGCCTGGTATCGCAAGGCGGCGGAAGCCGGCCACTACCCGTCGCAGGCGCGGCTGGGCTTCCTCTACGCCAACGGCCTCGGCGTCGCGAAGGATAGGGTCGAGGCCTATGTCTGGCTGTCCCTTGCAGCGCAGCATGGAATCGGCAATGCGCTGAATGCTCTAGAGGCCGTCGTCTCTCAAATGTCGTCGGACGAGAAGCGCAGCGGCGCCGCGGGCGTGGATCGCTGGCGGGCGCGCACGGCGGACGCCTCCCGTCACGCGCGCCTCATGCCCGTGCCGGGCTGACCGCCATGGTCTTCAGCGCGCAGCAGATAAAGTTCGAGTTCCTGAGCTACATCAAGGAGTTTGGCGGGAAGGCGGAGGAGTGGCGGGTGGGCTGCTCGGCCGACGCGCCGAAGGCGTTGTTCCAGGACAACGCCATCGATCCCGAGCGCGACATCTGGCTCTGGAAGCCCGCTTTGTCGCCGGCCGCGGCTCATATCGTCTACCGCTACATGACCGAACAATTCCGCGTGCCGCCCGCAAGCAGGGATGGCGTCGGGTCCAGCATCTTTCTCTTCAAGAAGATGGCTGGGGTCAAAAGTTAACGTATCCGCTACGGCCGGAGCCGAGCACACTATTTCGGCGATTGCTCACTTTAAGAGCAGGCGGAGCATTCGCCGCGTCAATCGCCCGATTGTAACGAGCGAATGACGTCATGGGCTTACCGAAGATTGTGCATCAAAAAAGCAACACTTGGGCTCATCTTTCTCGCAGGTGCAAAATGACCCTAGTCTAAACAGCTAGACGTCGCTTAAATCGGCGCATCGACCGACCTACGGGGGACTGAAGAAATGTCGTGGTTTACCAAGCATGCCTGCGGGGCGGTCGTGACCGCGCTCGCGTGTTTTCCGGCCGCTCAGGCGGCTTACGCAGCTGACCTGTCCGAGCCCGCGCCGATGGTCGGCGAAGCGATCTCGAACTTCGACATCGCGTTCGGCGTCAAGCTGGCCAGCGAATACAACCTG
Source organism: Hansschlegelia sp. KR7-227 (assembly GCF_049446035.1). Classification (NCBI taxonomy): domain Bacteria; kingdom Pseudomonadati; phylum Pseudomonadota; class Alphaproteobacteria; order Hyphomicrobiales; family Methylopilaceae; genus Hansschlegelia; species Hansschlegelia sp. KR7-227. The sequence goes on from NZ_JBMSEA010000003.1 coordinate 160,725, forward strand.
CGCAGCGTGAGCCAGACCAGCGGCGACCCGGCGATCCAGGGCTATGCGGAACTGTCCGCCTTCGACTGGGTCTATGCCGGCTTCTGGGGCTCGAACGTCAACTTCGGCGGCAGCGATCCGAGCGCCGAGCTCGACTACTATGGCGGCCTTCGTCACAGCTGGGGCGGCCTGACCCTCGACGGCGGCTACCTCTACATCGACTATGTCGGCGCCGATAAGGGCTTCCGGTCGCTCGACTTCTGGAAAATCTACGGCATCGCCAAGTATGCGTTCAGCGACGACCTCTCGATCGGCGCCAACGTCTACTGGACCAGCGATTTCATCAACACCGGCATCGACAGCACGCACGCCTCGCTGTTCGGCAAGTACAGCCTGCCGAGCTTCGACGCCGCGCCGAACCTCAAGTTCTACATCTCGGCGGAGATCGGCCGGTTCTGGGCCGAGAAGAAGTTCGTTCCGGACTACACCTTCTGGAACGCCGGCGGCGGCGTGAGCTACAAGGCGATGACGCTCGACCTGCGCTACACCGACAGCCAGCTGTCGCGCAGCGAGTGCGCCACCTTCATCGGCCAGCGCAATTCGTGCGGCGCGCGGTTCATGGCGAGCCTCTCGTTCGACACCTCGCTCAGCAAGCTCAAGTAACACCGGGATCCCTGCCGGGAGCATGCCGCCGCGCCACTCTTCGGAGGGGCGCGGCGTTTCTTTATGACCGTCGGAACGTCGCTTTCGCCGGGCGCGACGTCGACCGGCGCGGCCGACGCGCCGCACGAGGAAGGTCCGTCTCCATGCCGATTTTCAAGGCCGCCGCCGTCCAGTTCGAACCCACGATGTTCGAGAAGGAGCGCAACGTCGCCCGGCTGATCGAGCTCGTGCGCGAAGCCGCAGCCGGCGGCGCCGAGCTGATCGTCACGCCCGAGATGGGGACCACGGGCTACTGCTGGTTCGATCGCGACGAGGTCGCGTCGCAGGTCGAGACCATTCCGGGCCCGACCACGGACCGTTTCGCCGAAATCGCCAGGGCGACCGGCGCCTATGTCGTCATCGGCATGCCGGAGGTCGAGCCGACCACCGGTCTCTATTACAATTCCGCGGCGCTGATCGGTCCCGAGGGCGTGGTCGGCAAGCACCGCAAGTCGCACCCTTACATCTCCGAACCGAAATGGGCGGCGCCGGGCGATCTCGGCCATCAGGTGTTCGAGACGCCGCTCGGTCGGATCGCGCTGCTCATCTGCATGGACATCCATTTCGTCGAGACCGCCCGCCTCGTCGCGCTCGACGGCGCCGACGTGATCTGCCACGTCTCGAACTGGCTGTCGGAGCGCACGCCCGCGCCCTACTGGATCAGCCGCGCCTTCGAGAATTCCTGCTATCTCATCGAGAGCAACCGCTGGGGGCTGGAGCGCACCGTCCAGTTCAGCGGCGGCAGCTGCGTCATCGAGCCGGACGGGACGATCGCCGCGGTGATCGACGGCGGCGACGGCATCGCCTATGCGACGATCGACACCGACCGCGCCCGCGAGCGCCTGGTGCTGGGCGAGCCGACCTTCGCGCAGCGGCGGCCGAAGCTCTACCGCGAGCTGCCGACCGGCCAATCCGGCTGGAACCCGCTCGACTTCTTCGGCCTCTACGGCCATCGCCGGCTTCCGCCCGGGCGGCTGTCCAAGATCGCGGCCGCGCAGTTCCGCCCGACGACCGACGTCGCCGCCAATCTCGCCAGGATCGCCGAGCTCGCGGCCGAGGCTGCTGAGCGCGGCGCGGCGCTCGTGGTCTTCCCCGAACTCTCGATCACCGGGCTCGAGGACCCGGCCTCGCGGGCCGAGCCCTTGGCGGGCGCGTCCGTGGCGCGGCTGTACGCGATCGCCTCCCGGCTCGGGATCCACATCGTCGCGGGGCTGGCCGAGGCGGACGGCGACGCCGTCTACAATTCCGCGGCGCTGGTCGGGCCGGAGGGCGTCGTCGGCGTCTACCGCAAGATCCATCTGGCCGCTCACGACCGACCCTGGGCCACGGCGGGCGACGCCTGGGCGGTCTATGACCTGCCGATCGGCCGCGTCGGCCTGCTCATCGGCCATGACGCGCTGTTTCCCGAGGCGGGACGCATTCTGGCGCTGCGCGGCTGCGACCTCATCGCCTGCCCGGCCGCGCAGACCGGAGTCTTCGCCTCAGGCCACGCCGGCACGAGCGTGAAGCAGAACTATCCGATCCCGACCGGGGCGGACCCGTTCCACTGGCATCATTTCCGCGCGCGGGCGGGCGAGAACAATCTCGTCTTCGCCTTCGCCAACGTGGTCGACCCGGAGAACGGCTATCCCGGCCAGAGCGGCGTGTTCGGCCCAGAGACCTTCACCTTTCCGAGGACCGAGGCGATCGTGGTCGAGGGCGAGGGGATCGCCGTGTCGAGCCTCGACACGACCAACCTCGCCACGCCCTACCCGACCAATCCGATCCGGCGGAAGGACCTCGTGACGATGCGCCTGCCGCATCATTACGTCCCGCTCGCCGTCGAGACCGGAAACGCGCGCGCCGGCGCGTGACGGCCGCGGGCGTCGCCTGCGTCTGCGCTGAGGTCAGGCGCGCGGCGCGAAGGGCGCCATCGCGCCGGCGTAGGATTTTGGCGAGGGGCTCGCATAGGCGCCGCGCTTCGAGGTCGCAAGCCCGAGCGCGACGAGGGCCTCCGCCTGCTTGACCGCCGCCGCCACGCCGTCGACGACAGGCAGCCCGAAGCGCAGCGTTAGCTCCGCGGCGAGATCGGCCATGCCGGCGCAGCCGAGCACGATCGCCTCGGCGCCGCCGGCGACGGCGCGCCCGATCTCGTCCTCCAGTTTTCCGCGGGCGTCCGAACTCTCGTCCTCCAGCGCGAGCACGGGCACGTCGCAGGCGGTGACGCGCGCGCGCTCCGCGAAGCCGTAGCGGCGAACCAGCTCCTCGAGCGGGACGACCGAGCGCGCGAGCGTGGTGACGACGCCGATGCGCTTGGCGATCTGGCCGGCGGTGACGAGAGCCGCCTCGCAGATGCCGATCACCGGGATCGCCGCGCTCGTGCGCGCGGCGTCGAGGCCGGTGTCGTCGAAACAGGCGATGATCGCGGCCTGCGCGCCCGCTGTCTCCCCCTCGGCGATCGCGTGGATCACGCCGGGGACGGCGAAGGCCTCGTCGTAGAAGCCCTCGATCGAAACGGGGCCCATCGCGGAGGTGACCGCGACGATCTCCGTCTCGCGCGCGGCGACCGCCCGCGCGGCCGCGGCGATCGTCGCGGTCATCGAGGCGGTTGTGTTGGGATTGACGACGAGGAGCTTCACGACACGCCGAGCTTGCGGCGCTGGCGGGCGATCAGCGCGACGCCGGCGAGCGCCGCTCCGATCACCCCGAAGGACACCAGCGTGGTCACGGCGCCGAGCGCATAGAGCACGGGCGTCGTGACGTTGGTCGTCATGCCGTAGATCTCGAGCGGCAGCGTGTTGAAGGAGCCGGCGGTCATCAGCGTGCGGGCGAACTCGTCATAGGACAGCGTGAAGCCGAACAGGCCGACGCCGACGAGGCTCGGCAGGATGATCGGCAGGACCACATAAGCGAACGCCTGCCAGTTCGACGCGCCGAGGTCGCGCGCCGCCTCCTCGTAGGCCGGCGAGAAGCGGTTGAACACCGCGAACATGATCAGCACGCCGAAGGGCAGCGTCCAGGTGAGATGCGCTCCGAAGGCGGAGGAGTACCACGCGGACTCCAGGCCGAAGATCTGGAAGGCGAGCCCGATGCCGAGGCTGATCAGGATCGACGGCACGACGAGGCTCGAGATCGCGAGATAGAACAGCGCGGTCGAGCCGAGGAAGCCGCGCCGGAAGGCGAGGCCCGCGAGCAGCGACACCACCACGGTCGTCGCCATCACCATCAGTCCGAGGATGAGCGAGCGCGAGAACGACCCGCCGAAATCCCCCACCGCCTGCTGCTCGAACAGGTTCGCGAACCAGCGCAGCGAAACGCCGTTCATCGGGAAGGTCAGCCCGCCGTTCGGCCCCTGAAAGGCGAGGATCAGGATCGTCGACAGCGGGCCGTAGAGGAACAGCACGAACAGGCCGAAGAAGGCCGCGAGGACGTAGAAGCCGGGACCGCGCTTGTCCGCCTGCATCAGGACCTCCCTGGCCCGGATCGCCATACCGCGTGCTTCGAGACGGCCCTTCGGGCCTCCTCGGCATGAGGAGGTCTGAGCCCGCCGTCCTCGACGACCCTCATGCTGAGGAGCCGGCCATAGGCCGGCGTCTCGAAGCACGCAGCACGGTCCCGCCTTCCGCCCATCACAGCTCCTTGCGGATGTCGACGACCCGCAGGATCGCCGCGACCATGAAGAGCACGAGCACCAGCAGCACGACGGCGTTGGCGGCGGCCGCGGGATACTGCAGCAGCGAGATCTGGTTCGCGATCATCAGCCCCATCGAGGCGGACTGGCCGCCCGACATGAAGCGGACGGTGATGAAATCGCCGAGCACCAGCGTGACGACGAAGATCGAGCCGATCGCGATGCCGGGCTTCGCCAGCGGGATGATGACGTTGGTGAGGATCTGCCAGCCGTTCGCGCCGGCGTCGCGCGCGGCTTCGATCAGCGAGCGGTCGATGCGGACCAGCGTGTTGAAGATCGGCGTCACCATGAACAGCGCATAGAGATGCACCATGGCGAGCACGACGGCGAACTCCGAGAACAGCAGGAACTCGAGCGGCGCCGGCACGATTCCGAGATCGACGAGGGCTGAGTTCAGCAGGCCGTTGCGGCCGAGGAACGGCACCCAGGAGATCATCCGGATGATGTTCGAGGTCAGGAACGGCACCGTGCACACGAGAAACAGCACCGTCTGCATCTTCGACGTGCGCACGTGGAAGGCCAGGAAATAGGCGACCCAGAATCCGACGACCAGCGTGATCGCCCAGACGATGGCGACGAATTTCAGCGTGTTGAGGAAGGTCTTCCAGGTCACCCAGGAGCCGAGAGTCTCGGCGTAGTTCAGGGTGATGAAAGCGGGGTAGATCTGGACGCTGTCATAGTCCCAGAAGCTGACGATCACGATCGCCGCGATCGGCAGGACGAGGAACACGCCGAGGATCAGCCCGAGCGGCATGGCCTGCAGATAGGGAGCGAGCGGGAACGCGCGCCGGCGCCTCGCGGCGGCCGCGACCCCGGCTTGGGCGGAGACGTCGGGAGCCTCAGCCGTCGCGGCCATGCGCCCGCCTCCCCGTCGCCCGTCGCCGCGCCGGACGCGGATGTCCCCCTCCGGCGTCGGGGAAGGGAGCCGAGATGACGCACCTCATGACGCTCACGCCGCGATGAACTCGTTCCATTTGCGGACCATGTAGCGGTCCTTGTCCATGACCGCGTTCCAGCAGGCCACCTTGCCCATGCGCTCCTCGAAGGAGCCGCCGTCGCGCACGGCGCCCGCCTTCTCGATCGGCTTGCCGTCGGGCGACTTGATCTCGGCGGCGGCGGGCTTGCCCTCCATCCAGAACGCCCATTCCTCGGGCGACATGTGGTTCTTCGCCGTCGACAGGCAGGCGGAATAGTAGCCCTGCCGGTTGAGATAGGCGCCGCACCAGCCGGACAGGTACCAATTGATGTATTCATAGGCCGCGTCGAGCTGCAGACCCTTGACGTTCTTGCCGATTCCGAGCCCTCCGCCCCATGCGCGGTAGCCCTCGCTCAGCGGCTGGTAGACGCAAGGAATGCCCTTGGAGCGGACCGCCGTCACGGCCGGCGACCACATCGACTGGATGATCACCTCGCCCGACGACATCAGGTTCACGCTCTCGTCGAAGGTCTTCCAGAAGGCGCGGAACTGTCCGCCCTTCTTGGCCTCGATCAAAGTGGCGATCGTGGTGTCGATCTCCGCCTCGGTCATGTTGCCCTTGTCGCCATATTTGATGATCCCTGCGCTCTCGCAGATCATCGCGGCGTCCATGATGCCGATCGAGGGGATGTTGAGGATCGAAGCCTTGCCCTTGAACTTCGGGTCGAGAATGTCCTTCCAGTTGGCGATCGGCCGGCCGACGAGGTCGGGGCGGATGCCCAGCGTGTCGGCGTTGTAGATCGTCGGGATCAGCGTCATCCACTGCGTCGGCTGGGAGGCGAACTTCTTCGCGCCGGGCGCCTCGACGAAGCTCACGGAATGCGGCGCCGTGCCTTGCGCGATCACGCTCTCGGGCGTCAGCTTGCCCGTGGTGAAGATCGGGACGATCTGGTCGTAATATTTGATCTTCTTGACATCCATCGGCTGCAGCGCGCCGGTCGGAAACACCTTCTTGCAGATCCAGTATTCGATGTCGGCGATGTCGTAGCTGTCGGGCTGGGTCACGGTGCGCTGGGTGACGGCGTCGGAGTCGAGCGCGGTCATCTGCAGCTTGAAGCCGAGATCCTCCTTCACCTTGTCGGCTATGGCGTTGAGGTTCGAGACGCCGGTGCCGAACTGGCGGAGCGTCACGTCCTTGATGTTCTGAGCCCAGATCGTGGGAAAGCCGGTGATCGCGCCCGAGCCGGCGGCGAGGCCCGCCGCGGCCGCTCCGCGTTTCAGGAGGGTGCGTCGGTCGAGGCCGTTCGGCGTTTCCGTCGTGTCGGTCATGGCGCTTCTCCTATGCGTCGTTTCTCAATGGGCCGAGGGCTTGAGGACGCAGACGTCCGGCAGCGCCCAGGACAAGGCGACCGCGTCGCCCACCGCGTGGGGCCTGGCGTCGAAGGCGGCTTCGTCGGCGTAGACCGTGAAATCCTCGACGCCGGGCGCGTCGAGCACGACCTTCATCGAGCCGCCGCGATATTCGATGTTGCGGACATGGCCGGTGAAGCCGAGCCCGGGCGTCGGGCTCTCGCCGATCGCGATGCGATCGCGCCGGACGGCGGCCTCGGCGACCTCGCCGACCGCGAGATGCGGGGCCGACGGGATGCGGAACGACACGCCCTCGGGAGCCGAAAGCGTGGCGCCCTCGGCGTCGAGCGCTGTCACCTTGCCCGCCAGCACGTTGTGGTCGCCCATGAAGCGGGCGACGAAGGCGGTCGCCGGCCGGTGGAAGATCTCGCGCGGCTCGGCCGCCTGCTCGATCCGGCCGTTCGACATCACCACCACGAGGTCGGCCAGCGCCATCGCCTCCTCCTGGCTGTGGGTGACGTGGACGAAGGTGACGCCGAGGTCGCGCTGCAGGCGCTTCAATTCCTGGCGCATGCGCACCTTCAGAAACGGGTCGAGCGCCGACAGCGGCTCGTCGAGCAGCAGCGCCTGCGGGCTCGTGATCAGCGCGCGGGCGAGCGCGACCCGCTGCTGCTGGCCGCCGGAGAGCTGGGCCGGCCGCCTCGAGGCGTACGGCTCCATGTGCATGAGCTTCAGCATCTCGAGCGCTTTGGCCCGGCGCTCGGCCTTCGGCGTCCCCTTCATCTTCAGCGAGAAAGCGACGTTGTCGACAAGGTCGAGATGCGGGAACAGCGCGTAGGACTGGAACATCATCGAGGTGTGGCGCTTCGCCGGCGGCAGGTCGGTGACGACGACGTCGCCGAGCCTGATGTCGCCCGAACTCACCGTCTCATGGCCGGCGATCATCCGGAGCGTCGAGGTCTTGCCGCAGCCGGAGGGCCCGAGCAGGCAGCAATAGGTCCCGGCCTTGATCTTGAGGCTGATGGCGTCGACCGCGACGGCGTCGTCGCCGTAGCGCTTGGTGACGGAGGCGAGATCGATCGTGGCGGCGCTGGACATCCGGGCTCCAGGCGAAGGACAGCCTGCGGCTGCAACAGCCATGCCACCTAAGCGCGAAGCCGGGCCCGCTGTCGACAAGGTGATCGGGGTGATTGACGGGGCGGCGGCTGGCCAACAGCCAGCCGTGAGACCGCCCGCGTTCCCCGAACGGTCAGCCGGTCGCCCCAGGCGCCGCGGCCCAACGGGGAGCGGCGCGGAGACGCCCAAGGCGGCCTGCATCGCCTAATTATTGGGCATTCGCGGCGGAGAGGGGCGGCGCGGCGCGCTCTCCCGGCGCGCAGAACGCCCGAAACGAGCGTTCGACCACAGCGGGATCGAGGTCGCGGGCGATGACGACGAGCCTCGTCCCTCGCCGTCCCAGCGGCCAGGCCGCGAGATGGCTCGGCGCGTGGACGAGGTGCTGCACGCCCTGGATCACGACGGGCGTCGCCACGCCCTCCGCCTCCAGCAGGCCCTTCAAACGGAGGATCGAGCCGCCATGGCAGTTCAGCAGCATGGACAGCCAGAGGCCGAAGCGCGCCCAGTCGAGCGGACGGTCCGCCGTCAGCGCGAAGGCGCGGACGGGGCCGTGGCGGCCGTCCTCGGGCTCGACCTTGGCCGCAAGCCAGCGCGAGACCTCCCGCCCGCGCGCCGCGTCGTCATGCGGGTTCATGCGCAGCAGCGCCTGCGGCGCCGGCGCCTCCGCGTCGAGCGGAACCACCTCCGCCGCCGGATTGAGCCTGGCGAGCCGGCGCGTCAGCGCCTCCGTCACCGCAGGCGCGGCGAGGTCGATCTTCGACAGCACGATCCGGTCGGCGGCGGCGATTTGGCGGACGGCGACGTCGTGGGCGTCGAGGGTCGCGGCGCCGTTGACGGCGTCGACGACCGTGACGACCGCGCCCGGCGCCACGTGATGGCGAAGGGCGGGATCGAGCGCGAGCGTCGCCGCGATCGGCGCGGGGTCGGCAAGCCCGGTCGTCTCGGTCACCACGCGGCCGAAGGCCGGGATCTCGCCGCGCGCGCGGCGCCCCAGCAGGCCGAGCAGCGCCTCCTTCAGGTCGCCGCGGATGGTGCAGCAGACGCAGCCGCTCTTCAGCAGCACGATTTCGCCCTCGACGCGCTCCACCAGCAGATGGTCGAGCCCGATCTCGCCGAACTCGTTGATCAGCACGGCCGCGTCGGAAAACTCCGGCGTCGCCAGCAGGCGGTTCAGCAGCGAGGTCTTGCCGGCGCCGAGGAACCCGGTCAGCACGTCGACCGGGATCGCCGTCACGCCTGCGCCTCGAGCGCTGCGATCACCGCGGGATCGAGCGGATCGCACGGCCGGCCGATCAGCCGCTCGGCCGCGGGCCAGACCTCCCCGAGCGAATTCACCATCGCGACCTTGCCGGTCCGCGACGACAGGGTGAAGCGGCCCGCCCATTCCTTCAGCGTCAGGCCGTAGAGCCCGAGCAGCTCGTTGGCGACGGCCGAGCGCCGCACGCGGTCGGCCGCGGGGGTCCGCCGCATGTCGGCGATCCCCTCGCTCCAATGCGCGCTCGCGCCGAACGCGCCGCAGAGACCGCACATCTCCGCCTCAGCCCCGTCGCGGCGCGTTTCGGGAGACCCGGCTCACGACTGCGGCCGCGCCGCGCCCGAGCGCGGAAAGCGCCGCGCGAAATCCTCGGCGATCTCCTCCATTGCGACGAACTTGACGCCGTCATGGGCGGAGAAATGCTGGAACAGGCGCTCGTGCATCTTCAGCACGTGCGGCTTGCCGGACACGTCGGGGTGAATGGTCAACGGGAAGACGGCGTAGTCGTAATTTTCGTAGACCCAGTCGAACTGGTCCCGCCACATCTGTTCAATGTCGCGCGGGTTGACGAAGCCGTGGCTGTTGGGCGCGGCCTTGATGAACATCATCGGCGGCAGGTCGTCGAGATACCAGGAGGCCGGGATCTCGATCAGATCGGTCTCCTCTCCGGAGACGAACGGCTTCATCCACGCCGAGGGGTGCTGCGCATAGTCGATCTTGGTCCAGGCGTCGCCGACGGTGACGTAATAGGGATGGTGGTCGTTGTGCATCAGCGAGTGGTCGTAGCGCACGCCCTTCTTCTGCAGGAGCTCGTTGGTCTTTGAGCCGAACTCCCACCAGGGCGCGACATAGCCGCGGGGGCCCTGTCCGGTGATCGTCGCGATCAGTTCGACGCATTTGTCGAAGATCGCCTCCTCCTGCTCCGGCGTCATCGCGATCGGGTTCTCGTGGCTGTAGCCATGCATGCCGATCTCATGGCCGGCGGCGGCGACCGCCTTCATCTCCTCGGGGAAGCTCTCGATCGAATGGCCGGGGATGAACCAGGTGGTGCGGATCCCCCATGTCTCGAACAGCCGCAGCAGCCGGAGAGACCCGACGCGGCCTGAGAACACGCCGCGGGAGATGTCGCAGGGGCTGTCCTCGCCGCCATAGGAGCCCAGCCAGCCAGCCACCGCGTCGACGTCGACGCCGTAGGACACGAAGATCTCTTTCGCCATCGGTCGCTCTCCCGTGGTGTACGCCGTCGGCTGGCGCCGACCTTGCGAGCCGCCTAAGTCGCGGCCCGCGCGGGGGTGGGCCGCACCGCCTCCCCGGTCCCGCCATTACCTTAGAGAGACGCCACGATGTGCCAAGGCGACGACGCGAATTGTCCGCAGTTCGAGCTGCATTACCGCGCGCTCAAGGAGGGCCTGAACGCCGAGCGGCGCGGCTTCCTCAAGAGCGGCTTCGTGGCGGCCGGCGGGCTCGCGACGCTCGGCGTCGGCGCCGCCTCGCTGGTCACGCCCGCTCTCGCGCAGGCGACCGCCGCCCGCGCGCCCGGCGAACGTAAGCACCATTACCTTCCGGCGACCGACGAGACCGTGCACTGGGGCTATTTCTCGAAAAGCTTGAAGCCGCGCGTCGAGATCGAGTCCGGCGACCTCGTCACCATCGAGACGTTGACCCACCACGCCTGCGACGACCAGGAGCGGATGGTCCAGGGCGATCCGGGCGCTGAAAGCGTCTTCCTCTGGACCAAGGACAAGAAGGGGGTGGACCGCCGCGGCGCGGGCTCGACCGACCCCAAGGTCTACAAGAAGGGCTCCGGCGAGGGCCAGGGCGTCCATGTCATGACGGGGCCGGTCTATGTTCGCGGCGCCGAGCCCGGCGACGTGCTGGAGGTGCGCATCCTCGACTGCGCGCCGCGGCCCTGCGCCAACCCCTCCTTCAAGGGCAAGTCCTTCGGCTCGAACGCCGCCGCCTGGTGGGGCTACCACTACAACGACATGCTGGGCGGCCAGAAGCGCGAGGTGGTGACGATCTACGAGGTCGATTCGTCCGGCTCCAAGAGCTGGGCGCAGGCGGTCTACAATTTCAAATGGGTCCCCCAGACCGATCCGTTCGGCGTCGTCCACGAGACGATCGACTATCCCGGCGTGCCCGTCGACCACTCCAAGACCAACCGCGCTTTCGACGTGCTGAAGGGCGTGCGCATTCCGATTCGTCCGCATTTCGGCACGCTCGGGCTGGCGCCGGCGGAGGCCGAGTATGTCGACACGATCCCGCCGAGCTACACCGGCGGCAACATCGACAACTGGCGCATCGGCAAGGGGGCGACGATGTACTACCCCGTCGCGGTCGAGGGCGGGCTGCTGTCGGTGGGCGACCCGCACGCCAGCCAGGGCGACAGCGAGCTGTGCGGCACGGCGATCGAATGCTCGCTGACCGGCGTCTTCCAGCTGATCCTGCACAAGAAGGCCGACCTCGGCGGCACGCCGCTCGAGGAGCTCGACTATCCGATGCTGGAGACCAAGGACGAGTGGCTCGTCCACGGCTTCAGCTTCGCGAACTACCTGAAGGACCTCGGGCCGACCGCGCAGTCCGACATCTATTCGAAGTCGTCGGTCGACCTCGCGATGCGCGACGCCTTCCGCAAGATGCGCCACTTCCTGATGACGACGCAGAAGCTCACCGAAGACGAGGCGGTGTCGCTGATGTCGATCGGCGTCGACTTCGGCGTGACGCAGGTGGTCGACGGCAACTGGGGCGTCCACGCGATCGTCAAGAAAGACATTTTCGCCGGCCGGGTTTGAAAGATGCGGCCGTCCGGGGCCGCGGCTCCGGGCGGCCCCGCATGCGTCCGGCGCCCAGCGATCGGTGGATCCGGCGTCAAAGTTTGGGCATGACGCGACGTATAAGGATGGACGCGACCTCCGCCTGGGCCGTTCGTAAGCCGACTTATGCGCAGGCGGGGCGACCAGAGGGATCGTCCCTGCCTGTCGTGGAGCGCCGCCCGTGCCGACCCTGCTGCTGAAGAACGCCGACATCCTCGTGACGATGGACGACGCACGGCGCGAGATCGCGGGCGGCGGGCTGTTCGCGCGCGACGGGGTGATCGAACAGGTCGGGCCGTCGGCCGAGCTGCCGCGCGAGGCCGACGTCACGCTCGACATGACCGGCCGGATCGTCATCCCCGGCCTGATCAACACCCATCACCACCTCTACCAGAATCTCACCCGCGCGGTCCCCGCGGCCCAGGACGCGCCGCTGTTCGACTGGCTGAGGGCGCTCTACCCGATCTGGGGGCGGATGGGTCCCGAGCATGTCCGCGCGTCGACGCTGGTGGGGCTGGCCGAACTCGCCGAGACCGGCTGCACGACCAGCGCCGACCACCTCTACATGTTTCCGAACGGCGCCCGGCTCGACGATTCGATCGAGGCCGCCGGCGAGATCGGCGTGCGCTTCCACCCGACACGCGGCGGCCTGAGCATCGGGGAATCCGACGGCGGCCTGCCGCCGGACGCGCTGGTCGAGCGGGAGGAGGCGATCCTCGCCGACAGCCGGCGCGTGATCGAGGCGTTCCATGACGGCCGGCGCTTCTCCATGGTTCGCGTGGGCGTCGCGCCGTGTTCGCCCTTCTCGGTCAGCCGCGGCCTGATGCGCGACGCCGCGTCGCTCGCGCGGAGCTACGGCGTCGGCCTGCACACCCATCTCGCCGAAAACGCCGAGGACGTCGCCTATTCGCTGGAGCGGTTCGGCGTGCGGCCCGGCGCCTACGCCGAGGGGCTCGGCTGGTGCGGGCCGGACGTCTGGCATGCGCACTGCGTCCAGCTCGACGCGTCCGAGATCGACCTGTTCGCGCGGACCTGCGCTTGCGTCGCGCATTGCCCCTGCTCGAACATGCGGCTCGGCAGCGGCGTGGCGCCGGTGCGCGAGATGCTCGCGGCGGGCGTGACCGTCGGCCTCGGCGTCGACGGCTCGGCCTCGAACGATTCCGGGCACATGCTGAACGAGGCGCGGCAGGCGATGCTGCTGCAGCGCGTGGCCAAGGGCGGCGGCGCGCTGACCGCCCGTCGGGCGCTGGAGATCGCCACCCGCGGCGGCGCGAAGACGTTGAACCGCGACGACATCGGATCGCTCGAGCCCGGCAAGGCGGCGGATGTCGCGGCTTTCGACCTGTCGGACGTCGCCTTCGCCGGGGCCCAGTGGGACCCCGTCGCGGCGCTCGTGTTCTGCGGCCCTTCGAAGGCCGCGCTGACAGCAGTCCAGGGCCGCGTGATCGTCGAGGACGGCGTCTGCGTCTCGATCGATCGGGGCCGCGCGCTGGAGACTCATGGCCGGCTCGCCCGCGCCCTGATGAATGGCTAAACATCGGGCGCCGAGGCCGTGCGATGCGCGTTCCGGCGGTGGCTTTGCCCATGCCGCGCACAGATGTCGCGGCCTGTCGCCTCTTAAGTCATCATTGTGTTTCGTAGGTAACACAACCGTTATAACCCATTGGAGACGCTGCAGATCAAGTTGACCGCTCGGTAAAATGCTGGGATTTTTCCGAGACATCGACAGATCGATGGAGATGGGGGCGGGCCCTGCTGCCGGCGCGGCGCAGGGGACCGAAGATTCGCGACTCTGAAGGGGGAGTTGGATGAAGATGTTTGGCCGCAGGTCAGTATGGAACTGGACTGCTGCAGTCTTGTCTGTGGCGGGACTGTCGTGTGGCGACATGCGCGCGGCGTCGGCCGCGGACGTCGCCGAGCCGGTGCCGTCGCTGCCGTCCGTCATCACCTTCAGCGTCACCGAGATTCAGTTCCAGCTCGGCAAGCTCGACAACCCGTTCAACCGCACGAAGAGCTGGACCCCGATCATCACCCTTCAGCACGCCTCGAGCTGGGTGTTCGGCGACGTGTTCTTCTTCATCGATTTCCTCGACGACAGGGACAACGACCCCACGAACTTCAACGACAAGGAAGCCTATGGCGAGTTCTACGCCTATTTCAGCTCGGCGAAGCTTCTCGGGATCAAATACGACAACGGGATCATCAAGGACGTCGGGGTGGTCGCGGGCGTCAACGCCGGAGCCGATTCGAACTTCCAGGCCTATCTGCCGGGCGGCTATATCGACTGGAACGTGCCGGGCTTCGTGCTCTTCCGCACGCAGCTGACCGCGGTCATCGACGACAGCGACACGCCCTCGCGGCAGAAGGACGGCTGGCAGTTCGACTGGAGCTTTGTGCGGCCCTTCGAGATCGGCGGCCAGTTCTTCAGCGTCGAAGGCCACATCGAATACACCGGCAATTCGCGCACGAAGGATTTCGGCGGGGCCAAGCAGCGCGACTGGATCCTCGCCCAGCCGCAGTTCCGCTGGGACGCCGGCTACGCCTTCACGGGCAAGAAGGACGTGTTCTTCCTCGGCACCGAATACCAGTACTGGCGCAACGTGCTCGGCGCCAAGACGGACGAGAGCGCCTTCCAGGCGCTGGCCGTCGTCCGGTTCTGACGAAGGCGGGCATAGTCCCCAAGCCGGGGCATGCGCCGAGCCTCGCCTGCACGTCGCCCGGCCGTCCGACGACGTCTACGCCCCGCGCGTGACCGGCGCCGACGCCGAAGCGAAAATCCTCGGCGCCCTCCGCCGGCCGCGATCTCCTCACCTCGCCTCGTCGAGCCATCGGCGGACCGTCTCCCGCTCGTCGGCCGTCATCGCCGTGAGGTTGCCCGGCGGCATCGAATGGGTGAGCACGGCGACCACGCGGATCGCCTGCGCATGCGCCTTCATCTCGGCGAGGGTCTCGAGCTTCACCCCCTTCGGCGCGACGCCGATGCCCGGCCAGAGCGGCGTCGCGGCGTGGCACATGCCGCAGCGGCTCTGGACCACCAGCTCGGCGCTTTCAGCGAGCGCGCTCGGCGGGCCGCCGGCGGCCGCGGCCTCGGCCGGCGGCGCAGGCGGACCGAGGCTCGACAGCCACATGATGGCGAGCCCGCAGAGCGCGGTGATCCCCCACGTCCACCAGGGCGACGGCAGGCCGCGGTGACGGGTGTTGTAGAAATGGCGGATCGAGACGCCCATCAGGATGACCAGCGCCACGATGATCCAGGAGAACCGGGTCGCGAAGGCGAGCGGATAGTGGTTGCCGATCATCACGAAGACCACCGGCAGCGTCAGGTAGTTGTTATGCAGCGAGCGCTGCTTGCCCTTGGCGCCGAGCGTCGGGTCCGGCGTCTCGCCGGCCTTGAGCGCCGCGACCACCTTCCTCTGGTTCGGGATGATCACCATGAAGACGTTGGCGGCCATGATCGTGCCCATGATCACGCCGACCTGCATGAAGGCCCCCCGGCCCGAGAACACGAGCGAATAGGCGAAGGCCATCACGACGATCAGGGCGAAGCCCGCCAGCGCCAGCTTGAGGTCGCTTGCGGCCAGCGGGGACTCGCACATCTCGTTGTAGACGAACCAGCCGAGGAACAGGCCGGCGAGGCTCGCCGTCACGGCCGTGATCGGGTGGATGTCGAGCACACTCGCGTCGATCAGATAGAGCCGGGCGCCGAGATAATAGACGATGACGAGCAGCGCGAAGCCCGACAGCCAGGTCGCGTAGGCCTCCCATTTGAACCAGGTGAGGCGCTCCGGGAGCTGAGGCGGGGCCACGAGGTATTTGACCATGTGGTAGAAGCCGCCGCCATGGACCTGCCATTCGTCGCCATAGGCCTGCGGCGGCAGGCTCGCCCGCTGCTTCAGGCTCTGGTCGAGGTGGACGAAGTAGAACGAGCTGCCGATCCAGGCGATGCCCGCCATCACATGCGTCCAGCGCACGAAGAAGCTCAGCCACTCCCAGACGATCACGTCCATGGCGTCACGCTCCCGAAGGGCCCCGAGGCGCGCCCGCGGAACGCCCCTCCGTCACGCCCCGGCGAAGCGGCGGCGTGACGAGCGCGGATCGCGTCACCCTTCGGCACGGATCTCATCCCGGTCGTGCAGCTTCCTGCCCGCCACATAGGTCGCCCGCACCGCGCGGTCGTCGGCCAGGATCATCTGCACGAACAGGGCTTCGAACAGGTCGTTCGCCGTGCGCATGCGATGCGCGATCAGCGGCGTCGATTTGAGGTCGAGGACGATCATGTCGGCCTCGTAGCCGGCCGCCAGATTGCCGATCCGGTCGGCGACCCGCAGCACGTCGGCGCTCCCTTGCGTCGCGAGCCAGAACGCCTTGACCGGGTGCAGGCTGTAGCCGCGGAGCTGCGCGACCTCATAGGCCGCCTTCATGGTGTCGAACATCGACATCGACGATCCGCCGCCGATGTCGGTCGCGAGACCGACGCTGAGCGGCGTCGCGCAGTCGCGCAGGCCTTGCATGTCGAACAGGCCCGAGCCGATGAAGGCGTTCGAGGTCGGGCAGTGCGACACGCCGCTCCCCGTTTCCGTCAGGCGCGCGATCTCGCGTTCCGTGAGATGGACGCAGTGGCCGAAATTCGCGCCTTCGCCGATCAGGCCGTATCGCTCATAGGCGCCGAGATAGTCCGGCGCGTCCGGATAGAGCCCCCGCGCCCAGGCGATCTCGGCGAGGTTCTCCGACATGTGCGTCTGCATCAGGGTCGTCGGATGCTCGCGCCACAGCGCGCCGGCGGCCTCGAGTTGCTCAGGGCTGGAGGTGATCGCGAAGCGCGGCGTGACGGCGTAAGAGAGCCGCCCCCGGCCATGCCATTTGTCGATCAGCGCCTTGCTGTCGCGATAACCGGTCTCGGCCGTGTCGCAGAGCGCGGCCGGCGCGAAGCGGTCCATCAGGTTCTTGCCGGCCGCCATCCGCATGCCGCGCTCGAGCGCGCCTTCGAACAGCGCGTCGACGGACGTCGGATAGGTCGCGCAATAGACCGACGCCGTGGTGACGCCGTTCGCGAGACAGAAGTCGAGATAGGCGTCGGCTTCGGCCCGGGCGTATTGGCGGTCTGAGTATTTGGTCTCGGCGGGGAAGGTGTAGACGTTCAGCCACTCCAGAAGCTGCTCGCCATAGGAGCCGATGACCTCCATCTGCGGATAATGGGCGTGGCTGTCGACGAAGCCCGCCATGATCAGCGCGTCCGCGCCGTAGGTCTCGACCGCGACGCCGGGGTGGCGCGCGAGCGTCTCATGCGCGGGCCCGACCTCGACGATCCGGCCGTCCGCGACCACCACCGCCCCGTCGTCATTCGCGCGGACGGCCTCGTCGGGGCGCACGCGGAACGGGTCGTCGCAGAACGACAGGGTGCGGCCGCGCAGCGCGAAGGGCTTTCCGGGCGCGCTCATCGGCAGGCCTGTCGCTCCGGGCGCGCTTCCCGCCGGACCGATGGCCTCGCGTGCTTCGAGACGCCGGCCGATGGCCGGCTCCTCAGCATGAGGAGCGTGGGAGGATGCATCGGCTCGAACCTACCTCATGCTGAGGAGCGGTCCGCAGGGCCGCGTCTCGAAGCACGCAGGCGGCCGCTGCAGCGCGGATGTCAGGCGGCGCGTCCGCGCCGGCCCTCGTCGGTCCGGGGACCACGCGACTCATTTCGGCAGCGAGCCTTCGACACCCTGGACGAAGAAGTTCATCGAGAGCAGGTCCTTGTCCGGCGCCGTCTCGCCCTCCTTCAGCCAGGGCGACCCGTCCTGCTTCATGATCGGCCCGGTGAAGGGGTGCAGTTCGCCCGCGATGATCTTGGCCTTGACGCCGTCGGCGAGCATCCTGACGTCGTCGGGCACGGCCGGACCGTAAGGCGCGAGCTCGACCATTTTGTCCTTGAGGCCGGCCCAGGTGTCGTCGGACGTCCAGGTCCCGTCCATCACCGCCTTCACGCGGTCGACATAGTAGTGGTTCCAGTCGTCCATCACCGACGTCAGCTGCGCTTTCGGCCCGAAGCCCGACATGTCGGAGGCCTGCCCGAAGGCGTAGATGCCGCGCTCCTCGGCGAGCTTCATGGCGGCGGGGCTGTCGGTGTGCTGCATCAGCACGTCGGCGCCCTGGTCGACGAGCGCCTTGGCGGCGTCGGACTCCTTGCCGGGATCGAACCAGCTCGAGACCCAGATGGTCTTGATCTTGATGTCGGGATTGATGGTCTTCGCGCCGAGATAGGCCGAGTTGATGCCCATCACGACCTCCGGGATCGGAAAGGAGGCGATGTAGCCGATCACGCCGGTTTTGCTCATCTTGGCGGCGATGATGCCGGCGACGTAGCGGCCCTCGTAGAAGCGGGCGTTGTAGATGCCGACGTTCTTCGTCTTCTTGAAGCCGGTGGCGTGCTCGAACTTCACCTTCGGAAAACGCTGGGCGACCTTCACGGTCGGGTTCATGAAGCCGAAGGAAGTGGTGAAGATCAGCTCGTTTCCGGCCTGCGCAAGCTGCGCGATGACGCGCTCGGCGTCCGGGCCTTCCGAGACGTTCTCGACATAGGTGGTCTTCACCTTGTCGCCGAACGCCTTTTCGACCGCCTTGCGGCCGACGTCGTGCTGGTAGGACCAGCCGTGATCGCCGATCGGCCCGGTGTAGACCCAGGCGACCTTCAGCGGATCGGCCTGCGCCGGCGCGACCGCGACGCCGACGGCCATCGCGAGCGCCGCGGCCGCGCCGGCGAACAGACGGGAAGCGCTTGTCATCGGACGTCTCCTTCGTAGCAACCTTTGAAACCTTTGAGATTGGGAAAAGCGGGCGACGCGGCGGCGTCAGCTCGTCGCATAGAAGGCCTTGCCGAGGCAGGACGGCGCGTTGAGCTTCATCTTCACCCGGTCGCGCGAGATCACGACGAGCACGATGATGGTCGCGAGGTAAGGCAGCATCGACAGGATCTGGGCGTCGATCTTCAACCCCAGAGCCTGGCTGTGGAGCTGCAGGATGGCGATGCCGCCGAAGAGATAGGCGCCGCCGAGCACGCGGAGCGGCCGCCATGAGGCGAAGACGACGAGCGCGAGCGCGATCCAACCGCGACCGGCGGTCATCTTCTCGACCCAGAGCGGGGTCTGCACCAGCGACAGATAGGCGCCGCCGAGGCCCGCGCAGGCGCCGCCGAACATCGTGGCGAGGTAGCGGATGGCGATGACGGGATAGCCGATGCCGTGCGCCGCCTCGTGGTTCTCGCCGACGGCGCGCAGGATCAGCCCGCCGCGGGTCTTCGTCAGGAACCACGCCACCCCGGCGACCAGCGCCAGAGACAGGTAGACGAGCGCGTCCTGCCCGAAGATCAGCGGGCCGACGAAGGGAATGTCCGTCAGCACGGGGATGTCGAGGCGCGGGAACTGCGGCAGGGAGACGCCGGAATAGGCCTGTCCGATCAACGCCGAGAGCCCCAGCCCGAACAGCGTCAGCGCCAGGCCCGTCGCGACCTGGTTCGACATCAGCGTCAGCGTGAGCAGGCCGAACAGCGCGGCCATCGTGGCGCCGGCGAGCGCGCCGGCGAGAATGCCGACGACATAGCTGCCGGAGCCGTAGGTCCCGGCGAAGGCCGCCACCGCGCCCACGATCATCATGCCCTCGACGCCGAGGTTCAGCACGCCGGACTTCTCCGTCACGAGCTCGCCGATCGCGGCGAACGCCAGCGGGGTCGCGGCCACCACGACGCCGAGCAGGATGTTGAGCACGAGGTCCATCACGCCTCTCCGGTCACTCGGCGGGGTTCAGGGCGGAGGCGGCCGGCGCCGGCGCCGAAACCAGCGGCTTGCGGGCGCGCGCGATGCGGAAGTTCACGAGCACGTCGGTCGCGAGCAGGAAGAACAGCAGCATCCCCTGGAAGACGCTGGTGGTCGCGCTCGGCAGGCTCATCTCGATCTGCGCGGTCTCGCCGCCGATATAGGTGAGCGCCATCAGCATGCCGGCGAACACCACGCCGACCGGATGCAGCCGCCCGAGAAAGGCGACGATGATCGCGGTGAAGCCGTAGCCGACCGGCAGCGAAGGAACGAGCTGGCCGACCGGCCCCGCCGCCTCGAACAGGCCGGCGAGACCCGCGAGGCCGCCCGAGATCATGAAGCAGGTCCACACGATCCGCTTCTCGGAATAGCCGGCGAAGCGCGCCGCGCGCGGCGCTTGGCCGAGCACCTTGATCTGGAAGCCGAGGATCAGCCGCTCGAGATAGACATAGGCGGCGGCCGCCGCGAACAGCGCGACCAGGACGCCGATATGGGCGCGCGTGTCCGGGATCAGCGTCGGCAGCAGCGCGTCCTCCTGGAAGAGGCGGCTCTCGGGGAAATTGAAGCCTTCCGGATCGCGCAGCGCGCCGTGCACAAGGAAGCTCAGCAGCAGCGTCGCGACATAGACCAGCATGAGGCTGACGAGGATCTCGCTGGCGTTGAACCGGTTGCGCAGCAGCGCCGGGATCGCGGCCCAGGCCATGCCGCCGAGCGCGCCCGCGAGCGCCATCAGCGGCAGCAGCATCGGGCCGCCTTCGGGATAGGCGGCGAGCGCGACGCTTCCGCCGGCGATCGCGCCGATCGTGAACTGGCCCTCGGCGCCGATGTTCCAGACCCCGGCGCGAAAGCCGATCGCGAGGCCCACCGCGATGAGGATCAGCGGCGCGCCCTTCACCAGCATCTCGGCGAGGCTGTCGAAGGAGGTGAGCGGCTTCAGGAAGATCAGATACATCGCCTGCGCGGGGTCCTTGCCCAGCGCGGTGAACAGCACGAAGCCGGCGACGATGGTGAGCGCGACCGCGATGAACGGCGTCGCGTAGAGCATCGTCCGGTTCGGCTCCTTGCGGAGGACGAGCTTAAGCATGCGCCGCCTCCTTGGCCGCCTTGATCTCCTTCGCCCGTCCGCCCATCGCGACGCCGAGCTTCTCGACGGTGAGCTCCTCGGTCGGCTGCGAGGGGAACAGATAGCCGCCGGCGATCACCGAGATGCGCGTCGAGATCGTGAACAGCTCGTCGAGGTCCTGGCTGATGATGACGACGGCGGCGCCGCCCTTGGCGAGGTCGAGCAGCACCTGGTGGATCGCGGCCGCAGCGCCCGCGTCGACGCCCCAGGTCGGCTGCGAGGCGATCAGGACCTTGGGGTTCTGGAGGATCTCGCGGCCCATGATGAACTTCTGCAGGTTGCCGCCCGAGAGCGAGCGGGCCGCCGACCTCACGCTCGCGGTCTTCACCTTCATGTCGTCGACGACCTTGACCGCGAAGCGGCGCGCGTTGGCGAGGCTGATGACGCCGCCCCGCGCGAGGTCGTTGGCGCGGCCGGCCGACAGCAGCGTGTTCTCCCACAGCGCCATGCCCGGCACCGCGGCGTGGCCGAGCCGCTCCTCCGGCGCGAAGCACATGCCGCGGGCGCGCCGTTCGCGCGGGCCTTCCTTGCCGATTTCGACGCCGTCGACCTGGATCTGCTTGGCGAAGCGGCAGGGCCGCTCGCCGATCAGCGCCTCCATGAGCTCCGTCTGGCCGTTGCCCGCGACGCCTGCGATCCCGAGGATCTCGCCGGCGCGCACCACCAGCGAGACGTTCTCGAGATCCGTGCCGAACTGCCCCTCGCTCTCCATCGCGAGATCGGTCACCTTGAGGCGGATCGCGCCGGGCTCGGCGGCCTCGCGCACCGGCGTGTTGAGCGTGGCGCCGATCATCATCTCCGCGAGCGAGCGGGCGGTCTCCCGCCGCGGATCGCAGCTGCCGACGAGCTTGCCGCCGCGCAGCACGGTCGCCGTGTCGCAGAGCGCGCGGATCTCGTCGAGCTTGTGCGAGATGTAGAGGATCGAGCAGCCTTCCGCCGCGAGCCGCCGCAGCGTCTGGAACAGGACCGCGACCTCCTGCGGCGTCAGCACCGAGGTCGGCTCGTCCATGATCAGCAGCTTGGGCTCCGACAGCAGGCAGCGCACGATCTCGATGCGCTGCCGCTCGCCGACCGAGAGGGTTCCGACCAGCCGGCCGGGATCGACCTTGAGGCCGTAGGCGGTCGAGACGTCGATGATGCGCTGGCGAAGGTCGCCGACCTTGGCCTCGGCCGCGCTCAGGCCGAGCGCGATGTTCTCGGTGACCGTCAGCGCCTCGAACAGGCAGAAGTGCTGGAACACCATGCCGATGCCCTGCGCGCGGGCGTCGGAAGGCTTGGCGGGCGCGAAGGGGCGGCCCTCGAACGTCATCTCGCCGCTGTCGGGCTTGATGACGCCATAGATCATCTTGACGAGCGTCGACTTGCCGGCGCCGTTCTCGCCGAGAAGGGCGTGGATCTCGCCCGGCGCGATCTCGAACGAGACGTTCTCGTTGGCGACGACGCCGGGATAGGTCTTGGTGATGCGGTCGAGCTTCAGGATGGGGACGTCGGCCATGCGTTCACCTCCCGCAGCGCCGCGCGACGCAAGAACCCTGCCTGCCGAAAGGGGCGCGGCCATGGGTCCGCCGGCCGCGCCGCATCAGCTGCCCCGATAGGTCGAGTAGCCATGGGCCTGCAGGAGCAGCGGCACGTGATAGTGCTGCTCGGCCGCCGCGACGCCGAAGCGGATGACGACGACGTCGAGAAAGGCCGGGCTCGACGTCTTGCGGCGGCTCCCGCCGAGATAGCGGCCGACATGGAAGCGCAGCTCGTAGACGCCGGCGCCGAAAGACGGCCCCTCCAGCAGCGGCGCGTCGGTGCGGCCGTCGGCGTTGGTGACCGCTTCGGCGACCTTCTCCGCCCCGTCGCCCTCGATCCGGAACGCCTCGATTGTGACGCCGTCCGCGGGTCGGCCGAGTTCGGTGTCGAGGATGTGGGTCGACAGGCGGCCCATGGTCAGAGCGCCCGCCTTGAACGGACGGCGCAAGCCGTTTGAACGATCGTTAAAACAGGCGCCCAGGTCTTGAGGCGATCGGTCACGCGCGCGTCGTCTCCGGAGGGTCGATCACGAAAAGCGGCAAGCTGGAGCGCCTCGACGCGTATGCTGGGACGAGATGGCCGGCCCGCGCAATCCGTGCGCAGGAACAAAAGTTCGGCAGCCGAAACCGTCCAGCGCCCCGCAAATCGGCGCCCACGACGCTGGCGGCGGCCGCGCGGGAACCCGTACAACGAGCGTCCCGCTTCTGTCCGACGCGAGCCGACATGACGATCGCTTCCTCGCCCGAGACGCCATCCCCGGCCGCCTTCGTCGCGCGCTTCGGCGGCGTCTATGAGCGCTCGCCCTGGGTGGCAGAGGCTGTCGCGGCTGAAGGGCTGACGCCGGAGGACGCCGACCCCGCCCGCCTCGCGGCGCGCATGTCCGCCGTGGTGGAGGCGGCCGGTCGCGACCGGCAGCTCGAACTGCTGAGGCTGCATCCGCGGCTCGTGGGCAAGCTCAAGGTCGGCGAGGAGCTGACGGCCGAGTCCCGGAAGGAGCAGGCCTCCGCCCGCCTCGACCAGTGCTCGCCCGACGAATTCGCGCGCTTTCAGGCGCTGAACGCGGATTATGACGCCCGCTTCGGCTTCCCCTTCATCATCGCGGTCACGGGCCTGTCGCGCGCCGACATCCTCGCGTCCTTCGCGGCGCGTCTCGGAAACCCGCCGGAGACCGAGTTCCGGACGGCCCTCGACGAGGTCCACAAGATCGCTCGCATCCGGCTCGACGCGCTGGCGATAGGCTGAGCGCTTCGCGCAGGTCAGGACCCCTCTTCGTGCTCGCTTGCGGTCGCGTCGGCGCATTTTTACGATCGGTCAAAGCTGGCATGTCGCTTGCCGTCCGGCGGCGAAGGTTCGCGCCGATCGGGTCGGCGCCGTCACCGGCCCGGGAGCGCTGATCCTTTGGACATCCACACGATCGAGGAGATCGTCCGGCGGCCTGCTCCGCCCGCTCCCGGCGCATGGCGCGAGGGCGACGCCTGGCTCGGCGGCGGCACCTGGCTCTATTCGGAGCCGCAGCTCGCGCTCCGACGGCTGATCGATCTCGACGGCTTCGGCTGGACGCCGATCGAGCTCGTCGAGGAGACGCTGGTCCTCGCCGCGACCTGCACGATCCGGGAGCTCCACGACTGGCCGGTTCCCGACGACTGGGCCGCGAGGGCGCTGATCAGGCAGTGCTGCGACGCGCTGCTCGGCTCGTTCAAGATCTGGAACATGGCGACGGTCGGCGGCAATCTCTGCCTGGCGCTGCCGGCCGGACCGATGATTTCGCTCGCCGCAGGCCTCGACGGGACCTGCGTGATCTGGACGCCGGACGGCGCCAAGCGCCGCATCCCGGCGGCGGCGTTCGTGACGGGCGACCGGACCAACGCGCTCGGACGCGGCGAGCTGCTGCGCGCGATCGAGCTGCCGGTCGCGGGGTTCCGGTCGCGCTCGGCGTTCCGCCAGATCTCGCTCACGCCGCGCGGACGGTCCGCGGCGCTGCTGATCGGCCTCGGCGCCCCGTCGGGCGGCTTCGCGCTCACCGTCACCGCCGCGACGAAGCGGCCGGTCCGGCTGACCTTCCCCGCCGTCCCGGACGCCGCCGCGCTGGCGGCGGCCCTTCGAGAGGCGATTCCGGAAGGCCTCTATCACCACGACGTCCACGGGGCGCCCGATTGGCGCCGCCGGCTGACCTTCCACCTCGCCGAAGACATCCGCCGCGAGCTCGCCGCGTGAGCTTTCGCGTGAACGGCCAGACGTTTACAGACGAGCCCCGCCCCGGCCAGTGTCTCCGGACGTTCCTGCGCGAGCTCGGCTGGTTCGGTGTGAAGAAGGGCTGCGACGCCGGGGATTGCGGGGCCTGCACGGTGCAGGTCGACGGCCTGCCCGTTCACAGCTGCGTCTTTCCCGCGTTCCGCGCGGAGGGGCGCGAGGTCGTCACCGTGGAGGGCTTCGCCCAGGACCGCGCGCTGTCTCCCGTCCAGGAGCGCTTCGTCGCCGCGCAAGGCTTCCAGTGCGGCTTCTGCACCCCCGGAATGATCGCGACGGTTTCGGCCCTGACGCCGGCGCAGCTCGACGATCTGCCCGGCGCGCTCAAGGGCAATCTCTGTCGCTGCACCGGCTACCGCGCGATCGAGGACGCGGTGCGCGGCGTCGCCCATGTCGAGGCCCCGGCGCCCGGCGAAGCCGCCGGCCGGAACCTGCCGGCGCCGGCGAGCCGGCGGATCGTGACGGGCTCGGAGCCCTTCACGATGGACGTCGCGCCCGAGGACCTGCTGCATCTGAAGCTGCTGCGCTCGCCGCACGCGCATGCGAAGATCCTGTCGATCGACGCGGCGGCCGCGCTCGCCGTTCCCGGCGTGCGCCTGATCCTGACCCATGAGGACGCGCCCAAGGGGCTGATGTCGACCGGCCTACATGAGCTCGACGCCGACGATCCGCCGGACACGCGCGTGCTCGACGACGTGGTCCGCTTCATCGGCCAGCGCGTCGCCGCCGTCGTCGCCGAGACGGAGGCCGCCGCCGAGGAGGCCTGCCGGCGGATCGTGGTCGACTACGACCCCCTGCCCGCCGTCTTCGACGCGGACGCCGCGATGGCGCCGGACGCGCCGCTGCTGCACGACGAGCCGGAGAAGGCCGGCTCGCGGGCGCCCAAGAGCAACGTGCTGGCCGAAGTCCACGGCCGCGTCGGCGACGCCGACCGAGGCTTCGCCGAAGCCGACGCGATCGTCGAGGGCACCTACGAAACCCACCGCGTCCAGCACGGCCATCTCGAGACCCACGGCTCGATCGCCTGGATCGACGAGGACGGCCGGCTCAACGTCCGCACCAGTTCGCAGACGCCGTTCCTGGCGCGGCGCCGGCTCGCCTCGATCTTCGGCCTCGACGAGGACAAGGTGCGCGTCGTCTGCGGCCGCGTCGGCGGCGGCTTCGGCGGCAAGCAGGAGCTGCTGACGGAGGACGTCGTCGCCCTCGCCGCGATGAAGCTCGGCCGGCCGGTGAAGCTCGAATTCACCCGCGAGGAGCAGTTCGTCGGCGCCACCACCCGCCATCCGATGCGCGTGCGCGTGAAGCTCGGGGCCAGGGCCTGCGGCGCGCTGACCGCGATCGAGATGGAGGTGCTGTCCAACACCGGCGCCTATGGCAATCACGGCGTCGGCGTCTTCTTCCACGGCTGCAACGAATCCGTCGCCCTCTACCGCTGCCCGAACAAGCGGATCGACGGCCACGCCGTCTACACCAACGCCGTGCCGTCGGGGGCCTTCCGCGGCTACGGCCTCAGCCAGACCAATTTCGCGATCGAATCCGCGATGGACGAGCTCGCGCGCAAGGTCGGGATCGACCCGTACGACATGCGCCGCATCAACGCGATCCGGCCGGGCGACGCGATGGTCGCCTTCGACGAGCACCCTCACGACGTCGAATATGGCAGCTACGGGCTCGACCAGTGCCTCGACCTCGCAAGCGCCGCGATGGCCGAGGATCGCGGCGCCCCGACCGGCCTGTCGCCGGACTGGCTGATCGGCGAAGGCATGGCCGCCGGCATGCTCGACACCATCCCGCCGCGCGGCCATCACGCCAACGCCGAAGCGCGGCTCACGGCTGAGGGGGCTTACGAGCTCGCCGTGGGGACGGCGGAGTTCGGAAACGGCTCGACGACCGTCCACGCCCAGCTCGTCGCGGCGGCGCTCGGCGCCACGGCGGACCGGATCGCGATCGTCCAGTCCGACACCGACCGCTCGGGCTACGACACTGGCGCCTTCGGCTCGACCGGCACGGTTGTGGCGGGCAAGGCGGCCTTCCTCGCGGCGTCCGCGCTCAGGGCCCAGATCCTCGAAGCCGGCGCCGGCCTGCTTGGCGTGGCGGTCGCGGAGTGCGCGCTGACGGCCGACGCGGTGACGGCCGCCAACGCCGCCGTGACGCTCGCCGAAATCGGCGCGGCCTCGCCGCTTTCGGCGCACGGCCGGACGGACGGCAGCCCGCGATCGGTCGCGTTCAACGTCCAGGCGTTCCGCGTCGCGGTGCACCGCGTCACCGGCGCGATCCGCATCCTGCGCAGCGTCCATGCGGCGGATGCGGGAACCGTGATCAATCCGATGCAGTGCCGGGGCCAGATCGAGGGCGGCGTGGCGCAGGCGATCGGGGCCGCGCTCTACGAGCATGTCGATCTGAGCCCCGCCGGCGAAGTGACGACGCGGACGTTTCGCAACTACCACCTGCCGGCCTTCGCCGACGCGCCGCGCACCGAGGTTCTGTTCGCCGACACGCATGACGCGCTCGGGCCGCTCGGCGCGAAGTCGATGAGCGAAAGCCCTTTCAATCCGGTCGCCGCGGCGCTCGCGAACGCGGTGCGCGACGCCACCGGCGAGCGGTTCGCCGCTCTGCCGCTGGCGGCCGACCGGATCTTCGGCCGGCTGCCGGCGGGCGCGTGACGTCAGCCGCGTCGTCGACCGCTCGACCGCCGCAACGCCGCGGTTGGCGCCGCCGGGGTCACCGGATACGCCCGCGGCTCCGGCGTCGTCATTCGGCGGGCGCGGCCGCCGTCGCCGGTGACGGCGCGAGCGCCTCCCGCCGGGCGCAGGCGTAGAGGAAGCACGCGACCATCGCGTAACCGAGCGCGACCGACGGGGTCACCCCGAAACCGACCTTCTCGCCATGCATGAAGCCGAAGAAGGTGAGCGCCGCCCCGGCGCCCGCGAAGGCGGAGGCTTCCGTGAAGCGCTTGTCGATGATGAAGGTCGCGATCGCGCCGAGCGTCAGCCCGGTCAGGATCGAGCCGCCGCCCATCACCTCGAGCCCGTGATAGAGCACGCCGACGCCGGCGAGCTTGTCGATCCCGACGGCCGCGGCCGAGGTTCCCGCGGCCCCGAGCGCGCCGTCCACCAGCACCTTGGCCCAGGCCGCGAGATGCGGGGTGAGAGCGAGCGCGATGGCGGGAGCGTGGGCGGTCGGCGTGGTCTGGAACGCCTGCGCGCCGATCAGCATGCCGATGTAGAGCAGGATCGGCGAGATCGCCACGACCGGCACCAGCGCGAGCAGCACGGCGATCACGCCGAACCACGCCAGCACCAGAACGGTCGCTCCGGTCGCGAGCGAGTATCCGATCCGGCCGCCCATCGCCTTCCAGCCGGGGTGGCCGATGTAGACCGCGTTGATGAAGGGGTTGCCCATCAGGCAGCCGATCAGGCTGACGACGCCGTCGGCGGTCAGCACCCGCGTGGTCGGGAAATGGTCGCCTGCGGCTTCCGCGCTCTCGACGTTGTCCATCGCCTCGACGAGGTCGTAGACGCCGAACGGAATGGCCGTGACGAGGATCACGCCCAGAAACTCGAAGCCGGAGAACACGTGGCCGACCGCGGGAATCGGCAGCGAGAATCCGAAGCTCGCGAAGGAGCCGGCGAGCTTGTCGAGACTCATGCCGCCGATCGAGAAGCCGAACAGCGTCGACCCCCAGGCGATCAGCGCGCCGACGGCGATCGCGACGAGGCCGGCGGGCGCGCCGCCGGGAAAGCGGACGCCGCCGAACCAGCTCGCCATGATGACCGCGAAGCAGATCAGGCCGATCTGCGGCGTCATGAACATCTCCATCGCGGGGCGCATCGAGATGAAGGCGATGGAGACGCCCGCGAGCGTGCCGAGCAGGGCGGCGCGCGGCGTCACCTTCTTCACCCAGGGCGCGACGAAGCCGCCGATCATCAGGATGAAGCTCTGGATGAACACCCAGGCGAGGCCGGCCTCCCAGCCGCGCACAGGATCCTTCGTCGTGATCGCGATCGGCAGCATGATCACGAAGGTCACGATGAACATATGCGGCACGCTGATGCCCGAGGGCAGCGCGCAGACGTCCGAGCGGCCGGTCCTCTTCGCGAGGTCGTAGGCGAGCCAGGCGTAGTAGCCGGTCGACAGCGCCATCATCAGGCCCATGGCGGGCAGGATGCGGCCGAACACCAGCTCGTCCGGCATCTGCAGCACGAAGCGCAGCAGGCCGGTCAGCACCAGCATGTTGACGAGGATGTTGGTGCCGAAGCCGAAATAGGCGTTCCAGTCGCCGGGCGTCCAAAGCGCCGGCCTGGCATGCGCAGCAGGGATCGTGGCCGTCATGGCGTGTCTCCGATGACTGGCGAAAAGCGCCGTGCGCGGGCGCCCGCGTATGCTCATGCCATGCGGTTCAGGCGGCCATGGCCTCGACCACGGCGCTCGACTGGCTGACCCAGCCGAAGATCCCGCCCTGGGCCTTGATCATCGCGAGGCCCGCGGCGTGGAATTCGGGGAAGTAGGAGGCGCAGGCGTCCGCGATCACGACGCAGCGGTAGCCGCGGTCGTTCGCTTCGCGCACCGTGGTGTTGACGCAGACCTCGGTGGTGACGCCGCAGACGAACAGCGTGTCGATCCCCCGGTTCCGGAGCATCAGTTCGAGGTCGGTCTGGTAGAAGGCGCCCTTGCCGGGCTTGTCGATCACCGGCTCGCCCGCAAGCGGCGCCAATTCGGGAATGATGTCGTGGCCGGGCTCGCCGCGGATCAGGATGCGGCCCATCGGCCCGGGCGCGCCGATGCGCAGCGACGGCTCGCCGCGCTCGACCTTGGCCTTCGGCGCGTCGGACAGGTCCGGACGGTGGCCCTCTCGGGTGTGCATCACCAGCACGCCGGCGTCGCGGGCCGCCGCGAGCGTCGCCTGGCAGGGACCGACCGCGGCCTTCAGCAGGCCGATGTCGTTTCCGAGCGTCTCGCCGAAGCCGCCGGGCTCCAGGAAGTCGCGCTGCATGTCGATGATGACCAGCGCCGCCCGGGCGAGGTCCACCGTGATCGGCTGCGGTTCGGCCGCGATCGTCGTCATGCGCGTGTCTCCCCCGATGGAACGCCCGCCTCGTGGCTGGCTCCGTCACATGACCGGCGGTCGCACGGCCGAAACTCCCGAAACTTCGAGCGCGCGCGCGACCCTGAGCGCCGCGTCCTCGCGCCAGGGCGGCGCGACGATCTGCACGCCGAGCGGCAGCCCGTCGTCGAGCCACACCGGCGCGCAGACGACGGGCAGGCCGATGAACGAGAGCGGTTGCGTGAAGACCCCGAGATTGGGGCGCAGGGCGACCGTCTCGCCGGCGAGCGTCATGGTGGTCTGGCCGAGTTTCGGCGCGCGGCACGGCGTCGCCGGCGCGAGCACGACGTCGGCCGTCTCGAACGCTTTGGCGGCCGCCTCGGCGAACCAGCGGCGGAAGCGCTGCGCGCGGGCGACGTAGGCGGCGGGGATCGTCGCGCCGGCGATCAGGCGGTCGCGCACCGCCGGGTCGAAATCCTCCGGCCGCTCGCGCAGCCGGTCGAGATGGAGGGCCGCGCCCTCGGTCGCGGTGAGGACATAGGCGGCGGCGCGGGCGCGGGCGGCCTCGGGAAAGTCGACGGTCCCGCCGGCGCCCAGGAACGACGCGACGCGACGCACCGCCTCGAAGCAGTCCGGCTCGCCGCCGCGGGCGAAATGGCCGCCGAGCACGGCGATCCGCAGGTCGCCGCAGCCGGCGTCGAGTGCGGCCGCCACAGGCTCGGGCGCCCGCGTCGTCGTCGCGGCGTCTTCGGGGTCGGGGCCCTGCATGGCGTCGTAGGCGAGCGCGAGATGGCGCGTCGAGGCCGCGATCGGCCCCAGATGATCGAGGCTGTGGACGAAGGGAAACGTCCCGGCGCGCGTCAGCCGGCCATAGGTCGGCTTCAGCCCAAACACGCCGCAGAGCGCGGACGGCACCCGGATCGATCCGTTTGTGTCGGAGGCGAGCGCGAGCGGCACGAGCCCCGCCCCGACCGCAGCCCCCGAGCCGCCGGAGGAGCCGCCGCTCATATGGCCGGGATCGTGCGGGTTGCGCGACGGACCGTCATGGACGTTCTCGCCGGTGAAGTCATAGGCGTATTCGCCCATGTTGAGCGCGCCGACGAGCACCGCCCCGGCCGCCTCCAGCCGGCGGACCAGCGCGGCGTCCCGGGTCGCGGGGGAGCGCTCGCGGTTGATCTTCGAGCCGGCGCGGGTCGGCAGTCCCTCAACGTCGAACAGGTTCTTGACCGCGAAGGGGACGCCCGCGAGCGGCCCCGCGACGGCGCCTGCGTCCACCGCCCGGGCCGTGGCGAGGGCGCGCGCGGGCGTGACGTCGGTGAAAGCCCCGAGTCGCGGCTCGGCGTCCGCGATCCGGGCGAGCGTCGCCGCGACCGACCGTTCCGCCGGTCCCGCCGCGGCGGCGGCGTGGGCCAGGCTCATTTCGCTCCCCCCGGCGCGAAGACGGGCGCGGGTTCGAGCTCGTCGTCGAGCGGGAAGTCTGCGACGAAGCGGGCGGCCTCCGCGGTCGCCTTCAGATGCGTGAGCACGGACGCCCGCGCCCCCGCGGGAACCGCGAGGCCGAGAAGCGCCGTCGCGGCGTCGAGATGCGCCTCAAGCGCTTCCTCGGAAAGTGCGGGGAATGAGTGCGCCATCACGCAGCCTCGAGATGGCGGGCATAGGCGCGCCAACCGCCGAAATGGGTGATCTCTTCGGCGCCGACGACGCCTTCCGCCTCGACCAGGAAGCCCAGGGCGCGCGTCCCGTCGGCGAGACGGAGCGTGCCGACGCCGAGCGGCGCGGGCACGCCCGCGACGAACGGCCCGACGCTCTCGGCCGGAAACGCCCACGCCTCGCACGCGATCGCCGCGCCCGCGCCCTCCGCGACGCGGAGCAGGCCGGGGCGCCGGACCTGCCCCGGCAGCGCGAACAGGCGATAGCTCGGCGTCGTTTCCGCGGTCCGGAGGAAGCGGCCGCCATGGCGCGTCACCTCGCCGTTCAGCGCCATGCCCGAGAGATGCGCGCCGACCACGACGATCTCGATCTCGCCGGGCCCGGCCACGGCGGGGCGGGCCGGCGCGGCCGCGGGCGCCCTGCCGGTCGCGCCGACGGCCGTCCCGCCCGTGGCGTGCAGCGCCTCGCCCAGCGCCGCGATGCGGGCGTCCGCGCCGGCGGGCGCGATCAGCGTGACGCCGGCCGGCAGACCGTCGGCGCGCGGCCGGCCGGGGGCTGCGAGCGCGCAGAGGTCGAGCAGGTTCACGAAATTCGTATAGGTCCCGAACGCGCTGTTGAGCCCGACCGGGTCGGCCGCGACCTCCGCGACCGTGCGCGGCCGCGGGAAGGTCGGGACCAGCATGACGTCGACGCGTCCCCACACCTCGCGGAGTTCTCGCTTGAGCTCCGCGAGCCGGTGCAGCCCTCCGAAGGCCTGCGCGGCGTCGAAGCGGCGGGCGCTCTCGATGATCGCGCGCGTGACCGGATGGAGCGCCTCTGGCGTCGCCTCGATGAAGCTCCGGATCGCCTGGTAGCGTTCGGCGACGAAGGGGCCGTCATAGAGCAGGCTCGCGACCTCGAAGAACGGCTCCAGATCGATCTCGACGATCTCCCCGCCCAGCGCCGCGAGATCGCCGATCGTGGCGTCGAAGGCCGCGGCCGCCGCGGCGTCGCCGGCGAAGCGGCGGCTGGCGGCGTCCGGAACCGCGATCCGCGTCAGCGGGGGCAGGCCCCCGAGCGGCGCGACCCGGACGGCGCGCGACCATGCGTCCTGGGGATCGACCCCGGCCATCACGGCGAACACCGCATAGGCGTCGGCGACCGACGGCGCGAACACCGAGACGCAGTCGAGCGATCTGCAGGCCGGCACGACGCCGCGCGTCGGAACCGCGCCCAGCGTCGGCTTCAGGCCGACGATGTTGTTGAGCCCGGCCGGAACGCGTCCGGACCCGGCGGTGTCGGTGCCGAGCGCGAAGCTGACGAGCCCGCGGGCGACGGCGACCGCCGAGCCGGAGCTCGATCCGCCCGGTACGAGCGTAGCGTCGACCGCGTTGCGCGGGACGGGATAGGGCGTGCGCAGGCCGACGAGCCCGGCGGCGAACTGATCCAGATTGGTCTTGCCGACCGGGATCGCGCCGGCCGCGACCAGCCGGGCGACGGCGGTCGCGCTCGCCTCCGGCTCGTAGGCGAAAGCCGGGCACGCCGCGGTGGTCGGCAGCCCCGCGACGTCGATGTTGTCCTTCACCGCGAACGGGACGCCCCATAGCGGCCTCGCGTCGGGCGCGGGTCCGAGCGCGGCGGCGGCGGCGAGCAGGGCCTGCCGGGAAAACCGCGCTATGAAAATCCCGGGATCGTTCGAAGCGTCGATCCGCGCCAGGGCCTCCTCCGCCACGGCGACGGGCGACAGTCCCGCCTCATAGGCTGCGCGGAGCGACGACAGGTCGAAGGCGAGGTCGGCGAGGGGCGTCGTCATCGCATGGGCGCTCGTCATCGCGGCGTCGGCCTGGCCGGCGGACGCCGCTGGGCTTTCCGCCCCCCAGGGCCGCCGCCCTCAAGCCCTGATCGTGCATGCAATTTTCAGATATTGCATGCCTAAAGGATCATCACCGACGCACAAAGAGTAGGATGTATGGAACAGGCGGGGCCGGCCCTCTATGCTCCGGCGGAGTCCTGAACGCCCGCCCGGAGACGACATGGTCGCCCTCGACGCCCGCACCCGCGCCGACCGCCTCGCCAGCGACGTGTCCGAAGGCATTCTGCGCGGCGATTTCGCTCCGGGCGACCGGCTCGACGAGCACACGCTCGCCGAACGCTACGGCGTGTCGCGCACGCCGGTGCGCGAAGCGCTGCGCCAACTCGCGTCGAGCGGCCTCGTCGAGGTCCGCCCGCGCCGCGGCGCGGTGGTCGCGAGCGTCACGCCGGCGCGGCTCGCCGAACTGTTCGGCGCCATGGCCGAGCTGGAGGCGACCTGCGCGCGGCTCTCCGCCATCGGCATGACGCCGGTGGAGCGGCGCGGGCTGCAGGAGTTCCACGCCTCGATGGCGGCCTTCGTGGAGATCAACGACACGGAAGGTTTCGCGGCGGCCAATCTCGGCTTCCACACCCGCATCTACGCCGGCGCGCACAACGCGCCGCTCGCCGAGATCGCGAGCGGGTTGCGGCAGCGCCTGCTGCCCTATCGCCGCGCCCAGTTCCGCACCCCCGGCCGGCTGCCGCGCTCCCATGCCGAGCACGGTCAGGTGGTCGAGGCCATCCTGGCGGCGGACGCCGGCGCCGCGCACGCGACGATGCTGCACCATGTCAGCCTCGTGGAGGAGTCCTTCGAGCGCCTGGCCGAGCGCCGGGCGATCCGGACCTCCTGAGGCGGGCGGCTTTCGCACCTGCGGAAGAGTTTCTAGACCGCTTCCAGAAATCGCTGTCTAATCGCGCCCTGAGCGGCGCCGCGGCGCCGCGGCGACAGCCGAGGAGCGCTGATGGCGGAAGATGCGGGCGGAGCGCCGATCGACGTCGCAGCCGGACGGCTGACGCCGGAGGCCTACGCCGCGGGTTTCGCCGATTTGCATCCGGGGCTCGATCCCAACGCCGCCCGCGTCGAGGCGGAGCGCTGCCTGTTCTGCTACGACGCGCCGTGCGCGACCGCCTGCCCCACCTCGATCGACATCCCGCTTTTCATCCGCCAGATAGCCAAGGGCCAGCCAAAGGCCGCGGCCAAGACCATCCTCGACGCCAACGTCATGGGCGCGATGTGCGCCCGCGTCTGCCCGACCGAGACGCTGTGCGAGGAGGTCTGCGTGCGGGTCGCCTCCGACGGCTCTCCGGTGAAGATCGGCCTGCTCCAGCGCTTCGCGACCGACGCTTTGTTCGACGCCGGCGCCCAGCCCTACCGCCGCGGCGCGCCGACCGGGCGGCGGATCGCGGTCGTGGGCGCCGGGCCGGCGGGCCTCGCCTGCGCCCACGCGCTCGCTCGCTCGGGCCACGAGGTCGTGGTCTTCGAGGCGCGCGAGAAGGCTGGCGGTCTCAACGAATACGGCATCGCCGCCTACAAGGCGGTCGGCGGCGTGGCGCAGCGCGAGGTCGACTTCATCCTCGGCGTCGGCGGGATCGAGCTGCGCACGGGCGTCCGGCTCGGCGCCGACGTGACGCTCGACGCGCTGCGGCGCGATTACGACGCGGTGTTCCTCGGCCTCGGCCTGGGCGCCGTCAACGCGCTCGGGCTGCCGCAGGAGGACGGCGCGGAGGACGCGGTCGACTACATCGCGGCGCTGCGCCAGAGCGAGAATCTCGCAGCGCTGCCCGTCGGCCGCCGCGTCGTGGTGATCGGCGGCGGCATGACGGCGATCGACGTCGCGGTGCAGGCCAGGCGCCTCGGCGCCGAAGAGGTCACGATCGTCTATCGCCGCGGCCCCGACGACATGGGGGCGAGCGGCTACGAGCAGGACCTCGCGCTGACCTCCGGCGTCGCGATCCGCCATTTCGCGCGGCCCGTCGCGGTCGAGCCCGGCCGCGCGACCTTCGAGCGGACGGCGGTCGTGGACGGGCGGCTGGCCGGCACGGGCGAAACCTTCGCGCTCGCCTTCGACCAGCTGTTCAAGGCGATCGGCCAGACCCTCGTGGCGACGGATCTCGGCGAGGGGTCGCTCGCGCTCGAGGGCGGCCGCATCAAGGTCGACGCCGAGCGGCGGACGTCGCTGCCCGGCGTCTGGGCCGGCGGCGACTGCGTCTTCGGCGGCGAGGACCTGACCGTGGTCGCGGTCGAGGACGGCAAGCGCGCCGCGGCCTCGATCGACGCCGCGCTCGGCCGGCGGGCGCAGGCCGCGGAATAGATCGAGGCGTGGAGGACCGGCATGGCTGATCTCAGGACCACCTTCGCCGGCATCCGCTCGCCGAACCCGTTCTGGCTGGCCTCCGCTCCGCCGACCGACAAGGCCTACAATGTCGTGCGCGCCTTCCGCGAAGGCTGGGGCGGGGTGGTCTGGAAGACGCTCGGCGAGGACCCGCCGGTCGTCAACGTCTCCGGCCCGCGCTACGGCGCCCTGCACTCGGCCGACCGGCGGGTGATCGGCTTCAACAACATCGAGCTCATCACCGACCGGCCGCTCGAGACGAACCTGCAGGAGATCAAGCAGGTGAAGCGCGACTGGCCCGACCGCGCGCTGGTCGTTTCGCTGATGGTCCCCTGCGAGGAGGCGAGCTGGAGGGCGATCCTCGCGCGCGTCGAGGACACGGGCGCCGACGGCGTCGAGCTCAATTTCGGCTGCCCGCACGGCATGCAGGAGCGCGGCATGGGCTCGGCGGTCGGCCAGGTGCCCGACTACGTCGAAATGGTCGCGCGCTGGTGCAAGGCGCACACGCGCATGCCGGTGATCGTGAAGCTCACCCCGAACGTCGCCGACATCCGCCCGCCGGCGACGGCCGCGCTGCGCGGCGGCGCGGACGCTGTGTCGCTGATCAACACGATCAACTCGATCATCGGCGTCGACCTCGACCGGATGATCGCCAATCCGCACACCGGCGGACAGGCGACCCATGGCGGCTATTGCGGCCCGGCGGTGAAGCCGATCGCGCTCAACATGGTGGCCGAGATCGCCCGCGCGCCGGAGACGGCGGGGATGCCGATCTCCGGCATCGGCGGGATCGAGGGCTGGCGGGACGCCGCCGAGTTCATGGCGCTCGGCTGCGGCAACGTGCAGGTCTGCACCGCGGCGATGGTCTACGGCTTCAAGGTCGTGAAGGAGATGATCGCAGGCCTCGAAGCCTGGATGGACGACAAGGGCTACGTCCGCCTCGACGATTTCGTCGGCCGCGCCGTGCCGAAGCTCACCGACTGGCAGCATCTCGACCTCGGCTACGCCGTGAAGGCGCGCATCGACCAGGACCTCTGCATCCAGTGCGGCCGCTGCCACATCGCCTGCGAGGACACGTCGCACCAGGCGATCACCCGCGAGGTCGGCGGCGTGCGGCGGTTCGAGGTCATCGACGAGGAATGCGTCGGCTGCAATCTGTGCCCTTCCGTCTGCCCGGTCGAGGGCTGCATCGAGCTCGTGCCGCTCGAGGTCGGCGAGGTCGACGTGCGAACGGGCCGAACCATCATCGCCGAGCCGCTGCCCTGGACCCACCATCCGGCGAACCCGATGGCGCGGGAGGCCGCGGAGTAAGAGTCGCGGCGGTCTCCTGCGTGCTTCGAGACGGCGCGTTCCGCGCCTCCTCAGCATGAGGAGGGTGGAGGATGGCAGGCGGAGGATGGCGGATGGCCAGCGGCGGACGGGCGGCAGGCGCAGGCCTCCTCATGCTGAGGAGGGCCGAAGGCCCGTCTCGAAGCACGCAGCACGTCGGCCCCGCCCCTGATTGAGAGACGAGCCGCGCGCTTCCAGAACCATGCGTCGTCCTCCGATGGCGGCCGGGCGTCGCTTGACCCGCCGGCATGTCGACCGCACCCTGCCTTCGCACCTGCACGTCCCACCTGAGTTCCTGATGCAAGCAAGCGACGCCGCCGGCCCGGCCATCGCAATCCGCGGCCTCGGCGTTTCCTTCGCGACGGCGGATGGACCCGTGAACGCCCTCGAGGACGTCGACCTCGACGTCGCTCCGGGCGAGTTCATCTCGCTGATCGGCCCCTCCGGCTGCGGCAAGACCACGCTGCTGCGCGTGATCGCCGACCTCGAACAGGCGACTGCGGGCTCGATCTCGATCGGCGGGCTCACCCCCCAGGCGGCGCGGGAGGCGCGCGCCTACGGCTACGTCTTCCAGGCGCCGGCGCTGTACCCCTGGCGGACGATCGAGCGCAACGTGACCCTGCCGCTCGAGGTGATGGGCGTCCCGCGGAGCGAGCGAAAGCAACGGGCGCGAAAGAGTCTCGCCGAGGTCGGCCTCGAAGGCGTGGGGCGGCGCTTTCCGTGGCAGCTGTCCGGCGGCATGCAGCAGCGCGCCTCGATCGCCCGCGCGCTCGCCTTCGACGCCGGGTTGCTGCTGATGGACGAGCCCTTCGGCGCGCTCGACGAGATCGTCCGCGACCGGCTGAACGAGCAGCTCCACGGCCTCTGGCGGCGCACGGGAAAGACCGCGCTGTTCGTCACCCATTCGATCCAGGAGGCGGTGTTCCTCTCGACCCGCATCGTGGTGATGTCGCCGCGGCCGGGCAGGATCGTCGACATCGTCGACGCCACGACGCTGCCGCGCGACCGCACGCTCGAGCTCCGCGAAACGCCGGAATTCCTCGAGGTCGCCCGCCGGGTGCGCGAGGCGCTGCGCGCCGGCCACGCCTATGACTGAGGGCGCGCGGGCGGACGGCGCAGCCGGGATCAGCCGCGCGCGCGCTTCGAGACGCAAGCTGACGCGGGCTCCTCAGCATGAGGATGGTTGGAGGATGACAGGCATAGACAATCCTCATGCTGAGGAGCCTCGGCGCGAGCCGAGGCGTCTCGAAGCACGCATCCAGCCGACGCAGGCCGTGGCGCGATGACCGACGCCGCGCTCTCGCCTGCGTTCCGACAGCGCATGGCTTCCGGTCGAGCGCTGCCCGTTCTGGCCGTTTGCGCCGTGTTGATCGCCGTCTGGTACGCCGGCGCGGTCGGGCTCAACGCCGGCGTCGTCGAGCAGCGCTCGCCGGGACTCGACGCCCTCGATTTCGCGAAGGCCGCCTGGGCGCTCGACCGGCCTCTCCTGCCGGCGCCGCACCAGATCCTGTGGGAGCTCAAGACTAGCGTCTTCGACGCCCGGCTCGGCTCGGCGCGCAACCTGCTGACGCATGTCGGCGTCACGCTGTCGTCGACGCTGGCCGGTTTCCTCTGCGGCGTAGCCCTCGGCGCGGCGCTCGGCGTCGGACTCGTCGGGTCCCGCGCGCTCGACAAGGCGCTGACGCCCTGGCTCGTCGCCTCGCAGACCATCCCGATACTCGCCATCGCGCCGATCGTGGTGACGGCGCTCGGAGCCGTCGGCCTGAAGGGGTTGATCCCGAAGGCGATCATCTCGGCCTATCTCTGCTTCTTCCCCGTCGCGATCGGCATGGCGAAGGGGCTCGCCTCGCCGGACGCCGCGCAGTCCGACCTGATGCGCACCTACGCCGCCACGGGGGCCCAGACGCTTCTCAAGCTGCGGCTGCCGGCCTCGCTCCCCTTCCTGTTCGCGAGCCTGAAGGTCGCGGTCGCGGCGGCGCTGGTCGGGGCGATTGTGGCCGAGCTTCCGACCGGCGCGCAGTCCGGCCTCGGCGCGCGCCTGCTCGCCGGCTCCTATTACGGAAACACGCTGCAGCTCTGGGCGGCGCTGATCGCGGCCTCGGTCGCGGCCGCCGGGCTCGTCGGCGCGGTGACGCTCGTCGAACGCGTCGTCCTCGGCCGGACGGGAGCGCGGCCATGACCGCGGCGGCCGCGCGCTCTTCGACCCTCTATGCGCTCACGGGCGCGGCGGCGACGGCCGGCGCCGGCGCCGCCTTCGCCGCGCATGGCGAGAGCGTCGCCGGGCGCGCCCCCGCGGGCTTCTGGATCGCCGTCCTGTGCCTCTGGCTGTGCGCATGGGCGATCAACGCGGCCCTCGCCCGCGCGCCCGCTCCGCCGCGGGGCGACCGCGCCCGCGACCTCGTCGTTCCGCTCGCCTTCGGGCTGTGGCTCGCGCTGCTGTGGGAGACGATCGTCGTGGGGGCGGGCGTCTCGCCCGCTTTGATGCCGCCGCCCTCCGCGATCCTGCGCAAGCTCGGGGAGGCGGCGCCGACGCTGTTCGCCGATTTCCGGCAGACGGCGCTGAAGGGCGCGCTGATCGGCTGGGCGATCGGCTGCGCGGCGGGCTTCACGCTGGCGCTGATCGCCGACCGCGTCCCGTTCCTGAAGCGCGGTCTGTCGCCGGTCGCAGCCTTCGCCTCCGCGCTGCCGATCATCGGCCTCGCGCCAATCATGGTGATGTGGTTCGGCTTCGACTGGCCGTCCAAGGCCGCGGTCGTCGTCGCGATGACGTTCTTCCCTGTCTTCGTGAACACGGTCGCCGGCCTCTCAGCCTCCGGGGCGCTCGAACGCGACCTGATGCGCAGCTACGGGGCCGGCTGGGCGCAGACCCTCGTCATGCTTCGCCTTCCGGCGGCGCTGCCTTTCGTCTTCAACGCCCTGAAGCTCGCCTCGACCCTCGCCTTAATCGGCGCGATAGTCGCCGAATTCTTCGGCACGCCCATTGTCGGCATGGGCTTCCGCATCCAGACGGAAGCCGCCAAGCTCGCGCTCGACATGGTCTGGGCCGAAATCGTCGTCGCGGCGGTCGCGGGCTCGGCTTTCTACGGCGCTCTCGCCTGGCTCGAGCGGCGACTGACCTTCTGGCACCCGTCGATCCGCATGCGGACGGCCTGAACGCACATCGGGGAACACATGTCGAAGCCTCTCGCCGCCCTCCTCCTCTTCGGCATGGCCCTGACGGCGGGTCCGGCGCAGGCCGCGGAGAAGGTGACGCTCCAGCTCAAATGGGTGACGCAGGCGCAGTTCGCCGGATACTTCGTGGCGAAGGAGAAAGGCTTCTACGAAGCCGAAGGCCTCGACGTCACGATCAATCCCGGCGGCCCCGACATCGCGCCGGCGCAGGTGCTGGCCGGCGGGGGCGCCGACGTGATCGTCGACTGGATGCCCTCCGCGCTCGCCGCGCGCGAAAAGGGCGTCGCGCTCGTCAACGTCGCACAGCCTTACAAGCGGTCGGGCATGATGCTGACCTGCCGCGCGGATTCGGGCGTGAAGAGCCCGGCGGACCTCAAGGGCCGCACGCTTGGCGTCTGGTTCTCCGGCAACGAATATCCCTTCCTCGCCTGGATGGCGAAGCTCGGCCTCAAGACCGACGGCTCGGCCGCCGGCGTGAAGGTGCTGAAGCAGGGCTTCAACGTCGACCCGCTCCTGCAGCGCCAAGCCGACTGCATCTCGACCATGAGCTACAACGAATACTGGCAGGTGGTGGACGGCGGGCTGAAGCCGGACGATCTCGTGGTGTTCCGCTACGAGGACCAGGGCGTCGCGACGCTGGAGGACGGGCTCTACGTCGACGGGAAGAACCTCGCGGACCCGGCCTTCGTCGCCAGGATGGCGAAGTTCGTGAAGGCGTCCATGAAGGGCTGGGCCTACGCCAGGGACAACGCCGACGAGGCCGCCGAGATCACGCTCGAAGCCGACGCCTCCGGCGCCCAGACCGAGGCGCATCAGAAGCGCATGATGGGCGAGGTCGCGAAACTGCTCGCGGACGGCGCCGGCGCGCTGGACGAGGCCGACTACAAGCGCACCGTCGCGACCCTGCTGTCGGCCGGCGGCGACGCGCCCGTCATCACCAAGGAGCCGACCGGCGCCTTCACCCACGCGGTGACCGACGCGGCGAAGTGACCGCCTGGCGGCGCCTGGCGTGCTTCGAGACGCCTCGGGCGTTCCGCCCAAGGCTCCTCAGCATGAGGACGGATCGTGGTCTATGATCCCGCCCGCTCAACGCTCCCCGTGCTGAGCGCCTGCGCGACGCTCCTCATGCTGAGGAGGGCCACAGGCCCGTCTCGAAGCGCGCAGGGCCGTCGCCCCGAGGACATGCCAAGAGACCTTTCCGGAGGAGGTCGCCAATGACCCTGCTGATCCGAGGCGGGACCGTCGTCACCGCCGACCGCGCGTGGCGCGCCGACGTGCTGGTGGAGGACGAGGCGATCGCGGCGGTCGCCGAAACGATCGAGCCGCCCACCGGCTGCGAGGTCGTCGACGCCGGCGGCGCGCTGGTCATGCCGGGCGGGATCGACCCGCACACCCACATGGAGTTCGACTTCATGGGGACGGTGTCGGCGGACGATTTCGAATGGGGCACGAAGGCCGCGCTCGCCGGCGGAACCACCACGATCATCGATTTCTGCATCCCGGCCCCCGGCCAGAGCATGCCGGAGGCGCTCGCCGCCTGGCATGACAAGGCGGCGAAGGCTTCGGGCGACTTCTCCTTCCATCTCGCCGTCACCGGCTGGGACGACCGCACGGCCGACGGCATGCGGGCGGTGGTCGCCGGAGGCGTCAACACCTTCAAGCATTTCATGGCCTACAAGGGCGCGCTGATGGTGGACGACGACGTCCTGTTCCGCTCGTTCAAGACCTGCGCCGAGATCGGCGCGACGCCGCTGGTCCACGCCGAGAACGGCGAGGTCGTCGCCCAGCTGCAGGCCGATTTGCTGGCGCGCGGCATCACCGGGCCGGAGGGCCATGCGCTCTCCCGGCCGCCCTCGGTCGAGGCGGAGGCGACCAGCCGGGCGATCATGATCGCCGACATGGCGGGCTGCCCGCTTTACGTCGTGCACACCTCGTCGCGCGAGGCCCATGAGGCGATCGCGCGCGCCCGCGCCGCAGGCCAGCGCGTCTATGGCGAGCCGCTGATCCAGCACCTCACGCTCGACGAGGCGATCTACGCCCACGCCGACTGGACCGAGGCCGCCCGCCGCGTGATGTCGCCGCCGTTCCGCGCCAAGAGCCACCAGGACAGCCTGTGGAACGGGCTGATGGCGGGCTCCCTCCAGGTGGTCGCGACCGACCACTGCGCGTTCACGAGCGAGCAGAAGCGCCTCGGGCGCGGCGACTTCACCCGAATCCCGAACGGCACCGGCGGCGTCGAGGACCGCATGCGCGTGCTGTGGACCGCGGGGGTCGCGACCGGCCGGCTGACGCCGAGCGAGTTCGTCGCCGTGACCTCGACCAACAGCGCCAAGATCCTCAACATGTATCCGAAGAAGGGCGCGATCCTGCCCGGCGCCGACGCCGACCTCGTGATCTGGGACCCGGAGGCGAGTTCGACGGTCGAGGCCGCGACCCAGATCAGCCGGATCGACTACAACGTGTTCGAAGGCTTCCGCTGCCGCGGCCGCGCCGCCAAGGTGTTCCTGCGCGGGGCGCTCGCGGCCGAGAACGGCTCGCCCGTCGCGGAGCGCGGACACGGCCGCTTCGTCGCGCGGCCGCCCTTTCCCGCCCATCATGTCGCGTTCCGGACGCGCAAGGCGAAGACCGCCGCGGCCCCCGTGCTGCGCGGCGTGCATTGAGGCCCCCTGCGATGAGCGTCTCGACCACCCACAACCTCGCGATCGACGGCCGGCGGCTGTGGGACGCGATCCACGAGACCGCCCGCTTCGGCGGCACGGCGAAGGGCGGCGTGAAGCGGCTGACGCTGTCCGACGAGGACCGCGAGGTCCGCGACTGGTTCCGGAACGCCTGCGAGGCGCTCGGCTGCGCGGTGGCGGTCGACGACATGGGGGTGATGTACGCGCGCCGACCGGGTAAGCGCGACGACCTGCCGCCGATCGCGCTCGGGTCCCATCTCGACACCCAGCCGACGGGCGGGAAGTTCGACGGCGTGCTCGGCGTGCTCGCCGGGCTGGAGGCGCTGCGCACGCTGCACGACGCGGGCTACGAGACCAACGCGCCGATCGAGCTCGTGAACTGGACCAATGAGGAAGGCGCCCGCTTCGCGCCGGCCATGCTGGCCTCGGGCGTGTTCGCCGGCGCGATCGAGCCGGACTTCGCGCTGTCGCGTGAGGACCGCGCGGGCGCGACCTTCGGCGCCGAACTCGAACGCATCGGCTATCGCGGCGACGAGCGCTGCGGCGCGCGGAAATTCTCAGCCTTCTTCGAGCTGCACATCGAGCAGGGGCCGATCCTGGAGGCCGAAGACAAGACGATCGGCGTCGTCACCGGCGTCCAAGGCATCCGCTGGTACGAGGTCACGCTCACCGGCCAGGAGGCGCACACCGGCTCGACGCCGATGAACCTCCGCCGCAACGCGCTGATCGGCGCGGCGCGCCTGATCGAGGCGGTCGACGCCATCGCGCGCGCCCACGCGCCGGGGGTCGGCACGGTCGGACTGATCGAATCCAAGCCGAATTCGCGCAACGTCATCCCGGGCGAGGTCTTCTTCACGGTCGATTTCCGCCACCCCGACGACGCCGTGCTCGACGAAATGGAGCGGGTCTTTTTCGCGACGGTGGAGAGCGTGACGTCCGAGCTGACGCTCGAAGCGGACGCGCGACGCGACTGGATGTCGGCGCCGGTCGTGTTCGACGAGGAGTGCGTCGCTTCCGTCCGGGAGGCCGCGGCCGCCTCGGGGCTCGGCTGGCGGGAGATCGTCTCCGGCCCCGGCCACGACGCGGCCTATGTCGCGCGGGCCGCGCCGACCTCGATGATCTTCGTGCCCTGCAAGGACGGGATCAGCCACAACGAGGCGGAGAGCGCGACGGAGGAGCACTGCGCCGCGGGCGCGCAGGCGCTGCTCGACGCCGCGCTGATCTACGACCGCCGGTTCGGCTGAGGAGGCGAGACGCCATGGTGATCGACGATCCGGAGATCGTGGCGGAGGTGGAAGCGGCCTTCGCGGCTTACGAAAGGGCGCTGGTCGGCAACGACGTCGCCGCCCTGGAGGGGCTGTTCAACGACGACCCGCGCACGCTGCGTTACGGCGCGACCGAGAACCTCTATGGGATGGACGAGATCCGCGCCTTCCGCCGCGGGCGGTCGCCCCAAGGGCTGGCGCGCACGCTGGAGCGAACCGTCATCACGACCTACGGCCGCGACCACGCCGTCGCGAACACGCTGTTCCGGCGCGAGACCGCGCCCGGCAGGATCGGCCGGCAGAGCCAGACCTGGGTGCGGCTGCCCGAGGGCTGGCGGGTGGTCGCAGCCCATGTCAGCGTGATCGACGACGTCTGAGCCGCCGTCACTGGGGCGGAAGCAGCTTCGCGCGTTGGCGCTCGAAGCTTAGCCGGCCATTTTTCAGCCCGAACGCGGGCTGCGCGATCTCCGCGAAGGCGTCGTCTTCGCTCGCGGCGTCCATGACGACAACGTCGGCGGCGGCCCCGACGCGAAGGCCGTAATCGTCCAGGTTCATCAGCGCGGCCGGCCCCTCCGTCACGAGGTCGAGGCAGGCGCCGAAGCCCTCCGGGCCGATCTGCGCGACGTTGGCGTAGAGGTTCGCCATGCGCATCAGCGAACAGTCGCCGAAGGGCGTGAACGGATTCATGACGTTGTTGGTCGCGACCGAGCACGCGACGCCGCGCGCCACGAGTTCGTGGACCGCCGTGACGCCGCGCGGCTTGTCGTAGGACCGGTCTCGGCCGGTGAGGAACAGGTCCGTCGCCGGCAGGGCGGTGACGGCGACGCCGGACTCGGCGAGCCGGCGCGCGGCGCGCTCGAATTCGTTCGGCGTCATCGCGGACAGCTTGGTGACGTGGCCGATCGTGACGCGCCCGCCCCATCCGAACGCCTCGGCGCGGCGGCAGACCTCCTCGAGGTGGCCCCAGGACGGGTCGAGGTCGAAATCGAGATGGAGGTCGAGG
The DNA here is from genome assembly GCF_049446035.1 of Hansschlegelia sp. KR7-227. Taxonomy (NCBI): domain Bacteria; kingdom Pseudomonadati; phylum Pseudomonadota; class Alphaproteobacteria; order Hyphomicrobiales; family Methylopilaceae; genus Hansschlegelia; species Hansschlegelia sp. KR7-227. Next base: position 205,507 of record NZ_JBMSEA010000003.1, read on the forward strand.
TCGACGTCGTAGGTCCGGGCGAGATCGAACAGGCGGTCGATCTGCGTGATCGGATCGCTGTCGGCGTAAGGGCAGCCGCCGAGCAGATCCGCGCCGGCGTCGAGCGCTTCGACGAGCAGCTCCTCGCAGCCGGGATCGTCGGTCAGCCCCTCCTGCGGAAACACGCAGAGCGAGAGGTCGACGGCCCAGGCGTAGTCGTCCTTGAGGCGGCGCAGCGCCCGAAAGCTCGTCAGCCCGACCCGCGGATCGACTTCGACATGGCTGCGCATGCGCGTCGTGCCGTGGGCGATCGCCTTGTCCAGACAGCGCGCGGCGCGGGCGTAGACGTCGTCCTCGGTGAAGCTCCGCTTCACTCGCGACACCGCCGCGATCGCGGCGCGCACGTCGCCGCCGACATGGCCGCAGCGACCCAGCAGGCACGCCTTGTCGAGATGAACGTGGCTGTCGACGAAGCCCGGCAGAGCCAGCATGCCGCCGGCGTCGATCGCCGGCGCGTCGCAGGCGATCTCGGGCGCGATCTCCGCGATCCGGCCGGCGGCGATGCCGATCGCGACCGTCGAGGCGCCGCCCCGGAGTCGCGCGTTGGTGACGACGAGATCGAGGCTCACGCGAATGCTCCGGCATGCTGTCGACAAGCGCCCTCAAAAGGTGCGCCAGCGCCGGACGAGGTGCATGAACTAATTGCATGCACTTCGTCCGCCATCCCGCTTAAAGTTTCGTCGGGACGCCCTGCGCCGAGGCTCGCCATGCTCACGACCGACACGCTGTCTCCCGACGCCGCGCTGGTGCGCGACTTTCTGGAGGCCTCGATGATCCCCGATCCGGAAGCCGCCGCCCGCTACATGGCGGACGACGTCCGGATCGTCTTCACGGGAGGCCGCGCCTTCTCCCATCCGAGCGGTCCGACGGGCTTCAACGCCATGCGCTACGCCTGGGTGAAGAAAAGGATGGAGCGCTTCGACGTCGCGCCCGGCGACGACGAGACGGTCGTCTACAGCGTCGGCACGCTCTACGGCGCCTGGCCGGACGGAGAGCCGTTCGAGGGCAACCGCTATGTCGACCGTTTCGTGGTGCGGAACGGCCGCATCGTGCGGATGGACGTCTGGAACGACAGCGCCGAGCGCATTCTTACGCGGCGCGGCATCGAGGCGTGAGGCCGCCTCAACGTCGCGTTCCGGATGTCTTCGGGCGGGCGACCTCGGTCACGTAAGGGGCGAGCGCGTCCATGGCGTCGCGCGGCTTGGCCGCGCTGTCGGCGACGAGCGCGCGGGCGGCGACCGCCTCGAGATGATGGTCCATCAGCGCCCTCGCGCGCTCGGCGTCGCCCGAGGCGAGCGCGTCGACGATCTCGAGATGCTCGCTGACGGCGCATTCCGACGAGTGCGGCCGGCCGAACAGCGACAAGGTGAGCCCGCAACGGTAGGCGATCTCGCTGACGTAGCGGATGAGGATCGGGCTGCCGGTCATCTCGGCGAGCCTGATGTGGAACTCCGTCGCGAGCCGGATCGAGTTGGAGTCCGGGCCGCCGCCGGCGGCGCGCTCCTCGGCGATGCCGGCCTTGAGCGCTCCGACCTGCGCGTCGGTCAGCCGCCCGACGAGGCGCCCCACCACCAGGCGCTCGAGGCCGATCCGCACGTCGAACAGGTCGCGGGCCTCCGCCCAGCTCGGCGTCGCCACGACGGCGATCCGGTTGCGGCGGAGCTGGACGAGGCCTTCGGATCCGAGCTGCCCCAGCGCGTGGCGCGCGATCGTGCGGCTGACGCCGAAGCGCTCGCCCAGCGCATCTTCCGGCAGCCGGTCGCCGGGCCTCAGAGCCCGCTCGATGATCGCCCGCCGCAGCGCTTGGCAGATCAGAGCGGCGCGGCCTGTCGGGGCGCTGCCCGCTTCGTCTTCGACGGCCATGTCTCCTCGCGCTCCGCCCCGCCCGAATGTCCGCCTGCCGGCGGCGGCCGCGCGACCCCGCGCCCCTTCGAGTTGCGCAGACTATAGCAGAGATTTCATGCGGTTAGCCGCCGGACGCGCGCTCATGATCGCGCCGGCCGCGACCCGCGCTGGTCAGACGACCGCCCGCCACGCCGATCGGTCGATCCCGAGCGTCTTGATGCGCGAAGCCAACGTCGTGGGGCGGAGCCCGAGCCTTTCGGCCGCGCCGCCCGGCCCCGACAGCTTGCCGCCGCTCGCCCGCATCGCGAGCACGATGTTGGCCCGGTCGCGCTCGCGGCGGTCGTCCTCCGAGAGCAGCGCCGGTTCGGCGGCGACCGCGCGCTGGGACGCCTTCGGAGCGATTTCGGCCCCGGGCAAATCGATGCGGAATCGGCCGTCGCGGCCGAGGATCGCCGCCCGCTCGATGACGTTTTCGAGCTCGCGGACGTTGCCCGGCCAGTCATAGGCGCAGAGCCGCCGCACGTCGCGCTCGCTGAGCGTCGGCTTCACCGGCCCGTGCGTCCGGCCGGGGCGGTCGAGGATGTGGAGCGCGAGCAGCGGGATGTCCTCGGGACGCTCGCGCAGCGGCGCCGCGTGGATCGGAAAGACGTTCAGCCGGAAGAAGAGATCGCGCCGGAAGGTTCCGCGACGCACCTCGGCGTCGAGGTCGCGGTTCGTCGCCGCGATGATGCGCACGTCGACCGCCCGCGTCCTTTCTTCGCCGACCCGCTCGACCTGGCCCTCCTGCAGGACCCTGAGCAGCTTGCCCTGCTGCTCGAGCGGGATTTCGCCGACCTCGTCGAGGAACAGCGTGCCGCCGTCGGCGAGCTCGAAGCGGCCGACGCGGTCGCGCAGCGCCCCGGTGAAGGCGCCGCGCGCGTGGCCGAAGAACTCGCTCTCGAACAGCTCGCGCGGGATCGCCGCGCAGTTCACGCGGATCATCGGCCGCTCGCGCCGACCGCTCGCCTCGTGGATCGCGCGCGCGATCAGCTCCTTGCCGGTGCCGGATTCGCCGGTGATCAGCACCGCCGCGTCGGTCGGGGCGACCAGCTCGATCTGGCGCAGCGTGGTCTCGATCGCCGCGCTCTTGCCGATGATGCCGCGGTGGCGGCCCTCCTGCCGGATCTCCTCCTGCAGATAGGCGTTCTCCAGCTCGAGCTTCTCGCGCAGCGCGTCGACTTCGGCGAGCGCGGCCTTCAGCTTCGCGTCGGCCTCGCGGCGTTCGCCGATGTCGCGGAACACCACGACCGCGCCGACCACCAGCCCGCGGTCGCGGATCGGGGTCGAGGTGTATTCGACCCAGAGCGGCGTCCCGTCCTTCCTCCAGAACACCTCGTCGGTGACGTTGTGCACCGCGCCGTCTCGGAAGGCGGCGTAGATCGGGCAGTCGTCATTGGCGTAATGCGCGCCGTCGGCGTGATGGTGATGGACGGTCGCGTGCATGTTGCGGCCGACGAGCTCCTCCGCGGTCCATCCCAGCATGCGCTCGGCCGCCGGGTTGAGGAAGGTGGTCGCGCCGTCGGCGTTGACGCCGTAGACGCCCTCCCCGGCGGCCTTGAGGATCAGCTGGTTCTCGCGCTCGACCTCCTGGAAGAAGCGCTCGACCCTCCGCCACTCGGCGATGCCGTCGCGGATGTAGAGCTCGGCTTCGGCGCCGGTCTCGCGGCGGCGGCGCTCATCGAGATCGGTCAGGGCGAGCAGGATCACTTCGCGACCGTCTTCGGTGAGCCGCACCCCTTCATATTCGAGCCGGAGCGGCCGCTCGTCCGCCGTTTTCGGGATCAGCGATCGCGTCCAATGGCGGCCAAGCGTCAGCACGGCGTCGGAGAACACGACGAGCGCCGGCCGCTGACCCGGATGGAGCGCGGCGAAGGAGGCGTCGATCAGCGCTTCGCGCTTGACGCCAAGGAGGCCCAGCGCCGCGAGATTGGCGTCGAGAACCCTGTCGGCGACGGGATCGACGAGCAGCGCGGCGCCTGCCGCCTCCTGGAAGGCGCGCGCGGCGAGGCGGCTGACCCCGCCGCCCATGTCCAACGACATTTCGTCACCTCGATACGAAAATTCGTGAGCCACGATATTTCGTGAACGACGTTCGAGGCAAGCGCCTCAACAAGCTGAGAGCCGTTCGGGCCGCGGTCGAGCTGGCACGCGTTCTGCAACGCCTCCGATCGAAGCCGCTCGGGGAGCCAGACGATGACGCTGTTCAAGGATCCGTTCGACGCCCGCCACCGCCTCTCGAGTGGTTGCGCCTGCGGGCGCCATGCAAGCCAGGCCGACCATGAAGCCGACCCCGCCGCGTCGGCCGACGACCAGGCCCGCGGCGCGGTCGAGGGCGCGGTGATGCGCGCGCTGTTTCCCCATGACGCCACCCGGCGCGCCTTTCTGACGGCGGTGGGGGCGGGAACCGCCTTCGCCGCGATCAACGCCCTGTTCCCGCTTGCGACTGCGACCGAGGTCTTCGCGCAAGGGCTGAAGCCGGAGAAGACCGACCTGAAGGTCGGCTTCATCCCGATCACCTGCGCCACGCCGATCATCATGGCCAAGCCCATGGGCTTCTACGAGAAGCAGGGCCTGAACGTCGAGGTGGTGAAGACCGCCGGCTGGGCGGTGATCCGCGACAAGGCGATCAACAAGGAATACGACGCCGCCCACATGCTGTCGCCGATGCCGCTCGCCATCTCGATCGGGGCGGGCTCCAACCCGATCCCCTGGACGATGCCGGCGGTCGAGAACATCAACGGCCAGGCGATCACGCTCGCCGTCAAGCACAAGGACAAGCGCGACCCGAAGGACTGGAAGGGCATGAAGTTCGCCGTCCCCTTCGACTACTCCATGCACAACTACCTGCTGCGCTATTACCTCGCGGAGCACGGCGTCGACCCCGACAAGGACGTGCAGATCCGGGCCGTGCCGCCGCCCGAGATGGTCGCGAATCTGCGCGCCGACAACATCGACGGCTTCCTCGCGCCGGACCCGGTCAACCAGCGCGCGGTCTATGACGGCGTCGGCTTCATCCATTTGCTGTCGAAGGAGATCTGGGACGGCCATCCCTGCTGCGCGTTCTCGGCGTCGAAGCAGTTCGTGACCGAGATGCCCGGGACCTATCAGGCGCTTCTGAAGGCGATCATCGAGGCCACCGCCTTCGCGCAGAAGGCCGAGAACCGCAAGCAGATCGCGGAGGCGATCGCCCCCACCAACTACCTGAACCAGCCGCAGACGGTCGTCGAGCAAGTGCTGACCGGCACCTTCGCCGACGGGCTCGGCAAGGTGGTGAAGGACCCCGACCGCATCGCCTTCGATCCGTTCCCCTATGAGAGCTTCGCGGTCTGGATCCTGACCCAGATGAAGCGGTGGGGGCAGATCAAGGGCGACGTCGATTACGCCAGGGTGGCGAAGGAGGTGTTCCTCGCGACCGACGCCACCAAGCTGATGGCTGAGGCCGGTCTGACGCCGCCGACTTCGACGACCAAGACCTTCTCGGTGATGGGCAAGCCGTTCGACGCCTCGAAGCCCGAGGAGTACGTCGTCTCCTTCGCCATCAAGCGGACCTGAGGAGATGACCCACGCTCCTCGTTCCGGCCGCGGCGCGTCCGTGAGCCAAGGCCGTGACGAACACGAGGCGCCGGCGGTTCGGGCGTCATTCCGGGGTCGTCCCCGAATCCAGAACCGCTACTGCGGGCCGGGCACGGCGGCGGCGATGGTTCTGGGTCCCGGGACAAGCCCGGGACGACCGTGGAGGATCACGCGTCCCTACCCGGACCGGGATTTGAGGGCGGTCCGTTCATGACCGCTTCGCTCCCGCTCCGCGCCGGCCTGTTGTCGGTCGCGATCTTTGCGGCCTTCATCGCGATCTGGCACGTCGCCACGCTGCCGACGCAGGGAACCGCCGGAAACGTCGATCCTGAATACGCCGCGCTCGTCTCGGGAGCGGCGTCGGAGGGGCGCAAGAGCGCGTTCCCGACGCCGCTCGACGTCGCGGCGACGATGTGGGGGCAGATCAAGGACCCGTTCTACGTCCGCGGCGCGAATGACCAGGGCGTGGGGATCCAGCTCGCTTATTCGCTCGGGCGCGTGATCGTGGGCTACCTGATCGCCGCTGCGGTCGCGATCCCGCTCGGCTTCCTGATCGGCATGTCGCCGCTCGTCTACCGGGCGCTCGATCCCTTCATCCAGATCCTGAAACCGATCTCGCCTTTGGCCTGGATGCCGCTCGCGCTCTACACGATCAAGGATTCCGGCATTTCCGCGATCTTCGTGATCTTCATCTGCTCGCTCTGGCCGATGCTGATCAACACCGCCTTCGGCGTCGCGAGCGTCCGCAAGGAGTGGCTGAACGTCGCCGCGACGCTCGAGGTCGGCGCGTTGCGGAAGGCCTTCCTGGTGATCCTGCCGGCAGCGGCGCCCACCATCATGACGGGCATGCGGATCTCGATCGGCATCGCCTGGCTGGTGATCGTCGCGGCCGAGATGCTCGTGGGCGGAACCGGCATCGGCTACTTCGTCTGGAACGAGTGGAACAACCTCTCGATCGGCAACATCATCACCGCGATCCTGCTGATCGGCCTCGTCGGCATGGCGCTCGACCTCGCCCTCGGCCGCGCCGCCCGCCTCGTGGCGTATCGGGAGTGACGGGGATGGCTCGCCCTGCGACTGCCCCATCGGCCGCCTGCGTGCTTCGAGACGGCCCTTCGGGCCTCCTCAGCATGAGGACCGTTCAGGACGCCGAAACACAAACGCGCCTCATGCTGAGGAGGCCCGGCGCCAGCCGGGGCGTCTCGAAGCACGCAGTCGGGTTCAGCCAGCCATGACCAAGCCCCTCATCTCCATCGAGGCGCTCGCCCGCCGCTACCCCGCCCCCGCCGCCGTCGTCCTCCGGCTTGACCGGAGGACCCATCTGCGGCGTGGAGCCCAACGTCTGACGGGGATGGTCCGGTCAAGCCGGACCATGACGAGGGCGGAGCCATGACCAAGCCCCTCATCTCCATCGAGGCGCTCGCCCGCCGCTACCCCGCGCGCGGGGGCGGCGAGACGACCGTGTTCGAGGACGTCTGGCTGCCGATCGCGAAGGGCGAGTTCGTCTGCCTGATCGGCCATTCCGGCTGCGGCAAGACCACGATCCTCAACGTGCTGGCCGGACTCGACCAACCCTCGGCCGGCACGGTGATCGTCGACGGCCGCGAGATCTCGGGGCCGAGCCTCGACCGCGCGGTCATCTTCCAGGGCCACTCGCTGCTGCCCTGGATGTCGGTGATGGGCAACATCGCCTTCGCCGTCGTCTCGCGCCACCCCGGCTGGGACAAGGCGAAGGTGCGCGCGCACTGCCAGACATACATCGACGTCGTGCATCTCACCGGCTCGGAGCAGAAGAAGCCGTCGGAGCTGTCCGGCGGCATGAAGCAGCGCGTCGGCATCGCGCGGGCGCTCGCGATCGAGCCGAAGATGCTGCTGATGGACGAGCCGTTCTCAGCGCTCGACGCGCTGACGCGCGGCAGCCTGCAGGACGAGGTCCGGCGCATCTGCACGGCGACCGACCAGACCGTCTTCATGATCACGCACGACGTCGACGAGGCCATGCTGCTCGCCGACAAGATCGTGCTGATGACCAACGGCCCCGGCGCCCGCATCGCCGAGATCGTCGAGAACACGCTGCCGAAGGACCGCAAGCGGACCGACATCCACAAGCACGCCAACTACTACGCGCTGAGGAACCATCTGCTCGACTTCCTGGTGACCCGTTCGAAAAGCTTCGCGAGCGAGATCGCCGGCGGGACCTACGACCCGCGGAAGCCGCCGGTCGTGCGCCCCGAAGCGGCGCCGCCGGCGGCCGACCGCGCGGCCCGGCCCGTCACGGCCTGATTTAACCCGACCGCTCACCCCGCCACTGGAGAACCGCGCCATGATCCGCGCCGACGTGACCGAACTCGTGCTGTCCGCCAAGCGCATGAAGGGACTGACCTGGAAGGAGATCCACGAGAAGGTCTCCGTCTCGACCTCGCCGATCGTCGTGACCGCGGCGCTGCTTGGCCAGATGAAGCTGGAGCCCAACGAGGCGGAGAAGGCGGCCGAGCTGCTCGATCTGCCTGAGGAGGCGAAGATCCTGCTGACCGAGATTCCCTATCGCGGCTCGCTCACCGAGATTCCCCCGACCGACCCGCTGATCTACCGGTTCTACGAGCTCGTCATGGTCTACGGCACGACCTGGAAGGAGTTGATCCAGGAGGAGTTCGGCGACGGCATCATGTCGGCGATCGACTTCGACATGACGATGGAGCGCCAGCCCGACCAGAAGGGCGACCGCGTGAAGCTCGCCATGTCCGGCAAGTTCCTGAGCTACAAGCGCTACTGAGCGGCGGGCAATGCCGGCGCCGGCGGCCGGCCGGCGACCAGCATCAGGTCGCTCTCGTCCTTCAGCTTCACGCCGGTCAGCGCGCGCTTCAGCGCCTGCTCGATCAGCCAGGAGAGCTTGAAGGCGGCGAGCTCGAAGGACAGGCCGTCCGGCCGGATGTTCGAGATGCAGTTGCGCTGGCCGTCGTTGCGGCCGGGCTTCGGATCGATCGTCAGATAGGCGCCGAGGCTGTCCGGCGACGACAGGCCCGGCCGCTCGCCGATCAGCACCACGACGGCGCGCGCCTGAAGGAGCTCGCCGACCTCGTCGCCGATCGCGACGCGCGCCTGCGTCGCGACCGCCACCGGGGCGACCGACCACCCGGCCGCGGCGATCCACGGCTTCATCGCCGCCAGAAACGGCTCCGCCTGCGCCGCCACGGCGGAAGAGGACAGGCCGTCGGCGACGACGAAGGCGAGGTCGCAGGGCGTGGCCGCGCGCTCCGTCAGGGCGGCGCGGCTGTCGTCGGAGAGGCGGCGGCCGAGATCCGGCCGGCGGAGATAGGCGTCGCGGGCAGGCGCCGCCGACGTCGCCCGCAGCGTCCCGAAGCCGAGCGCGGCGATCGCGGCCTCGACCGCGTCAGCGTCGAGCGCCGTGTGGACCGCGTCGCGCGCCTTTGCGTGCGCCAGCGAGAAGCGCAGCACCTCGCGCGTCGGCAGCCCGACGCCGGAGCGGCCGAGCGCGATGCGGGCGGGCGTCAGGCGGGCGAGCTCGCCCCAGACGTCCTCGACGACCGACGTCATGCCGCGACCTTCGGCGCCGCGAGCAGGATCGGCTGCGACGCGGTCTGCGGCTTCAGCCGTCCGTCCGCGCCCGTGATTCCCATCCCGGCGCACCAGGCCTCGAACTCCGGCGCGCGCTTCAGCCCCGTGACCTCGCGGACATAGAGCTGATCGTGGAACGACGTCGACTGGTAGTTCAGCATGACGTCGTCGGCGCCCGGCACCCCGATGATGAAGTTGACGCCAGCCGTCGCGAGCAGGGTCAACAGCGTGTCCATGTCGTTCTGGTCGGCCTCGGCGTGGTTCGTGTAGCAGATGTCGCAACCGAGCGGCACGCCCATCAGCTTGCCGCAGAAATGATCTTCGAGGCCGGCCCGGATGATCTCCTTGCCGTCATAGAGATATTCAGGGCCGATGAAGCCGACCACGGTGTTGACGATCAGCGGCTTGAACGGCCGGCACACGGCGTAGGCGCGCGCCTCGAGCGTCTGCTGGTCCACGCCGTGATGGGCGTTCGCCGACAGCGCGGAGCCCTGGCCGGTCTCGAAATACATCGCGTTGTCGCCGACGGTCCCGCGCTTCAGCGAGGCGGCGGCGTCGAAGCCCTCCTTCAGCGTCGCGAGATCGATCCCGAAGGAGCTGTTCGCGGCCTGCGTCCCGGCGACCGACTGGAACACGAGGTCGATCGGCGCGCCCCTCTCGGCGAGCTCGATCGAGGTCGTGACATGGGTGAGCACGCAGCTTTGCGTCGGGATGTCGAAGCGCGTGATGATCTCGTCCATCAGCTTCGACAGCTCGAGCATGATCGGCACGCTGTCGGAGGCCGGGTTGACGCCGATCACCGCGTCGCCGCAGCCATAGAGCAGCCCGTCCACGATGGAGGCGGTGATCGCCTTGAAGTCGTCGGTCGGATGGTTCGGCTGCAGCCGCACGGCCATCGTGCCGGGCAGGCCGATCGTGTTGCGGAACTTCGTGATCGCGCGGCACTTGCGGGCGACCAGGATGAGGTCCTGGTTGCGCATGATCTTGGAGACGGCGGCCGCCATCTCCGGCGTCACGCCGGGCGCAAGCGCGGTGAGGACGTCGGGCGTCGCGAAGTCCGACAGCAGCCAGTCCCGGAAGTCGCCGACCGTCATGTGGGAGACGCCTGCGAACGCTTTGGCGTCATGCGTGTCGATGATGAGCCGCGTGACCTCGTCGTCCTCGTAGGGCACCAGCGCCTCGTTGAGAAACGCGACGAGCGGGACCTCGGCCAGACGCATGCGGGCCGCGACGCACTCCTCCGCGCTCTGCGCGGCGATCCCGGCCAGCATGTCGCCGGAGCGCGGCGGCGTGGCCTTGGCCATCAGGTCCTTCAGATCGGCGAAGGCCCAGCTCGTCTGTCCGAAGGTCGTTCGATAGGTCATGTCGTTCGGCTTTCCCCTCGGTGAGGCGGCTTGCGCGCCGCCGCGGCGAAACGCGCCCGGCGCTCCGAGCCGCGCAGGAACGGCCTTGCGGTCTCCCGCTCCTGGTATCGCGGCCGAAGCGCGCGACGGGCGACATCCGTTCGGACGCCGCCCGTCGCCTCATCTCGTCAGCACACGGGCGAAAGCCCCGCGCGCGTCATTCCGCCGGAGCGGCCGCCATCTGCGGCGCCGCCAGTTCCTCGTCGATGTCGCCTTGCTCCATCTTGATCTGGCTCATGACGAAATAGATCGTGAAGCCAAGGATGATGAGCGCGAACAACCATTCGAAACCTGCGAAGGGATAGATCGCGCCCATTTCCGGAAGGTTGGCGAGTGAGGTTATGCCAGTGCTCATGTGCCTGAACCTTTCTGTGTTCGGTTGAGCTTAAGGGGGTTACGCTTTGGCTTCGGCGCGCTGGATGGACTCGAACTCAGCCTCCAGCCCGGACGACGCGGGATAGGTCTCCGGGATGTGCTTGCCGTCGAGGCCGTGAAGCTCGACTTCCGGGGGCACCCGGAGCATGCCGAGTCCGTTCAGCACCTTGCCGAGCGCCCAGCCCGGCACGAAGCCGAAGCCGATGGCGAAGATCAGCGAGCCGATGAGGTTGCCGATCGGCGTCACGATCGGCAGGCCCTCGGCGTTGGCCCCGAACCAGCCGGCGCCTTCCGACAGCGTCACCGCGACGCCGGCCGACGGCATGACGGCCGGATAGCCCCACAGCGCGAAGCCCGCGACCACGCCGCCGAACAGGCCGCAATAGCCGTGGACCGCGACGGCGCCGACGGCGTCGTCGATCTTGAATTTGCGCTCGACCCAATAGTGCATCTTGTAGGCCATCACCGTGCCGGCGACGGCGATGATGAGCGCGATGACGGGGTGGTAGAAGTCGTTGCCCGCCGAGGCGCTGATCAGGCCGGTGAGGCCGCCCGAATAGGTCCAGAACGGGTTGCCCTTCGAGATCACGTACGCCGTGACCATGCCGCCGAACAGCGCGAGCAGGAAGTTCATGGTGACGCCGGAGAGCGTGATCGGCACGCCATAGATGTTGGTGGCGGTGAAGTAGGCGGGCGCGCCTTCGGCGGCGACGTTCGCGATCGGCACGTGGCAGGCGGCGTAGAAGCCCCAGAAGCCGACGAAGATCATGAACAGGCCGATCGTGACCAGCCAGGGATTGTGCGGCGGGATCTCGCGCGGCGTGCCGTCCGGCGCGAACTTGCCGATGCGGGGACCGAGATGCATCAGCACGCCGAGGGTCGCGAAGCCGGCGACGGAGTGCAGGACCGCGGAGCAGTACTGGTCGTGGAAGCCGAGATACTGGGACATCCAGCCATTGCCGGCCCAGCCCCAGGCGGCGGGAACGACCCAGGCGATCGCGCCGACATAGATCGCGATGATGAAGAAGGCCGAAGTCTTGGTGCGTTCGATCAGCGATCCCGAAACGATCGAGGCCGCGGTCATGCCGAACAGCGCGAAGGCCGCCCAGAACACCCCGGAGATCCGATCCGACAGGTTGGGAGCGATCTTCTCCGACCACGGCTCGAAGCCGGTGGAGAAGCTGAGCGACAGGGAGTTCACCGGCCAGCCCTGGAAGGCGATGTAGATCCACATGCCGAACAGGAAGAAGCAGAGCCCGACCAGCGGGATCGCCATAGTGTTCTTCAGCAGCGTATGTTGAACGTTCTTCACGCGGGCGGCGCCCACCTCATACATGCAGAAGCCCACATGGATGAAAAACATCAGAACGACCGTCAGGAAGAAATAAAACTCCGTGAAGATCGTGGTCAGCGCAGTTAGCTGGTCCGTCATCCCCGTCTCCGACTGTTCACTCCCCCGTCGGCAGACGCGACTGTACGGCTCGGGACGGACAATATCCGCCGCCGATCGCATCGCGACCGTCGATCGAGTGGCGCGCTCGCGCCTCAAAGCGCGACTACACTAAAAGTTTAGCATCGTCGGTCGTGGACTACAAAAACTTGCTTCAGTTTACTGCCACCGCCGTAATCAATCCGCGATCGGGACTGCACATTTGTTGCGCTTTCGCCCATTGGCGCGGCAATCGCGGCCGTCCGACTTATCACAAACTCGTGATCGGACGACCGCGCGGATCGCGGCTCAGCCGGCCCGCTCCTCCAGCGGATGGGTACGGATGCGATGGGGATCGTAGAACGGCGTGCGGACGACGTGCGCCGGGAACGTCCCGAGGGCGGAGCGCACTTCGAGCAGGGTTCCCCAGGCCTTCAAGGCCGGCGGCACATGCGCGAGCGCGATCGATTTCATCAGGTGTTGGCTGTAGATCGTCGAGTTCACCGTCCCGACCTCCTCGCCGTCCTTGAAGATCTTCGCCCCCGCCTCGACGGCCTCATGCGCGTCGATCTCGAGACCGACATTCGCGACCCGTTCCTTGCCCTTCTTCTCGACGAGCGCCGCCTTGCCGTGGAAGTCCGGCTTCTCAAGGTCGACGGACCAGTCGGCGCCGACCTCCCACGGGGTTTCGTCGCCCCTCGGCATGTCGAACGGGAAGAACAGCAACGCGCCTTCGAGCCGCACCGTGTCGAGGCAGGTCCACGACGTCGGCATGATTCCGAACGGCTCGCCGGCCTCCAGGATCTTGTCCCAGATTTCGACCGCGTCGGCCGCTTTGCAGAACACCTCGTAGCCGCGCTCGGCCGAATAGCCGCCGCGCGCGAGCGTCACCTGCTTGCCGAACAGGGTCGACGGCGCGTGCTCGAAATACTTGATCGTCGAAAGGTCCATCGGCGTGTGCGGGTCGAGGATCTCTAGAGCCCGCGGGCCCTGCAGCGACAGCACATGGGTGTCGTCGTCCTTGGTCCAGGTCGCGTCGGATCCCGCGAAGAACCCGTCGATGACGTCTTCGAGCGACCCGCCGCCATGGCTGATGCGGTAGTCGGTCGGGCCGTTGCGGTAGATCAGCACGTCGTCGATCAGATGGCCCTGTTCGTTGACGATGTTCGAGATCGCCGACTGCCCCGGCTTCAGCTTGTCGACGTCGGAGGTCAGCATCTGGTTCAGGACCTTCACCACGTCCGGGCCGACGGCGTTGATCAGGCGCAGCGCGCTCACGTCGATCAGGCCGGCGCGGCTGCGCGTCGCGGTGACCTCCTCATAGGGGTCGGTGGCGTAGGTCTGCGCGAGCGGCATGCCGTTCCACTCGCCGTCGAGCTTGGAGCCAAGCGCCTTGTGGCGTTCGTTGAGGATCGACTGGCGCGGAAGGTCTTCGGGCTTCATGGGCGTGTCACCTTGTTCTTGCTCTGGGTCGGCGGGGTGGATCGGCGGAGCTGCGTCCGTCGAGACGGCCCTGCGGGCCGCCTCAGGACGAGGATCGGGGAGGACGCCCGGGTTCGAACGCTCCTCATGCTGAGCGACCGCGGCGAGCGCCGAGGCGTCTCGAAGCGCGCGGTCGGGGCTGCGGCCCTGCTCCCACAGGTCAGTCCGGAAAGAAGCCCGGCGAGGTCGGCGCGCCGTCGTCGTGCTTCGAGAGCCAGTCGACCGTCATCTCGCGGTAGCGCGTCAGGCCCTTGTAGTCGGCGAGCTGGGGAGGCAGGTCGCGCAGCACCCGGTGCAGCCGCCGGCCCCATTTCGGCACCGTCACGAGCTCGTTCATCTTGATGAGGTAGCAGCGGATCGAGAACACGATCGCGTTCGAGCGCGGCAGGCGCCACAAGGCCTGCAGCTCGACCCTCAGATGCACCTTGTCGCCGACGTTCTCCGGCGTGACGGTCGTCCGGTCGACGCCCCATTTGTGGTAGTTCTCGGGGCTGGTGTCGAGGCGCGGATTGACCGTCATCGTCCAGTTGAGCCGTCGCACGGGGCGGCCAAGCTGCAGGTTCAGCATGAATTTCAGGGCGCGGTCGAACACGCCGAGATCATGGGCGAGCGGCACAGGCGCGTGCCACTCCATGAAGTTCATGCCCATGTCGAAGTCGAGCGACCAGTCCGCCTGGGTCGTGACGATGCCGGCGTCCATCCAGAGATTGTCGTTGCGCTGGTCGAGCAGACAGAAGTCGCCCTGGCACTGCCGCGTGACGTACTCCATGGGCGGGTAAGGAAGCGTCGCGGCGTCGCCGAAGGTGAAGCGCTGGTCGAGGCCGAGCGGCCGGTTGATCCAATGCCAACGGTCGCCGTCCCGCGTCAGCGAGAAATGCTCGGGATAGTGCTTGGCCATCGACTCCATCAGGAGCTCGACCAGGTCCCATTCCGCCGTGATCATGTGCGGCATGGACTGGCAGCGCAGCGGATCGGCCTTCAGCACCAGCGCCCGATCCTCCATCTCCGCGACGTAGTGCTCGTCGATGTCGATCGGAAACTCGGTCGCCGACTTCGGCGGCCCCGGCATGTGCTGCTCGATGTTGACCGCGTACATGTACTGGTCCTTGTCGAACGGGAACGGGAAGCGATGAATAGCCTCCGGGCTGTTCGAGAAGGTGAAGTCGTCGCGGAACGTCTCGGTCTTGAACTGGATCGTCATCGGGCGGCTCCGTTCAACTGATGGAAGCGTAGGATCGACAGCGTTGCGTGCTTCGAGACGGCCCTTCGGGCCTCCTCAGCATGAGGAGGTTTGCGCCTGCCATCCTCCCCGCTCCTCATGCTGAGGAGCGCTCCGCAGGAGCGCGTCTCGAAGCACGCAGGCGAGGTGTGCGACGCCATCCTCACAGGTCGAGCACCAGTTCGCGGCCCTTGAACCGCGACATGCAGGTCATGATCTTCCGGCCCGAGGCGCGCTCCTCCTCGGTGAGGAAATGATCGTGGTGGACGATCTCGCCGTCCGCGGAGACGACCGTCGTCTCGCACTGGCCGCAGGCTCCGCCGCGGCAGAGATAGGGGGCGTCGACGCCGGCCTCCTCGATCGCCTCGAGCAGGCTTTGGTCCGGCCGAACTTCGGTGGTGATCCCGGCCCTCGCCAGCGTGACCGAAAACGGCGCGCCGCTGACATGGGCGGCGAACCGCTCCGAATGCAGGTTCTCCGTGGGCCAGCCCGCCGCGCGACCGCCGGCGAGGATGTGTTCGATCATGCCTTCGGGACCGCAGACATAGAGGTGGGTGCCAAGCGGCTGATTCTGGAGGATCTCCTCGACCGCCAGGACTTCGCGGACGTCGTCCCGGTAGAGGCGGAGCTTTTCGCCATGCCTCGCGCGCAGTTCGTCGGCGAAGGCGCCGTGGGCGGCCGACCGCATCGCGTAATGCACCTCGTAGGCCGCGCTCTGGCGCCTGAGCTCGTCCGCCATGGCGTAGATCGGCGTCACGCCGATGCCGCCCGCCACGAGGATGTGCTTGCGGCCCGTCCGGACGAGCGGAAACAGGTTCACCGGCACGCTGATCGAGAGCTCGGAGCCGACGGAGACCCGCTCATGCATGAAGGTCGAGCCGCCGCGCGACTGCGGGGTCCGCAGCACGCCGATGCGGTAGCTCGAGCCGTCCTCGGCCCGGTCGATCAGCGAGTAGGGGTTTTTGATCTTGCGATCGTCCGCCGCCATCGTGACGACGACATGCGCGCCGGCCGAATAGATCGGCAGCGGCGCGCCGTCCGCGGCCGCCAGCCGGAAGCGTTTCACGCTGTCCGTCGCCTGCTCGACTTCGGCGACGCGGACTTTGATCTCGAGGCCGCCGCTCATGGGTAGAGCTCCTCGGGCGCGGGAATGTCGCCGGGGGCTTCGGCGTCGATGACCACGCCCTGGAAGGCGCCGAGCCGACGGGAGAAATGGTCACGCACGAACAGATTGAGCCCGCAATGCGAACAGACGAAGGGCGAGACGGTGACGTTCTCGGTCATGCCCTTGCAGTGGACGCACTGAACGCGGCGCGCGAGCGAGCCGCGATGTTCCGTGACGATGGAATAGTGGTCGACGCCGTGGGCGACGCCGGCCGCCACCACCGATCCGATAAAGCCCTCGCCGCCCGCGACGTAGAGCCTCGTCCCCATGGTGGCGGTGGCGAGCAGGCCCTTCAGCCGGATGAGCGCGGTCGGCTGCGACGGCGCGAGATGGAACGCGTCGGCGCCCAGCGCTTCGAGCCGGGCCGCCCGATCTTCGCCAGCGGAGCCGCCGGGCGTGTAGACCAGCGTCGTGCGCGACAGCGCCTCGGGAGACCGGGAAAAGGTCTCGATGACGGCCAGCGCCCCCTCGCCTTCGGCGGCGACCAAATGGCGGCGGGCGGCCTCGTCGATCCAGAGGCCCGGGTAAATGGGGCGGCTCTTGATGGCGGGTTGCGGCGACATATGGCTGAGGCGTCCTTTGTCTTGTGTCTCGATCAGATGTCCGGGCCCCGGCGCCGCGAAGCGCCAGGGCCCGCGTCAAGTCAGAACTGGAAGACCCAGTTCGCGATCAGCACCGTCGCCACGCCTGCGGCGAGGGTGAGGTACGGCAGCACGCCGGCCTTGCGCTCGCCCAGCGCGCCGTCGGAGCCGACGCCGAGATCCTCGAGCATTCTGTCCGGGAACCGGCCCTTGTCCTGCACGTAGTGCCGGTAGAAGAACACCGGCACGATCATCGCCGCCGTGATCAGCCCCGCCCAGAGCGCCATCGGGTTCCAGACCTTCGCGCCGGCGCCCATGAAGACCGCGTTGACGAAGGCGAAGAGCGTCCCGATCGCGATGATGGCCACCGGCGCCTTGAACGGGCGGTCGACATGGCCGTTGTCGATCCGATGGATCCAGCCGGCGTTCAGGTTCAGGAAGTTGAAGATGATGTAGCCGCAGTTCGACACCGCCAGAATGAAGAAGAACGAGGTGGCGTCGGCGCAGGCGATCGCGAGCAGGACCAGGTTGAAGCCGAGATCGGTCCACATCGCGTTGGTCGGCGCGCCGTGGTGGTTCACGAAGGAGAGGTAGCGCGGCAGCCAGCCGTCGACCGAGCCCTGGAAGAGCGTGCGCGAGGAGCCCGCCATCGCCGTCATGATGCACAGCAGCAGCGCGAGGATCATCAGCATGACCAGCGCGTTCTCGATCAGCGGTCCGCCGCCGACCATGTGGGCGAGCGCGGCCGCGACGCCGGAGCCGTCGACCACCGGGGTCTCGAGCATGCCGGTCAGCCCGAGCTCGCTCTGGAACGTGAAGGGCACGATCACGAAGAACGCGATGCAGAGCAGACCGGAGTAGAAGATCGCCTTGAAGGTGTCGGTCTTCGGGTTCTTGAACTCGCTCGTGTAGCAGACCGCGGTCTCGAAGCCGTAGGTGGACCAGGCCGCGATGAACATGCCGCCGAGCACCAGCGTCCAGCCGGCGATGTTCCACGCGCCGGGCTCGGGCTTGTAGGCTTCGGCAAGCGGGACGAAGGGCGTGAAGTTCGCCCAGTTCACCCCGTGCGTGAGCAGCGGCACGAGGCCGACGATCGCGAGCGGCACGATGACCAGGATGCCGATGTACTTCTGGACCGACGCCGTGCCGAGGATGCCGCGGTGCTGGATGAAGAAGGTGAGCAGCATCAGGGCGGCGCCGATGAAGAAGGCCGCGTTGAAGGAGAACGACACCGGTCCGAGCGAGCCCGTGAACAGGGTCCAGGTCCTGAGCGCGGACGTCGCGTCCGGCGCGAGCGCGGTCAGGATGTAGCCCGCCGCGATCGAGGAGCCGAGCGACAGCACCGGCGACCAGGCGAACCAGTTGCACCACACCGACAGCGGGGCGATCGGCTTGGCGTAGCGCACCCAGGCGGCCGCGCCATAGATCGAGGCGCCGCCGGACTTGTTGGGGAACAGGCCCGCGATCTCCGCGTAGACGAAGGACTGCAGGAAGCCCATCGCCATCGACGCCGCCCAGATCGCGAAGGCGACCGTGCCCGTCGTGCCGGCGATGCCGCCGATCGAGAACAGGACGAGCGCGGGCACGCCGCTCGCGACCCAGAACGCGCCCGTCCAGGAGATGTGCCGCTTAAGCCTATGGACGTCGTCCGGCCCCACCGGCGCCTCGGTCGCTGCTAACGTCATGTCTCTCTCCCCACGTCTTGTTTTTTGATTGCGCGGCTAGACCGGTCGGATGTCGGCGGCGGCGCGGGCTTGGCCCCGAAGCGCGTCTCTCGCCTCGGGCCGCGAAAGGGACGCCGATCGCATGCGATGGGAGAGAGCCGTGGCCCGTGACGCGCTCGCAGCGCAGTCGCTCAAGGCTGCAAACATCGAAGACGCTTTCATCGGGTGGGCCGCGCAGATGCGCCGTCACCACCGTATTGACGCAGTCTTTTTCGTATCTGTCAAAAAATTTTCTTCAAGATAAAGATTTGGGCGCCACGACCATGAACGAGGCGCCAGTCAATCCTGCATTCCCGTCGGTACAGAAGGCGTCGACAGGCGCGCCGCCCGGCGTGTTCACGCCGTCGTTGCTTTCCGCCTATTGACTACGTGCGCGCGATCACCGTCGGCTCGGGCGTATAACCCGCGCCTTCCGACGCCAACGCTTACCGACGAGGGTCCGCTCGTACGACGCAATTGCCGGACGGTCGGCGAAAGAATTTTGAGGCGCAATGGTGACGACTGGCACTATGAGCCGGCGCCCGAGCGGGCGGAGGCACGGCCGCGACGCCGCTCTTCCGCCCCCGGCGCTCCCGGCGCGGGGTTGACCCGTCGCTCGCCTAGCCTCTTTCTAAACAGGACGTCCACCGATCCCGGCATGAAGCCAATGAGCGCGCTGCCTGCTCTGCCACGCCTGGACGCTCCCGATTGGTTCGCTCACGCGGGCGAGTGCATTAAATCCATCGGCACCGAGTTCTTCCACTGCGAGCTCATCAAGCTGATGGAGGCCAGCATTCCGAGCGACGCCGCCTGGATCATCAGGTACTCCGGCGAAGCGCCTCCGGACGTGGTCTACACGCGGAACGTCTCCGAACCGGCGCTCCAGACCTATGTCGAGCAATGCTCCGGTGTGGACCCGTTCTCGCGCCGCTGGCGCGCCCGACGGGAAGCGGGCGTCTTCACGCTCGCCTCCCTGCGCGACGACAGCGTGGAGTATCTCCATTATGTCAGGCTGTTCCTGCCGGCGGCCGGCGTCACCGACGAACTCGGCGTGTTCTTTCCCGTCACCGCGCACAATTGTTTCTCGTTCTTCCTGGAGCGCGAGCATGGGCGGTTCACGCAGGCGGAGGTGGCCAGGGCGCGGCTCATGCTCCCCGCTTTGCAAGGGTTTCAGCGTGCCCATCTCGGCTGGCTGTTCAACGAACTTCGCCACACGAACGCGCCGGAGACGACCGGCCTGATCAACCGGCCGACCCTCATCCAGGACCGAACCGGCCAGGCCGTCTACTCCAACGAGTCCTGGGACGAGGCCGTCACGCGCGCGCCGTCGATCGGGCAGGCGCTCGCCACGATGTCCGGCGGGCCGGCCGGGCAGGTCGAACTCGGCGAACTCACGCTCCGGTGCGAGACGCTCGGCGGGGACTTCCCGCTGGCGCCCGGCGGCCGCATGTTCGTCCTCGAGCGCCGGTCCGCGGAGGCCGCCGACCGCCGCGCGCGGCTGTCCAACCTGCTCGGGATCTTCACGCCGCGCGAACGCGATATTCTGGATCTCGTGATGCAGGGCAGGAACAGCGCCGAAATCTCCCGGCGGCTCGACATCGGCGTCGGCACGATCAAGAACTGCAAGATGCGGATCTACCGTAAGGCGGCCGTGTCGACGGAGCGCGCTCTGGTGAACAAGCTGCTGCCGCTCTACGAAGCCAAGCTCGAAGAGCGGAGCGTGCCTTGAGCGCGCTGGGACTGGCGGCGGTTTCGGCGATCCGGGCGCCCGGGAGCCGCGCAGAAGCGGCCGACCTGAGCGGACACCCCGCCCCGCCGACGATCAGAATCGCCCAGGACGAGTGGTTCCGCCGCCTCGGGGAGGTTGCCTCGTCCATCGGAACCGATCGGTTCCACGAGCATCTGATCCGCCTGTTCGGCGCGACGATCCCCCATTGCGCGGGGTGGATCATCCGCTACTCGAGGGTCGCGCCGCCGGACGTGATCTACACGTCCGGCGTCCCACAGCAGGTCGTCGACTTCTATGTGGCGCGCTGCGCCGAACTCGATCCCTTCTCCGCTCACTGGAAGCTGCACGAAGAGCCGGGCGTCCGCACCCTCGCCGGCTTCAGCCGCGATCAGGGGGGCGTCGACCCGCAGCCCTACAGCGCGCTGTTCAAGGCCTCCGCCAACATCTCCGACGAACTCGGCGTCTTCTTCTCGACCGTCGGCCACTGCTCGCTCGGGCTGTTTCTCGAACGCGAGAAGGGGCTGTTCACGACCGCCGAGATCGAGCGCGCCAGGCTCATGTTCCCGGTCCTGGACGGCTTCCACACCGCGCATCTCGGCCGGATCTTCGACCGCTTGCGCTACGCCGGGGATGCGAGCGCGAGCGAGCTGCTCACACGCCCCACGCTGGTCCAGGACCGCTTCGGCCTGGAGATCTTCGCCACGACGTCCTGGCGCGAGGCCGCGCTCGCGGACAAAGAGATCGCCGAGGCGGTGGCGGCCGCCCGCGGCGAGCGGTCGGTCGCGCTGACGAACCACCTGCTGAAGATCGAGCGGTTCGACCGCTACTTTCCGCTTGCCCCATCGGGACGGATGTTCGTGCTGACGGCGTTGCCCGACGGGGCCGACGGCGGCGAGGCGACGGACCAGCTTGCCCGCTTCAACGCCGCCCTGACCGCACGCGAAAAGGAGATCTTCGAGCTCGTGATGGCCGGACGCACCACCGGCCTGATCGCTCAAAGGCTGCAGATCAGCAAAGGCACGGTCAAAAATTACCGGCTCCGCATCTACCGAAAGGCCGGCGTCGCCTCGGAGCGGGCGCTCGTGCAGAAGTTCGGCCGCGCCCCGCCCCTCTCCGATCCGGAGTGAGCGTCGCGGGGGCGAAGCCGGAGACGGCGTCAAAGATGAAAGGCGGCGTCCCGCGGCGCCGATTGAAGCGCTGCGACTGAAATGCTGCGCCGCAAGAGCGTCGACCGACTGCATTGCACAATACGGCGGCAATGGCGCCCATTTCCGCTGCAGGTTCGTCCAGTCTCGTGGTGCCCTTCGTCACTATTGCCGGTCGAAACGATTTCACGAAGGATGATCGGCGCGCGTTACAGGGAGGAGCGATACCATGACGAGGGTGGCAGTCATTGGAGGCGGACCGAGCGGCCTCGCCGTTCTTCGCGCCTTCGAATCGGCGCGGGCGGCGGGCGTCGAGGTTCCGGAGATCGTCTGCTACGAAAAGCAGTCGAACTGGGGTGGCCTCTGGAACTACACCTGGCGCACCGGCCTCGACGAGTTCGGCGAGCCCGTGCACGGCTCGATGTACCGCTATCTCTGGTCGAACGGCCCCAAGGAATGCCTCGAATTCGCCGACTACTCCTTTGAGGAGCATTTCGGCCGCCCGATCCCGTCCTATCCTCCCCGCGCCGTGCTGCACGACTACATCGCCGGCCGGGTCGAGAAGTCGGGCGTGCGCAAATACTGCAAGTTCAACCACGCCGTCCGCGACGTCGAATATGACGCCGAGACGGAAAAGTTCACCGTCACGGTGAAGGACCTCGTCGCCAAGAAGCGCTTCTCGGAGACGTTCGACTACGTCTTCGTGTGCAACGGCCACTTTTCGACGCCGAACGTGCCGGAATTCGAAGGCGTGGAGAAGTTTCTCGGGCGCGTGCTGCACGCCCACGACTTCCGCTGCGCGGACGAATTCGCGGGCAAGCACGTGCTGCTGATCGGCTCGAGCTATTCGGCGGAAGACATCGCGACGCAGTGCCACAAATACGGCGCGAAGCGCATCACCTTCAGCTACCGCACGAAGCCCATGGGCTTCGACTGGCCGGAGAGCTTCTCGGAGAAGCCGCTGCTGACCAAGGTCGTCGGCAAGACCTGCCACTTCAAGGACGGCTCGACGGCCGAGAACGTCGACGCGATCATCTTCTGCACGGGCTATCTCAACCACTACCCGTTCCTGCCCGACGATCTCAGGCTGGAGACGCGCAACCGGCTGTTCCCGCCGAACCTCTACAAGGGCGTGTTCTGGGAGCCGAACCCGAAGCTGATGTATGTCGGCGCGCAGGACCAGTTCTACACCTTCAACATGTTCGACGCGCAGGCCTGGTACGCCCGCGACGTCGTGCTCGGCCGGATCGCGCTGCCGGACCGCGCCGCCCAGCACGCGGACAGCGAGGCCTGGGTCCGCCGCGAGGAGGCCCTGGAGGACGCCGAGCAGATGATCGACTTCCAGACCGACTACATGCGCGACCTGCTGGCGCCGACCGATTATCCCCGGCTCGACGTCGACGAGGTGGCGCGGCTGTTCAAGGAGTGGGAGCACCACAAGGTCGAGGGCATCCTCACCTATCGCGACCGTTCCTACCCGTCGGTCATCACCGGCAACGTCGCGCCCGTGCATCACACGACGTGGATGAAGGCGATGGACGACTCGCTCGACGCGTTCCTGAACCAGCCGAACCGCGAAGCCGCGGAGTAAGGCCCGACGGGACGCGCCGGCGGCCTTCATCCTCCGGCGGGACGGAGGATCCGGCCGACGCACGCGCATGGATGGTCCGGTCGAGCCGGACCATGACGCAAATTGCAGGGGCTGCGCCTTCGGCGGCGGCCGGGAGACGCATTCATGGACGCCATGCCCGATCCGCAGCCGCGCCGCGTGACGACGCTCGTCGCCCGCGGCGGCGAGCCGCTCGTGTTCGGCCTCTCGGCGGGCGACCGTTGCCGGGTGCTCGACGCCGAAGGCCGTCAACCCGGCCTGCTGTTCGCGGCCGAGGGGGCGCTCGTGGGTGACTTCACGCCCTCCGCCGAGGACGACGCGGACGCGGCCGCCGCGGCGAAGGCGGCGCTCGCCGCCCGCGGCGTCGACGTCTCGCGCTTGGCGGGCTTCCGGCTGTTTTCGACCGACGGCGCTCCCGGGACCGTCGCGGCCTTCGAGGCGACCGCCGACGCCGTCGTCGCGCTGACGCCCGCGGGCTCCGCCATGGCGCCCGACGAACAGACGCCGCCGACCGACCTGAGGGTGGAGATCGCGACCGACGCGCCCCCGCGCGGGGCGGCTCCGCCGCCGCTCGCCGAGCCGAAGCTCGACCTGCGGGTGCGGGCGGCGACGGCGGAGGCCTACCGCGTCAAGGCGGGCGACTACATCCAGATCATCGACGTCGACGGCAAGCAGTGCTCCGACTTCCTCGCCTTCGACGCCGCCGCGCTCGAGAACGGCGAGGAGTTCGGGCTCGATCCGACCGTCACCCGCACGCTGATGGCGACCGCCAACCCAGGTCCCGGCCTGCATTCAAAGTATTTCGACGCCCGCCTGACGCCGCTGGTCGAGATCGTGCGCGACACCGTCGGCCGGCACGACGCCTTCCTGCTGGCGTGCAACACGAAATACTACGACGATTTGGGCTATCCCGGTCACGACAACTGCACGGACAATTTCAACCGCGCGCTGAAGCCCTACGGCGTGGCGCCGAAGGCCGGCTGGCCGGCGATCAACTTTTTCTACAACACCTTCGTCGGTCCGGACGATTCGATCGGCATGGACGAGCCGTGGTCGCGCCCCGGCGACTACGTTCTCCTGCGCGCGCTGACGGATCTCGTCTGCGCCTCCTCGTCCTGCGCCGACGACATCGATCCCGCGAACGGCTGGGAGCCGACCGACGTCCATGTGCGCGTCTACGATTCGTCCGAAACCTTCTCCAGAGGCATCGCCCACCGCATGACGCCCGACGCCGAGCCGCGCCTGACGCGCGAAAGCGGATTCCATCCGCGCACCTCCGCGTTGACGCGGACGTTCGTCGAGTATCGCGGCTTCTGGCTTGCGGACTGCTATTCCGCCGAGGGGCCGATCGCCGAATACTGGGCGGCCCGCGAGCGCGCCGCGATCATGGACCTGTCGCCGCTCCGGAAGTTCGAGGTGCTCGGCCCCGACGCCGAGACGCTGATGCAGCTCGCCGTCACCCGCAACATGAAGAAGCTCGCCGTCGGGCAGGTGGTCTACACCGCCATGTGCTACGAGCACGGCGGCATGATCGACGACGGCACCGTGTTCCGTCTCGGCGAGCAGAACTTCCGCTGGATCTGCGGCGAGGACTATTGCGGGGTCCATCTGCGGGAGCTCGCCGCGAAGCACGGGCTGAAGGTCTGGGTGAAGAGCTCGACCGACCAGCTCCACAACGTCGCCCTGCAGGGCCCGCGCTCGCGCGACATCCTCGCCCCCCTCGTCGTCACGCCGCCGCACCAGCCGACGCTGGCCGAGCTCAAGTGGTTCCGCTTCACCGTGGGCCGGATCGCGGGCGCCCCCGTCCTGGTCTCGCGCACCGGCTACACCGGCGAGCTCGGCTACGAGATCTGGTGCCATCCCGAACGGGCGCCGGAGATTTGGGACGCGATCATGGCGGCGGGCGAACCTCACGGCGTCGCGCCGCTCGGCCTGAAGGCGCTCGACATGCTGCGCATCGAGGCGGGGCTCGCCTTCTCCGGCTACGAGTTCTGCGACCAGACGGACCCGTTCGAGGCCGGCATCGGCTTCGCCGTCCCCGCGGAGAAGGCCGACCCTTACGTCGGCTCGGAGGCGCTCGCCCGGCGCCGCGCCAACCCGTCGAAGAAACTCGTCGGCCTCGACGTGACGGGCGCCGAACATATCGGCCATGGCGACTGCGTCCATGTCGGCCGCGCCCAGATCGGCGTGGTGACGAGCGCGACGCGCTCGCCGGTCCTCGGCAAGACCATCGCGCTCGCCCGGCTCGACGTGACCTACGCCGAGCTCGGGACCGCGGTCGAGATCGGCAAGCTCGACGGCCAGCAGAAACGAATTTCCGCGACGGTCGTCCGCTTCCCGCATTACGATCCCGACAAGGCGCGCGTCCGGGCCTGAGGCGCCGCGCGATCCATGGCAATCATGAGGGACTGAGATGAACGCGGAACGGCCTCGCTCGGTCATCGTCACGGGCGGCACGAAGGGCATCGGCAAGGGCATCGCGAAAGGCTTCGCGGACGCCGGCTACGCGGTGCTCGTGGTCTCGCGCAACGCCGCGGAGGCCGACGCCGTGGCGAAGGAGCTCGGCGGCGGGGCGACGGGGTTCGCCGCGGATGTAGCCGACACCGACTCCACCAAGGCGATGGCGGAGGCAGCCCTCGAGCGCTACGGCGCGATCGACGTGCTCTGCGCCAACGCCGGGATCTTCCCGGCAGTGAAGCTCGGAGACATGACCGCGGCCGATTTCGACCACGTGATCGGGGTCAACCTCAAGGGCACGTTCCTGTCGGTCTCGGCCGTGCTGCCGGCCATGAAGGCCGCCGGCAAGGGCCGCATCGTGCTGACCTCCTCCATCACAGGGCCGATCACCGGCTTCCCGGGCTGGGCGCATTACGGGGCGAGCAAGGCCGGCCAGCTCGGCTTCATGCGCACCGCCGCGATCGAGCTCGCGCCGTTCGCGATCACCGTGAACGCCGTCATGCCCGGCAACATCATGACCGAGGGCCTCGACGGCATGGGTCAGGACTACATCGACGGAATGTGCGCCTCGATCCCGATGCGCCGCCTGGGCGTGGTCGCCGACATCGCGGGCGCCGCGCTCTATTTCGCGAGCGACGCCGCGAATTACGTCACCGGCCAGACGATCGTGGTCGACGGCGGCCAGGTGCTGCCCGAAGGGGCCGGCGCCATGGCCGCGATGGACGGCTGACGCTTCGGCGCGCTCAACGAGACGACCTCACTTAGAGCCGCCGTCATGGTCCGGCTTGACCGGACCATCCATTTCGGGTTCAGGCCTTACGTCCAGGATGGGTCCTCCGGTCAAGCCGGAGGACGACGGCGGCGTATGCGGCGGGCAGCCGGGGCGACGAGGCGCCATGCCGTCAGGCCGCGAGGCGGCGCTCCACGATGCGGGCGAGCAGGCTGGCGCCGACCGGCAGGATGCCGTCGTCCAGAATATAGCCGGGATTGTGCAGCGGCACGTCCCCGGCTTGACCGACCCAGGCGTAGCAGCCCGGCGCCTTGCGCAGCATGTCGGCGAAATCCTCCGAGCCCATCATCGGGCGAGGATCGGTCAGCAGCCCCTCGTCGCCCACGATCTCGCGGGCGGCCTCGGCGAAATGCGCGGCCTGCTCCTCGTGATTGATCAGCACGTCGAAGATCGACCGCAGATCGACGGCGATCTCGACCGCGAACGCCTTGGCGACGCCGTCGGCGACGGCCCTGAGGCGCTCCCGCATGAGCTCCATGATCTCGGGGTGGAAGGCCCGCATCGTGCCCGTCAGCGTCGCCTCCTCGGGAATCACGTTGTAGGCCGATCCCGCATGGATCTGCGTGATCGACAGCACGGCGGACTTCAGCGGGCTGGCGTTGCGGCTGACGATCGACTGCAGCGCCTGCACGAGCGCGGAGGCCGCCACCACCGGATCGCGCGACACCTGGGGCATGGCGGCGTGGCTGCCCGCCCCGGTGATCCTGATGTCGAAGAAGTCTGCGGCCGCCATCGCGGGGCCGGGAAACACGGCGATCTGGCCGGCCTCGAGATAGGGCGCATTGTGCAGCCCGTAGATCTCGTCGACGGGAAAGCGGTCGAACAGTCCGTCTGCGATCATCGCGCGCGCGCCGCCGAGCCCCTCCTCCGCCGGCTGGAACACGAACACCGCCGTGCCGGGAAAGTCGCGCTTCGCCGCGAGATAGCGCGCGGCGCCGAGCAGCATCGTGGTGTGGCCGTCATGGCCGCAGCCGTGGAACACGCCCGGGTTCTGCGAGCGATAGGGCAGGTTGGTGGTCTCGACGATCGGCAGCGCGTCCATGTCCGCGCGCAGGCCGATGCGGCGGCCCGATCCGCCCTCGCCCCGGAGGATGCCGACGACGCCGGTCTTGCCGATCCCGCGATGCACCTCGATCCCGAAGGAGGCGAGCTTCTCCGCGACGATCGCCGACGTGCGCTCCTCCTCGAAGCCGATCTCGGGATGGGCGTGCAGATCGTGGCGGATCGCCTTCAGATCGTCTTCGAAGGCGACGATGTCGGGGAGCGCGGGCATTCAGGCCTCCGTCAGCTTTTTTTCTCCAGGCCCCAGAACACGGGGATGGGCGACTTCACGATCCCCGTCAGCGTCGTCCGCCAGGCGGCCGGCATGCGGTATTGGCCGAGCGGGACATAGATCACCTGGTCATAGGCGCGCTCCTGGATGGCTTTCGCGATCGCCTTGCGCTGGTCGTCGCCCTCCGCCGTCACGAAATCGGCGCGCAGCTTCTCCAGCTCCGGGTCGTCGGGCCAGCCGAAGAAGCCCTTCTTGCCGCGGCCGTTGATCATCGGGTTGACCACCGGATTCCAGATCTCCGGGATCACCCAGTTGGTGAAGAACATATTCCAGCCGCCTTCGGCCGGTGGTTTCTGGCTGGCGCGGCGCGCGACCAGGGTCTGCCAATCCATCGGCTGCAGATCGACCTTGAAGCCGGCGGCCTGCAGCAGCTCGGTCGCGACCACCGGCTGGGAGGCCGTGGAGATCGTGTCGGTCGGGTGCATGATGACGATCGGCTTGCCGTCGTAGCCGGCCTCCTTCAGCAGCGCCTTCGCCTTCTCCATGTCCCCCTTGCCGATGGTGGCCGCGCCTTCGCCGGCGTCGGTCGAGAGCGGCGTGCCGCAGCCATACATGGACGGGCACAGCTGGAAATATTCGGGGTTTCCGATCAGCGCCTGCAGCACGCTTTCCTGATTGAGCGCATAGAGCGCCGCCTTGCGGATGCGGACGTCGTCGAACGGCGGATAGAGGAAGTTCATCCGGCCCATCGTCTGCGAGCCGAGCTCGTTGTAGATCTCGACCGTGACGTCCTCGGGCGCGGCCTGCAGCAGCGGCAGCAGGTCGACCGAGGGCTGCTCCATATAGTCGATCTCGCCGGTCGACAGCGCGTTCACCGCGGTCTGGGCGTCCGGCATGTTGATCCATTCGACGCGGTCGACCTTGACCGTCTTGCCGCCCGAGAGCCATTCGGCCGGCTCCGGCCGCGGCTGATACTTCTCGAACCTCTCGTACACGGTGCGGTCGCCCGGCCGGTACTCCGCGGCGACGAAGCGGAACGGACCGGAGCCGATCATCTCCTTGATCGCCTCGGTCGGCGGCGTCTCGGCGAGCCGCTTCGGCATCATGAAGGGGACCACCGAGGCCGGCTTCGCGATCAGGTCGAGCACGAAGGGAAACGGCTTCGACAGCTTGAGCGTGATGGTCTTGGGGTCGGTCGCCGTCAGGCTCTCGACCGAGTCCATCAGCATCTGCCCGCCCGCGTCGCGCGCCGCCCAGCGCTTCAGAGAGGCCACGCAGTCCTCCGCCGTGACAGGCGGCCCGTCGTGCCAGAACAGTCCGTCGCGCAAGGTGAAGGTGTAGGTCAGCTTGTCGTCCGACACCTTGAAGTCGGCCATCTGCGGTTTCGGCTCGTATTTGCTGTTCATCGACAGCAGCGTGTCGAAGATCATATAGCCGTGGTTGCGCGTGATGTGCGCGGTCGTGACGATCGGGTCGAGGATGTTGATCCCCGAATGCATCACGGCCTTGACGGTGGTCTTGGCTTGGACGCCGGCCGTCGCGGCGAAGACGAGGGCCGCAGCGGCCAAGGCTCGCGTCGCGACCTGACCGAGACGGCGGCGTGACATGCCCATGGCGCGGCCCCTTGGCTGTGATCCCTGCCCCGACAACCTAGGTCGTCGCAGGCGAACGCCTAGCAATCGAGCGAGCACAAATGGACGGCGCCGCTGACCATTGATTGTTCATCGCTCCTCCATTTCAATCGGGAGCTGGCCGTGTCGGCAGACGGCCCGCTGCGCGCGCGGCGGGCTGGCATGATCTCTGCTCCAGCGGCCCTGGCGTAAGGCGTCCCAGCCGGCATGGGGCGGGCCCGCCCCACGGAGAAACTCGATGGATCGCCGCACCTTCCTGCAAGCCTCCCTCGGCGCCGGACTGATCGGAGCCTCCGGCGGGCTCTCCGCCCCAGCGATCGCTCAAGGCGCCGCGGCGAAGACGCTGAAGTTCGTGCCGCAGGCCAATCTGGCGAATTTCGATCCGATCTGGGGCACGCAATATGTCGTCCGCAACGCCGCGGCGCTGGTCTGGGACACGCTCTACGGCGTCGACGAGAAGCTGCAGCCGCAGCGGCAGATGGTGGAGTCCGAGGAGGTGTCCGCGGACGGCCTGGTCTGGACGTTCAAGCTGCGATCCGGCCTCAAGTTCCACGACGGCGAGCCGGTTCTCGCCAAGGACGCCGTCGCGAGCCTGATCCGCTGGTCGGCCCGCGACCCGATGGGACTGATGATCCGCGCCATTCAGAACGAGCTCGTCGCGGTCGACGACACGACCTTCAAGTGGTCGCTGAAGAAGCCCTATCCGAAGATGCTGCTGGCCCTCGGCAAGAACAACGCGCCGTGCTCCTTCGTCATGCCGGAGCGTCTCGCCAAGACCGATCCCTTCACGCAGGTCAAAGAGTATGTCGGCTCCGGGCCGATGAAGTTCGTGCAAAAGGAGTGGGTGCCCGGCGCGATCGCGGTCTTCGAGAAATTCGCGGACTACAAGCCGCGCGACGAGCCGGCGTCGTGGCTCGCCGGCGGCAAGCGGATGATGCTGGACCGGATCGAGTGGATCATCATGCCGGATCCTGCGACCGCGCTCTCCGCGCTGCAGAACGGCGAGGTCGACTGGTGGGAGAACCCGCTCTCCGACCTGGTGCCGGTGCTGCAAGGGGCGTCCGACGTGTCGGTCGACATCGCCGATCCGCTCGGCAATGTCGGCGCATTCCGCATGAACCATCTGTATCCGCCGTTCGACAAGGTCGAGATTCGGCGCGCGGTGCTGACCGCGATGAACCAGGAAGACTACATGCGGGCGATCGTCGGCTCCGACGACAATCTGTGGAAGCCGCTTCCGGGCTTCTTCACGCCGGGCACGCAGTTCTACTCCGAGCAGGGCGGCGACATCCTCAAGCAGAACAACCTCGACGCCGCCAAGGCGATGCTGGAGAAGGCGGGCTATGCCGGCGAGCCGGTCACCTGCGTGGTGGCGCAGGACCAGCCGATCACCAAGGCGCAGGGCGACGTCACCGCCGACCTGCTGCGCCGCATGGGCATGAAGGTCGACTTCGTCGCGACCGACTGGGGCACCGTCGGCTCCCGCCGCGCCTCGAAGAAGCCGCCGGCCGAAGGCGGCTGGAACATGTTCCACACCTGGCACGCCGGCGCCGACTGCCTCTCCCCCGCGGGCTACAACGCGTTGCGCGCCAACGGCGACAAGGCGTGGTTCGGCTGGCCGAACAGCCCGAAGACCGAGGAGGGCATCACCGCCTGGTTCGAGGCCGCCGACCTCGAGGCGGAGAAGGCGGCGCTGGCGCGCACAAACGAAGCCGCCGTCGCCGACGTGGTCTACGCGCCGACGGGCTTCTTCCTGAGCTATCAGGCCTGGCGCTCGAACGTGAAGGGCGTGCGCAAGGGCCCGCTGCCCTTCTTCTGGGACGTGACGAAGGAGGCGTGAGGGACATGGCTGCAGGGGCGGCCTGCGTGCGTCGGGACGCGACGGCTCAGCGCCGGCGCTGCTCAGCATGAGGAGGTTCGGCGCGCTGGCGTCCTCACCCCTTCTTCCTCAGGCTGAGGAGCATGCCGGAGGCATGCGTCTCGAAGCGCGCACGCCTCTGATCCGGGCGCATTCCGGAGGAACCGCCTGATGCCCGTCATCATCCTCCGCCGCGTCATCTCCACGATCCCGGTCATGGCCGTGGTCGCCCTGTTCGTGTTCAGCCTGCTCTACATCGCCCCCGGCGATCCGGCGGCCGTGATCGCGGGCGACCAGGCGTCCCCGGAGGACGTCGAGAAGATTCGCCAGGGGCTGGGCCTCGACCGACCCTATCTCGTGCGGTTCTTCGAATGGGCGCTGCAGATCCTGCGCGGCGATCTCGGCACGTCGATCTTCACCAACCTGCCGGTCACCACCATGATCGGCCAGCGCGTCGAGCCGACGCTGTCGCTGATGGCGGTCACGCTCGTCATCGCCGTCGTGGTCGCGGTGCCGATGGGCGTCGTCGCGGCGTGGAAGGCCGACAGCTGGATCGACCGGGCGGCCATGGCCTTCGCCGTGCTGGGCTTCTCCACCCCGGTCTTCGTCGTCGGCTACCTCGTCGCCTATGTGTTCGCGCTGAAGCTCGGCTGGTTTCCGGTGCAGGGCTACAAGCCCTTCGCGGCCGGCGTCGGTCCGTGGCTGCACAGCCTGATCCTGCCGTCGGTCACGCTCGCGCTGGTCTACATCGCGCTGATCGCCCGCATCACGCGCGCCGCGATGCTCGACGTGCTCAGCCAGGACTACATCCGAACCGCCAAGGCCAAGGGCGTCGGCCAGCGCAACATCCTGTTCGTGCACGGGCTGAAGAACGCCGCCGTGCCGATCGTCACCGTGATCGGCATCGGCGTCGCCCTGCTGATCGGCGGCGCGGTGGTGACCGAGAGCGTGTTCGCGATCCCCGGCCTCGGCCGGCTCATCGTCGACGCGATTCTGAGGCGCGACTACCCCGTCATCCAAGGCGTCGTGCTGCTGTTCAGCTTCGTCTATGTGCTCGTCAATCTCGGGGTCGACGTCGTCTACACCATCGTCGACCCGAGGATCCGCTACTGATGGCCGCCGAAAGCGCGGCGCTCCGCCCGCCGCCCGGCCTCGCCGTCGCGGCCGAACTGCCGGACGTCATCCCTCCCCGTCGCCGGCTGACAGGGGCGCTCGGCTTCGCCCGCCGCCGGCCGGCGATCGCCTTCGGCGGCGGGCTTCTCGTCGTCATGCTGCTGATCGCGGTGTTCGCGCCGTGGCTCGGCACGGTCGATCCTGGCGTGCTCGCGACCTCGAAGCGCCTGCGGCCGCCGTCGGCCGAGGCCTGGTTCGGCACCGACATGCTTGGCCGCGACCTCTACTCCCGCGTGGTCTACGGCGCGCGCGTCTCGCTCACTGTCGGCTTCGCCGTCGCAGTCCTCGCCTCGATCGCGGGACTCGCGATCGGGCTGCTGTCGGGCACCGTGCGCTGGGTCGACGGTTTCGTCATGCGGCTGATCGACGGCATGATGTCGATCCCGCCGATCCTGCTCGCGGTCGCCCTCATGGCGCTCACCCGCGGCTCGCTGCAGAACGTGGTCGTCGCGATCACGCTCGCCGAAATCCCCCGCGTCGCCCGCCTCGTGCGCGGCGTGGTGCTGTCCCTGCGCGAGCAGCCCTATGTCGACGCCGCGATCGCCGCCGGCACGGGAACGCCGATGATCGTTATCCGCCACATCCTGCCGAACACGCTCGCGCCGATGACGGTTCAGGCGACCTACATCTGCGCCTCCGCCATGATCGTCGAGGCGATCCTGTCCTTCATCGGCGCCGGCGTGCCGCCGATCACGCCGTCCTGGGGGAACATCATGGCGGAGGGCCGCGCGCTCTGGCAGGTGAAGCCGAGCCTGGTGTTTTTCCCCGCAGTCTTCCTGTCGCTCACCGTGCTCGCCGTGAACCTGCTGGGCGACGGCCTTCGGGACGCCCTCGACCCCCGCATGGCGAAGAGCCTGTGACCGAGACGAAGAGGCTCTGACCGCATGGCGTTGCTCGAGGTCGACCGCCTGCAGACGCATTTCAGGACGCCCGACGGCGTCAACCGCGCGGTCGACGGCGTGTCGTTCCACATCGAGAAGGGCGAGACGCTGGCCGTCGTCGGCGAGAGCGGCTGCGGCAAGTCCGTCACCGCGATGTCGATCATGCGGCTGATCGCCGAGCCGCCGGGAAAGTCCGCCGGCGAGATCCGCTTCGAGGGGCGCGACCTGCTGAAGCTCTCCGAAAAGGAGATGAAGACGATCCGCGGCGACGACATCTCGATGATTTTTCAGGAGCCGATGACGAGCCTGAACCCCGTGCTCAGGGTCGGCCGTCAGATCGGGGAATCGCTCCGGCTCCATCAGGGCCTCGACCGGGGCCAGGCGGAGGAGAAGGCGGTCGAGATGCTGAAGCTCGTCGGCATCCCCGAGCCGAAGCGGCGCGCGACGGAATATCCGCACCAGCTCTCCGGCGGCATGCGCCAGCGCGTGATGATCGCGATGGCGCTCGCCTGCTCGCCGAAGCTGCTGATCGCCGACGAGCCGACGACCGCCCTCGACGTCACCATCCAGGCCCAGATCCTCGACCTGATGCGCGACCTGAAGGCCCGCGTCGGCGCCGCCATCCTGATCATCACCCACGACCTCGGCGTGGTGGCGGAGGTCGCCGACCGGGTCGTGGTGATGTACGCCGGCCGCAAGGTCGAGGAGGCGCCGGTGCGCCCGCTCTTCGCCAAGCCGCGCCATCCCTACACTCGCGGCCTGCTCGGCGCCGTGCCGAAGCTGGGCTCCTCGCTCGAGGGCCGCTCCGAGCGGCTCGCCGAGATCCCGGGCATCGTGCCGAGCCTCAAGACCAGGATCGACGGCTGCGTGTTTGCAAGCCGCTGCCCCGAGGCCGAGGAGATCTGCCGCCAGTTCGCGCCGGCGCTCGAGGAAAAATCCCCCGGCCATTTCGCGGCCTGCCACCACGCCGCGCGCGAGACGGACGTCGCCGCATGAGCGCGCCGCTGCTCGAGGTCAACGACCTCAAGATGCACTTTCCCCTGAACGGCGGCCTGTTCGGCGCGGCAGACCGCTTCGTCTACGCCGTCGACGGCCTGTCGTTTCGGGTCGAGAAGGGCGAGACGCTGTCGCTCGTCGGCGAAAGCGGCTGCGGCAAGTCGACGGTCGGCCGCGCCATCCTGCGCCTGCTCAAACCCACCGGAGGGCAGGTCGTGCTCGGCGGGCAGCGCATCGACGACATGTCGTCGAGTGCGCTCCGACCGCTGCGGCGGCGGGTGCAGGTGGTCTTCCAGGACCCGTTCTCCAGCCTCAACCCGCGCATCCGGGTGCGCGACGCGCTGGCCGAGCCGATCAACAATTTCCGGCTCGCCAAGAACCGCCAGGAGCTCGACCGCAAGCTCAACGCGCTGATGGACAAGGTCGGGCTCCCGCGCGAGGCGCTCGGCCGCTGGCCGCACGAATTCTCAGGCGGCCAGCGCCAGCGGATCGGCATCGCCCGCGCGCTCGCCGCGGAGCCCGACCTGATCGTCTGCGACGAAGCGGTGTCCGCGCTCGACGTCTCCGTGAAGGCGCAGATCGTCAACCTGCTCGGCGGCCTCCAGGCCGAGCTCGGCCTCGCGCTGCTGTTCATCAGCCACGATCTTGCGATCGTCGAGCACATGACGCACCGGGTGGCGGTGATGTATCTCGGCAAGATCGCGGAGATCGGGACCAAGCGCCAGATCTTCGCCCGGCCGCGCCACCCCTACACCGAGGCGCTGCTGTCCGCGGTCCCGAAGCCCGACCCGGATTCGAAGCGCGACCGCATCATGCTGAAGGGCGACGTGCCGAGCCCGATCGACCCGCCCAAGGGCTGCCGCTTCCACACCCGCTGCCCCTACGCCTTTGAGCGCTGCCGGTCCGAGGAGCCGCGGCTGAAGGAGGTCGAGCGCGGCCACGAGGCCGCCTGCCACCTGAACGACCGCGCGGCGGAGGACAATCCGCTGCTGTCGGGCGCGCGGGCATGAAGGCGGGGGAGATGGTCTGCGTGCTTCGAGACGCCTGCTCCGCAGGCTCCTCAGCATGAGGAGGGCCGAGGATGCCGGAGCGCGGAAGAGACGTGGGCAGGTCGAGACCGTTCCGCCGCCATCCTCCACGGTCCTCATGCTGAGGAGCCGCCCAAAGGGCGGCGTCTCGAAGCACGCCGGCTGCTGTCCGCATCACCTTTTCGGCCGCTTCCGATGACCTTTTCCGTCACCCACGACCTCATCCTCCGCGGCGCGCGGGTCATCGATCCCAGCCAGGATTTCGACGGGGTCGCCGACGTCGCCTTCGCGAACGGCAAGGTCTCGGGCTTCGGGCCGGATCTGCCGGCCGGCCCGGGGACGGAGATCCGCGACGTCGCCGGCGCGATCGTGACGCCCGGGCTGATCGACCTGCACACCCATGTCTATTGGGGCGGCACCTCGCTCGGGATCGACCCGGACGACTACTGCCGCCGCTCCGGCGTGACGACGTCGGTCGACACCGGCAGCGCAGGCCCCGGCAACTGGCCGGGCTTCCGGGCCCATATCATCGAGCGCGCGGAGGCGCGCGTGCTCGCCTATCTCCACGTCTCCTTCGCCGGCATTTTCGGCTTCTCCCGCACGATCATGGTGGGGGAAAGCGCGGACATCAGGCTGATGGCGCCGGCCGAGGCCGCGAAGGTCGCCGACGCCAACCGCGACCTGATCGTCGGGATCAAGGTGCGCGTCGGCCTGCACGCCTCGGGCGACCAGGGCACGAAGCCGCTCGACGCCGCGCTTCAGGTCGCCGAGGAGGTCGGCATGCCGCTCATGGCGCATATCGATCACCCTCCGCCGTCCTACGAGGAGGTGCTCGCCATGCTGCGGCCGGGCGACGTGCTGACCCACTGCTTCCGCCCCTTCCCCAACGCCCCCTGCACCGCCCAGGGAACGGTGAAGCGCGCGGTCCGCGAGGCGCGCGAGCGCGGCGTGCTGTTCGACGTCGGCCACGGCATGGGCTCCTTCGCCTTCAAGACGGCGCGCGCCATGCTGGCGCAGGGCTTCGCGCCCGACACGATCTCCTCCGACGTCCACCAGCTCTGCGTCGATGGGCCGGCCTTCGACCAGGTCACGACGATGTCGAAGTTCCTGTGCATGGGAATGCCGCTCGACGACGTGATCCGCCGCTCGACCGTGAACGCCGCCATGGCGCTGAAGCGGCCCGAATACGGCTCGCTCAAGCCGGGCTCGCTCGGCGACGCGACGGTCCTCACCGTCCGCGACGGAGAGTTCGACTACGAGGACACGGTCGGCGAACGCATGACGGGGACCCGGCGCATCGTCTCGGAAGGCGTCGTGCTCAAGGGCCGCTGGCTGCACGCAGCCGAAGGTTCGGCGTTCGGGCGACAGGTCGCGGCCGCCTCGTGAGCCCGCTCGGCGCCGAGATCGCCCGGACGTTCGGAACGCCCGCCGTCGTGATCGACCTCGACGTCGTCGAGGCCAACATCGCCCGCGTGCAGGCGATCTGCGACGCGGCCGGCGTCGTCAACCGTCCGCATGTCAAGACGCACAAATCGCCGGAGATCGCGAAGCTCCAGATCGCCGCCGGCGCCCGCGGGATCACCTGCCAGAAGCTCGGCGAGGCGGAGGTGATGGCGGAGGCCGGCCTCGACGACATCCTGATCAGCTACAATCTTCTCGGCGAGCAGAAGCTCGGGCGCCTCGCCGCGCTCATGCGGCGCGCGAGCGTCACCGTAGCCGCCGACAGCGCCGTGACGGCGGACGGGCTCGCGACCGCGGCCGCGCGCGCCGGGCGGACGCTCGACGTCGTGGTGGAATGCGACACCGGCATGAAGCGGGCGGGCGTCGAGACCCCGGCGGAGGCCGTCGCCCTCGCGCGCCGGATCGCGGCGACGCCCGGCCTCGGCTTCGCCGGCCTGCTGCTCTATCCGCCGCCCGACCGCTGGCCCGCCACCCAGAGCTTCCTCGACGCCGCGACCGCAGGCCTCCGCGACGCCGGGCTCGCCTGCCGCATCGTCTCGACCGGCGGCTCTCCGAACCTGCCGCATCTGGGCGAACTCAAAGGCGCGACGGAGCATCGGCCGGGCACTTACGTCTTCAACGACCGCATGCAGATGGCGGCGGGCGTCGCGACGCTCGCCGACTGCGCGCTCACGGTCTACGCGACCGTCGTCAGCCGCGCTGGCGCGGAGCGCGGGATCGTCGACGCCGGCTCCAAGACCCTGACGAGCGATCCCGGCGGCGGTCTCGACGGCCACGGGCTGATCCTCGACCTCGCCGGCGCCCGCATCGCCGCGCTGTCGGAGGAGCACGGCTTCCTCGACCTGTCCGCCTGCGGGGAGCGCCCAGGCGTCGGCGAGGTCGTGCGCATCGTGCCGAACCATGTCTGCGTCGTCGTCAACATGGTCGACCGGCTGGTCGCCGTGCGCGGCGGGGCGATCGTCGGCGAGATCGCCGTCGCGGCGCGCGGCAGGATCGGCTGACGCCGACGTCGCGGCATCGCCCTTCAGGCGAGCCGCGTCAGCAGTCCCGCGATCAGCGCGGCCCGGCGCGGCAGGCTCTCCACGACGATGTGCTCGTCGAGCGTGTGGTAGCCCTCGCCGACGACGCCGAGCCCGTCGAGCGAAGCGATCCCCGCGGCGCCGGTGAAGTTGGCGTCGGAGCCGCCGCCCGACGATCCATGCGTGAGGTCGAAGCCGATGTCGCGCGCGACGTCGCGGGCGAGGTCGTACAGCGCCATCGTGCCCGGCCCCGGCTCCCACACCGGCCGCGTGACGCCGCGCGTGACCCGGAAGCCGAGGCCGTCGCCGTCGATACGCGTCAGCGCCAGCATGCGCTCCACGCCGCGGTCGAGATCCGACTGGCGCTTGGCCATGCTGAGCGCTTCGGCGCGGCAGCTCTTCGGAACGCAGTTCACCCACTGGCCGCCATGGACGACGCCGACGCTGAAGGTGCAGTCGTCGTCGGTCATCGCCTCGATCTCGCCGATCCGCCGCGCCATCTCGGCGATCGCCGAGCGGCCCTTGCGCGGGTCGAAGCCGGCGTGGATCGGACGGCCGGTCGCCTCGAGGTCGAAGCGGGCGATCGCGTAGCGGCCGGTGACGACGCCGTCCGGCGGATGGGCCGGCTCCGGCACGAGAACGTAGGAATGGCGGGCGGCCTCGGCCTCGATGATCGCGCGGCAGCCGGGGCTGCCGATCTCCTCGTCGGAGGTCAGCAGCACGGTCACCGGCAGCGGCGTTTCGATCCCGGCCTCGGCCAGCCGCCGGATCGCCTCGACCGCGGCGTAGGTCCCGCCCTTCATGTCGAGGATCCCGGGCCCGTAAGCGCGGCCGCCCTCGACGTGGAAAGGAAGCGCTTCGAGCGTGCCGAGCGGGTGCACCGTGTCGAGATGCGCCATCACCAGCACGCCCTTCTCGCCCTGGCGCGGATGCGGAACGGTCGCGCGCACGCAGTCGCCGAGCCCCGGCGGTCCCGCGATCCGCTCGACCGCCGCTCCGGCCGCGGCGAGATCGCCGGAGGCGAGGTCCATCATCGCGTTGACGGCCTCGGGAACGAAGGTCGGGCTCTCGCATTCGACCCAGCGCCGGAGCCCCGAAAGCATCGTCGCGGCGTCGAAGGACGGCGTCTTCACGGTCATGTCGCGTCTCCCATGGTCCGCCCGCCGAGCAAGGTCCAGGCCGAACGACCGTTCATCTCGCGCCGCGCGGACGAAAAAAAACGGCGAGCCCACGAAGGAGCTCGCCGTGTCCATAAGTGCCGCCGGGCCGAGGGAGGAGAAAGCCAGGCGGGTCAGGCTATGGAAAGTCGCGTTGGGGCGCCGGGGAGCGGCGCCCCGAACCTCATGAATCCGGCAGCGCGAACACCGTGAGCTGGCCGCCGAGAGCGGTGTAGCTGGCGAGCGCGGCGTAGCCGCCGACGGCGCCCAGACCTTCGTTCCCGCCCGACAGGCCGGCCGCGAGCCCGATGCCCGCCCAGCCGCCGACGCCCGAGAGCACGGCGACGTACTGCTTGCCCTTGTGCTCATAGGTCATGACGTTGCCGATGATGCCGGACGGCGTCTTGAACTTGTAGAGCTCCTTGCCGGTCTTGGCGTCGACCGCCTTCAGGTAGCCTTCGAGCGTGCCGTAGAACACGACGTCGCCCGCGGTCGCGAGAGCGCCCGACCAGACCGAGAAGCGTTCGGGCAGCGACCAGACGATCTTGCCCTTCTTGTTGTCCCAGGCGGTGAAATTGCCCATGCCGCCATGGCTGTTCGGGGCCGGATACATCGAGAGCGTCGCGCCGACATAAGGCTGGCCCGCGGTGTAGGAGACGCGGAACGGCTCGTAGTCCATGCAGACATGGTTGGTCGGCAGGTAGAACAGCTCGGTCTTCGGCGAATAGGCGCTGGGCTGCTGATCCTTGGTGCCGAGCGCCGAGGGGCAGATGCCCTGCGAGTTGACGTCCTCGCCGTTCTGCTCCGTTGAGTATTTCGCGACGACCATCGGGCGGCCGTAGGTCTTGGACGACTTGTCCATGTCGATCTTGCTCGCCCAGTTCACGACCGGGTCGTATTTTTCGGCGACGAGCAGTTCGCCGGTCTCGCGATCGAGCGTGTAGCTGAAGCCGTTGCGGTCCGGATGGGTGAGAAGCTTGCGCTCCTTGCCGTCGATCTTCTGATCCGTGAGGATCATCTCGTTGACGGCGTCGTAGTCCCACTCGTCATGCGGGGTGACCTGGTAGACCCACTTGGCCATGCCGGTGTCGGGATCGCGCGCCCAGATGGTCATCGACCACTTGTTGTCGCCGGGGCGCTGCTTCGGGTTCCAGGTCGAGGGGTTGCCGGAGCCGTAATAGACGAGGTTCAGCTTGGGGTCGTAGGAGTACCAGCCCCAGGTGGCCCCGCCGCCGGTCTTCCACTGGTCGCCTTCCCAGGTCTTCAGCGAGGAGTTCTCGCCGATCGGCTTGCCGAGCTCGGTCGTCTTCGCGGGATCCACGAGGAGTTCGGAGTCCGGCCCCATCGAATAGGCGCGCCAGACCTGCTTGCCGGTCTTGAGGTCGTAGGCGGTGAGATGGCCGCGGACGCCGAACTCGCCGCCGGAGATGCCGACGAGGAGCTTGTCCTTGACCGGCAGGACGGTCGCCGTGTTGGACTCGCCCTTCTTCGGGTCGCCGTTGACCACCGACCACTTCTTCTCGCCGGTCTTCGCGTCGAGCGCGACCACGGTCGCGTCCGCCTGCTGGAAGAAGATCATGCCGTCGGCATAGGCGACGCCGCGGTTGACGGTGTCGCAGCACATCACGGGAACGACGCCGGGATCCTGCTTCGGCTCATAGCGCCAGATGATCTTGCCTTCCTGGTTCAGGTCGAGGGCGTAGACCGTGTTCGGAAACGGCGTGTGGACGTACATCACGTCGCCGATGACGAGCGGGCCGCCCTCATGCCCGCGCAGCACGCCGGTCGAGAACGACCAGGCGACCTGCAGCTTGCCGACGTTCTTGGCGGTGATCTGATCGAGCTTGGAGTAGCGGGTGTTGGCGTAGTCGCCGGTCTGAATGCCCCACTGCTTGGGGTCCTTCAGGATCGTCTCCACGCTGTCGTTGGCGATGGCGGGAGCCGCCCCGACGCCGAGCGCGACGCCGAAGCCCAGGAGAAATGCGCGTTTCATGAACGTCCTCCGGATAAAGGCGGCGGCGCCTGCGGCGCGGTGTTCTCGTTGAGCTCGGACAGCGTCCCGCCTTGAGCTGAGAACCTGCTAATAAGGGCGCAGATCCACAGAGCTGACTTCCCGAGCGGTGTTGGGAGATTTTCCCGATTGCGCGGGCGCAGCTTGCAATCCGACCTGAAGTCCCGGACATCAAAGCCTTGCTGCGAAAGGCGAAGAGCGATGTCTCTGCTGGTCGGCCTCATCCTGCGTCTCGGCGGCGTCGTGATGCTGTGCCTCGCGGGCGCAAGCGTCTGGGTCATG
Source organism: Hansschlegelia sp. KR7-227 (assembly GCF_049446035.1). NCBI lineage: Bacteria > Pseudomonadati > Pseudomonadota > Alphaproteobacteria > Hyphomicrobiales > Methylopilaceae > Hansschlegelia > Hansschlegelia sp. KR7-227. The sequence goes on from NZ_JBMSEA010000003.1 coordinate 246,436, forward strand.
GTCGACGCCGACCGAAACATAAGAGCCGAGACGGTCGCCTCGGCCGCCCGCGTCGAGACCGAGGCGGTGGGGCTCGCATGGCGCGAGCTGATGTTTCGCGGGAATGAGGGCTCGCACGCCAAGTTCGCCTTCCCCGACTGGCGGACCTCCGACACGCTGCGCGTGATCAGCCCCGGCTATTGCGTCAGTCTGGCGTGGACCGGCGAGCCGCCGCTCAAGCTCTGCGGCGGGCGCAGGACGGCCGATGACGGCGCTCCGGCGTGGTTCGAGGCCCTGAATCAGACGCTGTTCGGACCTCTCCAGCCGATCACGCGCACGATCTCGCTCGGCGGACGCGCCGTCGGCACGGTGGTCGCCGAGGCGAAGACCGAGTCCGCCGCGCGCCAGGCGTGGCGGCAGGTCAGCGTGGTGGTCGGCGTCGCCGGCGCGATGGCGCTCGCGATCGGCGTGCTGGCGACGCTCGCGATCGGGCATGCGCTGAAACCCGCCGAGACCATCGTGCGCGGCCTGAAGCGGCTGGAGGGCGGCGACCATGCGGTGCGCCTGCCGGCGTTCCGCACGGCGGAGTTCGGCCATATCGCGCGGGCATTCAACGACCTGACCGCGCGTCTCGACTCCACCACCAAGCAGCGCGCGGCGGTGACGCGGCGGCTGTTCCAGGTGCAGGAGGAGGAGCGCCGCTCCCTCGCCCGCGATTTGCACGACGAGTTCGGACAGTGCTTGACCGCGACCCGCGCCCTCGCCGCAGCCGTCGCGACCGCGACGAGGGCGGATCGGCCGGACGTCGCCGAAAGCGCGCGCGAGATCGCGGTCATCAGCGACCGGATGGCGACCACGCTGCGCGGCGCGCTCGCCCGGCTGCGGCCGCCGGAGCTCGACGAGATCGGGCTCGAGCAGAGCCTGGAGCATCTCGTGACGAGCTGGAACGCGCGCGTTCCCGGCGCGGGCGGCCGCAGGCCGGTCTTCCGGCTCGACGTGGTCGGGGACCTCGCCGCCGTGCCGGCGCAGGCGGCCCTCACCGTCTACCGGATCACGCAGGAATGCCTGACGAACGCCGCCAAGCACGGCGAGCCGGCGGAGGTGCGCGTTCGCGTGGAGAGCCCGGACGCGCCGGCGGGCGCGCTTCTCGTGACGGTCGAGGACGACGGGGGCGGCGATCCTGCGAGCCTAGCCGGCGGCCGCGGCCACGGCCTGCTCGGCATTCGCGAGCGCGTCGACGCGCTGGGCGGCCGCCTCACGACAGGCGCGTCCGAACGCGGGGTGCGGATCGCCGCGACCATCCCGCTCGCCGGGGACGCGCGCCTCGGCGCGGCGGCCTGAGACGATGGCCCAGCTGACGATCCTTCTCGTCGACGACCACCCGGTGGTGCGGGCGGGCTATCGCAAGCTGATCGAGCTCCAGCCCGGCTATTGCGTGAGCGCGGAGGCCGGCAGCGCGGCGGAGGCCTATCGCGCCTACCGCCGGTCGCAGACCGACATCGTCATTCTCGACCTGAGCATGCCGGGCTCGAGCGGCCTCGAGGCGATCCGGCGCATCCGGGGCTTCGACCGCAAGGCGCGCATCCTCGTCTTCACGATGCACGAAGGCCTTCCCTTCGCCCTCAAGGCGTTCGAGGCGGGCGCGTCCGGCTATGTCACCAAGAGCAGCCCGCCCGAGGCGCTGATCGCCGCGATGGCGACGGTGTCGCAGGGCGGCAAGGCGGTGAGCGACGACATCGCGCGCGAGATCGCGGCGGAGCGGCTGTCGGGACGCAAGTCGCCGGTCGACGGCCTCGGGCCGCGCGAGGTCGAGATCCTCCAGCTGATCGCCTCGGGCATGACGACCGACCAGATCGCCGACGCCCTGTCGCTCAGCCAGAAGACGATCCAGAACTACCATTCCGGCATCAAGGCGAAGCTGAACGCACGGACCGACGCCAACCTCGTCTGGGTCGCGATCAACGCCGGGCTGCTCGAGATCGGATCAACCGAATAGACCTGCCCCGGAGGTCAGGCGGCCGCGGCGAGGCTCGCGTCGACGGCTTCGCCGAGCCGCTCCACGATCACGTCGATCTGCGCGCCTTCCACGATGAAGGGCGGCGCCAGCAGCACATGGTCCCCGCGCGCGCCGTCGACCGCGCCGCCCATCGGATACACCATCAGCCCGCGCGCCATCGCCTCGCGCTTGATCGACGCGTGCAGCTTGAGCGCCGGATCGAACGGCGCCTTGGTCGCCCGGTCCTGGACCAGCTCGATCGCGCGGAACAACCCGCGGCCCCGGACGTCGCCCACATGCGGGTTGGCGCCGAAACGCTCCTTCAGCCCGCGATCGAGCCGCTCGCCCATGGCGACCACGTTCGCGAGCAGGCCGTCGCGGCGGATGACGTCCTGAACCGCGAGCCCGGCCGCGGCCGCCATCGGGTGGCCCATATAGGTGTGGCCGTGCTGGAAGAATCCGGAGCCTTGCGCGAAGGCCTGGAAGATCGGCTCCGACAGCAGCACCGCCCCGATCGGCTGATAGCCGCCGCCGAGGCCCTTGGCGATGGTGAGCAGATCGGGCGCGACGCCGTCCTGCTCGCAGGCGTGCAACGTCCCGGTGCGGCCCATGCCGCACATCACCTCGTCGAGGATCAGCAGCACGCCGTAGCGGTCGCAGATCGCGCGCACCCGCCGGAGATAGTCGGCGACCGGCGGAACGGCGCCGGCGGTCGCGCCCACCACCGTCTCCGCGACGAAAGCCAGAACCTCATCCGGCCCGAGCTCCAGGATCTTGTCCTCGAGCGACTGCGCGGCGCGGGCGGCGTAGGCCTCGCCGGTCTCGCCTTCCGCCTGTCCGCGGTAGGCGAAGCACGGGTCGACGTGATGGGTCTCGATCAGGAGAGGCCGGAACTGGGCGCGGCGCCAGGCGTTTCCGCCGGCCGCAAGCGCGCCGAGCGTGTTGCCGTGATAGCTCTGCCGGCGCGCGATGACGTGCCGGCGCTTGTCCTGTCCGGTCTCGACGGCGTATTGGCGCGCCATCTTGAGGGCGGCCTCCACCGCCTCGGACCCGCCGCTGACGAGGTAGACCCGCGTCAGCCCCTCCGGCGCGTCCTCGACCAGGCGCTCGGCGAGACGTTCCGCCGGCTCGGAGGAAAAGAAGCCGGTATGCGCATAAGCGAGCCGGTCGAGCTGCGCGTGGAGCGCGGCCAGCACGTCCGGGTGACCGTGGCCGAGGCAGGAGACAGCCGCGCCGCCGCTGGCGTCGATATAGGACCGGCCGTCGCGGTCGAACAGCTCGATTCCCCTGCCCCCCACGGCGACGGGCGGAACGACGTTGGCGGCGCGATGCAGCAGGCGGCTCATGGCGGAGGTCCGGGGCGGGTCGACGGGGCGCCCGCGTGATAGCGCATCGACGGCGCGTTGGTGAGCGTCGCTCGCGAGATTGTTCAGCGCGCCGCCTGAACCACCCGCATGCGGTCGCCGAGGACCACGAGCCCCGAGAGCAGCCCGGTGCGGAAGGCGCCCGTGTCGAGGTTGACCCGGTGCGGGTGAGTGAGGTCGACGACCTCCCGCGGGGTGTGACCGTGAAGGACGGCGACGCCTTCCGGGTATGGGCCGGGGCTGTCGAGCCAGGGCCGGCGCACCCACATCAGCGTGTGCGGATCCTGCTCGGCGAGAGATCTGGCCGGATCGATCCCGGCGTGGGCGAACAGAATGTCGCCGACGCGCCAGGATTTGGGCAGGCCCACGAGCCAGTCGAGCGTGTCGCGACCGAGCGCGGCGGCGAAGGCCTCGGGCCAGTCGGGACGAGACGGATCGACCCCGGCCTCGGCGATCGTTTGATCGCCGCCGAAGTTCAGCCACAGCGCGCGCTCCTCGGGATCGCCGCCAAGAGTGGCCCGCAGCAGGCGCTCCTCGTGATTGCCCATCAGCGTCACTGACGTCGCGCCGGGCAGACCCTTGCGCGCGCGGGCGAGAGCCTCGATCGCTTTGGGTCCACGATCGACGAGATCGCCGAGCTGGACGAAGGTGGCGACGGAGGCCGCCGAGATTTCCTCGGCGACGGCGTCCATCAGCGACGCGAACAGATCGTCCTGCCCATGCACGTCGCCGATGGCGGCGACGGCCTCGCCGGCGGGCAGCCTGCGGATCGCAGGCCGCCAGTCGTGGCGGCGGACAGTGATCGCCGTCACGACGCCGGACCCCGCGCCGCCTGCGCGGCGCGGGCCAGAGGCATGCTGACGATCTTCGCCGTCACTTCATGATCATGAGAACGACGAGCTGACCCGCCTTGGTGTTCAGCTCCTTCTCGTCGAGCGAGCCGTCCTTGTCCGGGTTGGCCGCATTGAAGCGCGCGCGCAGGATCGTCAGCCACTCGTCCATTTCGAGCGTCTGGTCGCCGTCCTTGTTGTAGCGCTTCCAGTCCTTCTCGGTGATCCGGCCCTTGGTCTCGCCGCTCTCGAGCGTCGTGTCGCCGTCCGGGTTGATAACGGCGAACAGCTTGGCGCCGGCGTCGATCACCTCGGCGAGTTCGAGCGTGTTGTCGCCGTCCTTGTTCAGCGCCTTCAGCACGTCCGCGCCGGAGGCCTGGGCGAAGGCGGGCGCCGACGAAAGAGCGAGGCCCATGAAGGCAGCGCTGGCGGCCAAACGAAACGTCATAGTCGTCTCCCTCTAATAATAAGAAACCTGTCGATACCGATGGGGTCAGTTCAAGGTGGAGCCCCATCGCATCGCAACAGGAACGCTCATACGCCAGCGTTCGATAATAAGAAACAGATAAAAGCGCGTCCACATTCCTTGGCGAACGGCGCGGCCGACGCCAGGCGGTCCCGCGAAGCGTCGAGCAATCATTCCGCTTTGGCGAGTCGAGCCGCTTGCTCCTGCCACTTCTCCCGCGACATGCGCCCGGGCGGAACGATCTTCGCATTGAGCGACGCGACCTCGTCATGCGAGAGGCCCGCGATCTGGGCGAAGCGGAAAATGCCCGCGTCGTTGAGAACAGCCTGAAGCTTCGGGCCGACCCCGACGATCTTGGTCAGATCGTCGGGCGGGGCTTTGACGGCTGGAGCGCGCCTGGCCGCCGCGGGTTTGGCGCGTGCGGGCTTCGGCGTCGGAGCAGGCGGCTCGGGGGCCTTCTTCGGTTCCTCCACCAGCGGCGCGACCGCGTCGAGCGCCGCTCCTGCGGACACGCCCTCGCTTTCGGCGGGGCGCATCGGCGCGGACGCGGCCTTCTGCACGGCGCGGGGTTCGTTCGAGAGCATGAAGTCGTGAATGCGCGGAGCGATCTCCGAGCGGAAGCGCGATCCGTTGAAGACCCCGTAGTGGCCGACGCGCTCCTGCAGCCAGTGGACCCGTTGCTCGTCCTTGAGACCGGTGCAGAGCGTGTGCGCGGCCCTGGTCTGTCCGACGCCGGAGATGTCGTCGCGTTCGCCCTCGACCGTCATGAGCGCGCAGCGCGTGATCTTCGAGCAGTCGACGGGCTTGCCGCGATGCGTCATCTCGCCCTTCGGCAAAGCATGGCGGATGAAGACCGTCTCGACCGTCTGAAGGTAGAACTCGGCGGTCAGGTCCATCACCGCCATGTATTCGTCGTAGAACTCGCGGTGCTTCTCCGCGCTGTCGCCGTCGCCGTCGACCAGATGGTTGAAGAACTCGTAGTGAGCGGAGACATGGCGATCGAGATTCATGTTCACGAAGCCGGTGAGCTGCAGGAACCCGGGATAGACCCGCCGCATCACGCCGGGATGCGGCCAGGGCACCACCGTGATCACGTTGCGCTGGAAGAAGTCGAGGCCCCGCTCGATCGCGAGCTGGTTGACCACGGTCGGGTTCTCGCGCGTGTCGATCGGCCCGCCCATCAGGATCATCGAATGCGGCGCGTAAGGGTCCTCCTCGGCCTCCATCCGCGCGACCGCGGCGAGGACCGGCACCGCCGGCTGGCAGACCGCCATCACGTGGCAGTCGCCCTGCAGGAAATGGAAGATGGAGATGAGGTAGTCGATGTAGTCGTCGAGATCGAAGGGACCGTCGGTCATGGGCACGAGCCGCGCGTCGGTCCAGTCCGTGACGTAGACGTCGTGGTCCGGCAGCATCGCCTCGATCGTGCCGCGCAGCAGCGTGGCGTAATGGCCCGACATGGGCGCGACGATCAGAACTTTGAGCGCCTTGCGCGAGCCCGGCCGCGTCGCCCGCTCGAAATGGACGAGGTCGCAGAACGGCCGGCTCCAGACCACCCGCGGCGTGACCGCGACGCGCTCGCCGCGGACCAGCGTCGACGCGATGCCGAAATCCGGCTTGCCGTAGCGGCGGGTCGCCCGCTCGAAGACCTCGCAGAGCGCGCCGACCTTGCGGCCCCAGTCCGTGTGGGAGGCGGGATTGACCGGGTTCTTGAAAAAGAGGCGCCCCGCTTCGGCGAGCGCCCGCGCCGGTCCGAGCGACGCCTGGCCGGCCTCGAACATCCAATACAGCGGCATCGAGGACGCCGAGCCGCCCAACTCCGGCGTCGCCGAGGCGTTGGCGAATTCGCCGATCCCGGTACGCTTCCTGTCCCGCGCCATCGCGACCTTCCGATGTTGCATCGCACACGTCGCAAGACGATTCTCCCTAAACGGGACGCCGTCAATGGCCCGTTCGTCGGCCCGCCGGCCTATGGAAACTTGCGCGACCGCCCGTCAGAGGATCAAAGTCCGCGCCATGCCGTTCGACATCGACTGCGTTTCGGACCATCTCGCGCCGCAGCGCCATCTGAGGCTCGCCACGCTGGTGCGGCTGCGCTGGCTCGCGGTGGCGGGACAGAGCGCGGCGGTCCTGGGCGTCGCGTTCGGCCTCGGATTCGAGTTGCCGCTCGCCGCCTGCCTTGCGGTGATCGCGCTGTCCGCCGGCCTCAACGTCGCGCTGCGCCTGATCTTCCCGCCGAACCACCGGCTGCGCGAGCCCGCCGCGGGTCTGCTGCTCGCCTATGATCTGCTGCAGCTCGCGGCGCTGCTCTTCCTCACCGGCGGCCTGACCAATCCGTTCGCCGTGATGTTCCTCGCGCCGGTGATGATCTCGGCGACCGCGCTGTCGCCGCGAACCACGGCGGCGCTCGGCGCGCTCGTCGTGGGGTGCGCCTCGCTGCTGGCCTACCGGCACATGCCGCTGCCCTGGCCGGTGGAGGACGGGCTGGAACTGCCCCAGCTTTACGTTCTGGGGCTGTGGATCGCGCTGATGCTGGCGCTCGTGTTCATCGGCGTCTACGCGTGGCGCGTCTCCGAGGAGGGCCGCGAACTCGCCCAGGCGCTGTCCGCGACCGAGCTCGTGCTGGCGCGCGAGCAGCATCTCTCGGCGCTCGACGGACTGGCCGCCGCCGCCGCTCATGAGCTCGGCACGCCGCTCGCCACCATCGCGCTCGTCGCCAAGGAGCTCGAGCGCGCGCTCAGCCCCGGCGCGCATGGCGACGATCTCGCTCTGCTGCGCGAGCAGGTCACGCGCTGCCGCGACATCCTGCAGAAGCTGACCTCGCTCGACGGGCAGGGCGCGCCCTACGAGCGCATGGCGGTGCGGCACATGCTCGAGGAGATCGCCGCCCCCCACCGCAATTTCGGCGTCGCGATCGAGGTGCGCGCGGAAGGCGCAGCCGAGCTCGAGCCGCACTGGCGGCGCAACCCGATCGTGCTCTACGGCATCGGCAACATCGTGGAGAACGCCGTGGACTTCGCGCGCGAGCAGGTCCGCGTCACCGCGCGCTGGAGCGCCGAGCGGATGGTGGTCGAGATCGCCGATGACGGGCCGGGCTTCGCCCCAGAGATGCTGGCTCGCCTGGGCGAGCCTTATGTGTCGACCCGCTCCGGCGGCTCCGAACCCTCCGAGGCCGGCGGTCTCGGCCTCGGCTTCTTCATCGCCAAGACGCTGCTGGAACGCTCCGGCGCGCGGCTCGATCTCGGCAACGCCGCCGCCCCGGAGACCGGCGCGCGGGTGAAGATCGTATGGCCCCGCGCGCGCTTCGCCGAGCCCGGGCCCGCTCCGGGTCCGGTCGCCGCGGCGGCGTCGCCGGGCTTCGGAGCGCTCGCCGGCGTCGGAGAACGTTGACGCCGCGGGCGAGTGTTGCTACGAGACCGCCTCCCGCGGCGGGCCTGTCAGGCTCGCCGCTCGTGTTTCGACCGGCGCGGCGTCGCGCGAACGCCCGGACGCCGCATCCCGAGGACCGAAGTTCATGGCCAATACGCCGTCGGCCAAGAAGGCCGCCCGCAAGATCGTCCGCCGCACCGCGGTGAACACCGCGCGCAGGAGCCGCGTGCGGACCTTCCTGCGCAAGGTCGAGGAAGCGATCGCCGCCGGCCAGGCCGACGACGCGCGCGCCGCGCTCGCGGCCGCCGAGCCCGAGATCATGCGCGCCGCCCAGAAGGGCGTGCTGCACAAGAACACGGCGTCCCGCAAAGTGTCGCGGCTGGCCTCGCGGGTGCGCAGCCTGTCTGCGTGATCGCAACCATCGCATGACGCTCCAAAGACCCGGCCTTGCGCCGGGTTTTTCGTTTGCGATCCTTTTAAGACGGCAACGAACGTATTCGTCGGAGCCCTCTTTTGGGCTTGACTCTCGAAACCCATGGAATCCGGCTCTCGAGAGTCTGGTCGCGCTTGATGCGCATAGATAACTATTATTTTTCAAGACTTTAGGCGCTAGACGCGGACCCGGACCCGGAATCCCGGGGGAAACGCCTCGATCGGCGCAAACCGTTCGAAAAAGAATCGCTAACGGTGATTCGGGGGACGCTGAAGCGATTTTGCTGGCTATGCAGGGCATTGCCACAATCGGCGTTCGGCGCTGGACGACGGTCGAATCGAATCGCGCCGTGAGTCCTGTTGCGTCGCTCCGGACCCCTGTGTATCGTCCTGGCCATGGAGACGTCGCGACCAAATCCTCAGATCTGAGGCGTTTGTCCAAGCTCTCCGAGACTACACCAAGCGTTTATCGTTCAAACTGACACAACGCCCCAAGTTGGGGCGGGGTAAGGGATCGCCGTCTTCCTGAAAGATTGACTGCGCCATATTAGGTAGGCCCTGAACGGCCGGCCATCACCATCATCTGGACACTTGAGGCGCCGGGCGCAAGCCGGGCGAGAACGAAGTTATGCCCCAGCCGAGCTCGTCCTATGCCGGAGACGCGACGCCCCAGGAAGCTTGGGAGGCGCTTGCGGGCGATCCTTCCGCCGCGCTGGTGGACGTCCGCACGAGCGCGGAATGGGCCTTTGTCGGGATCCCGGACCTGTCGGAGCTGTCGAAGCGCCCGGTGCTCGCGGAGTGGCAGACCTACCCCTCCATGCAGGTCGACCAGGGTTTCGTGGACCGGGTGGCGGAGGCGCTGCAGGCGACCGGCGCCGGCGCCGGGACGCCCGTCTACTTCCTGTGCCGCAGCGGGGTCCGCAGCCAGGCTGCTGCTGCGGCGATGGCCGCCAAGGGATTCACCGCCTGTTTCAACGTCGCGGGCGGCTTTGAAGGCCCGCTCGACGCACAGCGTCACCGCGGGGCCTCCGCCGGCTGGAAGGCCGTCGGCTTGCCCTGGACGCAGTCGTGATCGCTTTTTCGCCCGATCCGCAGTCCCGCCCTCCCGCCCCGTCGAGCCTCCGGAGTGACCTCATGCCTCCCGCGCCGTCCGCCGCCCGTTCGAACGTTTTGTCCGTGATCGAGGGCGCGAGGAACGACGCGAGCTCGGGGTGGCGGCGGGTCGCCGACCGGCTCCGGGCGGAGTTCGGCGAAGACGTCTTCACGAGCTGGTTCGAACGGATCGCGCTCGAGCAGGTGGCGAACGGCGTCGCTCACCTGTCGGTGCCGACCCGTTTCCTGAAGAGCTGGATCCAGAGCCATTACGCCGACCGCATCACGGCGCTCGTCAGCGAGGAGTGCCAGGACGTCCGCGCCATCGCGATCGGCGTTCGGGTCGCCGCGCCCAAGCTCGCCACCAATGGCGGCGACGTCGTCGTGGCCCCCGCGATCGAACATGTCGAGCAGCGCTCGCCGACCGCCTCGCCGTTCCTGTTCCCGGCGCGACCCGACGCGGCGCGGCTGGCCGGCTCGCCGCTCGACCGCCGGCTGACCTTCGACAGCTTTCTGGTGGGACGCTCCAACCAGCTCGCTTTCGCCGCCGCCCGCCAGATCGCGGACGCCAAGCCCGGCGATCCCGTGACCTATAACCCGCTGGTGGTCCACTCGGCGGTCGGGCTCGGCAAGACGCACCTCCTGCAGGCCACGGCCCATGCGATCGAGGCGAGCGGCCGCCGGGTGACCTATCTGACGGCCGAGAAGTTCATGTTCGACTTCGTCGCCTCGCTGAAGGCGCAGACCGCGCTGTCCTTCAAGGAGAAGCTGCGGGCGATCGACCTGCTCGTGATTGACGATCTGCAGTTCCTGCAGGGCAAGACCGTGCAGCAGGAGTTCGGCCACACGCTGAACGCGCTGCTCGATGGGCGTCAGCAGGTCATCATCGCCGCCGACCGGCCGCCATCCGAGCTCGAGGGCGTCGACGAGCGGCTGCGGTCGCGCCTCGCCGGCGGCCTGACGCTCGAGATGGGCTCGATCGACGAGGAACTGCGCGCCAAGATCCTGGCGGTGCGCGTGGCGGCGGCGAAGGCGATCCACCCGAAGTTCGACGTGCCGGCGGAAGTGATCGCCTATGTCGCCAAGATCGTGACCGCCAACGGCCGCGATCTCGACGGCGCCGTGAACCGGCTGCTCGCGCACAACACCCTGACCCACGCGCCGATCACGATCGAGATGGCGGAGACCGCGCTGCGGGATCTCGTCCGGCAGGTCGAGCCCAAGCGCGTGAAGGTCGAGGACATCCAGCGCATCGTCGCGCGGCACTATCAGGTCAGCCGCGCCGACGTGCTGTCCTCCCGCCGTACCCAGACGGTCGTCCGCCCGCGGCAGGTCGCGATGTATCTGGCGAAGCAGCTCACCCTGCGCTCGCTGCCCGAGATCGGCCGGCGCTTCGGCGGCCGCGACCACACGACCGTGCTCCACGCGGTTCGCAAGATCGATCTGCTGGTGAAGACCGACCATGGGCTCGCTGCGGAGGTCGACCTGCTGAAGCGCATGCTCCTGGAATGAGGACGGGGCGTCACTCCGCGGCCTGCGCCGTGGCCTCCCGCGCGCGGTTCCGCTCGGTGACGAACCGGCTGATCTCGTATTTCAACGCCGACGTCTCCGCGGCCGGCGCGTAGGCCCTCACCGCGATCTCGATCGCGTCGCCATAGCCGACCTTGCGGACGACAGGCGCCGGGTCGTTCAAGGCGCGCGGGTTCTCCGCCAGAAACCTGGAAACGTCGGCGATCGTGGCGTCCGCGTCTCCGTTCGCCGCGGTGATCGAGGTCTCCACCGCGCGGGTGGGGTATTTCGAGTAGTTCACGACGGCCGCGCCCCACACAGAGGCGTTCGGGATCAGGATCTGCACGTTGTCGGCGTTCGCGAGTTCGGTGAAGAACAGGCTGAGCTCCTTCACGACGCCCGCCTTGCCGGCGACCTCGACCTGGTCGCCGACGCGGAACGGCCGGAACAGCAGCATCATCACGCCGGCCGCCATGTTCGACAGCGTGCCCTGCAACGCCAGACCGATGGCGAGGGAGGCGGCGCCGAGAACGGCGATGAGGCTCGTCGCCTGAATGCCGACGATCTGCAGGATCGCGACCAGCACCACGGCGAGCAGGCCGTAGCGTACGAGGCTGGACAGGAATCCGGCGACGGTGACGTCCATCCGCTTCGAGGCCATCAGCGCGCGATGGGCGCCGCGCTCGGCGAGGCCCGCGAGCCAGAAGCCTGCGACCGCGATCAGGAGCGCTCCGAGGATGTTGAAGCCGTAGACGACGACGAGATTCGTCAGAAACGTGAAGTCGATGGGAATGTCGGGCACGGGCCGCGATCTCCTCTTGCTGGACGGGCCGGCCGCCCGTTCGGGGCTCAAGAGACGCCGGCTCTGCGTTCGGTGATCTTGCGACGTAGCGTCCCGCGGGACTTTGACAGGCCCCGCGCGACAAAGCTGCGCGGACGCGTTGCGGGGTGCTGCGGCCGGAGGACGTTGCGGACGGGAAGCGTCGCGCTTGAAACGGGGCAAGGGGTGGGGCAATGTCCGCAGCCCCGGCGCGAGCCTCCACTCCCGTCCCGGCCCTTGCGCGCCGCCGCCGTCCCCGGCGGCGCTTTCGTCACCTGACGCCCCCTACGGAGCGGAACGAACCATGCGAGCGACCCTCGAGCGAGCGGCCCTGCTGAAGGCCCTCGCCCATGTCCACCGCGTCGTCGAGCGGCGGAACACGATTCCGATCCTCGCGAACGTTCTGCTCCGCGCCGGCGACGGCGTGCTGAAGCTCCAGGCGACCGACCTCGACCTCGAGATCGTCGAGACCGCGACCGCCGACGTGACGCAGCCCGGCGCGACCACCGTGCCCGCGCACACGTTCTACGACATCGTCCGGAAGCTGCCGGACGGCAGCCAGGTCGCGCTCGAGATGGGGGGCGAGCGCGGCACCCTCACGATCCGCGCCGGCCGCTCCCGCTTCACCCTGCAGACTCTGCCGGACAGCGACTTCCCGGACCTCGCGGCGGGCGATCTGCCTGTCCGCTTCGCGATCGGCGCCGCCGAGCTGCGCCGCCTCATCGACAAAACCCAGTTCGCGATCTCCAACGAAGAGACGCGCTACTATCTCAACGGCATCTATCTGCATGCGCTCGAGCAGGGCGGCGTGGCGCTTCTGCGCGCGGTCGCGACCGACGGGCACCGTCTCGCCCGCGTGGAGATGCCGGCGCCGGAAGGCGCCAAGGGCATGCCGGGCGTGATCGTGCCGCGCAAGACGGTCGCCGAGATCCAGCGCCTCCTGGAGGACCCCGAGGGTGAGGTCCAGGTGCAGCTGTCGGCGACCAAGATCCGCGTCTCCTCCGGCCAGGCGGTCCTGACCTCGAAGCTGATCGACGGCACCTTCCCGGACTACGGCCGCGTGATCCCGACCGGCAACGACAAGCGGCTGACGGTCGATCGGGCGGAGTTCGCCGCGGCCGTCGACCGTGTCTCGACGATTTCGTCGGAGCGCGGCCGCGCGGTGAAGCTCTCGCTCGCCGACCGCAAGCTGGTGCTGACCGTCACCAACCCCGACAGCGGAAACGCCACGGAGGAGATCGAGGTCGACTATGAGGCCGAACCGCTCGATATCGGCTTCAACTCCCGCTACCTCCTCGACATCGCCGGCCAGCTCGAGGGCGACACCGCCCTGATCCGCCTGGCCGATCCGGGCTCCCCGACGCTGGTCCAGGACCGCGACGGCGCGTCGGCGCTCTACGTGCTGATGCCGATGCGGGTGTGACGGCACGAACCGTCTCTTCCATCGGCCATAAAACACCTCGTCGTGGTCCGGCTTGACCGGACCACCCATCTCGGGCGTCGAGAGCTACGCTGGAACATGGGTCCTCCGGTCAGGCCGGAGGACGACGGAGGTTTGTTTGGACGAATCGGAGGCGATGCAGACGGCGCGGCCCGCGTCCCGCCGCGCGGCGGTCACGCGTCTGCGCCTGACGAATTTCCGCTCCTATGCGACGCTCGACCTCCTGTGCGGCGAGGGATCCGTCGCGCTCATCGGGGCGAACGGGGCCGGCAAGACCAACATCCTCGAAGCCGTCTCGCTGCTCGCGCCGGGACGCGGGCTGCGCCGGGCGGCCTATGCCGACCTCGGCAGGGTCGACGGCGACGGCTCCTGGGCGATCGCGGCCGAGGTCGCGGGGCCGGAGGGCGAGACGCGTCTCGGCACCGGCGTGGACCCTGGCGCCGGCGACGCCGGGCGGCGCTGTCGGATCGACGGCGCGCCCGTCGGCTCGGCCGGCGCCTTCGCCGCCCATCTTCGGCTCGTCTGGCTGACGCCCGATCTCGACGGCCTCTTCCGCGGGCCGGCGGGCGACCGGCGCCGGTTCCTCGACCGGCTGGTGGTCGCGGCCGACCCCGAGCATGCGGGCCGCGCCTCGGGCCTCGAGAAGGCTCTGCGCTCGCGCAACCGGCTGCTCGAAGACGAGCGATCCGACGCCCGCTGGCTGGACGCCGTGGAGCGCGAGCTGGCCGAGCTCGCGGTCGCGGTCGCGGCGGCCCGCGCCGAGACCGTTTCGCGCCTGGCGGCCCTGATCGCCGAAACCGCCGATCCCGCCTCCCCCTTTCCGTCCGCCGGGCTCGCGCTCGACGGCGCGCTGGAGACCGCGGTGCTGAGCGATCCCGCGACCGCGGTCGAGGACGGGTACCGCGAGCGCCTCGCCGCCGGCCGCAGGCGCGACCGGGCCGCTGGGAGAACGCTGGAGGGGCCGCATCTCACGGATCTCGCCGTCCGCCACACGCTGAAGGACATGCCCGCGGAGCGGTGCTCCACGGGCGAGCAGAAGGCGCTTCTGGTCGGGCTCGTGCTGGCGCACGCCCGGCTCGTCGCCCGGCTCGACGGGGCGTCGCCCGTGGTGCTGCTCGACGAGGTCGCCGCCCATCTCGATCCCGCCCGCCGCGAGGCGCTGTTCGCGGCGCTCGACGATCTCGGGGCGCAGGCCTGGCTGACCGGCGCCGACCCCGCGGCGTTCGCGGCGATCGGCCGACGGGCCCAGCTTTTCGACGTTTCCGGGGGCTCGGCGAGGCCCGTCGGATGACGCGCGGCCGCTGAGCGGACCCTATTCCAGACTCCGCTGTGGAAAAACGGCGAAATCATCATATATGTCAGATGCTTGATCGCCGCCCCGGGCGGCGGCGGCGAACGCCTCCAAATGGCCGCGAAAGCTCGCTTTATGAGCCTGCCCGGGGTAGGTTGGACACGGCGGAAACGCCTGATTCCCGAGCGCTCATGAGCGCCCTCCGCCGCCCCGCCCCGCGAGATCGGCGAAGCGCTGCGCGAAAGAGAGTTTTTTGCAGATGACCGATGTCTCCCCGAACGGCGGCGCCGACGACTACGGCGCGGACTCGATCCGCGTCCTGAAGGGCCTCGACGCCGTGCGCAAACGGCCGGGCATGTATATCGGCGACACCGACGACGGGTCGGGCCTGCACCACATGGTCTACGAGGTCGTCGACAACGCGATCGACGAGGCGCTGGCCGGCTGGGCGACCGAGGTCACCGTCACCCTGAACCCCGACGGCTCCTGCACCGTGACCGACAATGGTCGCGGCATTCCGGTCGGCATCCACACCGAGGAGGGCATCTCCGCGGCCGAGGTCATCATGACCCAGCTGCACGCCGGCGGTAAGTTCGACCAGAACTCCTACAAGGTCTCCGGCGGCCTGCACGGCGTCGGCGTCTCGGTGGTGAACGCGCTCTCGACCAAGCTCACGCTGCGCGTCTGGCGGGACGACAAGGCCCACGAGATGTCGTTCACCCACGGCGTCGCCGACGCGCCGCTCGCCGTCACCGGCCCCGCCAACGGCAAGCGCGGGACGGAGGTGACCTTCGCGCCGAGCTTCCAGACCTTCAGCGGCGTCACCGACTTCGACTACGGCACGCTGGAGCACCGGCTGCGCGAGCTCGCCTTCCTGAACTCGGGCGTCAAGATCGTGCTGACCGACGCCCGCGGCGTCGAGACCCGGCGGGAGGAGCTGTACTACGAGGGCGGCGTCGAGGCCTTCGTGCGCTATCTCGACCGCGCCAAGCACCCGCTGATCGACAGCCCGATCGTGCTGCGCGCGGAGCGCGACGGCATCGGCGTCGAGGTCGCGATGTGGTGGAACGACAGCTACCACGAGAACGTGCTGTGCTTCACCAACAACATCCCGCAGCGCGACGGCGGCACCCATCTCGCCGGCTTTCGCGGCGCGCTGACCCGCCAGGTCAACGGCTACGCCGAGAGCTCCGGCGTGACCAAGAAGGAGAAGGTTTCGCTGACCGGCGACGACGCCCGCGAGGGGCTGACCTGCGTGCTCTCCGTCAAGGTGCCTGACCCGAAATTCTCGTCCCAGACCAAGGACAAGCTGGTCTCCTCCGAGGTCCGGCCGGCGGTCGAGAACCTCGTCAACGAGGCGCTGAACCGCTGGTTCGAGGAGCACCCCGCCGACGCCAAGACGATCGTCCAGAAGGTCGTCGAGGCCGCCGCCGCCCGCGAGGCCGCCCGCAAGGCGCGCGAGCTCACCCGCCGCAAGGGCGCGCTCGACATCGCCTCGCTGCCGGGCAAGCTCGCCGACTGCCAGGAGCGCGATCCGGCGAAGGCGGAGCTGTTCATCGTCGAGGGCGACTCCGCCGGCGGCTCCGCCAAGCAGGGCCGCGCGCGCGAATTCCAGGCCGTGCTCCCCTTGCGCGGCAAGATCCTCAATGTCGAGCGCGCGCGCTTCGACAAGATGCTGGGCAGCCAGGAGATCGGCACGCTGATCACGGCGCTCGGCACCGGCATCGGCCGCGAGGAGTTCAACCCCGACAAGCTGCGCTACCACAAGATCATCATCATGACGGACGCCGACGTCGACGGCAGCCATATCCGCACGCTTCTGCTGACGTTCTTCTTCCGCCAGATGCCCGAACTCCTGGAGCGCGGCTACGTCTACATCGCGCAGCCGCCGCTCTATAAGGTCGTGCGCGGCAAGTCCGAGCAGTATCTGAAGGACGAGCGCGCGCTCGAGGACTACCTCGTCGATTCCGGGCTGGACGGCGTCACGCTGCGGCTCGCCAGCGGCGAGGAGCGGTCAGGGCTCGACCTGCGCACAGTGGTCAACGCGGCGCGGCAGGCGCGGCAGATCCTGAACGGGCTGCATTCGCGTTACTCCCGCGCAGTGGTCGAGCAGGCCGCAATCGCCGGCGCGCTCACGATCGACGTGCTGCACGACCCGGAGAAGGCGCAGGAGGCCGCGGGCTACGTCGCCCGACGGCTCGACCTGATCGCCGAGGACACCGAGCGCGGCTGGGAGGGGGCGGCGAGCGAGGAAGGCTTCACCTTCACCCGCACCGTCCGCGGCGTGCGCGAGGCCGCCGTGATCGACGCCGCCTTCATCACCAGCGCCGACGCCCGCAAGCTCGACGAGCGCGCCGCCCATCTGCAGGAGATCTACGGCCGCATCCCGCAACTGCTGCGCAAGGACGATTCCTCGCCGGTTCACGGCCCCTCCGCCCTGGTCGAGGGCGTGCTCGCCGCCGGCCGCAAGGGCATCAGCCAGTTGCAGCGCTACAAGGGGCTGGGCGAGATGAACCCTGACCAGCTCTGGGAGACGACCCTCGACGTCAACGCCCGCACCCTGCTGCAGGTGAAGGTCAAGGAGGTCGACGAGGCCGACGACATCTTCACCAAGCTGATGGGCGACGTCGTCGAGCCGCGCCGCGAGTTCATCCAGGCCAACGCGCTCAACGTCGCCAACCTCGACGTGTGAGGCTTTGAGGTTCGCCCTGCAGGTCTGGCGTCGGCGCAAACCGCGCGCTCAAACGTAGCGCAGGAGCGGGCTGGCGGCGACGCTGATGGGCTCAGGCCGCGGCGCCGACAGCCTTCGGCGGCGGTTCGCGAACGTAGCCGCCGCCCGTCGCCCCGAGGGGCGCGGGCAGATGCAGCCGCACGACCAGCCCCTGCGGCTCCGCGTCGAGCAGAACCATCGATCCGCCATGACCGCCGACCACGTCGTGGACGATGGACAGTCCGAGGCCGAACCCGCCTTGCGCGCCGGCCGACCGGCTGGCGTCGGCCTTGAAGAACGGCTCGAGCACCCTGACGCGCAGCTCCTCGGGGATACCCGGACCGTCGTCCGCGACCTCGATGCGGACGCTTCCGTCGGCGAGGGGTTTCAGGCGCACCGTGACGACATGGGCGAACTTGACGCCGTTTTCCACCAGGTTCGTCACCGCCCGGACGAGGGCCTGCGGCTTGCAGTCGAAGGCCAGCCGGTACGGGCCTTGGTAGGACACGGGGAAGTCCATGTTCGCGAAATCGTAGCAGACGGTCTGAAGGAGGCTCGGCAGGTCGACCCGCAGCGTCGCCTCGGACGCGACCTCCCGCTGCAGGTAGGTCAGCGTCTCCTGGATCATGGCGTCGATGCGGACGATGTCGGCGAGCATGGCGTCGCGCAGCGCGTCGTCGGACGACCGTTCGGCCCGCATGCGGAGGCGGGTCAGCGGCGTCCGAAGATCGTGGCTGATCGCCCGCACCATGCGCGTCCGTTCATCGATCATCTGCCGGATGCGCGCGCGCATGTCGTTCAGGGCGCGCGCGAGCAAGCTGATCTCCCGGACGCCCGTTTCCTCAAATGGCCGGTCGGGTCCGTCGTCGGGATCCAGCGCGTGGGCCGCTCGGGCGAACCGCGTCAGGGGGACCATGATCATGGTGTTGGCGTAGAAGGACAGCAGCAGCAGGGGGACGACCACGACGAAGATCTTCAGCACGAAATCCACCCGGTCTTCGTCGAGGAACGAGATCGGCGGCTGGGGTTCGGGCGAGAATGCGAGCACGTCGCCGTCCCCGAGCGTGACCGTGATGACCTGATCCCTCGCTCCGCCGGCGGCGGGGCGACGCACAGCGGGCGAAAGCGACGCCGGCAACTGGTTCCAGACGTCCTGGTGCAGGTCGTCGGCGGATTTGGCTTCGGCGAGCCCCTTCGACGCTTGTTCCGGCGGGAGCTTCTGGACCCCGAGGCCCGTCTTCGAGGTCATGGCGAGGATCGCGGCCGCCTCCTCGGCGGATTTCGCGGCGGCGACCTGCCCGACCACCAGCTGGATCCGGATCGCGACCTTGCTCGCGTAAGAGATGTCGTCCTGGATGGATGGCTGGATCAGCATTCCCACGAGCAGCGCGGTCAAGACGGGCCCGAGCGCCACGATCTGGATCTGGCGGCGGATCGACCCGGCGAGGAAACAGGACAACCACCCCGTCATGACGGTTCGACCATGGGCGTGAAGAGATAGCCGCCGAGCCTCACCGTCTTGATGAAGGCGGGATCCTTCGGGTTCGGTTCGATCTTCTGGCGGATGCGGCTGATATGGACGTCGACGCTGCGCTCGACGGGGCCGGCGACGCCCCCATGGGTCAGCCCAAGAAGCTGCTCCCGCGCCAGCACCTGGCCTGCGTTGAGGCACAGCGCGACCAGCAGATCGAATTCGGCGGTCGTCATGAACACCTGCGATCCGGCGGGGTCCACCAGGATGCGGGCGACCGGATCGATCCGCCAGCCCGCGAACGTCATCGGCCCCAGCCGATCGGGCCGCTCCGACCCATAGGCGGCGCGCCGCAGCAGGCCCTTGATCCGGGCGAGGAGCTCGCGGCTGTTGAAGGGCTTCGTGACGTAGTCGTCGGCTCCGAACTCCAGCCCGACGATGCGGTCGACGTCGGCGCCGAGCGCCGTGAGCATGATGATCGGGATCCGCGCCTCGGCGCGCAGGCGGCGGCAGATGCTGAAGCCGTCCTCTCCCGGCAGCATGACGTCGAGCACGATGAGGTCGAACGGCTGCCTGCGACGCGCCCGATCCATCTCCGCCCCCGACCCGACCGTGACCGCCGCAAAGCTGGCCTGCGCGAGGGTCTCCGCCAGCATGCCCGCGATGTCGCGGTCGTCCTCCACGATGAGGATCGTTCCCGCCGGCTCCGCTGCGTGGCTCTGCGTCTGCATGTTCATCGGCCGCCGTCGCCCGGATCTGGATCCTTACGTCTCACGATGCTGTCCGCCATGTCACGGCAGGTTTTATTTTGTTTTGTGAGGCCAGCCTCTCCGCCGATCCCTCCGCCGGTTCGGCACGAGGTCCAGGCGGTTTCGGCCGGATGCGCGAGGGGGAGCCGATCGCCCTTGGCGGGCCGGTTCGGGGCCTCGCGCATCGTCGCCAGCGGATCGCCGCTCCCGGCGTACCCCACGATCGGGGGCATGAGCAGCAGCAGGGCCCACAGGCATCGAGGCGGACGGCCGATCTTGCGCAGCATGGCGGGCCTCAAAACCGATACCCGACCATCAGCAGGGCGGAGGGCTGCGCCTTTTTCTCCACGATCGGGCTGTCCTTGGCGTCCCCCACGAGATAGCCCAGTCCTGCCTGGCCCCGCAGGAGCCAATGCTCGTCGATCAGGTAGGTGGCTGAAGCCTGGACGTCGACGCGCTTGATCCCGGCCTCGGCCCGGTATCGCGACAGGCCGGAGCGGGCGGACTGCCGCCGGGTGACCCCGAAATAGGCTTCCATGTGGTTGTCGTCGGCCCAGGTCGCGGAGGCCTCCGCCGACAGGATGACGGGTCCGAACACGCCGGTCGCCTCGGCCCCGACGATGGCGAGGAGGCCCTCGCTGCCGCCGACCGTCTTGTCGAGGGCCGCAGTGAACTTCACCGGACCCAGGGCGTAGGCCGCCGTCGCGCCGACGACGCCGCCGGCGTTCACGTCGCCGAGGCCCCTCAGGTGGCGGTCGTCGCCGTCGTCGCGGCCAAGCTCGTAGCCGCCGCGCGCCGCGAGGGTGAAGGACTCGGTCTGAAGGACCTCCACCGAGACGCCGAGCGGGTCCACGTTCACCCGGTCGGCGAACCGGGCCTTGAACAGCGGAACGGGAATGACCTTGACGTCCTTGGCCCCCTCGAACTTCGGCGCGATGATCGCGCCGCCTCCGAGGATGACCTTCCACTCGGAGAACCTCTCCGCGATGTAGTCGAACCGGCTGAAATCGCTGGGACTGGAGACGCTTCCTGCGCCTGGGGCCGCTTGAGCGTCGGCCGCGGCGGCTTCCGACGACAGCAGCAGCGAGGCTCCGAGCGCCGCGGTCCGCGCCATCGCGCGGGCGAAGGTGTGGGTGGCGTTGGCGAGATGCATCCGGCGCGCTCCTGGATTCGGGCCAGCGCATTCCGGGCTGCGTTACGCCGCGCCCGTCACTGGCTGGTCCGGACCCTGGAGCGCCGGGCCGTTGCGTTGGATTGAGTGATGTTAAGAGTTGTTTCGGGCGTTCGCGTCGCCGGCGGTCAATGCGCCCGCAGTCCCGACAGGGAGACCAATCCGGCCGCCTCAAGCCAGGTGTTCCAGCGATCCTCGAGCGCCGCCAGCGCCTGCTCCTTGGTGGCGGCCACGCCTCCGAAAGGCGGCGCTGCGCCCGGTTTCGCTCGGGCGTCGGGAACGACGAGCAGCGCCCAAAGCCAGCGGTCCTCGTCCGTGAACAGCAGCCCGCCAATGGCGACGTCCAGGGAAAACACCGTGCAGACACGGTGGTCCCCATGTTCGATCGATTTGAGCATGGCGGTCAGGATTCGGTTCGACTGCCTGGGCGCGGGCGAGGTCCGATTCCCCTCGAGCCGGCGCGCCACGGCGTGATCGTCCGCGCGTCGGCTTGGCGAGGCTGCGTCGTCGGCGTGCTCGTCGGGCCGCGGGTCACGTGGTTATCTCCATCCTTCCAATGACGGGCGACAGGCGCGGCGCTCTATTCTGTAAACCGAGGCCGGCGGCACGTTCGCGAGCGCCCAGCCAACGCGCTTCGCCTTCAGTCCCAGCCGGTCGAGAAGGGGGCGGGGGACCGGGCACCTCGGCCCATAGGTGACCTGGTAGAACGCGCCCCCCGGACGCAGGTGGCCGAACGCGCCCTCGAGGATCGCGAAGATCTTCCGCGGCGTCATCGAGAGCAGCGTCAGCCCGCTCACCACGGCCCCCGCCTGTTCGCCGCCGAACAGCTGCAGCCGACGAAGCCGCGAGGCGTCCATCCAGAAGATGCGAGCGTCGGGGAAGCGCACGTCCAGCAACGTGGCGAAGTCCGGGCCCGCCTCGATCAGGGCCAGCCGACGCTCCGGAACGCCGCGCTCGATCAGCGCCTGGGTGAAGACGCCCGTCCCGGGACCGAGCTCGATGACGTTGCCGGTTTCCGGGCCGATGTCTGCGGTCATAGCTCTCGCGAGCGTGGCGCCGGAGGGGAAGACGGCGCCGACGCGCAGGGGCGCGGTCAGCCACTCCCTGAGGAAGGTGAAGCCGTCAAAAGTCTGCGCGGCGGTCATGGATCAAATCCCCTGATGACGGGCGAATCGCCGGCGGCTTCGAAGTCGGCGCCCGCCGTCCTAGTGATCCGTAGAGTGCGCCGCCGCCTTATTGCGTTGGATTGAGAGATGTTAAGAGTTGTTGCCGCCACTCGGAGGACCAGCCTGCAATAAGTCTCAACCGGACTTCCGGAACGCGTGTTCTCCGCCTGGTGTAGATGAAGGGCGACTTCCGCCTCGGCTCATCCGACTGAACAACGTCGCGGCGTGATCAAGCCGAAGCCGCTTCGCGCCGGGGCGACGATCCCTGACCGTCGGCGCGCGTTAGGCGCGATCGCCGCGCCGACGCCGGTCGGGTGCTTCGATCCCGGCCAGGCTCAATCCGACGCCGCGAGCCGGTCGAGGGGCGCCACGATCTCGCAGGTCGCTCCGTCTGCAGGGAAGGTCAGGCGGGTCGTCGCGCCGAGCTGTCTCGCAAGCCCGCGTTCGAGAAGCTTCGAACCGAACCCTTGCCGGGTCGGCGCCACGACGGCCGGGCCTCCGCTCTCGGACCATGTGAGCCGCACCGTCTCGGCGCCGCGCTCGCCGGTGACGCGCCAGGAGACCGCGACCCGGCCCGAGGCGTTGGACAGGGCGCCGTATTTGGCGGCGTTGGCGCCGAGCTCGTGCATCATCAGCATCAAAGGCAACGCGGCCCTGGAGCCGACCTCGAGGTCCGGCCCGTCCGTCGAAACCCGGTCGGGACGATCCGCGATCAGCTCGACTGCGCGCGCGACGATCGAGGAAAGCTGCGCCGCGTTGGCCGAGCCCGCGAGCAGGATGTCGTGGGCCTTGCTCAACGCCACGAGCCGGCTGAACAGCTTCTCCCGTGCCTCCTCCAGCCCGCCGGCTGAACGCAGCGTTTGCGCCGCCAGGGCCTGGACCATGGCGAGCAGGTTCTTCATGCGATGGCTGAGCTCCAAATTGAGCAGCCGCTGGCGCTCCTCCTCAGCCTTCCGCTCCGTATTGTCGAGCATGGCGCCGATCATGCGCAGCGGCCGGCCCTTCTCGTCGCGAATGACGCTGCCGCGATCGAGGACGTCGGCGTAGAGACCGTCGGCGCGCCGGAAGCGATACTCATGCTGCCATTCGTGGCCCGGACCCTCGATCACCGTGCGGATGTCTTCGAACGTCCGGGCGCGGTCGTCGGGATGGATGCGGTCGACCCACCATTGCGGCGCCGGATCGACCTCCTCGAGGAGGTAGCCATAGGCGACCGTCAGCGCGTCGTTCCAAAGCACCGCGCCGGTCGCGAGATCCCAATCCCAGATGACGTCCTTGGTCATCCTGCCGACGAGGCGGTAGCGATCGAGCGTCGCCGAGACGGCGGCGGCGGCGGACCGGCGGGCCGTGACGTCGCGCACGGTTCCGACGAGGCGCGTGGCCTCTCCGTCCGCGAACGTCGCGATGCCGCGCGCCGCGATCCAACGCGCCGCGTCGCCGTGGGGCCCGACGGTTCGGTACTCCTGCTCGAAAATCCCGGACCCCGATGCGTCGAGCGACGCGCGCACGGCGCGGTCCGCAGCGACGCGATCGTCGGGGTGGAGCCTGTTCAGAAAGCTCGCCTCGTAGGTCACGGGCGCGTCCGGCGGGACGCCGAACAGCTCGCGGGTGCGCGCGTCCCAGTCGAGGCGGCCGGCGACGAGATCGTAGTCGAAAATGCCGATCTGGGTGGCGTCGATCGCCAGCCGAAGCCTGAGCTCGCGCTCCTGCGCCTTGGCTGCCGCCTCCGCCCTCCGCAGCAGGATCTGGGCCTGCTCGGCGAGTTCGTCGCCGCTTTTCGCCAGGACGCGTCGAAGCGCGAGCATGGCCATGACCTGCCGGCCCAGCGCCAGGAGCGCGCCTCTTTGACCGGCGGTCAGACCGTTCGGACGCGGCGCGACGTCGAGAACGCAGAGGGTGCCGAGGGGCTGGCCCTCCGGCGTGCGCAGAACCACGCCGGCGTAGAACCGAACGAAGGGATCGTGCGTCACGAGCGTGTTGCCGCGGGTTCGCCGGTCCTTCGTAAGGTCGGGAACCACGAGGATCTCGGGTTCGAGCAGGGCATGCGCGCAGACGGACTGTTCGAGCGGCGTCTGACAGCCTTCAAATCCCACGCGCGCCTTGAACCACTGCCGGTCGGCGGCGACGAAGCTGACAAGGGCGACCGGAGCCTGGCAAATCTCGCAGGCGACCGTGACGATGTCGTCGAACCCTTCCTCGGCCGACGTGTCGAGAATGCCGTAGCTCGCGAGCGCGACGAGGCGCTCGGGGTCTCTGACGATCGCAGGCGGGGCGGCTGACTCAGATTCGGACATGTCGGGGCGCATGAGAGGGTGGATCCGGCGGGACCGATCCAGGTCTCCTGAACGCGCAAGCCCGATCGGCGGCACGATACTGGACGGGGCCCGCCGCGCAACGCAATTCAGGTGACGTCGCACGTCACGAGCGACACGCCCGACGGCGCAGGCCCGGTCACGCCACGGGAAGCGCCTCGGCGTGCTTGACCTGGCCCAGCGCAAAACTGGTCTCGATCGAGGCGACGCCGTCCAGCCGGGTCAGCTTCTCCTTGAGGAAGACCTCGTAGGCCGCGAGGTCGCGGACGACGATCCGCATAAGATAGTCGCGCTGCCCGGTCATGAGATAGCAGTCGACGACCTCCGGCCAGCGCGCCACGGCGCGCGAGAACCGTTCGAGATCCTCCTCGCTCTGCCGCGCGAGCTTGATCGAGGCGAAGGCGCTGACGGGCAGGCCGACCTTCCCCTGGTCGACGATCGCGGCGTAGCCCTTGATCACGCCGTCGCGCTCGAGCAGCCGGATGCGGCGCGCGCAAGGGGACGGCGACAGGCCGACCCGCTCGGCGATCTCATGCGTCGCCATCCGCGCGTCGGCCTGGACGAGCGCCAGAATCTTCCGATCGATGGCGTCGAGCGTGCGCATTGGCGTTGCATCCCGGAAAAGGCGGGCGGAGTGGCGGATCGAGCCAAAGGAAGCGCCAAGATAAGCCGAGATTGGCCGCCTCAGCCAGCAGATCCCGCTTAGACTTCCAAGCTCCGAACGATCGCCGGAGACCCGCAATGTCCGATCCTCGCCTGCCGATCCTCTCCGCGCTGGAACGCAAGGTGCTGTGGCTCGCGACCTGGACGATCCACAACGCCAACCACCTGCGCGACAATCCGGACGGGTTGAAGGTCGGCGGCCACCAGGCGTCTTCGGCCTCGCTCGTGACCCTCATGACGGCGCTCTATTTCGCGATCCTGCGTCCCGAGGACCGCGTCGCGGTGAAGCCGCATGCGAGCCCCGCCTTTCACGCCATCCAATATCTGTTCGGCGCGCAGAGCCGCGAGAAGCTGGAAACCTTCCGCGGCTTCGGCGGCGCGCAGTCCTACCCCTCCCGAACCAAGGACGTCGACGACGTCGATTTCTCGACCGGGTCGGTCGGCCTCGGCGTGGCGCAGACGCTGTTCGCCGCGCTGACGCAGGACTATTTGCGGGCCAAAGGCTGGGGCGCGGCCCGTCCCGAAGGCAAGATGGTCGCGCTGCTCGGCGACGCCGAGATGGACGAAGGCAACATCTTCGAAGCGCTGCTGGAAGGCTGGAAGCACGGCGTCCGCAACACGTGGTGGATCGTCGACTACAACCGCCAGAGCCTCGACGCCGTCGTGCGCGAAGGTCTGTGGGCGCGCTTCGAGGCGATGTTCCGCAACTTCGGTTGGGACGTCGTCATCCTGAAGCACGGCGCGAAGCAGCGCGCGGCCTTCGCCGAGCCCGGCGGCGAGGCGCTGCGGGCGTGGATTGAGTCCTGCCCCAACCAGACCTACGCCGCGCTCACCTTCCAGGGCGGCCGCGCGTGGCGGAAGCGCCTGACCGACGACCTCGGCGACCAGGGGCCGGTTTCCGCCCTGATCGAGCGCCGCAGCGACGACGAACTCGCCGAGCTCATGTCGAACCTCGGCGGCCATGATCTCGAATCGATCCTCGCCGCTTTCGAGGAGGCCCGGACCCACGACCGGCCGACCTGCTTCATCGCCTACACGGTCAAGGGCTTCGGCCTGCCGCTCGCGGGCCACAAGGACAACCACGCCGGCCTGATGACGCCGGCGCAGATCGACGTGCTGCGGAAGGCCATGGACGTGCGCGAGGGCCGGGAGTGGGACCGGTTCGAAGGCCTCGACATTCCCGAAGCGGAGCTCGACGCCTTCCTCGCCGCCGCGCCCTTCGTCCAGGAGGGAACGCGCCGCTTCACCGCGCCGGCCTACGCCGTGCCGGAGCGGCTCGCCGCGCCGAGCCAGCCGACGATGTCGACCCAGCAGGGGTTCGGCCTGCTGATGCACGAGCTCGCCAAGGGAGACAGCGACGTCGCCCGGCGCATCGTCACGACCTCGCCGGACGTCACGGTCTCGACCAATCTGGGCGCTTGGGTGAACCGGCGCGGGCTGTTCGCCCGCGAGGCGATGGCGGACGTGTTCAAGTCCGAACGGATCCCCTCGACCTACAACTGGTCGTTTTCGCCCGACGGCCAGCATCTCGAGCTCGGCATCGCCGAGATGAACCTGTTCCTCGCGCTGTCCGCGCTCGGCCTGTCGCATTCGCTGTTCGGCGAGCGCCTGATCCCGGTCGGCACGCTCTACGATCCGTTCATAGAGCGCGGTCTCGATGCGCTGAACTACGCCTGCTACCAGGACGCCCGCTTCATCCTCGTCGCGACCCCGTCGGGCGTGTCGCTGGCGCCCGAGGGCGGCGCGCACCAGTCGCTCAAGACGCCCTTGATCGGAATGGCGCAGGACGGGATCGCGAGCTTCGAGCCGGCCTTCGTCGACGAGCTCGGGATCGTGCTGCGCTGGGCGCTCGACTACGTGCAGCGCTCCGGCGAGGGCCATGAGGACGCGCCCGGCCTGCTGCGCGACGAGACCGGGGGTTCGGTCTATCTCCGCCTCTCGACGCTGCCGTTGGAGCAGCCGACGCGGGCGGTCGACGACGGCCTCGCGACGCAGATCGTCGACGGCGGCTACTGGCTGCGGAAGCCGGGGCCGAACGCTGAGGTGGTCGTCGCCTATTCCGGCGTGATCGCGCCCGAGGCGATCGCCGCGGTCGGCCTGATGGCGGAGGATCGCCGCGACGTCGGCCTGCTCGCGATCACCTCCGCCGACCGGCTGTTCGCCGGCTGGACGGAAGGGCGCCGGGCGCACGAGATCGGCGCCGCAGTCGAGCAGTCGCATGTCGAGCGGTTGTTCGAGGACATCCCGCAGGACTGCCGTCTGATCAC
Organism: Hansschlegelia sp. KR7-227; assembly: GCF_049446035.1. NCBI lineage: Bacteria > Pseudomonadati > Pseudomonadota > Alphaproteobacteria > Hyphomicrobiales > Methylopilaceae > Hansschlegelia > Hansschlegelia sp. KR7-227. Next base: position 273,534 of record NZ_JBMSEA010000003.1, read on the forward strand.
TGTGCTCGACGGCCACCCCGCGACGCTGGGCTGGCTGGGATCCGTAAAGGGCCACCGCACGCGCGCGCTCGGGGTCGAACGGTTCGGCCAGACCGGGACGGTCGCGGACCTTTACCGCCACCACCGGATCGACGCCCGCGCGATTGTCGCGGCCGCCGAGGCGCTCGCGCCCGGCCGACCGATGCGCAACCTCCGGACGGTGTGAAGCGCCGGCGGCCGCCGCCCGTTCAGACCACCCCCGCAGCCTGCGCCGGAGCCTCGGCGACCACGCAGCGCGATTTGCCCGCGGTCTTCGCGAGGTAGAGCGCCGTGTCAGCGACGTCGAGCAGGTCCGGCACGTCCTCGCCGTGGTCCGGCGCGAGCGCGACGCCCACGCTGACGCCGACGCGCACGACCAGGCCCTGGCCGAGATCGTAAGGCTGGCCGATCTCCTGGATCAGACGCTCGCCGAAGCTGGACGCCTGGCGCCGGTCCACCCCGCGCGCGACGACGACGAATTCGTCGCCGCCAATCCGCGCGGCGAAATCCCCCGAGCGCAGCAAGGTCCGAAGCCGGTCCGCGGCGCAGGTCAACAGCCGGTCGCCGGCGGCGTGGCCGTGACCGTCGTTCACGGCCTTGAACCCGTCGAGGTCGAGATAGAGCAGCGCGACGCGCCGATCGGCGCGCTCCTCGATCGCATGCATGAGGCCGACGCGGTTCGGGAGTCCGGTGAGCGCGTCGTGGCGGGCCAGGTGCTGGTTTTCCGCCTGGGCCCGCATGGTCGTCACCAGCAGGCCGTTCAGCTTGTAGGCCGCCATCCGCATGCTGACGAGATAGAACGGGATCTGGACGAAGGTCGCGACCATGATCCACTCGCCGGTGAACGGCGCGGCGAGGCAGGTGGGCCCGAGGCTGAGCACGATCATCGCCGCGGCGAGCCTCGGCGCGCCGAAATTGCGGAAGCAGACGCCGCCGACCATGGCGGCCGCCGACATGCAGGCGAGCGTCGCGATCACCCAATCGCCGCTCAACAGGCTGATGAAGGCGCCGAAGCCCACGCTGCCCGCCCAGCAGACGCCGAGCAGCAGATAGACGTCGGTCGGCGTCGGGCGGCCGCGCGCCGCGTTGCGAAAGCAGGTCAGCAGCACGACCAGTCGAAGCGCGCAGATCGCAACCTCGACGGCGAGCCATCCCAGGAACACGGGCGTCGCCATGCGGCCGGCGATGATGGCGGCGACCATGATCGAGTTCACGACGCCGCCGGCGAAGATCGGCAGGGTTCCGAACAGCGAAGCGATCAGGGCGCGCCGAATGTCGTCAGGCACGTCCGGTCCGGGCTCCGCGAGCCACCGGGTGATCCGCCACCTGGGCAGACTGAAGCTGAAACCGTCCGTCGGCATGAGCCGAGAGAAGGCCGCGATCTTGCTAATCGACCGTTAAATAAGCTCGCTTTTCGCGCAAGCACGACGTTCGAAGGTGGCGGACGTCTCAGGCGCCGCCGCCGGGCTCGACAGTCTGAGCGTCGCGCAGGTCGAAGCCCGGGCGCGACTTCCGCACCCCTCCCCCGCTTGAGCGCATCGCGTCGCCGAAGGTCTCGTAGTCGGTCGCGTAATGCGCCTCGAGCTTGCGGATCTGCGCCGGCGTGAGGTCGTCGCGGCGCGCCTTCGGCCCGTCGGCCTGGCGGTGCGGCAGCGTGATCTCGCGCCCGGTCGTCGCCTGCAGGAACTGCACGAGCTGCGGCAGCTGGCTGATGTCGAACAGCAGATGGAAGAACTGCGGCGATGGTCCGAGAAACTCGACCAGCGGCAGCGCGTGCAGGCGCACCGAGGGGCTCATCTCGAGATAATCCTCGAGCCGGTCGAGGAAGGTCGTGAGGTCGGGATCGAAGGCGAGCTTCTTCGCCCGCATGGAAGCGACGTCGGCTTTCGCCTCCGACAGTTCGCCATGATGAACGACACGGTTGCCCCAGGTCGACAGCAGCCGGTCGATCGGGTCCCGCACGACCGCGAAGCGCAGCATGTCGGCATAGGCCTCATGCTCGACCTTCGAAAACAGCGGCGTGCCGTAGGCCTGGTGGATGTGGGTGCGGCCGCCGTCGGGCTTCTCTTGGCCGACGAAGCCCGCGCCGGTCCTCAGACGATGCATGACATGCTTGAGCGACGTGTTCGCGACCTTGGGCGCCGGGTAGTAGCAGATCCCGAAGCGCCAGACCGGAATGGCCATGCGACGTCCTCTTGCGAGCGGCTGGGCGCGGTCACAGGTTCCGGCCGAACACGAGGCGGCCGACGAATCTGAACAGCGGATTTCGCGAATCCCGGATGTAGGACCGGGGAGCCCGAAGCATCTTCTGCCTTAGGCGGGCGGGATAGCACAGCGCGACGAAGGACTGGAGCTGGAGCAGCAGCACAGCCCGCGCGCGCGACAGCTGCGGCGGGTCCATGGCGCGCGATTCATCGTTGAGATTCAGCCGCGCGGCGCCGTAGCTCTTGCGCTCGAACGATCCGGACTGGCGCATGCGGCCGAGCTCATAGCTCCGGCCGTCGAGGCGCAGCGTCGTGATCAGGATGTTTTGGTAGGCGTGGATCTTCCGGGTCGGCGTCTCGCGAATGTCGTCGTCGGCCACGAAGGTCGAATATTTGCGGAATAGGAACCACGCACAGAGGCGCTCCACGGCGTTCACCGGAGGCGCCGGCGGACGACCGGCCGCAAGCGTCACCGCTTCAGCCAGGCTTGCGGCGCGGCGGCCGGTTCCGCCGATATTGTAAAAGGCGTTGCCTACGGTGACGACAGGCTTCTCGTGCAGGATCGCAAGGAGACCGACGCCCGAATTGTAGCACACGACCGCTTCCGCCTGGTCGATCAGACTGTGGATGTTGTCGTCATGGGCGGCGAGCACGGCGTTCGGCGCGACCGGCAGGCTCTGGTCGCCCGCAAGCGGATGCGCCTTGATCAGGAAGAGCACGTCCGGACGGTCCGCTACGACCTTCGCCAGGTTTTCCGCGAAGGCGTCGTAACGCTCGGCGTCGCGCACGAACATGGTCACAGCCATGTCTTCGGGGAGTTGCAACGGGATGAAGACGACGGGGCGAGAGGCCTGCGCGTCGCGGCCATCAAGCGCCGCACGGGCCTCTGCGAGGCGAGCGCGAAGCCGCTCGTCGCTCTCCGCGTAGCCCGCACCCTGCTCCAACGCGCGGCCGCCGCAGCGGAGATCCGTCATATACGCGCGCGCGGCGCGCAGTTCGGCTTCGCTGAAACGCTCGCTTTCGAACGCGGCTTCCGAGAACGACTCGTCGACATAGGCGACGTCGGGCGCGTAGTAGACGGTTCCCGGCAAGGCTCCGCGCTCGATCACGATCGTCTCGACGCCCAGCGCGCGGGCTTTGTCGAACAGGCCGCGCACACTCTGGTGACTTTTCATATACGGGTTGAACACCGCGAACGCGTCAATCTCGCCGCTGTCCAACATCCCGTCGACGCGCGCGATTTCGTCCGCCGACTTCTCAAGCAGCGGATCAAGCCGGTAGCCCGCGGCCCTCAGCGGCGTGAAGTAGCCATCATGGCTCGGATCCAAGCACACGCACGCCGCAGTTTTCGAGCGAGGCAAGAAATCGACGGCGAGAAGCCTGCGCCAGTCGCCGAGATAGGTCTCGAAGCGTTCTGCGAGCTTCTCGCGCTTCCAGTCGTTGTTCACCCGCCAATCGTCGTCCTCGGGGCGAGGATGCCAGAGATGGAACGCCTTAAGGCCCGTGAGCTCGCTCGGGAAGCAGATCACCTCAAGCAAACGACGGTAGCCGCGATAGGTCTTAGGTTTGAAGAAATCGGCGCGAGCCGGACTGTAACAGCTATCATCAATACGGCGAGGCATCCTATAGAAGCGCGCATGAATCGCGGCGCGCGCGAGGAACTCGAAGTCTTCCGAGCCGTGGCCGCGAAAATTCTCATCATAGCCGCCGATGAGTTCGAAGAAGGCGGCGTTGATCAGGAACACGTTCGAGTAAGGAGCGACAAACTCGAGCTCCTTGCCGAACGTCTCGTAGACTGAGCGGAACGCGCAGCGCTCAAGCGCCGCGTCCCGATCATCCGACGCCTGCCAGAGGGCGGTAGCCGCCTCGGTCAAATGATAGGCTGGCAAGTTGAGGATCTGGTCGATCCGCTCGCGGAGTTCCAGCGTGACGATAAGCCGTTCAAGCCGCAAAAAGTCGCTTGAAAGGAACGTGAAATCAATGTCGGAAAACAGCACGAACGGCTGCGTGGCGGCGCGAAAGCCAATGTTTCGCGCCTTGGCGAGCGAAAACACCGCGGGATCGTCGACGAAGACGTAGGTGAGCCGAAAGCGGTCGCAGGCCTCTTCGATCGCGGCGGCGAAAGGGGGCTGGGAGCCGAAATCGACGACGATCGTCTCGGGGGTGGCGGCGCGATCGTCCCGGCGCAGAAGCTCGAGGCGGTCGAGGACCCAGGGGTTGCCGGCGTGCAGCCGGACCGAGACGACGATGCTGAAGGAGAACGCGGCGTCAGGCGGCTCCGGCCGTTCGCGCGCGGACGGGCGCGATGCGTTCGAAGGCGACGATCGGGCCGCCGGAAACGTCGCAGGAATAGGCGTACCCAAGCGCAAACATCCTCGTAAAAACGCCATTCAGCTCATCGGGGCGCAACACCCGCGCGTGGAGCTCCATCACCACGGCGCGCGCGTCAAGCGCATCGATCGCGGAGATCAGGTCATGCTCGCCGCCCTCGATGTCGATGATGACGACGTCCGGCCGGACCTCCGCCATCACGCTCATCACCGGCGTCATCGGCACGGAAATCTCCGCCAGCGCGCGTCGCGTCCTCCTGGTCGTCGAACCCCAAAAATGCGCCGCAATATAGAACGGCGCCTCGCCGTCCCGGTCGGCCAGTATCGCGTTGCGGACGTCGACCGCAACGCCGTTCATGTCATGCAGCCGCCTGATGACCGGCAACAGCTCCGGATTGGCTTCGTAGGCCACGACCTTCGAGGCCATGGCGACCTTCGCGCAGTAGCACGACAGGAAGCCGATCCCGGCGCCGACTTCAAGGATCACGTCGCCCGGCCGCGCAAGCTTCGCGACCGCCCGCGCCTCGCGCGTTTCGTAGCGTCCGGCCTCGATCGAGGCGCGGATGCGGTCCGTCAGCACGGCGATGTCCAACGGAATGTTGACGCCGAGATGCTCGATCGTGCGCTCGCGGGTCAGCATCGGCGGGTCTCCGGACGCGCGCGACGTTCTCCGCGCGCATCCGCCATCGATACCCGCCGCGCATGTCAGTCTCGCAACAGTCGAGGCCGGTTCGCGGCGGTCAATAGTCGACGACGCCGTCGAGCGCGTAATGCTTGACCGTCTTCCGGTTGGCGATGAGCTCGTCGATCGTCGGCTCCCCCGTCATGGCGCGGCGGATCGCGAGCTTCGTCGCTTCGTAATTGGTCCGGTAGAGATCGGCCTTGTCGAGATTGGGATCCTCGGCGCAGCGCAGATCGAGCCAGATCGTGATGATGATGCAGATCTTGTCGACGACGTCCTTCGGGATCACGCCCTCGATCACGCAGTCGACGATCGCGTCGCCGGTCGCGCCCTGCACGACGCCGCCGAGCAAATCGACATATTCCGCCGACGGGATCGTCACCTTGCTGGTCATGATCGCGGCGGGGCGGACGAGCTGGTTCAGGTCGCGCACCACGAACATGCGGGTGTGGCCGACCGTCTGGCCGAGCATCGACGCGAAGGCGTGACCGACCGGCCCGTCGACCGAGCCGATCAGCACCTCCGGCATCGCGTCCGTGGCCTGGCCTTCGACTGCGAGCACGGTGGCCTCGCCGGTGCGGAAGATGATGTCGGTCATGGAGTCTCCTGATCGCTTCGAGGTCATTCGGCCGGGACGTCGGCCCAGAAGCCGCTGCCGACCCGGCAGCGAAGGCAGCCGTCGGCGACGCCGAAATGCATGCCGGTGAGCGCCAGGGAGCCGTCTTCAACGCGTTCGCGCACCCATGGGAAGGTCATGAGGTTCTCGATCGTGACGTCGACGCAGGCCTCTTCGCCCGCGCGCTCGCGGGCCGTTCCCGTCAGCTCGGGGTCGACGGCGGAACGGGCGCGTTCGGCGATCCGCATCCAGCTCGCCACGAAGTCGGCGGCCTCCGGCGGGGCGCCGTCGAACAGCGCCTTGACGCCGCCGCAGCCGGCATGGGCGAGCACCACGATGCGCTCCACTCCGAGCACGCGCACGGCGAACTCCAAGGCCGCGCTCGAGCTGTGATGGCTGCCGTCCGGCGTGTAGGTCGGCGCCAGCGCCGCGACGTTGCGCAGCACGAACAGCTCGCCGGGCTCGGCTCCCAGGATCTGCTGCGGATCCACCCGGCTGTCGGAGCAGCCGATGACCATGATTTTCGGCGACTGGCCCTTCGCCAGCCGCTCGAAGCGCCGTCGCAGGTCCGGCCACGCTTCGGCGCGGAAGCGCCGGTAGCCGTCGAACAGGGCGTCGAGAGTGCCGCCCGTGCGTTCAGCGTCTCCCATGCTCATTTTCCCCTCATGGTTTCCGGCCGCACCCATCACGCAGGGGCACGTCCCGTCAATCGCGCAGACGGTCGCGCCTCTCCGGACCATCCGTCGCGCCCGGACGACCTCGAAGTCAGATTAGAAAGATTCTATTGATGGTCGAGGCGTCACGTCGAGGAACCTGATCCATGAGCGCCGCTCCCCTGAGGCCGGCCGGCGGCGAATACGCGACGACGGCCAAGGTTCTGCACTGGGTGGTCGCGGTCGTCGTGATCGGCCTGATCGTCGTCGGAATCGGCCGCGAGTTCATGCCGAAGGGCCCGACCCGCGATTTCATGACGATGCTGCATAAGGCGACGGGCATCATCGTCGGGGCCCTGATGCTCCTGAGATTCGCCTGGCGGCTGACGTCGCCGCCGCCGCCGTCCGAGCCCTATCTGCCGCGCTGGCAGATCGGCCTGTCCCACGCGGTGCACTGGTCGCTTTATGCGATCCTGCTCGCCATGCCCGTCATCGGCTGGGTCGCGTCGAACGCCAGCGGCCGCCCGGTGAGCATGTACGGCCTCTTCGACCTTCCGTCCTTGTCCGCCGAAGACAAGCCGTTCGGCGAAAGCCTGTTCGATCTGCATGGTCTGCTGGGCTACCTCGCGGCCGGGCTGATCGCGCTCCATGTCGGCGCGGCGCTGTATCACCGGATTGTCAAGCGGGACGGCGTTCTCGCCCGCATGACCTGACGCTCAGGGCGTTATTCCCGGCCGCCCCCGGGCCGGTCCGGCCCTGAGGCGTTGCCGAGCGTCTTCGTCCCCCTAAATGACGGCGTCCCGCCCCTACCCGGCTTCCGTCCGCCGTGGCATAGCGCGGCGGCGGAGCCCGTTCGCGACGGGCGCATTGAAGGCGTGACATGCGTTCCAGCATCGGACTGAGACCAGCTTCCTCCGAACGCGTGGAGCGCCTGACCTTTCGTCGACGCGGACTGACGCCGACCGGAACGCAGTCTCTGGCCGTGCTGACGGCGAGGCGGCTTGCGATGGCCGCCCTCGTGGCGGCCAGCTATGGGGGGCTCGCCGCGGCGTTCGCGACGGTGCTCGCCTTCGGCGGCTGGTCGCTTCCCGAGATCGCGATGTTCGTCTGCTTCCTGATCTCGGCGCCATGGATCGTCGTCGGATTCTGGAACGCGGTGATCGGACTCGCGATCCAGCTCTTCGCACGCGCCCCGATGGCCGTCGTCGCCCCCTGCGCCTCGCGCGCCGGCGCGGACGATGCGATCCGAGGACGCGTCGCGCTCGTCATGTGCCTGCGGCACGAGGATCCTGCGCGCGCCGTCCGGCGGCTGGACGCGATGCTCAGAAGCCTCGACGCCACCGGCCACGGCGAGGCGTTCGACGCGGTCGTGCTGAGCGACAGTTCGAGGCCCGACCTCGTGGCCGCCGAGGAGACGGAGATCGACGCGTGGCGCAGTTCGCTCGCGCGTCCCGAGCGGGCGACCTATCGCCGGCGATCGTCCAATGACGGTTTCAAGGCCGGCAACATCCGCGAGTTCGTGGAGACGCGCGGCCGCGCCTACGACGCCATGATCACGCTCGACGCCGACAGCCTGATGTCGGGCGAGGCGATGCTGCGGCTGGTGCGCGTGCTACAGGCGAACCCCAAGCTCGGAATCGTGCAGAGCCTCGTCGTCGGGCTCCCCGCCCGGACCGTCTTCGCCCGGGCCTTCCAGTTCGGCATGCGCGCGAGCGTGCGCTCCTACGCCATGGGCGAGGCGTGGTGGACCGGCGACTGCGGGCAATACTGGGGCCACAACGCCGCGGTCCGGGTGAAGGCGTTCCGCGACCACGCGAAGCTGCCCGAGGTGCCGGGCGGGCCGCCGCTCGGCGGGCCGGTGCTCAGCCACGACCTCTACGAGGCGGTGCTGATGCGCAAGGCCGGCTACGAGGTCCGCGTGCTGCCCGAGGAAGGCGGATCGTGGGAGGAGAACCCCTCAACCCTCACCGAGTTCCTGCGCCGGAACCTGCGGTGGTGCCAGGGCAACATGCAGTATCTCCGGCTGATCGGCGGCCGCGGGCTGCCGATCGTAGGACGCGTGAACCTCGCCATCGCGATCCTGATGTACGCCGGCGCTCCGGCCTGGATCGGCTTCATGATCGCCGGCGCGGCGCAGGCCTGGGATCCGCCCGCCGTGATCGGCGGCGGAGCGGCGGACGGCGCCTTCCCCTACGCGCTGAGCACCGGCCTTCTCGCCGCCATGACGCTGATCCTGTTCGCGCCCAAGATCATGGGATATCTCGACGTCATGCTGAGGCCGGCGCAGCGCAGGCGCTACGGCGGCGTCGGGGCGTTCGGCCTGGGCGTCGCGGCCGAGCTGGCGTTCGGCCTGCTGTTCGCGCCGCTCGTCAGCTTTTCCGTGACGGTCTTTCTCGGCGGCCTGTTCCTGCTGCGGCGCAAGGTCGGCTGGGAGGCCCAGGACCGCGAGGGAAGGCGTGTGCGCCTGCGCGACGCCGTCCGCCAGTTCTGGCCGGCGACGGCGTTCGGCCTCGCGCTCGGCGGGTCGCTCGCGCTGTCGGCGCCCGAGGTTATGTTCTGGGCCGCGCCCGTGCTCGCGAGCTTCGTCCTCGCCGCGCCCTTCGCGGCGCTGACGTCGCTCAACGCTCCGAAGGGACTGCGCCTTGCGGCCGCCCCCGAGGAGGCTCAACCGCCCGCCGAGGTGCAGGCGCTCATGGAGACGGACGGGCCGATCGTGCGCTACGCGGCGCCGCTCGCGCCGTTCCGCTTCGACCTCGCAGCCGAATCCCGCGGCTATTCGGCCGCGGCGTCGCCGGCGGAGTAGCGCTGCAGGAGGGGCGCCTGCGCCATGGCGAACACCATGGTGATCGGCATGATGCCCCAGACCTTGAACGCCACCCAAAAGTCCGTCGTCTGCGTCCGCCAGACGATCTCGTTCACGGCGGCGAGCACCACGAAGAAGCAGGCCCAGCGAAACGAGAGCTTCATCCAGCCCTCATGCGTCAGATCGAACGCCTGGTCGAACACGATCGCGAGCAGCGGCTTGCCGAAGGCGAGCCCACCGAACAAGGCGCTCGCGAACAGCAGGTTCACGATCGTGGGCTTGAGCTTGATGAACAGCTCGTCCTGCAGGGCGAGGGTCAACCCGCCGAAGACGAGCACGACGGCGCCGGACACCAGCGGCATCACCGGCAGGCGCCGCATCAGGATCCACGACGCGCTCAGTGCGACCACGGTGGCCGCCATGAAGGCGCCGGTCGCGATGAAGAGGTCGCCGCGGGCGTTCGCGAGGAAGAACACCACCAGCGGTCCCAGCTCCAGCGCGAGCTTCAGAAAGGGATTCGCGGCGGCGTTGCGTTCGGTGGATGTGCCCATGGCGCTCTCGTGTGCTCCCGGCGGCATCAGGGATCAAGCCCTCAAATGAGCCCGGCCCCCGCTATTCGCGTCACTCGCCCGGCGCGGAGGCGGATCTTCGTCCGAAATCCGGCGCGGCGGTGTCCTGGCCCTGCTCGATGATGTCGCGCCGGATCGCCCGCGTGCGGGTGAAGAGTTCGAACAGCTTGTCGCCCTCGCCCCAGCGGATCGCCCGCTGCAGGGCGGTGAGGTCTTCGACGAAGCGGGCCAGCATCTGGAGCACGGCGTCGCGGTTGTTCAGGAACACGTCGCGCCACATCGTCGGATCGGACGCGGCGATGCGCGTGAAGTCGCGAAAGCCGGAGGCCGAATATTTGATCACCTCGGACTGGGTGACGTCCTCGAGGTCGGCGGCGGTGCCGACGATGTTGTAGGCGATCAGATGCGGCACGTGGCTGACGATCGCGAAGACAAGATCGTGGTGCTCGGCCGTCATGGTGTCGACCTTGGCGCCCATGCCTTCCCAGAGCGCGCGCACGGCGGCGACGGCCGCCGGATCGGCGTCCGGGCCGGGCGCGAGAATCGTCCAGCGGCCGTCGAACAGCTCGGCGAAGCCGGCGTCGGGGCCTGAGTTCTCCGTGCCGGCGATCGGATGCGCCGGCACGAATTGCGCGTGGGCCGGCACGTGGGGGCTCATGTCGCGCACGACCGCGCCCTTGACCGAGCCGACGTCGGACAGGATCGCGCCAGGCTTCAGATGCGGCCCGATCTCGGCCGCGACCGCGCCGCAGACGCCGATCGGCGTGCAGACGATGACGAGGTCGGCGCCGTTCGCCGCCTCGGCCGCGGTCTCGGCGATGACGTCGGCGAAGCCGATCTCCGCGACGCGCGCGCGGACCTCGGGGCTCGCGTCGCTCGCGACGATCGTCCCCGCAAGACGCCCGCGGCGCGCGGCGTGGATGATCGCGGAGCCGATCAATCCGACGCCGACGATCGCGAGCCGGCCGATCAGAGGCTCAGCCACGCGCGCGGCCTCCGACGAATTCGCCGAGGGCTGCGAGCGCCAGACGGTTCGACTCCTCCGTCCCCACGCTCATCCTGAGGCAGTTCGGCAGACCATAGGCGCCGACCGCCCGCAGGATGACGCCGCGCGCCGTGAGGAAGGCGTCGGCGTCCGCGGCGCTGCGGCCGGGCTCGTCGGGGAAGTGGATGAGGATGAAGTTCGCGACGCTCGGCGTGACCTCGAGCCCGAGCGCGCGGACGCCCTCGGCGAGCTCCGCCAGCCACCGCGCGTTGTGGTCGACCGCCGCGTCGACATGCGCCCGGTCGGCGATCGCCGCGGCGCCGGCGGCGATCGCGGGTCCCGACAGGTTGAACGGCCCGCGGATGCGGTTCAGCACGTCGACCACGTCTTGCGGCCCATAGAGCCAGCCGATCCGCAGGCTCGCGAGCCCGAAGACCTTCGAGAAGGTGCGGGTCATGACGACGTTGTCGGAGCCCGCGACCAGCTCTATGCCCGCGGCGTAGTCGTTGGCGCGGACATATTCCGAATAGGCCGCGTCGAGCACCAGCAGCGTCGATTTCGGCAAGCCCGCGTGCAGGCGCTTGACCTCGTCGAACGGCAGATAGGTTCCCGTCGGGTTGTTCGGGTTCGCGATGTAGACGAGGCGCGTGCGGTCGGTGACGCGCGAGAGGATGGCGTCGACGTCGGCGGTCAGGTTCGTCTCGGGCGCCACGACGGGCGTCCCGCCGGCCGCGAGGATCGCGATCTTGTAGACGAGGAAGCCGTGTTCGGTGAACAGGCCCTCGTCGCCGGGCTCGAGATAGGCGTAGGCCAGCATCGACAGCAGCTCGTCGGAGCCGGCCCCGCAGACGATCCGCGCGGCATCCAGGCCGTTGGCCCGCGCGATCGCCTCGCGCAGCAGCGTCGCGGAGCCGTCGGGATAGACTTCGAGCTTCGCGGCGGCGGCCTGGAACGCCTCGACCGCCTTCGGGCTCGGCCCGAGCGGCGTCTCGTTGGACGACAGCTTGTGCAGCCGCACGCCGGCCGGGGCCTTGCTCTTCCCCGGCACATAGGCCTCGATCGCCAGAGCGCCCTGCCGGGGGCGCGGCGCGTGATCGGCGCGGCGGACGGAAACGGTCATGACGATCTCAGACCTGCAGGAGTTGCGGCGCGGCGTAGCCGCCCAGCCGGACGGAGCCCTCCGCCGGAGACGCGCCGTCGGCCGTCGCGACCAGCCGCGAACGGCGGCCGCCGCGCGTCACGCTCGCGAGCGTCTCGGCGCCATCCGCGAGATCGAGGGCGCCGGCGTCGGAGACCGCCCACAGCGCGGTTTCCGACGCGGCGGCAGTCTCGGCGGGGCGGGCGAGGACAAGCGCGGGCATGGGAGCCGGGTGGTTCGGGCCCCTGAAGAAAGGCAGCCGGGCCATCGCCTGCGGGCCGTCGCCGCCGAGCGCCTCCCACCAGGCGACCGCGGGCTCGGCGTCGATCCGCACGAGGCCGAGGTCGCCGGTCGAGCGGGCGACCGCCTCCACGACTCGCGAGGCGGTCGAGTGACCCACGAGCGGCACGTCGAAGCCGACATGGAAGCGCGCCAGGTCGTGCATGGCGAGGGCCTCGGCGCCCTGCTCGACATGCAGCGTGAAGGGCGCCTGGACATGGGTGAAGGTCGCGATGATGGTCCGCCAGAGATGCTCGGCCGTGGCGAGCGGCAGCCGGCCCTGGTGCCGCGCGGCGAGGCGGCGCATCATGTCGGCTTCCCGCGTGGGCCGGAACGCCGAGCCGCTGTCCGAAGTGCGCTTGATCTCGATCAGCCGGTCGATGACCGCGCCGCGCTCCATGAGCAGCCGATGCATCGCCTCGTCGATCCGGTCGATGTCGCGCCGGATCTCGGCGAGCGGGTCTGGTGGGGCGTCGGACATGGCGGTCGCTACGGGATCTGAGCCTCGGGCGGAGGGCGCGCCGCGAAAGGCCGCCCCCGAGGGGCGATCTTCATAGACGAGCCGGCGCCGGAAGGCCAACACGGTCGTGCGAGCGGAGCTTGCACGCGTAAAGCGTTGACAGAGCGCGCGCGGGGCGGTTCACCCTTCCGTCCCGATTTCACTGCACATGCGCCGGTCCGGCGCCGGCGAGATGAACGACCCCACCCTCCAGCTCACGGTCAACGCCGCCGCCCGCCGTGAGGCGGACGACCCGCGTTCCCCCGTCGCGAAGCTCGCGGCGCCGTTGCGGCTCGAGTCCGGGGCGACGCTCGCGCCGCTCAGGATCGCCTACCAGACCTATGGCGAGCTCAACGCCGACCGCAGCAACGCGGTGCTGATCTGCCACGCGCTGACGGGCGACCAGCACGTCGCGAACGCCCACCCCGTCACCGGCAAGCCGGGCTGGTGGACCACCCTGGTCGGGCCCGGCCGACCGATCGACACGCAGCGCTTCTTCGTCGTGTGCTCCAACGTGCTCGGCGGCTGCATGGGCACGACGGGGCCCGCCTCGACCAATCCGGCCACGGGCGAGCCTTACGGGCTCGACCTGCCGCTCGTCACCATCCGCGACATGGTCGACGCGCAGGCGATGCTGCTCGACCATCTCGGCATTCCCGACCTGTTCTGCGTCGTGGGCGGCTCGATGGGCGGAATGCAGGTGCTGCAATGGGCGGCGCGCCATCCCGACCGCGTGTTCGCCGCGCTGCCGATCGCGACCTCCGCCAAGCACTCCGCGCAGAACATCGCCTTCCACGAGGTCGGCCGGCAGGCCATCACGGCCGACCCGGACTGGCGCGAGGGCCGCTACCTCGTCGAGGGCGTCGCGCCGCGCAAGGGGCTCGCGGTGGCGCGGATGGCGGCGCACATCACCTATCTGTCGGAGGCGGCGCTGCAGTCGAAGTTCGGCCGCAACCTGCAGGACCGCGACGCCCGCACCTTCGGCTTCGACGCGGACTTCCAGATCGAGAGCTACCTTCGCCACCAGGGGGCGAGCTTCGTCGAACGGTTCGACGCCAACAGTTATCTCTACGTCACGCGGGCGATGGACTATTTCGACCTCGCCGCCGAACATGACGGCTCGCTGGCGCGCGCCTTCCAGGGCACGCGGACGCGGTTCTGCGTGGCGTCCTTCACCTCCGACTGGCTGTTTCCCACGATCGACAGCCGGCAGATCGTGCACGCGCTCAACGCCGCGGCGGCGAACGTCTCCTTTGTCGAGATCGCGACCGACAAGGGCCACGACGCCTTCCTGCTCGACGTGCCGGAGCTGATGGCGACGACCAAGGGCTTCATCGACGCCGCCGCCAAGGTCCGCGGCCTGCCGGTCCCGCGCTGAGCGCTTCAGAACAGCGGCGGCAGGCGCATGAGCTTGATCGGCCCGACCGAAAGCCGGCCCTTGTCGATCGTCACCCGGTAGGTGCGGGCCGGCTGGCCGTCGAGCTCCGCTTTCGCGCCGAGCATCGACGCCCCCGCGCCAAGCAGGGCGGACAGCGTGTCCTTCCGGCCGCCGCCGAGCAGTCGTTGGATCACGTCGTCCACGCCGCGCGCCGTCACGTCGAAGGTTCCGCGGAGGCGTCCCTCGACGTCGAGCGCGGCGTCGCCGGCCGCCTCGGCCGCCAGCCCTCCTCGCTCGACGCGCGCCAGTTCGACCTTGAGCCTGCCGCCGGCTTCCGCGAAAGCGCGAAGGCGCTGGTCGAGCGGGCCCGGCTCAAGATCGCCTAAGCCTTGCGCCTGCACCTGAAACAGAAGGGAGGCCGGACCCTCGCCGACCGGGGCGAGGTCGAGCAGCGGCGAGACCGCGTCCTCGAGGCGGACGGCCACGTCATACGCGCCGTCAGCCGCATCGGGCGTGCGCCTCAGATGGAGCTGGAGCTCGCGCGCCGCGCCGATCTCGTCGCCGGCCGCGACGAGCCGCGGCGTCGCCATCACGATCGAGCAGCGCTCGAAGCGCCTGCCTTCGACCAGCAGGCTCGCCTGCGCGCGTCCGAAGCTGAGATCGCTCCGGCTCCCGTCCGCCATGGTGACGGCGACAGGGCCGGTCAGGTCGCCGATCAGCCGCTTGGGATCATAGACCTGGGCGACCGCGACGAAGCGCGGCGCGCTCGCCACCACCGGTCCGTCGACCGACGCGAACCGGGCCGTCGGCGCCTCGCAGTCGACTTCGAGGCGGAAGGGATAGCCGCCGACGGAGCGGTTCGCGCAGGCATAGACCCGGCCCCGGTCGGCCTCGCGCTTCAGCCAGACGTCGACCGCCTCCCCCGCCTTCGAGGCGGCGAAGAACCAGAAGCCTGTCCAGACCGCGGCGAGGACGGCCAGCAACGCGAACGGAACGAAGAGTCGGGCGCGGCGACGCGGCGGGCCGGCCGGCGCGACCTGCGGATCAGACGACGTCATGACGCGGCGCGACCTTCATGCGGCTTCCATCTTGCATGACCGCAGAGCATAGAATCGCGGCCATGTCTCGCGAGTCGTTTCCCTGCCGGCTTGACGCATGATCCCGTCCGACGTCGATCTCTGGGTGTTCGGTTACGGCTCGCTGATGTGGCGGCCGGGCTTCGAGGCCGTCGAGCAGGCGCCGGCCTCGATCGAGGGCTATCACCGCGCGCTCTGCATCGAATCCGTCCGTCATCGCGGCACCCCGGAACGGCCGGGACTGGTTCTCGGCCTTGACCATGGCGGCTCGTGTCAGGGCGTCGCGTTCCGCGTCGAGGCGCCCCGCGTCACCGACACGCTCTCCTATCTGCGCGAGCGCGAGCTTGTGACCCACGTCTATGTCGAACGTATGTTGCCGATCTCGCTCGCCGACGGCCGGGAGGTCGAGGCGGTGACCTATGTGGTGGACTGCCGCCATCCGCAATATGTCGGCCTGTTGACCCCGGAAGAGACGCTGGAGCGCGTCATAGGCGCGGTCGGGGCGGCGGGACCCAATCCCGACTACGTCCTCAACACCGCGCGCGAGCTGGAGCGCCTGGGCGTCGTCGATCCGACGCTCGCCTGGCTCGCCTCGGCGCTTACGGTAAGCACGGACGAGTAGCTCTGCGTGCCGCTGGCGAGGTCGTCCAGCGCCGCCCGACGGCCCTCCGCGGAGGAGGCCAGAAGGTGCACATGCGCTTCGAGCCGCACGCCCGGCGTGAGTTCGATGCCCGGCATGGCGCGCGCGTCGCCGGCCCACAGCACGCGGCGCGCGCCGTCCGGCTCGATCGCGACGAGCAATGTGATCGCATGCTCCACGCGAAGCGCTTCGCTGAGGGGCATCACAGTGACCAGATACCGCCGACCCGAGCGTCCGCGCCACACGCGGTAACGATCGCCGAAGCCGCCCTCGCGCGCGACCAGCGCCAGCCCGTGGTCCTCGGGCGAGGGTACGGAGGGCGCCGCGGCGGCGACCTGGTCGATCAGCGCAGCTGCAGCATCGGCACGAGTGGTCATTGACACCGAATCATCTTGGATCGGGCAGTACCATAGTAAGGAGTCGCGCTTAGTCCCCTGTCAAGGCAGGCAAATTTTGCCCGGCCGGGCGGCGGCGCCCTCGGGATGGGCGCGCGCTTCGGCGACCAGCCTGTCCGTCGCGGTCTCGATCCGTTGGCGCAGCAGCTTCTCGAAGGACGCCCGGTCGAGTCCCGGCGGGATCGGCTCAAGGAACTGGATCACGGCGCGCCCCTGTCGGCGGCGCAGGGTCCGCCGCGGCCAGAACACGCCGGTGTCCATCGCGACCGGGATGCAGCTGACGTCGAGCCGCTCGTAAAGATGCGTCACCCCGAGCTTGTAGCGCGGCGGGGCGCCCACCGGACGGCGGGTGCCCTCAGGGAAGATCACGACCTGGCGGCCGGCCCGCATCGCCGCATTCGCCTGGTCGAGCATCTGCAGCAGCGCGCCCCCGCCGGCCGACCGGTCGATCGCGATCATCTTCAGCCTCGACAGGAACCAGCCGAACAGCGGCACCCAGGTCAGCTCCCGCTTCAGCACGAAGACGGGGTCGTCAAGCTGAGGCACGATCGCGAAGGTTTCGAGCGCGGACTGATGCTTCGCCGCGATCAGGGCGCCGCCTGGCGACAGGTTCTCGCGGCCGCGGATCTCGACCTCGATCCCGACGACGACCTTGAGCAGCCAGAGCCCGCCACGGGCCCACCATTGCGAGATCGCGACCACGTGGCGGCGCGGAAGCACGAGGATGAACGGACCGGTGATCAGCGCCGTCAGACAGACATGCAGCGCCATAAGCACGTTGAAGAGAAGCGAGCGCCATAGCACGACGCGGCCGGCGCGCGGCGGACCGTCCGCATCGTGCGGCTGGCGCGCCTCGAAGGCGCGGGTCGTAAGCGGCAAGGTCAGCTTCGCCCCTCGGACGCCGCGCCGCGGCCTTCAGCCGTCGCCTCGGACTTTGCGAGCCGCGGCGCGAGCCGGACCCTCACCAGCGCCGCGACATATTTCACATACTCCCCGGCGAGGAGCTTCGCGGTCGCCCAGTCGCGCCACCACGGCTCCTCGCGCAGCCGATCGGTGACGACCGCGTAGGGGATCAGCTCCACATTCGGCATCTCGCGGGCGAGCTCCATGAGGGTCCGTGGCATGTGATAGCCCGAAGTCACCACGATGAGCGAGTGGAAGCCGTGTCGCTCCGCCCAGCGCCGCGTCTCGACGGCGTTGCCGGCGGTGTTCAGCGCCCGTCGTCCGAGATCGACGCAGCAGCGCGCGAAGGCTGCGTAGTCGGGCTGCGCCCGAGCGAGCTCGCGGTCGGTGGTCTCGGGATGCACGCCCGAGATCAGCAGCCGGCGCCCGCGGCCGGAGGCGAGCAGCCGCAGCGCGTCGGACAGCCTTTCGGCTCCGCCGGTGAGCGCGACGATGCCGTCGCCGCGCGCAGGCGCCGTGCTGACGGGCGGCGGGACGGAACCGACGAAGGCGATGAAGCCGATCAAGGCGAGCCCGATCGTCGCCGCCAGCAGGAGGCCCGCCGCCAGAACGGCGCGTCCGGCCGTGGCGGCGGGCTTGCGCGCCGCCGCCCGGTCGTCGGAAAGGAGTTCAGCCGGTGTAGCCATCGGGCCAGAGTCGGTTCGTGCGCGGAGATTGCGCCTCGTTCCCCCCTGCGGCAAGTCTTGGGGACGCCGGGTCCGTCCGGGCGGAAAGGCGCGGTTGCGGCATCGCTCAACCCATCGCCCGGAGCGTGCGGTAGACCGTCACGCGCGAGGTGACGGCGGTGAGCACCGCGATGATCGCCACGATCACGGCTACGCCCGCATAGGCCGTGGGGCCGATCTGGAAGCGGCCGAAGAGCGCGTCCATCTGATCGACGGCGGCGCTGCCGACGCGCTGCTCGGCGGTCATCTCGGCGAGCAGAAAGGTGCCGAAGGCTGCGAGGCCGCCTGCGAGGCCGCCCTTTAGCCCCAGCCTGAGAAAGCGGCGCTGGAACTGACCCGCGATGTAACCGTCGCGCGCCCCGACGAAATGCAGCACCTGCACGATGTCGCGATTGCCGGCCATCGCCCCCCGGGTCGCGAACACGACCGAAAGCACGGTGGCGGTCAGCATCAAGATCAGCACGCCGACGCCGAGCGCGACGATGGTGCGCGCCATCGCGACCAGCCGGTCGAGGAAGCGCCGGTGGTCGTCGAGCGTCGCCCCCGGCGCCTCGCGCTCGAGCCTGGCCTTCAGGCCGGCGGCGTCGAAGGCGGCGTCCGGCGAGAGCTTCAGCACGATCAGGCGGGGCACGGGCAGATCCTCGAGAGTCAGGCCCGAGCCGAGCCAGGGCTCCAGCAGGCGGGCGGTCTCCTCGTTCGAATAGGAGCGCACGTCGGTCACGCCCGCGGTCGTCCGGGCGACCGCGGAGGCGCGCTCGACCGCGGCGTCCAGGTCGCGGCCCTCCGCCGGACGGATCTGGATCGTGGTCTCGCGCAGCACGTCGCGCTCCCAGGCGCTCGCCGTCGCCCGCACGAGGTCGACCGCGCCGATCGTGAGCGCCGCGAGATAGGTCATGATGGCGATGACGATCACGAGCGTGTGCCCGGACACCGAGGACGCGGGCACGATCGGCCCAAGCCTGCGGATCGGAGCGGGCGTCTTCGCCGCGGCGCGGCTTGAGGGCTTGGCGGGCGCGCCGCCGGCGGGCGATGTCATTCGTAAACGTGCAGTCGGCCGTCGTGGAGAACGAGACGGCGTGCGTCGTAAAGGTCCATGAGCGCGATGTCATGCGTCGCGATCACGACCGACGTGCCGGACTTATGCAGCTCCACGAACAAGCGCAGGATGCGCCGCGCCAGCTGCGGATCGACGTTGCCGGTCGGCTCGTCGGCGAGCAGCAGCTCCGGCTGGGCGACGAGCGCGCGGGCGATGGCGGCGCGCTGCTTCTCGCCGCCCGACAGCACCAGCGGCAGCGCGTCGAGCTTCTCGCCGAGCCCGACCCAGCCCAGCAGCTCGACCACCTCGCCGCGGTAGGAGGCCTCGTCGCGGCCCGCCACGCGCAGCGGCAGCGCGACGTTCTCATAGGTCGTCATGTGATCGAGCAGCCGGAAGTCCTGGAACACGACGCCGATCCTCCGGCGCAGCGAGGGCAGCTCGCGATTCGGAAGCGTAAGAATGTCGCGGCCGAAAATCTTCACGAGCCCCCGCGTCGGCTTCATCGCGAGGAACATCAGCCGCAGCAGCGACGTCTTGCCCGCGCCGGAGGGGCCGGTGAGAAACTGGAACGAGTTGGGCTCGATCGCGAACGTCAGATCGCGCAGCACCTCGGGTCCGAGACCGTAGCGCAGGCCGACATTCTCGAAGCTCAGCATGAAGCCATCCTTCCCCGAGGTCGGCTTAACAAAGGATGTTGGCCTTTGTCGCGCGCCGCCCTTTAACGATCCATTAACGATAAAATGGCGAGGTCGTGAACGGGTCCCGCGACGGCTGCGTCCGGCGGAGCGGATTCGTGCGATGGGAACGCCATGCTCGTCCGCTGCCCTTCCTGCGAGGCGTCCTACAGGCTCGACGCCGCGGCGGTCGGCGCGGGCCGCTCCGTGCGCTGCGCCCGCTGTCGCCAGTCCTGGTACGTGGAAGGGCCGCCCGCGCCGATCGAGAGCCTCGAGGACGCCGACGCCGTCGACGCCTATGACGCGACGCCGCTCCACGACCCGACCCTCGAAACGATCGACGCCGAACTCGCCGACGTCGCCGCTCCACGGCCCCGAGCGAAGCGGCTCGGCCTGTTCGCGAGGGGGGCGGGTCAGACGGCGCCGAAGGGCCGGCCGGCTCCGCCTCAGCCGACGGCCCGACCGGCGGATGGGCCCCGCCGCAAGCTCCGCCCCGCCGCGATCCTCGCGGCATGCGGGCTGGTCGTCATCGGCGTCGCGATCGCCGAGCGTCGTCCGCTGGTGCGCGCCGTCCCCTCGCTCGCAGGCCTCTATGCGGCGATCGGGCTGCCGGTGAACGTCCGCGGGCTGGAGATCTCAGACGTTCGGTCGGTGGAGGACGTCGAGGAGGGCGTCCCCATCCTCCTGGTCACCGGCGCCGTCGCCAACGTCACCGACGCCGTCGTCGAGGCGCCGCGGCTGCGGCTCTCGGTCCGCTCCCGGGACGGCCGGGAGCTTTACGCCTGGACCACGGTCGCCGGGCGCCCCAAGCTTGCGCCGGGCGAGGCGGCGCCGTTTCGTGCGCGGCTCGCCTCGCCGCCGGCGGAGGGTCGCGCGGTCGACGTCCGCTTCCTTTCCCCGCGAGATCTTGCGTCCCGCCCGAACGGGTGAGCCGCAGCACAGGAGTTTTTATGTCCCGCCGCGTGAACGTGCTGTTCGCAGCCGAAGCGATCGCCGCCCGCAACGCGGAGCTCGCGAAGGACATCGCGATCTCCACGCAGGACGATCTGCTCGTGATCGCCGTGCTGAAGGGAAGCTTCGTGTTCGCGGCCGACCTCATCCGCGCCCTGCACGTCGCCGGGCTGTCGCCGGAGGTCGAGTTCCTTTCTCTGTCGAGCTACCGTGACCAGACCGAATCCTCGGGAACGGTGCGGATCGTCCACGACATCGAAAGCGAAGTCGCGGGCCGCGACGTGCTGCTGGTCGACGACATACTCGAGTCCGGGCGAACCCTCGCCTACGCCAAGGACCTCATGGCCGCGCGCGGCGCGCGGCGGGTCCGCACCTGCGTGCTGCTCGAAAAGCCCAACAAGCGCGCGGTCTCGATCCATGCAGACCTCGTCGGGTTCGTCTGCCCCGATCTGTTCGTCGTGGGCTACGGCATGGACGTCGCCCACGCCTATCGCGAGCTTCCCTTCGTCGGGGTGGTCGAGGTCGACCCCGACGTCGCCCCGCACTGAAGGAGACCCGTCATGGCCCGCATCCTGCTGACCGACGATGAGGAGGCCGTCCGCGGCTTCGTCAAGCGCGCTTTGGAGCTGGACGGCCACGAGGTGACCGCGTCCTTCGACGGCGCCGACGCGCTGGAGAAACTCATGGCGGCGCAAGGCGCCTTCGATCTGCTACTGACCGACATCCGCATGCCGATGATGGACGGGATCGCGCTCGCGCTGACGGCCGCGCGCGACTATCCTGACGTCGTCATCCTGCTGATGACCGGCTACGCCGACCAGCGCGAGCGGGCGGCCGGGCTTGAGGCCCTGATCCACGACGTGGTGACGAAGCCGTTCTCGCTGGATCAGATTCGCGCCGCGGTCGTCGACGCGCTCGGCGCGGCGTCGGCGAGACTCTCGGCGTAGGCGCAGCCAGGGCCCTCGACGTGGACGCGACGCGAAGTCATGATCTCGCCGAGATCGTAGCGTTCATCTCGCTCGGTCGCAGGCGCGACGGGCGCGCGCCGGCGGAGGACGCAACGCCGGCGGCTCCGATTCGAGGCACGCCGCGCCGCATCCGGGAAGGTCAGCCGTGAACCTGCCAGCCTCAGCAGCCCTCCAGTTTCGCTCGATCTTCGTGCTGATGCTGCAGCGCATCAGGACCCGCTTCGTAGGCTCGCGCGCCGGTTACATCTGGGCGATCATCGAGCCGATCTGCTGGATTTTCGTGCTCAAGATGGCGTTCAGCTCGCATGCGGGCCAGCAGTCGCCGCTCGGGGGCAGCTTCGAGGTCTTCTTCGCGATCGGCGTCGTGCTCGCGCGCATGTGGAAGACGACCGCGGGTTCGGTCGAGCCGATCGTGACGAGAACGCACAAAAGCGGCCTGCCGACCCTGCACAAGCTCGATTCCGCCTATGCGACGTGGCTGCTCGAAATCGTCACGGCGATCGTGGTGCTGATAGTGATCCTCAGCTCCCTCCAGGCGTTCGGTTTCGACGCCGTGCCCGCCGATCCGCTGACATGCCTGCTCGTGATCGGAGTCACCGCCGTCTATTCGCTGTCCTACGCCCTCGCCTTCGCGCTCGCGATCAATCTCGCGCCTGGGCTGGTGCACTTCAAATCCATCATCATGCTGATCATGTTCATGACCTCGGGATTCGCGACGCTCGTCGACCGCATGCCGCCGCAGTTGCGCGACATCTTGCTCTGGAACCCGATGGTGCACTGCATCGAATGGTTCCGAGAAGGCTTCTACGCAGGCTATGAGTGCGCCTCTCTCGACCGCGGCTACCTGTTCGCCGTGACGATCTGCTTCTTGTTGCTGGGCCTCGCGGGCGAACGAGCGCTGCGCCGCCGTCCGCCGGCTCGCGGAATGCGCTGACGCGACGACGGCATGCTCGAACTCGTTGACGTCTGGAAATCCACGAAGGACAAGCGCAACAAGCGCTGGATCCTCGAGAACGCCACCGTCTCGCTCCCGATGGGGCGCCGGATCGCGTTGCTCGGCCTGTCGCGCGCCGACAACGCCATGGTGCTGCGGATGTTGTCGGGGCTCGCGGAGCCCGAGCGCGGCGCGATCCGCTCCGTCGGCCTGCCGAGCTGGCCGCTCGGCGAAACCACGTTCCTCGACAACAAGGGAACGTTCCGCCAGAACGCGAGCTTTCTCGCGCATCTCTACGGCGTCGACGCGACGGAGGTCCTGCGTCTCGCGACCGAGATCGCGGGCGTCAAGCTGAAGAAGGGCAGTCCGATCGCCCATTACACGGGGGCGGAGCGTCGCCAGTTGGCGCTTGGGTTAACCCTATCGTTCCAGTTCGATTGGTATTTCATCGACGAGAAGGTGCCGGCGGCGTCCGCGGGAAAGCAGGATTTGGTGGATTCGATCATCGCCGAACGCATCAGCCACGGGTCGCTGATCTGGGCGACCAGCCGGGTGGGTCCGGTGGACGGATATTGCGATGCGGCGCTGTTGCTCGACCAAGGCGCTCTGACGTTCTATAATGACCCTTCCGACGCCTACCAAGCCTACCGACAAGTTATAGCAAGCATCAGAGGCCAAAGGCGCAAATGACCGATCCCGCAGCGCCGAAGATCGCCGACGTCCAGCTCGGGGCCCGCGCCCGCTCGATCCTGAAGTCTTTGGCGGCGACCGGCCAGGCGAAGCTCGCCCCGCGCGGCGCGGAGGGTTCGTCCGCGCGGCCGGGGCCGGACGCCCGGGGCATGACGAGCGACGATAACGAAGCCGGCCCGGCCGCAGGCCGCGGCCGGCTGGCGCGCCGCGCGGCGCCGGCGGGCGACGAAGCTGCGGCCGCTTCCGACGGCCGCGGCGGCCCACTGGCGACCCGCGGATCGAACACCGTCGTGCCGCTTCCCCGCCGCGACGTGCCGGGGCGCCGCGCCCCGAATCTGCCGGACGCCGCCGTCGCTCGGCCGGCCCCGCGCGCCGCCGCCGGGCGGAGCAAGAAGAATTTCGTCAAGATCTCGGCGGTGTTCGCGATCGCGTTGCCGACCTTCCTCGCCTCGATCTACTACGGCTTCATCGCGGCGCCGCAATATGTCGCCGAGGCCCGCTTCGCGGTGCGCGGCCCAGATGACGGCGGCTCGGGCGGCGGCGACCTTATGGGCGCGCTCACCGGCATCGGCGGCTCCGCCGCCCCGATGATCTCCGACAGCTTCATCGTCTCCCAGTTCATCGAGAGCGGCCAGCTCGTCGGCAACCTCCAGCGCACGCTGGATCTTCGGGCGATCTACAGCCATTCGAACGCCGACTTCCTGGCCAGGTACCGCCCCTACGACTTCGAGGACACGATCGAGCACCTGACGCTGTTCTGGAACTCGGTGGCCTGGGTGTACTTCGAGCCGATCTCCGGAATCATCACCTTCAACGTCCGCGCCTTCACGCCCGAGGACGCTCTCAAGATCGCGCGCGAGACCGTGCGCGAGAGCGAGAAGCTCGTGAACAAGCTCTCCGAGCGCGCTCGCGAGGACACCATTTCGGTGACCAAGCAGGAGCAGTCGCGCGCGGAGCTCCGGCTCAAATTCGCCCGGAAGGCCATCCAAGACTTCCGCGACCGCAAGGGCGCGACGGATCCGACCAGCGTCGCGACCGCCCAGAGCCAGATCGTCGCCGACCTGGAGAGCCAGCTCGCCAAGCAGGAAGCGGAGCTTCAGGCGGCGAACGCCTTCCTCAACCGCGACGCGCCGACGGTGCGCGTGATGCGCAACGCGGTCGACGCCCTGAAATCGCGCATCGCCACCGAGAAGGCGAAGATCGGCTCCGTCGCCCCGAACAGCCAGGGCCAGCTGATCTCCGCATCGATGGCGGAGTTCGAGAATCTCGCGACCGAACGCGACTTCGCGCAGAAGGCCTATGAGCAAGCCTCTCAGTCGGTCGAGGCGGCGCGCATGCGCGCCGAGCGCCAGGCCCGCTACATCGCCACCTTCGTCGAACCGCATATGCCGGAAGACTCGCTCTATCCGAAGCGGCTGCAGATGATCTTCCTGGTGCTGCTGTGCTCCACGCTCGCCTGGGCGATCGGCGTGCTTGTGTTCTACGGCATCCGCGACCACAGCGCCTGAGCGGCGCCGCGCGGCTTGCGGGGGCGTGCCCCCGCGAGCCGGTCAGCCGAGCCCGGTCGCCTCGGCGACGATCCGGAAGTGTCCCTCCCAGCTTGGAGGCGTGAAGCCCGCGATGCGGCCGAGCGCGGCGGCGCGGCGGGGCGACCGCTCGTCGGCGTAGTCGAGCACCGCGGCCTGCCAAGCCGGACCATCGAGCGGGTCGATGATCTCGACCGCCTCTCCCGCGATCTCCCGGAAGGACGGCAGATCCGACACGATCGCCGGCGCGCCGAGCGCCAGCGCCTCCGCCAGCGGCAGGCCGTAGCCCTCCGCGAAACTCGGAAACAGCAGGGCGCGCGCGCCCTTCACCAGCGCGACGAGCGCGGCGTCGGGCAGGTCGTTCACCTCGACGACATGCGCCCGAACGGCCGACGAGCGCTCGAGCAGGTCGACCACCATCTCGTTCTCCCAGCCGCGCCGGCCGACCAGCACGAGCGTCGGCGTGTCTGCTCCCCGCTGTTCGGCGAGCCGCCGCCAGAGGTGGAGCAGCAGCAGGTGGTTCTTGCGCGGCTCGATCGTGCCGAGAGCCACGAAATACGGCTTCGGCGTCGCGAGCGGGGCGACGTCGGCGGAGAAGCCCGGCTCCAGGCCGAGCGGCGCGCTCAGCATCGGCGGCGTCCGGCGCCCGGTTTCGGCGGCGAAGGCTGCGAGATCGCGCGCGGTGTCGGCCGAGTTGGCGACGACGACCGCCGCGTGATCGAGCACGGTGGTCATGCGGCGCGCGTGCCGCTCCGCCTCTCCCTCTCGGCCGTATTCGGGAAACCGGATCGGAATCAGGTCGTGGACGAGGATGACGGGCATCGCGCCGGCTGCGACGACGCTCGCGAAAACCTCCGGTCGATCGAGCCGGATGTGCGAGACGTGGACATAGGCGTCGCCCCTGCCGACCGCCCGCCGTCCCAGCCCGAGGGCCGCCTGCGCCCTGAGCTTCAGCGCGCGACGGAAGGCGTCGTCGCTCGCGTCGGCGGCCGGGGGCGTGGGCGGCGCCGGAGCTCCGAGACGCTCCGCGAGGCGCAGCGCCGCCGAGGGACTTCCGGCGAGCCCGCGCCATTTCGAGTCGAGCGCTTGGACGAAGCCCTCCACGGCCGCGCGGTCGAGCGGCGCCGCCCGGCGCCGGAAGATCGCGGCGAAGCCCACGCGCTCGGGCGGCAGCGACAGCGCGCGGCGGGCGTAGGCCAGTTCGACCCGGTCGACGCCGGTCGCGATCGGGTGGCTCGCGCGGGTGAGAAGCCGGGTGACGTCGAGGATGGTGCGGGGCATCGGGGCGCTGCGACGGGAGGGGTCTTCAGCGCCTAGCACGACCGTCCTCGCTCGGGAACGCGTCCGGCCACGCGGCGCGCGCGGCGCGCTCCTGGCCTGGGCTAAAATCCGGCCATGCCGCCTTCGAAGCGCTTCAGCGGTTCGCGCCGGCTCCGGCGAGCGCCGCGCCGACCTTCGTCGCGAGCTGCTCGACCGTGAAGGGTTTCGGCAGGAAAGCGACGCCGCTGTCGAGGATGCCGTTGTGGACGACCGCGTTGCGCGTGTAGCCGGTGGTGAACAGCACCTTCAGCTCGGGCCTGAGCTTGCGCGCGGCGTCGGCGAGCTCGCGGCCCGTCATGTATGGCATCACGATGTCGGTGAAGAGCAGGTCGATGCGGGGCTGCAGCGAGAGCTGCTCGAGGGCCTGCGCCCCGTCGCTCGCCTGCACGACCGTGTAGCCGAGCGCCCGGAGCGCGTCGACGCTCATGTGCCGGACCTGCTCCTCGTCCTCCACCACGAGCACGATGACGTCGCCGTCCGCAGTCGCCGCCTCCGCAAGCGCTGCGAGCGGCGGCGCGTCGGGCTCCGCCTGCCGGCGGGGCAGATAGATCTTGACCGTCGTTCCCCGGCCAAGCTCGGAATAAATCTTCACGTGCCCGCCGGACTGCTTGACGAAGCCGTAGACTTGGCTGAGGCCCAGCCCCGTGCCCTTGCCGACGCCCTTGGTGGTGTAGAACGGATCGAACGCCCGCTCGGCGACCTCCAGCGGCATGCCGGAGCCTGCGTCCGTCACGCTGATCATCACGTACTGGCCCGCCGTCACCTCGTGATGGGCGCGCGCATAGCGGTCGTCGAGATCGGTGTTCGCGGTCTCGATGGTCAGGGCGCCGCCGGTCGGCATCGCGTCGCGGGCGTTGACGGCGAGATTGACGATCGCGCTTTCGAGCTGGATCGGGTCGGCGCGCGTGCGCCACAGGCCGCCGGCGAGCACCGTCTCGACGCGAATGGTCTCGCCCAGCGTCCGCCGCAGCATCTCGGACATGCCGCCGACCAGCTTGTTGGCGTCGATCGTCTGGGGTTCGAGCGTCTGCTGCCGCGAAAACGCCAGCAGACGCGCGGTCAGCGTAGCCGCGCGTTGGGCGCCCTCGAACGCGTTCGCGATGCCGGAGGCGACGCGGGGATGCTCATCGCCGGTGAGCCGCCGCCTCGCGAGGTCCAGGGAGCCGATCACGATCGCCAGCATATTGTTGAAGTCGTGCGCGATGCCGCCGGTCAGCCGGCCGATGGTCTCCATCTTCTGCAGCTGGCGGACCTGCGCCTGCGCCTCGGCGTGCTCGCGGACCTCGGCCTGGAGTTCAGCCGTCCGGTCCGCGACGCGCCGCTCCAGATCGGCGTTGAGCTGCTTCAGCGCCTCTTCGCTCGCCGTCAGCCGGTCGTGGGCCCTCAGCATCGTCCCGATCGGGATGATGATGACGATGGCGATCAGCCCATAGAACCCCATGGCGATCCAGCCCGACGGCCAGGGCAAGGCGAAGTCGTAGAGCGGCTCGATGAAGAAGTAGCCCGCAAAGACCGCGCCCGACGCGGCCGCGACGACGCCAGGACCGACGCCGCCCAGAAAGGCGGCGAGAGCGAAAGCCGGCACGAAGGTGATGAAGGGAAACCCGACGAAGACGTCGGTCATCGCGAGCCGGAGCGCGAGCGCCGCGACGCTTACTGCGACAGCGATCGCATAGCCGAGCGACGGGCGACGTCGGACAGCCTCTGTGAGCGCGATCCAGTCCATGGAGCCGACGTGAGCGAGCGGGGAAGCCAGTTATATGACGGGGCGGACGACGACGTCGACGGCGCTCGCCAATTAAATTGTTAAGCCGCTGCATTACGTTACCTCCCGTGGCGACCGCTTCGTTTGCGCCGGGAGAGGCGTGGCGTACACTCGACCGCGGCCGAAAAGCGGGTCGTTCGAAACGGCCCGGCCCCGCCCGAAGGCCGGGGCCGCTTTCCCGGGGGCGCGGCGTCGAAGGCCGCAACGACAGCGGAGCGGGTCGTGCAGCAGCAGATTTCCGTCGTCACCCTGGGCGTTGCTGATCTCCAACGGTCGCGGCGGTTCTACCGCGACGGTTTCGAGTGGACGCCCGTCTTTCAGAACGACGACATCCATTTCTATCAGATGAACGGGCTTGTGCTGGGAACCTGGCTGCAGGCCCGGCTTGAGGAGGACATGCGGCGTCCATGCCAGGCCGGCTCAGGCGCCGTCGCGCTGGCGCACAATGTGGGGTCGGGCGAGGCCGTGGAGACGCTTTTGGAGAAGCTCGTCGCAGCCGGAGGCCACGTCCTCAGACCGGCCGACGCCCCTGGGCATGGCGGCCTCCGCGGCTATGTCGCGGATCCGGACGGGCACGCCTGGGAGATCGCGTGGAACCCTTCGTTCCAGATCGACGCCGCGGGACGGGTCACCTTCGGGCTCTAGGGCGGGACCTGCGGCTCTGCGCCGCTGCCGGGGCGCGCCGAGTGGTGCGGGCGGTCGGGCTCGAACCGACACTCCTTGCGGAACCGGATTTTGAGTCCGGCGCGTCTACCAATTCCACCACGCCCGCAGCGCCCGGACTCCCGAGCGGCCGGCACGATGTCGAGGCGGCGCCGATCTGTCAATTCCGGACGGGGGCGGCGCGAGCCTTCGCCGCGCCGCATTGCGGGCGGCGCCGGCGGCTGCTAGAGCCGTTGCGTTTTCTTCGGGTTGCCGTCGCCATGAACGCCTTCACGATGCTTTCACGGTTCGTCCCCGCTTGATCGCGGCGACCCGCCGTCGGCGGCCCCCACGCCCATTGCCGGGCCGCGCCGCGCGGGCGCCGGCGAAAGACCACACATGCTGAGACGTCTCTACGACTGGACGCTGGCTCTCGCGGCGGGGCCGCGCGCCAACGCGGCTCTGGCCGGGGTGTCGTTCGCCGAAGCCTCGTTCTTCCCGCTGCCGCCCGACATTCTTCTGGTGCCGATGGTCATCGCGCGGCCGGACAAGGCCTACAGGCTCGCCTGGCTGTGCGGCATCTCCTCGACGCTGGGCGGAATGCTCGGCTATGCGATCGGCGCGCTGCTCTACGACACCGTCGGCCTCTGGATCATCCAGCTCTACGGCTACGGCGACAAGATGGAGGCGTTCCGCGAGGCCTATGCGGCCTACGGGATGTGGATCATCCTGCTCAAGGGCCTGACGCCGATCCCCTACAAACTGGTCAGCATCACCTCCGGCTTCGCCGGCTACGACCTCGTCCTGTTCTTCTTCCTGTCGCTGGTCTCGCGCAGCCTGCGCTTCCTCGCCGTCGCATGGCTGCTCCGGCGCTACGGCGAGCCGGTGCGCGAATTCATCGAGAAACGTCTCGAGCTCGCCGCCATCCTGCTGCTGGTCGTGGTCGTCGGCGGCTTCGTCGTCGTCAAATACGTCGTGTGAATGTGGCGGGCGGCGCCTGGAGGCGCCGCCCGAACAGAAGCGTACGCGTCAGAGAATGAAGTCGGCGCGCGCCAGATCGTGCGCTCCGGTGAGCTGGACCTGGAAGTCGAGGCCGCCGTCGCCGTCGGCGTCGACGCGGATCAGCGTGAAGTTCGCGCCCTTCGTAAAGCCGATCTCGCCGTGCCCGTCTCCGGAGAACGGCCGCGTGCCCCCGATATAGCTGAAGGCCTGATCGTTCACCGCCTCGAGGTCGCCGTCGAGCGGGCCGACCGAGATGCGGTCGCCGTCGGCGAAGTCCGTGATGACGTCGCGGCGCCCCGCTCCGATTCCCGAATCCGACGGGAGATTAAAGCGGAAGACGTCATCGCCCGCCCCGCCGGTCAGGGTGTCGACGCCGCCCGAGCCGATGAGCAGATCGTTCCCGAGGCCGCCCCGGAGCGCGTTATCGCCCAGATTGCCGGACAGATTGTTGTTGAGCGTGTTGCCGACGCCCGTGAGATCGCCCCGGCCGAGCAGCTTGAGGTTCTCGACGTGGTCGCCGAGGCGATAGCCCACGGCGCTCAGCACGAGGTCGCGGCCGCCGTCGAGGGCTTCCGTCACCACGTCGCCGCGGCTGTCGACGGCGTACTGGTCGTTGCCCGAGCCGCCGATCATCCTGTCGGCGCCCGAACCGCCGCCCAGCCGGTCGGCGCCGGCGTCGCCGTACAGCAAATCGTCCCCGACGCCGCCGCTCAGCACGTCATTGCCCTCGCCGCCGCGCAGCGTGTCCTCGCCGTCTCCGCCCGTCAGCGTGTCCTTGCCGCCGAGGCCCGCGATCGAATCGTCGCCGGCGCGGCCGTCGATGGCGTTGGGGCCGTCATCGCCCTTCAGCACGTCGTCGCCGGCGAGCAGCGAGTCGAGGATCAGCCCCACGTCGGCCGTGTCGCCTGCGACGTCGAGCACCGTGCCCACGAGATTGGTGACGAAGGTGGTGGTGGACTGGAGGTCGGCGGGACCGAGATCGCCCAGCGCGTCGGGATTGAGCACGGTGTCGCCGAGGCCGAGCAGACCGTCGTCGAACAGATCGTCAAGCGTGCCGCCGAGGTCGTTGACGTCGACGCTGTTCAGAAGGTCGTCCAGCGAGCCGAGATCGAGGCCGCCTCCCCCGACGCCGCCGAGCACGTCCTGCAGCAGGCCGAGATCGAGGAGATCGTTTCCGAGGAGGTCGTCGAGAAGGTCGGTCGGACCGCCGTCGAGAACGCCGTCGAGCGTCGTTCCGAGGCTGTCGACGAGCTTGCCGGGGGCGAGGTCGCCCACGATCCCGCCAGTCCCTGCTCCAAGAAGATCATCGACCGCATCGGTCACTCCGCCGACCAGTCCGTCCAGATTCAAGCCAAGCAACGCCATAAATTAACTCCCTGCCGCATCCGCTATCGAAGACGTGTTCGCTCCCGGGAGGCGCCCGGGTGACATCGCCTGAACAGAGCGTCGGGCGCACATCAAAAGCGGATGTAAAATTTCTTTGAGATCGATAACGCTTGCTGAGATCGCTCACACAGCGAAGGTATTACGTTCAAAATTCAGATTTCTATAGCCCGATACTGAAGGTGGTGACTTTATAGATCCATGACCGTCAAATCCTAGCGACTCCATTAACCCGCCACGATCGCGGGGCGGTTCGCGTCCTTGGTCTATCCGCCAAGCGACGGCTCAAAGGTTTACCCGTGAGCCAGCCGGCGGCTCGCTAGGGCGCGAAGCGCTGCTCGCCAGTCCGGCGTAGCGGCCGCAGGCCGAGCGCCCGCCGGGCGAGGCGCAAAAAAAATTTCGACGGGAGGAGACGCGGCCGCCGCGAAGAGGCATATCGGCGCCATGACGACCACAATCCCACGCCCTTCGTCCTCGGCTGCGGTCGCGACCGCAGCCTTCGCGGTCGCCGCCATCGCCAGCCTCGCGGTCGGCGGAGCGCTCGTGTTCGAGCACGTCTTCGGCTACGTGCCCTGCATGCTCTGCCTGTGGGAGCGCTGGCCGTATTATCTTGGCGCGCCGCTTGCGCTGGTCGCCGGCGTTCTGGCGCTCGGCGGAAGGTCGGGGCTGGCGAAGCCCCTTCTGGCCGTGGCGGGGGCGCTGTTCCTCGGGAACGCCCTGCTCGGGGCGTATCACGCCGGGGTCGAATGGAGCTTCTGGCCGGGCCCGGCGAGCTGCGCCGGCGCGAACGCCGCGCCGACGGCGGCCGGCGGCCTGCTGGAGCAGATGCGCGCCACCCGGATCGTCCCGTGCGACGCGGCGGCCTGGCGACTGTTCGGGATCTCGCTCGCCGGCTACAGCGCGCTGATCTCGGCCGCGGTCGCGGGGCTCGCGGCCTATGGTCTGACGAGGCGCTGACCGCCGGGACGCGTCAGGCTGCCGAAGGCTGCCTGCGGTTCACGTTGGACTGACCCCACCACAGGATCGGCGTCTTGATCGCCGCGCCGAGCTTTTCCGGAGCCTCGGGGTCGAGGATGTCGAGCTCGAGGAAGTTCGGATCGTTCTTGAAGAACAGTCGCGCCGCCTCGCAATGCGCGTCGATCCACTGCACGAGATGCTTCGCCTTCGTGCCGTAACCGCGTGGCAGGCCCGGAATGTCGGATTGCTCAAGCCGCTTGGAGAAGTCGTTCCAGCGCAGGATCGACGACGCGATGTCCTGGGAGGGCCGCCGGTTCAGGATGAACACGCATTCCGGATGATATTTGCGGATCGCGGCCAGCACGCTGAAATCGAGCTGCGGCCAGCAATTGACCTTCTGACCTGGGACGCAGACGTCGGCCTGCGCGATCACGTCGAAGTCCGCCAGCTTCTCCAGGGGGTCCCGCCCGTTTAGAAAGCTCTGGTAGATCATCCGGCCGACGTAGCCGCCGTCCTTGATCCGCCAGTGAGCGGATTTCAGGCCGCTTCTCGTGAAGGCGTCCTGCAGCGTGGACGTGCCCGATTTTGGAAATCCGATCACGAACGCCTTCATGGAGCGCCCCCTGACGTTGTGCGTGGAAGGCGGCCCGGAAGCCGCGCCGTCGCGGCCATCTACGACGGGCGGGTGACGGCGCCAAGCCCCGGAAGGCGCCTGCGACCGCGAGCAGCGGTCGAGCGCGGCCCAAACGCCACGGCTTAAGGCTCGAGCTCGCTGTCCCAGTAGAGGTAGTCGAGCCAGCTGTCGTGCAGGTAGTTCGGCGGGAACGCGCGGCCGTTGCGGTGCAGGTCGTGGACCGAGGGCTGGAAAGGCTCCTGCGCCGGCCGCATGCCGCAATCGTCCGGCATCTGCCCTCCCTTTCGGAGATTGCAGGGCGAACAGGCCGCGACGACGTTCTCCCAGGTGGTCTGCCCGCCGCGCGAGCGCGGGATCACGTGGTCGAAGGTCAGTTCCTCCCGCGTGCCGCAATACTGGCAGGAGAAGCGGTCGCGGAGGAAGACGTTGAACCGGGTGAAGGCCGGGTGTCGCGCCGGCTTGACGTAGGTCTTGAGGCACACGACCGACGGCAGCTTCATTTCGAAGCTCGGGCTGTGCACACGGCGGTCATAATGCGACAGCACGTGCACGCGATCGAGGAAGATCGCCTTGATCGCGTCCTGCCACGCCCACAGCGACAGCGGGTAATAGCTGAGCGGACGATAATCCGCGTTCAGGACCAGAGCCGGGCACGCATCAGGCGAGACGGCGACCGTCACCACGCACTCCCTATCGGCGCGCGGGCGCTCAAGCCTGCGCTTGAGGCATAATCTATATCGGGCGTGTCAGGCTTGTGAAGACGCTCGAAGGCCTGTCCTCCGTGGTTTGAGCGAGCTCGCGAGGAAGGCTGCGCCCTGGCGCAGTCCCTCGCCGTCGATGCCGTGACCGAGGCCCGGCGCGAGATGCCATTCGACGGGAATTTCGGCGGCGGCGAGCCCGTCCATCGCGGCGAACAGCGCGTCGACCGGTATGACGTCGTCGCGCTCGCCGTGAACGAGCAGGATCGGCGGCTTGCCGGTGGCCTCCGCCGCGAGCGCCTCCGGCGAGACCAGCATGCCGGAATAGCCCAGGATCGCAGCCGGCGGGGTCTTGCGCCGCAGTCCCACATGCAGCGCCATCATGGCGCCCTGGCTGAAGCCGACGAGCGCCAGCCGGTCGGGCGGGAGCTTGTGCCGCGCGAGTTCGGCGTCGAGGAAGGCGTCGAGGCCGGGCGCCGCGGCGATCACGCCCCGGCGGCGCTCGTCGGGATCGCGAAAGGTGAGCGGAAACCATTGCCGGCCGGTCGGCGCCGCCATGCAGCGCTCCGGCGCGTGCGGCGAGGCGAAGGCTGCGTCCGGCAGCAGGCGCCGCCACTCCTGGCCGATCGCGATCAGATCATTGCCGTCGGCGCCGAAGCCGTGGAGGAACACGACGAGCGCCTTCGCCGCGCCCGAGGCGGCGGGAAGGCGGGGGCCGTCGATGGCCTGGCTCATGCGATCTCCTCGACGGATGCGGGCCGAACGGGACCGGCGGGCGTCCGGGATGGGGCGGCGTCCCGGCCTCGCCGCCGGCCCAGGTAATAGGCCCACAACAGCTGCGCCGCCACTCCGCGGAGCGGGCGCCAAGGTTCGGCGAGCTCTTCCGCCGCGCCTCGGTCCGGCCGGGCCGCGAGGCCGAGCACGTCCTTCATCGCGGACTGGACCGCGACGTCTCCCGCGGGGAAGGCGTCCGGCCGGCCGTGGGCGAACAGCAGAAAGACGTCCGCGGTCCAGGGTCCGACGCCCGGGATCGCGAGCAGGCGCGCCCGCGCCTCAGGCTCGTCGAGCGCCTCGAGGCCTTCGACGTCGAGCCCGTCGTCGACGGCGGCGCACAGCGCTCTCACCGTCTTCAGCTTGACCCTGGACATCCCCGCCGCGCGGAACAGCTCGTCGGGGGCCGCGGACAGGGCGGCGTGCTCCACAGCGCCCAGCGCGGCCTCGACGCGGCCATGGATGGCGCGGGCGGCGGCGACCGAGATGAGCTGCGAATTGACGATCCAGACGAGGCCGGCGATGTCGGCGCTGATCCTCCGGAGCGGCGGTTCGGGGCTTGCGGCGCGCAGAGCGGCCATCCGCGCGTCTCGCGCGCAGAGAGCGTCGAGGGCGGCGTCGAGATCAGGCTTGTCGAGGATGCGTTCAGGCGTCACGGCTGCGCACGCTAGCCGCGGATCGGGCAAGGAACAATCCGGCGCGTGGCGGTCGCCGCAAGACGCGGCGTCGAGGGTCAGCCCGGCTTGAGCTGGTCCTCGGTCGCCATGCGCTCATGGGACTCGCTGGGCGCCTTCACGCGATAGCGCAGCGGCAGGTTCTCGTGATCGGCGGGGTAGAGGCCGGTGATCACGACCGAGGTCGCCATCTTGAGAGAGGCGGTGGCGGCAAGCGACGCGCGGTCGCCGACTTTGAAGCGGTGTTTGGTCATCGCCGTGCTTACCACGTTCCTTGCGCCGTGGCTTGCGATACTTGCAGAGTGCGGCGCCCGCTCGCGCGATTTGTCCCGCCTTCGTGGAGCGACCTCCGCCCGCATGACGCCCGTCTTCCGCTTCGCCCCCTCGCCGACCGGCCGGCTGCATCTCGGCCACGCGCTGTCGGCCGCCTGCGTCTGGCGCGCGGCGGCGGAGGCCCGCGGCCGGGTGCTCCTCAGGATCGAGGACATCGATCCGGCGCGCACGAAGCCGGAGTTCGTGGACGGCGTTTTCGAGGATCTCGCCTGGCTCGGTTTCGCCTGGGAGGAGCCGCCGCGACGACAGTCCGCGCATATGGCCGATTATCGCCGCGCGCTCGACGCGCTCGAGGCGCGCGGACTCCTCTATCCCTGTCGGCTGGCGCGCTCCGAGATCGCCGCGGCCTCGGCGCGCGCCGAGGCCGATCTCGGCCGGCCGTGGCCGCGCGACCCCGACGGCGCGCCGCGCCTGCCTGTTCCCGGCGTCGCCGGCGGCGAGCGCCAGGGCCCGGCCGCACTGCGACTCGACATGGGAGCCGCGATCGCCGCCGCGGGCGCGGAGCCGCTCGGCTGGTTCGAATTGGGCGAGGGGCCTGCCGGCGAGACCGGCTCCGTGCCGGCTCGCCCGCAGGACTGGGGCGACGTCATTTTGGCGCGCAAGGATACGCCGACGAGCTATCACCTCGCCGTGGTCGTCGACGACGCGCTGCAGGGCGTCACCCATGTCGTGCGCGGTCAGGACCTGTTCCACGCGACCTCGATCCATCGCCTGCTGCAGCGGTTGCTCGGCCTGCCCGCCCCGGCCTATCGCCACCACCGGCTGATGGCGGACGCAGACGGGCTGAAGCTCGCAAAGACGCGTGGCTCGACCTCGATCGCCTCGCTTCGCGCCGCCGGATGGACGCCCGACGACGTGTTCGCGGCGATCGGAGCGCACTGAGCGCGGCGCCGTCATCAAACCGTGTGCGACGTCCCCTCTTGGTTCCGAAGCCACGCGCCACATGCTAGGCAGCGGAGCCATTTCGATCCTCAGGAGGCGACGATGGACGACGGCGACGCCAGGCGGCCGGCCCAGCTCGGGGAGGCCACGCGGTTCGCCGGCGCAGCCGACGGCGGGGACGGGCCGCCGCCCGACTTCGTGGAAGCGCTGTTCGGCCGCGCGGCGCCGGAAGATCTCGCGCCGCTTTCGTCCGAGGCCGTCTCCGCCCTCGCGGCGGGCGCCTGGCGGCATGTCAAGGACCGCGCGCCTGACGCGCACGACATCCGCCTCTCCGACCACGACCTCGGCGCCGGGGGCGAGGTCACGGTCCTCGAGATCGCCAATGACGACATGGCGTTCCTGCTCGACAGCGTGCTTGCGGAACTCACCGAACGCGGGATTCAGGCGCGGTTCGTCGCCCACCCGATCCTCGCCATCGAGCGCGACGGAGAGGGTCGTCTGACCGCCTTCCGGGGCGACGCCGACCGCGCCGAATTCGAGGACATCCCGCGCGAAAGCCTGATCCACCTCCATATCGACCGCCTCGACGACGCCGACGAGCGCGACGCGCTGGTCATGGCGCTCGACGTCGTGCTGACGGAGGTGCGGCATGCGACCCGCGACTACGACGGCATGGTCGCCGCGGTCCGCCAGGCGGCGCGGGATTTCCGGGAGATCCCGCCGCCGCTCGCCGCCGACGAGATCGCCGAGTCGGTCCAGTTCCTGGACTGGCTGGCGGGAGGCGACTTCATCTTTCTCGGCGCGCGCGAATATGCGCTCAAGGCCGACCGCGACGAGGAATGGCTCGAGCGCATCTCCGAGACGGGGCTCGGCGTCCTGAGGGACCCGTCCGTTCGGGTGCTGCAGAGGGGAACCGAGCTCGTGGTCACGACGCCGGAGATCCGAGCGTTCCTGCACGAGCCGAAGCCGTTGATCGTCACCAAGGCGAGCGTGAGGTCGAAGGTCTTTCGACGCCTTCACATGGATTACGTCGGGATCAAGCGGTTCGACTCCGAAGGGCGGCTCGAAGGCGAGCTGCGGATCGTCGGGCTGTTCACCGCGGCCGCCGTGACGCGGCCGGCCCGGTCGACGCCGTTGATCCGCCGGAAGGTCGATCTCGTGACGCGCCGCGCGGGCTTCGATCCGGACAGCCACTCCGGCAAGGCGATCGCGCAGATCCTCGAGACCCATCCGCGCGACGAGCTGTTCCAGACCGACGTCGACACGCTCTACGCGGTCGCGATGGAGGTTCTTGCGCTCTACGAGCGGCCCCGGGTCAAGGCGCTCATCCGGCGCGACAAGTTTGGCCGCTTCGTCTCCGCGCTCGTCTACGTGCCGCGCGATCGCTACGACAGCGACGTGCGCGCGCGCATCGGCGACCATCTCGCCCGGCGCTTCGGCGGCCATGTCACCTCCTATTCGCCGAGCTTCCCCGAAGGCCTGCTGGCGCGGGTGCATTTCGTCATCGGGCTCGAACACGCCGATGTCGGGCCGGTCGACGGCGGACAACTCGACGCCGAACTCTCCGTGCTGGTGCGGACCTGGGCGGATTCGCTGCGCGTCGCGCTCAGCGACGGCCGCTCGGGCGAAGAGGCGCGCGCGCTGGCCGGCCGCTACGGACAGGCTTTCGGCCGGGCCTATGAAGCGCGCATGAGCGCGGCCGACGCCGTCGTCGACATCCGGCACATCGAAGCCCTGTCGGCGGACCGCGCCTTCGCCATCGACTTCTACCGCCGCGAAGACGAGCCGGAGATGCGCCTCAAGGTGTTCTCCCACGGCGCGCCGATCCCGCTGTCGCGGCGCGTGCCCATGCTGGAAAATATGGGCTTCCGCGTCATCGACGAGCGGACCTACCGCGTGGATCGGCCGGGTTTCCCGCACGATCAGCGGGTCTGGATCCACGACATGTCGCTGGAGCGCGCCAAGGGCGGCGTGATCAATCTCTCCCGCGAACTCGACGAGCGGCTGGAAGCGCTGCTGATCGCCGTGCTCATCGGCGACGCGGAAAGCGACGGCTACAACGCGCTCGCGCTCGAGGGCGGGCTCGGCTGGCGCGACATCGCGCTGCTTCGGGCCTTGTCGCGTTACCTCAGGCAAGCCCGCGCGCCCTACGACCAGGACTACATGTGGACGACGCTCGCCAAGCACGCGCCGCTTGCGGGCAAGCTTGTCGCGCTGTTCCGCGCCCGCTTCGCCCCCGACGTCGCGGGCGACCGGGCGGAGCGCGAGGCCGCGATCTCGGCCGAGCTCGAGGAGGCGCTCCAGGCGGTCGACAGCCTCGACGAAGACCGCATCCTGCGGCGCTTCCAGAACCTCGTGCAGTCCGCTCTCCGCACCAACTTCTTCCAGACCGAGGATGACGGACGGCCGAAGGCGACCCTCGCCTTCAAATTCGAGAGCCGCAAGGTCGAGGGCCTTCCAGCGCCCCGGCCGCTCTACGAGATCTCGGTCTATTCGCCCCGCGTGGAGGGCGTCCATCTGCGCTTCGGCAAGGTCGCGCGCGGCGGCCTCAGATGGTCCGACCGTCCGCAGGACTTCCGCACCGAGGTGCTGGGACTGGTGAAGGCCCAGCAGGTGAAGAACGCCGTGATCGTGCCGGTCGGCGCCAAGGGCGGCTTCGTGCCGAAGCAGCTGCCGGCCGGTCCTCGCGACGCCTGGTTCGAGGAAGGCAAGGCCGCCTACAAGATATTCATCAACACGCTGCTCGACGTCACGGACGACCTCTCGCGCGACGAGGTGAAGCATCCAAAGGACGTCGTCCGCCACGACGGCGACGACCCCTATCTCGTGGTGGCCGCCGACAAGGGCACGGCGACCTTCTCCGACACCGCGAACGGCATCGCGGAAGCGCGCGGCTTCTGGCTGGGCGACGCCTTCGCCTCCGGCGGATCGGTGGGCTACGACCACAAGGCGATGGGCATCACCGCCCGGGGCGCCTGGGAGGCGGTCAAGCGCCATTTCCGAGAGATGGACGTCGACATCCAAACCACGCCGTTCACCGTGGTCGGCGTCGGCGACATGTCGGGCGACGTGTTCGGCAACGGCATGCTGCTGTC
This sequence comes from Hansschlegelia sp. KR7-227, assembly GCF_049446035.1. Classification (NCBI taxonomy): domain Bacteria; kingdom Pseudomonadati; phylum Pseudomonadota; class Alphaproteobacteria; order Hyphomicrobiales; family Methylopilaceae; genus Hansschlegelia; species Hansschlegelia sp. KR7-227. The sequence goes on from NZ_JBMSEA010000003.1 coordinate 312,362, forward strand.
GCCTGCGATCAAGCTGGTCGCGGCCTTCGACCACCGCGACATCTTCATCGACCCGGACCCTGATCCGGCGACGTCCTTCGCCGAGCGCGCGCGCCTGTTCAAGCTCGGCCGCTCCAGCTGGCAGGATTACGATGCGTCGCTTGTCTCCAAGGGAGGCGGGATCTATCCGCGCAGCCTGAAGACGATACGGCTGTCCCCGGAGGCGCGGACGGCGCTCGGCTTCGACAAGGCGTCGGCGTCGCCCCAGGAATTGATGAACGCGATCCTGAAGGCGCCGGCTGACCTGCTGTGGTTCGGCGGCATCGGAACCTATGTCCGCGCCTCGACCGAGACCGACGACCAGGCGGGCGACCGCGCCAACGACGCGATCCGCGTCGTCCCGCAGGATCTGCGGGTCAAGGTGATCGGCGAAGGCGCCAATCTCGGGGTCACGCAGAAGGCCCGCATCGAAGCGGCGCGCAAGGGCGTCCGGGTCAACTCCGACGCCATCGACAACTCGGCCGGCGTCAACACCTCGGACGTCGAGGTCAACATCAAGATCGCCTTCGCCGGCCCCGTGCGCGACGGAACGCTCGAGCTTGCCGACCGCAACGCGATCCTGGTCGAGATGACCGACGAGGTCGCCCGTCTCGTCCTCGCCAACAACTATGCGCAGACGCTCGCGATCTCGCTCAGTCGGAGAGCAGGCGCCGAGGAGGCCGGATTCCAGACCCGGCTGATGCAGACGCTCGAAGGCCGGGGCCTGCTCGACCGGACGGTCGAGACCCTCCCGGACGACGCGACGCTCGCCGAGCGGGCGCGATCAGGCGATCCGCTGACGCGGCCGGAGATCGCGGTGCTGCTGGCCTGGGCGAAGATCGCGCTCTATGACGATCTGCTCGCCTCGAAGGTGCCCGACGATCCCTACATGGCGCAGGACCTCGTCGGCTATTTTCCGAGCCGGATGCGCGAGCGCTTCGCGGACGCGATCGCGGGCCACCGGCTGAGGCGCGAGATCATCGCCACGCTGATCGCGAACGCCATGATCAATCGCGGCGGACCGGCGCTGGTCGTGCGCCTGTCCGACCAGACCGGCGCGAGCGCGGCCCGCATAGCCGCGGCCTTCGCCGTGGCGCGCGACGCCTTCGGCTTTCCCGAACTCAATGCCGAGATCGACGCCCTGGACGCCCGCATTTCGGGCAGCCTTCAGCTCGACCTCTACGCCAGCGTGCAGGACCTGATGCTGCACCGGATGGTGTGGTTTCTCGGAAACGTCGACCTCGACGCCGGGCTCGAAAACGTCGTCGGGCGCTTCAAGCCCGGGATCGAGGAGATCCGCGCCGGCCTCGACGCGGCGCTGGGCCAGGCGTCCGAACGGCGCGCGGCCAAGGCCGCGGAACTCGAGAGCTCCGGCCTGCCGGCGGGGCTGGCCTACAGGCTCTCCGCCTTGTTCGCCTTGGAAGGCGCGCCCGACGCGGTGCTGATCGCGGAAAAGACCGAACGGCCGATCGCCGAGGCGGCGGCGACGATCTTCGCGGTGGTGGAGCACTTCCAGATCGCCCAGGTGGTGCGCTCGGCCCAGCAGATCGCGGTGTCCGACTATTACGAGCGTCTGGCGCTCGACCGCGCGCTCGGCCAGATCGGGGTCGCCGCCCGCGCGATGTCGGTCGCGGCGCTCACGGCGGCGCCCGGCCTGTCCGGCGCGGACGCGATCGCGGCCTGGGCGGAGGCCTCGTCCGACTCAGCCCGCGTGCGCCGCGCGGTCTTGGAGATCGCAGGATCGGGGATCACGCTGGCGCGGCTCTCCGTCGCCGCCAGCCTGCTCGGCGACCTGGCCCGCGCGACGGCCTGAGGCGCCCGCGCAGGCTCTCGACGAACGCGGGTGACCGAGGCCGCGCCCCCGCTCGTCGACGGCTTTCGGCGCCGGGCTTACGCCGGCGCCGAAGACAACATCGTCGCTTCAGTGGGTGATGGCCATCGGCCGACGATCGCGGCGACGGTCGTTCGCCGGCTGGTAGGCCAGCTGCGCGTGATGCGGGCAATAGGCCACGCCCGGGTTCGACCGGCCGCCGCAGAAGCGGAAATCGATCTGGCTGGGATCGCCCAGCGGCCAGCGGCACATGTTCTCGCGCAGCTCCATGATGGTCACGCGCTCGCAGGCGAGCGGCGTGGTCTCGACCATCTGGATCGGCACGACGCGCGGGGCCGGCGACGGCCGGGACGCGACTGCCGGGGCCGCGGCGAGCGCGAGATTGCCGCGCACGCCGAAGCTCTGCTGGCGCGGCGCGGGGGCGGCCGGACGACGGGCCGGCGCGGAGGCCGGCTTCGCCCTCAGGCGCGACACGCCGGCGGGGGCGGCCTTCGCGCGGCCGGACAGGCCGAGCCGGTGCACCTTGCCGATGACGGCGTTGCGGGTGACGCCGCCAAGCTCCGCGGCGATCTGGCTGGCGCTCAGGCCGTCAGCCCACCGCTTCTTGAGAAGCTCGACGCGCTCGTCGGTCCACTGCATCGGATCCTCCAATTCCGTCCCATGGGCGGAATCCGATCGCCCTCGTCGCCACGCGCTGTCGCGCGATCGGACGTCAAGACGCCTCAGGCCCGCTTGGAAACGATCCGCAGCACGAGATGTCGTGCTTAACGAAAGGTAAAATACGATAGGCGCCGACTCAGCGTAAAGAGTCCGTAATGCAACAGTGGGGTTTTCCCCAGGCCGTTCGGCCCTCCATACGGGACTTGCAGGACCCTCCGAGAAACCCCGCGCGCGGCGCGTGGGGCCCCCAGGGCTTGGGAACCCCCTTGAGGATGTGGGGTTTTCCGGCGATTGACACGGGGCCGACGCCTCATATGATCGGCGCGATCGAAGGGCCGCTCGGCTGGGGCGGCTCTTTTTCTTTTTTCCGACGCCCCTCGCCGCAACCCGTGGACGGCCGTCGGTCCGACGCCGCAAAGGGTCCGCCGTGACGCCCCCCTCCGCGCTGATGCCCGTTTTCGCCCGCGCCGGCCTCGCCTTCGAGCGTGGCGAGGGCTGCTGGCTGACCACGACCGAGGGCGAGCGCTATCTCGACTTCGGCTCCGGCGTGGCGGTGAACGCCCTCGGCCACGCCCATCCGCATCTCGTCGAGGCGCTCAAGAGCCAGGCCGAGAAGCTCTGGCACGTCTCGAACCTCTATCAGATCCCGGAGGGCGAACGGCTGGCGCAACGGCTGGTCGACGCGACCTTCGCGGACGTCGTGTTCTTCTGCAATTCCGGCGCGGAGGCGCTCGAGGCGTCGATCAAGCTCGCCCGCAAGCATTTTCACGCCAAGGGCGAGCCGGAGCGCTACCGGCTGATCACCTTCGAAGGCGCTTTCCACGGCCGCACGCTCGCGACCATCGCCGCCGGCGGGCAGGCGAAGTATCTTGAGGGCTTCGGCCCCAAGGTCGAGGGCTTCGACCAGGTCGCCTTCGCCGACCTCGCCGCGGTCGAGGCGGCGATCGGGCCCGAGACGGCCGGCGTGCTCGTCGAGCCGCTGCAGGGCGAAGGCGGCGTGCGCGAGGTGCCTCCGGCGACGCTTCGGATGCTGCGCGAGATCTGCGATCGCGAGGGCCTGCTGCTGATCTTCGACGAGGTCCAGTGCGGCATGGGCCGCACCGGCGCGCTGTTCGCGCATGAGCACGCTGGCGTCGCCCCGGACGTGATGGCGGTGGCGAAGGGCATCGGCGGCGGCTTCCCGCTCGGCGCCTGCCTCGCGACGCTGGAGGCGGCGGACGGGATGACGGCCGGCGTTCACGGATCGACCTTCGGCGGCAATCCGCTCGCCATGGCGGTCGGCAACGCCGTGCTCGACGTGATGCTTGAGCCCGGCTTCCTCGATCACGTCAAGCGCATGGGCCTCGTCATGCGCCAGCGCCTCGCCGAGATCGTCGACAGCCATCCGACCGTCGTCGCAGAAGTGCGCGGCGAGGGGCTCCTGATGGGCCTGCGCTGCGTCGTCCCGAACGGGGAGGTCGCGGCCGCCTTGCGCGACCAGCGTCTGCTGACCGTCGGGGCCGGCGACAACGTCGTGCGCCTGCTGCCGCCGCTGATCGTCACCGAGGCCGAGATCGGCGACGCCATGGCGCGCATCGACCGCGGCCTGTCGGTGGTCGAGGCCGGCATGGCGAAAGCGGCCCCTGTCGGAGCGGCGCAATGAGCGCGACGGACGTTCGCCACTTCCTCGACCTTGCGGACTTTTCCGGCCCGACGCTGCGCGCGATCGTGGACGCCGGGCGGGAGATGAAGGGCCGTCGGCGCACCGTCGAGGCGGCCGCCGACAAGCCGCTCGCCGGCAAGTTCGTCGCCATGGTGTTCGAGCAACCGAGCCTGCGGACCCGCATGTCCTTCGACGTCGGCATCCGCGAACTCGGCGGCGAGCCGGTGATGGTGACGGGCAAGGAGATCGAGCTCGGCGAGCGCGAGGCGATCGCCGACACCGCGCGCGTGCTGTCGCGCTTCGTCGACGCGATCATGATCCGCATGCTGGACCATGGACAGCTTCTGGAGCTTGCGCGCCACGCCACGGTTCCGGTGATCAACGGCCTGACCAAGGCCTCGCATCCCTGCCAGGTCATGGCCGACGTGCTGACCTTCGAGGAGCGCAAGGGTCCGATCCGCGGGCGGACCGTGGCCTGGACCGGCGACTTCAACAACGTGCTCGCGTCCTGGGTCGAGGCGGCGGCGCGGTTCGAGTTCCGGCTGAACGTCGCGACGCCGCCCGAGCTCGCGCCGAAGCCGGAACTGGTCGCCTGGGCGCGGGACGCCGGGGCCGACCTCCACATCGGACATGATCCCGAGGCGGCGGTCGCGGGCGCCGACGCGGTCGTCGCCGACAGCTGGGTCTCCATGGGCGACGGCGACGGCGAGCGGCGGCACAACCTGCTGAAGCCCTATCAGGTCAACGGGCGTCTGATGCGGCAGGCCTCTCCGGACGCCATCTTCCTGCACTGTCTCCCCGCCCATCGCGGGGAGGAGGTGACGGACGAGGTGATCGACGGTCCGCAGTCCGCGGTGTTCGACGAGGCGGAGAACCGGCTGCACGCCCAGAAGGGCGTTCTGGCATGGTGCTTCGGGGCCGTACCCGCGTAAGCTGCCGACTGCCGAACCGGATCGACGGCGCGGCGCTGGAGACTTGAGGCCGATGTCGGATTTCGCTCAGAAGTGGGGCCAGTCCATAGCCCTGCCCTTCGCGCGAAGCTGGGGGACGATCGCGATGCGCGGGGCGTTCGCGGTGGCGCTTGGCCTCGCCGCCCTGTTCGCGCCGGGGGCGGCCATGCTGTCCTTCGTCCTGCTCTTCGCCATCTACGCCTTGGCGGACGGCGCGGCTGAGCTCTATCTCGCCGCCCGCTGCGCCCGCGACGGGATCGGGTGGCGGCGCTGGGGGCCGCTGCTCCTCGGCGGCCTGGCGAGCCTCGCCGCCGCGGCTGTCGCCCTGCTCTGGCCCGGCATCACGGTGCTCGTCTTCATCCTGCTGATGGCGTTCTGGTCCTTCGTCTCAGGCGTCATGATGGTCGCCACCGCGGCCTTTTTCGGGGCGGCGCCCGGGCGCCTGTGGCTCGCGCTCGCGGGCGCGGCGTCAATCGTTTTCGGCGCGGCTCTCGCCATTGCGCCGCTGATCGGCGCGCTGGTGCTGACATGGTGGCTCGGCGCCTACGCTCTCGCCTTCGGCGTGGCGCTGCTCGTCATGGCGTACCGGCTGCGCGCCCATGACCGGTCGCCGCCGGCCATCGGAAGCGCATGAGCCGGCCGGCCGCCCGGCCCGACGCGTCGGAGCGGCGGCGCGACCTTCCGTTCTCGCCCCATGATCGCTAAGTATCGGCGATCATGACAGACCATCCTCACACAAGCCTCCGCCAGGACGGCGACGACCGCATCCTGCCGTTCCAGATCGACGGGCTCGACGTGCGCGGGCGCGTGGTGCGGCTCGGGCCGTCGATCGACGCGGTGCTGGAGCGGCATGCTTATCCGCCGCAGGTCTCGAAGGTGCTGGGCGAGGCGGCGGCGCTGGCCGTGCTCCTTGGCTCGGCGCTGAAGATCGACGGCCGTTTCCAGCTGCAGACGCGATCCGACGGCCCGATCGGCATGATCGTGGTCGACTTCGAGAGCCCCGACCGGATGCGCGCTTACGCGCGCTTCGACGAGAGCCGGCTCTATGACGTCCGGGGCACCGGGCCGCTGCTCGGCTCCGGCCACATGGCGCTGACGATCGAGCAGGGCGAGGAGCTGTCGCGCTACCAGGGCGTGGTCGCGCTAGACGGTGGCACGCTCGAGGACGCGGCCCACGCTTACTTCAAGCAGTCCGAGCAGATCCCGACCAAGGTCCGTCTCGCCGTCGCCGAAAGCCTGTCGGCGCAGAACGGCGAAGCGCCGGGCCATTCCTGGCGCGCCGGGGGCTTGCTCGTGCAGTTCCTCCCTGACGCGCCGGAGCGCATGCGCGCCCCCGATCTCGACCCCGGCGACGCGCCCGACGGCGTGGAGTTCGACGACGCCCCGGACGACGACGCCTGGGTGGAGGCGCAGACCCTGGTCGCGACCGTCGAGGACCATGAGCTGATCGATCCGACGCTCGCCCCCGAGCGGCTGCTGATCCGCCTGTTCCACGAACGCGACGTCCGCGTGTTCGAGAGCCGCGGCGTGCGCGACGCCTGCCGCTGCTCGCGCGAACGCGTCGAGGGCATGCTGAAGAGCTTCACGGCGCAGGACCGGCGCGACATGCGCGTCGACGACGGCTCGATCGAGGTCACCTGCGACTTCTGCTCGACGCGCTACGGATTTTCCCCGGCCGAGGTCGACTCGCTCGACGCCGAAGCGGAGAACGGCGAGGAGCCCTCGCCCCGAAACTGACGCGGGAGCGTGGGCCTTGCGCGGGGAAAACCATTCCCGCCGGTCGTCATGCCTTGGCGATCGTCATCCTATTGGCCGTCATCCCGGGCTCGTCCCGGGATCCATTTCCGCCCCCGGCGCGGGGCCTTTCGAACCGCAGAGGAAATGGGTTCCGGGCGAGCCCGGAACGACGGCGCTTTTAGGCGGCGCGGGTCGCCGCGCTCGCTCCGCTCACTGCGCCCCGCCCCCATACAGATAGTTCGGCAGCCAGAGCCCGATCTGCGGGAACGTGTAGTACAGCGCCATCGCGAACACCACGATGAACAGGAAGGGCAGCACGCCGGCGAAGATCTCGTTGATCGTGACGTGCTTCGGCGCCACGCCCTTGAGGTAGAAGGGGGCCATCGCGACCGGCGGCGACAGGAACGAGGTCTGGATGTTCAAGGCGACGAGGACGCCGAAGAACAGCGGGTCGATGTTGAAGTGGCTGAGAAGCGGCAGGAAGATCGGGAGGAAGATGACGATGATCTCCGTCCACTCCAGCGGCCAGCCCAGCACGAAGATGATCACCTGGGTCAGGATCAGGAACTGCAGCGGCGTCAGGTCGAGGCCGATGATGAAGTTCTCGACCACCGACTGGCCGCCGAGATAGGCGAACACCGCCGAGAACACGAACGATCCGACGAACAGCCAGCACACCATCGCCGACGCGCGGGCGGTCAGATAGACGGACTCCTTGAGCTTCGTGAAGGTGAGCTGGCGGTAGGCGATCGCGAGCAGGAACGCGCCCATCGCGCCGATCGCCGCGGCCTCGGAGGGGGTCGCGTAGCCTCCGATGATGGCGCCCAGCACGCCGGAGATGAGGAGCGCCAGCGGCAGGAAGGACGTCGCGAGCGCCCAGAGCACGGCGAAATAGGAGCCGGCCCGCTCCTCCTTGGGAAGTTTCGGCGCGAGCGAGGGATTCAGCAGCACGCGGATGATGACATAGGCCATGTAGAGGCCGGCGAGCATCAGGCCGGGGAAGAACGCCGCAGCGTAGAGCTTGACGACCGAGACGCCCGCCGTCGCCCCGTAGAGGATGAGCATGACGCTTGGCGGGATCAGAATGCCGAGGCAGCCGCCGGCGCAGACCACGCCCGCCGACAGCTTGGTGTCATAGCCCGCCCGCAGCATGGCGGGGAAGGCGAGCAGGCCCATCAGCGTCACCACGGCGCCCACGATGCCGGTCGCGGTCGCGAACAGAGCGCAGGTGACGAGAGTGGCGAGGGCCAGCGACCCGGGCAGGCCGCCGGCCGCGAGCTGGATCGAGCGGAACAGCCGGTCGAGGATGTTCGCGCGCTCGACGAGATAGCCCATGAACAGGAACAGCGGCACCGAGATCAGGACGTCGCTCGACATCACCGAATAGGTGCGCTGAACGAACAGCTGGAAGACCGTGTCGCCCATCGCGTAGTAGCCGAAGGCGACGCCGAGGGCCATCAGCGTGAAGGCGATCGGAAAGCCGAGCAGCAGCAGCACGACGAACAGGGCGAGCATGATCACGCCCATCGCGGGATCGGAGATCAGCGCGCTCACAGCTTGGCCTCGTCGACGTGGATCTTGTTGATGTCGATGTCGATCTTGTTCGCGGCGGCCTCGGCGAGGATGAGCTGTTCGGTCTCCTCGACGTCGCTCTGGCGCTGCGGCCACTCGCCCGTCCTGAGGCAGATCCAGCAGCGCAGCACCTCGACCACGCCCTGCATCGTCATCAGCACTCCGGTGATCGGTATGATCAGCTTGAACGGCCAGAGCAGCAGGCCGTCGGGCGAGAACGAACTCGTCTCCTTGGTCTGGAACGACAGATCGAAGAACGCCCAGCCGGCGTAGACCATCGCCAGAATGCCGGGAAAGAAGAACAGGATGTAGAGCGCGAGGTCGAGGCCGGCCTGCGTGCGCGGCTTCCACTGCCGGTAGAGGAAGTCGCCGCGAACATGGCCGTTGCGCGACAGCGTATAGGCCCCGGCCGACATGAACAGCAGGCCGTAAAGCATGTAACTCGCGTCGAACGCCCAGGTCGTCGGCGCGCCCATGATGCGGCGCGACAGCACCTCATAGGTGATGACCAGCGTGAGAACGACGATCGACCACGCGAAGAGCTTGCCGACGGCCGCATTGAAGCGGTCGACGGCGAGAAGATAGAATTGCATCCGGCGTGTCCCCTCGACGTGCGACGCAAACGGCGCGGCCGGCCCGAAGGCCGGCCGCGATTGGGGCGATCAGGCCTTGAAGAAGTGGTCGTACGCGAGGTCGCGGGGCGCCTCCATCTCGCGCGTCATGCCGACGACGCGCTTGGCGAAGGCCTTCTGGCTCTCGATCACCTTCTGGAAGAAGGGATCCTGGGTGTTGGCGATCACCTTGTCCCAGGCGGCGAGCTGGGCCTCCAGAACCGATTGCGGCGTCGGGATCACCTTGACGCCCGCGGCCTTGATGGCCTCGAGGTCCTTGGAGTAGCGATCCTGCGCCTTCCACGACATGTCGGCGGAGGCCGCCTCCGAAGCGTAGCGGACGATCGCCTGCACCTCGGCGGGCAGCCCCTCGAACTTGCGCTTGTTGAACAGCACCTCGAAGCATTCCAGCGCCTGATGGTAGCTCTGGACCATGTAGATCTTCGAGACGTCGGGGAAGCCGAGCACCTTGTCCGACGACGGGTTGTTGAACTCTGCGCCGTCGATCAGGCCGCGGTCGATCGCCGGCACGATCTCGCCGCCCGGCAGGATGGTGACGGCCGTGCCGAGCTCCTTGAACAGATCGGCCCCGAGGCCGACGGTGCGGTACTTGATCCCCTTCAGGCCTTCGGGATCGGTGATCTCCTTCTTGAACCAGCCGAGCGGCTGGGTCGGCATCGGGCCGGTGAGGAAGCCTACGACGTTGAGTTTCAGAATCTGCTGCGTGAGCTCGTCGTAGAGCGCCTGGCCGCCGCCATACTTGATCCAGGACAGCAGCTGGTTGGCGTTCCAACCGAAGGGCGGGGCGGTGCCGAACAGCGAGAACGCCTTGTTCTTGCCGTACCAGTAGGCGGCGACGCCATGGCCGCCGTCGAGCACGCCGGTCGAGACCGCGTCGATCAGCTGGAAGGCCGGCACCACGGCGCCCGCCTGAAGCAGCTCGATCTGGATGCGGCCGGAGCCCATCTCGTTGACGCGCTTCACGAAATCCGATGCGAACTCGTGGAAGATGTCCTTGTTCGGCCAGGTCGACTGGAACTTCAGCCGAACGGCCGTTTGCGCGCGAACCACGGACGGGGCGGCGACGCTGGCCACGGTGACGGCTGCAGCCGCGGCGAGAAATCCCCGCCGGCCGGTGCTCGCGCCCCCCGGGGGCGCCGTTGGATCTGTCGTGTCGGTCACGGGTTGTCCTTCCTGAGCGGCGCACCGCTGACGCGCGCCCGGGCGCAGCCTGAGAGGCCGCGGACGATCGCCGCTTCGGTGTTCACCTGCGTTTCCCCGAGGCCCGCTTCTTTGTGCTTGTTGATGCGCGCGAACCTCGAAACGCAGTAAATTCGAGGCGCTTGCGCCGATCAAGTCGAATCTGGCGCGCCAGCAGTCCAGATCCGCCGTGCATGTTCACATATCGTTAACCGCGCGAGACCACGGCCGGTCCCGCTTGACGTCCCGCGCGGCGCGGCGCTTAGGTTCGCGTCATGACCGCCCCAACGACCTCTACGGCCGAGACGCCGCATTCCTGGACCGCCGTGACGCGCGAGATCCGCGTGACGGTGTCGCCGCGCTTCCTGGTGGAGGAGTCGGCGCCGGAGGAGGACCGCTACGTCTTCGCCTACACCGTGGAGATCGTGAACGAAGGGTCGGAGACCGTCCGGCTGGTCGCGCGCCACTGGCGGATCACCGACGGCCGCGGCCGCACCGAAGAGGTGCGGGGCCCGGGCGTGGTCGGCGAGCAGCCGACGCTGCCGCCGGGGCAGTCCTTCACCTACACGAGCGGCGCGCCCCTTCCCACTCCGTCCGGCATCATGGTCGGCGACTACCACATGCAGACGGAGGCGGGTCAGCCTTTCACCGTCGCCATCCCGGCCTTCGCGCTCGAAAGCCCGCACGCGGTGCGCACGCTGCACTGAAGCGACGCCGCGCGCCGCGCCCGTCGTCCGTCTTCGGCAAGCGGATTTCGCGCCCGGCTCACAGCCTCTGGCGGTCCGGCGCGGCCGGCGGCTCCTCTTTCTGCATTTCTTCCGCGAAGCGCTTGAGGCGGCGTGCGGCGCGCTCGATGAAGTCGGCGAGCTTGTCGATCTCGGCGTCCGTAGGCGTCTGCAACCTCGGCTCCTCCTTCGGCAGCGGCGGGACCGCCGGAAGGGGCGTCGCGGCCAGCTTCGCCTCAAGGGCGGCGACGCGCTTCTCGAGCCGGGCTATGGCGTCGCCGCCGGCCTTGGCCGCCTCGGCCGTCGGCCCGCATGCGTAGCCGTCCGCCGACGGCGCGCAGAACGAGGTCGCGCCGGTCTCGCGGTCACGGCGCATGAACCCGCCCTCGCCCGGCGTCAGCTCATAGCGGTCCTTGGCCGGCGGATCGGCCCGCGCGGGCGCCGTCATGGCGGCGCTGAACGCGAGGGCGGCGACGAACAGAGCGCGCATGGCGGGGCCTCATCTTATCGTGGGTCGGAGCCGAGGAGGACGGAGAGCCGCTCGTGGCTGAAGACCACGATACCATCTGGCTCCCGCCGTCCGCGCTCGGCAAGCGGTTTCTCCGGACGAGCGGCCACGTCCGGACGGCTTGCTCCTCGGGCGCTCGTGGGACTACCTTCGCCGCCGCTTCCGCTTCTCGGGACGCGGAACTCGATCCCCGCGCGACAGAGCGGCGGGCCACATCCGGGATCCGCAGTTTCGGTCGGCAGGGGCGTTCGCAAGGATCGATTGAGCGATGCCGCCTGCGCCCCTCCCTCGGACGAACCCGGCAGGCTCCGTCGCGGAGCCGGGCGCGACGCATCCCGCAGGGCCCTTCACGCAAGCCGAACGCGACGCGGTCTATCGCGCGATCGAAACCCGACGCGACGTGCGCGGCGAATTTCTCGCGCGGCCGCTCCCGGACGACGTCCTGCTGCGGATATTGGAGGCCGCGCACCACGCCCCCTCCGTCGGGCTCATGCAGCCCTGGAACTTCATTCTGGTCCGTGACCTCGACGCCCGCCGTCGGGTGCACGCGACCTTCGAACGGCGCAACGCCGAGGCCGCCGCCATGTTCTCCGGCGAACGCGCCGAACGCTACGGCGCGCTCAAGCTGGAAGGCATCCTCACGGCGCCGCTCAACATCTGCGTCACCTGCAACCGCTCGCGCGGCGGGCCGGTCGTGCTCGGCCGCACCCACCAGCGCGACACGGACCTCTACAGCACCGTCTGCGCCGTGCAGAACCTGTGGCTCGCGGCCCGCGCGGAAGGGGTAGGCGTCGGCTGGGTGTCGATCTTCGAACCCGACGACCTGAAGCCGCTGTTCGGGCTGCCGGAGGAGGTCGAGATCGTCGCCTATCTCTGCGTCGGTTATGTCGAGCGGCTCTACGACCGGCCCGAGCTCGAGGCGCGGCACTGGGCGGTACGGCTGCCGCTGTCCGAGGTCGTGTTCGACGAGCGCTGGCGGGCGCCGTCCGCGCTCACGGTCGACTGAGCATCCGGCCCGCAGCGACGTCTACCGCGCGATCGTGAGAATGCGGTCGAGGTCGAGATGGGCGGCGAGATGCGCGGCGAGCGCGTCGAGCGCCGCTTCGACCCGCGCCTCGTAGTCGAATCCCCCACAGGCCGCGCCGAGCGAGGCGAGCAGCGCCGCGCGCTGCGCGTCGGCGGCGTAGAGCCCGTGAACATAGGCTCCGGCGATGCGGCCGTCCGCGGAGCTTGCCCCGTCCGCCCGACCGTCGTCGAACACGGCGAAGGGTCGGTCGGCGTCCGGGCCGCCGGTCTCGCCGACATGCATTTCATAGCCGGCGAATCGAGCGCCCTCGGCGCGCCCGCGCACCGCCCTCAGAGCTTTTTCGCCCGTCAGCGTCGTGGCCACGTCGAGGAGGCCGAGGCCTTCCACGCCGCCGGCCGGGCCCTCGACGCCGAGCGGATCGTCGATCCGGCGGCCCAGCATCTGATAGCCGCCGCAGATCCCGAACACGCGGCCGCCGCGTCGAACGTGGACGGCGAGGTCGTGATGCAGCCCGCCGGCCCGGAGCGCCGCCAAATCCGCGATCGTCGCCTTGGACCCCGGCAGGATCACGAGCGCGGCGTCCGGAGGGAGTGCGCCGCCGGGGCGGACGTGGACGATCCTCAGGGCCGGCTCGGCCTCCAGCGGATCGAGGTCGTCGAAATTCGAGATGGACGGGAGAACGATCACGGCGACCGTCGTCCCGCCGTCGCCCGTCTCCCGCCTGCGGTCCAGCGCGACGGAATCTTCGGCCGGCAGATGGGCGGCGGCCGGCAGATGCGGCACCACGCCGAGCGCCGGCCAGCCGGTCATCGCCTCGATCGCCTTGAGACCGTCGTCGAACAGGCTGGCGTCGCCCCGCATCTTGTTGACGATGAAGCCTGCGACAAGAGCCGCGTCGGCCGGGTCGATGACGGCCTTGGTTCCGACGATCTGGGCGATCACGCCGCCGCGGTCGATGTCGCCGACCAGTATGACCGGCACGTCGGCCGTTCGCGCGAAGCCCATATTGGCGATGTCGGCGCGGCGAAGGTTGATCTCGGACGCGCTGCCGGCGCCCTCGACAAGCACGAGATCGGCCGAGGCCTTCAGGCGTCCGAAGCTGTCGCGCACGGCTGCGGCGAGCTTCGGCTTCCAGTTCTGATAGCCGCGCGCCGAGGCCGCGCCGGCGACGCGGCCCTGGACCACGATCTGCGAGCCGTGTCCGCCCTGGGGCTTGAGCAGCACCGGGTTCATGTGGACGCTGGACGGGATGCGCGCGGCGCGCGCCTGCAGCGCCTGGGCGCGGCCGATCTCGCCGCCGTCCGCGGTCACCGCCGCATTGTTCGACATGTTCTGCGGCTTGAACGGCGCCACCTTCAGCCCGCGGTCGGCGAAGGCGCGGGCGAGCCCCGCGACGATCAGCGACTTGCCGACGTCGGAGCCTGTCCCCTGCACCATCAGCGCGCGCGCGGTCATGCGTCGAGGGGCTCGGCCTTCGGGTGACGGGAACGGCCGGGACAATGCTCATCGCGGGCCGCCCGCGCAAGGGGAGGCGCCGTCCGGCTGTATGAAGTCCACGCTGTCATTGCGGATCAGCTCGTAGCGCTCGGCTGCGCGTGGCCCGGCGCGTGACCCACGCGCAGGCCGTCCTCGCTCTGGTCAGCGCCGGGCTGGGCGTCGCGCTCGTGCCGAGCGAGGCGCGACGCCTGTTTCGACAACGTCACCTTCCGGCCCGTCGAGCTCGGAGGGGCGCGCGCCGAGCTTCACGCGGCGTGGAACGAGGATGCGCGCAACCCGGCTCTGCCGGCGTTCCACGATCTGCTCGCCGGAGTGTCGCCGGAGCCTCCGGCGGACTGACGCGGGAGTGTGCGGCGTCAGCCGTCGAGCGCGGCCCGGACCTTCGCCGTCAGCTGATCGAGGCTGAACGGCTTCGGCAGCACCTCCGACGCGTCCGGCGCGCCGTCATCCGCCACCGCCTCGCGGTCATAGCCCGTGGTGTAGAGCACCTTGAGCCGGGGAAGCACGGCGCGGGCGCGGCGCGCGAGCTCGCGCCCGTTCATGCCCGGCATGACGATGTCGGTGAAGAGCAGGCTCACGGGCTGGCCGGACGCCACGATTTCGAGCGCCGCCGGCCCGTTCGGCGCCGCGATCACGGCGTAGCCCAGCTCGCGCAGCGCCTCGACGGAATAGGCCCGGACGCGCTCTTCGTCCTCGACGACGAGAACGACCTCCTCCGGCGAGCCGCCGCGCAGCGGCTCGGCCGGCGCCTTGGCGCGCGCGGATTCCCCGGTCTCGGAGCGAGGCAGCAGAAGCCGCACGGTCGTGCCCTGCCCGACCTCGGAGCGAAGGCTGACATGCCCCCCTGACTGCCTGGCGAATCCATAGGCCTGGCTGAGGCCAAGCCCCGTGCCCTTGCCGACCCCTTTGGTGGTGAAGAACGGTTCGAAAGCCCGCGCCGCGGTCTCCGGCGTCATGCCCGATCCGCTGTCGGCGACGGAGATCGCGACATAGGCGCCGGGCTCGATGTCGGATGCGCGCGCTTCCCGCAGACCGATCTCGGCGTTGCCGGTCTCGATGGTCAGCCAGCCGCCGCCGGGCATCGCGTCGCGCGCGTTCACGGCGAGGTTGAGCAGCACGTTTTCGAGCTCGCTCGGATCGGCCTTCGCGGTCCAAAGCGCGGGCGCAAGTCTGGCTTCGACCCTGATCGTCTCGCCCAGCGTGCGGGACATCAACTCCGCCATGCCTTCGACGAGCCGGTTGGCGTCAATCGGCTCCGGCGCGAGCGGCTGGCGGCGCGAGAAGGCGAGCAGACGCTGCGTCAGCGCGGCCGCTCGGGTCGCGCCGTCCATCGCCGCCTCGACATATTTTCCGACGTCGGCGTCGCCGCGCGCGAGGCGCCGTTGCAGCAGATCGAGGCCGCCCATCACGACCGCGAGCATGTTGTTGAAGTCGTGCGCGATGCCTCCCGTGAGCTGCCCCACCGCCTCCATCTTCTGCAACTGACGCAGATGACGCTCGGCGGCGAGACGGCCTTCGCGTTCGTCCAGAAGCTCGTAGGCCGTGAGCGCAAGCTGGTCGACCTGCCGCTCCAGCCGCTCGTTCAGCCGGACGACCGCCTCGGCCCGCTCGACCGAGAGCCAGGTCAGTTCGGCGACCTCGCGCACCAGCGCGACTTCGGCCTCGGACCATGTTCGCGGCTCGGAGTGATTGACGAACATGCCGGCCGTCCGGTCGCCGTCCCGCAGCAATGGCGCGCCGATCGCCGCGCGGACTCCGTTCCGGCGGAAGGCGGCGAGCATTCCCTCCGGATCGACGTGACTGTCGGAGAACACGATCGGCGCGCCCGACCGCCGCAGTTCCTCCACCCGTGCGCCGAAGGAATCGGCCGGGCGCTCGCCGATCAGCGGCTCGAGCGCGCCGTCGGTCCATGACGGGCCGTAGAGCACCGACCGTGGCCCCGTCATGCGGTAGAAGCCGACCCGGTTGACGCCGAGCCGGCGGCCGAGAGCCTCGCCGGTCGCGCGCATGATCTCGTCGGGATCGCCGATCGCGCGCTGACGCTCCGTCAACGCGACGACGAAGTCGCGTTCCTCCTTCGCGGCGCGAAGCGCGGCGTCCGACTCCTTCCGATGCGTGACGTCGAAGCTGACGCCCGGAAAGCGGCCGGGGCCGCCATCGGGAGCAGGCTGGTAGCGGCCCTGCGCCGCGACCCACCGCACTCCGCCCCCGGGCTGAACCAGACGGTACTCCATCGAGAAGGGCCGCCCCAACTCGATCGCATGCCCGATCGCGGCCGTCAGCGCATCGAGATCGTCGGGATGAACGTTCCGAAAATAGTCCGCGAGCGGCGCGCCGGCGGCCGCAATTTCGGGATCGACGCCGTAAAGCGTCGCGAAGTGCCGGTCGGACGTTATGCGGTCCGTGGCCACGTCCCAATCCCAGAGCCCGACGCCGTCGCCCACCGCCATCGCCATCGCCAGCCGCTCGTCGCTGACCGCGCGGCCCCGCTCGGCGAGCACGCGGGCGGTCGTCTCGGAGGTGACGCAGAGCAGTCCTCCGACCTCGCCGGCGTCGTCGTAGAGCGGGGAGAAGCTGAACGTCCACCAGGTGTCCTCCGGATAGCCGTTCCGCGTCATGGTGAGCGGCAGGTCCTGAAACAGCGTTCCGCGGCCGGCAAGCGCGTCGCCGACGGCCTCCGCGACATTCGCCCAAACGTCGCGCCACAGATCGCTGAATCGGGATCCCATCGCCCCGCCGAGCCGCTTGCCCAGCACCGGCCGGTAGGCGTCGTTGAACAGGAAGCGCAGGTCCGGACCCCAGGCGACATACATCGGCTGCGGACAGCCCAAGATCATCGCGACGGCGCACCGAAGGGCCGCCGGCCAGGTTGCGAGCGGTCCAAGCGGAGTGGCCGACCAGTCGAAGGCCAGAATTTCGCGAGCGGAGTCGCCGCCTTCCCGCAGGACGCGCCACGCGCCGGGCGTCTCCGTTCGGTCCATGTCGCCACGGTCGGTCGCGTCGTCGCTCCTGATGAAGTCAGCGTCCGGGTCGGTCACCACATCGCGCGCTCCGTCCGTCAGACGCCGTCCTCGACCGGGATCACATCGACGGAATGACTCGCCTCCTGGGGTCCCGCGGTGATCAGCACCCCGTCGATCGGCGCCACGTCGGAATAGTCCCGGCCGATCGCCGCCGTGACATGGTCGTCGAGCGCCAGCATTCCATTGGTGGGATCGAATCCGCGCCAGCCATGCGCGGGCCCGAGCCAGACATTGACCCAGGCGTGCATCGCGTCGGACCCTTCGAGGCGGGGCTTGCCCGGAGGCGGCTCGGTGCGGAGGAAGCCGCTGACATAGGCCGCGGGAAGGCCGATGCCGCGCAGCGCCGAGATCATCACATGCGCGAAATCCTGGCACACGCCGGCCCGGCCCTCGAAGGCCTCCTCGACGGTCGTGTCGACGGCGGTGGCGTCAGGGTCGTACTCGAACTCCGCCCTGATCCGGCGCGACAGATCCAGCATCGCCTCGCCGATCGGCGCGGAGACGTCGACGCTCTCCGCCGCATAAGCCGTCAGCGGCGGCGACAGGCGCGTTATGCGGCTGCCGCCGAGGAAATGCATCGGCCCCTCCGGCGAGGGGTCGCGCGCGATTCGCGCGGCCTCGACGACGTCCCGGACCCGCGCGGTCGCCGCGAGGTCGATCGGGGTCCGCGCCACGGCGACCCGCGCCCGCATCGTGGCCGAAAGCGCGCCGTGCGGCGGCAGCACCAGGATGTGGTCCAACGCGTTGCCGAAAAAGTCGCGCTCGCGGCTCATCTCGTCGGGGTCGGGATCGACGGAGAGTTGAGCGGACACGACACGCTGGCCTTCCTCCGCCCGCGGCCGGACCCTGAGAATATGGCGGGCGTCCTTGACCTCGTCGCCGTACTCGCAGGCGATCGTCAACACGATGTCGTAGATCATTCGCTGGTCAGCCGTTCGTTCGGCTGCGGCGCCGCGTTGAAGTAGCGGTGGCTGAGCAGGTCGGAAATCGCCGCGAGGTCGTCGGCGATGCGATTGAGGAAGGCGTCGGTCGCTTCCGCCGAGTCCCCGGTCGCGAGCCGGACCTGCAGCCGGGCCGTGCGCCGCGACACGGCGGCGAGGCTCTCCCCGCGGCGCATGCCCGGCAACTCGTCGAGGATCGACTTGAAGCCGTTCACCTGAAACGCGACGGAGCGCGGGTTGAGCGGATCGAGCACGGACAGATCCATCACGGTGTCCCGCGACAGGTCGACGGAATAGCGCCGACGGTAGGTGGCGCGGCTGTCGGTGAATTCCAGCAGGGCTTCGCGGCCGCCCTCAGGCGTCTGCTCGCCCGCGAAGGCGACCGCGGCGCGCGCCGTCGCCTGGCCGCGCTCAAGCAGACGGCCCGCCTGCAGGAAGCGCCAGCCGGTGAACTGATACATGTTCTCGTGGACCAGCCCCGTGAAGCCGGACAGCCGCGTCAGCACCTCGGTCGAGAGGTTGACGAGATCGCCCGGCTCGTCGAGCTGAAGATGGGTCTCGATGAGATCGACGATCTCGCGCAGCACGCGCCAGCCGTCGGGCGAAAAGCGGTCGCGAATCCGCGAGGCCGTGTCGAAGGCGCGCTGCGCCCGGGCGAGCAGACCGGCCGCGAGGTCGCCGATCCCGCCCTCGACTCCGAGATCGTCCAGGACCGACGTCACCGCGGCCTCGAGCGACGCGGCGGGCTCGCCCTCGGCGAGGCGGGAGGCGTAGAGCCGGACGAGCCGGGTCGCCGCCTCCGCACGTTCGACGTAACGTCCGAGCCAATAGAGATTGTCGGCGGCGCGCGACGGCGGGGCGCTCGGCAGCCGGCGAGCGAAGGCCTGGCGCCGATCGCCCAGCAACGACACCGGCTTCTCCGTGCGGTCCGACGGCACCCAGACGTCGACCGAATGGCCGCCGGACTGCATTGAAACCGCAAGAGGATCGGCCGAGCTCGACACCCGCGCGAAGCCGCCGGGCATGACCGCCCATCCGTCGGCGTGCCGGGCGAGGAAGACGCGCAGCGTCACCGGCCGCGCCTGCAGCTTTCCGTCGACGAAAGCGGGGGCCGTCGACAGCCCCACGATCTCTTGGCCGACCACGTCCACGCCGTCCGCGTTCAGGCTGTCGACCAGCCAGCCTCCCGCCTCCGCGCGAATGCCGAGGTCGAGCGGGGTTCGGCGTTCGCCATCCGCGGCTTGCGGAAAGGCCGCGGCGAGCGAAAGCCGGTCGCGGTGCTTCGAGACATAGGCGCGCTCCTTACCCTGTCCGCACCACCAGGTGGCGACGGTGGGCAGCTTCAGCTCCTCGCCGATCAGCGCGCGGGCGAGCGCGGGCTGGAAGGCGAGCAAAGCGCGGGTCTCCAGAATGCCGGAGCCGAGCGCGTTCACCATCTCGACCGTTCCCGCCCGGATGGCGCGCGCGATGCCCGGCGTTCCGATCCGTGAGCGCGGATAAAGCTCCAGAGGATCGGCGAAATCACCGTCGAGCCGGCGCCACAGGACGCTGATCGGCTTCGCGCCGTCGACCGTGCGGACGACAAGCTGGGAATCGTGGACGGCGAGGTCGCCGCCCTCGAGCAGCAGAAAACCGAGATAGCGCGCGAGGTAGGCGTGCTCGAAATAGGTCTCGCTGTGCGGCCCCGGCGTCAGCACGCCGACCCTGACGCCTTTGGCGTCGTCGAGGCCGTAGAGCGTCTCGCGGAAGCGCTGGAAGAAGCCCGCGAGCCGCTGGATCTTCATGTCGCGGATGAAGTCCGGGAAGGCCCGGGAGGTCGCGACCCGGTTCTCCAGCGCGAAGCCAGCGCCCGACGGCGCCTGCGTCCGGTCTCCCAGCACCCACCAGCGCCCGTCCGGGCCGCGGCCGAGATCGACGGCGATGAACCGGATCAGGGGCTTGCCGCTCGCGCCCTGATCGGCGAGCGGACGGAGGAACTCCGGATTGCGTCCCAGGATCGCCGGCGGCAGCACGCCGTCGCGCACCAGACGCCGCTCGCCGTAAAGATCGCCGACCAGCCGTTCAAGGAAGTCCGCGCGCTGGACAAGGCCGGCTTCGAGCGCCGTCCATTCCGCGCGGGCGATGATCAAGGGCGGATGGGCGAGGGGCCAGGAGCGCGGGCGGTCGCCATGGCCGTCGCCGCCATAGGCGCGGTAGTAGACCCCGGCCTCCCGCAGATACTGCGTCGCGCTCGCAAAACGTCGCGCGCGCTCGGGCTCGGCCATGCGCGCGAGCCCCGCCACCATCGGACGGTAATGCGGCCGAACCTCGCCCGAAGCCTCGACCATCTCGTCGAAGCCTCCGGCCGCCGGCGCATAGCCCGCGATCAGATCGCGGATCGCCGAATTCTCGCGCGACGCCTGCTCCAGTGTGTTGGTCTCGGCCACGGATGTTTTCGGAACCCCACGCTTCGCCGCACGATCATGGCGCCCCCCGTCGCGGATTGCGACGGGCGAGACGCCGCGCCCTTAGTCGCCGTTCCCCAGGCCCCGGCGGAAGAACGCCTTCAGCCCCCGCCGTTGGCCGGCCTCCGAAGGTCGAGGGTGCAGGGAAAGAACGGGTTCGGCGCCTCATAGGGCGGATCGAACACGCCGGGGGTGTGGCCGATGTCTTCGAAGCGCGCGAGCCGGCGCGCCTCCGCCTCATTGGCGTTGACGGGGAAGGTCTCGTAGTTGCGGCCGCCCGGATGGGCGACGTGATAGACGCACCCTCCGAGCGAGCGGCGCGACCAGCGGTCGTAGATGTCGAAGGTCAGCGGCGCGTGCACGGGAATCGTCGGATGCAGGCCCGAGGCCGGCTGCCACGCCTTGAACCGGACGCCCGCGACCCAGTCGGCGTTGCGCCCCGTGGGGCTGAGCGGCACCGGCCGGCCGTTGCAGGTCACGACATGGCGGGCCGGATCGTAGCCCGTGGCCTTCACCTGAAGCCGCTCCACGGAGCTGTCGACGAAGCGCACCGTGCCGCCGATCGCCCCGGTCTCGCCCATCACATGCCACGGCTCCAGCGCCTGCCGAAGCTCGAGCGCTACGCCCTCGCGCTCGACCTTGCCGCAGAACGGGAACCGGAACTCCCACTGCGCCTCGAACCATTCCGCCCGCAGCGGGTAGCCCGCCCGCGCGAGGTCGTCGAGCACGTCGAGGAAGTCCTCCCAGACCACGGCGGGCAGCATGAAGCGGTCGGCGAGCCGGACGCCCCAGCGCACGAAGCCGCCGCTCGCGGGGTCCTTCCAGAAGCGCGCGATCAGCGCCCGGATCAGCAGCTGCTGGGCGAGGCTCATCCGCGGGTCCGGCGGCATCTCGAAGCCGCGGAACTCGACGAGCCCCAGCCGCCCGGTCGGCCCGTCCGGCGAATAGAGTTTGTCGATGCAGATCTCGGAGCGGTGGGTGTTGCCGGTGACGTCGATCAGCAGGTTGCGGAACAGGCGATCGACCAGCCAAGGCGCCGGGGCGGGCGCGCCGCCGGGCGCCGGCACGTTCGCCATGGCGATTTCGAGCTCGTAGAGCTGGTCGTGGCGGGCCTCGTCGACCCGCGGCGCCTGGCTCGTCGGCCCTATGAACATGCCGGAGAACAGGTAGCTCAGCGCCGGATGCCGCTGCCAATGCAGGATCAGCGACTTCAGCAGGTCCGGGCGGCGCAGGAACGGGCTGTCGAGCGGCGTCGCGCCGCCGACCACGACGTGATTGCCGCCGCCGGTGCCGACATGCTTGCCGTCGATCATGAACTTGTCGGCGCCGAGACGCGACTGCCGCGCCTCGTCATAGACGGTCGTGGTGATGTCGACCGCCTCGCGCCACGACGCGGCGGGATGGACGTTGACCTCGATCACGCCGGGATCCGGCGCGACCCGGATGACGTTGACCCGCGGATCGTAAGGCGGCGCATAGCCCTCGATCTGGATCGGAAACCCGTGCTCCTCGGCCGCGCCCTCGATCGCGGCGAGCAGATCGAAATAGGCCTCCGCCGACTCCATCGGCGGGATGAAGACCGAGAGTTTGCCGCCGCGCGGCTCCACCGTCATCGCGGTCCGGACGAAGCCTGCGATCTCGCCCGCCTCGGGCGCGTCGGGGGCCGCGAGCGCCGTCGCCGTCGTGGCGTTCGACGCCGAGATGCGGCGCTGCTCGTGGCCGAGCGCGACCGCGTCGGGATCCGGCAACGGCGGCAGCGCGCCGACGGCGTCGGCGGCGAAGAAATAGGGGAAGTCCGACTTCGACAGATGCGGCAGCGCGCCGAGCGGGAGACGGTAGCCCACCGGGCTGTCGCCCGGCGTCAGGAACAGCTTGCCGCGCCGCGTCGACCAGCGCTCCGAGAGCCATCGGATCCCCTTGCCCTGCCAGGCCTGGATCGGCAGCACGAAGCCGCTCGCGGTCGTCAGGCCGCGATCGAACACGCGGGCGATGCGCGCCCGCTCCTCGGCGTCGGCGAGCTTCGGGTTCGTCGGGTCGACGTTCTCCGGCAGCTCCGCCTCGCGCTTCAGCCAGTAGGCCGGATCCTCATAAGCCGGGGCCGCGTTCTCCGGCGACACCCCGAGACGCTCGGCGACGCCGTGGACCAGCGTCTCCGCGCCGGCGAGATCGACCGTCGCCGGGCTCTTCTCGCGCGCGATCAGGTCGGCGTTCTTCCAGATCGGCTTGCCGTCCTTGCGCCAGTACAGCGAGAAGGTCCAGCGCGGCAGGGTCTCGCCCGGATACCATTTGCCCTGACCGTAATGCAGGAAACCGCCGGGCGCGAACCGGTCGCGCAGCCGTCGGATGAGGTCGTCGGCCAAAGCGCGCTTCGCCGGCCCGGTGGCGTCGGCGTTCCATTCCGGCGACTGAAAATCGTCGATCGACACGAAAGTCGGCTCGCCGCCCATGGTGAGGCGGACGTCGTTGCGCACGAGTTCGGCGTCGACCTTCTCGCCGAGCTCGTCGAGCGCGGCCCAGCTCTCGTCGGAGAACGGGTAGGAGACGCGCGGCCGCTCGGAGACGCGGTCGACGGTCATGTCGAAGTCGAACTCGACCTCGGCGAAGCTCGCCGCCCCGGTGATCGGCGCGGCCGAGCGGAAGTGCGGCGTGGCGGCGAGCGGCACGTGGCTCTCGCCGGTCAGCAGCCCGGAGGTCGGGTCGAGGCCGATCCAGCCCGCGCCCGGCAGATAGACCTCGCACCAGGCGTGCAGGTCGGTGAAGTCGTGGTCGGTGCCGGCCGGACCGTCGAGCGCGACGAGGTCGGGCTTGAGCTGGATCAGATAGCCGGAGACAAAGCGCGCGGCGAAGCCAAGATGCCGGAGCGCCTGCACCAGAAGCCACGTGCTGTCGCGGCAGGAGCCCGCGCGCCGCTCGAGCGTCTCCTCGGGCGTCTGCACGCCCGGCTCCATGCGGATGAGGTAGTCGACCTTGTTCGCGACCAGACGGTTCAGCCCGACGAGAAAATCGACGGTGCGCGTCTCGCTGCGATCGAGCGCGCCCAGAAAGGCCTGAAGCTGCGCGCCGGCCGGCTCGGTCTCGAGATAGGGCTTGAGATCGCTCGCGAGCGACGCCTCATAGACGAACGGCCAGTGCTCGGCCGCCTCCTCCACGAAGAAATCGAACGGGTTGTAGACCGTCATGTCGGCGAGCAGATCGACTTCGATCTTGAGCTCGGTGACCGGTTCCGGAAACACGAAGCGCGCGAGGTAATTGCCGAACGGGTCCTGCTGCCAGTTCACGAAATGCTCGGACGGCGTCACCTTCAGGGCGTAGGATGGAACCCGCGTCCGCGAATGCGGCGCCGGCCGCAGCCGCACGACCTGTGGCCCGAGCGTCACCGGGCGATCGTATGTGTAGTGGGTTACGTGATGCAGCGCGGCGAGGATCGACATCTGTGGGCTGACGGGCTCCGAAATCTGTGGAGCGGCATCCTTAGCAGCCTGTCGCAGCGCAGCAAGCCGAACTCGCCGTCAGGCGATCGAGACTGACCCCCGGCGCGCGGGCGGCAGCGCTGGCCCGGCCGCTTCGGCTTGGAACCTAAGCACGCCCCGAACATTGTGGGGAGCGCGCGCGCTCGATCTCGCCCCAAGGGTCTTCTCCCATGAAACTGTTCGCCTGCCCGTCCTGCTCCCACATCGTGTTCTTCGAGAACGTCGTCTGCGAGCGCTGCAACCACGCGCTCGGCTACGAGCCCGCGGAGAACGCGATGCTCGCCCTCGAGCCGCAGGACGGCGGCTGGACGTCGGTCGGGACCATCGCCCCCGGCGCGAACTGGCGATACTGCGCGAATTACGAGCATGGCGTGTGCAACTGGCTGGTGCCGGCGGAGCGCGCCGAGCCGTTCTGCGGCTGCTGCCGGCACAATCTGGTGGTCCCGAACACAGCCGACGCCGCGAAAGTCGCCCTGTGGCAGAAGATGGAGATCGCCAAGCGGCGCCTGTTCTACACGCTGCTGAGGCTCGATCTCCCGCTGCAGACCCGCGCGGAAGACCCCGAAGGCCTGGGCTTCGAGTTCCTCAGCGACGATCCGGACGCCGGCCAGAAGGTCCTGACGGGCCATGACGACGGTCTGATCACGATCGCCCTGGTGGAGGCGGACGACGCCGAGCGGGAGATCCGGCGCACGGCGATGGGCGAGCCCTACCGCACGCTGCTCGGCCATTTCCGCCACGAGATCGGGCACTGGTACTGGGACCGGCTCGTGCGCGACGCCGGCCGCCTGTCCGCTTGCCGCGCCGTCTTCGGCGACGACACCGAGGACTACGCGACGGCGCTTCAAGCCCACTACGCCAACGGGCCCAAGCCCAACTGGCAGAACGACTACGTCTCGTCCTACGCCGGCGCGCACGCCTGGGAGGACTTCGCCGAGACCTGGGCGCATTACTTCCACATCGTCGACACGCTCGACACGGGCCGATCCTGGGGATTCGTGGTCAATCCGCGCGTCGACCAGGAGGACGTCCTGACGGCGATGATCAATTTCGACGTCTTCGCACCCACCACGACGATCGCGAGCATCGCCGACAGCTGGCTCGCGCTCTCCGCCGCGCTCAACGCGCTCAACCGGTCGATGGGCGCCTCGGACCCCTATCCGTTCGTGCTGTCGGACGCGGTGATCCGGAAGCTCGGCTTCATCCACGACCTCGTCCATGGCCGGGTGCCCGCGGACGAGCCCGCGCAGCAGCCGACCATGGCCGCGCCGAACTAGGCGTCCGGGCATACCGAGGGGCGGCGGCGCGCAGGAGGCGCGGAACCTGGAACGCGAAAAGCCGGCGGAAGCGTCCCGCCGGCCTTTGCTGGCCGCTCCCGACGGATCAGGCCGAGATGTCTTCGAGCCGCTTGCCCTTGGTCTCGACGCCGAGGATGAGCACCGCGAGGGCCGCGACGACGAAGGAGCCCGCGCCGAGCGCGAACACCCCGCCATGACCGAGCGTCGGCAGCACCACGCCGATCAGCGCCGGACCAATCAGCGAGCCGATGCGGCCGACCGCGGAGGCGCAGCCGGCGCCAGTGGCGCGCGCCCGGGTCGGATAGAGCTCGGGCGTGTAGGCGTAGAGCACCGACCACATGCCGAACAGGAAGAACTGCATGATCAGGCCGAAGGTGATCAGCAGCGCGAAGTTCGGCGCGTGCCCGTACATGAAGGCGGCGGCGGCGGAGCCGAGCAGCATCAGCGCGCAGGTCGGCTTGCGCCCCCATTTGTCGATCAGGATCGCCGAGGCGATGAAGCCCGGAACGCCGGCGAGCGCGATCAGCACGATGTATTCGACCGACTTCGTGCTGGTGTAGCCGGCCTCCTGCAGCAGCGCGCCGAGCCAGGTGGTCAGGCCGTAGAAGCCGAGCAGCGCGAAGAACCAGACCAGCCAGATCATCACGGTGCGGCGGGCGTATGCGCCGGTCCACAACTCGAGGAAGGAGAAGCGGCGCTCGCCCCGGGCGACAGCCGGCAGCGGCTGCGGCTCGGGAAGCGTGGAGCCCGCGGGAAGGCGCGCGAGCACGTTCGCTTCGATCGCCGACATCACCCTGTCGGCGTCCTCGATCCGGCCTTGGTCGGCGAGCCAGCGCGGGCTTTCCGGCACGAAGATGCGCACGACCAGCAGGAAGACCGCCGGGACCGCCTGGGCGAGGAACATCTCGCGCCAGGTGAAGTGGCTGAGGAAGAACAGGCTGAGAAGGCCGGCCGCGATGAAGCCGATCGGCCAGAAGCCCTCGAGGATCGCGAGATAGCGGCCGCGCTTCGTGGCCGGCAGGAACTCCGACACGATCGCGAGCGCGACCGGGAACTCCATGCCCATGCCGAAGCCGAGCAGCAGGCGGGCGTAGCCGAGCGTTTGCGCGTCGGCTGAATAGTAGCACCAGAGGCTGCCGAGCCCCCAGAAGATCATGCTGACCTGGAAGACGGCCTTGCGGCCGATCTTGTCGGCCAGCATGCCCGAGAGCGCGGCGCCCAGAAACATGCCGACGAAGCTCATCGACGACAGGAAACCGGCCTGCGCGGTGGTCAGGCCGAACTCTGTCCGGATCGATCCAAGCAGGAAGGTGAGCGAGCCGAGGTCGATCGAGTCGAAGAACCAGGCGGTCGCGATGATCGAGAAGATCAGCCGTTGATAGCCGGTCATCGGCAGCCGTTCGAGCCGCGCCGCGATCATCGCGTCGCTTGCGGCGACGGCCGCAGTTCTTTTGGCGGCGGCAGACCCGCCTGAGGGCAACGAAATGTCGGCCATGCGCTCCTCCCCGAGAGCTTCTTATGTTTGGCGGAACGCTACCAGCCGCGTTACAGAAATGCAAAAGATATACTAGTGATAGTCAGGCTGTCGCGCTGCTGGATGGCCGCCGCGGCGCATGCTAGGGACGTCCGAGCTAGGCGCCGTCCGAGACCCCCGCATGGACCTGACCACCGCACGTTCGCGATCCCGATCCGCGGCGCCCCGGAAGCGCCGGGCGAACGCGTCCCCGAAGACGGTCGCCTCGGCGCCGGACACTGGCGACGGGCTGACCCTGACCGATCAGGCCTACGTTCAGCTCGAGGAGCTGATCACCACTCTGCAGCTGCCGCCGGGAGCGTTCCTGAGCGAGCTCGCTCTGGCGAGCCGCCTCTCGATCGGGCGCACGCCGATCCGTGAGGCGCTGCAGCGGCTGGCGCGCGACGGGCTGGTCGTGGTGATTCCGCGGCGGGGCATCCTCGTCTCCGAGATCAACCTCAGAACCCAGCTCCGTCTCATCGAGACCCGCCGCGTGCTCGAGGCGCTTCTGGCGCGGCTCGCCGCGGAGCGGTCCAACGCAGACGAGCGCTCCGCCTTTCGGACGATCGCGACGGCCATGCGCGCCGCGGCGGACAAGGCCGACGACCTCGCCTTCATGCGGCTCGACCGCGAGTTCAATCAGCTGATGGCCGCGGCCGCCCGCAACGAGTTCGCGGTGCGCTCGATCAACACCATGACCGCTTTGTCCCGGCGCTTCTGGTATCTGCATTATAAGGAAGTCGGCGACCTGCCGCAGTCGGCTAATCTGCACGCCGCCGTGGCCGAAGCGGTCGCGAGCGGCGACGCGTCGGCCGCCGCCGCGGCGTCCGACCGGCTGATGGACTACATCGAGAGCTTCACCCGCAAGACCCTCGACCTTTAGGGAGGACAGACGGCGCGATGACCGCGCCGGCCCGGTCAGGTCAGACCTGCTTCCGCCTCTCCACCATCGCGGCGAACTTGTCGTATTCGGCGTCCTTCACCGTGTAGGAGTGGTCGTCGTCCGGGAACGCCCCCTCCTTCACCTCGCGGACATATTCGCGGATGCCGGCGACCGCGACCTCGGTGAGCTTCGCGTAGCGCTTGGTGAATTTCGGCTTGAAGTCGGTGAACACGCCGAGCAGGTCGTGGCAGAGCAGGATCTGGCCGTCCGTGCCGACGCCTGCGCCGATGCCGATGGTCGGGATCGACAGCTGCTGCGAGATCAGCGTCGCGATGCGGGCCGGGACGGCCTCGAACTCCAGCATGAAGCAGCCGGAATCCTCGATCGCCAGAGCGTCCTCGAGGATCTTGAAGGCGGCGTCGGCGGTCTTCCCCTGGATCTTGAAGCCGCCGAAGGTCGCGACCGTGTGCGGCGTCAGGCCGATATGCGAGGCGGTCGGGATGCCGGAGTCGACGAGCGCCTTCAGGATGTGGGCCTGGCTCTTGCCGCCCTGCGGCTTGACCGCGTCGGTCAGCCCGTCCTGCATGAAGCGCGTGGCGTTCGTGAGCGCGCGGTCGACGGTGTTGTAGCTCTGATAGGGCATGCAGCCGAGCGTGAAGGTGTTGGGCGCGCCGCGGCGGATGGCCTGGGCGTGCATCACCATCATGTCCATCGTCGCCGGGATGGTGTTGGCGTGGCCGTGCGCGATCATCGCGAGGCTGTCGCCGACCACGGCGACGTCGACGCCCGCCATCTCCGCCCATTTGGCGGAGGTGTAGTCGGGCACCGACATGTAGACCATCTTCTCCCCGCTGCGCTTCGACTCGCGGATTTCGGTGATGGTCCGCTTCTCGCGCGGCTTGGCGGCGTCGGTCATCTGGCGGGACTCACAAGGGGCGGAGCCTGGGGCTCGGCGGGCGATCGGGGAAGCCTCGCGCCGGGCTCGCCCGAGGCCGTCAGCCGACCGCTGGGGCGGCGCGAAGCCGGGATCGGACAAAGCCGGGGTGACGGCGGAGAATGGGGCTGGGACGGAGCGCCCGGCGGCCGTCAGGCCGCCCGGTCGCTATAGGTCGCCAGAACGCGGTCGATGTCGGCCGACGTCATCTCCCACTCGTTCTGGAAGTTCGCCACGACGTCGCGCATGAAGCGGTCGGCGAGCGCCTCGGCCTTCTTGGCGTCGCCGAGATGATCGACGAGCAAAGCGAAGGCGAGCTGCTTCGGCGCGGCGCCTTCGTAGCTCCACTCGAAGTCATTGCCCGCGAAGCTCTTGAGGTCCGGGCGCGGCGCGAGCGGCGCGCCGTCCGCCGTCACCGCGACGCCGTCGATCGTGCGGTCTCCGAAATAGGTCTTCATTGCGCCCGTCCCGCCGCGTCGCGACCGACCGGCTTGTTGTCCGCCTTGGACCGCATCACTTCGGGGAAGATCCACAGACTGCCCATCGTGAACGGGCCGAGGAACAACAGAGCGTATTGCGGCCCGGTCTGGCCGAGCGAGCCCATGAAGAACCAGCCGGCGAGCGCCGCCAGGCCGACGACCACGGTGAGGCCCATCTTGATGTGAAACGGCATGTCGTCCTCCCGAAACGTGTCTTGATGTTGCGCGCCGTCAGGCGAGGTAGACGCCGCCGACCATCTGCAGCGCGCCGATCGCCGCCGCCGTGACGGCGAGCGTGATCGCAAGTCCCGCGACCCCGTCCCGCCAGCGCGTCGGCCACAGGTTGAACACCCCCGGCGCGAAGAGAAAGGCGAGCCCTGCGACGATCACGAGGCTCGTCCAGCGCAGATGCTCGAGCCCATAGAGCGCGCTGCCGACGAGCAGGGCGGCGAAGGCCAACGCCGTGGCGGCGGCCAGCGCCAGCCTCTCCGGTCGCGCCGTGAGATCCGGCCGGGTCTCGAGCGGGAACAGCCCGGCCACGACATAGAAGCCCAAGCTGGCGATGCTCGCGAACAGCGCGAACCATGCGAGCGCCGCCACGTTCGGCTCGATCATCTCCATGACGTGCTCTCCGCCGTTCTCGTGTTTCGGCGGGCCGACGACGCGGCCCGCCGGCCTCACTCGGCCGGCTGGGCGAAGCCCGCCGCGCGGTCGGGAGCGCCCGGCGTGCGCGAGGTCTTGCGCATGTCGGTCCGGACGAAGCGGGTGTCGTAGCCGTTGAGCAGCGTGCCGATCAGGCCGCGATTGAGGTCCGAGGTCCCGAACAGCCAGTCCATGATCGGAAAGGTCAGGTTCATGTTGCGCTCCATCATGATCGACTGGTCGTGATGGGCGGTGTGGTGGCGCCGGTTCGTGTTGATGAACGGCACGTTCCGCACGAACCAGTTCTCGTCGACATGGCAGCAGAAGTGCATGAACTCGTAGATCATGTAGATCGACGTCGTCGTGGTGATGAACAGCCAGCCGACATTCGCCGAGAACAGGAAGCCGAGGATGAGCGCGCCCGGGATCGACAGCAGCGTGAACGTCGCCAGCGCGTAGGGCGGGAAGAACGTCACGCGGTAGTCGCGGTGATCGGCGAAGCGCATCTCGTGTTCGGTGAAGAACTGGTGATGCTGCAACGTATGACGGTTGTAGACGGCGCGCGCGACCGGGTTCGTGGACGGCCGATGCATCACGTAGCGATGCAGCCACCATTCGAAGAAATTGCAGAACAGGAAGGTCACCGGCACGGTCAGCGCCTCGACCCACGTCACGTTCGACAGGTTCGAGATGTAGATGTAGAGCGCGGTGAGGCCGATCGCGTAGATGATCGCGATGTGCAGAAAACCGTTGTACCAGCCGGCGACGCGCTGCCGGTAGTTCGCGCGGTAGCGGCGCTGACGGTCCGACATAGCGCTTTGTGCGATTTCCATGGGGCGCCTCCTTCTGTCCCGAGGCTCTCGGGCCTGCGTTTGAAGTGTAATATATCACTGGCGTATCACGCGGGCTAGTCCTTTTCTAACGTGCCCGCGCGGGATACGCGTTCGCGCGCGCCCGCGGCGCTCCTCGGCCGCGCGCGAAAGCCGGACTCGCGGCGCTTGGCGCCGCGCCGGCCTGCTTCATATGACCCTGGGACGGCGCGGCGGGGGTCGACCGCGCCGCGGGCGGGCGGAAGGAGCGGCGCCATGGCCGAGACGGGACGGACGGGCGAGGGCGTCGAAGCGGTCGCGATCGAGGACACCAGCCTCTCGGCTTTCTACAAGGACATGACGCCGCCGGAACGGCGCACCTTCTGGGCCTGCTCCGCGGGCTGGGCGCTCGACGGCATGGACTACATGATCTACCCGCTGGTGATCGGCACGATCACGGCGCTGTGGAACGTCGCGCCAGGAACCGCGGGCCTCGCCGCCACGGTCACCCTGCTCGCCTCCGCGATCGGCGGATGGGGCGCAGGCTTCCTCGCCGATCGCATCGGCCGCGTGCTCACGCTGCAGCTCACCATCGTCTGGTTTTCGTTCTTCTCCCTCGTCTGCGCTTTCGTGCAGAACTTCGACCAGCTGCTGGTCGCCCGCGCGCTGCTTGGTCTCGGTTTCGGCGGCGAATGGGCCGCGGGTGCCGTGCTGATGGGCGAGACCATTCGCGCGCAATATCGCGGCCGAGCCGTGGGTTCGGTGCAGTCGGGATGGGCGGTGGGCTGGGGCCTCGCCGTGCTGGCCCAGGCCATCCTCTTCAGCGCTCTTCCGCCGGAGATCGCCTGGCGCTGGATGTTCGCGATCGGAGCGTTGCCCGCGCTGCTGGTCCTGTACCTGCGGATGTATGTGAAGGAGCCGGAGATCGCCGCGCAGTCGCGGGCGCGCGCCGTCGCGAGCGGCGAGCGCCCGGCGATCTGGGAGATTTTCTCCGGTCCGATCCTCAAGACGACGATCCTCGCCGCCCTGCTGTCGACCGGCTGCCAGGGCGGCTATTACGCGATCACCACCTGGCTGCCGAAATTCCTGACCTCGGAGGTGAAGCTCTCCATCGTCGGCTCGACGGGCTACCTCGCGGCCACCATCGTCGGTTCGTTCGCCGGCTACCTAACGGGCGCCTGGCTCGCCGACCGCATTGGCCGCCGCAACCTGTTTCTGACCTTCTCGCTCGGCGCGATCGCGGTCATCGTCGCCTACACGCAGCTGCCGCTGTCGAACAGCGCTCTGTGGGCGCTCGGCTTCCCGCTCGGCTTCTTCGCCTCCGGCTATTTCTCGGGCATGGGCCCGTTCCTGACCGAGCTCTATCCCACCCGGCTGAGGGGCTCCGGACAGGGCTTCTGCTACAATTTCGGCCGCGGCGTCGGCGCGCTGTTTCCGGCGCTGGTGGGCTATCTCTCCGCCACGACGTCCCTCGCGAACGCGATCGCGATCTTCGCCGTCGCGGCCTACGGACTGTTCTTTGTCGCGGCCTTCGCGCTGCCCGAGACGAGAGGCAAGGTGCTCCATGCCGACTGACGCGACGCCGAAAGGCGACGCGCCGGCCTGTCCCGGGCCGGACCCGAAGGTGCGCGGCGCGACCCGCTTTACGGTTCCGCCGGGCGCGGTCGACACGCACGCTCACGTCATCGGCCTGCCTCCGGCCTACCCCTTCGCGCCCGACCGCAGCTACACGCCGCCCGAGGCGCCGGCCGACCGCTATCTCGCCATGCTCGACGCCACGGCCATGACCTACGGCGTGCTGATCCAGGTCAGCGTCCACGGGACCGACAACCGCCTCATGGTCGAAACCCTGCGAGCGAACCCGAAGCGGCTGCGCGGCGTCGCGGTGGTCGCGCCCGACATCTCCGAGCGCGACCTCGCCGACCTCGCGGCCGCCGGCGTCGTGGGCCTGCGCCTCAACGTGCTGTTCGGCGGAGGCGTCGGCTACGACCAGATCGAGCGCTATGGAGCGCTCGCCCGCGAGATGGGCTGGCACCTGCAGTTCCTGATCGACGCCAAGGATCTGGTCGAGCTTGCGCCGCGGCTCGCGGCGCTGCCGGTTCCGTTCGTGGTCGACCACATGGGCCATTTTCCGGTCAGCCGCGGTCTGGGCGATCCCGGCTTCCGGACGCTGCTCGCGATGGTCGCGGACGGCGCCTGGGTCAAGCTTTCCGGCGCCTACCGCATCTCTGTCGAGGGCGCGCCGTACCGCGACGTCGTTCCGTTCGCCCGCGCCCTGGCCGAAGCCGCGCCGACGCGGTGCCTCTGGGGGTCCGACTGGCCGCATGTCGCGCATTGGGACCGGGTGCTGAACCCCGGAGATCTGCTCGACGGTCTCGCCGACTGGCTGCCCGACGCGCAGGCGCGCGCCCGCGTGCTGGTCGACAACCCTGCCGCCCTTTACGGCTTCTGAGGCCGTCCCGTCACCACATCGCGCGGACGCGCGCCGCCACGTCGACGCGGGGGATCGGCGCGGGCTTCGCGGCGCCTCCCGCGGCCGACGACGGCCAGGCGCAGACCTCGAAGCGGTCGAGGATCATCGGCTGTATGAAGCGGGTGCGGGCGGCGTAGACGTGGCGGTCGCCATAGCCCGACTGCTGGTGGACGTAGAAGCGCTGCGGGATCAGGATCGAAAGCTCGTCCTTCGCCCGCGTCATCGCGACATAGAGCAGGCGGCGCTCCTCCTCGATCTCGGGCTTCGACCCCGTCCCGAGATCGGAGGGCATGCAGCCGTCGACGCCGTTCAGCACGAACACGGACGTCCACTCCTGCCCTTTGGACGAGTGTATGGTCGAGAGGATCAGATAGTCCTCGTCCTTCAGCGGAACGCCGGCTTCGTCGCTCGTGGCGTCCGGCGGGTCGAGCGTCAGCTCGGTCAGGAACCGCTCGCGCGAGGGGTAGCCCGCGGCGATCTGCTCGAGCTGAAGCAGGTCGGCCTGCCGGGCGGCCGCGTCGTCGTGGCGCCGCTCCAGATGCGGGTCGTACCAGCGCCGCGCGAGACCGAACTCCCCCGGCCATCCGGCGCTCCGGCCGGCGATGCCGGCCACGACGTCGAGAAATGCCCGCCAGTCTTCTCCGGCCCGGGCCGGAGCTGGCGCCGCCAGCAACGCCTCGAACGGCGCAGGGGCCGCCGCGACGGCGTCGAGGGTCCGCGCGGCCGACGCCGGCCCGACGCCGGGCATCAGCTGGAGAACGCGGAAACCGGCCACCCGGTCGCGCGGGTTCTCGACGAAGCGCAGCAGCGCCAGCATGTCCTTGACATGCGCCGCCTCCAGAAACTTCAGCCCCCCGAACTTCACGAAGGGAATGTTGCGGCGAACGAGCTCGAGTTCGAGCATCGCGCTGTGGCTCGACGTGCGGAACAGCACCGCCTGCTTCTTCAGGTCCTGTCCGGCCTCGCGGTTGACGAGAACCTGCTCCGCGACGCAGCGCGCCTGCGCCGCCTCGTCGGCCACGCTGACCAGCCTCGGTTTGCGGTCCGACGGCCGGTCCGACCAGAGGTTCTTGGTGAAGCGCTCCTCCGCGCGCTCGATCACCGCGTTCGCGGCGGCGAGAACGGGCTGCGTCGAGCGGTAGTTCCGGTCGAGCGTGACGATCTTGGCCGGCGGCGAGAAGCTCTGCGGGAAATCCAGAATGTTGCGCACGGTCGCCGCGCGGAACGAATAGATCGACTGGGCGTCGTCGCCGACGACCGTGAGGCCGCGGCCCTCGGGCTTGAGCGCCAGCAGGATCGAGGCCTGCAGACGGTTGGTGTCCTGATACTCGTCGACCAGCACATGGTCGAAGCGCTCGCCCATGGTCGCCGCCAGCCCCGGGTCGGCCGCCATGCCGGCCCAGTAGAGCAGCAGGTCGTCGTAATCGAGCACGTTCTGCCGCTGCTTGGTTTCGACATAGGCCGCATACAGCGTCCGGAGTTCCGCTTCCCAGCCGGCGCACCAGGGGAACGTCTCGCCGAGCACGCGGGCGAGCGGCAGCTCCGCGTTCACGGCGCGCGAGTAGACCGCGAGGCAGGTTCCCTTGGTCGGAAACCGCTTCTCGGTCTTCGAGAAGCCGAGCTCGTGCCGGACGAGGTTCATCAGGTCGGCGGAATCCTCGCGGTCGTGGATCGTGAACTGCGGGTCGAGGCCGATCGCTTCGGCATGCTCCCGGATCAGCCGCGCGCCGAGGCCGTGAAAGGTGCCGGCCCAGGGCATCGAAGCCGCGGCGGCGCCGGCCGAGGCGCCGAGAGCCTGCCGCGTGATGCGCTCGACGCGGCGGATCATCTCGACCGAAGCGCGCCGTGAGAAGGTCATCAGCAGGATGCGGTGCGGATCGGCGCCGTTGACGATGAGATGGGCGACCCGGTGCGCAATCGTCGCGGTCTTGCCGGATCCAGCGCCGGCGATGACCAGCAACGGCCCGACCGGCGTAGCGCAGCCTTCGCTTACGCCATGCGTCGCCGCCTTCAGCTGTTCCGGATTGAGCGCCGCGAGATGGGCCTCATGCGCCACGAATCATGTCTCCCGACTGTCGGAGGAGGACACACGAATCTCGTTTTGTTCGCAATGAGGGGAAGTTCGTTCAAGCCGCCGCCGTCCGGACGTCCTCGGCCACGCGCCGACGGCGCACCTGCAGCAGATAGATCAGTCCGGCGAGCGCAAACGCCGGAAGATAGACCCAGCCGGCGGAAGGCCGCCCTGGGGCGGGCTCGATAAGGGCGGCGATGGTCTGGCCGGTCTCGAGGCCGACGCGCTTGGCGTAGGAGCCGAAGGTGACGGTTCCGATGGTCAGCTGATCGCCGAGCGCGGAGACCGTCAGGCCGTTGTCGCGCAGTCGTTCCTGGGGCGTGGCCTTTGGGGGGCCGAGCGGCAGGCTCAACGTCTTGCGCACGTCGTCGCCCTCGATGGTCGTGCCTTCGACGACGAAGGTGAGCCTGTGGCCGGCAGGCGCCGCCGCGACCGCGTCGAGGAACTGCGCGGCGGGCCTCTCGACCGTCGGGGGATGGATCTGGTTGATGAACCAGTCGGGCCGGAACAGCGCGAAGCAGGCGACCAGAAGCACCGCGCTTTCCCATAGCCGGCTTTTGGTCGCGAACCAGTTCATGGTCGCCGCCGAAAACAGCAGAATCGCCGCCATCGAGACGATGATGACGACGAGGAGATGCGCCCAGCTGTCGACCCCGATCAGAAGGATCGTCGGGTTGAAGATGAACACGAAGGGCAGGATCGCGGTGCGCAGGGCGTAGAACGCGCCCTGGAGGCCGGTCGCGATCGGATCCTCGCGCGAGATCGCGGCCGCCGCGAAGGACGCGAGCCCGACCGGCGGCGTGATGTCGGCCATGATGCCGAAGTAGAACACGAACAGATGGACCGCGATCAGCGGGATCGCCAGGCCGGCCTGGGCGCCGAGTTCGACCACCACCGGGGCCATCAGCGTCGCGACCAGGATGTAGTTCGCCGTGGTCGGGATGCCCATGCCCAGCACCAGGCTGACGGCCGCGATCAGGATCAGCATGGCGATGACGTTGCCGCCGGAGACGTACTCCACGAACTCCGTCATCATCAGCCCGAGGCCGGTCAGCGTGATCGTGCCCACGACGATGCCGGCGGTCGCGGTGGCGATCGCGATGCCGATCATGTTGCGCGCCCCGGTCGCGAAGCCGTCGACGAGATCGGCCATGGCGCCCGAGGCTTCCCGAGCCACCGGCTGTCTGCGGAACAAAGCGAGCAACGGCCGGCGCGTCGCGACGATCGCGATGATGGAGAGCGTCGCCCAGAACGCCGACAGGCCCGGCGACATCTGCTCGGCCATCAGGCACCACAGCAGCACGAAGATCGGGATCAGGAAGTCGAGGCCCGTGATCGTCACGTCCCAGGCGCGCGGCAGCACCAGGATCGGCGCGTTTGGGTCGTCGATCGCAAGATCCGGGCGGCGCGCGGCGGCCGCGAGCGCGCCGACATAGAGGGCGCCTCCCAGGACGGCGAGCACCCAGCCGGCCGCGCCGCCGAATGCGACCTGGACGGCGAGCACCCCGTAATAGGCGAGACACAGCACGACGATCGAGCCGGACACCCCGAGTCCCGTCCGGATCAGCCGCACCCGCGTCGGCATCTTCTCGCGCGGGATCGGCTGGGCGCCGATCTTCAGCGCCTCGAGATGCACGATGTAGAGCAGCGCGACATAGGAGGCGATGGCGGGCAGCGCGGCGTGCTTGACGATGTCGGAGTAGGGGATGCCGACATATTCGACCATCAGGAAGGCGGCGGCGCCCATCACCGGCGGCATGATCTGGCCGTTGATCGAAGAGGCCGCCTCGATCGCGCCGGCCTTCACTCCGGACAGCCCCGTCCGCTTCATCAGCGGGATCGTGAAGATGCCGCCCGAGACCACGTTCGACACCGACGATCCCGAGACGACGCCGTTCAGCGCCGATGACACCACCGCGACCTTCGCGGGTCCGCCTTTCAGGTGGCCGAGCAGGGCGATCGAGATTTGCATCATCCAGTTGCCGGCGCCGGCCTTGTCGAGCAGCGTCCCGAACAGCACGAACAGGAACACGAAACTGGTCGAAACGCCGAGGGCGATGCCGAAGACGCCCTCGGTCGTCAGCCACTGGTGCTGCAGCGTCTTGGTGAGCGAGGCGCCCTTGTGGGCCAGCACGTCCGGCATCCAGGGCCCGCCGAAGGTGTAGGCGAGGAAGGCGAGCGCCACGATCACCATCGGCAGGCCAAGCGACCGCCGCGTCGCCTCGAGCAGAAGGACGACGCCCACGGCCGCTGTGGCGAGGTCGAACGTCGTCGGCTGGCCCGGCCTGCTCGCAAGTTCGCGATAGAACAGGAAGAAGTAGCCGCCCGCGAAGGCGCCGAGCAGCGCGAGCGTCCAGTCGATCGCGCCGATCCGGTCGCGCCGCGACGACTTCAGCGCCGGGTACGCCGTGAAAGCGAGGAACAGCGCGATTCCCAGATGGATCGCGCGCGCCTCGGTGTCGTTGAGGATGCCGAAGCCGAAGACGAAAGGCAGCGGCGAGGCGTACCAGAGCTGAAACAGCGACCAGCACACCGCGACGGTCGCGAGAATCTTGGCCGCCGCCCCGGTCGGCTTGCGGCCGCCGGTGTCGGCCTCCGCCACGAGTTGCTCCAACTCGGCGGAGGGGGCGAGCGCGGTGGGCTGGATGGCGGTCACGGCCTCCCTCCCCGACCCGCCCATCGGGCGGCGGGCCGTGCGCTTTCATCTCTCCCCGGTCGGGAGAGACGGGGCCGCGCTCGGAGCGGCGACACCGCAGTCCAGCGAGCGGTCAGAGCCAGCCCTTCTCCTTGTAGTATTTCTCCGCGCCCGGATGCAGCGGGGCGGACAGGCCGTCCTTGACCATCTTCGCCGGATCGAGATTGGCGAAAGCGGGGTGAAGGCTCTTGAACTCGTTGAAGTTCTCGAAGGTGCCCTTGACGATCTGGTAGACCACCTCGTCCGGCGTCTTCGCGGAGGTCACGACCGTCGCGAGCACGCCATAGGTCTCGGTCGGCTCGGCGTTTCCGGCGTAAAGGCCGCCCTTGATGGTCGCCTTGGCGTAATAGGGCTTCTCGCCGACCAGCTTGTCGACCGCAGGCCCGGTGATCGCGACGAGCTTCGCGCCGCAGGTCGTGGTGGGATCCTGGATGTTCGCCGAGGGGTGGCCGACGCCGTAGAAGAACGCGTCGATCTTGTTGTCGCAGAGCGCGGGGCCGTGCTCGTCGGCCTTCAGCTCGGACGCGAGCGAGAAATCCTTCAGCGTCCAGCCCATCGTCGCGATCAGCTCTTCGAGCGAATTACGGGTGCCGGAGCCGGGATTGCCGACGTTGACGCGCTTGCCTTTGAGATCGTCGAAGGTCTTGGCGGCGATCTCCTTACGGGCGAGCACGGTGAACGGCTCGGGATGGACCGAGAACACCGCGCGCATGTCCTCGAACGGGCCCGCCTCCTTGAAGCTCGCGAGCCCTTTCAGGCCGTTGTACTGCACGTCGGACTGCGTCAGGCCAAAGTCGAGCTCGCCGGCGCGGATGGTGTTGACGTTGAAGGCGGAGCCGCCGGTCGATTCCACCGAGCAGCGGATGCCATGGCTCTTGCGGTCCTTGTTGACCAGCCGGCAGATCGCGCCGCCGACCGCGTAATAGACGCCGGTCACGCCGCCGGTGCCGATCGTGACGAACTTCTGCTGGGCGTGAGCGGCGGGCCCGACGATCAGGGCGGCTCCCAATCCGGCGGCTGCGACGAGACGTGCGGTCGGCGTCATTGGCGTTCCCTTGCGGTTTTCCTGCAGCGACCAGGCATCGTTCACGATCGGACGTCGGCCATCAAGTCGCCTTCGGCCCGCGTGACGCGATCCGCGTCTCACAGAAGCGTGTCGGCGCCCGCCTGTCGAAAGCGGTCGCTATCGCCCGACATGCTGATCGTCTGATTGTTATTGGACCGGTCCAATGCTTATGATCCGGTCGTCGAAACAGCTGCGGAGTGACGGGATGGCCAGCGCGGCATATGCGGCGAAGCGCGACGTGACAGACGCGCTCTATGAGGCCGCTGTAGGCGCTGCGGGATGGAGCGGCGCGATCGGGGACATCCTCGCCGACGTGGGCGGCGTTCAGGCGCTGATGATCGAGGCCGATCTGGGGGCCGGGACGCACGTGCATCTCGGCGCCGCAGGCGCGATCAACGAGGAGGCGGCCGCGCTTTGCCAGGCGGAGCACGCGCTCAATCCCTGGACGCCGGCGCAGCCGCCTCCGTCCGGCCGGGCGATCACGATGTCGAGCCTGATCCCGCTTCGCGATCTCGAGCGGACGGCGTTCTACGCCGACGTCCTGGGCCCCTCCGATCTCGCCTTTGGCGCGGCGACCTTCGTCCGGACCGGGCCGGAGCGCTGGGTCGGCTGGGGCTTCGGACGCAGCCGCCAGCAAGGCGACTACTCGGCTCGCGACCTCGCGGTGCTGGAGGCCTATGCGCCCCATGTCGCCCGCGCGATCGCTCTCGCGCGCCGCTCCGACGGCCTCGCACGGGTGCGGAACGGCGATCTTTCCGCACTCGACGGCCTTAGCCCCGGGACGGTCCTTGTCGACGAAGCCGGACGTGTCCTCCTGGCCAACCGCGCCGCGATGGCGCTCGAGGCGGAAGGCGCGTTGCGATTGTCGCAGGACGGCGCGGCCTGCCGCGACGCGGCGGCCGCCGCGGCCTTCAGCGCGGCGGTGGCGGACGCGCTCGCGGGCGCGGCGCCCTCGCCGGTCCGCTTCCGGGGGAAAAGCGGCGCGGTCTTCGCGCTGGTCGCCACGCCGCTCGGAAGCAGGGCGGCCGAACGCCTCGCAGAGGCCGGCGCCCGGCGGCCGGCGGCTGCGCTGTTCGTATTTTCCTCTAAGGGCGCGCCGGCGGCGGCGCCGGCGCTGCTGCAGGACCTGTTCGGCTTCACCCCGGCGGAGGCGCGCGTCGCCGCCGAAATGGCGCTCGGAGACGGCGAAGCCGAGATCGCCGGCCGATTGGGGATCGGCCTCAACTCGTTGAAGACGCACCGCCGGCGTATCTACGACAAGGCGGGCGTCTCCCGCCAGGCGCAGCTCGTGCGCCTGGTCTCACGTTTGCCGGACGGAGGCTGACGACCGCGCGGGCGGGCGTCAGAATACGGCGAAGTCGCTCTCGGTGAGGGCGAGGCCCTTGTCGAGGATCGCAAACCTCACCTGCGCCGCGCCGCCGACGCCATCCTTGTCGAAGAACAGCGAACCGGTCTTGGCGTAGTAGATCAGCCGATCGTCGGCGTCGGCCGCATGAGAGCCGATCCGCAGCGCTCCGGCCTTCAGAGACCCAAGACCTGTTTCGAGCGAGCCGAGGAGCCCAAAGATCGCGTCGTCCAGCCGGATGGTGTCGTCGGCCGCCACGAAGTCGGTGATCGTGTCGACGTTTGCGACCGCGTTCAGCGGGGCGTCGAAGTAGAACGAGTCGGTTCCCGCGGCGCCCGTCAGCACGTCCTTGCCGGACCCGCCGCGAAGACCGTCGCTGCCTTCGCCGCCCTGGAGCGTGTCGTTGCCGTTCTCGCCGTAGAGCGCGTCGCTGCCCCCCGCGCCCTTCAGAAGGTCACGTCCGTCCCCGCCCTGCAGCTTGTCGCTCGTGCCGTCGCTGTAGAGCTTGTCGTTGAGGCGGGACCCGATCAGCGTTTCGATGTTCTGGATGATGTCGCCTGCGGCGTCGCCGCCCGCTCCCTTGGTGGTCGCGAGGTTGACGATGACCGCAGCCTTCGAGCTGCCGTAGCTCAGCGTGTCGGTCGCGAACAGGATGATCCCGCCGCTGAAGGTCTCACTTCCGCCGTCGATCGAGTCGCGGCCGGCGCCGCCATACAGCATGTCGGATCCCGAAGCGCCGAGCAGCGTGTCGTGGCCGGCGCCGCCGGTCAGCGTGTCGTTGCCGGTTCCGCCGGAGAGAGAATCGTTTCCGTCTCCGCCCATCGCGTAGTCGGAGCCGCCGCCGAGCGTGGCGCTGTCGTTTCCGCCTTCCAGGCTGACGAAATCCTTGCCGCCATCGGTGTAGCCGTAGACGGAGTCGGCACCGTCGCCGCCGATGGCGGTTCCTCCCGCCTGCAGCGACAGGTAGTCGTCGCCCGTCCCGCCGCTGAGGAGGCCTCCGCCGAGGCCGGCGAACAGCCGGTCCTGGCCGTCGCCGCCGTAGAGATAGTCGTCGCCGTCGAGGCCGTAGAGAATGTCGTCGCCCTGATCGCCATAGACGCTGTCGTTGCCGGCCTCGCCCTTTATCGTGTCGTTTTCGGTCCCGCCGCGCATGAGGTCGCGCTCGGTCCCGCCGAACATGTTGTCGGCGCCCGAGCCGCCCTCCATGCTGTCGTCGCCGGAATCGCCGGACATGTAGTCGTTGTCCTGCTCGCCGAGCACGGTGTCGTTTCCGTATCCGCCGATCAGCGAGTCGTTGCCGAGCCAGCCCCGGACGTCGTCGTTCTCGCCGCCGCCGTCGACCGTGTCGTCTCCGGCGTCGCCGAAGAGCGTGTCGTTGTCCTGCTCGCCGCGGATGGTGTCGGCGCCGTCGTCGCCGCGCAGGAAGTCGGCGCCGAACCAGCCATAGATGTCGTCGTTCTCGCCGCCGCCCTCGACCGTATCGGCGCCGTCGTCGCCGAACAGGGTGTCGTTGTCCTGCTCGCCCTTGATCAAGTCGTTTCCGGCGTTGCCGCGCAGGAGGTCGCCGCCGAGCCACCCATAGACGCCGTCGTCCTCGGAGCCGCCCTCGGCGAAATCGGCGCCCTCGTCGCCGAACAGCGTGTCGTTGCCGGATTCGCCCTGAAGGTTGTCATTCTCGCCGTTTCCGCGCAGGAAGTCCGCGCCTGAACCGCCATAGAGCGTGTCGTTTCCGCCCTCGCCGAACACCTGGTCGTCGCCCTCCTCGCCCGCGAGCGAGTTGGCGATATAGGCGCCGAAGATGGTGTCGGCCGCCAAGCCGCCGGACAGGTTCTCGACCTGGCCGATCTGGTCGACGCCGATGTCGCCGCCGCGGGCCGACCCGATGTCCGCCTCAAAATTGGCGACGCGCAGGTCGATCGACAGGGCGGTGGTGCGGCCGCGATAGTCGACATAGTCGTTCCCGGCGCCGCCCACGATGACGTCGTCCCCGGCGCCGCGCGCGATCAGCCAGTCGTCGCCGTCGCCGCCCACGAGCAGCGCCGTACCGCCGATCTCGCCCACCAGCTTGTCGTTCCCCTGCTCGCCATAGAGCAGGTTCGCGCCCGAGCCGCTGTAAACTGTGTCATTGCCGATGTACCCGAAGACGACGTCCCATTCGTCGCCGGCGTCGACGTAGTCATCGCCGAAGTTGGCGTATATGATGTCCCGATCGCCCGCCGGATTGATGTAGCTGTCGTTTCCAACCGTAAGATTGACGCGGCCGATAGTCGGCTTGAACGGCGGGACGCCGAACCGGTCGTTAAAGGTGGCCTCGTAATTCTGCTGTGCGGTTTGGATCTGGGTCGGCATGGCGGTCGCTCCGGCCTCGGCCCGGCGCCGACGGGAACCGTCGCGCCGCGGCCGACCAGCCTTCGTCCGGCTGGCCTTTGCAGGATCGCTTAGCGCGAGAGCGGCGGGAGCGCGTCACCCCTACGGGTGACGTCGCCGCGAAAGGTCAGGGCGCGCCGGA
The DNA here is from genome assembly GCF_049446035.1 of Hansschlegelia sp. KR7-227. NCBI lineage: Bacteria > Pseudomonadati > Pseudomonadota > Alphaproteobacteria > Hyphomicrobiales > Methylopilaceae > Hansschlegelia > Hansschlegelia sp. KR7-227. Next base: position 354,935 of record NZ_JBMSEA010000003.1, read on the forward strand.
CACGGCCCGCTAGCTGGCCGTCTTACGCGCCGGCTTCGAGCAGCCGGCGCGCGATGACATGCGCCTGGATCTCGGCGGCGCCCTCGAAGATGTTGAGGATGCGGCTGTCGCAGAGCACGCGGGAGATCGGGTACTCCAGCGCGAAGCCGTTGCCGCCGTGAATCTGCAGCGCGTTGTCGGCGGCAGCCCACGCGACGCGCGCGGCGAGCAGCTTGGCCATTCCGGCCTCGAGGTCGCAGCGCCGGTCCGAGTCCTTCTCGCGGGCCGCGAAATAGGTGATCTGCCGGGCGATCTGCACCTCGACGGCCATCAGCGCGATCTTGTCGGCGACGCGGGGGAAGTCGGCCAGCGGCTTCTTGAACTGGACGCGCTCCTCGGCGTAGCGCAGGCCGATGTCGAGCGCGGACTGCGCCACGCCGACCGCGCGCGCGGCGGTCTGGATGCGGGCGCTCTCGAAGGTCTTCATCAGCTGCTTGAAGCCCTCGCCCTCGACCCCGCCCAGCAGGTTCGACGTCGGGACCTCGAATCCGTCGAAGGAGATCTCGTACTCCTTCATGCCGCGATAGCCGAGAACCTCGATCTCGCCGCCGGACATGCCCTCGGCCGGGAACGGATCTTCGTCGGTTCCTCGGGGCTTTTCCGCGAGCAGCATCGAGAGGCCGCGGTGGCCGGGCTCGTTCGGGTCGGTGCGGACCAGCAACGTCATCAGGTCGGCGCGGACGGGATGCGTGATCCACGTCTTGGCGCCGCTGACCTTGTAGGCGTCGCCGTCGCGCACGGCGCGGGTCTTCAGGCTCGCGAGGTCGGAGCCGGTGTTCGGCTCGGTGAACACGGCGGTCGGCAGGATCGAGCCGTCGGCGAGCTTCGGCAGGAAATGCGCCTTCTGCTCGTCGGTCCCCCCGCCGAGGATCAATTCGGCCGCGATCTCCGAGCGGGTGCCGAGCGAGCCGACGCCGATATAGGCGCGGCTGAGCTCCTCGGAGACGACGCACATCGCTTCCTTGCCGAGGCCGAGGCCGCCGAACTCCTCCGGAATGGTCAGGCCGAAGACGCCGAGCTCCGACATCTTCTGAATGGTCTCGAGCGGGATGTAGCTGTTCGCGAGGTGCCAGGCATGGGCGTAAGGGGCGACCTCGGCCTCCGCGAAACGGCGCATCTCGTCGCGGAACAGGCCGTGCGTCTCGTCGAGGCCCGCGTCGCCGAACCCCTGCCGGCCGTCGGCCTGGCGGATGAGGGCCATGAGCTCCGCGCGCGCTTCCGCCGTGCCCCCGTCGGCGATCAGCTCCGCGCCGACCTCGCCGATCAGCTCGGCCGGCCGGCCGGGCGCCAGTCCAAGATCGGCGGCGCGGACGATCTCGCCCTGATTCATCGGGATGCCGCCGACGATCTGCGCGAGATATTCGGCCGCCCCCACGCGCAGGATCGACTCCTCGATCGCGCCGTAGCGGTCCTCCTTGGCGAGGCGTTCGCTCCAATGGTGCAGCTCGCGCAGCGCCATCCGGTAGGTCGCGAGCCAGGCGAGGCCGTGGCCGGCGCGCTGCTCCCGGTCAAGCGCCGCGGCGTCGATCTTGCCGTCCTTGACGACCTTGGTCCGGACGGCGGCGACAGCTTCCCCGAGAAGCGCGTCGAGCGCGGGCAGGACAGCTTCGAGGCGGGCCGCCGGCGACTCCTGCGAGGCGGCGGCGACGGGCTGGGCGGCGGTCATAAAGTGCTCCGGAGCAAGGCGGCCGGCGAACGAGCCGATCAGGCCGGCCGGCGCAACGTGTCGTCGTCATCTTTGTCGTCCGACGGCTCTGCCGCAATGCACCCTTCGGCGGAAGCCGGCCGGCCGGCGGGGGACGACCCAGCCGCCAGCACGACGCCGACCGCTGCAAGCGCCATGCCGGCGAGTTGCAGTCCGTTCAGCGTTTCGCCGAAAATCAGGTAGGCCTGCACGGCGGCGGTCGGCGGCACGAGATAGATCAGCGCCGCGACGCGGGAGAGCTCGCCGCGCTTGATCATGACGAGCATCAGCATGATCGCCGCCATCGACAGCACGACGACGGACCAGGCGAGCGCCAGAAGGTTGGCCGCGACGAAGTCGAACCTGAGATCCTCCATGAGAAAGGCGGCCGGCGCGGTCACCGCCAGCGCGCCGAGATATTGGACAGGGGCGAGCGTCCGGAGGTCCGCGTCCTTCAGCGCGCGCTTCTGATGCAGCGTCGCCGCCGTCACCGCGGCCATCGCGGCGACGTTGACGGCGATCGGGAGCCACAGTCCGCCCATGTCGGTCGAAGGGCCGCCGAGCTTCGGCGCGACGACCGCGGCGACGCCCGCGAAGCCGAGCGCGACGCCCGCCCAGCGCTTGCCGTCGAGCCGTTCGCCGACCAGGGGGCCGGCGGCCAGCGCCGTGAACAGGGGCTGCAGCGCGGCGATGAGGGCGGAGACGCCGGCCGGCACGCCATGGGCGATCGCCCACCACACGCCGCCGAGATAGACCGCATGCAGCATGACCCCGCTGATCAGGGCCGCGCCCCAGGCCGCTCGGCCGCGCGGCCACACGCCGCCGAGCGCGGCCGCCAGCGGCGCGAGCAACAAGATCGCGCAGGCGTAGCGCGCCGACAGGAAGGTCAGGGGATCGGCGTGGGGCACGGCGAGCTTGGCGACGATCCAGCCGGTCGACCAGATCAGCACGAAGACCGTCGGCAGCAGCAGGCGCGCGAGCATGGCGACGCTTCCGACAGGGGGACGCGGCCTCTACTCATCCTTGCAGCCGCGGCAGGCAAGCGCCAATCGGTGATCGCTTCGATAAAGGATCGCGATGACGGCGCCGATAATTCGCGCCCCCGGCGGACTCCACCCGCGCCGCGCCCGCGCTACATTTTCGCCACATGTACGCACGACCGCGAGACGCGATCCGTAGCTTCGCGCCTGTCACCTGGGACGCCCTGCGGCGATTCGAACAGCATTCCGGCTGGGCGATCGCGGCCCATATCGCGATGTCGGCGCTTCTCGCGATCTTCCCGTTCCTGATCTTCGTCACGGCTCTGGCCGCCTTTCTCGGGGCGGGCGAGGTCGCGGGGTCGATCGTGCATCTGATCTTCGACACCTGGCCGCCGACGGTCGCCGCTCCGCTCGCGGGCGAAGTCGACAAGGTGCTCAACACGCCGCGCGGCGGGGTGCTGACGGTGGGCGTGCTCCTGACGCTCTGGGTCTCGTCCTCGGCGGTCGAGTCGCTCCGCATCGCGCTCGGCCGCGCCTATGATTCGCCCACGTCGAAGCCGATCTGGCTGTCGCGGCTGCAGAGCATGTGGTTCGTGGCGCTCGGCGCATTAGGACTGGTCGTCGTCGCCGTGTTCATCGTGCTCTGGCCGATCCTGTGGTCCTTCGCGCTTGGCTACCTGCCCTGGCTCGCGACCTTCGAACTGCTGAGCGACGTGCTTCGCTACGCGCTGACGGTCGTCGTCCTCGCAAGCGCGATCATCGCCGCTCATCTCTGGTTGCCCGGGGGACGGCGGAGGATCCGCGACGTGCTGCCCGGCGTCGCTTTGACGATCTTTCTGTGGCTGCTCGGCGCGACGCTGTTTTCGGTCTATCTCGCTCACTTCGCCAATTACGCCTCGACCTATGCGGGACTTGCGGGCGTCATGACCGCCATCGTCTTCCTGAACGCCAGCGCCGCGCTCTTCATCCTGGGGGCCGAGCTCAACGCGGCGATCGTCTCCCGCCGGCGGATCCGCGCCGCCCAGGCCGGATCCCGCGCTCCGCCGCTTGCGGACGCGCAAGGACGGCCCGCGAAGACGCCCTCGTTGAGCACGCCGCGACCGGCCTGACGCCGTCGCGGCGCGCCCTATGTTGCGCGCACCCGCCGCGCTCCGCAGGCGGATCATCGCAACGAAAGCGAGAACGCCATGAAGCGCACCGGTAGCGCCGTCTGGAACGGCAGCGTCAAAGAAGGCTCGGGCACGATCACGACCGAGAGCGGCGCGCTGTCGTCGCTGCCCTATTCGTTCAAGAAGCGGTTTGGGGATGAGAAGGGCACCAATCCCGAGGAGTTGATCGGGGCGGCTCACGCCTCCTGCTTCTCCATGGCCCTATCCCTGATTCTGGGCGAGGCGGGATTCACGCCCGACGAGATCAAGGCGTCCTCCGCAGTGACCATCGAGCAGCAGGGCGGCGGCTTCACGATCAGCACGATCGACCTGTCGGTGACGGCCACGGTGCCGGGCATCGAGGACGCGCAGTTCCAGGAGATCGCGGCGAAGGCCAAGGAAGGCTGTCCGGTCTCGAAGGTCCTGAACGCGAAGATCAATTTCGAGGCGACTCTCGCCTGACGGCCGGGCTCACAGTCTCGCCGTCATCCCCTGGGCATTCGCCCCCGGGATGACGGCGGCAGGAGACCGGCCGGACGCCAAGACGAGAGCGCCGGCTATCCCCGGCGCGCGATCCGCAGCTTGAGCCGCCGTTCGATCCGCGCCTCGAGCGCTTTGATCCTCGCCTCGTGCGCGGCCCAGAAGCGGGCGTTGTCCTGTGCGGTGTGCCGGCCCGGCCGCCAACCGAGATAGGCGCGCCCCTTCCGAGGCTTGCCGGCCGGCCTCGGGCCGAACACGTCGACGGCGACAATCGCCGGCGCCGCCCCGTCCGCGAGCGGCGAGCCGAGCCCGGCGAGATAGACCTTCGCGCGCCGGCAGTATTCGACCGACAGCGGCGACATCAGCTCCGCGCCGTGGCCGGCGCGGTATTTCATCAGCGCGCGACAGAGGTCGCCCTTGGCGAGCTTCCACGCCTGGGCGAGGTAGCGCACCGCGAAGCGCGCGTTGGTCTCGGGATCGAACAAGGCGAGCGCGCCGCCGTCATGCCCGAGCATCTCGGCGGTCGACGGACGGATCTGCATCAGCCCGATCTCGCCGACGCCGCCCACCGCGTCAGGCGACGTGCCGCTTTCGATCTCGGCGACGGTCTCCGCCACCTCGGGCGGCAGGCCGCGCGCCGCCGCCTCGCGGCGCACGATCCTCACATAGGTCGCGCGCTTCGTCGGATCGTCGGGCGTCTTCAGCGTGGCGACCTGAGCCGACAGCGCGGCCGGCCCCGGCGCGGCGTCCTGCGCGGAGGCGGGCGCGAGCACGGCCAGAACGGCCGCAGCGGCGAGCGCGCATGTCAGACGCCGTCCCGCCATGTCGATCGAGCCCCGCTATTCTTCCCTCGTCAGCCCTAAGGCAAAAACCTAACCAACCCCTGAGTCGCGCGGCCGTCGCCTAGAAGGTCACCTTCGGCGTCGCCTGGTTCTCCTGCGCCGTCTCGAACGTCGCCATCGGCTTGGCCTCCGGGTAGAGCCAGCCCGCGATCCATTTGCCCGGGATGGTGCGCAGCTCGGTGTTGTAGGCCTGCACCGCCGCGATGTAGTCGCGCCGCGCGACGGCGATGCGGTTCTCGGTGCCTTCGAGCTGCGACTGCAGCGCCAGGAAGTTCTGGTTCGACTTCAGATCGGGATAGTTCTCGGTCACCGCCAGCAGGCGGCCGAGCGCGCCGGAGAGCTGCTGCTGCGCCTCCTGGAAGCGCTTGACCGCCTCGGGGTCGCTGAGCTGGCTGGCGTCAATCGTGACCTTGGTGGCGTTGGCGCGCGCCTCGACGACCCGGGTCAGAACCTCCTGCTCCTGCCGCGCGAAGCCTTTCACGGTCTCGACCAGGTTCGGGATCAGGTCGGCGCGGCGCTGGTACTGGTTCTGCACCTCGCTCCAGCGCGCCTTGGCCTGCTCCTCCAACGTGGGAACATTGTTGACCCCGCAGCCGGCGAGGCCGAGCGCGAGACCGGCGAGCACGAAGAGCGCCGCGACGCGGCTCGGACGGGCGGACAGTACGGCGGCCATGGCTTCATCCCCTTCGGCGCCGGCAGCGGCGTCCGGCGGTCAACGTCGAAAACCGCGCGGAATTGTCAAGCGCGGCGCGTCAGAACCCGCCGGCGCCCGTGAACCCGCGATGAACGATCCGCTGGGGCTCCGTTCAGCCGCGCCGCCGCAAGATGCGCAGGCTTCGAGGCGATCCCCCCGCTTTGAACGGCGCCGTGCAGGATATCCGCCCCTCTCCACGCACGGACGTTTCGAAGCCTCGCCCGGCCGCTGGGGAGCGGCCGGGCGTTCTTGCGTCCGGGCCATCCGGCGTCCAGGGCTGCTGCGCCCTGCGGCGGCGCGGGTCTGGCCTGCATGCGGCGATTTGCAACTCTTCCAGCCTGGCGCCTATATGACCCCCATGAGCAGACGCGGACGAGACGGAGCGGCGCGGACCACGGAGACCTTCGCGGGTCTCAGTGATCACGCGCGACTGCCGTCGCGTTTCCACGCGCGGCTGGCGGCGACGGCGAGCCGACTCGCGGGCTGACGTAAAGCGCGTCGTCCAAGCGCGTTCGTCACCCGTTCCCACGCTCAGATCGACCCTTCAAGGCGCACCATGACCGCCCCCGACGCACCCAAGACCCTGTACGACAAGATCTTCGACGACCATGTCGTCGACCGGCAGCCCGACGGCTCCGTGCTGCTCTACATCGACCGCCATCTCGTCCATGAGGTGACGAGCCCGCAGGCCTTCGAGGGCCTGCGCATGACCGGCCGCACGGTCCGCGCGCCGCAGAAGACGCTCGCCGTCGTCGACCACAACGTGCCGACCTCGAACCGCAAGCTGCCGAACCCCGACCCCGAGAGCGCCGCCCAGATCGCCGCGCTCGCCGAGAACACGCGCGAGTTCGGCATCCAGTATTATGACGCCTTCGACAAGCGGCAGGGCATCGTCCACATCATCGGGCCCGAGCAGGGCTTCACTTTGCCCGGCACGACGATCGTCTGCGGCGACAGCCACACTTCGACCCACGGCGCGTTCGGCGCGCTGGCGCACGGCATCGGCACGTCCGAGGTCGAGCATGTGCTGGCCACCCAGACCCTGATCCAGCAGCGCGCGAAGAACATGCGGATCACGGTCGACGGGACGCTGCCCGAAGGCGTCGGCGCCAAGGACGTCATCCTCGCGATCATCGGCGAAATCGGCACCGCCGGCGGCACCGGCCACGTCATCGAATACGCCGGCGAGGTGATGCGGTCGCTGTCGATGGAAGGCCGGATGACGGTCTGCAACATGTCGATCGAGGGCGGCGCCCGCGCCGGCATGATCGCCCCGGACCAGAAGGCCTACGACTTCCTGGAAGGCCGCCCCATGGCGCCGAAGGGCGCCGCCTGGGACGCCGGGCGACGCTACTGGGACACGCTGTTTTCGGACGAAGGCGCGCATTTCGACCGCGAGATCCGCCTCGACGGCGGGGCGCTGCCGCCCATCGTCTCCTGGGGCACCAGCCCGCAGGACGTGGTGTCGGTCACCGGCGTGGTGCCCGATCCGGACGCCGCGGCGGACGAGGGCAAGCGCGTCGCGATCAAGCGCGCCCTCAACTACATGGGGCTGACGGCCGGCACCAAGATCACCGACATCGCGCTCGACCGGGTGTTCATCGGCTCCTGCACCAACGGCCGGATCGAGGATCTGCGGGCCGCGGCCAAGGTCGTCGAGGGCAAGACCGTGAACGGCAATGTCAGCGCCATGGTCGTGCCGGGCTCCGGGCTCGTGAAGGAGCAGGCGGAAGCCGAAGGTCTCGACCGGATCTTCAAGGCCGCGGGATTCGACTGGCGCGAGCCGGGTTGCTCGATGTGCCTGGCGATGAACCCGGACAAGCTCGCGCCGGAAGAGCGTTGCGCCTCGACCTCGAACCGCAATTTCGAGGGCCGGCAGGGCTTCCGCGGCCGCACGCATCTGGTCTCGCCGATCATGGCGGCGGCGGCGGCGATCGCGGGCAAGTTCGTCGACGTGCGGGAGTGGCGCTGAGCCTCGAGGGGCGGGACGACCTCATCGTCCTTCCCCGCCTCGGGCCGGGCGACGCGGAGCGTCTCGCGCCGCTGCTCGCGGCTTACGCCGCGGCTCTGCTGCGTCGCGACGTCGCTCCGCCGGACGTGGCCTATGCGGCGACGCTGCTGAACGAGCCCGTCGTAGAGATCGCCGGCGCCGAGCTCGACGGCCGGCTCGTCGGCTTCGCGCTGTATTACGACCTGCCGGAAGCGATATCGGGCAAGCGCGCCGGTCAGCTCGACGACCTCTATGTCGAACCGGCGGCGCGCGGGCGCGGCGTCGCGCGGGCGCTGATCGCGCAGCTCGTCGCCCATGGCTCGACGCGCGGCTGGATGCATTTGAGGTGGATGGTTCCGGAAGGCAGCCCGGCCGCGGCGCTTTACGACCGGATCGCCGAGCGCGCGCCATGGCGGAACTACGTCGTGCCGATCGACCGCTCCGTCAGCTGGTAGCGGTCTCAGGCGGCCTTATTTCGTTTAACGCGGACGGGGAAGACGTTCGGCGTAGACGCTCCGCGATCTGATCTCGGTCTGGCGATAGACAGGGACCACGCGGATATAGGTCGGCTCCTCGTCGAGCTCCGGAGGCGGCCCGACGCGCCACACCGTGCCTCCGACGACATAGCCGTGGCCGCGATGACCATAGGAGGCCGGCATGTCGGCGGCGACCGCCGGCGACGCCGCCAGCGCGACCATGGCGCCCACGAGCAGACCCTTCATCACACGCTCCTCACGTCGCGGCGGCCCGCGCTTCGTTTGCGACAATAGAGGCGGCCGGGCGGCCGTTCCAGCACAAGAGAAAGGGCCGCGGACTTTCCGGCCCGGCGCCCTGTTCCGAATCGACGTGAGGCGCCGATCAGCGGCCGATATAGATGCCCGGCCTCGCGTCGCGACGATCGACATGGCGGTCATCGCCGTGGCGCCGGGCGCCGCGGTTGCCGTCGCAGCGGCGTTCACGCGTGATCGTCGTCCTGCCGTTCTTCACGACGCGCTTCTCGATGGTGCGGCAGTCGCGGCTGTCGCTGTGGCCAAACTGCGGGCCCTGGATCGTAACCTGGGCGCTCGCCGGCGACGCGACCGCCGCGCCGAGAGCCATGGCGAGAGCCGCGGGAATCATGAGGGTCTTCATAAAAGATGGTCCTTTTGTCCGTGACACCGGAATCATGCTGAGAAGAAACTGCTTCAGTGAGCGAGCCGATGTCCGGACGCGAAGATGCGTCCGACGTCGTCAACGAACTAAAGCCGCCAGATGAAAGTCGCTCGAAAGAGCGCTTCGCTATTTCAGACCCACTCAAAGAAATACGTCTGTCGAATTTGCCCACTGAAGACTTGTCTGAAAAGGAAACGGCACATGCGAAACATCGTTCCACCTGAGTCAGCCAGTCTAATGCTGAGAACAGCTGAAATCGCAGACAGGTTCGACTAACTTGGAAAATTTCGTATATTCGTCAATAAGATAAGACGCCGTCGCGCCCCTCGCGCTGTGCGAGACAATCGCGCTAAAACGCTGCGACAGCGTTGGCCCTCAGTCCGGACGGCGGATCGCCGTCGTCGGGCGACCCCTCTAGCAAGGCGGCCCATGACGACATCACGCCCCGCTTTCGACGCTCAGGGGCGGCTGCTCGCGCCGCCACAGATCGATCCCCCGGACCTCTGTCGGATGTCTTGCGCGGCGCTGCGCGCGAGCCTGGCCAGAGGGGACGCGTCGGCGGTCGAGGTCGTCTCCGCCTTTCTCGATCAGATCGACGCGATGAACGGCGTTCACAACGCGATCGTTTCGCTGCGCCCGCGCGACGCGCTGCTCTCCGAGGCGGCGGAGACCGACGCGTCGCGCGCTCGCGGAGAAGCCATGGGGGCGCTCGCCGGCCTGCCGGTCGCCTTCAAGGACCTCCAGCTCACCCGGGGATTGCGGACGACCTTCGGCTCTCCGGTTCATGCCGATTTCACGCCGACCGAGGACAGCCTGCTCGTCGCGCGCGTGAAAGCGGCGGGCGCGGTCGTGATCGGCAAGACCAACACGCCGGAATTCGGCCTCGGCTCGCACACCTACAATCCGGTGTTCGGTCGGACCCGCAACGCCTTCGACCCCGCTTTGAGCGCCGGCGGTTCGAGCGGCGGCGCCGCGGCGGCGCTCGCCTTGCGGATGCTGCCGATCGCCGACGGGTCGGATTTCGGCGGCTCGCTGCGGAATCCGGCAGCGTTCAACAACGTGTTCGGCTTTCGTCCCTCGCTCGGCCGCGTGCCGCATCTGCCCTCGAATGACGGCTTTTTCGCGCAGATCTCGACCGACGGCCCGCTGGCGCGCTCGGTCGGCGATCTCGCGCTGATGCTCTCGGTGATCGCGGGCCACGACGTCCGCGCGCCTCTGGCGCTGGACGATCCGGGCTACCGCTTCGAGGACCGGCTCGACGGATCGGAGGCCGAGACGCCGCGCGTCGCCTGGCTGGGCGATCTCGGCGGCCATCTGCCGATGGAGCCGGGCGTGCTCGCGCTCTGCGAGGCGGCGCTCGCCGCGGTCGAGCCCGCCGGCTGGCGCGTGGAGCCGCTGACGCCCGCCTACGACTTCGAGGGGCTGTGGCGCGCCTTCGTCGTGCTCCGCCAATTCGCCCTCATCGGCGGGCAGGGCGCGCTGCGACGCGACGCTGCCGCCTACGCCATGGTCAAGCCCGAGATGCGCTGGGAGCTCGAGGCGGCCTACGCGCTCGACGCCGAGGCCGTGTCGGCGGCCGCGGCGGCGCGTTCGGCCTGGCGCGACGTCGCGCTCGACCTGCTGCGGACTTACGACATTCTCGCGCTCCCCACGGCCCAGCTGTTTCCGTTCCCGGTCGAGTGGGACTGGCCAAAGGAGATCGCGGGCCGCCCGATGGACAGTTACCACCGCTGGTTCGAGGTCGCGGCGCCCGGTTCGCTCACGGGCTTTCCCGTGGTCAACGTGCCGGCGGGCTTCGCCGCGGACGGAAGGCCGATGGGGATGCAGCTGATCGGACGCCCGCGCGGCGATCTGGAGCTGCTCCGCATTGCCGCAGCCTATGAGGCCGTCGCTCCCCGCGCCGGGCGCTAGCCCTGCGCGAACCGCCGCAGCAGGTGGTGGGCGATGGCGGCAGGCGGCGGGGCGAACAGTCCGTCCGGGTGATCGCGCGCCAGCATCGCGACGGCCTCCGCCCGGGAGAACCAGCGCGCATCCTCGAGCTCCGAAAGATCCGGCGTCACCTCCTCGCTCAGGGCCTCGCAGCGGAGGCCGAGCATCAGCTGGGACGGGAACGGCCAGGGCTGCGAGAGCTCATAGGTCACCGCGCCGATCGTCACCGCGGCTTCCTCCGCGATTTCGCGGCGGGCGGCCTCTTCGATCGTCTCGCCCGGCTCGACGAAGCCTGCGAGGCAGGACCACATGCCCGGCGGAAACCGCGCCTGGCGGCCGAGCAGGCAGCGATCGCCGCGGGTGACGAGCATGATGACGACCGGGTCGACGCGCGGGAAATGCAGGGCGCCGCAGGCCGGGCAGGCGCGCCGCCAGCCGCTCGGCGACGGTTCGGTCTCCGCCCCGCAATTGGCGCAGAACCGGTGCCTTGCGTGCCAGGCGACGATGCTCTTGGCGTAGCCCGCGAGCGCCAGCGGCTCCCCGGCGAGCCGCCCGTCGGTCGCGAGCGCCCGCAGATCGTCGAAGACGAGCCCGTCGTCACGCGCGACGGCGGTCTCCGCGCCCGGGTCGAGGCGCGCGGCGAAGCGGGGCGCGCCCCCGTCGAGACCGAGCAGGGCGACGCGGTCATACGGGCCGAGCGCCGCGATTTCATCCTCGGCGAACAGCAGGTCGAGCGCGCCCCCGGCGGCCTTCAGCACGGGCCTGTCGCCGAGAAACACGACCGTGCGCGCGGCGTCCGTCGGGTGCGCGGCCGTGTCGGCCGCCGCCTCGTCGCGGCGTTCGCCGGCGCGGTCCAGGGACAGACCGGCATAGCCGAGCGGAGGATGGCGAAGAGCGTCGTCGGGCATGTGCGTTCCGCTGTTCGGGAGATCCGTGAGTCTTGCGCGAGCCGGGGTCCGCGGGCCATATAGCGTCCGGGAGGTTGGCGATGGGCGTGTTCCTCGCCAACCGGGTCAGGTCCGAAAGGAAGCAGCCCCAACGAGACCGATACGGGTCGTCGTCCGACCTCCCACCTTCTCTTCGATCTCCTGCTGTGAGGCGCGACCGATGACGGCAGGCCGCCGGCCGACGCAGCCTTGGCCGACGCGGCCTTGGCCGGGGGACGCCCGGCCCGGGGACGACGCATGACGGCGACCCCCTACCGCGTTCTCGCCCGAAAATACCGCCCGCAGCGCTTCGAGGACCTGATCGGCCAGGAGCCGATGGTCCGCACCCTGCGCAACGCCTTTTCCTCCGGGCGCGTCGCGCAGGCGTGGATCCTGACGGGCGTGCGCGGCGTCGGCAAGACCACCACGGCGCGCATCCTGGCGCGCGCCTTGAACTACGAGCGCGCCGACGGCTCCGGCGCGCCGACCGTCGATCTCGCGGAGCCCGGCGTGCATTGCGACGCGATCATGGAGTCGCGGCATGTCGACGTGATCGAGATGGACGCCGCCTCCCACACCGGCGTGGGCGACGTCCGCCAGATCCTGGAGACCGTGCACTACGCGCCGGTGATGGCGCGCTACAAGGTCTTCATCATCGACGAAGTCCACATGCTGTCGACGAGCGCCTTCAATGCGTTCCTGAAGACGCTGGAGGAGCCGCCGCCGCATGTGAAGTTCGTGTTCGCGACCACGGAGCTGCGCAAGGTGCCGGTGACGGTGCTGTCGCGCTGCCAAAGTTTTTCGCTCCGCCGGGTCGCCGCCGAGGAGATGACCGCCCATCTCGGCGGCATCGCGCGCAAGGAGCAGGTCGCGATCGAGGACGAGGCCCTCGCGGTCATTGCGCGGGCGTCGGAAGGCTCGGTGCGCGACGCCCTGTCGCTGCTGGATCAGGCGATCGCCCACGGCGAGGGCGACGTCCGGGCCGAGGCGGTCCGCTCGATGCTCGGCCTCGCGGACCGGGGCGGCGTGCTCGACCTGTTCGACGCCGTCATGCGCGGCGACGCCGCGGCGGCGCTGAAGGGATTTCGCGAGCAGCACAATTCCGGCGCGGACCCCGTCGCCGTGCTCGCCGACCTCGCCGAGACGGTCCATCTCGTCACCCGCATCAAGCTCGCGCCGAAGGCCGCGGACGATCCCGCGCTCTCGGAGAGCGAGCGGATTCGCGGCAAGGTCTTCGCCGAAACGCTGTCGATGAGGGCGCTGTCGCGCGCCTGGCAGCTGCTGCTCAAGGGCGTCACGGAGACGCAGGGCGCGCCCAAGCCGGCGCAGGCCGCGGACATGGTGCTGGTGCGCCTCGCCTACGCCGCGGACCTGCCGACGCCTGACGAAGCCCTGCGGATGCTCGACCGTCAGGAGCCGGCCGGACCTGCGCCCGCCGGGCCTGCGCCCTCCGGCCCCTCCGGCGGATCGCGCGGCCCCGAGCCGATGGCGCCGACGCGGGCGAGCCCGGCGCTGGCGGCGGCGCGCGATCTCGCCCGCTCGCCGGAGCCGGCCCAGGCGCCCGCCATCGCCGCGGACGCCGCCCCCCATCTCAGGCTGCAGCGCTTCGAGGACCTTGTCGCGCTCGCCGCCCGCGAGCGCGACATCCTGCTGCAGAACGCGCTGACGCGGCACGTCCGCGTGGTGCGCTTCGAGGATGGCCGGCTGGAGTTCCAGCCGACCGAGGAGGCGAGCCCCGACCTCGCCGGGCAGATCGCGAAGAAGGCGCAGGAGTGGACCGGCCAGCGCTGGATGGTCTCGGTCGCGGCCTCGGACGGCGCGCCGACGCTCCAGGAGACCGCCGACGCGGAGGCCGCCGCGCGGCTCGCCGGCGTGCAGGCGCATCCCCATGTCCGGGCGATCCTCGACCGGCATCCGGGCGCGGTGATCACCGACGTGCGCTCGCGCGCGTCCGGAACCGCCGAGCCCGAACTTGACGCCGCCGCAGCCGACGCCCTACCTCCGGCCGAAGACGACGACGATCTCTGACCTCCGAAGGACCTCTCGATGCGCGACCTCATGGGCATGATGGCGAAGGCCAAGGAGCTCCAGCAGAAGATGCAGGACGCCCAGGCCGAGCTCGACCAGGTGACGGTCGAGGGCGCCTCGGGCGGCGGCGTGGTCGTGGTGACCCTGTCCGCGAAGGGCGACCTGCGCGGCCTGAAGATCGACCCGAGCCTGCTGAAGCCGGACGAGGCCGAGATCCTCGAGGACCTGATCGTCGCGGCCCACGCCGACGCGCGCGCCAAGGCGGAGGCCGTGATGCAGGAGAAAATGTCGGGACTGACCGCCGGCCTGCCGATCCCGCCCGGCATGAAGCTGTTCTGAGCGGCGGGCCGCGTCTGACACCGCGCGCGCCTCCTCGGCGTGACGGGGCTTTCTCGCCGCAGCGCCGTGCCGCGTCGACCTAACGGATGGGCAGCGGAAGGGGAGATTCTCTCAGTCCTTCGCGCCAGATTGATCGCATGTCCCGCACCGCCGCCGGCCCCGAGATCGAGCGCCTGATCCAGCTTCTCGCGAAGCTGCCCGGGCTCGGGCCGCGTTCGGCGCGGCGCGCCGCGCTCCATCTGCTGACCCGGAAGGAGAAGCTGCTGGAGCCGCTCTCCGACGCCATGCGGCTCGCCTGCGAGCGCGTGGAGGTCTGTTCGACCTGCGCCAATGTCGACACTCAGAACCCCTGCGCGATCTGCCGCGACCACCGTCGCGACGGCTCCGTCATCGTCGTGGTCGAGGACGTCTCGGATCTGTGGGCGCTGGAGCGGTCCGGGGCGGTGTCGGCGCGCTACCACGTGCTCGGCGGCACGCTCTCGCCGCTCGATGGCCGAGGTCCGGAAGACCTCAACCTCGGCACGCTGGCCGAACGGGCCAAGGCCCCCGAAGTCGCGGAAATCATCCTCGCCGTCAACGCCACGGTCGAAGGGCAGACGACGGCTCACTACGTCACCGACCTGCTCGTGGACTCGAATGTGAAGGTCACCCGCCTCGCCCACGGCGTGCCCGTCGGCGGCGAACTCGATTATCTCGACGACGGCACGCTGGCCGCGGCGATCCGGAGCCGCACGGCCTTTTGAGCAGCGGCGCCTCAGCGCCGCATGTGCAGCCGCATGCGGCCGGTCGGGCTGAGCGTCCAGCCCATGGCGGTCCGGTCGACGAGGCCCCGCTCGAGCAGCCGGCCCACGACCCCTCGGTCGCAGAGCACGGGCCCGTCGATCCGCCCCAGCAAGGCGAGCAGTTTGAGGTCTTCGGCTTCGAGCGTCCTGCGGAGCTCGGGCATTTTAGCGTCTCCTGATTGTCCCAACCCTCAACGTGGATTTCGTCGAAAGGTTTGGAATGACAACAGGAAAGTTGCCACCATGGTTAAGCAAGCGTTAACGGGGGTCCGATAAACCGTCGCAGTTCGGACCGTCCCTATTCCGCCGCCTCGCGCTGAAGGGGATTGGGCAGCGTCTCGGCGCTGCTCGCGGCGCCGAGCTCCATCTGCTCGAGCCGCATGCCGCGGCGCGTCACCTTTTCGGTCGAGATCGCGATCTGGTCGAGATCGCCGACGACCTGCCCGAAATGGCTCTTCAGCTTCTCCACGCGCTCGCCGACGCGGCGGACGTCGTCGAGCAGGCGGCCGACCTCGGCCTGGAGCAGATGCGCCTGCTCCCGCAGCGCCGCGTCGCGCGTCAGGCCCTGCACGACCTGGACCGCCAGGATCAGAAGCGACGGCGAGACGATCAGCACGCGCGCCCGGTGCGCCCGCGCGACGAGATCGTCGAACTTCTCCGCCAGGTCGGCGTGGATCTGCTCGGACGGCACGAACAGCAGCGCGACGTCCTGCGTCTCGCCAGCGATCAGGTACTTGCCGGCGACGTCCGACACATGCTTGCCGACGTCGGCGCGCACCCTCGTCTCGGCCGCCTTGACCGCCTCCGGGTTCTCGGCGAGCCGCAGGCGCTCGAAGCCTTCGAGCGGGAACTTGGCGTCGACGGCGAGGCCGCGACGGTCGCCGGGCAGGCGGATCAGCGCGTCCGGCCGGACGCCGGTCGAGAGCTGCGCCTGAAAGGTCACGGCGGACGGCGGCAGAGCGTCCTTGAGGATCGCCTCCATCCGCCCCTGTCCGAAGGCGCCGCGCGCGGGCTTGTTGGCGAGAATCGCCTTGAGGTCGGTGACTTGCCCTGCCAGCGCGCCGATGCTGGCGCCGGCGGCGTCGATCACCGCGAGGCGCGCCTCGAGCTTGGCGAGTTGTTCGGCGGTGGCCTGTCCGCTCGCGGCGAGCCCGTCGCCGACCCGCGCGCCCACCGCGTCGAGCCGTTCGGCGACCCCGCGGGCGAGGTCCGCCTGCCGCGAGCCGAGCGCCGCGGCGAAGGCCTGAAGCCGCCCGGTCGCCTCGGCCTGCATGCGCTCGAGACCGGCGAGCCGCGCCTCCGCCTCCCGGGCGCGCGCTTCGGCTTCCCGCGCCTCCCGCCGCCGAGCGGAGCCGGCGCCGATGAGGACGAGGAGCACGAGCGCGAGCAAGGCGAGCGCGCCGAGCCCGATGGCGGCGAGCGCTTCCGCCGGCGTAACGGGATGGCCTGCAAGGACGAACAAGGACTGCGTCATCATGGAATCGAGTCTGCGCGCGAACAAATAAAGAACAGGTTGACGCCTCGCCCGCAAGGGCTTATCCGCGGCCCGCCGCCCGTCATTTGCGAGCAACGAGACGAAAAATGGCCGCCGCGCCGCTGGTTTACCTGCCCGATCCGAAGCTGCGCGTGGTGAGCGCGCCCGTCGAGCGCGTCGACGCCGCCACGCGCGCGCTGGTCGACCGCATGTTCGAGACGATGTACGACGCCGCCGGCATCGGCCTCGCTGCGATCCAGATTGGCGAGGCGAAGCGCGTGGTCGTGATCGACCTCGCCGGCAAGGACGAGACGCCCGAACCCCTGGTGTTCATCAACCCTGAGATCGTGGCCTCCTCCGAGGAGCGGCAGGTCTACGAGGAAGGCTGCCTCTCCATTCCGGATTATTACGAAGAGGTCGAGCGGCCGGCGCGGGCGACCGTGCGATTCCTCGACCGCGAGGGCGCCGAGCAGGAGATCGAGGCCGACGGGCTGCTCTCCGTCTGCATCCAGCACGAGATCGATCATCTCAACGGCGTGCTGTTCATCGACCACATCTCGCGGCTGAAGCGCGACCGGGTGACGAAGAAGTTCGAGAAGGCGCGCGCCCAGGGCGAGCTTCCGTCGTTCCCGAAGCGCGACAAACGGGACCGGCGCGAACCCGAAGCCGTCACCCCCTGACGTCGCGGGCGGGCTCCCGCGCATGAGCCTGCGCCTCGTCTTCATGGGCACGCCGGAGTTTTCGGTCCCGGTGCTCACCGAACTCGTCGGCCAGGGCCATGAGATCGCCGCGGTCTACACGCGCGCGCCGAAGCCTGCCGGCCGGCGCGGCATGGAGCTGACGAGGACGCCGGTCCACCGTCTCGCCGAGAGGCTCGGCCTGCCCGTGATGACGCCGCGCACCTTTCGCGACGCCGACACGCTTGCGGGCTTCAAGGCCCACCAGGCCGACGCCGCGATCGTCGTCGCCTACGGCCTGATCCTGCCCAAAGCCGCGCTCGACGCGCCGCCGCTCGGCTGCCTCAACCTGCACGCTTCGCTGCTGCCGCGCTGGCGCGGCGCCGCCCCGATCCAGCGGGCGATCATGGCGGGCGACGCCGAGACCGGCGTGATGGTGATGCGGATGGAGGAGGGGCTCGACACCGGCCCCGTGGCCATGGTCGAGCGCGTCGCGATCGGGACCGACGAGACGGCGGGCGAGCTCCATGACCGGCTGTCCACGCTCGGCGCCGATCTGATGGCGCGCGCCGTCGCGGCGCTCGGCCGCGGCGGGCTGACGTTCCAGCCGCAGGCGGAGGAGGGCGCGCTCTATGCGCCCAAGATCGAGAAGGCCGAGACGCGCGTGGACTGGGGGACGTCCGCCGCCGAGATCCACGACCGCATCCGCGGGCTGTCCCCGTTTCCCGGCGCCTGGTTCGAGCTCGCCGGGCCGCGCGGGCCGGAGCGCGTGAAGGTTCTCCGCGCGAGCCGGGCCGACGGCGCCGGCGCGCCCGGCGAGGTGCTGGACGATCGGCTGACGGTCGCCTGCGGCGAGGGCGCCGTGCGGCTGCTCGAGCTCCAGCGCGCGGGCAAAGGCCCCGTCGACGCCGCGTCCTTCCTCAACGGCGCGCGGCTCGGGCCTGGCGCGCGGCTGGGCTGAGCCGCATGCCGCGCTACCGCCTCACCGTCGAGTATGACGGCGCGCCCTTCGTCGGGTGGCAGCGCCAGGCGAACGGGGCGTCGGTCCAGGGCGCGCTGGAGACCGCGATCGAAGCCTTCGCCGGCGAAGCCGTGACCGTGAAGGGGGCGGGACGCACGGACGCCGGCGTGCATGCGAGCGGACAGGTCGCCCATGTCGACCTCGCCAAGGCCTGGCGGCCCGACACCCTGCGGGACGCCGCCAATGCGCATCTCGCGCCGCGACCCGTGGCGGTGCTGGACGCAGCCGCGGCGCCCGACGCGTTCGACGCGCGTTTCTCGGCGATCCGGCGCCACTACCTCTATCGGATCGTCGACCGCCGACCGCCGCTCGCTCTGCTCGCCGGCCGCGCCTGGCGCGTGCCGAAGCGGCTTGACGTCGCGGCTATGGACCTCGCCGCGAAGCGGCTGCTCGGCCGGCACGACTTTTCGACGTTTCGGTCCGCACAGTGCCAGGCCGCCAGTCCGATCCGGACGCTCGATCGGCTCGACGTGACGCGGGAGGGCGAGCAGATCCTGATCGCGACGGACGCCCGCTCCTTCCTTCACAATCAAGTGCGGTCGCTGGCGGGGTCCCTCGTGGAGGTGGGGCTCGGAAAATGGAGCGCCGACGACCTCGCGTCGGCGCTGGCGCGCGCCGATCGCAAGGCGTGCGGGCCCGTCGCTCCGCCCTGGGGCCTGACGCTGACCCGGGTGGACTATCCCGAAGGCGCCGGCGAGGGTTGAACCCTCAGCGCGTCTTCGGCGCGGCGGCGCGGCAGTCCTGGTTGATCTTGTCGACGGCGGCCGCGATGCCGGACACCGAATAGCTGTCGGTCACCGCCCGGCCGCGGGTCGGCGTCGAAACCACCCGGATCGAGCGGCGCGCCTCGCGCATCGCCTGCACCAGCTTCGCCTGCTCCTCGTTCGAGCTCATGAAGGCGCCGTCGCCGCGCACGTACATCTTGAACTCGTCGCCGTCGACGGTGAGGTCGACCTCGCTGTTCGGCTTGAGCGTGAAGCCCGGCATCACGCTCACCTCGTTGAACACGCCCTCCTGAGGCCGGTTCGAGATGAAGAAATACGCGCCTTCGCGCGGCGCGGCCTGAGACCGGCGCCGGGAGCGCTGCGGTTCGGGCTGCGCGAGCGCGTAGCAGATCCGTCCGCCTTTGACGGGCGCGGCGTATGCGCTCCAGTCCTTGAACGTGCCGATCGCGGTCGGCTGCGTTCCTGCGGGAGCCTGCGCGGCGGCGCCTCCCCCGAAGCCGAAGGCGAATGCGCCCGCGACAAGGGCGAGAAGGTGGCGAGGCCGTGCGTTCATATCGTCGCTTTCCGTGTTCGGCGGCGCCGACGAAGCGCCGCGGCGATCCCGGGCCCCCCCGCGCCTTCGCGCGGGCAAAGGGACCCGGGCGGCGACGCGCAAGGCGACCACGACCATCAATCTAGGGCAAAAGTTTAGAAAATTTGTCCATTCCCCGTCAGTTGCGGTCCCCTGCAGTCGTGCTTTAGTGCCGGTCGCGCGTTTCTCCAGAGCGTGCGCCCCACAGACGGGGCCTCGTCACTGAGCGCGGATCGGCTCGACGTGAACTCACCTTCGGACATCGCTTCCGAAATGGCCCGGCTGGTCGCGCGCGTCGCGGCCGAGCGGGACAGGGAAGCGTTCGCCGTGCTGTTCGACCATTATGCGCCGCGGCTGTCCACCTATCTGCAGCGGCTCGGCGCCGATCCCGCCGCCGCCGAGGAGATCGCTCAGGACTCGATGATCGCGCTCTGGCGCAAGGCCGAGCTGTTCGACCCGGCCAAGTCCTCGGTCGGAACCTGGCTCTACCGCATCGCGCGCAACCGCCGCATCGACCTGTTGCGCCGCTCGCGCGGCGTAATGGTCGACATCGACGACGCCGTGCCGCCGGTCGACGAGGCGCCCCAGCCGGACGAACAGCTCGGCGCCCGCGAGCGGGAGACGCTGGTGCGCCACGCTATGACCGGGCTCCCGCCCGAGCAGCTCAAGCTCGTCCGGCTCGCCTTCTTCGAAGGCCGCTCGCACAGCGAGATCGCCGAGTCCACCGGGCTGCCGCTCGGCACGGTCAAGTCACGCATCCGTCTCGCCTTCACGCGGCTGAGGCGCAGTCTCGAGGCGGCCGGCCTCGTCGAAGCGGAATGAGGCCGCGCTCATGAAGGCCGTGCTGTGCGAGCGCCTCGGCGGCCCCGAGGATCTTCGCCTCGTCGAGCTGCCCGATCCAGAGCCTGGACGGGACGAGGTCGTCGTCGAGGTCGCCTACGCCGCGCTCAATTTCTTCGACACGCTGATCATCGCCGGGCGCTACCAGACGAAGCCAGACCTGCCGTTCTCGCCCGGCGGCGAGTTCTCCGGCCGGGTGTCGGCGGTCGGCGCCGGCGTCGAGGGACTTGCGGTCGGCGACCGCGTCGCCGGCTATCTCGGCTATGGCTGCTGCCGCGAAAAGGTCGTCGCCCGCGCCGAAGCGCTGACGCTTGTGCCGGAGGAGCTCCCGCTCGACCGGGCGGCCGGGATCATCATCACCTATGGCACGACCTTGCACGCCCTCGCCGACCGCGGGGCGCTGAAGACCGGTGAGACGCTCGCCGTGCTCGGCGCGAGCGGCGGCGTCGGGATCGCTGCGGTCGAGATCGGCAAGCTGCTCGGCGCCCGCGTCATCGCCTGCGCGTCCTCGGCCGAGAAGCTCGCCTTCGCGCGCGAGCGCGGCGCGGACGAGACGCTCGACTACGCGACCGAAGACCTCAAGACCCGGCTGAAGGAGATGACCGGCGGACGCGGCGTCGACGTCGTCTACGATCCCGTCGGCGGCGAGGCGACGGAGGCCGCCGTCCGCGCGCTCGCCTGGCGCGGCCGGCTGCTGGTCATCGGCTTCGCCGCCGGCGACATCCCGAAGCTGCCGCTCAACCTGCCCATGCTGAAGGGGGCGGACGTGCGCGGCGTGTTCTGGTCCGAGCACGCCAAGCGGGAGCCGGCCGTCCACCGCGCGGAGCTCGCCCGCATCTTCGACTGGGCCGCGGACGGCGAAATCTCCGCCCATGTCGACGCCGTGCTGCCGCTCGACCAGACCGCGGAGGCGATCGCCCGGATCAAGCGCCGCGAGGCGAAGGGCAAGATCCTCGTGCGGCCGTAAGCTTCCGGGCGCTCGGTCGAACCGTAGGCCGAGCGATCAGCTCCCCAGCGCCGCCTCGATCAGCCGCTTGGCGTCGTCGCTCGCCCACTCCGCGGGGCCAGGGAGGTAGCCGATCTCGCAGCCGGCGCGGTCGAGGATCAGGGTGGTCGGAAGGCCGGTTCCCCGCCCGACGCTCTTCAACGCCGGCAGCACCTTGCCGGCGGGGTCGTGGAACAGCTGAAGCTTCTGCGCGCCGATGTCCTTCAGGAACTTCTGCGGCTTGTCGGCCCCGCCGAAATCGAGCGACAGCGGCACGACGGCGAAATCGACCCCGCCCTTCTCGGCCTCGAGACGATCGAGCGCCGGCATTTCCTTGCGGCACGGCGCGCACCAGGTGGCCCAGAGGTTCAGCAGCACGACCTTGCCCTTGAAGCGGTCGAGCCCGATTGAGGCGCCGGTCGAGTCGTTGAAGGCGAGCAAGGGGAGCGGGCGAGGGGAGGTCGCGGCGACCACGCCGGCCACCTCGCCCTTCGCGGCCCGGCCGAACGCTGCTAACGTCTCCTTGGACGCGGCGCATGCGGACGCCTTGTCGCCGCCGCCGATCCCATATAGGGCGAGCGCGCCAAGCCCGATCGCCGCAAGCGCGGCCAGAATGAGCAAGCGGGCGAAGGATCGGCGCGGAGCCGCCGCCGGTTCAGGCATGTCTACCTCGGTGGAAAACAGCCTCGGGGCGAGCGACGCCTCAGGCCGGCAAGGGATCTCAGCGCGATGAGCAACGCCATGTGGGGCGGCCGGTTCGCCGACGCGCCGGACGCCGTTCTGGAGGCGATCAACGCCTCGATCGATTTCGACCGCCGCTTTTACGCTCAGGACATCCGCGGCTCCAAGGCCCATGTCGCGATGCTCGCCGCGGCCGGCATCGTCTCGAAAGACGACGCCGACGCGATCGAGAAGGGTTTGGACGAGGTGCTGGCCGAGATCGAGGCCGGGACGTTCACCTTCTCGCGAACGCTCGAAGACATCCATATGAACGTCGAGAGCCGGCTCGCCCAGTACGCCGGCGACGCGGCGGGGCGGCTGCACACGGCGCGTTCGCGCAACGACCAGGTCGCGACCGACTTCAAGCTGTTCGTGCGCGACGCCCTCGACGCCCTGAACGTGAGCCTGCTCGGCCTGCAGTCCGCGCTGGTCGAGAAGGCGACGACGCACGCCGGCGCCGTCATGCCGGGCTTCACCCATCTGCAGAGCGCGCAGCCCGTGACCTTCGGCCATCATCTGATGGCCTATGTCGAGATGATCGGGCGCGACCGCGGCCGGCTCGTCGACGCGCGCCGCCGGCTCAACGAATGTCCGCTGGGCGCCGCCGCGCTCGCCGGCACCTCGTTCCCGATCGACCGCACGATGACCGCCAAGGCGCTCGGCTTCGACCGGCCGACCGCGAATTCGCTCGACAGCGTCGCCGACCGCGACTTCGCGCTCGAGACGCTGTCGATGGCGGCGATCTGCGCCGGCCATTTGTCGCGTTTCGCGGAGGAGATCGTGCTGTGGTCGACGCCGCAGTTCGGCTTCATCCGCCTGTCGGACCGGTTCTCCACCGGCTCCTCGATCATGCCGCAGAAGCGCAACCCCGACGCCGCCGAACTGGTGCGCGGCAAATCCGGCCGCGTGACCGGCGCGCTGGTCGGCCTGCTCACCGTCATGAAGGGCCTGCCGCTCGCCTATTCCAAGGACATGCAGGAGGACAAGGAGGGGCTGTTCGACGCGCTCGACACGCTGGACCTCTGCGTCGCCGCGACGACCGGCATGGTCGAAGACATGACGCCCGACCTTGCCGCCATGCGGCGCGCGGCGGGCGCGGGCTACGCCACGGCGACCGATCTCGCCGACTGGCTGGTGCGGGTGGTCGGCATGCCGTTCCGCGAGGCGCACCACGTCACCGGCCGGATCGTGGGGATCGCCTCGGAGCGCAAAGTCCCGCTGGAGCGTCTGCCGCTCGACGCGATGCAAGAGGTCGAGCCGCGCATCACCGCGCAGGCCTTCGAGGTGCTCGGCGTGACGAAATCCGTGCGCAGCCGTACGAGCTACGGCGGGACGGCGCCGCGCAACGTCCGCGCCCAGGCCGCGCGCTGGCGGCGGCGGCTGAAGAGGGACAGGGCGGCGCTCGAAGGGCGGGCGGCCCCCGCTCCGGTCTGATCCCTCCTGGCGTTTGGAGGGAAGGCGATCGCGACGCCCGCGTCGGACATGGCTTTCGCATCCCGACGCCATGGCTGTATGGTCGCGCCGCAAAACGCCCGCCAGGAACGACCGCCCGTGCCGAGTCCCGCCCGCCTCGCTTCGCTCTCGACCCTGATCGTGCTCGCCGTCGCGCTTGGCGCCTGCGGTCGGCGCGGGGATCCCACGCCCCCGCCGGGGACGACGATGGAGAAGGTGGAGCTGCCCGACGGCAAGACCGTGGAGCGGCGCAAGAAGCCGACCCGCCCCTTCGTGCTCGACGGCCTGCTGAACTGAGCGCGCGACCCCGCGGACATCTCCGATGCATCATTTTGATTATGTCGACGGCGCCCTCCACGCCGAGGACGTGCCGCTCGCGCGCATCGCGGACGAAGTCGGCACGCCGGTCTACGTCTATTCGACGGCGACGCTGACCCGCCACGTCCGGGTGTTCTCCGAGGCTTTCGCGGGCGTGGACCACCTCGTCTGCTACGCCGTCAAGGCGCTGTCGAACCAGGCGGTGCTGACCACTCTCGCCCGGCTCGGGACGGGCATGGACGTCGTATCGGGCGGCGAGCTTCTCCGCGCGCTGAAGGCTGGGGTCCCCGGCGAGCGCATCACCTTCTCCGGCGTGGGCAAGACGGACGCCGAGCTGGCGCAGGCGCTCGACGCCGGGATTTTGTGCTTCAATGTGGAGAGCGAGCCGGAGCTCAGGGCGCTGTCGCGGATCGCGTTCGAGAAGGGCGCGACCGCTCCGATCGCCCTGCGCGTGAACCCGGACGTCGACGCCGGGAGCCACGCCAAGATCTCGACCGGCTCGTCGGAGACCAAATTCGGCGTGCCGATCGCCCGCGCCCGCGACGTCTATGCGGAGGCCGCCGGCCTGCCGGGGATCGAGGTCGCCGGCGTCGACATGCACATCGGCAGCCAGATCACCGCGCTCGACCCGTTCGACAGCGCGATCGCGCGGCTCGTTGATTTCGTGGGCGATCTGCGCGCCGACGGCCACCGCATCGATCATGTCGACCTCGGCGGCGGCCTCGGCATCCCCTACCGCTGGGACAACGATCCGCCGCCGCACCCGGACGCCTATGCCGGCGTGGTGAAGCGGCTGACGTCCGGGCTGAAGGCGAAGCTGATCTTCGAGCCCGGCCGGCTGATCGTCGGCAACGCCGGGATCCTGCTCACCCGGGTGATCTACGTGAAGGACGGCGCCGACAAGACCTTCGTGATCGTCGACGCCGGCATGAACGATCTGATCCGCCCGACGCTCTACGACGCCCATCACGAGATCCAGCCGGTGACGGAAGCGCGCCCGGATACTCCGCGCATCCGCGGGGACGTGGTCGGCCCGGTCTGCGAGACCGGGGACTATCTCGCGCTCGACCGCGACATCGCCGCGGTGAAGGCCGGCGACCTGCTCGCGGTGATGTCCGCCGGCGCCTATGGGGCGGCGCAGTCCTCGACCTACAATTCGCGCCCGCTCGTTCCTGAGGTCCTCGTCGACGGCGGCCGCTACGCGGTCGTTCGCCCGCGCCCCACGATCGAGGAGATGATCGCGCAGGACCGCCTCCCGGACTGGCTGCGGTAAGCGCGAGGCCTTCCTCGTTCACGTTCGCATGAGCGCCGCCGTCGCGCCGCAATGCTGGCCATAGGCCCGGTCCATGCTAGCCTCGCTCCCGTATAGGCGTTGGCGGGGGCCGGGGAGCGGGAGACCGGCGTTTGAAGGCAGATGACACCGACGATCCGCGCGGGCCCCGCGGGGCCCTGATCGACCGGATCGTCCGGCGCGCGCGGCTGGCGCTCGTCTGGGAAGGCGCGTGGCCCTGCCTCGCCGCCGCGCTCGGCGTCGGCACCCTATTTCTCGCCGTGTCCTGGTTCGGCCTGTGGGACGCTCTGCCGCCTTACGGGCGGATGATCGGCGTCCTGCTGTTCTGCTTGGCCGGGTTGGCCGCGCTCGCCCCGATCGTCCGCGTCGCCGCGCCTGGCCGCCAGGCCGCGCTGACGCGCGTCGACCGGGCCACCGGACAACCGCATCGTCCCGCCACCAGTCTCGACGACCGGCTCGCCCCGACCGCGGGCGAGGACGCTTTCACCCGCGCTCTGTGGTCCGCCCATCGCGAGCGGATCAGCCGCGAGTCCGACGCCCTGCGCGCGGGCCGCCCGACGCCCAATCTCCCCGCCCGCGACCCTTATGCGCTCCGCTTCGCGCTCGGCCTCGTCGCGGTCGCCGCCTTCGCCTATGCCGGAGCCGACCGCGGCGACCGCGTGCGCGCCGCCTTCGACTGGACCACGCCGACGGCCGACGTGACGCCGGCGCGCGTGGACGCCTGGGTGGCGCCGCCCGGCTACACCGGCCGTCCGCCGATCTTCCTCACGGCGCGCGCGGGAACGACGGCCGGGGCGCCCGCCGCCGCCGCGGCGGCGCCGGAAGACTCCGTTGAGACCGTGCGGGCGCCCCGGAACTCCGTGCTCGTCATCCGCGGGTCCGGCGGCTCCGTCGACGTCGCCATGACCGGCGACGCTGCCCCTGTCGAATCCGGCGCGAAGCCGCCGGAAGGCGTCACCGAGCGACGCTTCACGCTCGGCGGCGACGCCGAGGTCCGGGTCGCCGCGGCCGGCGCCGCAGAACGGTCCTGGCGCTTCTCGGTCATTCCCGACGAAGCGCCGACGATCACGCTGTCGGGTCCGCCCAAGCTGAACGCGCGCGGCACCGCGACCATCGGCTACGAGGTGAAGGACGATTATGGCGTGGCGAGCGCCGAGGCGCGCTTCGCGCTCAAGAGCGAGGCGCCCGCGAAGATCCCGTCCGGCGGGCGGGCGCCGTCGGCCGCGCCCGCCGAGGAGCGTCCGCTCTATGAGGCGCCGAAGGTGAAGCTCGGCCTGCCGCGGGCGAAGGCGAAGGACGGCAAGGCCGAAACGCCGCTCGACGTGATGGAGCATCCGTTCGCAGGCGCCGACGCCGTCATGACGCTGGTCGCGCGCGACGCCGCCGGCCAGGAGGGCGCGAGCGCGCCGCTCGCGATGAAGCTGCCGGCGCGAACCTTCACCAAGCCGCTCGCCCGCGCGCTCGTCGAGCAGCGCCGCGTTCTCGCGCTCAACGCCTTCGCCAAGCCGCGCGTGCTGCAGGCGCTGCGGGCGCTCACGCTCTATCCGGAGGAGTTCACCCCCGAAGCAGGCATCTATCTCGGCCTGACCACCGCCTACCGGCGGCTGGAGCTGGCGCGGAGCGACGACGAATTGAGAGCCGCGGCGGACTATCTCTGGGAGATCGCGCTGCGCATCGAGGACGGCGACCTGCCGGAAGCCGAACGCGACCTGCGCGCCGCGGAGGAGGCGCTGCGCAAGGCGCTTGAGAACGGCGCGTCCGAGCAGGAGATCCAGAAGCTCACCCAGGATCTGCGGGCGGCGCTGGAGAAGTTCATGCGCGAGATGGCGCAGCAGGCGCAGAAGCAGCAGCAGGGCCAGCCCCCGCGGCAGGGCCAGCGCGGCGCGCAGGAGATCCGCCCGCAGGATTTGCGCAAGATGATCGACCGGATGGAGCAGCTGTCGAAGCAGGGCGCGAAGGACGCCGCCCGCCAGGCGCTCGCCGAGCTCCGCAACATGCTCGACAATCTGCAGAACGCGCAGCGCCAGCAGGCCGATCCGAACGCCCAGGCCCAGCAGCAGCAAATGGACAAGCTGCAGGACATGATCCGCGAGCAGAGCAAGCTCCGCGACAAGACCTTCCAGCAGTTCCGCCAAGGCGAGCGCAATCAGAGGAACCAGCGCAACCAGCAGGGCCGTCGCCAGCAGAACCAGCAACAGCAGGGCGGCCAAGACGGTCAGGAGATGAAGGAGCTCGCCGAGCAGCAGCGTCAGCTGCGCGACAAGCTCGACCAGATGATGAAGGACATGAAGAAGGGGCAGCAAGGCCAGCAGGGCCAGCGCCAGGAGAAGGGCAAGCCCGATCAGGGGCAGGACGGCCAGCAAGGTCAGGGCGAGCAGGCCGAGGGCGGCAAGCCCGGCGGCGAACAGGCGCTCGGCGAGGCCGGCGAGAGCATGGGCGAGGCCCGCGGCGCGCTCGGCCAGGGCCAGACCGGCGAGGCGCTCGACCAGCAGCAGAGGGCGCTCGAGAACCTGCGCAAGGGCGCCCAGGCGATGGCCGAGCAGATGCAGCAGCAGCAGGGCCAGGGCCAGCCCGGGCAGCAGGGGCAGCCCGGCCAGCAGGGCCAGCGCGAAGGCGAGGAGGGCCGCGACGACGACCCGCTCGGCCGCCCCGTTCGCCGACGCGAGAGCGACGGCGACACCACCAAGGTGCCCGGCGAGATCGAGGCCCAGCGCGCGCGGCGCGTGCTGGAGGAGTTGCGCAAGCGCCTCGGCGAGAGCGAGCGTCCCCGCGAGGAGCTCGACTATCTCGAGCGCCTGCTGACGCCGTAGCCTGGCCGAGCGGCCGCGCGAGGGGACCGCCGGACGTCGCCGCGGCCTGCCGCTATTCCCCGATCGCCACGCCTTCGCGCCGTGGATCGGCGCCGCCGGTCAGTCCGTCCGGGCCGATCGCGATCGCCTGCACGCCCGACGTCATGTCGTCCAGCTTGATCTCGAAGCCGAGCGCCTTCAGCGGTTCTGCGAGGGTCTCGGCCTCCGTGCCCTTCTCGAGCTCGAAGGGGCCACGGCGGTTCAGCATGTTCGGCAGAGCGGCCGCCGCCGCCGGATCCATGCCCCAGTCCAGATGTGCGATCAGCGTCTTGGCGACGTAACCGATGATCTGGCTGCCGCCGGGCGAGCCGACCGCGAAGACCGGGCGTCCGTCCTTCATCACGATCGTGGGCGCCATGGACGAGCGCGGCCGCTTGCCAGGCTCCACGCGGTTCGTGACCGGCGCGCCATCCTTGTGGCTGCGGAAGGAGAAGTCCGTCAGCTCGTTGTTGAGCAGGAAGCCACGCACCATCAGGCGCGAGCCGAAGCCGGCTTCGATGGTCGTGGTCATGGACACGACGTCGCCGGCCGCGTCGACGACCACGAGATGGCTGGTGCCGGGCAGCTCGATCGCGGTGTCGGGCGCGAAGCGGCCGGCGTGCGAGAATTTCGGCTCGCCGGCCTCCGCTTTCTCGAGCGCGCGTCCGCCGGTGAGCAGGCGCGCGCGCCGATCGAGATAGTCGCGGGCGACGAGGCCCGCGGTCGGCTGCGGCACGAAGGCTGGATCGGCGACGTAGCGCTCGCGGTCAGCGAAAGCGAGACGCTGGGCGTCGCCGATCAGCCGCCAGGCCTCCGGACTCTTAGGCCCGAGCGCGGCGAGATCGCTGTTCGCCAGCATGCCGAGGATCTGCGCCACCGCGATCCCGCCGGAGGAGGGCGGGCCCATGCCGCAGATCTCGACGGCGCGATACGGCGCGCACGCCGGCGGCCGCTCGACGATCGCGTAGCGGGCGAGGTCGTCGACCGACAGCACGCCCGGGTTCTCCGCGTTCCTCACGGCCGCCACGATCTCGGCTGCCATCGGACCGGCGTAGAACGCGTCGGCGCCGCCGTCGCGCAGCGCGGCGAGCGTGCGGGCGTAGGCGCGGTTGGTGATCCGTGACCCTGCCGCGAGCGGCGTGCCGCCGGGCAGGAAGTAGGCTCGGGCGGCGGCGTCGCGCCCGAGTCGGGGCGCGTCTTCGGCGATCTGGGCGGCGAGCCGCGGCGACACCTCGAAACCCTCCTCGGCGAGCTTCAGGGCCGGGCCGAACAGGCGTCCCCAGGCGAGCTTGCCATAGCGCCGGTGCGCGGCCTCCAGAAGGCGCGGCGTGCCGGGAACCCCGACCGAGCGGCCGCCGACGACCGCGTCCATGAAGGCGAGGGGCTCGCCGCGGTCGTCCTGGAACAGCGTCGGCGTGGCGGCCGCTGGCGCGGTTTCGCGGCCGTCGAGGGTCGTCAGCTCGCCCGACGCCGCGTTGAAATGAACGAGGAACGCGCCGCCGCCGAGACCTGACGACTGCGGCTCCACAAGCCCGAGCACGAACTGCGCCGCCGCCGCCGCGTCGACGGCGCTGCCGCCCGCCCGCAGCATCTCGGCCGCAGCTTCCGCCGCGAGCGGGTTCGCCGCCGCGGCCATCCAGCGTTTGGAACGCACCGCCGACTTCGGGGCGGCAGGGCTCGCGATCTCCGGCGCCGGTTTGGGCGCCTCCTGCGCGAGCGCGGGGACGGCCGCCGCGAAGGCGGCGGCGAAACACCAAGCGAGAGCGATGCGGCGCATGACGTCTCCTGACGCGGGATCGCCTGCATGTTCGACCCGGCGGGGCGCCTCGATCAACCCTGCGCCGCCCGCCCTGCCCCGGCGTTAACGGGGCCTTAGGGTTAATGAACTATCACCGCATGGATCTTGGGTTTCGTCGCGCGTGAGCGGGGACTTCGACGATGTCGGTGCGCGTCATCTCTGCACTTGGCCGGACGACTGCGCTCGCCGCGCTCGCCGGGCTGCTGGCCGGCTGCATGGCCGATCGCGACGTCACCGGTTCGATCATGCGGACCAGCGCCTCCCGGGAAACAGCCGCTACCCCCCAGGCGCGCGAGCAGCGCTGGCGCGAGATCGCGGCCTCCTACGGCGCCGCCTATGAGAAGAACCCCAACGACGCCGCGACCGCCTACAGCTACGGGCTCGCGCTCCGGGCGCTCGGCCAGCGGGCGCAGGCGCTCGCCGTGCTCGAGGCGGCGAGCATCAAGCATTCCGGGCAGAAGCAGATTCTCGCGGCGTATGGGCGCGCGCTCTCCGACGTCGGGCGCTACGAAGACGCGCTCGCCGTGCTCGAGAAGGCCCACACGCCAGACGCGCCGAACTGGAGGATTCTGAACGCGCAAGGAGCGGCGCTCGACCAGCTCGGCCGCTCCGACGAGGCGCGGGGCTACTACTCGGCCGCCCTCAAGATGGCGCCCGGCGAGCCATCGATCCTGTCCAATCTCGGCCTGTCCTATGCGCTGTCGAACGACCTGCCGAACGCCCAGGCCACGCTGCGTCTGGCGGCCGCAAGCCCGAAGGCCGACGACAAGGTGCGCGCCAATCTCGCATTGGTCGAGCGGTTGAAGACCGGCGGCTTCGCGCCGAAATCAGCCGGCGCCAGGGCGACCAAGCCGCTCGCCGCGAAGGCGCCGAAACCGCAGGCTTGACCGGCCGCCGTTCGGTCTCTTCATCCCGCCCCGAAAGTCGACGCGCCGCCATGCGCCGCGGACCAGGCCGCCGGGGCGTTGAGGAACGCCTCGACCTCGCCGAGCTTGCCGGCGTCGAGCTTGCCGTCCTCCTTGGCGACCGCGAGCACGTCCCAGAACGTCGCGAGCTCGTGGAACTTGACCCCGATCTTCTCCATGGTCGCGCGGCTTTCGGGGAAGATGCCGTAGTGGAACACCACGAAGGCGTGCTCCACCACCTGCCCCGCGTCGCGCAGCGCTTCGCAGAAGGCGACCTTTGAGCGGCCGTCGGTGGCGAGATCCTCGACCAGCAGCGTGCGATGGCCGTCCGTCACCGCGCCCTCGATCCGCGCGTTGCGGCCGAAGCCCTTCGGCTTCTTCCGAACGTAGAGCATCGGCAGCATCAGCCGCTCAGCGATCCAGGCGGCGAAGGGGATGCCGGCCGTCTCGCCGCCCGCCACCGCGTCGAGGCTCTCATAACCGACCTCGCGCAGGATGGTCGCCGCAGCGTCGTCCATCAGCTGTCGCCGCAGACGGGGGTAGGAGATCAGCTTGCGGCAGTCGGTGTAGACCGGGCTCGCCCAGCCCGAGGTGAAGATGAAGGGCTCTTCGGGGCGCACATGGATCGCTCCGACCTCGAGCATCATGCGCGCCACGCGCCGGCCGATCGCGTCGCGGGAGGGAAGGGCGGCGTCGGTCATGGGGCGGTCTCCGAGGCGGAACAAGCGTCGGGGCGCAGGGTTAGCGGATGCGCAGGCCGGCGTCACGGGCCGTTGACGACGCGGCGCGGCCGCGTTGCGCCGGATCGCATGCGGACGCCGGCCGATGATTGGGATCGACGTCCTTCAGCGGCAGGTCACGCCGCTTCGCGGGTCTTCTTTTCCACGAGCACCGCCTCGAATCCCTCGAACTGGGGATGACCGGCGTAGATCGGCTTGGTCGAGCCGGCGTTGGCGTGCGCCTTTCGGAAGGCGTCCGACTTCGTCCAGGCCTCGAAATCGGCGCGCGAGCGCCAGATCGTGTGCGAGGCGTAGAGCACGTGATCGTCGGTCGCCGGGCCCTTCAGCAGATGGAACTCGACGAAGCCCGGGACCTCATCAAGATGCCGATCGCGCTCGCGCCAGATGGTCTCGAACGTCTCCGCCTCGGCGGGAAACACCTTGAAGCGGTTCATGGCGACGAACATCGGCGGCTCCTTGTCTCGACAGCGGCCACTTCTAGCGCGCCCCCGCGGCGACGCCTAGCATTTCGCCGCGGGGCCCGGTCAAACTGCGCAGCTGATACGAAGACGTCCGCCGGCCGACCGCCTGGCCGACGGCTCATCGCCAGACGTAGGCGAACTTCTCCAGCGTGACGTCGCCGAAATGCTCGACGCCGCGGGCGGCGAGCTTGCCTCCCAGACGGGCGTAGAAGCCGCAGGCCGGGTCGTTGCCGGCGAGCGACCAGGCCGCGGCGCCGGAGAGCCCGCGCGCCGCAAGGTCGCCGCGGGCGGCCTGGAAGAGCCGACGGCCGAGGCCCAGTCCCTGATACTCCGGCTTGAGGTAGAGCTCGTAGACCTCGCCGCCGACGGCCAGCGTCGAGGCGCGGTTGCGGCCGGAGGAGGCGTAGCCGACCGTCTCGCCGGCGAAGATCAGCAGACTGACGCGGCTGCCCCGCCGGATCGCGCCGGCCCACCATGACGGCCCGCGCCGTTCGATCATCCGTTCGAGCTCGCGGCCGGGGATCAGCCCGCGATAGGCGTTCCGCCAGGCCGCGTCGTGAACGTCGGCGACCGATGCGGCGTCGTCCGCTCGGGCAGGCCGGATCTCGATGGCCACTGTGCTCACATGACGAGACTAAGCCCGGCGCGCCGGCCCGGACAAGCCGGGAAACGCGGCCGTGAACGCTTCTTTGCGCAAGGCTGCGCCGCGCGCGCATGGACGCCGGAGCGCCGACGGGCGATAGCAGGCGCGACGCGGTCCTTTGGCCGCTTCAGTCACTCCCGGCCGCGGCCCGAACGACGCGTATCAGACCCATGTGGCGCTCCACCGTCCTCACCCTCTATCCCGCGATGTTTCCGGGGCCGCTCGGCCATGCTCTCGCCGGCCGCGCGCTCGGGAGCGCTTGGTCGCTCGACGCCCGCGACATCCGCGCCTCGGCTTTCGACCGGCACGGCTCGGTCGACGACACGCCGGCCGGCGGCGGCCCCGGCATGGTGCTGCGCGCCGACGTGCTCGCCGCGGCGCTCGACGCGGCCGCGGACGCCGGGGCGATCGGGCCGCGCCTACTCATGACGCCGCGCGGACGCCCGCTCACCCAGGCGCGCGTGCGCGCGCTCGCCGCCGGTCCCGGCGTCACGCTGGTCTGCGGCCGGTTCGAGGGCGTGGACGAACGGGCGATCCTGGCGCGCGGACTGGAGGAGGTCGCGGTCGGCGACGTCGTGCTGTCGGGCGGGGAGACCGCGGCTCTGCTGCTGCTCGACGCCTGCGTGCGCCTTCTGCCCGGCGTCATGGGGGATCATGCCTCCGGCGACGACGAGAGCTTCGAGCGCCCGCTGCTGGAGCATCCGCATTACACGCGCCCGCGCGAGTTCGAGGGTCGCACCATCCCGACCGAGCTCATGTCGGGCGATCACGCCGCCGTCGCGCGCTGGCGCAGGCGCGCCGCGCTCACCGACACGAGGGCCCGCCGACCCGATCTCTGGGCGAAATATGTCGCATCCGCGACGGGGGGCGTCGACAAGGCTCCCGAAAACGAGTAAGAGCCGCCCCACTCACGAGATTCCCCTGAAACTCTCGTGCGCCCCGTTCGTGAGAGCGGGAGACGCGGAGAAACGCCCATGAACGTCATCGAACAGCTCGACCGCGAGCAGATGGAGGCCGTCGCCTCCAAGCGCCAGATCCCGGATTTCGCCCCCGGCGACACCGTGACCGTCAACGTCAAGGTCAAGGAAGGCGAGCGCGTCCGCGTGCAGGCCTATGAGGGCGTGGTCATCGCCCGCGCCGGCGGCGGCTTGAACCAGAACTTCACCGTCCGCAAGATCTCCTATGGCGAGGGCGTCGAGCGCGTCTTCCCGCTGTTTTCGCCGTTGATCGACAGCGTGAAGCTCGTGCGCCGCGGCAAGGTCCGTCGGGCGAAGCTCTATTATCTGCGCGAGCGTCGCGGCAAGTCGGCCCGCATCGTCGAGAAGCAGGACCGCAGCCAGAAGGCCCTCGCCGCGAAGGGCCCGGCTAAGACCGCTCCGGCGCCCGCCGCGTCGAACTGAACCGCGGGCGCCTCGCCCGTCTCATTACGAAAAGGGCGCGCGGCCTAGGGTCGCGCGCCCTTTTCCGTCGTGCCGCTGAGAGCGTCGGCGTTCAGTGCGGCGGAGACGGGTCGTCGGCGCCTGAGGGCGGTTTCGCCTCCGTCAACGCCAGACCGGAGCCGCGGCCCGCGATCAGCCAGTGGACCAGGCCGCCGACGACGCCAGCGGCGACCACGTTCGCGGCGCTGAACATCGGGCCGTCGATCCCCGCCGGAGCGAGCGACCAAGGCAGCAACGCGGTCACGGCCCCGGCGACCGCGTGATAGGTCCATGAGCGGATGGAGAACATCTCCGCGATCAGCACCGCGACGATCGCCGGCGCCGCCATCAGCGGCGCGAACAGCAGCGCCATGGTGACCGCGTCGGCGGTGAACTCATAGCCGAGCACCAGCGCCTCCTCCGGCACCATCCAGGCGGTCTGCACGCTTCGGGACGAGATCAGCGCGAGCGTCCCGAATCCCGCGAGCGCTCCGCAGACGAAGCCGAGGGGCGAGAGCAGAAGACGGGTCGCGAGCCGGACGAGCATGAGATCTGAACGCGCAGCGCGCGACGCCGGTTCGCGCGGATCCGTCACTCGGCCGCCTCGAGCGCCTCCCGCTCCTTGGCCCGGAGGCGGCGGGTGTCGGATTTGAGCTGACCGCACGCGGCCGCGATGTCGCGCCCGCGCGGCGTGCGGACCGGGCTGGCGTAGCCCGCGCGGAAGACGATCTCGGAAAATCGCTCGATCGTGTCCCAGTCGGAGCACTCATACGGGCTGCCGGGCCACGGATTGAACGGGATCAGATTGATCTTGGCGGGCATGCCCGCAAGCAGCCGCACCAGCTCGCGCGCTTCCGCCGGGCTGTCGTTCACGCCCTTGAGCATCACATACTCGAACGTGATGCGCCGCGCGTTGGAGGCGCCGGGATAGTCGCGGCAGGCCTGCAGCAGCTCGGCGATCTTGTATTTGCGGTTGATCGGCACGATCACGTCGCGCAGATCGTCGCGAACGGCGTGAAGCGAGATCGCAAGCTGCGCGCCGGTCTCCTCCCCAAGACGCCTCATCTCCGGAACCACGCCCGAGGTCGAGACGGTGATCTTGCGACGGCCGACGCCGAGACCCTCGCCATCCGCGATCACCTCGATCGCGTCGCGCACCGCGTCCAGATTGTAGAGCGGCTCGCCCATGCCCATGAAGACGATGTTCGTCACGAAACGTCCGCCGTCGCCGGGCACGACCGCGCCTTCCGGCGCGACGCTTCCCGACCAGTCGCCGAGCCGATCGCGCGCGACGATCAGCTGCGCGACGATCTCCGCAGCGGTCAGGTTTCGCACCAGGGTCTGGGTTCCGGTGTGGCAGAAGGTGCAGGTGAGCGTGCAGCCGACCTGCGAGGAGACGCAGAGCGTGCCGCGCCCCTCCTCGGGGATGTAGACCGCCTCGACCTCGGCCGGCCGCGTGCGCGGCCCCTGAGCCGGCAGGCGCAGCAGCCATTTGCGGGTGCCGTCCTTCGAAATCTGCTCCGAGACGATCTCGGGCCGGTCCAGTGTGAACGCGTCCGCGAGCGTCGCGCGCAGATCCTTCGACACGCTCGTCATGGCGTCGAACGACGCGGCGCCGCGGTTGTGGAGCCAATGGTTGAGCTGCCCCGAGCGCATCTTGAGCTGACGCTCGGCCACGCCGACCGACGCCAGAGCTTCGGCGAGCCGCGCGCGCGTCAATCCGACGAGCGAAGGCTTCGGCGCCGGGGCGGCGGCGGAAGACGGCAGGCTGTCAGAACGGACGGGAAGGTCGAGGGAGGTCATGGGCGTCGGACGATAAGGCGCGGGCGTTTCGAGGCCCGGCGCGGCGATGACTATCATATGGAGCCCTTCGACGCGAACCGCAGCGCTCCGCGGCCCGCGGGCTCAGACGTCGGCGTCGTCCCCCGGCGCGTCGACCCGGGCGAGCGCGGCGCCCAGGAGACGGGCCGCGATCGGCACGCCGAACGACAGCGCGACGAAGCGGGCGACGTGATGGGCCCCGACATAGGCCGGATCAAGGCCGAGGAGATAGGCGGTCAGCATCATCGCCTCGAGCGCGCCCGGCGCGAAGGCGACGAACACCTGAGCCGGCGGCAGCCCGAGCGACCAGCCGACGCCGATCGCGAACGCCACGCCGAGGCCGGCGGTCGCCAGGAACGACGCCACGGAGGCGCGCATCAGCGT
Organism: Hansschlegelia sp. KR7-227; assembly: GCF_049446035.1. NCBI lineage: Bacteria > Pseudomonadati > Pseudomonadota > Alphaproteobacteria > Hyphomicrobiales > Methylopilaceae > Hansschlegelia > Hansschlegelia sp. KR7-227. The sequence goes on from NZ_JBMSEA010000003.1 coordinate 391,020, forward strand.
CAGGATCTCGCGCGGCGCCAGCCCCGAGAAGCGTGCGCCGACGATCGCGCCGAGCATCACGAAGGTCGGCAGCGTCAGCCAGTCCGGCATGCGGGCCGTGACGAGTCCGCCGGCATGGAGGGCTGCGCTCGCCGCGAAGGCGCCGATCATCAGTCCGCCCGGCAAACGGACGAGATGCGCCAGCGCGGCGCCGGCGATCCCGACGCCGATGATCGCCGCGATCGTTCCGGGCCCCGCGGGCGGAAGGGCTGGGCCGACGATCGGGGGGGCGCCCGACACCACGATCGCGACGGGCGCGACCGCGACGAGCACGAACACGCGGAACACCTGGACGACGGCCACCTTGCTCATGTCGGCGCTGGTCGACGAGGCCATCGCGAGCACCGCGCTCAGCGCGCCGGGCGGAGAGGCGTAGAACGCGGTCGTGCGGTCCCAGCCGAAGCCGCGCCAGAGGATCAGGTAGGACGCCGCGATCATCGCCGTGACGGCGACGCCGAGCGCGACCATGCTGCCCGGCCACAGCAGCACGCCGGCGAGCGTATCGGGCGTGACCGCCGATCCCATCGACGCGCCGAGCAGCACGAAGACCGCGTCGCGCAGTCGGTTCGGCAAAGGGCGCACCTTGCCGGCGAGGGCGGCGACGCTGGTCGCCATCACCGCGCCGACGAGCCATGGTGCGGGCGCGCCGACGAGCCAGAAGCCGAGCGCGCCGGCGCCGGCGACGGCGAGCGTCGCCGCGACGTCGCGCGCACGCGCCGCCCCCGGCCGTGGCGCGACGGGCGGCGGGACGTCGTCCGGCATGTCGCTCATGAAGGCGAGGTGATCGACCGTTCGCCGGGCCGCGTCAATCCGCGCGGCCGCAGGGCCTGCGTTGCGTCCGCGCTCAATGAGCCGGGCGAGGGCCGTATCCAGCGAGGAACAGGTCGACCGCGCGTCCCACGAGATAGGCGATGCGTTCGGGGTCCGGCGGCGCCTCGCCGCCGATGAGGACGGGCATCATCACGGCGCTGTGGCAGGTGGTCAGAAACTGCCAGGCCGCGACTTCGACATCCTCGATCACGAGTTCGCCGTGCTCGACCATCACCCGCAGCCACGCCGACAGGCGGCCCACTCCGACCCGCGGGCCGGCGTTGAGGAACAGCTGGCCGATGTCCGGCTTGCGGTCGGCCGCGCCGATCACCATCCGCACGGTCGACACGTGGCTCGGCTCGACCATCGCTTCGATGAAGCTCGAGCCCAGTCGAAAGAGCACCTCCCGCACGTCATGATTGTCGGCGTCGAGTTCGAACAGCCGCTCGGCCGTGAGCGCGCATTGCCGCTTCACCAAGGCCGCGAACAGCTCTTCCTTGCTCTCGAAATAGACGTAGAGCGTGCCCTTCGAGACGCCGGCCGCGCGCGCGATCTCGCCCATGCTGGCCGCGTCGAAGCCGTGAGCGAGGAAGACCTGTCGCGCCCCGTCGAGCACCTGGCGCCGCTTCGCGCTGTCGAGCACGTCGTCGCCGAGCGGCGGCTTGTTCATTACGGCTTGGGTCATCGCTCCATCATCCGGCCGGGTTCTCCGGCCTCCAAATCATCGCGCGCCGGTGCGGGCGCACTCCCGCGTCGACCGATTGCGTGGCGCGACGTTCGCCCATAAGCCGGCGCCACGCAATTCGACGCCGTCTCGCCGCTTCAAGCCGACTCAGCGGGCCGGCCTGAGCGCGATTGCGGACGACCGACGCACCTGGGTCCGTGCCGGGCGATCCCATAGCCGCCCCCGGCGACGGCCCGACTTTGCCGGAAGAACGCGTCTGGCCGGACTGGCCGCCGTCATCCGTTCCCCCGCTGAGCTCACGACGCCCCATCCCCGGCGGCGGGAATGCGTTCTGACCGAACGGTTCGGTCAAAATAGGCGGTGGCACCGAATATGTCGAGGGCTTGACCGAACGGTTCGGTCAACGAGCCGGCGTGGCCGGGTTGGGGCTCAAGCAGCCCTGCGCCGTCGAAGACCTCATCCGAGACTTGGATCGGGAGGCCGAGCGCCGCCTCACGCCCGCCCGTGCGGCGAGGGGATTTCCGCGGACGGAGCCGAGAGCAGGCGATGAGCCAGGGTTCGCTGGCGCGCGAACGGAGAGCGCGCTCCCGGGAGGGGAGCGGGAGGATCGATTGCGAGGCGGCCGCCGTCCGGGCTCGCCAGGTTCCGATTTGTTTACCCTGTTCGCGCAATCTCGCGATCGGGACGCCTCGCGCGGGCCCGTGTGCCGTGCGTTGAACGGGAGATCGCCAGTGGCGCCGCGCATGTATCGAGTCGCCGCGACCCTGGCGATCATCCTCGCCGCTTCGCCGGTCCCAGGGACCGCCGCGGCCGAGAACTCGGATCCGATCTCAGATCTGCTCGGCCTCGAGCCGGTGGCCAAGCCCTCCCATGCACCCTACGCGGCGCCGCGTAGGGTGCAGGCCCCCGACCGATCCGCCAGTCCGGTGGACGACGTGGAGACCACGGGCGCGATCGAATCGCGCCCGCTGCCGGCGCCGTCGATCTATTCGCCGACCCCGGCCCAGCCGGAACGCCTGCGCGAGCCCGCTCCTTCGGACGCGAGAACCACATATCCGGAACGCGCGGCGACCCCGCAGCCAATCACGCCGCTCGCGCCGGCTCCGCGCGCCTCGACCACCGATCCCGTCGCGACCGACGGCTACCCCGTCGACCTGCTCATCGCGCTCGCGAACGACGCGGTGTTCACCAAGGACCCCTATCCCAGGGGCCGGCGCTCCGATCCGCGGATGATCAAGCTGCAGGTCCTGCTCGACCGCAACAACGCCTCGCCCGGCGTGATCGACGGACTTGCCGGCGACAACGTCGTCAAGGCGGTCAAGGCCTTCGAGGAGATGCGCGGGGAGACGCAGGACGGGATCATCGACGCCGCGCTCTGGGCGGCGCTCGAAGCGACCTCGGCCGAGCCGGTGCTCGCTTCTTATGTGATCACGCCGGAGGACGTGGCCGGTCCCTTCGTGCCGACCATGCCGCATGATTACGCCGAGCAGGCGGCGCTGCCGGGACTGAGCTACCGCGACGCCGCCGAGCTGCTCGCCGAGCGCTTCCACATGGACGAAGCGTTCCTGCGCCGGCTGAACCCGCATGCGACCTTCACGGTCGCCGGCGAAGAGATCATCGTCGCCAATGTCGGCAAGCCGCTGAAGGCGAAGGTCGCGCATGTCGTCGCGGACAAGGCGCGCAAGCAGCTTCGCGGCTACGACGCGGACAAGCGCCTCGTCGTCGCCTATCCCGCCACCATCGGCTCCTCCGACATGCCGTCGCCGACGGGCACGCACGCGGTGAAGGCGATCGCGATCAACCCGGACTACTGGTACCGCCCGAAGGTCAATTTCGTGCAGGGCACAAACACCAAGGCGCTGCGTCTGCCCCCCGGCCCCAACGGGCCGGTCGGCGCCACCTGGGTGGGACTGGATAAGCCGACCTACGGGCTGCACGGCACGCCTGAACCGTCGAAGATCGACAAGACCAACAGCCATGGCTGCGTGCGGTTAACCAACTGGGACGCGCGCGAACTGGCCGGGCTCGTCGCGCCGGGCGTGCCCGTCGACTTCCAGGAGCCGCCGGGCCTCCCCGATCCTCTGGCGGACGAAGCGCCGACGGCGTCGATCCCGGAGCCGGAGCCGCCGGTCGCGGAAGGCGAACGCTTCGAGTCGTTCGGCGAGGAGCCGCTCGACGCGGAGCCCATCGCCCGCGAGGCTCCCCGACCCCGTCGGATCCCGCTCGTGCAGGACCGCCGCGCGCAGCGCTGACGCTTATCGCCCGGCGCGCGTCAGATCCGAGACGGCGCGGGCGAGCCCGTCCGCGTCCGAGATCGGCGGCGAACAGACCTGACCCGCGCAGACGAAGGCGGCCGGACGGTCGATCCGCGCCGCCCGGGCGGGATGGGCCTCCGGCAACTCCTCCAGGCGGCGAACCCGGCGCACCACCCGCTCCCAGGCGGGCAGAGCCAGCGCCGCGCGATGCAGCGCGTCCGCGGCCTCCCCTTCCCCCACCACGACGATCGAGCCCAGCCGTATCCGCATGTCGAGCGCGTTGAGCAGGCCGGCGTGGCCGACGACGTTCGACGCCATCCGTCCCATCAGGGCCGCCAGTTCCCCGTCGAGGCGCGTGAGCCGGCCATGGTCGGCGTCGAAGGCCGCAAGCTTGAGGGCGGCGGCGAGGACCAGGGCGGTCCCGCTCGGCAGCGCCTCGTCCGACAAGGCCTCCGGCCGCACGACGAGCCGCGGCGCATCGTCGGCGTCGACCGCAAAGCCCGGCCCGCCGGGATTGCGGTGATGCGAGAAGGCGGCGTCCACCCACCGCGCGGCGTCCGCCGCATAGGACGCGTCGCCGGTCGCGCCGGCGAGCGCGAGCGCGGCCAGCGCCATCGCGCCGTAGTCGCTAGCGAAGCCCGGAAAGATCAGGCGCTCGGCGCGCCACGCGTGGCCCAGCCGGTCGCCGCGCGCCATCCGGGCCTTGATCGAGGCGAAGGCGGTTCGCGCAAGATCGAGCGCGTCAGGCCGCCCGAGCGCGTCCGCGGTCTCGGCGAGGGCCGCGATCATGAGCCCGTTCCAGTCGGCGAGCAGCTTGTCGTCGCGGCCGGGACGGACCCGTTCCGCCCGCGCCGCGAGAAGCCGCGCCCGGACGTCCGCGAGCCTGGTCTCGTCGATCTCCGCGTCCTCCGGCTCGTCGAGCCGGTTCGGGATCGACCCGCCCTCCCAGTTCCCGCCCGGCGCGATGTCGAGGGTGCCCGCGGCGAAGGCCGCGTCCTCCGCGCCGAGGACCGCGTCCAGCTCCTCGCGCCGCCAGACATAGAACTTGCCCTCCTCGCCTTCGCTGTCGGCGTCGAGGCTGGCCGCGAAGGCGTCCGCGGTCACCATCTCCCGCGCCAGCCAGTCGATGATCCCATGGGCCGCGCCCGTCAGGCGCCGATCGCCGGCGTCGCGCCCGAAGCTTGCGAACAGCGGCAGCAGCTGGGCGTTGTCGTAGAGCATCTTTTCGAAATGCGGCGCGAGCCAGCGGCCGTCGACCGAATAGCGGGCGAAGCCGCCGCCGACGTGATCGTGGATGCCGCCCCGCGCCATGCGCCGCAGCGTCAGCCGGACCGGATCGGCAAGGGCGTCGTCGCCCGTCCGCGCCGCGGCGCGGGCGAGCGATTCGAGCACGCCGGCCTGCGGAAACTTCGGCGCGCCGTGGAAGCCGCCGTCGACGGGGTCGAACACCCGGACCAGCCGTCGCGCGACGTCGTCGAGTTCCGCAGGCCCGAGCGAAGCATTCGCTGCGGCCGCCGGCTTCAGCCGTTCGGCGATGGCGGCGCCGTTTCCGGCGACCTTGTCCGGCTCCTCGCGGAAGATGCGCGCGATGGAGCGCACGACGTCGGCGAAGCCCGGTCGGCCGTAATTCGGGACCTTCGGAAAGTAGGTGCCGCCCCAGAACGGCTGCGCCTCCGGCGTCAGAAACATGGTGAGCGGCCACCCGCCCTGCTGACCGAGGGCGTGCAGGGCCGCCATGTAGATCTGGTCGACGTCCGGGCGCTCCTCGCGATCGACCTTGATCGCGACCACATGCTCGTTCATGACGGCCGCGACATCGGCGTCCTCGAAGCTCTCATGCGCCATGACATGGCACCAGTGGCAGGCGGCGTAGCCGATCGACAGCAGCACGGGCCGGTTCAGCCGGCGCGCCTCGGCAAAGGCTTCCGGCGACCATTCCCACCAGTCGACGGGGTTGTCGGCGTGCTGGAGAAGATAAGGGCTGGTGGCGGCGGCGAGGCGGTTGGGCATGCGGGAACCGATGCTGTCGGACGAAATGACATCTCAACCTAGCGCGTTCGTCGCCCGCGACACGATCGTGGCGCTCTCCACCGCGCCCGGCCGCGCCGCGATCGCCGTGATACGCCTGTCCGGCCCGTCAGCGGGCGCGGCGCTCGCGGCGGTCAGCGGCCCCCTGCCCGCGCCGAGGCGGGCGAGCTTCCGCGCCTTTCGCGATCCCCGCTCGGACGGGCTGATCGACCGCGGACTCGCGCTCTGGCTGCCCGGCCCGACAAGCGTCACGGGCGAGGACGTCGCCGAGCTGCATGTTCACGGCGGACGAGCGGTCGCCGCAGCGATGCTCGACGCGCTGCTCGGCGTGCCCGGGGTGCGGGCCGCGGAAGCCGGCGAGTTCACCCGTCGCGCCTTCGTGTCCGGCCGCATGGACCTCGCCGAGGTCGAAGGCCTCTCCGACCTCCTCGCGGCAGAGACCGAGGCGCAGCGCCGGCAGGCCGTGCTGCAGGCGGAGGGCGCGCTGTCCGCGGTCGTCGAGCGGTGGCGGGAGCGGCTGATCGGCGCGATGGCCCTGATCGAGGCCGGCATCGACTTCTCGGACGAGGACGACGTCTCGCCCCGGGCACGCGCCGAAGCGCAGGGCGACCTCGCTTTGCTCGCCGCCGACATGAAGGCGGCGCTGGCGGACACGCGCGCGGAGCGCCTCCGCGACGGCTTCCGGGTGGCGATCGTGGGCCGTCCGAATGCTGGAAAGTCTTCGCTGCTGAACGCCCTCGCCCGCCGCGAGGTCGCGATCGTGACCGAGACGCCGGGCACCACGCGCGACGTGCTGGAGGTCCATCTCGATCTCGACGGCTTGCCGGTGATCCTCGCCGACACGGCCGGGCTGCGGGACGCGGGCGACGCGGCTGAGCGCGAAGGGGTGCGACGCGCGTCGGCCCGCGCGGGCGAAGCCGATCTCGTCCTCTGGGTGGAGGACGCCGCTCAGGCCGAGGAGCCGATCAGCTTCGGCGATCGCCCCGTATGGGTGATCGCGAACAAGGTGGACGTCGCCCCGCTCGACGAGGGAGACGCACGGCGCGCCGTCTCGGCCCTCACCGGCGAAGGCCTCGCCGCGCTGATCGCCGAGTTGTCGGACGCCGCTAGGCAGGGGCTCGGCGCGGGCGCGGAGGTCGGCCTCACCCGAGCGCGGCACCGGGGGGCCCTCGCCGGCGCGGTCGCCGCGCTCGACGTGGCGCTCGCCGACTGGGACGCGCTGCCCGACGAGCTTCTCGCCGAGGCCTTGCGGATGGCTGCGCTCGAGCTCGGCCGGATCACGGGCCGGATCGAGGTCGAAGACGTGCTCGGCCGCGTGTTCTCGACCTTCTGCATCGGCAAATAGCGCCTTGTTTCACGTGAAACATTGCGCCTGACCTCCGCCGGCGCTATCCGCTCTGCGATGACGATCACCCCGAACCACGCCCGCCGCGCCTACGACGTCACCGTCGTCGGCGGCGGCCATGCCGGCTGCGAAGCGGCCGCCGCGGCGGCGCGCGCCGGGGCCTCGGTCGCCCTGTTCACGCACCGCGCCGCCACGATCGGCGCAATGTCCTGCAACCCGGCGATCGGCGGGCTCGGAAAGGGCCATCTCGTCCGGGAGATCGACGCCCTGGACGGACTGATGGGTCGCTGCGCCGACGAAGGCGGCATCCAGTTCCGGGTCTTAAACCGGTCGAAGGGTCCAGCCGTTCGCGGCCCGCGCGCGCAGCAGGATCGCAGGCTCTACGCGGCCGCCGTCCAGAACGCGCTCGCGGCGCAGTCCGGGCTTTCGATCGTGGAGGAGGAGGTTGATGACCTCATCGTCCAGGGAGGCCGGGTCGCAGGCGTCGTCACCGCGGCGGGCGCGCGCGTCGCGGCCGGGGCGGTCGTCCTAACCACGGGCACGTTTCTGCGCGGCCTGATCCACATCGGCGAGCGTCAAATCCCGGCCGGCCGCGCCGGCGAGGCGCCGGCGCTCGGGCTCTCGGGGCGGTTGCTCGACGCGGGGCTCACGCTCGGGCGGCTAAAGACGGGCACTCCGCCCCGGCTTGACGGCCGCACCATCGACTACTCCGGCCTCGACGCGCAGACCGGCGACACGCCGCCGGAGCCCTTCTCGACGCTGACCCGTTCGATCGACCGCGCGCAGGTGGACTGCCACGTCACCCGCACCACCGAGGCGACGCACGCCGTCATCCGCGCCAATCTCGACCGGTCGCCGATGTATTCGGGTCAGATCGCCAGCCGGGGGCCGCGCTACTGTCCGTCGATCGAAGACAAGGTGGTGCGCTTCGGTGAGCGGGACAGCCATCAGATCTTCCTGGAGCCGGAAGGCCTGGACGACCCCACCGTCTATCCGAACGGCATCTCGACCTCGCTGCCTGAGGAGACGCAGGAGGCTCTGATCCGCACCATTCCTGGCCTGGAGCGCGCCGTCATGCTCAGGCCGGGCTACGCGATCGAGTATGACCACGTCGATCCGCGCGAGCTCGACGCGACGCTCGAGCTGAAGCGCCTTCGCGGGCTCTTCCTCGCCGGCCAAATCAACGGGACGACCGGCTACGAAGAGGCGGCGGCGCAAGGGTTGCTGGCGGGCCTGAACGCCGCGCGCAAGGCCGGCGGGAACGACGGTGTCGTGTTCGACAGGGCGGAGGCCTATCTCGGCGTCATGGTCGACGACCTGGTGACGCGCGGCGTCACGGAACCCTATCGCATGTTCACCTCGCGCGCGGAGTACCGGCTGTCGCTCCGCGCCGACAACGCCGATCTGCGCCTGACCGAGAAGGGCGAGCGGCTCGGATGCGTCGGCGCCGCCCGGGCGCGGGCCTTCGCTGAGAAGGCGCAGAAACTCGCGGCTGCGGAAGCCCTGACGCGCGCTCTCGGCGTCACGCCGCGGGAAGCGGAACGGGCGGGCGTCGCCGTCAACCAGGATGGCCGCCGCCGCTCCGCCTTCGAAATCATGTCGCAGCCTTCGACGGCGCGGGCGGATATCGCGCGGATCTGGCCGGAGATAGCGTCGATCGACGACGCGACGTGGGGACAGCTCGAAATCGAGGCCCGCTATGCGGTCTATCTCGACCGCCAGGCCGCCGACATCCGCCGGCATCACGCGGAAGAGGGCCTGTCTTTGCCTGACGACGTCGACTATCGCGCAATGCCGGGACTGTCCGCCGAGCTCGCCGAAAAGCTCGTGAAGGTCCGCCCGCGAACGCTGGGACAGGCCGGACGGATCGAGGGCATGACGCCGGCTGGGCTCGCCTTGCTTGCCGCCGGCGCGCGGCGGCGAAGCGCCGCGTGACGTCCGAGCGCGCCGGCGATCGCAGAGCCGCCGAATCCCTGATCGATGTTTCACGTGAAACATGGGATCGGCTGGATGCGCTCGTCGCGGCCGTCGACCGCTGGCAGACGACGACCAATCTCGTCGCCTCCGCCACCCTCCCGTACATCTGGTCGCGCCACATCGTCGACAGCGCGCAGCTCGTCGGCCTTGCGCCGGCCGACGCCGCGACATGGGTCGATCTCGGTTCAGGGGCGGGATTTCCGGGCCTTGTCGTCGCCGCGCTGTCGCCCGAACGGATCAAGGTTCATCTCGTCGAGAGCAATCTGAAGAAGGCCGCCTTCCTCCGCGAGGCGGCCCGCGCCATGGGGATCGTCGTGACGGTGCACCCCCTTCGGATCGAACGGGCGCTCGCCGAGGCGGCGAGATCGGCCGACGTGGTCAGCGCAAGAGCGCTGGCGCCGCTGCCGGCGCTTCTCGGTCTCGCCGAACCGCTGTTGAAAACCGGCGCCATCGGACTGTTCCCCAAGGGCAGGGAGGGCTCCGTCGAATTGACCCAGGCCTCGGAATGCTGGAGATTCAAGGCGTCGCTGCATCCGAGTCTCACCGATCCCGACGCCCGCATCATTCGCGTGGAGGAGTTCGACGGGGCTGTTCGGACCTTGCGCGACCAGAAGGCCGGTCCGGAGCCGACATCATGATCTCAGCCCAGTTCGAGCCCGGCGCGCCACGGGTCCTGACGCTCGCCAACCAGAAGGGCGGCGTCGGCAAGACGACGACGGCGATCAATCTCGGCACCGCTCTCGCAGCTATCGGCGAGACCGTCCTGATCGTCGATCTCGATCCCCAGGGCAACGCCTCCACGGGCCTCGGCATCGACCGCAAGGCGCGAAAATTGTCGACCTACGACGTCCTGATCGGCGACGCGACGCTCGCGGAAGCCATCCTTGAAACGGGGGTTCCTCGGCTTCACGTCGCCCCCTCGACCATGGACCTGCTCGGCGTCGAACTTGAGATTGCGACGGCGAAGGACCGCGCCTTCCGTCTGCGCGACGCGATCGCGGCGCTCCACGCTACCGGCAGCGCGCCCCGCTACACCTATCTGCTGGTCGACTGCCCGCCCTCGCTGAACCTGCTCACGATCAACGCCATGGCGGCGGCGAGCGCCATCCTGGTGCCGCTGCAATGCGAGTTCTTCGCGCTGGAGGGTCTAAGCCAGCTGCTGCGCACCGTCGAACAGGTGCGCGCCACGCTGAACCCGAAGCTCGCCATTCATGGCGTCGTGCTGACGATGTTCGACCCGCGCAACAACCTCTCGGGTCAAGTCGTGGCCGACGTTCGGGAATTTCTCGGCGACAAGGTCTACGAGACGATGATCCCGCGCAACGTTCGCGTGTCCGAGGCGCCCTCGCACGGCAAGCCAGTGCTGCTCTACGATCTGAAATGCATGGGTTCGCAGGCCTACCTCAAGCTCGCCTCCGAAGTCATTCAACGCGAGCGCGCCATGCGCGCCGCGGCGTGACGGCGGACGCGGGAGGCCGGGCATGATGGCGGACGAACAGGGCAAATCGCGCCTCGGGCGCGGGCTTGCGGCGCTGATCGGCGACGTGGGCGACGAAGGCGCCGTCATGGAGCGCGCGCGCCCGCAGCGGCGCGCGCCGATCGCGCATCTCAGGCCGTCAAAAGCCAACCCGCGGCGGCAGTTCCGGGAGGGCGACCTTGAGGAGCTCACGGCCTCGGTTCGCGAGAAGGGCGTCATCCAGCCTATCCTCGTTCGCCGGCTCTCCGCCGAGACCGACATGTACGAGATCATCGCCGGCGAACGGCGCTGGCGCGCCGCGCAGAGGGCCGGGGTGCACGACGCGCCGATCGTGGTGCTCGACGTCACGGAGCGTGAGGCGCTCGAGATCGCCATCGTCGAGAACGTCCAGCGCGCGGACCTCAACGCCATCGACGAGGCGGCGGGCTACGAGCAGCTGCTCGCGCAATTCTCCTACACCCAGGAGGATCTGGCGCGCGTGATCGGCAAGAGCCGAAGCCACATCGCGAACACCCTGCGGCTGCTGAAGCTCCCGGACACGGTGAAGGCTCATGTTCTGGACGGCGACCTGACGGCCGGTCACGCACGCGCCCTGCTCGCTCTGCCCGACCCGGAAGCCACGGCCAAGAAGGTCGTCGCCCGCGGACTCTCCGTCCGCGACGTCGAGGCGATGGCGCGCGCGCCCGAAACCAAATCCGCCCGGCCGCGCAAACCGGCCGCTCCGAAAGATCCGGACCTGGTCGCGCTCGAGACCGAGCTGTCCGACGTGCTTGGGCTCGAGGTCGCGCTGTCGACGAATGGCGGCGGCGGCGAGCTTTCGATCCGCTACGCCACTCTCGACCAGCTTGAAATGGTGGTGCGTCGCCTCAAGGGCGTTCGGCAGAGCTGAAGCGCTCAAAACCGGCGTGTGGGCGCGCCGTAAAATGACGCCGGCCTCTGGGACGCGTCTGGAAGGTCCTGGAGACTCGTTTCGCGTCGCGGGTCCAATCGTCCCGGCGACCTCCGAAATCGCCGCCAGAGAGTCTCCAATCGAGTCGACTTATTCGGGTGAATGCGCGTATTGCGCGCATTCTACAAAATAAACTACCGTCCGCTGCGCGCGGCCTCCTGCGCCAGCGCGAGGAGCGCGCGCTCCGCCGAGGCCTCGCCGATCGCGCCGCCGGACTTGCGGCCGGCGGCGACCGCTTCGGCAAGCCTCGCGGTCGCATCGCCCAGGCGAGCGAGCGGCCACCGCGCCAGCGCCCGTTCGACCGCGTCACGTCGCCGGAAATGCAGCCCCGCCGCGGGATGTTCGACGATGGACCGCGGCGAGCGCCCGCCGTCCACTTCGTCGCGCCAGCGATGCATGGCGAGCGCGTGGCGCAGGGCGAACGCGACGACCGCCGAGGCCGGGGCGCCTGCGCCCCGGAGCGCCTTCAAAGCGGAGGCGACTTCGGCGACGCGGCCAGCGAAGGCGGCGTCCACGGCGGCGTCCATGCCGACCTCTCCCGCTTCCGCGACGACCGCGATCACGTCGTCGACCTCGATGCGCCCTTGCCCGAGCGCGTAGAGGCAAAGCTTCTTGACCTCCTCGCGAGCGGCGAGCCGGTCCGGTCCGAGATGAGCCGAAAGCAAGGCCCTGGCCTCGCTCGAGATCAAAAGACCCGAGGCCGCCGTCTCCTCGTCGATCAGCCGCGCGCGCACGGCGGCTTCGTCGGAATAGCAGGGCAGCGCCGCAGCGTTGCGGTGCTTCTCGCACAGCGCGCGCACCGGCGCGTTCTTCTTGAGATCTCCGGCCTCGAGCACCGTGAGCGACTCCGGCCTCGGCCCTTCCAGCAGCGCCTCCACCGCGGCGATGATCGAGCGGCCGCCGAGCCGCACCCGGATCGCGCGCCGGCCGCCGAACAGCGCGATCGTTCGCGCCTCGTCGGCGAGCCGGCCGGGATCGGAGGCCAGTTCGTCGCCGTCGAGGCGCACCAGCGCGAAAGGGTCGTCGGAGCCGGCGAGAGTCTGGGACATCAAGCGCTCGACGCGCTCGGAGACGAGCCCGGCGTCGGGACCGTAAACAAGGATGGCGAACACGTCCGGCTGAGGCCGCGCGACGAACGCATCCACGGCGGAAGCCTTGATCGCGACCATCATCCGCTCCGCAAGGGGCCCGAGCGACCCCGGTCCGCATCATCGGCCGAACCAAACCGGTTGGTCAAAAGCGACCGAAATTCAACACGTTCGAGTATCCGCAAAGCGATGAAGCCAACCAACGGGCATTGCCGGGTTGGGTTCGCTGCCCGACGTCCCCTTACACGCCACTCGTCGTCGCGACCGCGGCGACCGTCGCAGCAGAGGAGATCTGGACATGGAAGCCATTGGAAACATGGCCGCTTTGGCGTTCGGCGTCGCGCTCGTGGTCTACATGATCACCCGGCTCAACTCCGGTCTGACGCGCTCGGAGCGGAAGGCCCTGACCTCCACGTCGCACGACAAGGACGTCTGAAGGCGCGCGCGGCGACTTGGCGTCGCCGCGCCGCAAGGGCCTCACGCCGCGGCGGGCTTGGCCTTCGACGCCTGGTAGGCGTCCTGCACGTCCTCGACCGAGCGCAGCCCCGCGCGGGGCGCGTTCACAAGCACGGCCATGTTGCCCGGCGCATGCTGGTTCTTCCACATCTTCGTGTGGGCCTTGGGGATGTCGGCGAAGGTGAAGACCTCCGACATGCAGGGATCGACGCGGCGATCGATCACGAAGCGGTTCGCGGCGCTCGCCTGCTTGAGATGGGCGAAGTGCGACCCCTGGATGCGCTTCTGCCGCATCCAGACATAGCGCGCGTCGAAGGTGATGTTGAAGCCCGACGTGCCCGCGCAGAACACCACCATCCCGCCGCGCTTAACGACCAGGCATGAGACCGGGAACGTGGCTTCCCCGGGATGCTCGAAGACCATGTCGACGTCGACGCCCTTGCCGGTGATCTCCCAGATCGCCTTGCCGAAGGCGCGCGCGTTCTTGACCCAGACATTGTACTCGGGCGAATTGACCTTGGGCATCTGGCCCCAGCAGTCGAAGTCCTTGCGGTTGATCACCCCCTTGGCGCCAAGTCCCAGCACGTAGTCGCGCTTGGTCTCATCGGAGATGACGCCGATCGCGTTCGCGCCCGAGGCTGCGATCAGCTGCACCGCGAACACGCCGAGTCCGCCGGACGCGCCCCACACCAGGACATTGTCGCCCGGCTTCAGCGCATGGGGCGGATGCCCGAACAGCATGCGATAGGCGGTGGCGAGGGTCAGCGTGTAGCAGGCCGCCTCCTCCCAGGTCAGATGCTTCGGCCGCGGCATCAACTGGCGCGACTGCACCCGGCAGAACTGGGCGAAGGAGCCGTCCGGCGTCTCGTAGCCCCAGATGCGCTGGCTCGGCGAAAACATCGGATCGCCGCCATTGCACTCCTCGTCGTCGCCGTCGTCCTGGTTGCAGTGGATCACGACCTCGTCGCCGACCTTCCAGAGCTTGACCTTGCGGCCGACCGCCCAGACGATTCCGGACGCGTCGGAGCCGCCGATGTGGATCGGGCACTTGTGCGCGTCGATCGGCGAGATCGGCTCGCCGAGCGAGGCCCAGACGTGATTGTAGTTCACGCCCGCCGCCATGACGTAGACGAGCACGTCGTCGTCGCCGATGTCCCAGGTCGGCACCACTTCGAGCGCGTTCGCGCTCTCCGGCGGCCCGTGCCGCTCCTTGCGAACCACCCAGGCGTGCATCTTCGAGGGCACGTGGCCAAGAGGCGGCATCTCGCCCAGATCGTAGAGGTCCTTGCGCTCGGCGCTAGCGGTCATCGGGGCGTGCTCTTCTTCTCGATGGGGCAGGTTCGCGTGGGACTATGACGTCCGCAGGGCCTCGCGCAATTCGACGATGGCCGGATGCTGCGCCGCGGCATGGTCAGACCGTTCCGGCGCGTTATGTGTCCTTTGACGACGACATCACGCAAGATCAAGGACGCGGATCTATGGAACCCTTCGCTGGCTTCGGCCTCATCGCGATCCTCATTGTCGGCGGCGTCGCCGGCTGGCTCGCCGGGCTCATCGTCCGAGGCTACGGCTTCGGCATCATTGGCAACGTCATCGTCGGCATCATCGGCGCGTTCATCGGCGCGTGGCTGCTCTCGAAGCTCGGCATCTTCGTCGGGTCGGGTTGGATCGGCGCCATCGTCGGCGCGACCATCGGCGCGATCGTGCTGCTGTTGATCATCGGGCTGTTCCGCCGCGTCTAGCGCGCGATAACGTCGCCCGGCATCGTCAGTCTCTCCCCGCGGTCGTCGTTCCGGGCTTGTCCCGGAACCCATTTCCTCTGCGTAGTCAACGGCAACTGCCGTCGGCGGGATTGGATCCCGGGACAAGCCCGGGATGACGGGCGACGATCTTTCGCTTCAGAGCGAGGCGATCGCGCTCTAGCAACGCCCGCGGCGTAACCGGGACGATCGTCGCCGCAGCTACCTGCGCTCGTCGATCAGGCGCATGACGGCCGCGCGGAACTCAGACAGTCCAATCCCGTCGCGGCTCGACGTCGCGAGCACCTCCGGAAAGGCCGCGGGCCGTCGCTTCAGCGCGTTGAGCGTCTCGGCGATCCGCGGGCCGCGGTCGGCCTCCTTGATCTGGTCGAGCTTGGTCAGCACGATCTGGTAGGAGCTCGCCGCCTGGTCGAGCAGGTCGAGCACGTCGGCGTCGACCTCCTTAAGACCGTGCCGCGCGTCGATCAAGACGAACACGCGGGCGAGGCTCGCCCGGCCGCGGAGATAGGATTTGACCAGAGACGTCCAGGCCCTGACCTGCGCCACGGGCGCCTGGGCGTAGCCGTAGCCTGGCATGTCCACGACATAGGCCTGCCCGCCGAGGTCGAAGTAGTTGAGCTGTTGGGTGCGGCCTGGCGTGTTCGACGTCTTGGCGAGCGTCTTGCGCCCGGTGAGCGCGTTGACCAGACTGGACTTTCCGACGTTTGACCGGCCGGCGAGGGCGATCTCCGGCCGATCCATCTCCGGCAATTGCTCGAGCTTCGCGACGCCCAGGACGAAATCGCAGCGCCCGGCGAAGAGCTTGCGGCCGGGCTCCAGGAAGGGGTCTTCGGGCGGGGCCGCGTCGGCGGGATCAGTCATCGCGGAGCGTTCCGTCGCGTCGTCCGATACGGGCCGGCTTGCCCGGAAGCCCGCGCCGACCCCGCCTCACGTCTTGGCGGCGTCGGCCGGCTTCTTGCGGAACGTCTCGCGGATGTTGCCGAGGATGTCCACCTTCACGCCCTGCCGTTTCATGATGACCCACTGCTGGGCGATCGACAGCAAATTGTTCCACGACCAGTAGATCACGAGGCCGGCCGGGAACGTGCCGAGCAGGAAGGTGAAGAACAGCGGCATCCAGTTGAAGATCGCCGCCTGGGTCGGGTCCGGCGGCGGCGGGTTCAGCCGCATCTGCACGAACATCGTGATTCCCATGATGATGGGCCAGATGCCGATCATCAGGAAGTGCGGCGGCGTCCAGGGAATGAGGCCGAACAGGGTGAAGAGCGACGTCGGATCGGGCGCGGCGAGGTCGTGGATCCAGCCGAAGAACGGCGCATGCCGCATCTCGATCGTGACGAACAGGACCTTGTAGAGCGAGAAGAACACCGGAATCTGCACCACGACCGGCAGGCAGCCCGCCAGCGGGTTGATCTTCTCGCGCTTGTAGAGCTCCATGAGCTCCTGCTGCTGCTTGACCTTGTCGTCCTTATAGCGCTCGCGCAGCCGGACCATTTCCGGCTGCACCAGCTTCATCTTCGACATCGACACGTAGGATTTGTTCGCGAGCGGGAAGAACACCAGCTTGACGAGCACGGTCACGATCAGGATCGCGATCCCGAAATTACCGACGAGCCGGTAGAAGAAGTCGAGCGCGTAGAACATCGGCTTGGTGATGAAGTGGAACCATCCCCAGTCGATCATCAGCTCGAACTTCTGGACGCCGCCTTCCTGCTCGTATTTGTCGATGACCGCGACCTGCTTGGCCCCGGCGAACAGCCGGCTCGACGTCTCCACGCTCGCGCCGGGCGCGACCGTCATGGCGTCAAGCAGATAGTCGGTCTGGTAGGCCTTGCCGCCGTCCGTCGTCGAAGCGAAGCGGGCCGCATAGGGCTTGTCCTGCGGAGGAACCAGCGCGGACGCCCAGTACTTGTCGGTGACGCCGAGCCAGCCGCCGGTCGCCTTGAAGGTGCGCGGCCCCTCAGTGATCTTCTTGTAGGCCAGCTCCTGCAGGCCCTCCGCGCCCATGACGCCGATCAGGCCCTCATGCAGGATGTAATAGCCCGAGACCTGCGGCTCGCCATGGCGCGAGATCAGCGCGTAAGGGAACAGCGTGGCCGGCGCGGCTCCGCTGTTCGCGACGCTGTCCTTCACGGTGAACATGTAGTCCCCGTCGACCGAGATCGTGCGCCGGAAGGTCAGGCCCTCGCCATTGTCCCAGGTCAGCGTGACCGGGCTCGCCGAGGTCAGCGGGCCGGGCGTCTCGGCCTTCCATTCGCTGCGCGCGTCCGGAAGCTTGAGGCTCCCGCCCGGCGCGTTCACGAAACCGAATTCGGCGTAATAGGGCTGGGGGCTGTCGAGCGGCGCGAACAGCACGATCTCGGGGCTCTTGGGGTCGACGGTCTCGCGGTAGTCCTTGAGAGACACGTCGTCGACCCGGCCGCCGATCAGGGCGATCGAGCCGTCGAGGCGGGCGCTGTCGATCTTGACGCGCGGGCTCGCCTTCAGGGCGTCCTCGCGGGTCTTGCCCCCCGTAGAGGGCGCCCCGGCGGTCCCGGCCGCAGGCGCGCCCGGCTGCGGCGCGGCGGCGCCGGGGGCGCTCCCGCCGGCGGCCTTGTCGTCGTTGAGCGCCTGCTGGGTGGTCTGCTGCTGGCGCTGCGCCTCCATCTGCGGGCGCGCGTAGAAGAACTGCCAGCCGATCAGGATGGCGATCGACAGCGCGACGGCGAGAATGGTGTTGCGATTGTCCATCAGCGTCCGCTTTCGCGCCGGCCGTCCGGCGGGAGCGGCCCGGCGGGGGCCGCGTTGGGGCTTCGGGCGCGCCCATGCGCGCGCCGCGCGACCTCGCGCACTTCGCGCGTGAGCCGTTCGAAAGGCGCGTCGAGCACGGTGCGGCGCGCGATCAGCACGTAATCGCAACCGGGCCGCGCCAGATCGGCGAGGACCTGCCCGGCCGCAGCGCGAAGCCGGCGCTTCATGCGCGTGCGCTCGACCGAGCCGCCGACGCGCTTCGTCACGGTGAAACCGACGCGAGCCAGCGTCTGCGGCTCGCCGCGATCGCGCCATTGCAGTCCGACCAGCGGACCGCCGACCTTGACGCCGTCCTTCGCCGCCGTGACGAACTCGCTTCGAACGCGAAGCATATCGAGCGACGCCGCGATTTTGGGCATCAGCCTATCCGGGCGGACGCGCGGACGGCGCGCGTCAGGCGCTCAGCTTCTTGCGGCCCTTGGCGCGGCGGGCGGCGATCACCTTGCGGCCGCCGACGGTCGCCATGCGCGCGCGGAAGCCGTGACGGCGCTTGCGGACAAGCTTGCTGGGCTGAAAAGTCCGTTTCACGAACGTGGTCTCCGGTCGCCGAGGCCTCCGCGCACGCCGGGTGGGGCGTAGGGCGCAAAAGGCGCGGCCAAAACAAAACGGCCCGCGGCGGACGCGGGCGCGAACTGCGGCGGCTTATACGGGAGCGCGCTGCGCCAAGTCAATGACGGCGCGTCCCTCGCGCGTGGCGACGCCGCCGCTTTCGAGGCGGCGGCTCAGGCTTGTCTGAGCCCGCGTCCCTCACATCATGTCTTCCTTCACGCGGGTCTTTGGCGCGAAGGGGTTGAGCCGCTCGAGCATGCTCAGCACCGTGCGCTTGCGCCGCCGACGCTCGGCGGCCTCGTCGTCGGTGATCCAGTTGAGCTGGATCGCCCGCCGAACGCCTTCGAAGCTCTCATGGCCGTGGAACGACCGATCGGAGCGCTTGAAGATCAGCAACGCGCCGCCGCTCGGCGGGACCTCCTCGGCGTAGTCGTCGAGACGCTCGGAGCGAAGAATGCGCAGACGGCCGCCATCCGCGTCCCAGGCCTGGTTGAGGTAAAGCAGCACGGTGACGATCTTCGACTTCGCGTCGGTGTGGACCGCGCCGTCGCGGGCGCGGCAGAGACCGCGCACGGTGATCAGCGTCGCGCGCGACGACAGGTCGACGTCGAACTTCTCCTCCACCGCCTTGCGGAACTCCGGCCCCTGCATCTCGTCGAGCAGCGCTTTCATCGCGCCCTTGATCTCGAGCTTCTCCGGCGCGACCGGCCCAGCGTCGCGCACCGTCGGGAAGTCGGCGACGATCGCCTGCAGCGCCTCGGGCCGCACGAAGGACGGCACGACGAGATAGTCGTAGGGATCGCTTTTCGGAGCCGTAGCGCGGAGCGCTGCGTAGTCGAACTGGGTCATGAAGATCACCACATCGCCGGCGCGCGCCGGCGCGCGCGGCTTCAAACGGAACCGCCAGGGGGTCACAGGCTTTCGGCCCGCCACCGCACGTATAGATCGAGCATCATATGACGTTCGCGGATGCGGCGGAACCGTGGCGCGCGTAAAGGTTTCGACTCGCGCGTCATCGAGGCGCGTCGAGCGCCCCCGACGATTGACGTCCCGGGCCTGCTGGCGCCTTATCCGACACGGCGCGACCGCCCGCCTGCGCCGCCCCGATCCAGGCGCCGTCGTTTGACGAGCCCTCGCGCGGGCCGCATCATCCGAGCGGCGCCGACGCCGCCGTGAGACGCTCCGCCTGACGCCCATGACCGACGAAGCGCCGCCTGCCGACACCTCCGCCGGACGACTGGGTCTCTCCGGCAAGCTGCTCGCGCTCACCGCGCTGTTCGTGATGGTGACCGAAGTCCTGATCTTCGTCCCGTCGGTCGCGAACTTCCGCCTCAACTACATCGACGACCAGCTGAACCGCGCCCGGACCGCGGCGCTCGCGCTCGACGCGGCGCCCGACGGCATGGTGGCGGAGCCGCTCGCCCGCAAGCTCCTGAAAAGCGTCGACGCCCGCGCGCTGGTGCTGAAATCCGGCGACGCGCGCCGGCTGCTCGCGGTGTCGGACATGCCGCCGGAGGTCGCCGACGTCATCGACCGGCGCGAGGCGGCGGGCCCCGCCGCGATCCTCGACGCCTTCGACACCCTGATCAACGGAGACAAGCGCGTGGCGCGGATGATCGCCGAGGCGACGGACGCCGGCGACTTCGTGGAGATCGTGGTCGACGAGCGTCCGCTGCGTAAGGCGATGCTCGCCTTTTCCGTCAACGTGCTGCTCCTGTCCCTGATCATCTCGCTCGTGACCGGGGCGCTGGTCTATGTCGCGCTTGACCTGATGATCGTGCGTCCGGTCCGGCGGCTGACCGGCACCATGGTCGCTTTCGCGGAGCAGCCGGAGGACGCGAGCCGAATCATCGTCGCATCCGGCCGCAGCGACGAGATCGGCGTCGCCGAGGCCGAGCTCGAGCGCATGCAGAGCGAAATCCACGGCCAGCTCGCGCAGAAGTCACGGCTCGCGTCGCTCGGCCTCGCCGTCAGCAAGATCAACCATGACCTGCGCAACATGCTGGCCTCCGCCCAGCTGATGTCGGACCGGCTCGGGACGGTGTCGGACCCGACCGTCCAGAAGCTTGCGCCTCGGCTGATCGCGACGCTCGACCGGGCGATTTCGTTCTGCCAGTCGACGCTGTCCTATGGCGCGGCCCACGAAACCCCGCCGGCGCGCCGCATGACGTCGGTCGCCGACGTCGTGGAGGACGTGCGCGCCGGGCTCGGCCTCGCCAGCGGCGGGCCTGTGGGGTTCGTCGCCGCCGTCGAGCGCGGCCTGACCATGGACGCCGATCCCGACCAGATCTTCCGCGTGCTGCTCAATCTCGGCCGCAACGCCGTCCAGGCGTTCGAAAGCCGCGGCGCGCCGGATCCCGCCCGCGACCAGATTCGCATCTCCGGCCGACGCGAGGGCGGCGTGGTGGTGATCGAGGTGTCGGACACCGGCCCCGGCCTGCCGAAAAAGGCCCGCGAGCATCTGTTCGAGCCGTTCCAGGGCTCGACCCGCACCGGCGGCACCGGCCTCGGCCTCGCCATCGCGGCCGAACTGGTGCGCGCCCACGGCGGATCGATCGCCGCGGTCGAGGGCACGATCGGCGCGACCTTCCGGCTGACCATTCCCGACCGCCCGATCGATCTTCAGGCGCGCGCCCGCGAACGCGCCCGCGCCTGAAGGACGCCGACGCGCTCTCCGGGCGCTCGGCTCGTGACCGCCTCCATGGACGCCCGGCGCTTGCAAAGCCCGATCCAAGCGGCTAACTAACCGCCTCCGCGGGGGCCTTGCGCCCCGGCCGGCCTGCGCGCCCGTAGCTCAGCTGGATAGAGCACCAGACTACGAATCTGGGGGTCAGAGGTTCGAATCCTTTCGGGCGCGCCACTTCGGTACAAAACTGCGAACTCTCTGCGCTCCGGTTTCGCCGGCTGCGATGGCCTGTTCGAGCGTCGCCTTGTCGCCGATGATGCGAATGACGTGGTCGTCGACTTCGATGCGATCGACCACCGAGCGGATGTAGGCTTTGCGGAACGGCACGTCGCCAGACGTAATGTTCTGGCGCATGAGCCGGCCGAACCGCTCGATCGCCTCCGGATCGAATGAGAATGCGGACGCCGACCGCTCAAGGATGCGGTCAAGCGCGGCCTTTGCCTTGTCACGATCGGCCTTCAGCGTGGCGAGCCGAGCTTTCAGAATGTCGTCGAGATCGGTTACGCCCTCCTCGACCATGCGGTAGAGCCGCTTGAGTTTTTCCTCGGCCTCGGTCGCCTCGGTCTGCAACGCGGTGACGCGTGTATCGACCTCGGCTGATTTCTGGTTGCGACGCGCCATCACGGACGCAAGAAGCGCCGTGAGGCGGTCCGGCTGGAACAGGCGATCGGACAGATGCTCGACGACGAGATCGTCGAGTTTGTCCATTCGGATCGATCGTCCCTTGCAGGCGGACTTGCCCTGTCGTGCGCAGGTCGAGCAGGAATAGTAGCGATGCACGGCCCCCGTCTTGGAGGTCCCGGTCCGGAGCGTCATCGCGCCTGAGCAGGAGGCGCAGGCTGCGAGACCGGTGAGGAGGATAGGTCCGGTCACCGAGCGTGGCGCTGTGACGCGCGGGTTGTGGGACTTCAGCTTGGCCTGAACGGCGTCGAACGTGGCGCGATCGATGATGGGCGGCACGGCGACGCCAATGTGCTCGGCGACTGCCTTGGCGGCGAGCGTTCGGGAGTTGCGGCGATTAAACGTCGCCTCGCCGATATAGGTGGCGTTTGTAAGAATCGTGTGCACGCCGCTGATCCCGAAGCGTCCGCCCTTGCGGGTGCGATGACCGTGCCCGTTCAGCCATTTCGCGATTTCCTTGACGCCGAGCGGGCCGGAGCCCTCGTGGCCTTCGAGGTAGAGCGCGTAAATCAACCGCACCGTTTCGGCTTCGACCGGATCGATGACGAGCTTCTTCTTGATCCGAACGCCGCGCTTCTCCACCTCTTCGGTCGTGTAGCCGAGGGCTACCGGCGAACCGTTGTAGAAGCCTTGGCGCGCGTTTTCCTTCATGGCGCGCAGGACGTGCTTGCCGTTTTCCCTGCTCTGGTATTCGTCGAACAGGCCAATGATCTGGCGCATCATGACCTGAGCGGGATCGTCGCCGAGTTCCTGAGTGATGGAGACCAGCCGCACGCCAGCTTTGGCGAGGCGGCGGACATAGAGCTCAAGCGAAAACGCATCTCGGAAGAACCTTGAAAAACTGTGAACCAGTATGACGTCGAAGGGCCGGTCGCCATCGGTGGCGCGCTCGATCATCTGCTGGAAGGCCGGCCGGTTGTCGTCGGTCGCCGACGCGCCGGGCTCGACGAATTCACAGTCGAGGCTCCAGCCTTTCACGGCGCAGAAGCTCGTGACCTGCTTCTTCTGGTCAGGGATGGAGAGATCGGACTCAGCCTGCCGCCCGGTAGAAACCCGATAATAGCCGCAGCACCGCAATGAAGGGACAAGGCTCTCCGGCAGGAACGCCTCGCTCGTCGGATGCATCGTCATCGCCAAATTCCCATCAGGTGATCAGTATGAATATACTATCTCATGTTCGACCAGCCACAAGCTAATAGTCAGTAATTTTGGAGCCTAACACTACGATTTTATCTCGTTTTTACTTTGAGCTACTCAGACTTTAAAATATTGTCGATGAGGCGGCCGAGATAAAGGTCGACGATGTCGATCTCGGCGGTCGTGATTGGAACCGAATTGGGCCACAGGCCGACGACGTTCGGGTCGGCGGCGACGTCGCGCGCCAGCTTTGAAGAGCTCGCTCGCGGTGAGCGCGAGGATCGCACGGGCGGCGTCACACCGGGCCGTGTCCGCAGCTTCGGCCGGGTCGGGGGGCGCCGATCAGAGTTCATGGGCCGAGCCTCGATCGCGCACGAGATCGCGGCGGAGCTGAGCGAGGCGCCCGGCGTCGTGAGGCAGCAGGTCGAGGGTCGATGTCTTTACGTGACGTCGCGAAAGTTGGGCCGCAAGATATTCCAACCTCTCGCCTGCGCCGATATCCGCCGCCGCGAGCTCGAACCCGCTCTCGGCCCTGCAGGCGAGGGTCAGCGGATCGCGGTCGACGACGAGCTCGACGGCTTTGCGCGCGCGGCTGACGGCGACGTAGATGCCGCGACGGTCGTAGCCCGCGTCCGCCAGGATCACGGCTTTGTCGGAGGTGAGGCCCTGCGCCGAGAACACGGTCGTGGCGTAGTCGGTCGCGAGCCGCGCTCTCCCGGTTTCGTCGGCGAGCTCGCGCGTGAAGAACGCGACCGCCTTGCCGTCGACGAGCGCGGTGACGTCCGCGTGCCCGTCGCCGGCAGGCGCGACCGTCAAGACCTCGCCCGTCGTCCCGTTGATGACGCCGTCGCCGATATCGGCGCGCACGCCGAAACGGATGCGATCACCGACCGCGAGTTTCAGCTCGTAAGGTTTCCCCGACGCCGTGACTGCGTCGATCGCGACATCCGGCCCCCGGAGCGTTTCGAGCTGGCGGAGCCGGCCCCTCACTTCCGCGTCGAGCGCGAGGCGACCGGCGTTGGTCCTCGCGATCAGTAGAGCGTCACCTGGGCTCGGAGCGCCTTCTGACCCCATCCAACGGTCGACGGCTTCACGGACCGCAGCCCTATGGCCTGCCGTCTCGTGAATGGCGCCGGCGGCGGCGAACGTCTCGAGAGCCGGCCGGACTTCGCCGCGGGCAAGCCCTTCGACCAGCGCCCGGAGCCGCGGTGCGGTCTGCCGGACGACCTGCGTCACCTGCGCCGACGACGTCGTTCTCGCAACGAGATCGAGCCCGAAGCCGGCGGGGACGGGCAGCGTCTGAGCGCGGTCGCCCAGGAACACGACCGCGCCGCCGCCGCGCTCGACCTCGGCGAGCAGGGCGTGCATCGCCTTGACGCCGACCTGGGAGGTCTCGTCGACGAGCAGCACGGTGGAGCGGTCGACGAAGCGCTTTCCGGCGCGTGCGTCGGCGAGCCACTTGTCGATCGCTTTGGCCTCGATCCCGAGCTCGTCGGTGAGAAGTTTTGCCGTGCGCCACGCGGTGGCGGCGCCGATCACCCTGACGTTCGGGGCGAAGGCCTGGCAGACAGGCCGCAGCAGCGTCGTCTTGCCGGTGCCGGCTCGGCCTTCCAGAAACGCCAGCCGCCGGCCGGCTGTGATCGCCCTGGCGGCCTCGGTCTGTTCGGCCGAGAGACCGGCTTCACGGCAGCGCTCGTCGAGACGGTTCTTATCGACCGTGCGGAAGCGCGCGCCCGACAGCCGCGAAGCGATCGCCAGCGCCTCGCGCTCCAGCCGCTGCATCTGCGGCGTGGTGAAGATCTTTTCGCGCGTTGTTTCGCCGAGCGCCACGATCGCGCCGGACGCTTCCAGCGTCTCGATCTCGGCGTCGATGCGATTGGCGCCGGCGCCGGTTCCGACGAGCGCGGACGCGACCTCGCGAACCAAATCGTGATGCGAAAACGTGGCCTCGCGATCGGTCAGGCGTCCCGGAACCGACGCCATCCGCTTGGCGATCAGAACGTTCTGCTGATCCAGGCGCAGTTCGGCGCTGGTCTGGCGGCGCGCCACGTAGTTCGGGACATCGACGCCCTGCGCCGCAGCCTCCGCCCGCCAGCGCTCAAACACGTCCGCCGCTTCGGCGACCTTGCCTCGACGCGTCGCGACCGCCGCCTTCGCGGCAAGCGCCGGCGCCGCAGCGGTAGTCAGGCCAGCCTCGCCAAGCTTTGCGACGATCGCTGCCCGCCGCTGGCTCCAGACCGTCCGCAGGGCGCGATCCGCCTCGCGCTCGGCATCCGGCGGAACGATCTCGAACGTTCCATTTTCGCCCGCAGCCTCGATCGCGTAGCCAAGCTTCTGGAGTTCGGCCGCAAACACAGCGTGCTGGACGGCGCCCCAGGACTTGGCGCCGCGATAGATCGGCGCGCCGTCGACGCTGCGGACCTTGCCGTCCGGGCAGGTCACACAGTTCGGGATGACCAAATGGGCGTGGAGCTGCGGCTGGACGCCAAAGGTTCCGTCGGGCAGTTGAACCGGGCGGGTGTCGACCTGAATAAACGCCGCGAGCGTGGGACGCACGGCGACGAGTGTCGCGCCGCCGCGCCCGAGGCGTGCGAAGGTGTTGCGCTCGACATGATCGGCGACCGCTTCGAGGGATTTGTGGAACGCGGTTTCGATCTCGGCGCGCTGGCGTTCGTCGCCGAGAGCCCACGCGGCCGAGACGCTTTTCGAGACGCCGACCGACAGCTCGAGCGCGGCGACGCGTTTCGCGACACCGCCGGAATTGTGCAGCAGGCTCGAGCCGTCGGCGTCCCGGGCTTCGAACAACCGCTCGAGGTCCTTGGCCTCGACGGCGGCGCCGGCCGCGACGTCGAGACGATGGTCGCCCTTCAGCCAGATCGCGCCGAGATTTTTGGCCGCAAGATAGTACCGCGCGCCCTCTACCTCGCGGCTAAAATACGCTGCCGAAAAAACCTTGTTGGGTCGGGTGACCACGCGGGACGCCTCCAAGTGAGGCATCCCTGTTAGGACCGGTCGGGGAGCAGGATTTCAGGAACGAAGATTAGGCGGCCGAAACCGGCTGATTTTCAGGGTTTTGCGCCGGCGGTTTCGTATCGCGACCGCGACGCTTCGGCCAGGTGGTCATCGGCCAATTTGACTCGACCGGATTTTCGAAGCCGGCGACGATCGCCCGGACCTTTCCGTCGCGGACGCCGAGCTCGTACGCGAGATGCCGGCCGCTGACGACCGGAACGTCCTTCTCGACCTTCGCGACGGTACGGGAAGTTTTTGCGCCTTCGCCGTCCGTGGACCGGGTTTCCTGGTCGACGAGAACGGTCCGCGTCCCCATTACGTCCGCGGAAAGCTCTTCGGTATCGCCGTCGAGCGTCTGCTGACAGACGATGCGGGTTCGGAAGCGCTTCATAAGCGACTTCGCCTGCAGCTCGCCATAATGGATGGTCAGCTGCTCGGGTTCCTGGACCGACGCGATCACGCCGATCCCCTTGTTGCGCGCGACATCCAGAAGCCCCGGCAGGCTGCGCAGCTTGCCAAGCGTCGGAAGCTCCTCCAGCGCCAGAAAGATTCGTCGCGTCTGAGAATTGGGGAAACTCTCGTCGTTGGCGTGAGCAGCGGCGAGGTCGACCATCGCTCCGATCCATGCCGCGGAGAGTTCGGCGTATTTGGCCGAGCGCTGCAGGATGACAATACGCGGCTGGCAACGGTTGCTGTCGTCGAGCCACTCGACGATCGAGAACCGATGGCTTGCTGGAACGTCGCGCCAATGTTCCGCAAGGGGACGAAGGTGCCGCAGGACGGCGGCGCGCAGCGTCAGCAAAAAGCTCACTGTCGTCTTCGAAAGTGCGCCGCTTTCAGGATCGACCTCGATGAGGGCGGCGGCCGGCGGGTAGATTGTTTCGTAGGCAGCTTTGAGGACGATCGGGTCTTCAAGGAGCGTGTCGTAGAATTCTGGGACGCCCCAAGCCTTCCCGTTATCGGCTTGGCATTTAGCCATGGCTGCGGCGAGCAATGTAGATGCGCCCTGTCCCCAAATCCCCTCGGTGCTGGGCGCGAAGGCGTCAGCAGTCGCTTCGGCGTCGGTGATGCTGAGGACATCGCGGCCCATGGCCCAGCACCAGCCGCCGGGGCGGTGACCGTGCAGGACCGCAAAGGCCTGATCGGAAACGGGAAAACCCTCCAGAATCTCGCCCGTCGTGTCGTGGACCAACAATCTGATCCGCCTGTCCGGCGTCGCCCTTGTCGCTGCAAGAATTTGGTCGAGCAGGTAGAGCAGGATTCGGGTCTTGCCGGAACCGGTCGCGCCGAGGATCAAAACGCCGCGCAGTTCGCGCAGCGCGGTCATCGCGACGCCAGGCAAGAGGTCGAACCCGAGGCCGGCGGGGC
Organism: Hansschlegelia sp. KR7-227; assembly: GCF_049446035.1. Lineage (NCBI taxonomy): Bacteria > Pseudomonadati > Pseudomonadota > Alphaproteobacteria > Hyphomicrobiales > Methylopilaceae > Hansschlegelia > Hansschlegelia sp. KR7-227. The sequence continues at coordinate 418,112 of NZ_JBMSEA010000003.1, forward strand.
CGGCCTCGTCCTTCATCATCGACTTTAACGCTTTAACGCCTGAAGCGATCCGGATAAGGCGCGGGCCTTCGATATGCTCGCGCGTGTCGATGACGGGCGTCGAGTCGAAAGCGAGCATGTAAGTTGCGATGAACGCGATGAAGCCCGCGAGACCGCCGGCGGCGGCGTGGAAACGTGCGCTCCACGCCAGGCCCGACTTGATCGACATGGTATGCACGGCTTCGACACCCGCGAGCATACCGAACGCGGCGTTCAGGACGGCCACGTCGGGATACCCGCGTGCGGCGGCCTGATAGGCGGCGGCGAGGCCGTCGAAGAACCAGCCTGCCGTGACTGTCACGGCCGCGCCGCCTTGCGCGACCGTCAGGGGCGACATGGCCTGCGCCGCGACCAGCGAGATCGCGCAGGCGCCTAGGCCGGCGAGGAGGGCGAGCGCGCTCGCCGCTCCCGTCTGCCGCCGCTCATGACGTGACGCGATCATGGTCGCGTCTCCAACAGCAGCAGCGCGTTGCCCCGCCAGATTGCGATGTCGGTTCCGACTGGGATCATCGGCCCTTCCGGATCGCCGTTTGCGTATCTCAGCCGCCACTCTGTGATCTTGAGAAGTGTCGCCGCGCCCGCCCAGGAGATCGGCGCGGCAACTCGATAGACGCAGGCGTCCACGGTTGCGTCGAAGTGGGGACAGCGCGGCCACTCGGTGATCGACGGGGGCGCCGCCTGCGGGTCGACCCACGACGTGATCTGCAGGCCAGCGAGCAACATAAACCAGCCGACGAGCAGACCGAGGCCCACGCCCTTCAGAACCGCGCGCATCTGCGTCGGCGCCAGGCTCCAGAGCCAGCTGAGGCGGCGGGGCTTGCGGAGCTCGACATCGAGATCGCCAACCGAGTCGTCGATCATCTCGAAGTTGAACACGAGGCTGCGCAAGACTTCGACATACTGATTGTGAGTCAGCGATTCGAGCGTCGCCTGCGGGATATCCGTAAACTGCATGAGCGTCATTGCCTTCAGCTCAGAGAGCAGGTCGGCGCGTGCCGCGGCGTCCTCCGCTTCTGCCGCGGCCACCTCATTGCGGAAAAGTTCGAGGCGATTGCTCATCTCAGCGTCCCTCCAAAAACGGGAGCACGCGCGCGAGTCCGACGCGCACCGCTTCAGCCCAGGCGCCGACGTCTTTGACGAAGCGCTTGGCCTCGAGCAGCGACTTTCCAGTCTGCGCGGAGGCCTCGCGGTAGTGGTCGGCCTGCCAGCCGACAATTTCGATGGGCGACAGGCCCAAGCGCTCGTAGATGCGGCGCGACTTGACCGGCAGCCTCGGCACGATGATGTGGGGGTAGAGGCTCAGAACCTTCTGGAAACGACCGCGGAGGGGCTCCGGCATCTCCTCAGCCGCGAGCATCACGGATCCGTCGCGCTCGTTCATGACGATCACGATGGATGCGCTTGGAAGAATCCGGCGCAGTGTCGCGGCCTGGGCAGTCACCTGGCGGATCGACTCCTCGCTCGCGACCGCCAACAGAAAAACCGCCATTGGGATGCCGAGAGCGACCAGATCCTCGTCAAGGTCGACCTCCTTGATGAACGAATTCCACACGCTAGTGAGCGCGCCGCCGACCTCGAGCACGAGGGAGCGCCGCGTGTGATGCATGTCCACGAGTGCCGTATGCAGGGGCTGGAAAATCGGCACGACGTCGCGGTCGCCATCCGCGTCCGCCTCCATCTTGGCGCCATGCAGGGCGACGACGTGGTTCCCGATGAAGCGTCCGAGTTTGCCCTGCTCGTCGAGCTCGAAGATGTCGAGCGGCTGCTCCACGAGATGGAAGGCGGTCGCCATCATTATCGCGAGGGTGGATTTGCCGACGCCGCCGACGTCGCCGTCGACAATGATCGAGACCGGCGGAGAGGCGGACGGCGACGAAGCGGCGGCGCTGGGGGAGTCCGGGAATTTGGGCTTGGTCATTTCTGATCGGTCCTGAGGCGGAGCCCAATGCGAAAAAAGGGCCCCGCAGTTGCGGGACCCTTTGAGTAGGACGAGAGCGGATTGGAAATTTCGGGAACGAAGATTCCGCCTTGAATATCGGGCTGTCAGACCGCTTTCGGAGCGAGGATCACGCCGTCTTGGATCGCCCGGTGGTCGACGAAGCGTTTCCGCCACGCCCCGATATCGTCGTAACGCAGCGCGACTTTGCGGACAGCGACGCCGGCCAACTCTTCTTCGCCTGCCGCGCTCGGATCGCTGTCGCAGCGCTCTGCGGCGTCGAACAGGCGCTCCAGCCGCTGCAGATGCGCCAAGTCCAGTTCGATCTCGAAACCGCGGTCGAGCCTGCCGAGCAAAGCCGCGACATCGAACTCGGTCTGGTAGGCCGCGAAGTTCAGAAAAACTTGGGACGGGTTGAAATTCATCGCAATCGCCGCCTTCATCAGGTCATCAAGGGGTAGGTACTCCTGACGCGCGTTAGCGAGCTCCTGCTGCTGAAAGGTCGTCATAGCGCGGCCGTGCCGGTTTTCGTCGGACATGCCGTGATGCGCACGCTGGAAGTCCTCCACACGAGCATAGACCGCGGCGGCCACTTCCACGGCCCGGGCTTGATCGTCGATCAGCCCGCCGAGATCGACCTTGCCCAATCTTTCGCGCGCGAAGGCTAAGGCAGTAATGTAGGCCTCCGTCATAACTTCACGTGGATTGCGGCCCGAGTACCAGGCCGAGAGCAGCTTCTGGCCTTCGTCAAAAAGATTGGCCAATGAGAGCTCGAGTTGAGGAAGCAGTTGCCGAGCCTCGTAACGTCCGCTCGGCTTCGTGAAGTTCTTATGATCCCGCGCCTCAAGCAAAGCGCGGACGGTCTCTGTCGCCAGCACGACCACGACACTCAGGCCGTCACGCGCCTGCTCTTTCAACGGACCGACCTCCTGTCCTCCGTGAACACGCGGCGCTAGGAGCTCGAGATCGCTAGCGGCAAACAGCACCGCGGCGCCGGCCTTGAAGTTGGCGCGATGACGCGGGCCCAGCACAATCCTATTGTCGTCGAGCGCCCGGAGGGTGGTCACAAGCGTGCAGGGCTCTCCCGTGAAATTTGCCGCATGGTGCGCCAACATCTCCTTGGGAATGGCGATGCGTGCTTCGGGGTGACGGGCGCGGTTCACGAGAAACAATCCCGGGTTCGGCGTATCGTTGACGATTGTCTCAATGGCCTCCTTGCAATAGGCGGCTTCCGCGACGTGATCGAAATCCGCCGGGAGGCTAGGCTCAGCGTCCTGATTGAAAGGGTTCATCGTCAGTCCCTCGTTTAAAGTGCGCCTGATCGCGCTCCCGCAAGCGTGCTCGAATCGGTGACAAGTTTTTCGGGAATGAAGATTTTCCGCGGAAAAACAACGCTTGCCGAGTGTTTTTGGACGTCGTTCGGTTTTTGGCCATCACTAGCGAGAACGAGGGACCGCGTTTCCTGCGACGCCGTGCGGCTAAGAGGAAAAGTTCGGCGGCTGTCGCCGTGACGGATTTGGGCTCGAGAGAGAGGCTCCCGGCCGGCCCGTCGCGGAGTGATCCCGATGACGAATGTGGATGTTCTCGACGCCCGGCGCGACCCGAGCGGCGGCTACAAAGTGGATGTGTCGCGCGGCCAGCGGATCGGCCGCGTCTCCTCGGAATGGTTCTTGCGGCCAGACGATCAGCGGTTTCTGTCGCTGACCAAGCTGTTCGCATCGGTAAAGGGTCGGGCAGAGCGGAGCCGGACGCGCACGGTCGAGAGCGCGGCGATGCGCGTGGAGGCGAGCCGAGACGACGCAGAGCGCCTGTCTCTCGTGCTGCCGGGCTTAGGCCAGCCCATTACGCCGACGCATTGGAGCTTCGGCCAGCTTGCGAGCCTGGTCGGGGCGCCGTCAGCCTATCTGCGCCAGCTTCCCGCGACACTCGCCGGGATCAACCTGCAATACGGCCTGACCTCGCATCGTGCCGAGCAGATCAAGACGCTCGAGACCGACGATGGTCGGGTTGATCTCCGCGCTGTCACCGGCCCCGACTACGGCCGCATCTACGATCATGAGCTGGTGTCAGCCGTGCAGCGGATCGCTGGTAACGGCACGGGCGACACGCGCTGGAAGGTGCCGGGCGTGCTCGACTGGTCGACCGGCGTCTACAATCCACGCGTCGACGTCACCCGCGACACCACCACGCTCTACGCCTCCGATCGCGACGTGTTCCTGTTTCTCGTCGACGACCTCAACCCGATCGAGGCGGGTCGGCTGCCGAACGGCTCTCCCGACCTCTATTTTCGGGGCTTCTACTGTTGGAACTCCGAGGTCGGCGCCAAGACGCTCGGCATGGCAAGCTTCTATCTCCGCGCCGTTTGCCAGAACCGGAATCTCTGGGGCGCCGAGGATTTCGAAGAGATCACGATCCGGCACTCGAAGTACGCCGCCTCACGCTTCGCCCATGAGGCGGCGCCGGCGTTGACTCGTTTCGCCAACTCCTCGCCACGCCCGTTCGTCGAGGGCGTGCGAGCGGCGCGCGAACGCATCGTCGCCCAGACCGACGAGGACCGATCGGACTTCCTGCGCAAGCGCGGGTTCGGCAAGGCGGAGACCGCGAAGATCATCGAGACGGTGCTCGCGGAGGAAGGGCATCCGCCAACTAGCGTGTTCGACTTCGTGCAGGGCATCACGGCGGTGGCGCGCGACAAGCCGCATCAGGACGCACGGCTCGATCTGGAGGCGAGGGCGAAGAAGTTATTGGATCGCGCCGCCTGATAGGCGTCGTGGCGCTGTCCTGATCCTGTGGTTTCGGGTTTGCGGTCCGCCTCTTCGAGTAAGAGGGGGGCCGCAGGTTCGTGACGGATTTGAGGTCGAGAGAGAGGCTCTTGGCCCGCCCGTCGCGGAGAACCGGCATGGCCACCGTGCAGAAGATCACACTCAGCGCCTCACGCGACATCCCCTTCAACAAGCTCGTGCTCTCGCAGAGCAACGTCCGGCGGATCAAGGCCGGCGTTTCGCTCGAAGAGCTTGCCGAAGACATCGCCCGGCGCACGCTGCTGCAAAGCATCGTCGTCCGGCCCGTCGTCGACGCCGACGGCGCCGAGACCGGCATGTACGAGATCCCGGCGGGCGGGCGGCGGTACCGCGCGCTCGAGCTGCTGGTGAAGCAGAAGCGTCTGGCGAAGACCGCGCTTGTCCCCTGTGTCGTCCGCACTGAAGGCCTCGCAGAGGAAGATTCGTTGGCCGAGAACGTTCAACGGGCGCCGCTCCATCCACTGGATCAGTTCCGCGCGTTCCTCGCGATGCGCGAGAAGGGCAAGTCCGAGGAGGAGATCGCGGCCGCCTTCTTCGTCGCCGTCGCGGTGGTGAAGCAGCGGCTGCGGCTGGCGTCCGTCAGCCCCAAACTGCTCGACGTATACGCCGAGGACGGCATGACGCTCGACCAGCTCATGGCGTTCGCAGTCTCTGGCGATCACGAGCGGCAGGAGCAGGTGTTCGATCTGGTCCGACAAACCCACGACAAGCAGCCTTACGCGATCCGGCGGCTGCTGACGCAAGGTGCGGTTCGCGCGTCCGACAAGCGGGCGCTGTGGGTCGGGCTCTACGCCTATGTGGAGGCCGGCGGCACGGTGCTGCGCGATCTGTTCCAGGGCGACGACGGCGGATGGCTGCAAGATGTCGGGCTCGTCGACAGGATGGTTGCGGAGAAGCTGGACCAGGCCGGCGACGCCGTCCGCGGAGAGGGGTGGAAATGGGTCGAGGTCGCGCCCGACATGCACTACGGCCACGCCTATGGTCTGCGCCGCCTGTCCGGCGATTTCGTGCCGCTCACCGACGACGAGACTGCGACGCTGGAGGCGCTGCGTGCCGAGGCGGAAGCGCTAGAGGCTGAGCATGCGGAATCTGGCGAACTGCCTGACGCGGTCGACCAGCGCCTCGGCGAAATCGAGACGGCGATCGCCGAACTGGAAGACCGGCCGATCGCCTTCGACAGCGATGATATCGCCCGCGCCGGCGTCTTTGTGAGCATTGCGCCAGACGGGCGCGTCCGGATCGAGCGCGGGTTTGTCCGGCCGGAGGACGAGCGGGCAATTAGCCGGAACCTGCCGACGCAGAGCCCGAAGGTCCGGCCGTCGCGGCGGCGGTGAGCGGCGACCCGTCCGAGAGGCTTACCTCGGATCGGATCGCCGAGCCGGATGAGGATGAAGGTGTAAAGCCGATCCCCGATCGGCTGATGACCGAGCTCACGGCGCATCGCACGCTCGCGTTGCGCGACGCGCTTGGCCAGAACCTCGACGTGGCGTTTCTGGCCGCGCTGCACTGTCTCGCTCTGGAGGCGTTCTATCCCTATAGCCTCGACACCTGCCTGGAGCTCGATCTCAGGAGCGCAAGCTTCACAGCCCAGGCGCCGGGACTGAACGACAGCGCGTCGGCACGCGCCGTCTCCGCCCGGCACGACGCCTGGCGGCGGGCTCTGCCGAAGGAGTCCGGCCACCTCTGGGACGCGCTTCAGGAGTTTGACGGAGACAGCCGGCAGTCGCTGTTCGCGCATTGCGTTGCGTTGTCGATCAACGCGACGGTCGAAGCCTACAACCGTAAACCCCGTTCGATCGCGCACGCTGATCGCCTCGCCGCGGCGGTCGATCTCAATATGGCGGCGGCGGGCTGGACGCCGACAGCCGAGCACTTCCTTGGCCGTGTCACCAAAGCCCGCATCCTCGCCGCTGTGCGGGAAGCGAAGGGCGAGCAGGCGGCGCAGCTGATCGACCATCTCAAGAAGCCGGAGATGGCCGTGAAGGCGGAAGAGCTGCTCGCAGGGTCTGGATGGTTGCCGGAGCCGCTCCGCACGCCGGGCCGAGCCGTGCCGGTCGCGCCGGTTAGCGGGGTGGACGTGGTCGCCGATGAGGCCAGCGAGACGCCCGCGGATGGCGACGACCCGGCCGGCACAGAACCCAAGGCACAGGCTCAGGACGACGAACCGTTGGCGTTCGTGCCCGAAGCGGTCGCGGCCGAATAGCCGCAGCCGAGAGAGCGCGCTTTTCGAGGGCCTGCCGGCGACGGCAGGCCCTTTTCGTTTGGAGAGAAACATCATGAGCATCGCCGCCGATCTGGCGCGTCGTCTCGCCGAGCAGGCTGAGGCGGTGTGCCGACATTATCTTTCGAACGGACGCCAAGAAGGGCAGTACTGGCTCGTCGGCGATGTCGCGAACACGCCCGGGCGCAGCCTGTTCGTCCGACTGCACGGAGCAGAATGCGGCAAAAGCGCCGCCGGCAGATGGACCGATTATGTTGCACCGAGGATTATGTTGCGGCCCTGCGGCGGGCGGCTGTTTTGCAGGGGATCGTCGGCTTCTCCGCAACATAACCTCCGCCCATTCGGGAGGGTCGCGTGATGCCCCGCGACGCTTCCGAGCTGGCGCGGCGCCTCGCGCGCGATGCCGAGGCGGTCTGCCGCCATTATCTGTCGAAGGGTCGACGCCAGGGCCGCTATTGGACGGTGGGCGACGTGCGCAACACGCCCGGGCGGTCGATGTTCGTGCGGCTGAGCGGGCCGGACTCCGGTCCAGGCGCTGCGGGGCGCTGGACCGATGCCGCCTCGGCCGAGCACGGCGACCTGCTCGACGTCATCCGCGAGAGTTGCGGGCTCGGCGAGTTCCGCGAGGTGGCCGAGGAGGCGCGGCGCTTCCTCGCGCTGCCCCGCGCCGAACCGACCGCCGCGCCGAGACCGCCCGTGCCGCAAGGGTCGCCCGAAGCAGCGCGCAGGCTCTGGGCGATCTCGAAGCCGATCGTCGGCACCTTGGCCGAGACATATCTGCGCAGTCGCGGCATCACGACCACCCATCATGGGGGCGCATTGCGGTTTCATCCACGATGCTACTACCGCCCGGACGAGCATGCGCCGACCGAGACCTGGCCGGCGATGATCGCCGCCGTCACCGATGTGAACGGCGCCATCACGGGTGTGCATCGCACCTGGCTTGCCCCGGACGGCTTGGGTAAGGCGCCGATCGACACGCCACGGCGAGCCATGGGCGATCTTCTCGGTCATGCCGTCCGGTTCGGCGTGGCCGACGATGTTATCGCCGCCGGCGAAGGCATCGAGACGGTGCTGTCGCTTCGATACGCGCTGCCAGCCATGCCGATGGCGGCTGCGCTGTCGGCCAGCCATCTCGCCGCTCTCCAGTTCCCGCCGGCGCTCCGTCGCCTCTATATCGCCCGCGATGCCGACGCTGCGGGGGATGCGGCGGTGGCGACACTCGCCGAACGAGCTCAAGCCGCCGGCGTCGAGGCGCTGGTCTTCTCTCCCCAACTCGAAGACCATAACGAGGATCTGCAAGCGTTCGGCCTCGGCGCCGTTCGCGCAGCGCTGCGCATCCAGCTCGCCCCGGAGGACGCGGATCGCTTCATGCGTCGGAGAATGGTCCGGACGGGGTGATGGAGACTGACACCCCGTCCCGCCTCACAAGGCTCGCAGGAAGGCCATGAGATCCTTGTCCTCCTTCCATGACCGAGCAGGCCGTGGCTGCCCCACCTCGCAAAGCGCGACGGCGTTGGCCTTTAAGGTGAGGTCGATCTCGGCATAGATGTTGGTCGTGCCGATCGAGACGTGTCCGAGCCAGGCGCGGATGGTGTTGATGTCGACGCCGGCGAGAACGAGGTGGCACGCCGTCGTGTGCCGGATCACGTGCGGCGTTATCGTTCGACCAGCCAGTTCGGGAACCTCGGCCGCGCAACGCTCGATAAGGCGGTAGACCCCGAAGCGGGTGAACGGCGTACCGAGCCGGCTGACGAACACGGCGTCTTCGCCCGCGCGACCCGTGATCTCGTCCACCAGAACGCGCTCGGTTTCTGGCCACAACGGGCACTGGCGCGTCCTGCCGCCCTTGCCGTGCAAGGTGGCGAGATCGTGCCTGCCGTTCCGCGACCTGATCTGCAAGTCGCGCACCCTCAGCGCGGCGGCTTCGGAGACCCTCGCGCCTGTGTTGTAGAGGAAGAGCAGAAGCGCATACTCGCTCCGGCCGCGCCGGGTCCTGCGGTCGGGCACAGCTAACATCGCTTCCATCTCCGCCCGGGTCAGCCATCCGACCGGCAGCGGCATGGACCTTTTCGACGCAATGGCCCGGATGTGACCACACCATTCGACATGGGCCGGATCCCGGCTGCCGACGAACCGCGCGAACGCCCGGATCGCGGCCAGCCGTTGATTGCGGGTCCGAGCGGAGCAACCTCGATCGGTCTCGAGGTGGGCGAGGAACTGCAGCACGTAGGCGGACGAGAGGTCCGAGACGGCCAGCCGGTCCACGGGCTTGCGCAGCTTCCGGCTGACGAAGGGTAGCAACAGGCTGAAGGTGTCGCGGTAGCTCGTGCGGGTGTTCCTGGCGAGATTGCGTTCGGTGACGATGTGCTCGGTGAGGAACCGGCGGAGCCAGGGGCCGAGGGCTGCGAGGTCAGGCATGCTGACCTCCCAGCGCATAGCCGGCGAACCGCAGCGACGCCTGCTCCAGCAGCTCCGGCGTCATCGACAGGTAGACCTTCGTGCCCTCCAGATCGGCATGACCGAGATAGGTGGAGAGCACCGGCAGCAGCCGTTGCACATCGGCGCCCTGCCGATACCAGCTCGTCAGCCGATGGACCGCGAAGCTGTGCCGAAGATCGTGTATGCGCGGGATCGTCCGGCCGCCTGCTGCGCGACCGATCCCGGCGAGGCGCCGCAGCGCATCGAACGCGGCCTGCACTGTGCTGCTGGCGAGCCTTGTCCCGTCCCGGTTCGCCAGCAGCAATGCGTTCGAGCTGTCCACGAGTCCGGCTCGTCGGCGCCGGGACGCGTGGCCCTCGAGCACTGCGGCAAGCTGGGGGCTGATCGGGACCAGCCGGCTCTTGTAGAACTTCGTGGCCCGGATGGTCAGGACGGCGTTCGCCAGATCGACGTCGGTCAGGGTGAGGCGGGTCGCCTCCCCGAAGCGCAACCCCGCCCCGTACAAGAGGATGAGCAGGGTGCGGAACGTCGCCGCATCCAGTTGGACCGCGCCGCGCCGGCTTGCCTCCACGGTCGCGGGATCGAAGAGCCGCTTGAGCTCATCGCGCGAGTAGATGTACGGCGGCGCACGAAGGGGCGATCTCGGCGCGTCGTCCGGCATCGGCGATCGGACCGCGTGGCCGCGACTGATCGCGTGACGCCAGAAGCCGGCGAGCGCATAGTACCTGTTCTCGCGGTGACGTGTCGGCCGGCCATCGGCCGCCAGGTAGGCCAGGATCTGCGCCATGGTCACCGCGTCGCAGGAGGCGTCGCCATCGGCATGGTCAAGGAAGCCGGACAGCAGGCTCGCCCCGGTCGTGAACTTCGCGCCGTGAGCTTGGCGCCAGAGAACATAGCGTTCGATTGCCTCGCGCAGGATCATGCCAAGCCCTCCAGGTCGAGAGCGGCCACCTCGCGGAGCGCGGCGAGGTCGACCCTGGCGTAGATCGTGGTGGACGACGGGTCGCGGTGGCCGAGGAAGTCGCCGATCACCTTCATCGGCGTGCCCCGATCCAGGAGGTGCTGGGCCGCGGCATGCCGCAGCGCGTGGGCGCCGCGTCGGCCAGTGACGACGCCGATGCCGGCCAGCCGATCGCGGACCATCTTGCCCAGGGCTTTTCGGTCGAGCGGCCGGATTGGCGCATGCGTCGTGAAGAAGAGGCTGCGCCCGAAGCCGGACGGCCGCGCCTCCCTGATGTATCGCAGGATGGCGTGGCCGACGCCCTGCGACAGCGGCCACAGATGGGTCCGGCCCGGTTTCGGGCAGCGGACCCGAAGCATGGCGTTCTCCCAGTCCAGATCGTCCAGCCGCAGGCCGCCGACCTCTCCGGTCCGGAGCCCGTACCCGATGAACAGCATCAGGATCGCCCGGTCGCGCTTGTCGACCGGGCGGTTGCCTTCAACCGAGGCCAGCAGGCGCACGACGTCCTCGCGCCTCAGCCCTTTCGGCACGGTCTCGTCAGCCATGAAGCGCGGCGCCGCGATGCCCGCGGCGAGACCCGCCCGGCACCAGCCACGCATCTCGGCGAACACAAAGAACCGCCTCAGCCGCTGCGCATAATCGTGTCTCGTCCGGCGACCCCAGGCGCCTCGCGTGTGTTCCGCCGCGACGGCATCGTCGATGTCGGTCATGCCTACGGCGCTCAACTGCACGCCCTTGGCGGCCAGCTGGCCGAAGAAGTGGTCGGCCGCCTTGCAATAGCTTTGCACGGTCGCATCGGAGAGTCCTCGCTCCTCGCGCAGCCATCGTGCGAAGACCTGGACCTCGGCGTCACGCGGGTGGCGGCCGTCATCGCGCTCGTCGAGCCAGCCCAGGAAGGCGAGCCATCGAACACCGTGGCTGACGAAGCGGTCGCGCGTCTTGGGCAATGCAGCTCGATCGCACCGGCGTCCGCTCGGACGCGACCACGCCGCCGCAGCAGCCTCGACCTGCGACCGGCTCACCCGGTCGCTCTCCTTGAGGCCCAGCAGGCGGACCAAGCTCAGCTGATCGTTGGCGCACTTGCGCAAGGTCGTTCGTCTCGCGCCGGTCGCCTTAAGATGAACGAGGTATCGTTCTCGCTGCTCTACGAGCGGCGCCGCACGATACCTCTCGGCGGTATGAGGGAAGAAGATGTCGTTGAACATGTTGGCCTCCGTTGTTGGAGGCTCGAGCTTCCCGACCAAGTGAGTCGGCGGAAGCTATATTGATCCAACGCGAGGCCGATCGTCCGGCGCAAGTTGAGCGCACAGCTCGCTCCGAAGCATCCTGGCGCCAAGCCGGCGAAGGTCGTCGTTGAAGTCGTCCAGCGCGGGCGCGAGCGTCAGCGTCTCGACGCCGGCGGCACGCGCGCGGTCCGCCAGGGTCTCGACCGCGCGGCACCCTGCGGGATCGTCGTCTCGCGCCAGATAGAGCCGTTGTAATCCGATGGGCAGTTCGAGCGCGGCGAGGTGATTGGCCGAGAGCGCGGCCGCAATCGGCATCGAGGGCATGACCTGCCGAAGCGAGAGGATCGTTTCGATACCTTCTCCAGCGATCATGACGTCGACCGGACGGCCGAACCGGACGGCGTGGCCGAGCAGAAGGCCCATAGCGCGGCGGGGCGTCGAGACCGGCGCTTTGCAGGCCGACGCCGGATCGAGCCAGGTACGGTGCGCACCGGTGATCGTGCCATCGAGCGCCGTGACCGCTGCGATCAGCGCGGGCCACGCATCCCGAGCCTGATCGCAAGGGTCGTCATCGTCGCCGCGATACCAGCAGCGCGGGTGGAAGCGAAGAGCCTCACAGCCGCTCAGATTCGTGATGCCGCGACTGCGCAGATATGTCTCGGCCAAGGTGCCGACGATCGGCTTCGAGATCGCCCAGAGCCTGCGCGCTGCTTCGGGCGACCCTTGCGGCACGGGCGGTCTCGGCGCGGCGGTCGGTTCGGCGCGGGGCAGCGCGAGGAAGCGCCGCGCCTCCTCGGCCACCTCGCGGAACTCGCCGAGCCCGCAACTCTCGCGGATGACGTCGAGCAGGTCGCCGTGCTCGGCCGAGGCGGCATCGGTCCAGCGCCCCGCAGCGCCTGGACCGGAGTCCGGCCCGCTCAGCCGCACGAACATCGACCGCCCGGGCGTGTTGCGCACGTCGCCCACCGTCCAATAGCGGCCCTGGCGTCGACCCTTCGACAGATAATGGCGGCAGACCGCCTCGGCATCGCGCGCGAGGCGCCGCGCCAGCTCGGAAGCGTCGCGGGGCATCACGCGACCCTCCCGAATGGGCGGAGGTTATGTTGCGGAGAAGCCGACGATCCCCTGCAAAACAGCCGCCCGCCGCAGGGCCGCAACATAATCCTCGGTGCAACATAATCAGTCTTATGTTCAACTGCACATAAGACCGACGCCGCGACCGGCGAGCATGGCGACCTGCTCGACGTGATCCGGCGAGCTTGCGGATTCGCCGACTTCCATGACGTTGTGGATGAAGCGCGTCGCTTTCTCCGACTGCCGCATAGGGAGCCGGCACCGTTGCAGAAACCGCGTCGGACGCCGGCACCGTCCAACTCGAGCGAAGCCGCGCGGCGGCTATTCGCGATGTCGCAGTCGATCCGGGGAACGCTCGCAGAGACTTATCTGCGTGGACGCGGGCTTACGGCCTTGCAAGGCTCCGCAGCGCTCCGATTTCATCCCCGCTGTTACTATCGCCCAGACCAAAACAGCCCGACAGAAGTCCGTCCGGCGATGATCGCGGCCGTCACCGACCTCGATGGCGGAATTACCGGAGCGCACCGCACCTGGCTCGCTGGGGACGGATGCGGCAAGGCGCCGGTCGACACCCCGAGGCGGGCGATAGGCGACCTGATCGGCAACGCTGTCCGGTTCGGCGACGCGCACGACGTGATGGCGGCGGGCGAAGGCGTTGAAACGATGCTGTCGCTGCGTGTCGTGCTGCCTACCCTACCGATGGCGGCGGCGCTCTCAGCCGCCCACCTCTCCGCCATCCGGTTCGGGCCAAACCTCCGCCGGCTTTACATCGCCCGTGATGACGATCCGGCTGGTGACGCGGCATGCGAGACACTGGTCTCTCGGGCGCAGGCGGTCGGAATCGAGGCCATTGTGCTGTCGCCGGAGCTGGGGGACTTCAACGACGATCTTCAGGCGCTCGGGACGGACGCGCTGGCGGCGGCGATCCGGGTCCAGCTCGCCCCGGAGGACGTCGCCCGGTTCATGGCGTCGTCGGCATAGGCCGGGAGGGACGAGGGGCGTGGCGGCGCCATCGTCGCGCTCCGGTCCGGATGCTCCCGGCATGTCGGCGAGGACCGCGACCTCAGGCCTTCGAGAGGGCGATCGGCCGTCAAACGTGCCGGCCCGGCAATGGCTGCGCCCGGCTGTTTTCCGCCGGCGGCGAGACGTCCCGTCTTGCCGCCTTTGCAGCGCGAAGCAAAACAACCGGCCGTCGCCATCCTCCGCTCCGCTGCGGCCCTTGCGGGTGCAGGTCCGGCCCGCCCGACGGCTTCGTCGCCATGAAGGCCGCGAGGGTCGCGGTCGAACCCGACGATGAGAGCATCCCATGGAAGACCGGCACGACGACGGCTTCGAACACCACCACACCGCATCCCCGACCGCCCATGTCCTCGACGAACTCCAGCTTCATGGCTACCGCCCGTTCCAGGACGAACCCGACCCGAGGCCGCTGCCCGATGGCGACCGCGTGGCCGGCGCCGTCGCCGACATATTCGACGCCCTTATCGTCACCCTGCAGGACACACGCCTCGAGCCCGATCTCGACGACCTGCTGTGGTCGACCGTCAACCTCTTCCACCGCGCCGCCGCCCGGATCGAGCGCGAGCTCGAAAGCAACGAGCACGGACAGCGCCGCGGCCAGCGCGAACAGGACGGGTCAGAGGTGAAGTCGGTCGAACTGGAACGCCTGACCGCCGAAGGACAGACGCTGCTTGAACGCCGCGACGCGTTCGAGCTCATGCGCGACCAGGCCGCCGACCACTACGAGCGTCATCTGGGCCAGCACTGGCGACCGCGATCGGGCTCGATGGTCAACCACAAGACGCTTACCTCCGCCGTGATCGACAGCCGGGAGTTCCTCGCGGCCAAGCGCCGCGCGGAAACCGAGGTGCTGCTGCCGAAGGGTCCGAAGATCGCCTTCACCGGCGGCGCCGACATCAACGATCACGTCCGGATCTGGGAAGCGCTCGACCGGGTCTGGGCCAAGCATGCCGACATGGTGCTGCTGCATGGCGGATCGCCAAAGGGCGCCGAGCGCATGGCTGCCTGCTGGGCCGATGCGCGCAAGGTCGCCCAAATCGCCTTCAAGCCCGACTGGACCAAACACGCCAAGGCGGCGCCGTTCAAGCGCAACGACGCCATGCTCGAAGTGCTGCCGATCGGCGTCATCGTCTTTCCCGGCAACGGCATCAACGACAACCTCGCCGACAAGGCGCGCAAGCTCGGCATCCCGCTGTTCGACTTCCGCAAAAAAGGCGACGCATGAGCGCCGCCTTTTTTTATCAAGCGTCCTATGTTGAAGCCGCCTTTTCAGGCGTCGGTCACCTCGAACAACCGTTCGATCTCGTAGTCCTCCCCGGCGTCCTCGAGATGCTTGCGCGCCTCGTCACGCTCGATCGGCCGGATACCTTCACCCGGAATGCTGCCGCCGCCCGGCGCCGACTGTCCCCACATCGAAGAGGCGTTTCCTTCGCCCGCGAGGAAGAAGGCGCCGCTCGTCGTGACGTAGAGCGCCGTTTTGTGCCAGCCGAAATCGTCCGAGTAGACGTTGCAGGGCAGATCGCAGAGTTTTTCTGCCGTCTCGGTGTTGTACCGCTTCCCGTCGAGAATCTTCATCATCTTGGCTAAACTCCAAACGCCAGTACGGCTTCAGACACCGATTGGTCGATGCCTGTCGAAACATAAATCTCATCATAAATCTCGATTCGCAATCTAAAATTGGCCTTGAAGTATACTATTTTTCTATTTTAATCTGTATTTTCATTGAGAATGGATTATAAGTCCGGATATTAGTAGATAATATCGTTAATGATATTTGTTGAGATTAGGAGTAAACACGCTCCAAATCGTCTTTGGAAGAGGTGTAGCCATTATATTTTCGGTTAGACTTATAATCCATTCAATTTACTCTTGAATAGATGGGTCCTTGAGTCGCGCCACCCAAACGGGACGCCTTTGTATTGGTGTCTGCAGCACGTTGAGACCCCAGATATCAACGCTGTTCCGCTGGCGGCGGATCTTCAGAGACGCTCGTTCCCAAAAGCCCCCTGACCGCTCGTCGTTCTGGTTTTCGGTCGGGGGGAGCCCGCGCGGTCGTCCGTGGGCGCTGGAGGTCGTCTATGTCAGCCGGAAAGAGGCGAAGCGGCTCGCGCGTGTTCCGACCACGGGTTCTCGACCTCGCAGCGGCGGCTTCAGGCAAGGCGAGAACAGCCCCTCTCCAAAAAGACGCTGATCCTTGGTCCAGGTCGCGACCTTCCACGATCAACCCGTGATATGTGGAACGGCCCGCGGTGCAAGGATGCATTTTCAGTCGATTTCACCACATGAGGACGGTGCGGTCATATGTCCGGCCTACTGGTGCGGTCATGACCGCTGGCCTCGATGAAGTCCGCGAAGCAGGTGGCTGGATCAAGGGGGCGCGCTTTGTGCGCGTCACGGGTTTCGGCCTGTCCTGTTTCGGGATTTCGTCCCGTGGTTCATCGTCTGTTGTGCACCTTACCTGCCGGGGATCGCCGGGCAGCTCGTCTCGGCGGTCCTGCGCTTATGCGGCGACAGGTCCTGCCTCAATTCCTGTTGGATCTCGGTAGATTCCACCTCTGGTTAGCAATGCCCAGATCATCCGGGCAATCTTATTGGCAAGCGCCACCGCCACGACCTTGAAGGGGCGCCGCGTGAGCATGTTCTTCAGCTGGAGTGGGCCCCTTGAGCCGGACAGCGATCATGCTTCGGTTTGGACTGTCTGCCGGGCGTGGTGATCCTCGAACTGACGCGGGCTGAGGTAGCCGAGCGCCGAGTGAAGCCTCTTTGCGTTG
>NZ_JBMSEA010000004.1:0-145299 GCF_049446035.1 Hansschlegelia sp. KR7-227
CTTCGTCGGATCGTCCGGAACCTCATAGAGCACCGCCCCGGGCGGCGCGCCCGCCGGCGCCGCCCGCGCCGAACCCGAAACAAGCGCGCTCGCGCCAAGCGCCGTAGCCGCCGAAAGCAGAAGGTCTCTGCGGCCCAGTCCGACCTGGGGCTTCATGCCCTCGCGGCAGGGGCAGTCGTCGCCCCGAGCAGCTTTGCGGTCGATCGCAGGCGCGTCCATCGGCGCGCCCACGCCCAGTCCCTTACCCATGTCGTATCCTCCCTGCGCCGGCGTTCATTCGCCGGTCGTCTGCACGTCGACACGCGTTCGCTGGGTCTCGACCTCCTTTCGATCAGGTCGCCGCGATCTGCGCGGCGCCGATGGCGGGCGCCGCGGACGCGAGGCCGGCGGCGGGCGAGGGGGGCGTCGTCGCTTCCGGCGGCGGGCATTCCCGGAAGATCCGGGAGCGGCAGGTCCGGCAGATCGCGGGATCGAGGTCCGGCACGATGCGCGCGATGGCCTCGGCTTTCGACGGAAGGAGGTTGTCCTTGCCCAGCACCTCGATCACGTGGAACCGGTCGAGCGTCCGCACGAGCGGCGAAAAGCGCGCGATCACGTAGAGGTCGCCGCCCATGGCGCGCCGCCGCTTGGTCTCCGCGATGATGAGCTCGGCGCCGGGAAGGTCGACGTCGCCTGTGCCGCGCAGGACGAGGCCGAGCCGCTTCTGATGCGGGCGCTGCCGCTGGATGCGGTTCAGCTCGCGCTCGAGATAGTCGACGGAGCCGAAGTAAAGCGGACCTTCGAGCCGGGCGAAGGCCGCCTGCGGGCATTCCGGCAGGCTGTACATCTCCGCATTCCGGAACGGCCGGTGCGTCTGCTGGTTGTCCGGCGCCGTGATCGAGAGCGTGGGCTTCGCGGTCCGCGACAGGAAGATCATCAGCGAGACGATGACACCGCCATAGACCGCGAATTCGAGGCTGACCAGCAGGCCGGCGAAGAAGGTCACCGCCGTGATCGTGGTCTCAGTGCGGCTGGTCGCCAGGATGTGGCGGATCGCGCCGACGTCGACGAGGCGGAAGGCGACGTAGAGAATGACGGCCGCGACCGCCGGGATCGGCACCTGGCCGAACAACGGCGCGACGACCAGCAGGATCGCGACGAGGAAGGCCGAGGACAGGATCGCCGACAGCGGCGTCGCCGCGCCCGCCTCGTAGTTCACCCCGCTGCGGGTGAAGGAGCCCGACGCCGCGTAGCACTGGAAGAAGCTGCCGACGACGTTGGACAGCCCCTGGGCCACGATCTCGCGGTTGGCGTCGAACGGCCGGTTCTGCTTCAGCCCGAACGCCCGTCCGATCGAGATCGCCTCGACGAGTCCCAGCAGCGCGATCGCGAAGCCGCCTTCGGCGAGCGCCTGGACATAGGCGAAGGACACGGTTGGGAGCGCGAGCTCGGGGGTGATCGAAGGCAGCGCGCCGACCATGCGCACGCCGAGCCGCTCCGCGCCAAGCGCGACGCCGAGAAGGCTTCCGACCCCGAGCGCGATGACGAAAGCGGGCAGTTTGGGCGCGACGCTGCGGACCGCGACCAGGCAGACCAGCGTCGCCGCCGCGATCGAAACGGCCGTCAGGTTCGTCTGGCCGAGGGCGCCGGCGAGGTTCGCGATCTGTTCGATGATGCTGTGGCCGCGCTCGGTCGAGACGCCAAGCGCGTCCTTCAGCTGGCTGACCGAGATCAGCAACGCGGCGGCGGCGGTGAAGCCGATCATCACCGAATGCGAGATGAAGTTGACGAACCGGCCGAGCCTGAGCGCGCCGAAGGCGCATTGCAGCAGGCCGACGAACAGCGTCAGGCAGATCGCCTGAGCGATGAATTCGGGCGTGAAAGGCTGCGCGTGCGGCGTCAGCGTGCTCGCCATCAGGGCGGAGACGACGAGCGTGGGGCCGGAGACCATCACCCAGGACGAGCCGAACAGCCCGGCGACGATCGGCACGACGATCGCCGTGTAGAATCCGTATTGCGGCGGCAGACCCGCGATGGCCGCGAACGCGACCGCCTGCGGCAACACCACCGTCGCGCTGGTCAGGCCGGCTGTGGCGTCGGCCTTGAAGGTCTTAGCGTTGACGGCGGAGAGCCACTCCGGCTTGAGCGCGCGGCCGACATCCGCGAGGCGCCCGCCAAGACCCGGCGCAGGCCCGGACGGATGCGGCCGGTCGGTCATGCCGCTCGCGCCCCGTAGAACAGCATGACCGTGTGCTTCGCCTCGGCGAAGAACAGCCAGCGCTCGGCGAGCACGCCGGCCCCGGCCGAGATCACGGCGAGCGTCGCGAACGCCGCAGCGGGGGTTCCGCCGGCGAGCAGACCGATCAGCACCAGCAGAAGCGGGAGGCCGAAGAGAGCCGCCAGCGTGAGCGCGCGGAGCTTCGCCGCGTGTTTGCGCGCGATCGCGAAGCCCATCTCGCGCATGAGATAGTTGTCTTCCGTATGGGGCGCCTCGAACAGACGGACCGTTCCGAAGGCGCCGAGGCCGGTGGCGCTCTCGGCCGTGCTCTCGGCCGGACTGCCGTCGATGAAGCGCCAATAAGCGAGCTTCAGCGCGAGCGCGGCGCCGCCGGCCAGCAGCGCCGCCACGTCGACCGCGGCGAGGCCGCGCCCGAACAGATGAAGCAGGGCCGACAGAAGCAGCGCGCCGCAGAAGAAGCTGAGCGCGTAGTAATTCGGCACGACGAACCGGTTGTGCCACTGGTGCACGGTCTTCAGCGAGGCGTAGATCATCGCCGTGCAGTAGGTCGTCGACAGCGCCGCCGGAATCGTCAGCAGGGCGAACAGCCCCGCCGCCGCGCCGGGCTCGGGCGAGATCATCCAGGCGAGGACGAGCAGGCCTGCGGGCACGTAGGCGACGATGGCGAGCACGCCCTCGCGCGAGAGCCACGAGCTCCGCCATTGCGACAGCGCCCGCCACGCCCGCTCGGGCCGGCCGAGATGGAGGGTCGAGGAGGCGAGGCCGGCCGTGACGATCGCGAGCGCCAGAATCAGCGTCGTCAGCGCGAACGGCCGCTCGATCGCGCCGGGCGCGAGCAGCGTCAGCAGCGCGAAGGCGATCAGTAGCCCGTAGCCGGCGCCGGACGCGGTGGTGAAGACGATGACGGAAAAGGCGGGATGCATGGGCCCGGATCCGTCAGCGGGAGAGGATGCGGTCGGCCCACCGCAGGAAGGCCGAACCCGTCGCCTCGGAGGACGTCGCGGCCGACTTGGCGGCGAGGTCGACCAGCGAGATCGTCTCGGACGAGCCGCACGAGCCGCCCGTCTTCTTCGGCCGCGGCGGCAGATATTTGTTGACCGGCTTGTAGCCCATCTCCGGCATCAGGTCGTAGCCGCCGCGCTCGGCGACCAGGATCGAGACGTCGGAGGTCGGGTCGCCGAGGTCGCCGAAATGGCGGGCGCTCGCCGGGCAGGTCGCGACGCAGGCCGGCACGCGGTCCTCTTCGGGCAGGTTCTCGTTGTAGATCTTGTCGACGCAGAGCGTGCATTTCTTCATCACGCCGTCGTCTTCGTCGAACTCGCGGGCGCCGTAGGGACATGCCCAGGAGCACAGCTTGCAGCCGATGCAGGTGTCGGCGTTGACGAGCACGATGCCGTCCTCGGCGCGCTTGTAGGAGGCGCCGGTCGGACAGACGGTGACGCAGGCCGGCTCCTCGCAATGCAGGCAGGAGCGCGGGAAATGCACGGTGCGCGAGGTCTCGCCTTCGCCCGCCTCATAGGTGTGGACGCGGTTGAACCAGACGCCGTCGGGCTTGTCCTGATAGTCCGTGAGCGGCCCGGAATGGCCGCTTGCGTTCCACTCCTTGCAATTCACCGCGCAGGCGTGACAGCCGACGCAGGTGTCGAGGTCGATGACGAGGCCGAGCTTCTTGGCGCCGGCGATCGGCGCGGGCAGGCAGGTCATGGCGCGGTCCTCCGGCCAGGCGTCGTCGCCGGTCGCTTGTCCCACGGCTTGTCGCGGCCGCCCGCCTCGAAGCGCAGCACGTCCGGCCGCTCGGGCATGCGCGGCGGCTTCGCGAGCGCGGGGAAGTTCGGCGCGTTGGTCTGCTCGTCGGCGCCCGCCTTCTCGATCCGGACCCGGAGGTCATACCAGGCGGCCTGGCCCGTCACCGGATCGGAGTTCGAGTACCGGTAGCCATTGGTCTCGGGCAGCAGTTCGGAGATCGTGTGGTTGAGCAGGAAGCCTTCCGTGCCTTCAGGGGCGTCCTTCGGCAGGTTCCAGGCGCCTTTGCGCTTGCCGATCGCATTCCAGGTCCACACCGTGTCCGGGTTCACGCCCTCCATGGTGCGCACCGGGCATTTGATGCGCGAATGATGGCTGATGACCCAGGCGAAATCGCCGTTCGCGAGGCCGTGCTTCTCGGCGGTTTCGCGGTTCATGTAGAGGAAGTTCTTCGAGAAGATCTGCCGAAGCCACGTGTTCTGCGAGTGCCAGGAATGGTACATCGCCATCGGCCGCTGGGTGAGCGCCGACAGCGGATAGTCGTCGAGCGCGATCATCTGTTCTTCGAGCGGCGGATACCAGATCGGCAGGGGATCGAAATAGGTCCTCACCCGCTCGCGGTCGCGCTCCGGCGGCTGGATCGCGCCATGGCCTTCGGCGGCGAGGCGGAACTTCTGCAGCGGCTCGCAGTAGAGATGAAGAACGATCTGGTCGGCCTTGTCGATCATGCCAAGCTTGACCGCATTCTCGAGATAGCCCTTATTCGCGTGCTTGAAGTAGAGCTGGTCGTGCGGAAGCTCCATGCGCCAGAAGCTCTTGTTCGCGACGTAAGCGTCGAGCTGCGATTTGTTCGGCGCGCCCTTGCCGGACGTGGTCCCGTCCTCGCCGCGGAAGCCGGCGAGCGGGCCGATGCCGGGCTTGCGCTCGTGATTGACGATGTAGTCGGGGTAGCCGCCGGGATATTTCGGCGTTCCGTCGGCGTTCGTCAGGCCCGGCAGGCCGAGCCGCGCGCCGAGGTCGATCATCACGTCCTGGAACGGGCGCACGTCGCGGTCGGGCTTCAGGATCGGGCGGCGGATGGCGTCGGCCGGTCCGTGCGCGCTGCCGATCGGCCGGTCGAGCAGCGAGATGCAGTCCCAGCGTTCCAGATAGGTCGTGTCCGGCAGGATGAGGTCGGCGTAGGAGACCATTTCCGAGGCGTAGGCGTCGGAATAGATGATCTTCGGGATCTTGTAGGTGCCGTCCGCGTGCTTGTCGGTCAGCATCTTCATGGTTCCCGCCGTGTTCATCGACGAGTTCCAGGCCATATTGGCCATGTACATGAAGAGCACGTCGATCGGGTAGGGATCGCCCGCCCAGGCGTTGTGGATCGCCATGTGCATCATGCCGTGGGCGGCGACCGGAGCCTCCCAGGAATAGGCCTTGTCGAGACGCTTCGGCGTTCCGTCCGCCTCCACCAGCAGATCGTCCGGCCCCATGGTGAAGCCGAGCGGCATGCCGTCGAGCGGGGTGTTCGGGGCGGTCGTGCGTCCCGCCGGCCGCGGACCGCCGGGCAGCGGCTTCGGGTAGGGCGCCTTGTAGCGCCACGAGCCCGGCGTATCGATCGCGCCCAGCAGCATCTGCAGCACATGAATGGCGCGGCAGGTGTGGAAGCCGTTGGAATGGGCCGAGATGCCGCGCATCGCGTGGAAGGCGACGGGACGGCCGACCATGGTCTCGTGGCGGCGGCCGGCCCAATCCGTCCAGGGCTGCTCGATCACGAGCGGATGCTTGAAGGCGACGTCCGCGATCTCGGCGGCGATGCGGCGGATGCGCTCCGCCGGCAGGCCGCAGCGCTCCGCGACTGCCTCCGGCGCATATTGCGGGTCGAGATAGCGCTCCGCCAGCAGCTGGAACGAGGGAACCGCGCGGCGGCCGTCCGGCAGCTCGTAGGTCCCGACCACGGCGGGCGAGATGTCGGCGCGGTTCGACGCGACCGGGCCTGCCGCCTTCACGTCCCAGGCGAGGGGCACGCCGGCCTCGTCGCGCGCGAACAGCCCGTGATCGGCCCCGCCGGGGTTTTGCACGACGAGCCAGGTCGCGTTGGTGTATTTCGCGAGGAAGTCGAAATCGACCGCGTCGGCCTCGAGCAGAGCCTGGATCAGGGCGAAAACGAACAGGCCGTCGGTGCCGGGCCTGAGCCCGACCCATTCGTCCGCGACCGCGGAATAGCCGGTCTTGATCGGATTGACCGAAACGAACTTCGCGCCGTTCGCCTTGAGCTTCGACAGACCGATCTTGATCGGGTTCGAGTCGTGGTCTTCGGCCACGCCGAACATCACGAAGTAGCGGGCATGATCCCAGTCCGGCTCGCCGAACTCCCAGAACGCGCCGCCGATCGAATAGAGCCCGGCCGCCGCCATGTTGACCGAGCAGAAGCCGCCATGGGCCGCGAAGTTCGGCGTGCCGAACTGCATCGCCCACCAACCGGTGAGGGATTGGCTCTGGTCGCGGCCGGTGAACAGCGCGAGCTTGCGCGGATCGGACTTGCGGATGTCGCCGAGCCACTTGGTCGCGAGGCCGAGCGCCTCGTCC
This sequence comes from Hansschlegelia sp. KR7-227, assembly GCF_049446035.1. Lineage (NCBI taxonomy): Bacteria > Pseudomonadati > Pseudomonadota > Alphaproteobacteria > Hyphomicrobiales > Methylopilaceae > Hansschlegelia > Hansschlegelia sp. KR7-227. The sequence goes on from NZ_JBMSEA010000004.1 coordinate 6,536, forward strand.
CACTCGATCTCCTTGAACTCGCCGGAGCCGCGCTCGCCGGTCCGGAGCAGCGGCTTGCGCAGCTTCGCCGGCGAATATTGCTGCATGATGCCGGCGGAGCCCTTGCCGCAGAGCACGCCCTTGTTGACCGGATGGTCCCTGTTGCCCTCGATGTAGCGGATGCGGCCGTCCTTGAGATGGACTTTGATCCCGCATCGGCAGGCGCACATGTAGCAGGTGGTGTATTTCACCTCGTCGCCGACGGTCGGCTGGGTGTCGACGATCTCGGCCGGCCCTGCGAGCCCTTCAAGAAAATCACGTCGCCCATGCGGGCGCGCCGCCGCCCGCGGCTCGGCATGGGTCGACCGCCGGAACAGTCGGCCAGCATGCCCCAAAGCGTCGGCTATCAAAGTCATATCGGGTCCGAACATCCCAGGCCGCGACAGGCGGCGACGCAGATCAGTCGAATGAAGTCACGATCGTCACATTAGACTCATTCGCATTCCGAAACGATGTTTTTATCAACAAGAAAAATCGATTGAACCAATCGAACGTCTGAATATGAAGTAAATGTCGCGCGACGATATTGAAATTGAGAATGAAGTCTGCAGAGTAGGTTTATTGATCCGGCCTGGCATTCAAATGAAAGCCAGATCTATGCGGATGCGGTTGGCGGGCGAGACTTGCCGGCGGGCGGCGCGCGGGAGGAAGTCGGTCAAGGCCGCTATTAGACGCGCCCCTCCGGCGTGTTGGAAATAAACAGTCCCAATCCATGAGAAGGGCCAGTCAAAGCGCCGGCGCCGCCCGCCGCTGTCGCCGCCGCCGGGCCACCGCGACAAGACCGGCGAAACCCAGCGCCAAAGCGGGTCCCGCGGCCAGGTTGACCGCGATCGTGCGGGCGCGCAGCGTCTCGAGCGCGGCGCGGTCGCGAGCCTGAAACGCCCGCAGGATCTTGCGGTCGGGCGCGAGCGCCGCCCGAAGCTCCATGACGCGAGCTTGGACGTCCGCCGGCAGGTCCGCGACGCCCGACACGCCGGCCGCGGCGGGCAATTGGGCGATCCGCCGCTCGACCTCCGCGACTCGGGCCATCGCCGCGCCGCGCGCGTCCTTGTCCTCTTGCGACAGATCCCGCGCGAGGGCCGCGATCCGGGTCAATGGCCGCCGCGCCTGCCCGCGCGATCGGATGGCGATCAAGCCGCCGCCGCCCGTCGCCCGTTCGGCCATGTTGAGAAACAGCGCGACATTGTCGTTGCGGGCCTTGCGGACGGCGCCGGGCTCGCCCGCGGGCTCATAGGCGAAGGGATCGAGGATCCAGTCGACGTCGGCGATCGCGAAGACGGCGGCAGGCGTCCCGCTCTCGCGGACGTAGCGGCCAGGTGAGCCGTCCGGCGCCGCGGGATAGGCGCTGCGGAATGGGCCGTCGACCTCCGCCGCCACCACGCGACGGCCGCCGCCTGGCCGGAACGCCGCGGCCAGCGTCGCCGGCGTCTTCGCCATCTCCGCGGGGGCTAGGGCGCCGGCGGCGTCGGTGGTCGAGACCAGCGCGGCGCCGGGCGCTACGTCGAACGCGCCGGGCTCGACGAACATCAGGTCGCCGAGCCCGGCGGTCACGGCGTGCGACGCCGAGACGTTCCCGCGCGCGAAACGCATCCAGAACGGGAAGACCACGGTCTTTTCGGTCGCGTCCGCGACGGGGGTCGCGAGGCCGGCGTCGCCGACGACGCCGTCGCCCCGGTAGCGGACGCCATAGGCCAGAAGCAGATCGGAGATGTCGTCGACCTCCGTCGACGGTTGCGGGGTGGCGCGGTCGCTCGCAGGGCTCAGCCGCAGCCGGGGGTCGATCATCACGATCAGCCCCATGCCGCGCATCACCGCCTGGTCGATCGCGTAAAGCATCTCGCGTTTCAGGAAGGTCGCGCCGATGACGACGAGCGCATCGAGCCCCTCGGGCAGCGTGTCGGCGAAGGCGGGGATGATCGCGACGTCGTAGGCCCGCCGGAGCTCGCCGATCGCGTTGAAACCCGTGTCCGTCGCGGTCCGGTCGCCGGGCGCCAGCAGCGGGGAGACCACGCCGATCCGGGGGACGCGCGTGCGGGCGAGGCCGGCGAGCGCCGTCGCGACGTCGTATTCGAGCAGGCCTTCGCGGCGCTGGTCGAAATAGGCGATCGACGTGCGCCGCTCGCCGGAGACAAAGGCCGCGCCGAGGATGAAGGCGTCGCCGGAGCTCAGCGGCGTGCGCTGGACGCCCGCCGCCAGCGCTTGGCGCTCGACGGCGCTGTCCGGCTCCGGATCCTGCGCCGAAAAGCTCAGCCGCCCGCCGGAGCGCTCGGCCGCGAGCTTCAGGAGATCGGCCACGCGGTCGGCATAGGCCCGGATCGCTGACGGGATGTCCGCTCCGCTCGCGCTCCAGTAGAGCTCTATGCGCGATCCTTCCGGCGCCGATCGCACGATCTGCTGCGTGCCCGGCGACAGCGTGAAGACGCGCTGGTCGGTCAAGTCGAGCGCGAGTCGCGAGGGGATCACCGCGACCAGGCCGGCCGCGAGCGCCGCGGCCACGACGCCGGCGGCCGCGAAGCCGAGCGAGCGCCGCGGTCCGGGCGCCGCCCGAGAGGCGAGCCCCCAGCCGGCGCCGGCGAGCGCAAGGGCCGACAGAAGCGCGAAATAGGCGACGGCCTTCAGTTCGACGTCCCCGGTCGCGATCCGCTCCATCCAGAACTTCGGGGAGACGAACGCCGCGACCTGCAGCGGGCCGGCCGCGAGGCCGCCGGGCGCGAGCCGGCCGACGCCGTCCCATCCGAACAGCAGCAGCAGGAACAGAAGCGCGACGGCGACCACGAAGGCCCCGATCTCGCTCGCCGCGACCGCCGAGGCGAACAGGCCGACGGCGTAGAAGGACAGCAGCAGGCAGGCTGCGCCGAGATAGCCCGCGGCCATCGCGCCGTAATCCGGCTCGCCGAGCCAGGCGACCGTCGCCGCGAAGGGGGCGGTGAAGGCGAGCGTCGCGAGCAGGACGACGGCGCCCGCGAGCCAGGCGCCCAGCGCGACGGCGCCCGGCGGCAGCGGCAGCGTCATGAGAAATTCGCGCTCGCGGTCGAGCGCGCGTCCGACGAAGGTCTTCATCGCGAGCGCCGGCACGAAGACCAGCGCGACCCAGGGCAGGAAGCCGAGCATGAGGTCGAGCGACGCGCTGTCGGCGGCGAAGAAGTCGCCGACGAGGAAGACCGCGACCGGCAGGGCGATCAGAAAGGCGAGCTGGAAGGCGAGCGTCAGCCGGGAGTGGATGAGCAGCCTCAGCTGGTGGCGGAACACCGCGAGGACGGCGCGCGGCCATGAGGGCGGCGCCAGGGGAGCAGCCGGCGCCGTCGCGCTCATCCGAAGCTCGCCAGGGCTTCATAGGCGGGCTGCAGGCGTCCGCGCGCGTCGAGCATCGCCGCGACCGGTCCGTCGGCCACGATGCGGCCGGCGCGGAACACCACCGCCCGGTCACAGAGCGTCTCGGCCTCCTCCAGAATATGGGTCGAGACCAGGATGGCCTTGCCCGCCGCCGCCTCGCGGAGACGGGCGCGCAGGCGGCGCTTCTGGCCGGGATCGAGGGCGGTCGTCGGCTCGTCGAGCACCATGACAGGCGGGTCGTGCAGGAAGGCCTGCCCGATCCATGCGCGCTGTCGCCACCCTTGCGACAGCGACCCCAGCGTCGCGTCGAACGCGTCGGCGAGATCGCCCGCGTCCACCGCGCGCTCGACCCCAACCCGGCGCGCGGCGCCCCGCAGCCCGCGCGCTTCGGCGGCGAAGGTCAGGAACTCGCGGATGGTGAGATCGGGAAAGCCGGTCGGCTGCTCCGGCAGATAGCCGATGGCGGCGCGGGCGGCGCGCGGGCTGTCCGCCGTCGACCGACCGGCGATCCGAGCGGCGCCGGCGTCCGGGGCGAGATAGCCGACCAGCATGCGCATGGTCGTCGACTTGCCCGCGCCGTTCGCGCCGAGCAGCCCCACGATGGCGCCGGCCTCGGCCGTGAACGAGACGTCGGAGACCGCTTCGGTCGATCCGAAGCGCTTCACGAGATGTTCCGCCTCGACCAGCACCCTCACGCCCTTCGTCCCTGACCGGTCCGCGCCGCTCAGCGGCCGGAGAGGAACCCTGCCACGATCAGCAGCAGAACGCTCGCGCCGGTCAGCGCGTAGCCGGCCTTCGTCAGCGCCGTCGAGGGAATTGGCCCAATCCGGCCGTGGGCGGTCCGCAGGCTGCCGGCGGTCGCGAGCAGCGCGCCCGCGATCGCGGTCGCGACGATCGTCTCCCGTGCGACGAGGAGGTCGATCACGCTCATGCCGGCCCCGGGTTCACGGACGTCGTCACGCTGTGGCGTGCGGCCGCCCGTCGCCAGGGCCTGCGTGGAATCCGCCGCCGAAGCTCTTCATGGCCTCTTCATGCAGGATCTCGAGCGCGTGCTTCTTGATCTCGAACACTTCCGGCGAGCTCATCATGTGGAACTGGCGTGGCCTCGGCAGAGGGATCTCGATGATCGCGCGCACCTGCGCCGGCCGGTTCGACAGCACGATCAGCCGGTCGGCGAGGAAGATCGCCTCCTCGATCTCGGAGGTGACGAACAGGTTGGTCCGGCGGTTCTCTTCGAACAGCCGCAGGAAGAACTCCTGCATCAGCGGCCGCGACATGGCGTCGAGGCCGCGGAACGGCTCGTCCATGATGAGCAGCAGAGGCCGGTTGATCAGCGCGCGCGCGAGCTCCGCGCGGCGCTGCATGCCGCCGGAGAGCTGCGAGGGATATTTGTTCTTGAAGTCGCCGAGCCCGACCTTGTCGAGCAGCCGGCGCGCCTCCTTGTCGATCTCGGAGCGCGAGCCTTCATGGCGCAGCAGGGGGCCGAAGACGACGTTCTCATAGGTCGTCTGCCACGGCATCAACGCCGTCTCCTGGAACACGACCATTCGGTCCTTGCCGGGGCCGCTGACGCGCTTGCCGTTGAGCAGGATCTCGCCGGATTCGGGCGTGTCGTAGCCGGCGACGAGATTGACGATCGTCGACTTGCCGCAGCCCGAGGGGCCGACGATGCAGGTCAGGTCGCCCGGCTTGATCTCGAAGGTCAGGTTCTTGACGACCTCCTCGCGGTCCCACTCCTCGCCGAAGCCGCGGCTGACGTTCTTCAGTTCGACCCGGCTCTTGGGGATCCCGGCGGGAGCCGTGTCATTCGCGGCGTGGTCGGCGATGGCGGACATCTCATATGCTCCTGAAGGCTGCGGACGCGGGAGAGGACAGGCGCTTCGGCCGGTCAGAAGGCCCGCCGCCACGGCATGAACTTCTCGCCGAGGACGCGGATCGCGGCGCTCGAGAGATAGCCGGCGATCCCGATCGAGATCATGCCGACGATGATCTGCTCCATCGAGCCGCCCATGTACGAGCTCCAGATGAAGAAGCCCAAGCCGCCGCCGGCCTGCGAGCCGCCCCCCGACACCATCTCGGCCGCGAGCACCACGTTCCAGGTGATGCCCATGCCGACCGCGGCGCCGGTGAAGATCGAGGGCAGCGTGCCCGGCAGGATGATGCGCGAGAACAGGTGCCACTGGCTGGCGCCCATCGACTGCGCGGCGCGCAGGTAGCGAACGTCGATCGTCCGGGCGCCGCCCAGCACGTTGATCACGATCGTGAAGAACGCTCCGAGGAAGGTGACGAAGATGATCGACATCTCATTCGTCGGCCAGAAGATCAGCGACGCCGGAACCCAGGCGAGCGGCGGAATCGGGCGCAGGACCTCGAAGGGCGGGAAGAACACGTCGCGGAAGTACTTGTTCACCGCCAGCGCGAGGCCGAAGGGGATGCCGATGATCATGGCGATGATGAAGCCGCCGATGACGCGCTTGAAGCTTTCGATCCAGCTCATCCAGTAGCCGGACTGCACGACGACCTCCGCGGCCGCGGCCGCGACCGCGGTCGGGGCCGGCAGTTTGCCGAAGAACGGGATATCGATCCCGAGCCCGCTCTTGGCGTAGGAGCCGATCTCCCAGATCAGGAGGAAGACCAGCAGGCCGGCGAGCCCGCGCCAGAATTTGGGGCTGGACACCGCGCGCTCGAACTTCGAACGGCGCTTCAGCGCCTTCGGCGTCGGGGCCATGGAGGGATCGAGGGTCGTAGCGGCGGTCATGTCGTCAGGTCCTCGGGGTGTTTTCCGGGCGGCGCGGCGGCGGTTCAGCCGCGGCTCACGCCATCTCGCGTTCGCCGGCCTGGAAGGCCTTGATCGCTTCTTCGTGGACCGCCTCGTTGGCCTCTTCGACCAGCAGGCGGAACGGCTCGGACGTCAGGATCGTGTAATCCCGCGGCCGCGGAAGCTTAACGTCGATGATCTTCTTCACCTGGCAAGGCCGGGTCGTCATCACGTAGACCCGATCGCCGAGGAAGATCGCCTCCTCCAGATCGTGGGTGATGAAGTAGATCGTCACCTTCGTGCGGTCGTACATCTCGAGCAGAGCTTCGTGCATGATGGACTTCGTCAGCGCGTCCATCGCGCGATACGGCTCGTCGAGCAGCAAAACCTTCGGCTCGTTGATCAGCGCCCGGACGATCTCGGCGCGCCGGGCCATGCCGGAGGAGACCTCGCCGGGGTACTTGTCGGCCACCCCGTTGAGACCCGCCTCCTTCAGCGCCGTCCGCGCCCGCTCGATGCATTCCGCCTTGCTCCAGCGGCCCTGCACCATCGGGCCATAGGCGACGTTCTCCGCGAGCGTCTTCCAGGGGAACAAAGCGCCGTTCTGGAACACGACGATGCGGTCCGAGCCCTGGTCGGCGAGCGGCTTCTTTGGGCCGCAGAGGGTCACGCCGTCGAGCAGGATCTCGCCATGGGTGATCGAGTGGAAACCTGCGATGGCGTTGAGCAGGGTGGTCTTCCCGCAGCCCGAGGGGCCGACGATCATGCAGACTTCGCCGGGCGCGATCTCCATGGAGCAGTCGTCGACCGCCATCACCTGGGCCCCGTCCGGGTCGTAGACCTTGGTGACGTTGCGGATGCTGATGGCGCCGCGCGCGGCGGACCGGCCGCCCGTGAGAGGATCGGATCGCATGGTCATCTCCTCACCGGCCCTGCATCGCGAGGGCTTTGACGTGCCAGGACATCAGCCGGTCGCCGACCCAGCGGACGAGCGCGGAGGAGAACCAGCCGACGAAGCCGAGGGTCAGCATGCCGATCACCATCGGCACCGTGACGCTGTTCACGTAGGAGGACAGGATCAGGTAGCCGAGCCCGAAGTCGCCGGAGACCATCTCGGCCGCGACAAGCGAGAACCAGGCGACGCCGATGCTGATTTGCAGCCCCGTGAAGATGAAGGGCATCGCGCCCGGCACCACCACGTGGCGGAACACGTCGCGCTTGCGCGAGCCGAGGCAGCCGGCGGCGCGGAAGTAGGATTCGTCGATCGACTGCACGCCGAGCATCGTGTTCAGCGTGGTGGCGAAGAACGAGGCGAGCGTCGCAAGGAAGATGACGGGCGTCTCGTAGCCCGAGAACATCAGGATCGCGAGGGGCACCCACGCCATGATCGGGATCGGACGCAGCGTCTCGAGGACCGGGAAGGTGTAGTCCTTGATGGTCTTCGACCAGCCCATCAGCAGGCCGAGCGGCACGCCGAGCAGGGTCGCGAGGAAGAAGGCGATCGCGATGCGCCGGCAACTCACCCAGATGTGCTGATAGTATTCCGGAGTGTAGATCGACGTGCCTTGCTTCGGGTCCGCCGACAGCCAGTCGCTTAGAATGGTGACCGGCCCGGGGATCTTCTCGAACCGCGGAAGCTCGAGCCCTTCGCACAGCAGCCAGTAGAGAAAGACCCAGAGGCCGATCCCAAGCACCATCAGATAAGGCGTCGGCGAGGCCAGCCCTCTTGAAAACCGGTGCTTTACCAGGGCGAGCCCTGTGGGCTGTCGCCGCGCCGCCTTCGTGGGGCGCTCCCGTGCGAAGGCGTCATCCGCGAGTACGCTCATAGGTGAATTCCTCTGGAATCTCTCGAAAGTCGTCGTGCGTCGGCGGGGCGGCCGAAGCCGCCCCGCGGGCCGCCGTCAGTCCTTGAACTCGGCGACCGGCTGGGCCTTGATCACGCCGACCGGGCTCGTCAGGCCGCGCGCGGCGAGCACCTCCTTCGCGATCGAATCGTCGACGCCGCCCTGGCGGATCTTCGGTTCGGCCGCCGGCTTCGCCGGAAGCGTGTTCAGGAAGGCGGTCGCGTCGTCGAGCAGCTTCTGGACGCGCTCGGTGATCACGAAATCGAACTGCAGCTTCGTGGAGCCGACGTCCTTCTGGTTGGTCGCGCCATAGAGGGCGGTCCAGAGAATCTTGCGGTCCATCCGCTCGGTCTGGGCTTCGGCGAGGCGCGCGACCTCGTCGGCGTTCTTCATGTCCGCCATGAAGAGCTCGGAATCGAGCTCGGCCTCGAGCCAGCCGCGCACAACGTCCGGCCGCTGTTTCATGAGGTCGCCCAGCATCAGAAGGAAGGCGCCGTCGGTGGCCTGGAAGTCGCGCCCCGTTGCGACGCGCTTCGCGATGCCGGTCATCTCGATCTTGCTCGCGGTCGGCTCCCAGGCGGCGGCGGCGTCGAGCTTGCCGGCCCGGAAATTCGTCGTGATGACCTCGACGTTCTGGTTCAGATAGGAGGCCGGCTTCACGCCCAGTTGATCAAAGGCCTCTCGGGCGAAGCGGTCGGCGCAGGCGCCCTGCGGCGCGGACGTCTGCTTGCCGGCCATCCACTTCACGGCCTCCTGGCCGTTCGCGAAGTCCGGAGCGTCGTTCCGGACGAGGAAGATGTTGCACTGCTGCTCGGACGTGCCGATCGCCGCCACGATGCGGATGTCGGTGCCGCCGCGGTCCTTCAGATTGCGGAAGGTCGCGGCGATCGAGGGCATGTCGCCGGCGTAGCCGATATGCTGCTTCTCGCCGGTCATCGCGTTGACGATGACCGCGCCCTGCAGCCCGATCTGGAACTGCGCCGTCGAGCCCTCCGGGAGGCGCTTCTTCCAGAAGCCCTTGCCGTTGTTGACCACGCCGGACCAGGACGCCGTGTAATAGGGCTGATAGCCGACGACGAGGTCGACCTTCTCGCCGGGCTTGCCGAAGTTGACTTCCGCCATGGACGCGGTGGGAATCGCGGTCGCTGCGGCAAGCGCTGCGGCGAGCATCGCCAGTGCTGTTCTGCGGGCCATGTTCCCTCCCAGGAACTCGACGACACCTTGTCGGGAGCGTCCGCTTTCTCTGGCGAAGCGGATCACGGTCGACGGGTCGGACTTCATCGTTTTGGGGCGACGCTTTGAGCGCGGCGCCCGGACGAATGGCACGCTGCAAAGGCGTCGCTGTAAAATTGTTCCTTCGAATGGGTTGATAGCAGCATCCTATCGTCCGGGCCGGACAATGAGGCGTGACTATTTATGAGGCATGGCTTCCTGGCCTCCACGCGCCCCACCCGGCGCGCGAACGGCCGCAAAAGGGAAGCCGCTGCCTATCAACTTATAAGAACGTTTCATTTGGCCAATCGAAGCGGCGAGGCAATCGTCCAGGCTCACTTTTGAGAGCGGGGCGCCTCCGGCGTCGAACAAGCCCCAAGGGCTACTCCGCCAAATGAGTCAGGGACCAGAGGAAACGCACGATGCCAGCCAGGAACCACAAGCAATGGATGGCCGACCCGGCCCTCGAAAAGGGCGAGTGGATCGACAGCCGCGTCTACACCGATCAGGCGATCTTCGACGAGGAGCTCGAGAAGATCTTCAAGAACGCCTGGATCCCGGTCTGCCATGAGTCCGAGCTGCCGAAGGCGTATGACTTCCGCACGACCAGCATCGCGAACGAGCCGATCATCGTGACGCGGGGGCCGGACAACGAGGTGCGGGCGTTCCTGAACGTGTGCCCGCATCGCGGCATGCTGATCGAGCGCCGGCCGTCAGGCAGCTTCTTCGAGGGCCAGCCCTCCGGCAACCCGAAGCGCATGACGTGCATGTTCCACGCCTGGCAGTTCGATATGAAGGGCAACTGCGTCTACATCAGCCGCGAGAAGGAGGGCTATCAGGACCGTCTCCCGAAGGAGAATGTCGGCCTGCGCCGCCTGCGCTGCGAGGTGAAGTTCGGCGGTTTCGTGTGGGTCAACCTCAACGACAACCCGATGTCTCTGGAAGACTGGGCTGGCGAGCCGTTCAAGTGCCTCCGCAAGACGCTTGAAGCCGAGCCGATGGAAGTGTTCCACTATCACAAGGCCATCGTCGACACGAACTACAAGCTTTGGCATGATACGAACTGTGAATTCTATCATGACTTCATGCATTACCACAATCGCGTGACCGGATTTAACGACGCTTACTTCGCTCGCAAGAACGAGTCCTTCGACAACGGCCATATCGTGGTGGGCACCTTCGAGGTGAACTACGACAACTACGAGGGCTTCCAGAGCCGGGCGGGCCTGTCCTTCCCGCATCTGCCGCCGAACCAGTGGTACATGATCGACCTGTTCCCGGGCATGAACTTCAACCTGCGGGGCTCGGCGCTGCGCTGCGACGTGGTCACGCCGCTCGGGCCGGACAAGCTGATGATCGAGTTCCGCGGGCTCGGGCTGAAGAGCGACACGCCCGAGGAGCGCCAGACCCGGATCAACCACCACAACTCGATCTGGGGCCCTTTCGGCCGCAACCTTCACGAGGATCTGATCGGCGTGCAGGGGCAGGGGACGACGATGCGGCCTGGCTCCGAGTCGCGGCGCATCCTGCATGGCCGCCAGGAGAACCAGACGATCCACGACGAGAACGGCATGCGCCACTACTACGCGGAGTGGGGCAAGTGGATGAACCGGCTGCCGAGCAACCCCGACGCGCCTTACGCGGCCCCGGCGCTCGCCGCCGAGTGATCGAATGACGGTCGGCGCGGGTGGGGGACGTCCCCGCCCGCGCCTCCGAAAATCACGAGAAGGCCCGGCGCGCGGTCGCGACAGGGCCTCAGACGCCCCTGGAGACGAGTGATGCACATTGAGACCGAGGTCGCCTCGCCGCCCTTGAGCGGCGGCGTCGATCCCGCCATCGCGCGCGAGGCGGCGGACGCCGTGCGCGACACGATCTATCGCGCGACGATCCTGCTCGACGCCCAGAAGTGGGACGACTGGCTGGCGCTGTGCCACGCCGACTTCAACTACGACATCAAGTCGTGGAGCCCCGAGATCAATTACGACATGACCTATCTGCACGCGTCGCGGAAGGACATGGAGAGCCTTATCCGGCTGCTGCCGAAGCACAACACCGACCACTCGCCGCTGACGCGCCACACCTCGGTCTACACCGTCGACGTGTCCGACGACGGCGCGACCGCGAAGGCTGTCAGCGCCTTCGTCGTCTATCAACACATGCTCGACGGGACGAATTCGCACATCGACTCCGGCGAGAGCCGGCTGTTCCTCGTCGGCAAGTACTACGACACGTTCCGGATCGAGCAGGGTCGCGCGCTGTTTCTCAGCCGCGAGACCAGGCTCGAGAACAGGCGGCTCGACAAGGGGTCGCACTGGCCGATCTGAGCGCGGTTCGGGTCGCAGTCCCTCCGGGCCGCGGCCATGAACCTCGGCGGACGTCGGCCGTTCGCCCACGGCCGACGTCCGCACCCCCAACAAGAAGAGCAAAGGGGACGAAATGGGCTGGACCTATCTCTGCGACGCCGCTGACGTCGCGCCCAACTCGCTGAAGCTGGTGAAGGCTGCGGGGGTGCAGATCGTCGTCGCGAACTATGGCTCCGGCTTTCGGGCGCTCCCGCCGATCTGTCCGCATATGGAGGAGCCGCTGGAGGAGTCCGGCGTGATCGCCAACTGCGTGCTGACCTGCACCAAGCATCTCTGGGCTTGGAATCTCGCGTCGCTCGAGCTGCTCGGGGAAACCGAAAAGCCGCTCAAGACCTACGAAACGAAAGAAGAAGGCGGCAAGGTTCTGGCTCAGATCGACCAGGAGCTGACCTACGACTTCGAAGACGAAGACGATATGGACGATGACTTCTTTAGCAAGAGCTGACGCGCTCCCGCCCGAACTGTCCGCGACGCCGAAGCCCGGCGTGGTGACCGTGGAGACCAAGTCGGGCGCGTTCAATTTCGCGTCCGATCCCGGAGAAACGCTGCTCTACGCCGGCCTTCGAAGCGGCCTGACGCTGCCGCACGAATGCGCCACCGGCACCTGCGGCACCTGCCGCGCGCGCGTCATGAGCGGCGAGGTCGAGATCTGCTGGGACGCCGCGCCGGGGGCCGCGAAGCTCAAGCGCGACAAGGGCGACGTCCTGATGTGTCAGGCGCGCGCGCTCGGCGACTGCGTGCTGCGCGTGCCTTCGGAGGTCGCGCAGAAGCCCGTCCGCCACCAGATCCCCGCCCATCGGACCGGAATCGTCGAGAACGTCCGGCGGCTCACCCCGGACGTCACCCGCTTTGAGGTCGCGCTGTCTGAGCCGATGGATTTCGACGCCGGCCAGTTCGTCGTGGTTGAAGCGCCCGGCCTCGAAGGCGCCCGGGCCTATTCGATGGTGAACTACGGGCCCGGCGCGGATCGCATCGAACTCGTCGTCAAGCGGAAGCCCGGCGGCGGATTCGGCGACTGGCTGTTCGACGGCGGCGCGGCCGAAGGGGCCCGGATCAAGCTGTTCGGGCCGCTCGGGCGCGCGACCTTCCATCCCGAGGAGAACCGGAATCTGCTCATGATCGCCGGCGGCTCCGGCATCGCGGGCATGATGTCGATCCTCGCGCGCGCCGCCGCCCACGACTATTTCCGCGACCGCAAGGGCTACGTGTTCTTCGGCGTGCGGACGCTCGCAGACGGATTCTACCTCGAACAGTTCGCCCGCAGCCTGCGCGACGGCCACGGCAATCTCGAGGTGACGCTCGCCATCTCCAACGAGGATGTCGGGAGCGACGCGCGCCATCCCGACCATCCCGACGTGAAGCTCGCCACGGGCTTCGTGCACGAGGTCGCGGGTCAGGCGATGGTCGGCCGTTACGAGGACGTGATGGCCTATGTCGCGGGTCCGCCGCCGATGGTCGACGGCGCGCTGCGCACGCTGATCGCGCAAGGCGGGCTGAGCCCGTCGTCGATCCGCTACGACAAGTTCGGCTGAGCGGGCCGCCCCCGCGGAGCCGGCGGCAGTCCAGACGACTGCGCCTCAGACAATTTGGCGATAGCCGAGCCGCGCCAGGACCAGCGCGCCCACCAGCAGCAGCACGACCGCGGCGACGCGTTCGAGGGTCCGCCGCGGCAAGGCGTGGGCGATCTTGGCGCCGCCCCAGGTTCCGGCCGCGAGCCCGAGCCCGAGCGCGAGGCCCATGCTGACGTCGGGGTCGCCATAGGCGAAATTGCCGACCGTCGCGAGCAGCGCGATCGGGATCTGGGCGGCCTGGCTGAGGCCGACGGCGGCGAGCGTCGGCAGCTTGAGCCAGAGCAGGATCGGCACCAGAACCAGCGGGCCTCCCGTTCCCGTAAGCGCCGAGAGGACGCCGGTCACGGCGCCGACCGCGACGAGCTCCGCCGGCGCCAGCGTGCGACCATCCTCCCCGCCGCGGCGTCGGCCGAAGACGCTGTTCAGGCCCGAGGCGAGGGAGAGCGCGCCGACGGCGAACTCCAGGAGCCTCGGGTCGACGCCGTTGCTCGCCCAGGCGCCGAGCAGCGCGCCGGGCGCGGCGCCGACGGCGAGCCAGCCCGCCAGCTTCCAGCGGATCGATCCGGCGCGCGCATACACGAAGGTGCCGATGGCGCCGGTCAGGATGTAGCCCATCATCGCCGAGGCGATCGCGTCCTGGATCGGCATGCCGATTCCGTAGACCAGGGCGGGCACCACGATCACGCCGCCGACGCCGACGCAGCCGATCATGACGCCGGCGAGCAGCCCGATCGCGCCGATCGCGAAAGCGAGCGCGCTCACGGCCGGGCGGGCCCAGCGCCGCGGCGCCGAACGCTCATGCAACCGGAAGATGAAACCGGCGCCGCGTGTTTGAAGTCACGAAATCGATCAGTTTGATCGATGATTTCGATCATAGGCACGATCAATCGACTTGTGGATTCCGATCGTTCAACTAAACTAATTTCAAAGAGCCGATTACGGCCGACCGCGTGTCGAGATGTCTTCGCGCGGAAACTCCTGGGAGGGAGTGCGCAATGTTTCTTCGCCAGTTCAACTATTTGGTCGCGGTCGTGGAGGAAGGTCACTTCGGACGCGCGGCCCAGAAATGCAATGTGACGCAACCGAGCCTCTCCTGCGGAATCAAGCAGCTCGAGCTCGAGATCGGCGTGCCGATCTTCCTGCGCGGCCGCGGTCAGCGGTTCTGCGGCCTGACGCCGGAGGGCGACCGCGTCGCCAAATGGGCGCGCAACGTCATCGCCAATTGCGAGGCGATGCGCGACGAAGTCTCGGCGATGCAGAAGAATCTGCATGGCCGGCTGCGCATGGGCGCGATGCCCTCGATGTCGCCGGTGCTGCCGCTGCTGCTGCAGATGGTGCGCGAGCAGCATCCGAACGTGGCGATGGACGTGCAGTTCATCGGCAACGACGCGATGAAGACGGGATTGAACAATTTCTCGCTCGACGTCGCGCTGACCTATTTCGACCGCGCCGAGCTCGGCCGGCGCAACACCCTGAAGATCTACACCGAAAATCTCAGCCTGCTCGTTCCCGACACCGACGCCTTCAGGGGGCGCACGGAGATCACCTGGAAGGAGGCCGCGGAGCTTCCGCTCGCGATGCTGAGGCCGGGCCTGCACGAGCGGCGTTTCGTGGACCGCGTGTTCGAGGACGTCGGCGCCGTCCCGATCGCGAAGGTCGAATCCGAATCGATCCTGCATTTGATGTTCCAGGTCCAGTTCGCCGATCTCTGCACGATCATCCCCTCGCACTTCACGATCATGCCGGGGCTGCACCGCGGGACTCGCGCGTTGCGGCTGGTGGAGCCGATCGTCAGCCAGGACGTCTGCCTGTTCTGGGCGGAAGGCGAGATCATGACGCCGATGGCGGCGACCCTCGTCGCAGCGGTCAAGAAGATGAACAAGCTCGGCGGCCTCGACGCGCGGCTCAGCGACGTCGCGCGTCCGCTGGCTGCGGAGTCCGCGCCGGCGGAGCCGGAGCAGCGGATTCCGGCCTATCGCACGGTCGCCGCCTCGGCCTGACCTCGGACGCAGGCTTCGGGGGCCGCGAGCGGACATGACGACCGCGCTCAGTGGCGCGTCGGCGTGTCGTCCGTGGCGAGAAAGGCGGCGACCGCCTCGGCCGCTCCGTTCGAAGGGATGTCCGAGGCCTTGAGCACAGCCTGCGGCGTCGTCCGGGCGCCGCCGGCCGGGTCCTCCGCGCGGGCGACGTAGAAGAACGGCTCCGGCGTTTCGGCGTCGCCTGGCGAGAAGCCCAGCGCGCGGCCGCGGGAGGTCAGCTCGACGCGCAGGTCTCGCGGCGAAATCCGCACGGTCGCGCCCTCGTCGCCCTGCGCGGCGTTCCGGATCGCCGACACGGCGTCTTGGAACCAACCGGCGAGCGCCCTGAGCTCGCCCTCGTACTCGCCCGGCGAGAATTCGACGCCGTCGCCGCTCATCAGCGCCGAAGTGTCGTAGGGCAACTCCTTGGAGAAGCGGTCGCGGTCGACGCCGCGATGCAGCAGCTCGATCAGGATCCACGCCTCGACATGCGCCGGCGAGCGCTCCTCCACGTCGATCTCGTGATCGGACGGCTGGCCGCGCTCGGTGAATTGCATGATCAGGTCGTCGATCTGGAGTTCGACCCCGATGTCGTCGGCGAAGCGGTGAGTGGCGATGACGTTGCGGTCGTCGCTCCACCTGAGCGAGAGGTCGCCCGCGGCCGCCGGCGACCCGTAGCTCCGTTCGATCCGCGCCAGCCATTGGGCTGCGCTCAGCAGCTGCTTGCGGGCCTCCGCGAACCGCGCCGGATCGAGGCCTTCGCCCCGGCTCCATTGAAACGGCGTCATCCCGCCCTCCCTGTCGTGGCCGGCTCTCGGGCGCCGGCTTCGGGCCGAAGGGTGAAGCCGCTGGTTGCGGGAGTAAATTAGTTTCGGCCTATCGCGCCATTGCCCTCGGCATCGTCCGCTCCGCGGCCGGCACGGCGCGAAGTGATAATCGCGTCCTATCAAACGATGCAGACAATCGAATGGCCTTGAGGCTCGGATGCCATGGATATTGAGGCGTATCGGCCCACGGCCTCCGACCTCTCGGCGTTCCGGGACCAATCCGGCGTCCGCGCTCCGGCCCGCCGCACAAGAAGCCGACCCAACGATCCAAAGTGGAGCGAAACACATGTCCGAGGCTTATCCGACGACTCCGGTCGTCGACATGAGGAACCGTCCTGCGTTCCTTCACGCGTTCTTCGGCGCCCAGCCGAACACCCCTCAGTTCGAAGTCGTGAAGTGGCTGAACAAGCGCGTCGGTTCGCGCGACGTCGAGCACTTCACCCGCGCGAAGGACCCGAAGGGCGTCGTCGCCGAGATGGACGACGCCGGCATCAGCGTCGCCGTCATGGTCGCGCGCAGCGTGCCGGGGGTCCGCGTGTCGAATGACGACCTCGCGGCCGTCGCGGCGGAGGGCAAGAAGCGGCTGGTCGCGATCGCCTCCGTCGACCCGATCGAGCTCGGCCGCGAGGCGGCGGTCGCCGAAGCGCGGCGGGCCATCAAGACGCTCGGCATGCGCGGCCTCAATCTCGACGCCGGCTTCTACGGCACGCCGATGCGCGCCGACGACTACCGGCTAATGCCGCTCTACGAGGTGTGCGAACAGCTCGGCGTGCCGGCCTTCGTGATGTCAGGACCCACGACGCCCGACCTTCGCCTCAACGACCCTTACGCGGTCGACAACGTCGCGAAGACCTTCCCGAAGCTGCCGATCGTCTGCTGCCACGGCTTCTATCCGAATGTCCGCGAGATCGTGACGGTGGCGTTCCGTAACGAGAACGTCTTCGTCTCGCCGGACATGTACACCTTCTGCCCGGGCGGCGCCGGCTATGTCGAGGCCGCCAACGGCTTCATGGCCGACCAGTTCCTGTTCGGCAGTTCCTACCCGTTCCGGCCGATGAAGCAGGGCGTCGAGGACTTCAAGCTGCTTGGGCTGTCGCGCGAGTCCTACGAGAAGGCGACCTACAAGAACGCCGACCGCCTGTTCGGCGGCCTCGGCCTCGCCGTCAAGGACCGCAAAAAGGCGGCCGCCTGAGAACGTTCACTTCAAAACTTACGCAGTCGTCTGACGGTCGGCGCTCCCTCGCGCCGGCCGCTTTTTTTGCGCCCGCCCGTTCATTAGTCCGATCCTACCCGGCATAAAAAGGGGCCCGGCATGCCGGGCCCCGCTAGTTCGACGTGCTTCGGCTGCGCCGATGCCCTCAGGCCTTACGACGCTCACGCCGCACGACGGTCTCCGGTCCGATCAGATAGGCGACGAAGGCGCACACCAGAACGACGCAGGAGTATTTCATCGCGTCGCTCATGCCGCCGGGCGCCACGCCCGCGATCCAGGCCACGGCCACCGGCACGAAGATCGAGGGCAGGCGTCCGAGCGCGACCGACCAGCCGTATCCGGAGCCACGGATCTCAGCTGGGAACAGCTCCGCGACATAGACCATGCCGATCGCCCACGAGCCGCCGATCCCGGCGAAGGCGATGCAGCCGAACAGGATGAACAGCGGCACGGAGCTTGTGGAGAACATCACCCACAGCGCCGCGGCGAGAGCGACGATCGTCAGCGCGCCCGCCGTCCTGCGGCCGATCCGGTCGGAGAGCATGCCGCCGGCGATCGAGAAGGCGAACATCGCCACGTTGAACAGCCCGAGCGTGACGACCGCGCTGGCGTTGGTCAGCTTGTGCACGGTCACCATCAACTGCACCACGAACACCGTCTCGGCGTAATAGATGCAGGCGAGCGACACGTAGATCAGCGTGCCCAGCAGCAGATGCCGTCGCAGCGTCGCGCTGTGCTTCAGAGCCGCCCAGAAGGACGGCCGCTCCTCCTTGGTCTGGGCGAGCCGGGTCTGCATCGCGACATAGGCCGGGCTCTCCTCGAGCTGCATGCGAACGAACAGGATGACGATCGCCGGCAGCACCGCGAGAAAATACATCGCCCGCCAGCCGAAGGTCTCGAGCACCAGCGCCGAGACGAGCGCGGCGTAGACCACGCCCAGCGCGTAGCCGGCGAACATCAGTCCTGCGCCGAGGCCCCTGCGCTTCGTGTCCCACGCCTCGATGACATAGGGCACGCCGACCGTCAGTTCGCCGCCTCCGCCCACGCCGGTGAAGAAGCGGCCGATCGCGAACTGCGCGGGCGACGTAGCGAAGCCTGTAAGCGCCGTCACGCTGCCATAAGCGAAGATGGAGAAGCCCAGCGTCTTTCTGCGGCCGAAGCGGTCTCCGAGCATTCCGAAGACGCAACTCCCGAGCATGTATCCGGCGATGAAGATCGAGCCGATCACGCCCATCGTCTGCAGGCTGGCGTTGAACTCCAGCGCGATCATCGCCAGCGTCATGCCGTAGATGTTGATGGCGTAGGCGTCGAACAGATAGCCGAGCGTCGCAGCCAAAGTTATGGTGTTGCGAGCCGCCGGGGTGATGACCGGGTCGTCGTCCGGACGTCGTCCGGCCATGATGTCTTGAGATTCGCGCCGCTCCAGTCCGACGGCGCTGATGTTGACCGACATGCGCTAGGTTCCTCCATATATTCTTCTGGAGCGCAGCCGAGCGGCACGAACTGTCAGTGTAATGTCTAACGTGGTTCGCTATGTTGTTGTATTGTTACTGCCGCGATAACCGTGCTGCGCGCGAAACCTTCGCCCGCATGGTCCCGGAGAACCATTCAATTGATTACATACGGCGATAGGCTGACGCTTATAGACGTTGAAATGATCGAGTGATCAAAGGCTTAGGCCCGGCGCCACGGGCGCCGCGCGACTTCAGGCGGCGCGATCCGGACGACGTTCGGTCAGCTGCGCGCGGGATCGGCGGCGGGGAGGGCGGCGGCCGCCGCGGGCGAGACGGCCCGCGCCTCGGCCCGGCCGGGCTCGCGCGCGACCGGCGCCGCCGGCGCGGGGCCGCACTCCTTGAAGATCCGCGCCGTGCACGTCGCGCAGATCTTCGGGTCGAGCCGTTGGTAGATCGTCGCGATCGCGTCGGTCTTCGAATCGAAGATGTGGTCGCGGCCGAGCCGGTCGACGAAGCGGGTCTTCTCCCATACGTCCAGCACAGCCTGGCGGGGACGGTGGAAGTACAGGTCGCCGCCCATCAGCCGGCGCCGCGTCGCTTCGAGCTCCCAGAGTTCGGCGCCGGCGATGTCGATGAAGTTCATGCTCTTCGCCATGATGAGCAGGTGCTTCTGTCCGGGCGAGCGCAGGCGCAACTCGTGCAGCCGGTCGCCGACATACTGCGCCGCGCCGAAATAGGTCGCGCCCTCGATGCGCAGCAGCTTGAGCTGCGGACATTCCACGGGATCGGAGAGGTTGTCGACCGCGGTGAACCGGCCGACCTTGGTCGAGCGGTCGGGCGCGAGGGCGTGGATGTGAGGGCGCGACGTCCGGTAGAGATAGGCGACCAGCGAAAAGCCCGCGCCGACCATAATGGCGACGTGGAACGGCACGAAGAGCATGGCCGTGAACGTCGTCGCGGCGATCGCGAACTCGATGCGGCTGATGCGGGCGATCTCGACGAAGCGGCGGGCGTCGAGCAGGCTCCAGGCCGTGTAGATCAGAAGCGCCGCGATCGCCGCCGTCGGGATCTGCCGCAGCACGGGCGTGGCCACGGCCACCAGCGCGATGAGGAACAGGGCCGAGAGGATCGCCGCCAGCGGCGTGCGCGCGCCGGCCTCGAGATTGGGGACCGAGCGGTTCAGCGAGCCGCAGGACAAATAGGAGGAGAAGAAGCCGCCCGCGATGTTGGACAGGCCCTGGCCGATGAACTCCCGGTTGACGTCGATCCGTTGGCCCGATCGGCCCGCGACGGCCTTGGCGATCGAGACGGACTGGCCGAGCGCGATCACCGCGAGCGCGCAGGCGACCGGCACGAGATTGGGTAGCGCCTCGAGAGGAGGCATGGGGATCGCGAAGGCGGGCAGCGGGGCCGGGATCGCTCCGACCACCGCGACCGGGGGCGCCGCCGGCCACAGCGCCAGCGCTTCCGACACGGCCCAGCCGACGGCGAGCCCGATCAGCATGAACGGCGAACGCCGCGAGATCGCGCGGGCCCCGAGGGTCGCGGCGAGGGTCGCCGCCGCGACCGCCGCGGCCGACGGGTTTATCTCCGCGGCGTGCCGCATGAAGATCGCAGCGACTTCGCCGAACGGCCCGTGCGGGTTCCTGAGGGTGACGCCGAGAAAGGCGGGCAGGGCGTAGCAGGCGATCAGCGTCGCCGCCCCGCTGGTGAAGCCGAGCAGCGCCGACGGCGACAGGAAGTCCGTCAGGCTGCCGAGGCGAAAGGCTCCGACCGAGAGCTGGATGATCCCGACCATGATGGTGACGGCGAGCGCCAGCGCGATGTAGTCGGGGCTGCCCGCGGCGGCGAGCGGCGTGATCGCCGCGAAGATCGCCAGCGAATTGGCGTTGGTCGGGCCGGAGACGACGTGGAGGCTCGAGCCGAAGGTCGCCGCGACGATGGTCGGCACGATGGCGCTGAAGATGCCGTATTGCGGCGGCAGCCCCGCGAGCGTGGCGAAGGCGATGCCCTGCGGCAGGACCAGCAACGCGCCCAGCAGGCCGGCGAGCGCGTCGGCCCGCACGGTCCTCGCGGTCACCGTGCGGGGCCATCCCGACGTCAGTCTCATGCGTTCGAAGGTCATGGCGTCATAGGGTTGCGGCGGTCAGGATCGCGGACGTCTAGACCGAGGGGGCCCGGAACAGAAGCGTCAATTTCGCAGATCTGCGCAACATCCACCAAGATCTGGGCCCGAATCTACGTTTGAAAGAGGCTATCGAGAGATAGACTTCAACTTGCGCCGCGCCCGTCCGGAGGCCTTACGAAGGTCCGGCCGGCTTCGGTCGGCTCACGACGAGGGCGACGCCCGAGACCACGAGCGCGAGAGCCACAAGGACTCGGCCGGTGATCGGCTCGCCGAGTATAGGCGCGGCCGCAAGCACGCCGACGACGGGCACGAGCAGGGATCCGGTGGCCGCGGTGGCCGGCGACAGGCGGCGGATCGCGCCGAACCATGCGAGGTAGCAGAGCGCCATGGGCGCGACGACCATATAGGTCCAGGCGGCCAATCCGACCGCGGTGAGGCCGGCGACGTCCGGACGCTCGAAGAGGAGGCCGGCGGCCACCATCGGCGCGCAGCCGAGCGCGACCTGCCAGGCGGTCGCCGCGACGGGGGGAAGCGCGAGCGCGCGTTTCGAGGTCACGGCGCCGGAGGCGAACAGCACGGCGGCGGCGAGCGCGAAGGCGACGCCGGGCAGCTTGGCGTGATCGATCAGGGAGACGCCGCCCGCAAACAGCGTCGCGACCCCTGCAAGGCACAGGACGAGCGCGATCAGCGCCCGGCCGCTCGGACGTTCCCCAAGGACCGGCCAGGCGAGCAGCGTCGCCCAGACCGGCATGGTGTAGACCAGCAGCGCGCCCTCGCCGGCGGACAGCCAGAGCAGCGCGAGCGCCGAAAAGCCCATGAAGGCGAAGACGTTGGTGAAGGCCGCCCACAGAAGCGGAGCGATCGCGTCGCGCGGCACGGCGAGGCTTTCGCCGCGGACGGCCGCCAGCAGCGCGAGCCCGCAGGCGGCGACCATGCCGGCCGTGCCGCGCGCGAACAGCGGCGGCCAGTCTTCGAGCAGCAGCTTGATGATCGGCCAGTTCAGGCCCCAGCCGATTGTCGCGGCGAGCAGGCAGGCGACGCCGGCGCGCCGGCCGGGCACGGACGTCGCCGCCGTCGTCTTCGGGGACAGGCGAAGAGCCCGCGTCGCCTCAGCGGTGTCCGGCACGATAGGCCGCGATGCGCTCATGCAGTCCCTCGGGGGCGAGCGAGCGCACGAGATCGGCCATGTCGGCGTCGCGCGTGTCGGGCGCGGTCAGGGCCAGCAGACGAGCGGTCGAGGCGGGCGCCATGCCCTTGTGCGCGGCGAGCAGGGTTTCGGCCGTCGACAGCAGGTCGGCGCGCTCGACGAGATGCGTGAGCAGGCCGAGCTTCAGCGCCTCCTCCGCGCCGACCGTCTTGTTCTCGAGCAGGATCGCGCGGGCGGCGTCCGGACCGACGACGCTCGCGAGCCTGCGCGTGCCGAGCGCGACCCCGAAACGGAAGCCGGGGAAGCGGAACTTGGCCTCGGGCGAGCCGAGTCGGTAGGCGCAAGCCGCAGCCAGATCGGCGCCCGCGCCGAACGCGGCCCCCCCGACGAGCGCGACGGTGACGACGGGGGCGTGCCGCACCTCCTGCAGGAGCGCTTCGATGCGCACGAAGCGCAGCAGCAGGTCGCCCCCGCTCTGCTCCTCGACGCCGGTGAAGTCGAAGCCGCCCGAGAAGGCGCGGCCCTCGCCCGTGACGGCGACCGGCTTGCCCTCGGCGACCGCGCCTTGAAGGGCCTGCGTCAGCGCCTCGACGCTCGCCGCGTCGAGGGCGTTCGCCTTGTCGGGACGCGTGAGCGTGAGCGTCCTGAGCGCGCCGTCCGCGGCGGATCCGACCCTCAGAGGGCCTTCGCGTAGCGGCGTTCCGTCCATTCGCTCAGTACCTCGTCATTGTGCTCGCCGAGCCTCGGGGGCTGGCGCGTGATCTCGAATGCGTAGTCGGTGAGGGCGATGGGGAACCCCACCGTCTCGGCGGTCGCCCCGTTCGGCATCGTCATCGGCTGCACCCACCCCGCTTCGCGGACATGGGGGTCCGCCAGAATCTCGGCGAAGTCGTTGATCGGCGCGCAGGGGACGCCCTTGGCGTCGAACTCCACGAGCCATTCCGCCGAAGTGCGGGTCGAGAAGATCGGCTGCAGGATCGCGGCGAGCTCGTCCTGGTTCTTCGCGCGCAGCGACTGGGTCGCGAAGCGCGGATCGTCCGGCAGGTCGGGCCGGCCGACGATCGCGCAGGTGTCGCGCCAGAGCTTGTCGTTGCCGGCCGCGATCGTGAAGGGTTTGTCGGAGCCCTGGAAGCCGGCGTAGGGCGCGTTGCGCGGATGCGCGGAGCCGAGCCTGCGCGGCGCCTTGCCGGTGCCGAAATACTCGCTCGTCTGCAGCGCGGAGATGCCGAGCAGCGAGCCGAGGATCGAGCAGTCGATCTGCGCGCCCTTGCCCGTCGCGCGGGCCCGCATCACGGCGGCGAGGATCACATAGGCGGCGTAGAGCCCGGTCACGAAGTCGCCGACCGGCACGCCGCATTTGACGGGCGGGCCGTCCTCTTCGCCGGTCACGCTCATGAGGCCGCTCATGGCCTGGACGGTGACGTCGAAGGCGCCCTTCAGGGCGTAGGGGCCGGTCTGGCCGTAGCCGGTGATCGAGCAGTAGATCAGACGCGGGTTGCGCGCCTTGAGCTGGTCGTAGCCGAGGCCCGCGCGCTGCATCGCGCCTGGGCGGAAATTCTCGATGAAGATGTCCGCGTTCTCGACCAGCGCATAGAGCTTGGCGAGGTCGGCCTTGTCCTTGATGTCGAGCGCGACCGAGCGCTTGTTGCGGTTGACCGAGGTGAAGTTGCCGCTGAACACGTCCTCGCCGTCCTCGCCGACATGCAGCGGCGGCCAGCCGCGCATGCCGTCGCCGCCGTCGGGGCGCTCCACCTTCACGACGTCCGCGCCGAGATCGGCGAGCAGGCAGCCGGTGAACGGACCGGCGGCGATCTGCGCGAATTCGAGGACCCTGAGGCCCTCGAGCGGCTTCGCCGGCAATGCGTCGTGAACGCTCACGCAACCATCCTTTCGCCTTCGAGCGCGGCGTAGGCGCCGCGGTGGAACAGCAGCGGCTCGCCGCCGTGCACATGCACTTTCTCGACCTCGCCGATGATGATCGTGTGGTCGCCGCCGGGGCAAATCTCCGACAGCTTGCACTCGGCCGCGGCCAGCACGCCGCTGATCAGCGGGCTGCCGCTGTCGCCGATCGAGTGCTCGACCTGCTCGAACTTGTCGGCGCGCTTTGAGGCGAAGACCTTAGAGATTTCCGTCTGGTCGCGCGACAGGAAATGAAGCCCGAAATGGCCGCTCGCGAGCAGGGCACCGAGCGTGTTCGACTTGTGGTCGAGGCAGATCAGGAACAGCGGCGGATCGAGCGACAGCGAGGTGACGGCGTTGATCGTGACGCCGCAAAGCTCGCCCTCGGGGCTCTGGGTGGTCACGACGGCGACGCCCGTCGCGAAATGGCCGGCGAAGGAGCGGAGTTCGGTCGCTGTGATCATAGCGGAAACGCACATGGTGTTGGTCCTCCTGACAGAGGGTGACGCGGATTCGGTCAAGCGGCGGCGGCGAGCGGCGTCTCGACGCGAAGCCCCGCCTCGCGCATCAGCGGCAGCACGCGCTCGCCGAAGAACTTCAGGTCCGGCAGGAAGTCGTAGAAATTGACCTGCACGCCGTCGCAGCCGGCGGCCTTGAGGCGCTTGAAGCCGTCGACCACCTGCTCCGGCGTGCCGACGATGTGGACGTTGCCGCCGATGGTCCACTGCTCCTTGGTCGCGGCCTTCCAGGACGTCTGATCGCCGCCGGTGAAGGTCTGGTAGAAGTTCTGAGCGGCGACCGGGTCCGCGTGCTTCAGGATCGCGTCGTACTGCGCCCAGGCTTCAGCCTCGGTCTCCCGGCAGATGACATGCGGGTTGATCAGCGTGCGGACGTCGCGCCCGATCTCCTGGGCGGCCGCCTTGATCTTCGCGGTGTGCGGCGGCAGCGCCTCGCAGGCCTTGTCGAGATTGGCGCCGGCGGGGCTGGTCACGAAGATCAAGTCGGAGTGCTTGACGGCGTAAGCGAGGCCGGCCCCGGACGACGACGCGTTGACCAGGATGCATTTGCCCCCGGCCGGCTTCGGCGCGATGAAAGCGTCCTTCATCTTCCAGAAGCGGCCGTCGATCGTCAGGTTCTCGTCCTCCGACCAGAGCCGCTCGAGCATGGTGACGAACTCGTCGGCCATGACGTAGCGCTGGTCGTGCTCGATCTGGTCGAGCCCGAACATCTCGAACTCGCTCTTCTTGTAGCCGGTGACCATGTTCAGGCCCCAGCGGCCGCCGCTCATCTCGGAGATGGTGGCGCCGAATTTGGCGAGATGGAGAGGATGCCAGCCGTAGAGGATGTGGACGGTGGAGACGAGCAGGATGCGTTTGGTGATCGCGGCGAGGCCGGCGGTGACCAGCAGAGGGTCGGTCGCCATCTCGCGGAACTTCATCTCTCCGCCGTAGCCGCCCTTGCCCATCCATTGCGCGAGGCCGAAGACGAGGTCGAAGCCGAGCTGCTCCGCCATGACCGTGCAGCGGGCGTTGTAATCGAAGGTCGAGGAGGTCTCGCGCGGGGCCGTCGACGGGCTCCACGCGCCGGACTGGATCGGCAGGAACAGTCCGAGCATCAGCGGGTTGCGCTTGGCGTCCTCCAGCGGGGACAGTTCGGCGTCGGCGCCGCGGGTTCGATCCAGCATCTCGCTCTCCCAAATCTGTGCGCGAAGGCTGTGCCGCCGCGGCGTTTTTCTTTGGGCCCGTCCTGGGCCGCTTCAGCGTGCAACAACGCTATACGTCGATTATTTCGATTGAAAACGAGACTTTTCGATCAGATATCGTCGAGAAAATCGATGAGCTCTCGCCGTCCAGCCGGCTCGAAAGGATGCGGGACGGCCGGCGGGGGCGACCGCCGACCATCCCGCCTGCGGCTTCCGCCCCCCGCTACGGGGAGCGGAAGCCTGCCCCCTACGGTCTCGCTGAGACCGGCGCCGGGACGGGAACCGCGCCGCCGGAGGCGAGAGCCTCCCCGCGCGCCCAGCCTTCGTTGGTCGTGTAGTCTTCCTTCGACCGGTCCCTGAGGAACATCGCCGAGACGAAGCTGATCGCCGCGATGAAGGCGAGATAGGCCGCGATCGCGGACGACGTTCCATAGGTGTGCAGCAGATAGGCCGCGATCATCGGGGCCGGGCCCCCCGAGGTGATCGACGCCAGCTGATAGCCGATCGACGAACCCGAGTAGCGCACGCTCGGCGGGAAGCTTTCCGCGATGAAGGCGGCCTGCGGAGCGTATTGCATGTCGTGGATCGGCAGAGAGATCAGCACCGCGAACACGATCAGCATCGGGATCTTGGTGTCGAGCATCCAGAAGTAGGGGAAGGCGAACGCCATCATCGTGAAGGCGCCGATCAGATACATGCGCTTGCGGCCGATGCGGTCCGACAGGTAGCCGAAGAACGGCGTCGTGAAGAGCGACAAAGCCGCCGCCGCCAGCACGCAGTTGAACAGGAACGGCTTTTCGAGCCCGAGATTCTTCGTGCCGTAGGACAGGAGGAAGGTGGTGAACAGCACGAAGGGCGCCTGCTGGCCTGTGCGGATCAGGCAGGTCAGCAGGATCTGCCGCCAGTAGCCGCGGATGGCGTCGACGACCGGAGCCTTGGCGACCTCGTTCTTCTCCTGCATCTCCTTGAACACCGGCGTCTCCAGCACGCCGAGCCGGATGTAAAGCCCGACGCCGATGAGCAGAGCGCTGATCAGGAACGGGATGCGCCAGCCGATCGTCTCGAACCATTCCGGAGACCCGGCCCAGGACGTGAAGGTGATCGCGGCGACCGCGAGCAGCATGCCGAGCGGCGAGCCGAACTGGGGCCAGCTCGCGGCGAGCCCGCGCCTCTTGTCGAACTTCGACCATTCCGTCGCGACGGCGATCGCGCCGCCCCACTCGCCGCCGACGCCGATGCCCTGAAGCATGCGCAGGACGGTGAGCGCCACCGCGCCCCAGACGCCGATCTGCTCGTAGGTCGGCACCAGACCGATGCAGACCGTGCTGATGCCCATCAGCAGCAGGGTCGCGACCAGCGTGCCCTTGCGGCCGATCCGGTCGCCGAAATGTCCGAAGATGACAGCGCCCACAGGACGCGCCACGAAGCCGAGGAAGAAGGTCGAGAAGGCGAGCAGGGTCGCCGAATAGGGGTCCTGCGAAGGAAAATAGAGCTTTCCGAAGACCAGCGCCGCCGCCAGGCCGTAGAGGTAGAAATCATACCATTCGATCATCGTGCCGATGGTCGACGCGATCACCGCGCGGCGGGCGTGACGCCCGATCTCGGCGTCGCTCAAGGCAGCCGTTCCCGACTGAGCAGCCATCATGTCCTCCCTTCGTCCCTTGCGGGACTGTCGTTTCCAAATCCCCGACGCCTCTCCGCCTGTCGGATGACGGACCGTCGCTCTGTACGACGGTGCCGCGATCACGGCGCTCTTTCGCCACGCCCCGAGAGGGGGCGGCGCGAGCGCTCTCCGATGGTCTGCGGAAAGGCTGCAGTGCTTTTCTTGTGGCCGGATCATGGATGCGTCCGGCTGGCCGAAAGCCTATGCGGCGATAATATCCGCGGAAACCGATTGTTTTCGATCGAGCGTCTTCGATAAAATCGATCAAAGGGCCCGCATGCGATGAATTTCCGGCAATTGCAGACCTTCCTCGAGATCGTGAGGCTGGGCAGCTTCGCGGCTGCGGCGGCCAAGCTGAACGCGACGCAATCCACGGTGTCGGCCCGGATCCAGGAGCTGGAGCAGGACCTGCGCGCCGCCCTGTTCGACCGCAGCCAGCGCAAGGCGACCTTGACCGCGAAGGGCCGGGAGCTCGTGTCCTACGCCGAGCGCGCGCTCGCGCTGGACGCGGAGATCCGGCAGCAGATCGGTCCGCGCGAAGGGCTGTCGGGCGTCGTCCGCGTCGGCGTCGCCGAGTTGGTCGCGATGACCTGGCTGCCTCTGCTTGCGAAAGCGCTGCACGAGCGCTGCCCGAAGATCACGCTCGAGCTTGACATCGCGCTGACGGCCCCGCTCAGAAGCCGGCTCCAGAGCGGCGATCTCGACATCGCCCTCATTCCGGGCGCGTCGTTCGATCCCGGCTACGTCGTGCGGCCGCTCGGCTCCGTCCAGTTCGAGTGGATGGCCGGCGGCGAATTCGTCGCCCCGCCCCGTCCGCTGTCGGCGGCCGACTTCGCCGATCTCAGGATCCTCTCGCTCGGCGAGAACTCCTATCATTTCGACACGGTGTCGAGCTGGCTCGCGCGGAGCGGATCGACCCAGAGGCCCGATCTCTGCAACAGCATGACGGTGCTCGCGACGCTCACGGCGGCGAGCGTCGGGATCAGCCTTCTGCCGCCCTCCTGCTACGCAAGGGAGCTCGCCGACGGAACGCTGAAACTCCTCGACGCCCGGCCGAGCCCGCCCGTCATTCCGTTCGCCGCGGTCTACAAGAATCGCAGGCTTGCCGGGCTCCAGGAGGCGATCGCCGAGACCGCGGTGGAAGTGAGCACCTTCATCGACGCGCCTGCCCCGCCAGAGAAAAACAATCGTAAGAAGTGAACAATATGAGATAAACAATCAATTTGAACGAACGTTTGCTCACCGCCATCTCTGACTGCGGAGGTGGATCATGTCGCTGGCTGCAAACGAATTGGAAGGGCGCGCCGCGCCGGTCCTCGCGTCCCGCGGGGGCGGCGGGAGGCTCAGGCGGGCGGTCGGAGATCTCTGGCCGGGCCTTGGCCTGGCGGGCGCCGTCGCCGCCGCGGCCTACGCCCTGCGCGGGATCCCGGGCGTCTCGGCGCTCAGTCCGATGGCGCTCGCGATCCTTGTCGGGCTGTTCGTGCGCAACGCCTTCGGCGTGGCGGCGCCCGCCGCGCCCGGCGTGGCCTTCGCGCTCCGCCGCGTCCTGCGGTTTGCGATCATCCTGCTCGGCTTCCAGCTGACGCTGTCGCAGGCGGCGGAGATCGGCGCCGCCGGCGTCGCCGTGATCGCGCTCACGCTGGTCGCGACCTTTCTCTTCACGACCTGGATCGGGCGCCTGATGGGCGTCGACGCCAAGCTCACGCAGCTGATCGCGGCCGGGACGTCGATCTGCGGCGCGTCCGCCGTCATCGCGACCAACACGGTGACGCGCGGCAGCGACGAGGACGTCGCCTACGCGATCGCCTGCGTCACGTTGTTCGGCTCGGCGGCCATGGTGCTGTATCCTGTCCTGCCCGGCGCCCTCGGGCTCGACGCGCAGGCCTACGGGCTGTGGACCGGCGCCTCGATCCACGAAATCGCGCAGGTCGTCGCGGCGTCCTTCGCGCAGGGCCATGAGGCGGGAGAGTTCGGCACGGTCGCGAAGCTGTCGCGGATCATCCTGCTCGCGCCGGTCGTGGTCTCGCTCGGGCTGATGGCCCGCGGACGGAGCGGCGGGGAGGGCGGCAAGGCGCCCATGCCGTGGTTCGTGCTCGGCTTCGTCGCGATCATTCTCTTCAACAGCGCGGTCGACATCGGGCCCGAGGCGCGTGCGGCGGTCGCCGGGCTGACCGCCTTCCTGCTGTCGGTCGCGCTCGCCGCGATGGGACTGAGCGCGGACGTCCGGAAGCTGACGGCCAAAGGCGTGCGCCCCCTGCTCCTCGGGCTCGCGTCCTTCCTCTTCATCGCGTCGTTCAGCCTGATCCTCGTGAAGCTGACGAGCTGACGGCCCGCAGTCGCTCGTTCACGCGGCGCTCGGAGACGGGCCAAGCCGACGCGCCGCCTGACGCTCGACGACGCCGAAGCCGTCGGAGATCAGCATCGCGAGCGCGGCGATCGCCGCCGCGCCTTGCGCCACATAGGCCGTGTTGCTCGACGCGAGCCCTGCGATCACGACCTCGCCGAGCGTCCTCGCCGCAACCGTCGAGCCGATCGTCGCGGTGGCCAGTCCGATCACGGCGGACAGCCGCACGCCGGCCAGGATCGCGGGGAGGGCGAGCGGCAGCTCGACCTCGAGGAAGGCCTGCCGTGCGGTCATGCCCGTGGCGCGGGCGGCGTCGAGCACGGAACGCGGAGTCGCCGTCAGGCCGGCCAGGGCGTTCTCGAAGATCGGCAGGAGGCCATAGACGAACAAGGCGATCAGCGTGGGCGCCTCGCCGAAGCCGACCGCGGGGACCATGACGGCGAGCACCGCGACCGGGGGGAACGTCTGGCCGACATTGACGAGGCTGCGCGACAGCGGAAGGAACTCCGCGCCCGCCGGCCGCGTCACGAAGGTCGCGAGCGCCAGGGCGACGACCGCCGACGCCAGCGTCGCGAGCGCCGTCAGGCCGAGATGGATGGCCGCGAGTTCGGCGAGGCTCGACTGGACGTAGACCGCCGGAGCGCCGGCCGGCGCGAGCGGACGCAGCAACGGTTCGAACAGGTCCGGCGCGACCAGAAACGTCGCGAGCAGGGCGGCCGCCGCCACCCGGATGGTCAATCCCGCCGCGCTCACGCAGCGTCGTCCGCGCCCGCTTCGAGCAGGCGCGCCAGGCGTACGACGCCGAGCTCCGCGCCGTCCGGGCCGGCGACCGGCGCCGCGGAGCGCCCCGACCAGATCAACGCCGCGAGCGCCTGCCGCAGGTCGGCGTCCGCGGCGATTGGCGGACCTTCGGTCGTGCCGGGCTCAAGGACCGCGGTCACGGGGCGCAGGGCCAGCAGCCGGAACGGCCGCTCGGCGTCGCTGACCAGCCCCGACACGAACGGGGTCGCCGGCCGGCCGATGATCTCGGCGGGCGCGTCCGACTGGAGCAGGCGGCCGCGCTCCAGCACGGCGATGACGTCGCCTAGTCGCGCCGCCTCCTCCATGTCGTGGGTGACCAGCATGACGGTCACGCCGAGCCTGCGCCGCACCGCGGCGAGATCGGCCTGCGCCTTGGCCCGGACGACGGGATCGAGCGCGCCGAAGGGCTCGTCCATCAGCAGCACCCGCGGCTCGGCCGCCAGCGCGCGGGCGACGCCGACCCGCTGCTGTTCGCCGCCCGACAGCTCATGCGGGCGGCGGCGCCCGTAGATCGCGGGGTCGAGCCCGAACAGAGCGAGCAGTTCGTCGACCCGCGCCGCGATCCTCGCCTTGTCCCATCCGAGCAGGCGCGGGGTCGTCGCCACGTTTTCGGCGACCGTGCGATGGGGAAACAGGCCGTGATTTTGCAACACGTAGCCGATGCGGCGGCGAAGAAGATGCGGCTCGATCGCGGCCGTGTCCTCGCCTGCAAGGAACACGCGGCCGCCGCTCGGCTCGACCAGCCGGTTGACCATTCGAAGCAGCGTCGACTTGCCGGAGCCGGAGCCGCCGACGATGGCGAGCAGCGCGCCCTCGGCGACCTCGAGCGAGACGTCGTCGACCACCGCCGTCGCGCCGTAGAGCTTGGTGAGGCGCTCGAGCCGGATCATCGCGGCCGCCCGCCAGCCGCTTCGGCGGCCGCGTCGAGCAGCACGGAGGCCGCGAGCGCCATGGCGACCGTGGGCGCCGCGCCCAGCAGGACGAGGTCGATCGCGGTCTGCCCGACGCCCTGGAACACGAACGTCCCGAAGCCGCCGCCGCCGATCAGCGCCGCCACAGTGGCGAGGCCGATGGTCTGGACCGTCACGACGCGCAGGCCCGCGAGAAAGACCGGCGCCGCCAGCGGCGCCTTGATCGAGGTCAGGATCTGGCGCTCCGTCATGCCGGTCCCGCGCGCGGCGTCGAGCGTGTCGTCGGGCGCGCCGGCGAGCCCCCCGATCACGCTCGAAGCGACCGGAAGCAGGGCGTAAAGCGTCAGCGCGACGAAGGCGGGCGCCGCGCCGACGCCCGCGACGCCGATCGCCGCGGCGCCGGGAACATGGGCGGCGATCCAGCCGAGCGGCGCGATCAGCAGCGCGAACAGCGCGATCGACGGGATCGTCTGCAGCGCGCTCAGCGCCGCGACGGTCGGCGTCGCCAGGCGGCTCCATCGGTGGCAGGCGAGGCCGAGCGGGACGCCGATCGAAAGCGCGGCCGCCACCGCGCCGAAGGCGAGCGCGGCATGCGTGCGCCCCTCCGCCCAGAACGCCGCCGGCCGGCTGGCGTATTCCTTCATGATCGAGAGATCGTCGATCGCGCCGCCGGCGATCAGCCCGGCCGCGGCGAGGCCCGCGATCCCGAGGGCCATGACGCGCGCCCCCGGCCCGATTCGCAGCCGCGTCAGCGCGTCGCCGGCGAGCAGGGCGAAGGCGAGCGCCGCGAGCCACCAGCCCCAGCCCGGCCCGACCCGGCCGAACACGTCGCCCGGCGCGACGAGGTGGCCCGGCGCGCGCCCGACCGCCGCGACCAGCGCCGCCAGCGCCGCCGCCCCCGCCGTGAGCCGTGCGCCTGCGCCCGTGCGTAGCAGCGCGACGCAGGCCGCAGCGGCGACCACGGCCGCGACGGCCGCCGCGACGTCGCGCGGCAGGGCGTCGAACAGGCCGATCGGCGTCCCGTCGAGAATGCGGTTTGGGCGCAGCGTGGCGAAGGGGCCGGCGGCGAGGCCGATCGCGGCGAGGGTGACGACGGCTGCGCCGAGTCGGTCGACGCGGCGTCTGCGCTCCGCGCTCGGCGCGTCGACCGAAAGGGCTGGGCTGTGGGCTATCTCAGATACCCCTTCGACCGCAGATAGGATTCCGCCACCGTCCGCGCGGGCTCGCCGCCGACCTGCACGCGGCCATTGAGCCCTTGAAGGGTGACGAGGTCGAGCCCCGAAAACACCGGAAGCAGAGCGTCGGCGATGCGCGGTTCGGCGTCGAGCGCGGCCTGGCGGACGGTCGGAGCCGGCTGGTAGACCGGCTGGACGCGCTTGTCGTCCTCGAGCAGCACGAGACCGGAGAACGGGATGCCGCCGTCGGTGCCGTACACCATCGCGGCGTTGACGCCGCTGACGCCCTTGGCGGCCGCCGAGAGGGTCGCCGCCGTGTCGCCGCCGGCGAGGCTGACGATCTGGTCCGATCTCAGCCGGAAGCCATAGGTCGCCTCGAAGGCGGGAAGGGCGGACGGGGAATGCACGAACTCCGCGGAGGCGGCGAGGCGCGCCCGGCCGCCGGCGCTCACCCATCGGCCGAAATCGGAGAAGCTGCGCAGCCGGTTCGGCTCGGCGACGTCCCGCCGGACCGCCACGCCCCAGGAGTTGTCCGCAGGGGAGGGCGCCAGCCAGACGACGCGGTTCGCCTCGTAATCGAGGCGGCGGGCCTCCGCGTAAGCCCGGCCTGCGTCCTTCCAAACCGCGTCGCCCTCGCGGCGGAAGAAGCTCGCCGCGTTGCCGGTGTATTCGGGATAGACGTCGATCTCGCCGGCGAGCAGGGCCGTGCGGACCACCGCCGTGCCGCCCAGCTGCACCCGGTCGCGCGTCGGCACGCCCGCATGTTCGAGCGCGAGCAGGATCATGTAGCCGAGCACCGCGCCTTCGGTGTCGCTCTTCGACGCGACCACGATCGGCCGCGCGGCCGCGGCGGTCGCGAAGGCGAGACAGGCCGCGACCGCCAAAGCGGAGATCCATTTCACGGCGGGCGATCCTTCTCCTGGCGGGGATCATACCGCTCCTTCGCCGAAAAACACGCGGCGGCCCTGCGTGTTCACGCTTGACGCCGGCCGCCGCGCGGCCACGATGCGCCGAGGGGGAACGATCACATGGGCTTCTTCATCGCCGCGCTTCTGATCGGAGCGGTCGCGGGCCTTCGCGCGATGACGGCGCCGGTCGCCGTCGGCTGGGCCGCGCATTTCGGATGGCTCGATCTGTCGTGGTCCTGGCTGGGGCTGCTGGGCTATGGCTGGATTCCCTATGTGCTGACCGTTCTGGCGCTGGCGGAACTGGTCGCCGACAAGCTGCCCAACACGCCCAGCCGGAAGGTCCCGCAGCAGTTCGGAGCGCGCATCGTCACCGGCGCGATCAGCGGCGCCGCGCTCGGCGTCGCGGGCGGGTCGCTCATCGGCGGGGGGATCGCGGGCGTGGTCGGCGCGGTGGCCGGAACGCTCGGCGGCGCGGCGGCGCGCGGGCGGCTCGCCGCAGCCTTCGGCAAGGATATGCCGGCCGCGGTGATCGAGGACGCGGTCGCGGTTCTGGGAGCCCTGGCGATCGTGGCTTCGCTCTGATGGCGACGCGCTTCGACGCGATCGTCATCGGCGCCGGACAGGCCGGCCCGTCGCTTGCGGCGCGATTGGCGGGGGCCGGCTGGTCGGTCGCGATCGTCGAGCGCCATCTCGTCGGCGGAACCTGCGTCAATGTCGGCTGCACGCCGACCAAGGCGATGGTCGCGAGCGCCTACGCCGCCCATCTCGCCCGGCGCGCCGGCGAATACGGCGTTGGGGTCGGCGGATCGGTCACGATCGACATGGCGCGGATCAAGGCGCGCAAGGACGAGATCGCGGGCCAGTCCCGCCGCAACAACGAAACCTGGCTCGAAGGCACGGACGGCGTCACCCTCCTGCGCGGCCACGCGCGCTTCGCGTCGCCTCATGAGGTCGCGGTGGGCGACGAGCTCCTCACGGCGCCGCACATCTTCCTGAACGTCGGCGGCCGGGCGGCCGTCCCCGAGATGCCCGGCCTGTCGGAGACCGGCTACCTCACCAACAGCTCCATTCTCGACCTCGAGAGCGTGCCGCGTCGACTCCTCGTGATCGGCGGCAGCTATATCGGGCTCGAATTCGCCCAGATGTTCCGCCGCTTCGGCGCCGAGGTCGCGGTGATCGAGACCGCGCCGCGCCTCATCGCCCGCGAGGACGAGGAAGTGTCCGGGGCGGTGCAGGCGTTTCTGGAGGATGAGGGGGTGGAGGTCCGTCTCGACGCCGGCCGCCTGAGCTTCGAACGGCAGGGCGACGAGGTCGCCGTCGTCCTCGGCGACGGATCGGTGGAGACCGGCAGCCACGTGCTGCTCGCGGTCGGCCGGCGTCCGAACACCGACGATCTCGGGCTCGACAAAGCGGGGGTCGCGACCGACGAGCGCGGCTACGTGATCGTCGACGATGAGCTGAAGACGAATGTCGAGGGCGTCTGGGCGCTCGGCGACTGCAACGGCCGCGGGGCCTTCACGCACACCGCCTACAATGATTTCGAGATCGTCGCGGCGAACCTCCTCGACGGCGACGACCGCCGGATCAGCGACCGGTTTCCGGTCTACGCCCTCTACACCGACCCGCCGCTGGGCCGCGTCGGGCTCACCGAGGCGCAGGCGCGTGCGAGCGGCCGGCCTTACAAGGTCGCGACCCGGCCGATGAACCGGGTGGGCCGCGCGCGGGAGAAGGGCGAGACTAAGGGCTTCATGAAGGCGGTGGTCGACGCCGAGACCGACCTGATCCTCGGAGCGGCTGTGCTGGGCGTCGGCGGCGACGAGGCGATCCACGGCCTGCTCTACGCCATCCAGGGCGGGATGACCGCGGACGAGATTCGGCGCACGACGCCGATCCATCCGACCGTCGCCGAGCTGTTCCCGACGCTGATGGGCGACCTCAAGCCGCCGGCCTGAGCCAGGCGCTTCGCCGGCCAAAAAGCCCTACGCCGCGACATGCCCCAGCGCCGCTTCGTTGGCGGCGAAGGCGCGATCATATTCGATCAGCCGGGCGACGTCGTCGCGCGCGTCCGTTCCGTAGAGCTTGCCGATGAGGTAGAGCGTCGCGTCGATCGCGAGCGAGACGCCGCCGCCGGTCACGACGACGTCGTCCGCCACCGCCGCGGCGACCGGGGTCGCGCCGTTCGCGACACCGGCGATGAGGCCGAGCGGCGCTTTGGGCTCGGCGCCCGCCGCGTTGCGGCGCGTCGTGGCGGTGCGCCCGTCGAGCGCGCCCGAAGCCGCGAGGATCATCGCCCCTGTGCAGACCGAGGCGAGCCGCTCGGCCGGCTGCGACTTGAGGAAGGCGATCAACCGCGGATCGCGCGAGGCCTCGGGCCAGCCGGCGCCGCCGCACACCACGAACACGTCGCAGTCCGGCGCGTCGTCGAGGCCATAGGGCGCTTCGACGACGAGCCCGCCGGCGAGCCGCACCGGTCCCGCCTCGCGCGCGATCACCGCGTCCGAAAGGTTTGGCAGGATGCGGCGCGCCATCGAGATCACCCCGACCGTGCCGCCGACGTCGATCGGCTCGACCGTGTCGTAAAGGATGATCCCTATGCGGGCTGCGGCTTCGCGGTCGCGCATGGCGTGCTCCTCTTGATCGGTTGGCGCGTCTCGTTGCATGTGCCCTGCATGAGCATCCGACGCGACGACATCGATGTCAGCCTGGACGACCGGCCGGAGCCGGCCGAGCGCCGGCAGGTCGAGGTCCTCGCGGCCGAGCTGCGCCGGCACCGGAAGGACCGCGGACTGTCGCTGGAAGGGCTCGCGGCGCTGTCGGGGGTCAGCCGGTCGATGATCTCGAAAGTGGAGCGCGCCGAGGCCGTCCCCTCCACCACCGTGCTGTCGCGGCTCGCCGAAGCGCTCGGCGTGACGTTCTCGCGCCTCATGGCGGCGCCGACGGAACGGGAGATCCTGGTCATCCCCGCGGATCGCCAGCCGATCCTGCGGGACGGCGAGTCCGGGTTCCTGAGACGCTGCATCTCGCCCGTCCTGCCCGGGCGCGGCATCGACTGGGTGCTGAACACGCTGCCGCCCGGCGGGGGCACGGGGCGTTTCGTGGCCCATCGGCGCGGCGTTTCCGAGTACATCTACGTCCTGAAAGGCCGGCTGGAGGCGCATGTCGGCGACCGCGCCGTTCGCCTCGACGAAGGCGACAGCCTGTACTTCGAAGCTGACGCCGACCACGCCTTCGACAATGTCGGTCCGGGCGACTGCCAGTATTTCCTGGTGATCGACAGCTCGCGCACCCGCTGATCCCCATCGCGCCGGCGCCGATGATTCCAGCGCCTTCCGATTGAAAACGCGCCAGATCCGTTCGACGCCCCGTCGAAATTGAGCGGCCGCAATTTGGCACGTCGCTTGCCTCCCGGATAGTGGAGATTTTTCCACTATCGATGGATAGGAGGCGGAAATGACCGATGCGCCCACCGCTGACGGACTGAGCGCCGCGAGGGTCGAGACCGACGAGACCCGCATGAACCGCATCGTGTGGGCGAGCGTGCTCGGCACGGTCGTCGAGTGGTACGACTTCCTGATCTACGGCACCGCCGCGGCGCTCGTGTTCAACAAGCTGTTCTTTCCGACCATGGATCCGGTCGCGGGCACGCTCGCGGCGTTCGCCTCCTACGCCGTCGGCTTCGTGGCGCGCCCGGTCGGCGGGGCGATCTTCGGTCATTTCGGCGACCGCATCGGCCGCAAGGCCATGCTCACTTTGACCATGCTGATCATGGGCGGCGGCACGTTCCTCATCGGCCTGCTGCCGACCTATGACCAGATCGGCATCTGGGCGCCGATCCTGCTGGTCGCGCTCCGGCTGCTGCAGGGGATCGGCATCGGCGGCGAATGGGGCGGCGCGGTGCTGATGGTGATCGAGCACGCCCCGCCGAAGAAGCGCGGCTTCTACGGCAGCCTGGTGCAGGTCGGCTTCCCCGCCGGCGTCGCGCTGTCGACCGCGACCTTTCTTCTGCTGACGATGCTGCCGCCTGAGGACTTCCTGTCGTGGGGCTGGCGGCTGCCCTTCCTGCTGAGCGTGATCCTGATCGGCGTCGGCCTGTTCGTGCGGCTCAAGCTGGTCGAAACGCCGGCCTTCGCCGAGGTCAAGAAGACCGACACGGTCGCCCGCATGCCGATCCTCGACGTGATCATGAAGCAGCCGCGCACCTTCCTGACGGCGGTCGGGCTGAAGGTGTCGGAGGTCGCATGGGTGTATGTGCTGACGGTGTTCGCGATCGTCTACGCCACCGGCACGCTCGGCCTGCCGCGCAGTCTCATCCTCTACGCCATCCTGCTCGGAGCCGTGCTCGAGCTCGGCACGCTGCCGCTGTTCGGCTGGATGTCGGACAAGATCGGGCGGCGGCCGATGTATCTCGGCGGGGCGGCGATCAGCATCGTCTGCGCGCTGGTCGTCTTTCCGCTGCTCGAGACCCGCGACCCGACGATCGTGGTGATCTCGATCGCGGTCATCATGAGCCTGACCCACGGCACCATGTTCGGGCCCCAGGCGGCGTTCCTGCCGGAGCTGTTCGGGACGCGGGTGCGCTACAGCGGCGCCTCGCTCGGCTGCCAGATCGCGGCCGCGATCTCCGGCGGCTTCGCGCCGATGATCGCGACCGGCCTGCTCGCCTGGGCGGGGGCGCCGTGGCCGATCGCGCTCTATCTCATCGCGCTGGCGCTGATCACCCTTGCGGCGACGCTTGCGGCGAAGGAGACACGCGATCTCGACATCGCCCGCGCCTGACGCGGGTTGACGGGGCGCCGCGCCGGACGATCCTCCGGCGCGCGCAGGGCTTAAAGGACACGAGGCGGCGGGAGGCCGCCGGGAGAACAGCATGAGGGACGACGAAACGCGGGGCGACGTCATCGGCGAAGCGCCGCCGGACCGGACGGCTCCGAAGATGGTGGAGGCCTTCGAGCACGCGGCGGGGTCTGTCGCCCGCGGCGTCGCGGGCGGGGCGACCGGCTTCCGCGGCGTCCTGCTCCACATTCATGTGGCGCCGGCCGCGAGCTACGAGATGGAGGAACTGGCGGAGGCCGAATGCGTCGCCGGCCGCGGCATCGTCGGCGACCGCTATTTCGAGGGCGCCGGCACCTATTCGCCGAAGCCGGACACGCGCGAGGTGACGCTGATCGAGCAGGAGGCGCTCGACGCGCTCGCCCGCAACGACCCGCCGCTCCAGCAGGGCGCGATCGCGCTCGCGCCGGGCGATCATCGTCGCAATCTCACCGTCCGCGGCGTGCCGCTGAACCATCTCGTCGGCCGGCGATTCCGGGTCGGCGAGGTCATCCTGCGGGGAGGGCGGCTCAACTTCCCCTGCAAATATCTGGAGGAGCTGCTGGGCTCGCCGGTGTTCCTGCCGCTCTACAACCGCTCCGGGCTGAACTGCGGCATCGAGCGCGGCGGAGTCATCCGGCCGGGCGACGCCATCGAGCTTCTGGACGACGCCGCCCCGTGACCGCCCGCATCATCATGAAGCTGCGCGTCGAGGCCGCGCGGCTCACCACGCCGAAGGTGATGCATCTGAGGCTGGTCCATCCGCTGAAGCCCGAGCTTCCCGCCTGGGAGCCGGGCGCGCATGTCGATCTGCGCCTGCCGGACGGCAAGATCCGGCAATATTCGCTCTGCGGCGATCCCCGCGACCGCGGCGCCTATGAGATCGCCGTGAAGCGCGAGGACGCAGGACGCGGGGCCTCGCGCTGGGCCCATGAGACGCTCAAGCCTGGCGCGATCGTCCACGTTTCCGCGCCGCGCAACAACTTTCCGCTTCAGACGGCGGAGCGCCATATCTTCGTCGTCGGCGGCATCGGCGTGACGCCGGTCCTTGCGATGACGCGGCGGCTCGCCGAGCGGGGCGCGGATTTCGCCGTTCATTTCTGCGCGCCGTCCGAGACGGACGCGCCCATGCTCGCGGAGCTTCGGGCGATCTGCGGGGACCGCCTGACGACCTGGTTCTCCGCAGAGGGGCGCCGGTTCGACGCCTCCCTGATCGGTCCGCCGGGCGCGGCGTCCTGCCTCTATGTCTGCGGGCCGCAGCGGCTGCTCGACGCCGTGCGCGGCGCGACCGCGGATCTCGGCTGGCCCGAGGATCTCGTCCACGCCGAGGCCTTCCAGGCGACGCTCGACGAGAACTTCAAGCCGGAGCCCTTCGACGCCAAACTCGCCTCGACCGGCGAGGTGCTGCACGTGCCGGCGGATCGTTCGCTGCTCGACGTGCTGCGCGACCACGGGATCACGATGCCGTCCTCCTGCGAGCTCGGGGTCTGCGGCTCCTGCGTCTGCGGCTACAGCGAGGGCGTCGTCATCCACCGGGACGCGGCGATCTCGGTCGCGGCCCGGCAGGATCACATCGCGCCCTGCGTCTCCCGCGCCCGGGTGTCGGTGACGCTCGACCTTTGAGGCCGGCGCCGCTCAGCCGCTCTTGTCGCGCTGCTCGGCGACCCATTCCGTCGCGCCGGCGTGCACGGCCTGATAGACCGCCGAACCGAGCGCCTGGCCTATGTCCGTGTGCAGTCCGGCGAACGCTGCGCGCTCCCCGTCGGCGGGCGCCGCGACCACGATGCAGTCGGTGCCGGTTCCGGTGACGACGCCTCCGGCCGCGGGCCAGCCCGCGTCCATGACGGCGGCGGTGCGCGCCTCGGCCGCGATCGAGACGGCCTCGATCAGCGCGGCGTCCGACAACGCCACGGAGACGGCGGCGAGGACGTTGATCGTGCCCAGGCGCGGCGACGTCCGCGACGGGGCGCCGACCCGCGCGGCGTTCGAGAGGCCGGTCGTCGCGAGACTCTGCGCGGAGACCGTTCCCGCCGCCGCGAAAGCCCCCTTGCGCTTTCGCACGTCGCGCGACGTCATCATGGCGACCGCGTCGCGGAGACCATCGGCGTCGAGCCGGGCCGCGAGCGGGGCGGCGGGATCAAGGCCGATCGGCAGGTCCGCGTCGCGGACCTCGAGCCAGGCGACGCGCCGCCCGGCCTGACGGCCCGGCCGCGCGAGCGCCCAGCTCAGAAACGTCTGCGGCCGGTCGAACGACGCCACGAGAAGCGGGGGCGCGCATCGGACCTCGAACAGGCGGCCGGCCGCCGGCAGGTCCGTCCGCCTGAGCCGCGCCGCCGCGCCCGGCGTGCTATCGTCCGGCGCCTGCTCTTGCGACGCGTCCGGCATGAAACCCTCCAAGTCCTTCCGCCATTCCGAAATTCTCAGCCAGATCACCCGCACGCCGAGCCTCCGCGTCGCGGAGCTCGCCGCCCATCTCGGCGTTTCGACCGAGACCATCCGGCGCGATCTCGACGAACTGACCCAGCAGCGCCTCATCAACCGCACCTATGGCGGGGCGGTGAGGACGCTGAGCACGGAGCCCGCCGTCGGCGAACGGCATACCCTTTTCGTCGCGGAGCGCGAACGCATCGCGCGCGCGGCCTCCGCCCGTCTGAAGCCCGGCGGCCTGATCATGATCGGCTCGGGCGCGACCACCACCCATGTCGCCCGCCGCATCGCCGCCGACCATAAGGGCTTGACCGTCATCACGCATTCCTTCAGCGCGGCCGCGGCGCTGGCGGTCAATCCGACCATCACGGTCATCATGGCCCCCGGCGTCTGTCTGGCGAGCGAGGGCGCGACGGTGGGGGCGCACACGTCACGCTTCCTCGGCGAGTTTTCCGCCGATCACGCGATCATCGGCGCCAGCGGGGTGACGGGCGAGGGGCCGACCGACGCCCTGGTCGAGATCGCCGCCGTCTACCGGACGATCGCCTCCCGCGCCGCGGAGACCATGGTCGTCGCCGATCATTCGAAGTTCGATCGGATGTTCGCCGCGCGCTACGCGTCCTGGCGCGAACTCGCGGCCCTCGTGACCGACGAGCCGCCGCGGGGCGCGCTCGCCGAGGCGCTGGACCGCTGCCGTGTGGAGGTGGTCGCGGCCTGATTCCGGGTGTGGGAGATGAGCCACGCCGATGTTGCATTCGCCACATCGGCGTGGGATGTGTCGTCGTCGGTCTGACGGGAAGACGTTATGTACGACGACGGATTTCTCGCCCGGCTGGAGTTGCGGTTGCGCGAAGCCCTGCCGCGTTGGGGGCTAGCCCCGGACTCGCCGCTCCGTCTGCTGACCATCTCCGAAAACGCGACGTTCCTCGCGGACCGCGACAAGGGCGGGCCGGTCGTCTTCCGCGTCCACCGGCCCGATTATCATTCGCTCGAGGAGATCCGCTCCGAGCTCGCCTGGATCGCCGCGCTGCGCGCCGACGGGGTGGCCGCGACGCCTGAGCCCATCCGCATGGCGAACGGCGAACTGCTCGGAGCCTTCGACGACGAGGGCAGCCTCCGCTACGTCGCCGCCTTCGAATTCATGGCCGGCCGCGAACCGGAGCCCGGCGAAAATCTCGCCTCCTGGTACCGCGTTCTGGGCGAAATCACCGCCCGGCTGCACGCCCATGTCCGCGGCTGGACCCCCGGACCCGGCTTCCGCCGCAAGACGTGGGATTTCGACGCCATCATCGGCGATCGGCCGCTCTGGGGCGACTGGCGCTCGGCGCTCGGGCTGGACCCGGCGGGGCGCGCCGTTCTGGAGCGCGTCGCGGACCTCCTGCGGCGCGAGGTCGGCGCCTATGGCGCCTCTCCGGAGACCTTTGGCCTGATCCATGCCGATCTCCGCCCCGCCAATCTTCTGGTCGACGGAGACCGCCTCGCCGTCATCGACTTCGACGACTGCGGCTTCAGCTGGTTCATGTACGATTTCGTCGCCGCCGTGAGCTTCATGGAGCACGAGCCGTTCATTCCGGACCTCGAGGAGGCCTGGCTCAACGGCTACGCGTCCGTGGCGCCCGTGCTCGCGAAGGACGTCCGGATGCTGCCGACCTTCCTGATGCTGCGCCGCATGCAGCTGACCGCCTGGATCGCCTCGCATGCGGAGACGCCGACCGCCCAGGCGATGGGCGTACCCTTCACGCAGGGCACGATCGAGCTCGCGGAACGCCATCTCGCGCAGCGCGGTTGAGGAGCAGGGACGGGCATGACCGCGAGCCGCCAGATCCTCAAGCTGAACGCTTTCGACGCCAGCCGGGCGGCGACGCTCGCGGAGGAGACGGCCTCGCTGGTCGCCCGGCGCCAAAGCACCTTCGGGCCGACGTCGGTGCTGTTCTACGACCGCCCGCTCCACGTCGTCTCCGCCGAGGGCGTGTGGATCACGGAGGCGGACGGGACGCGCTATCTCGACGTCTACAACAACGTGCCGTCCGTCGGGCACTGCAACCCCCGCGTCGTGGCGGCGGTCGCGGCGCAGGCCGCGACCCTCAACATCCACACCCGCTATCTCTACGACGTGGTGCACACCTACGCGGAGCGTCTGCTCGCGACGTTTCCCGCGAGCCTCGATCGGGTCGCGTTCACCTGCACGGGCAGCGAGAGCAACGACGTCGCGCTGCGGCTTGCGACCACCGCGACCGGCAAGCGCGGCTTCGTCGTCACCGAGGCCGCCTATCACGGCAACACCACCGCGGTGGCCGACGTCTCGCCCTCGTCGCGTCCGGGCAAGCCGCTGGCGCCCCATGTGCGCGCGATCCCCGCCCCGATCGGCGGCGGCGACGTCGGGCGCCGGCTCGCCGACGACCTGACGGCCGCGATCGCGAGCCTGGAGGAGAGCGGGCACGGCTTCGCCGGCTTCCTCGTCGACACGATCTTTTCGAGCGACGGAATCGCGGCCGACCCGCCCGGCTTCCTCGCCGCCGCGGTCGACGTCGCGCATGCGGCCGGCGGCCTGTTCATCGCCGACGAGGTGCAGCCGGGCTTCGGGCGGACGGGCGCAGGCATGTGGGGTTTCGAGCGGCACGGGGTGACGCCGGACGTCGTCACGCTGGGCAAGCCGATGGGCAACGGCATTCCGATCGGCGGCGTCGTCGCCCGGCGCGACCTCATGCAGGGCTTCGCCGACAGCGTCGGCTATTTCAACACCTTCGGAGGCAATCCGGTGGCCTCTGCGGCGGCGCTCGCCGTGCTCGACGAGATCGAAGAGCGCCAGCTCATCGGCAGCGCCGCCGAGGTCGGCTTCTATCTGCTCGAGAACCTGCGCGGGCTCATGCGACGCCATTCCGTCATTCGCGAAGCGCGCGGGTCGGGGCTCTATCTCGGCGTCGAGTTCGTCGACGCCGATGGCGGGCCTGACGCCGACGCCACCAGCCGCGCGATCAACGCGCTGCGGGACCGCCGCATCCTGATCGGCGCCGCGGGGCGCTACGGCAACGTGCTCAAGATCCGCCCCCCGCTGATCTTCGACCGGGAGCATGCGGACCTGCTGCTCGAGGCGCTCGACGCGGTCCTGACGGCCGGATAGCGGGCGTTTTCCGCCCGCGGGCCGACCGGGTCGGGATGATCGCGTGACGCCGGACTGAGCGCGGAGCGTGCGGACCTGCTCATTAAATGCGCGTTGTAAACCCAACAGAACCGGCGATACTCGCGGGGTGGAATGACGGACTTGCAACGTTGGCCTGTGGCGATCGCGGCTTCGAGCGGCGAATGACGGGGGACTGATCCGATGACCACGCTGTCCAGACGCGACGCCCTGAAGATGATGGGCGGCGCGGCGCTCGCCGCGCCCTTTCTCGGCGCCCTGCCGGCCCGGGCGGCGCGCGAGAAGGAGCTGAACATCCTGTGCTGGGAGGGCTACAATTCAGCCCAGGTGCTCGATCCGTTCCGCAGCTCGAAAGGCGCCACGGTCAAGGCGGAGAGCCTGACCAACGACCCGACCATGATCAACCGGCTCCGGGCCGGCGAGACCAAGGTCTGGGACCTCATCAACGTCAACAATCCCTGGGCCCGCAAGGCGATGTACCCGGAGGGGCTGATCAAGCCGCTGCCGAAGGCCGAGTTCGAGCCGTTCTTCGACAAGATGCTGCCCGAATTCAAGGCGCCCTACCGCTGGGCGATGAGCGACGACGGCGCCGAACTGCTCGGCATGGCCCAGCGCTTCGGCCCCTACAGCTTCGTCGTGAACACCGACAAGGTCAGCCGGAAGACCGCGGAGGAGCAGGGCTGGGATCTGTTCAACGATCCCTCGATCAAGGGTAAATACGGCATCCTCGAATCCGACGACTGGAACGTGTTCAACATCTTCCTCGTCGCCGGGATCAACCCGTTCAAGACGCATGACGACGCCGAGATGGCGAAGTTCGCGGAGACGGCGAAACAGGTCTTCGGCGGCGCCAAGCTGGTCGGCGACATCGCGGCGATGAACCAGGCGCTGGTCTCCGGCGAAATCGACTTCCACCTGACGGGCGGCACCTATTCCGTCTCGCCCGCCCGCGCGGACGGCCATCCGGAGCTGCGCGCGATCACGCCGCTGAAAGGGCCGATCGACGGCAAGGGCGGCGTCGCCTGGATCGAGATCACCTCGACCGTGA
The DNA here is from genome assembly GCF_049446035.1 of Hansschlegelia sp. KR7-227. NCBI lineage: Bacteria > Pseudomonadati > Pseudomonadota > Alphaproteobacteria > Hyphomicrobiales > Methylopilaceae > Hansschlegelia > Hansschlegelia sp. KR7-227. The sequence goes on from NZ_JBMSEA010000004.1 coordinate 51,269, forward strand.
ACAATCCGGCGCTCTCGCCGCTCGCGACGGACTTCCTGAAATATGTTCAGGACCCTGAAGTCGCCCACACCGTGGCCTTCGCCGAAGGGACCTTCAACCCGGTCGCGCAGATGGGAAACAAGGCGTGCTTCGACCTGTTCACGAAGGAGGAGCTCGACGCCATCCAGTATGAGAGCCTCACCGAGGAGATGGCGCGCTGCGCCGAGTACGACATCGTGCCGGACTACGACAAGGCGCTCGAGCTCATGACCGCCGCGAAGCGCGCCAAGGGTTGAGCGACGCGATGGCGTCGTCCCGGCCGAGCGGAGCGAGAGCCGGGTCCGTGCGCAGAAACCGCCTCGTCCGGATGACGGTCCCGGCTTGGCGCGGCTCCGCCGCCGCTAGCGCCCGGACAATGCGTGCCGGAGCCGCCGCATGACGATCGCCGCCACGCCCGCCGGGTCCGCCATGGTCCCCGGCGCGGCGCCCCCCATTCTCCAGCTCGTCGGCGTGCGGAAGGCGTTCGGCGACTTCGTCGCCGTCGACCGCATCGACCTCGACATCCGCGACGGCGAGTTCCTGACGATCGTGGGCCCCTCCGGCTCGGGCAAGACCACGCTGCTGCGCATGCTGGCGGGGATGGAGAGTCCGACCTCGGGCGATATCACGCTGCGCGGCCAAAGGATCAACGAGCTGCCGTCGAACCGGCGTCCGACCTGTCTCGTCTTCCAGTCGCTCGCGCTGTTTCCCCACAAGTCGGTCGGCGAGAACATCGAGTTCCCGCTCAAGGTGAAGAGGATCGCGCCGCCCGCTCGCCGCGCCCGCGCGCTCGAGCTTCTGCGGATGGTTCGGCTTCCCGAAAGCCACTATGGCAAGAACGTCATGACCTGCTCCGGCGGCGAACGGCAGCGCGTCGCGCTGGCCCGCGCGCTCGCCTACGACCCCGAGATCCTGTTCTTCGACGAGCCGCTGTCCGCGCTCGACTACAAGCTCCGCAAAACCATGGAGAAGGAGCTCAAGGACCTGCACCGCGAGAGCGGCAAGACCTTCGTGTACATCACCCACAGCCTGGAGGAGGCGATGGTGATGTCGGACCGGATCGGCGTCATGCGCGACGGCCGGCTCGTGCAGGTGGGCACGCCGGAGGACATCTACACGCGGCCGGCGGACAAGTTCGTCTCCGAATTCGTCGGCGAGGTGAACGTGGTCGACGCCGTAAGGCGGGACGGCGTCTGGAGCGCCGAGGGGATCGACGGCCTCAGGCTCGTGGTGCCGCCGGCGCTCTCCGCCGCGGACAAGGCGGCCGTCGTGATCCGGCCGGAGTTCCTGCGCTTCGTCTCGGGTCCCGGCGGGGCCGACAATTGCCTGAGCGGCGTCGTGTTCAACGAATACGCGCTGGGGTCCCGGATCCAGTACCAGGTTCGCGTCGGCGAGAAGACCTTCCTCCTCGAGCTCTCTCGGGCCAGCGCCTGGCGGGGAGAGGCCGGCGCGCCCGCGACCATCGGCTGGGACGCGGACGACGCCATCGTGGTCGGGGCCTGAGGCGTTGGCGGACGCGACGATCGCCGTCTCCGCCGAGCCTACGCAAGGCGCCGCCCCTGCGAACGCGGCGCGTCGGCCGAAACTCTCCCGCGGCCTGCTCTGCTCGCTGCCCGTCGCGCTGACGCTGCTCTTCGGCTTCGTGGCGCCGCTCGCGACGGTCGCGGCCTACGCCTTCGCCACGCCCCGCACCTTCGACGTGTTCCGCTCCTTCACCTTCGCGAACTTCGCGGCGATCTTCGATCCCGCCAACACCGTGTGGACGTCGTTCGTCTGGTCCCTCGTCCTGGCGGTCCTCACCGTCGTCGTCCTCGCGGTGGTCGCCTATCCCATCGCCTGGGGGCTCGCGCGGGTCTTCGGCCGATGGTCCGGCTTCGTCGGCGTGCTGTTCGTCTTCCCGCTGTTCGTGTCGGAAAACGTCCGGCTTTACGGCTGGACGCTGTTCTTCATCAAGAACGGCGTGCTCGACGGCACGCTCAAGCTTGTCGGCGGCTCGGGGCCGGAGGTGCTCTACACGCCGACCGCGATCCTGTTCGGCATGGTCTATGTCTACCTGCCGTTCATGCTGTTCCCGATGTCGCTCGGTCTCGCCATGATCCCGAAAGAACTGGTCGAGGCCGCCCGCGACCTCGGCGCCTCGCGCCTGACGATCTGGCGCGAGATCGAATTGCCGCTTGCGATGCCCGGCATTCTCATCGGAATGCTGCTGACCTTCGTGCTGGCCGTCGGGGCGGTCGCCGAATCGAAGGTGCTCGGGGGGCAGTCGGTCATCGTCATCACCCACGACATCGAGATCGCCTTCACCTACGCCCAGAACTGGCCGCTCGGCTCAGCCCTCGCGCTGCTGCTGACGCTCATCGTCGGGGCGCTCGCGCTCGTGGCGATGTCGCAGCTCGACCTCGACCGAATCCTGGGAAGGAGGTGAGGCGATGAACCGGTCCGTTCGCCGCTCGAACGCCTTCGTCTGGGCCTGGACGATCTTCGTTCTCGTCGTCGTCTACCTTCCGATCGCCTGCGGCGCTCTCGCCGGGCTGTCGAAGAGCCGGTATTTCGGATTTCCCGTTGCGAAATACTCCACCGAATGGTGGGGCAGGGCCGTCGCCTCGATCGAGGTCCAGACGATCGTGAAGACCTCGCTCGCGATCGCGCTGACGGTGACGGTGGTCGCGGTGCTCGTCGCCTTCTTCGGCGCGCTCGCCTTCGCGCGCTACGACTGGAAGGGAAGGAGGCTCTATCAGAAGCTGGTTCTGCTTCCGATCTTTTTCCCCCAGCCGGTGCTCGGGCTTGCGCTGCTGCTGTGGTTCAACGCCATCGGCGTGCAGCCGACCTGGCAGACCGCGATCTTCGCGCACCTGGTGTGGATCATCCCGGTCGTCACGCTGGTGATCGCGATCCAGGTCTACGGCTTCGACCCGGCGCTCGAGGAGGCGGCGGCCGACCTCGGCGCCGGGCGGCTGTTCATCCTGCGCGAGGTCACGCTGCCGATCCTGTGGCCGGGCGTATGGTCGGGCGCGCTGTTCGCCTTTCTGCTGTCGTGGGGCAACTTTCCGCTGTCGCTCTACACGACGGGCGCGGACTCCACCGTTCCCGAATGGCTCTACGCGAAGATGGTCGCGGGCTACACCCCGATGGTGCCGGCCATAGGCACGATGAGCACCCTCGCGGCGGCCGCCCTCCTGCTGCTCGGCGGCCTCGTCGCCGCGCTTCTGCGCCGCCGTGCGGCGGCATCCGCCGCCCCGCCGCTCGCCGAGGCCGCGCGGGCGCCGACGTGACGGCTGGACGAAGCTCCCTTCGGCGAGTCGGGACGCGCCGTCGCATCGTCCGCGAGAACAAAGCGGCAGCGCGCGATTCGTTCTCCGGTGGTCAAAGGACGAACGGATCCGTGCGGGCGGATGCTAATGATTTCTAAACGGCCCGAGCGCCTCCTTCGAGCCGAGGGCGCGGCGGGGACGCAGCGCAAGATTGCGAGGACGGATGTTGCGTCAGGGCATGCGGACGGGCGGGCGAATGGCCGGCCCCTTATCTGCGAGCGCGCGACGCGCGGCGCGCTGCTGCCTGCTGCTCGCGTGCCTCGCGCCCGTCGCTGTCGTCTGGGCCGACGAGCCGAGCGCCGCGGGACGGCTGCATCTCAGCCGCGTCTCCCCGGACCTGTCCGACACGACCCTGGATCTCGTCGTCTCGAAGGGCGACGGCGCCAGCGAGGTCCGCGCCTACGCCACGCTGGACGCGCCGGAGGTGCTGGGAGCGACCGCGCTGTTTCTCGCGCGGGGCTACGTCGCGATCTGCAAGCGGCCGCGCGTCACGGTGGTGATGGTGCGCGGAGACCTGCCCTGGGCGATGGTCGCTCGCGACATGTCGCCCGGCCTGATCACGGCCGCGGACGCCGTCGCCACCGCGGCCGACGAAAGCGCGGTGCGGATCGCGCGGCGCCTTCCCCCCAAGCGGGACGTCGAAGCGGCGGTTTTCCACCAGGAACGCGTCCAGGCGCGCGGCGCAGGGGTCGCAGCCGAGAAGGAGGCGCTGGGGGATGTCGCGAAGCGCTTCCGGCTCGCCAAGACCTGGCGGCCTCCGAGCGGCGATCCGCTCGTCCGGGCGATCGTGCGCGACGTCGCGGACGACGCCTCGGCCTTTCCCGACGTCGCCCGCACGATCCGCGGAACCTGCAAAGGTTATGACGGCGCCGCCCCACGCGGCCGGTAGAGCGCGCGCGCCGCCGTCGTCGCCGGTGGAACGACCCTGACATCTCGTCTGTTAGAGGGTAACATTGAGATGTAAGATCCCGTAGCGGGAGCACAGCGTAAGCATGAAGGTGAGCATTTAATCGGGACGCGGCAGAATTCGGCCGTGAAGCGTTCCGGAGAGGAAAGGCCAGCATATTGATGCTGCTCGGGCTGCAGAACGTGATCCTCGAGATGGTGGCGCGGGGGCGGCCTCTGGACGAAACGGCGCGGCGGATTTGCCTCGAAGCCGAAGCTTTGTCCGCAAATTGTTTTTGCACGATCCTTACTGTGGACGAGTCCGGCAGGTTGAACTCGCTCGCGGGGCCGAGCGTGCCGCAGGCGTACTGCGACGCGATCACCGGCCTCGAGATCGGTCCGTCCGTCGGCTGCTGCGGCGCCGCCGCCTATCGACGGAGCCCGGTCGCCGCGACCGACATCGCAACTGATCCCTTGTGGGACGACTATCGGCATCTTGCGCTGCCGATTGGGTTGCTGGCCTGCTGGTCGAGTCCGATCTTCGGGACCGCCGGAGAGGTGATTGGCACGTTCGCCTTCTACTACTCCGAGCGGCGCGGCCCCAACGCGATCGAGACCGGCATCGTCGAGACGTGCGTCAACCTGTGCGCCATCGCGCTCGAACGGCACGCCGTCGAAGCCAGGAACCACAGGCTCGCTTATTTCGACGCGCTCACCCAACTCCCGAACCGCGCGAGCTTCGACCTCGCCTCTTTGGAGGCGGAGGCTGTCGGCTCGTTCGGATTGCTCCTCGTCGGCGTGGATCGCCTGAAGCTTGTGAATGATACGCTCGGCCACGCCGGCGGTGATGAACTGTTGCGGGAGGTCGGGCGCCGCATCCAGGCCTGCGCTCCGGACGGCCGGGCCTATCGGCTGGGCGGCGACGAGTTCGCGATCCTCGTTCCGGGCCCCGATCCCGCAGAGCGGATGCAGTGGGTCGCCGACGCCGTCGCCGACGCCATGCAGGCGCCCATCACATGCTGGGATCGCTCGGTGCCCACGACCGTGACGGTCGGCGGCGCGGCGGTCGGCGCCGACAACGTCACCCCTCAGTCCCTCCGGCAGAGCGCGGACTTCGCGCTCCACCACGCCAAGGAGAAATTCCGAGGCGGCTTCGTGCGCTTCAGCGCGGGCCTCGGCGCCGCGATGACGCGGAGCTATCACGCCGTCCGCAAGGTCCGGGATGCGCTCGACGCCGGCCGCGTGCATGCGCGTTACCAGCCCGTCGTCAGGCTCGACACTGCCGACGTCGTAGGCGTCGAGGCGCTCTGCTGGATCATGTCGCCCGAGGGCGTCCGCATCGACTCGGAAGATTTCCAGCTGGCGCTGGCGGACGGCGACACCGCGTCCCGCCTGACCGAGCGGATGCTGACGATGATCGCGCCCGACGTTCGGTCGTGGCTCGACGAGGGCATTCCGTTCCAGCATGTCGGCGTCAACGTCACGACCGGCGACTTCCAGGCCGGCGACCTTGATGAGCGGCTCGCGTCCATCTTCGAGCGGCACGGCGTGCCTCTGAAGCACGTCATCCTCGAAGTCACCGAGATGGTCTATATGGGCGAGAGCGACCTGATGGTCGCCGAAGCCATCAAGGCGCTGCGCGCGCGCGGCCTGCTGGTCGCCCTCGACGATTTCGGCACGGGCTACGCCTCGCTCACCCATCTGCTGACGTTTCCGGTCGACGTCATCAAGATCGACAGGTCTTTCGTCGCCGCCCTCTTCCCCGGCGCGCCGAGCGCCGCGATCGTGGGCGGCTTGATCGAGATCGCCGAGAAGCTCGGCATGACGGTGGTCGCGGAGGGCGTGGAGACCGAGCAGCAGGCGCAGCAGTTGCGCGCGCTCGGGTGCCGGCTGGGTCAAGGCTATTATTACGCCCGGCCCGGTGATCTGGAGGCCGTCACGCGGATTCTCCGGGAGCGCGCGCAGAAGCCAGACGGCGCTCCGAAGTTGAGCGCGAAGAGCGCCGCGTAACGTTGTCGGACGGACGGTCGTCCCCGTCAGCCTCTCCGGCGCGCGGAAGCGGCGTCGAGAAGCAGGAACGCGCCGGCTGCAGATAGGAATGCCGGAAGCGTCGCGCCGAGATCAGGCAGGGCGTGGCTTACGCCGTGATAGACGGCGATCCCGAGCAGCCATGACGCGACGCCGGCAAGCCGCCAGCCGCCCGTAAACCAGTAGGCGCCGCCGACCCTGTCGATCTCGGAGACGTCGACCCGCCGCTTCCGAACCAGGAAGTGGTCAGCGAGGGCGACGCCGAACAGCGGCGCGAACACCGATCCGATAAGCAGCAGGAAGCCTTCGTATTGCGCGATCGGAACGGTCAGCGCGAGAACCGTGCAGAGCGCGCCGATCCCGAGCGCGAGTCGCGGCACCGGCGCCCGGACCATCGTCCCGCTTGAAACCGCGGCCGAGTGGACCGCGGCGAAGGCGTTGTCGGTCTCGTCGAGCAGGATCACGAACAGCGCGAGCCCGCCGCCGGCGAGCGCGAGCGTCGCGACGATCGACCCTTCGCCGCCCGAAACCAGCGCGTAGGTCGCCCCGATTCCGTAGAACCAGACATTGGCGACGAAATAGCCGAGCGCGCTCCCGCGGAACATCGCCCCGGACGACCGGCCGAAGCGCGTGTAGTCCGCGACGACCGGCAGCCAGGACAGCGGCATCGCCGCCACGATGTCGACCGCGGCGCCGAAGCCCATCCCGCCCGTTCCGGGCCGAGCGAACAGGCCGCGCAGGTCCTGCTGGGCGAGCAGCGCGTAGGTAAGCCAGGCGGAGGCGAGGACGATCAACGCGAGCCCCCATCGCCGCAGGAAGCGGCGGACGAAGGAGACGGGGCCGGTTGCGGCGACGGCGGTCGCAAGGACGCCGAAGAGGACGATCCAGAGCAGCGGAGCCTCCACGCCGATCGCGCCCTTCGCGAGAGTGTCCGCGGCCTCGCCCATGACGATGATCTCGAACGATCCCCAGCCGACCAGCTGGATCACGTTGAGGATCGCCGGGATCGAGGCCCCCCGCAGGCCGAGCGAGGGCCGCAGGGAGGACATCGCTGCAAGCCCGGTGTCGGCGCCGACGACGCCCGCGGCGGCGAACAGCAGCACGCCGAGCGCCGTGCCGCAGACGATCGCGGCCAGCGCCGCGCCAAGGCTGAGCGCCGGGACCAGCAGCGCGCCCGCCTGCAGGACCAGCAGGCCGACGCCGAGCGAGAACCACAGCGCGAAGGCGTCTCGCGTCGCGAAGGGCCGCTGGTCAAGCGGCACGGGCGTCAGGGGATCGTAGGTCGCAGGAAGAGAGCTCATGGCGCCGCGCCCGGTTCGTATGAACATGCCGGAGAGAAGGCCGCGATAGCACATCCGCGGCGGGGCGCCCGGCTTTATGCTGATCCCGGGCCGCCGCCGGTTCCGATTTGGTAAGATTCGGTCCGGCGGGCGCGTTCCCGGTCTGACCATGCGGAACGAATCGAGGCCGGCCGGTTTGTTCTTCACGCGGCGGGCCGGCTGCGGCCGGGCTAGGAGGATGACCATGCGGATGCGACCCTTCGGAACGGCCAGCGCGTCCGTCCCCGTGATCGGCCAGGGCACCTGGCGGCTCGACGACGACCAGCGGCGGTCCGCGATCGATGCGCTGCGCAAAGGCGTCGACGCCGGGCTGACCCATGTCGACACGGCGGAGATGTATGGCGAGGCCGAGCCTCTGGTCGCGGAAGCGATCGAAGGGCGCCGGGACGAGGTCTTTCTCGTCTCGAAGGTTCTGCCCTCCAACGCCTCCCGGGCGCAGACGATCGCCGCCTGCGAGCGCAGCCTTGCGCGGCTGAAGACCGACCGGCTCGATTGCTACCTTCTGCACTGGCGGGGCTCTGTCCCGCTCGACGAGACGATCGCAGCTTTCGAGACGCTGGTCGGTCAGGGCAAGATCCGAAGCTGGGGCGTCAGCAACTTCGACGTCGACGATCTCGAAGACGCGCTCGCCATCGCCGGGGAGGGGCGGATCGCCTGCAATCAGGTGCTCTATCATCTCGGCGAGCGGGCGATCGAACACGCGGTCACGCCCTGGTGCGAAGCGCATGGCGTCACGGTCGTCGCCTACAGCCCGTTCGGCAGCGGCGGCTTCGCGGGCGCCGGATCGTCGGGCGGCCGCGTGCTGGCGGACGTCGCGGAGGAACGCGGGGCGACCCCCCGGCAGGTCGCGCTCGCCTTTCTGACGCGCCGGCCGGCCGTCGTGACGATCCCGAAGGCGTCGCAAGCGGCGCACGCGCTCGACAACGCCGCGGCCGGCGACCTCACGCTGTCGAATGACCAGATTGCGCGGATCGACCGCGCCTTCCCGCTCGGCCCGAAGCCGCGGGGCCTGCCGATGATCTGACCGGAGCGCGACGTTCGCTCCCAGGGCTCAGGCGGGGAAGGCGAGCGCTTCGATCTGCTTGAGCGCTGCCGCCTCGACGCCGGCGAGCTCGGGATGCGCGACCCGTTTGGGTCCGATCAGGATCATAAGCCCCTCGATCTGGGCGGTGATCAGCGCCGCCCGCAAGGCGAGCTCCTTCGCCTCGACCTCGGGAGAGACGCGCCGGATCATCTCCTCGATCCACGCTCTCATCTTGCCGTAGAAGGCGTCCAGCATCTTGGCGACGGACGGGCTGTGGTTCGCCATGGCCCACATCTCCATGAGCAGGCAGATCGTCTTGTCGCGCTTGTTCTCGCGGATCATGAAGTCGATCGAGAACATGAAGACCGCGCGATCGTCCTTGATCTTCGCAGGAACGCGCTTTTCAAAGCGCTCGCCCCACCTGTCGAAAATGAAATTGGCGAGGTCGACCAGGAGATCGTCTTTCGACGGATAGTAATAATTCAAATTTCCGACGGCGATCCCCGCCGCTTTCGCGATGTTGCGGTAGGACAGGCCCTGAAAGCCCTCGGTGACCAAGATATCCTTGGCGGCCTTCAGGATGATGGCGACCCGTTCGCCGCCCTTTGCGGTGGAGGCTCGGTCCGAGAGCGCGACATGACTCATGGCGCGCCGCCCGGGCGGCCGGGGTCCGCGTCCCGCTGATCTTGGCCGGCGATCAGGGGCATACGCGCATGGATCCTGGGGGCGATTGCGTCGGAGGGTGGAGGTCAACGTCGTGTCACGATAGCGCGCCGATTCAAGCGGAGCAATTTGGCGTTAGGCGCGGTTCTTGCGTCAGGACGGAGGCCCCGGAGAGGGAGGGCTCGCCCGCTGCCGGCGCCGCGGCATTAGGCGAAAGCCCAGCATTTCCGCCTCCTGCCTTCCCCTTTGCCCACAGAACGACCATATTAGGACGCCCGTACTATTGCGGGCCGCGCGCAGTTTGGTACGCTTCCAGAAGGCGAGGCGGCGTCCGCTGGGACGCCGGAAGCTCGCCGCGTCAGACCTGACGGGAGCTAACTCATGAATGCTGAGATCGACACGATGGTCGTGCGAGGCGCGTGCCCGCATGACTGCCCCGACACCTGCGCGTTCGAATATCACGTCAAGGGCGGCAAGCTGGTCGAGGTGACCGGCGACAAGGATCACCCGATGACGCAGGGGCGGCTCTGCGTGAAGCTCAAGGACTTTGCGGCCCATCATTACAATCCGGAGCGGGTGACGACGCCTCTGAAACGCGTCGGGCCGAAGGGCAGCCGCCAGTTCGCGCCGATCTCATGGGAGGAGGCGCTCGCGACCATCAAGGAGCGCTGGGACGCGATCATCGCGGAGCATGGCGCGCAGGCGATCATGCCGCACGCCTATCTCGGCCATCAGGGCACGCTGAACGGGCTGACCGCGGGCGACGCGTTCTTCAACCGCCTGGGCTCGACGGTCGCGGAGAAGACCTATTGCGAGTCCGGCTCTTCGACCGCCTGGGTCATGACGGTGGGGCCCTCGGGCGGCCTCGACGTCGAGAGCTTCGTCCACGCGAAGTACATCATCGTGTGGGGCATGAACATGACCAGCACGAACATCCACGGCTGGCCGTTCCTGGTGAAGGCGCAGCAGAACGGCGCGAAGATCGTCGTCATCGACCCGGTCGCGACCCGCACCGCAAAGGCCGCCGACTGGCACGTCCGCATCCGGCCCGGCACCGACGGCGCGCTCGCGCTCGGCCTGATCAACGTGATCATCGCTGAAGATCTCGTCGATCACGACTATGTCGAGAAGTACACGGTCGGCTACGAGGAGCTGAAGGAGCGCGCCGCGCTGTATCCGCCGGAGCGGGTGTCCGAGATCACCGGCATCCCGGTCGAAGACATCGTCACGCTCGCCCGCGAATACGCCACGACGCCCCCGGCGGCGATCCGCGAGGGCGTCGCGATCGAGCGCAGCCGCGGCGGCGGTCAGGCGATCCGGGCCATCACCTGCCTGCCTGCGCTCATCGGCGCCTGGCGGCATGTCGGCGGCGGCGCGATGGAGATGCCGATCTGGGAGTTCCCGACCAACTTCGACCGGATCTGCCGGCCGGACTGGATCCGTCCGGGCACGCGCGTGGTGAACGAGCTCGACCTCGGCGCCGCGCTGACCGGAGAGCTCGCCCTCGATCCCCCGATCAAGTCGCTCTTCGTCTACAACTCCAACCCGGTCAGCCAGGCGCCGGCCCAGGCGAAAATCACGAAGGGGCTGGAGCGCGAAGACCTGTTCACGGTGGTGAGCGAGCTGTTCATCACGGACACGGCGAAATACGCCGACATCATCCTTCCCGCCGCGATGCAGGCGGAGCAGTACGACATCATGGTGACCTGGGGTCACCTCTACATCATGCTCAACCAACCGGCGATCAAGCCTGCCGGCGAGTGCGTGCCGAACGTCGACATGTTTCGGCGTCTGGCGAAGACCATGGGCTTCAACGACGACTACTGGGACCGCACCGACGACGAGATGCTGCTCGACTTCTACGACTGGAGCGCGCCGGCGCTTCAGGGCATCACCCTCGACCTGCTCAAGGCCAAGGGCTGGGCGCGGCTCAATGTCGGCCTGCCGTCCGAACGCGCGCCGCATGCGGAGGGCAATTTCAAGACGCCGTCCGGCAAGTGCGAGTTCAAGTCGAGCGTGACCGAAAACTTCGTCGTGCCGGTCTGGCGCTCGATGTATGAGGACATGCAGCCCGGCGAACCGATCGATCCCGTTCCGGACTACGTCCCGCCCTTCGAGTCCCGCGAGTCGAACCCGGAGCTTGCAAAGCGGTTTCCGCTCTCGATCGTGTCGCCGAAGCCGCACGCTTTTCTCAACTCGCAATACGCGAACGAGGCGCAGAAGCAAAAGCGCCAGGGCGAGCAGCGCGTGTTCATGCATCCCGAGGACGCCGCGGCGCGCGCGATCGTCACCGGGTCGCTGGTCCGCGTGTTCAACGAACGCGGCTTCTTCGAGGGACCGGCGGAAATCGTCGACACGCTGATGCCGGGCCTGGTGATGGCCAATCTCGGCCATTGGCCGACGCATACGAGTTCGGGCACGTCGGTGAACTCGATCAGCTCCGACCAACACTGCACCTTCGGCAAGGCCGGCAGCTACTCCGACAATCTCGTCGAGGTGGCGCACGCCGCGGCCTGAGCCGCCATGGTCCGCGGCGCGCGCGTCCCAGCGCCGCGGATCGCGGTCTCCGCCCCACATCCTCCGCAGCAGTCGAGATTTCGCATGCCGCATGTCGTGACCGAGAACTGCGTGTCCTGTCGCTTCACGGATTGCGTGACCGTCTGTCCCGTCGCCTGCTTCCATGGCGACGGCGATCGGCTCTACATCGATCCGGAAGCCTGCATCGACTGCGGGGCGTGCATTCCGATTTGTCCGGTCCACGCGATCAAGGAGGATTTCGACCTGGACGAGGACGAGGCGGACTGGGCGGCGGTCAACGCCGAGAAGGCGGCGGAACTGCCCGTCATTCGCGCAAAGCAGGCTCCGTTGCCGACGGCCGAGTCCCGTCGGGGCGAGCTCGGCTTCCAGTAGCGCGCCCCGGTGCGGACGCGCGGCGGAGCCCTGACGTGAACGGCGCCAACGGCGGCCCGAAGGTCGCGGTCGTGGGTAGCGGGCCGAGCGGCTTCTATGCGGCCGAGGCCCTGCTCGCCGCCGAAGGCGCGATCGAGGTCGACCTGATCGAGAAGCTCCCGACGCCGTTCGGCCTCGTGCGCTACGGCGTCGCTCCCGACCATCCGAAGCTCAAGCAGGTCTGCGCGACCTTCGAGGCGATCGCCTCGCATCCGCGCCTGGCCTTCTTCGGGAACGTCGCGATGGGCCGCGACGTCACGATCGCGGAGCTGCGGGATCTGTACGACGCGGTGGTGGTCGCGAACGGCTCTTCGGCCGACCGCAGGCTCGGCGTCCCCGGCGAGGATTTACGGGGAAGCTGGTCGGCGACCGAGTTCGTGGCCTGGTACAACGGCCATCCGGACTATCGGGACCACGCCTTCGACCTGTCGGCCGAGACCGCCGTGGTGGTTGGCCAGGGCAATGTGGCGATCGACGTGTGCCGCATCCTGGCGAAGTCAGTCGACGAATTGCGCGGCACCGACATCTGCGCCCACGCGCTCGAGGCGCTCGCCGAGAGCCGGGTTCGCGACATCCATCTCGTCGGCCGGCGCGGACCCGTTCAGGCGAAATGCGCGGCGAAGGAGCTGCGGGAGCTGGGTACGCTCGGCTCCGCCGACGTCGTGGTGGACCCGACGGGCCTTACTCTCGGCGCTTCCTGCGAAGCCGAGCTCGCCGACCCTCGCGGCGCCGCCTCGGCGCAGAACATAAAGCTGCTGCGGGCGTTCGCCGGCAAGCCGAGGGCGCATGACCGCGCCATCCACATCCATTTCAATCTCGCCCCGCGCGCGATCGAAGGGCCGGCCGAGGTGCGGCGCGTCGCGTTCGACCGCAGCCGGCTCGTCGGCGAGCCGTTCGCGCAGGCCCCGGAGCCTACGGGCGAGGTCGTCGCGATCGACGCCGGCCTCGTCTTCCGCAGCGTCGGCTATCGGGGCGTCGCGACGGAAGGCCTGCCGTTCGACGAGCGCTCGGGGATCATTCCGAACCGCGAGGGCCGCGTGGTCGACGCCGACGGCCGTCCGGTCGCGGGCGTGTATGTCGTCGGCTGGATCAAGCGCGGACCGTCGGGGATTATCGGCGTCAACCGCGCGTGCAGCCTGGCTACGGTCGAGCGCCTGCTCGCCGACCTCGACGGCGCGCGGAGCGGCAAGACCGGCCGCCGCGCGCTGCGCTCTCTGCTCGCCGACCGCAGGGTCCGGGTCGTCGACTTTCCGCGGTGGGGTCGGATCGACGCGCTCGAGCGCGCCGCCGGGGAGCCGGCGGGCAAGCCCCGCGAGAAGCTCACCTCGCTCGCCGCCATGCTCGACGCCGCCGAGGCCGAACACGTCCCGACGGCGGCCCACGGCTGATCAGGCCGGGAGGGGCGTAGCGCTCGACGATCAGGCGACCGCCTGGACTTGGGCCTTTGCGGCCCTTGCGCTGCGGACGGGCGGCGCCCCGAACAGCCGGCCATACTCTCGCGTGAACTGCGACACGCTCTCATAGCCCACCGCATAAGCGGCGCTGCTGGCGGTGGCGTCCTCCGACAGCATGAGCCGTCGCGCCTCGATCAGTCGAAGCTGCTTCTGGAACTGCAGCGGCGACAGCGAGGTCACGTTGCGGAAGTGCTCGTGGAAGGACGATGGGCTCATGCCGGCCGCCGCCGCGAGCCGCTCGACGCGCAGCGGCCGCGCGAACTCCGCGCGCAGCAGAGCGACGGCGCGCGCGACGCGCCGCACATGACCCTCCGGCCAGCCGAGGCGGCGGATCGCGGAACCGTGCCGCCCCGCCAGCAGCCAGTAATGCATCTCGCGGACGAGCTGGGTTGCGAGCACCGGCACGGAGGACGGACGGTCGAACAGCCGCATCACGCGCAGCGCCGTGTCCGCGACCTCGGCGTCCGTGGGATGGGTCCGCACCGGCGCGTGGTCATCCTCGCTTGCATCCGGCATCTCGGCGGTGAGATCGGCGATGACCGCAGGATCCAGTTCGAGCACGAGCGACAGATAGGGCGCGGAGAGGCTCGCCCGGGTGACTCGGCTCAGCGTCGGCACGTCAGCGGTGATCAGAAGAGACTCTCCCGCCGAGAAGTCGAACGCCGTCGCGCCCATGGCGACATGCTTCGACCCCTGAAGGACGAGCGCGACCAGCGGTCTCGGGATCTGATGGACGAGTTCGCTCGGCGCCGTCGCGCGCACCAGGGTCAGGGTCGGGATCGGCGTGGCGAATACGCCCGCCGCCTCCGCATGCCCGTCGAAATGGCGCCGAACGGCTTCGAGCAAGCTTGTCATGGATGAAAGCTACGCCGACTTGGCCGAGGATGCACTGTCTTTCGGAGCATTAGGCAAAGACCGCCGAGCTTCGGGAAACACCGGGCGGCTCCGGCGGCCGATATTCGCGCCGACATCAACACGGAGCGAAGCCATGACCACCATCTCCCTCGTCACCGGCGCAAGCCGGGGCCTCGGCCGCAACACCGCGCTCAGCATCGCGCGCGGCGGCGGCGACGTCGTCATCACCTATCACAGCCGCGCGGACGAGGCTCAGGCCGTCGTCGCGGAGATCGAGGCCATGGGCCGCAAGGCTCTCGCCTTCCAGCTCGACTCCGGCGACGTCGCTGCGTTCGGGCCTTTCGCCGAGCGCCTTCGCGCGGCGCTGCGCGACGCTTTCGGCCGCGAGACCTTCGACCATCTCGTCAACAATGCCGGACATGGCGACTACGCCTTGATCGCCGACACCAGCGAGGCCCAGTTCGACCGGCTGGTCGACGTTCACTTCAAGGGCGTGTTCTTCCTGGTCCAGGCGCTGCTGCCGCTGCTGGCTGACGGCGGCCGCATCGTGAACCTGTCCTCGGGACTGACCCGCATGTCCTATCCAGGCTACGGGGCCTACGCTGCGGTCAAGGGCGCCGTCGAAACGCTGACGCTCTACATGGCGAAAGAGTTCGGCGCGCGGGGAATCGCGGTCAACACGGTGGCGCCGGGCGCGATCGAGACGGACTTCGGCGGCGGAGCCGTGCGGGACGACGCTTCGCTCAACAAGACCTTCGCGGACATGACGGCGCTCGGCCGCGTCGGCGTGCCGGACGACATCGGGCCGATGATCGCAAGCCTGCTGACGCCGGCCAATCGCTGGGTCAACGCGCAGCGGATCGAGGTGTCGGGCGGCCAGATCATCTGACAGCGCAGCCTGAGTCCGATCCACGGCGCTGGCGGAGGCGGCGCGCTGAGGAAAGCAGCGGGAAACGGCGTCGCCCAGGGCCAGGCGCCCGCACAAGCGGCGCCCGCCGCCGCTTCGCGGCGTCTCCGGCCCAGGCGGGCGGCCTCAGGCGAGAGCGCGGGGCTCTGGCACGAAACTTGAAGCGCGGAATGCGAAGCATACTGCCTATTCGCCCTCCGCCTGAAGGTTCGGAATGTGCATCCCTGAGCGCGTTCAGGAAGACTACGACGTCATCGTGTGCGGCGGCGGCTCGGCCGGTTGCGTCGTCGCTGGCCGCTTGGCCGCCGATCCGGACCTGCGCGTGCTTCTTCTCGAGGCGGGCGGGACGGGCGACGTTCCCGAGGTCCGCGATCCCACGATCTGGATGCGCAACATCGGCTCCGAACGGGACTGGGGCTTCGCGTCGGAGCCCTGTCCTGGCCTCAACGGCCGGCGGGCGCCCCTGCCGATGGGCCGCGTGCTCGGCGGCGGCTCCGCCGTCAACGGCCTGGTCTGGGCGCGCGGCCACAAGGCCGATTTCGACCTCTGGGAGGCGGAGACCGGCGACCCCGGCTGGGGCTACGACGCCGCGGTCGACCTCTACCGGCGCATCGAGGATTGGGACGGCCCGCCTTCGCCGCTGCGCGGGCGCGGCGGCCCGATGCGCGTCACGCTGCCCACGGACCCGGTACCGGTGGTCGACGGGCTGCTCGCCGCGACCTCGGCCTTCGGCGCGCCCGCGGTCGCCGACCACAACGCGGAGGCGATGGCCGGCGACGGCTGCTGCGCTATCGCGAACGTCACTGTGGACCCGAACGGCGCGCGCGTGTCGACCGCGACGGCCTACCTCCGGCCGAAGCTCGGCCAGCCGAACCTGACCGTGCTGACAGGCGTGTCGGTCAGGCGCGTCGTGATCGAGAACGGCCGCGCGACCGCCGTCGAATTCGAGACGCACGGCGCCGTCCGCCACGTCCGGGCGCGCCACGAAGTCGTGCTCTCGCTCGGCGCCATCAACACGCCGAAGACGCTGATGCTGTCCGGGATCGGCGACGCCGCCACGCTTCGGGCTTTCGGTTTGCCCGTCGTCCAGCATCTCCGGGGCGTCGGGCGAAACTTTCAGGACCATATCCTCGTCGCCGGCTGCGTCTTCGAAAATCGCGAGCCGGCCGCTCCGCGGAACAACTCGGCGGAGTTCACCATCTTCTGCAAGTCCGAGGCTTCGCTGCCGTCGCCTGACCTCCAGCCGATCCTGGAGGAATGCGCGTTCGGCTCCGAGATCACGCGGCCGGCCTACGACTTGCCGGTCGATCCGTCCCTCTGCTTCACGCTCGCGCCTGGGCTGATCCGGCCGAAGAGCCGCGGCCGCGTCGCGCTCACCGGCGGGCGGCCGGAGGATCCGGTGCGCGTCCACGCCAATTTCCTGAGCGAGGAGGCGGACGTCCGCGCGCTGCTCCGCTGCATCGAGATCTGCCGCGAGATCGGTCATTCCGAGGCGCTGAGGCCGTATGTGAAGCGCGAGCTGATGCCGGGCCCTCTGTCGGCGCCGGACAGACTTGCCTTCCTGCGCAACGCCGCCGGCACCTACTTCCACCAGACCTGCACCGCCAAGATGGGGCGTGACGCGATGTCGGTCGTGGACGGCGCGCTCAAGGTCTACGGCGTCGAAGGCCTCAGGGTCGCCGACGGGTCGATCATGCCGGCCGTTTCCGGCGGCAACACCATGGCGCCCTGCGTCCTGATCGGCGAACGCGCGGCCGATCTCATCGCGCGCGACCTCGCATCCACGGCCGATCTCGCGTCCCGGCAACCCCACGGAGCCGCAGCATGAACCCCGCCTCCTACGACGAGCTCGACGGCGTCCGCACATACAAGCTGTTCATCGCCGGCGAGTGGATGCGCTCCTCGCGCAACATCGTCGCCGACAGCGTCAATCCGGCGGACGGCGCGATCTTCGCGCGCACCCAGCAGGCGGGGCGCGACGAGGTTGTTCGGGCGATCGACGCCGCGCACAAGGCGTTCGGGGCCTGGGGCTCCTCGCTCGCGAGCGAGCGCGAGAAGATCCTGCTCAAGACCGCCGAGGTGATCGAGCGCCGCACGCCCGAGATCCGCGACATGCTGATCGACGAATGCGGCTCGGTCTTCAACAAGGCGCTGTGGGAGATCTCCTACGTCACCGACTGCCTGGTGAGCGCGGCCGGCGACGTCCGCCACGTCATGGGCGAGACCATGCCGGTGACGCAGCCCGGCCAGATCTCCATGTCGGTGCGCCGACCGCTCGGCGTCGTCGCCGGCATCGCGCCGTTCAATTCGCCGTTCCTGCTGTCGATGAAGAAGATCGCCTTCGCGCTCGCGGCCGGCAACACCTTCGTGCTGAAGCCGTCCGAGGAGACGCCGATCTCCGGCGCGCTGATCGCCGACCTGTTCGACGAAGCGGGCCTTCCGGCCGGCGTGCTGAACGTGGTCCCCGGCGTTCCGGCCGAAGTCGGCGATCTCATCATGGCGGATCCGCGCGTGAAGCTCGTCACCTTCACGGGCTCGACCCGCACGGGCCGGAAACTTGCGGTCGAGGCGGCGAAGCACCTCAAGAGGTTCACGCTGGAGATGGGCGGCAAGAGCCCGCTGATCGTGCTGAAGGACGCCGATCTCGACTACGCCGTCGACGCGGCGGCCTTCGGCGTCTTCCTGCATCAGGGCCAGGTCTGCATGGCGAATTCGAAGATCATGGTCGAGGCGCCGATCTTCGACGCCTTCAAGGAGCGCTTCGTCGCCAAGGCGAAGACCATTCCCGTCGGCCATCCGCGCGAGGCGACGAGCGTGATCGGCCCGCTCATCCGCGACAGCCAGGTCGCGTTCATCGACGGGCAGCTCGAAGACGCCAGTGGCAAGGGCGCCGTGATCGAGCTCGGCGGCGGGCACGAGGGCCGCTACTTCCAGCCGACAGTCCTGACCGGCGTGACGCCGGACATGCGCATCTATCACGAGGAGAGCTTCGGCCCCGTGGTCTCGCTGATCCGCGTCGCGGATTCCGAAGAGGCGCTCGCGATCGCGAACGACACCGAATACGGCCTCTCCGCCGCGGTCATCACGAACGATCTGCAGAAAGCGATGGACCTCTCGATGCGGCTCGAGTCCGGCATGGTCCACGTCAACGACTGCACCATCACCGACGAGCCGCACGTGCCCTTCGGCGGCGTGAAGAACAGCGGCTTCGGGCGCGAGGGCGGCCGCTCCTCCTGGGAGGAGCTGACCGAGCAGAAGTGGATCACCATCCAGCTCGGCAAGCGGGAATTCCCCTTCTGAGGGAAGACGGCGCCGGCCGGCGTCCGCGTCGGCTGAGGGATTTCGGCATGACGCGCGTGGGCGCGTCTTTGGAGACGGCGGGGGACCCGACATGGCCAAAACGGAACTGCGACTGGACGATCACGCGATCGAGCCGATCCCGGAGGCGGACCGGGACTCGACCGGACCGCAGCAGATGTGGATCTGGGCGGGCGCCAACATCGCGCCCATCAATTGGGCGCTCGGCGCCCTCGGCATCATCCTGAAGCTCGGCATCTGGGACACGATCGCCGTCATCGTTCTCGGCAATCTCGTGGGCTGCGCGCTCTTCGCGTCGTTCACCGTCATGGGCCACAAGACCGGCGTGAACCAGATGGTGCTGAGCCGCGCCGCCTTCGGCCGGCGAGGGGCCTATCTGCCGGCCGCGCTCGTCTTCCTGATGACGCTCGGCTGGATCGGGGTGAACACCTACTTCCCCGTGAAGATCTCGATGGGCATCCTCGGCCAGTTCGGCGTTCCCGACACGGCGCTGCCGAACCTCATCGTCATCACGATCATCATGGCGCTGCAGATCGGGATCGGCACCTACGGGTTCTATGCGATCCGGACCTTCGAGAAATACACCGTGCCCGCGACCGTCGCGATCATGGTGCTGATCAGCGTCGCGGCGTGGACGCAGCCCGGGGTCGTCAACTGGGACCTGACCAGCCCGCTGCCGCCCGCCGAGCGCTTCGCCATGCTGACCCTGCTGACGGCCGCGATCGGGATCGGCTGGGGCATCTCCTGGGTGACCTGGGCCTCGGACTATTCGCGTTTCGTGTCGAGCAGCACGTCGTCCGCCTCGGTGTTCTGGTACAGCTTCGCGGGCATGTACGTGCCGGTCGTCTGGCTCGGCGTCCTCGGCGCGACGATCGCGAGCGTCACGCAGGACGCCGACCCCGCCAAGATGGTGAGCGCGGTGTTCGGCGGGCCGATGGCCGTGCTCGTGCTCGCCCTCGTCCTCCACGGGCCGATCGCGACCAACATCCTGAACGTCTATTCGGCCACGCTCGCCGCGCTCAGCATGGGGATCCGGATGCCCCGCATCGTGCTCGCCCTGCTGGTCGGCGCCGCGGGCTACGCCGTGACGTTCTACTTCGTCTTCGCGCCGTCCTTCGCCCAGGCCTTCGACCACTGGATGATCGGTCTGATCATGTGGCTGAGCCCGTTCGCGGGCGTCGCGCTGGCGGATTTCTACGTCAAGCGGAAGGGCCGGGTGGACGTGGCGGAGCTCTACCGGTCTCCCGAGACCAGCGCCTATGGCGACATCAACTGGCCCGGGATCATCGCCTTCCTGGTCGGGCTTGTGGCCGGATGGTCGTGCCAGAACGGGCTTTTGCCCGTCTTCCAGGGGCCGATCTCGCGGAACCTGCTCGGCGGCGCCGATCTCAGCTGGCTCGCGGGCACGCTCGTGGCCGGCGGCGTCTATCTGGCGCTCAGCCGAAAGCCCGCGGTCGTCGGTGCCGCCGCGATCCGCCAGGCGCGCTGAAGCCGAACCTTGGGCCGGGAGCGCCGCGCGGCGCTCTCGGCTCATTTTCGTCAGGGATCGAATCCGCGGGCGACGTCTGCTACGCCGCGTTCCGCGCACACGTCTCCCCGTCCGCATGAGCCGTTCCGATGCCGCATGATCTCCTCGTTCGCGACGCGGCGCTTCCCGACGGGCGCGCCGGCCTCGACATCGCCGTGCGCGACGGCCGCATCGTCGCGATCGAGCGCGACATCGGCGGCGAGGCCGCGCGCGTCATCCACGCAGCCGGACGTCTCGTCGCGCCGCCTTTCGTCGACGCGCATTTCCACATGGACGCGACGCTTTCGCTCGGGCTGCCGCGTCTCAACCAGTCCGGCACGCTCCTCGAAGGAATAGCGCTCTGGGGCGAGCTCAAGCCTCATCTGACGTTCGAGGCGATCGTCGAGCGCGCCCTGCGCTATTGCGACCTTGCGGTCTCCCAGGGGCTGCTCGCGATCCGGTCGCATGTCGACGTCTGCGACGACCGGCTGCTCGCGGTCGACGCGCTGCTCGAGGTCAAGCGCCGGGTCTCCCCCTATCTCGACCTGCAGCTCGTGGCCTTCCCGCAGGACGGCTATTACCGCTCGCCCAACGCCGCGGCGAACCTTGTCCGCGCTCTCGACCGCGGGGTCGAGGTCGTCGGCGGCATCCCGCATTTCGAGCGCACGATGGAGCAGGGCGCGGCCTCCGTCCGCGCGCTCTGCGAGCTCGCGGCCGCGCGCGGGCTGCGGGTCGATCTGCATTGCGACGAGACCGACGATCCGCTCTCACGCCACGTGGAGACGCTCGCCTTCGAAACGCAGCGGCTCGGCCTTCAGGGCCGCGTGACGGGCTCGCATCTCACCTCCATGCACTCCATGGACAACTACTACGTCTCGAAGCTGATCCCGCTGATCGCCGAATCCGGCATGTCCGTGATCGCGAACCCTCTGATCAACATCGTCATCCAGGGACGGCACGACACCTATCCGAAGCGGCGCGGCATGACGCGCGCGCCCGAGCTCGCCGAGGCCGGAATCCCGTGCGCCTTCGGGCATGACTGCGTCATGGACCCCTGGTACGCGCTCGGCTCCGGCGACATGCTCGACGTCGCCCATATGGCGATCCACGTCGCCCAGATGACCGGGCGCGACGCGATGCGCTCCGCCTTCGACGCGGTCACCGCGATCCCCGCAAGGATCATGGGGCTTGAGGGCTACGGCCTCGAGGTCGGCGCGAACGCCGATTTCGTCGTGCTCCAGGCGCGCGATCCCATCGAGGCGATCCGCCTCAAGGCGGCGCGGCTGTTCGTCGTCCGCAGAGGCCGCGTGATCGCCGAGACGCCGCAGCGGATCACGACCCTCGACCTCCAGGGTCGCCCCCGCTCGCTCGATCCCGCGTCCTACGCTCCGGCCCTCCGGGACGAGCGCGCGCCGCTCTGACGGGCGCGCGCGCCTCGGTCGCCCGGGGCATGGCCTCGCCCGTGATCATGTTAGCGCGGCGACGTCGGCGCGGTCCCTAGGCTTGCGCGCCGCGGCGGCTGCGGGGCGGCGAGGCGACGGCGACCTGGTTGCGGCCGTTCGCTTTCGCCCGATAGAGCGCCTTGTCGGCGCGCCCGATCAGATCGGCCATCGGCTCTTCGGGCGCATATCCGGCGATCCCGAAGCTGCTCGTCACCCCGATGTCCCCGACGCGCATGTCCGCGATCGTCTCCCGGAGCTTTTCGGCGACATGCCGCGCGGCTTCCGCGTCGGTGTCGGGCAGGATGAGGAGAAATTCTTCTCCGCCCCAGCGGACGAGGTGGTCGGTCGCGCGCAGCGATCCCTCCACGGTCCTGGACAGGGCGGCGAGCACCTTGTCGCCTGTCGCGTGGCCGAAGCTGTCATTGATCGCCTTGAAGTGGTCGATGTCGTACATGACGACCGACAGCGCGCTCCCGGCGCGGTCGGCTCGCGCCATCTCGTGGGGCAGGATGTCGTTCAGCCTCAAGCGGTTGTAGAGCCCCGTCAGGGGGTCGGTGGTCGCCTTGATGTTGAGGTCGCGGGCGAGATCCTGAAGCTCCGACTGCGCCCTGCGCTGGGCGTCCTCGTGCATCCAGCGCTCCCTCCCGAGCAGGTACATGAGCGCGACGACGGTCACCAGCAGCGTGATGACGATGCCCACGAAACGCGTCGCGAAAATCTCGCGCGTGGGCTTGAGGATGATGAGCGACCAGTCGGCGCCGGCGATGAACCGTCTGCGGACGTATTCGCGCGCGCCGTCGATCTCGGTCCAGACCGAATCCCTGATCTCGCTGCGCGCGATCGGACGGGCGTCGAGGGTCCCATAGCGGCCGCTTAGCCCGGCCTGCGCTTCCGGGTTGAGCGGCCAAAGGGTCCGGTAGAGGGAGTCGCTCAGGTTGGACATGACCACCACGCCCTGCGGATCGACGAAATAATAGGGCCGGTTGAGGCCCTCGAGGTCCTTCGCGAAGGCCTCGACCGACACGACCAGCGCCGCCGCGCCGACCGGGCGGCCGTCCGCGCCGGCGACCGCGCGACTGGTGTGGTAGACGGTCGCGCGCGTGGCCGGATCGAAGATGAAGCCGGCCGAACCGCCCGCGCCGGCCTCGCGCGCCGCTGCGAGCAGGTCCGCCGGCGGCCGGAGGGCGAGTTCGCCGGCGGCCGCGACGACGGCGCCGTTCGCGTCGAGGAGGTAGCCGCCCTCAGCGCCGCCGGCCTCCACGTGCAGGTCCAGCAAGGCGCGCGCCCGGGCCAGCGCGGGACCCTCTCGCCGCTCCAGCGCCTCGCCGGTCGAGGGGCTCCCGGCCATGGTCCTCGCCAGCGCGTCGGCGGTGTGGAGTTCGCCGGCGAAGCGGCTCGCGAGCAGATCGATGTCGCCGGCGGCTTCGATCTCCACATTGTGGCGGTAGATTTCGCCCAGCCGCTCCGTCAGCGCCCAGCCGCAAAGCAGGATCAGGAACATCATCCCGGCGGTCCAGAGGAACTGCTTGCGCAGATAGGCCGAAAAGCTTTGCGAGGAGACTTCGGACGCGAGCTGCTGTCCCCAGATGGCCCACACCGCGAGCGCGATCCAGCAGGCGAGCAGGCCGCGGACGAACTGGATCGGAACGCCCGTCAGTCCCGTGAAGGCGGCGTAATTGACGACGTTCGCCGGCCAGAACGGGGCCGCCGGCACGATGAGCCCCGCCGCGACGGCGTAGAGGGCGAGGCCCAGCGCGGCGACGCGGGCGTAGGATTGGGCCGATGCCGAGAGGCGGCGCGCCCGGCTCAGGAGCGCGAGGCCCGCGCCGAGAGCCCCGAAGAAGCCCAGCGTGTAGCGCGACGCGATGCCGGCCTCGGTCAGGCCGACAAAGTGCGCGATCAAGGCGATGAGGCCAAGGATCGGCAGATAGATCCACCGGCCGGGAACCCAGCTGCGATCCGCCATCTGCATCCTGCCGAACCCGGCGAGGAACACGAACGACGCGGTCATCACGCTGATGCGGACAGCCGAATAGACCGGCGTGTCGCCGAGGATCAGCGCGCTGAGATCGAGCCACTCGGTCACGCCATGGATCAGCCCGAACGTCGCGAGCATGGTCCACGAGCGCTCATCCGTGCGCCGTCTGGCGATCGCCCAGCAGGTGGCGCCCAGGAGCAGGAAGGCCAACCCGTAGAAAAAGAAGATGAAGTCGAGCTGGTCGTTCAGAAAGGTCGCCATCGCGTATCTTGGATCTTCCCAAGGGCCTTGGATCATGACGTCTTTTCACTTTTGACGCCCCGGCGCCGTCTGCGGGGAACCCCCTGGTGGATTCGGCACCCTGCGGCGCCCATCCTTGCGGCAACGTTATCGCAGGACCGTCGCCGTTCGCCGTCGCCGAACTCGAGGCGGACGCCCGATGACTTGCGGGCGGTCGCCGGGGTCGTCACGCCCAAGCAACATCGGCGCGCCGGCGGTCCCCCCGACGGCGAAGCGGTTCGATCGCCTCCCGCGACGCCTGCGACGAGGTCCTGCTCGCCGCGCCGCGATAGACGTCGCCGCCATCACGGCGTCGAAGCGGCGACGAGCGCCTTTATCCGCTCCGCCGTTTCGGCGCTGGCGGGATTGTAGACGAGCAACCCGAGCTCCGGTCGGCCATCGACCGCGAAGTTGGAGAATTCCAGCTCGATCAGCCCGAGTTCCGGATGCCGGATGCGCTTCAAACCCTCGCTCTGGCCGGCGACGTCGTTATCCCGCCAAAGCGCCTCGAATTCGGGGCTGATCCGCGACAGCTCGTCGACGAGGTGCGCGATCTCCGCGCCGGCGCCGGCGCGGGCGGCGTCCGCCCGGAAGGCCGCGACCACGAACCGGGCGACGCTTCGCCAATCCTCCTGCGCCGCCCGCACGCGCGCGTTCGAGAACATGATGCGTAGGATGTTGCGCTGCTCCCGAGCAAGCTTGGAGTAGTCGGTCAGCACGACCGCCGCCGCCTTGTTCCAGGCCACGACGTCCCAGGTCGCGGTCTTGATGATGGCTGGACTGTTCGGCATCGCGTCGAGAACGCGCTGCAGTCGAGGCGTCACCTCGTCGGCGCGCCGGTAGCGGGCCTCGGGCGGACGTCCGAGGCCGAGGATGAAGAGGTGCTCGCGCTCAGGCTCGGTCAGCATCAGTCCGGTCGCGATGCGATCGAGGACGTCCGCGGACGGGGCGCCTCCGCGGCCCTGCTCGAGCCAGGTGTACCAGGTGGGGCTGATGTTCGAGCGCTGCGCCACCTCTTCCCGCCGCAGTCCGGGCGTGCGGCGACGACCGACCTTGAACCCGAACGCGACGGGGTCGAGCTTGACGCGGCGATCACGCAGGAAGGCGCCGAGAGCGTTGCTGGCGTCGATCGACATCACTAGCCTGTCAGTCATTATACCGGGATAACGTCACTACTTTAACAGGACAGAGAATGCGCCGAGGGTCCGCTCCGGACAACACCGGAGACCCGTTCCATGCGAATCTTCCTGACAGGCGCGACCGGCTTCATCGGGTCGCGCATTGTTCCCGAACTGCTCGCCGCCGGGCATCGCGTGCTCGGTCTGACGCGATCCGACGCCGGCGCGCGGTCGCTGGCGGCGGCGGGCGCGGAGGCCCACCGCGGAACGCTCGAGGATACGGACAGCCTTCGCGCCGGGGCGGCCAAGGCGGACGCCGTGATCCACACGGCCTTCGACCACGACTTCTCGCATTTCGCGGCGAACTGCGAGAAGGACAGGCGCGCCATCGAGGCTCTCGGCTCTGCGCTCAAGGGGTCCGACCGCCGGCTGATCATCACGTCCGGAACGGGCATGGGCAGTCCGCGGCTGGGCGAACCCGCGACCGAGGACGTGTTCAACAGGGACCATCCGAACCCCCGCGTCGCGTCCGAGTTGGCGGGCGAGGCGATGCTCGCCGCGGGCGTCGACGTCTCCGTGATCAGGCTTCCCAAGGTCCACGATACGGTGAAGCAGGGTCTGATCACGCCGTTCATCGAGCTTTCGCGGGAGAAGGGCGTCGCAGCCTATGTCGGCGACGGCGGCGCCCGCTGGCCGGCGGCCTGCGTGCTCGACGTCGCCAAGCTTTACGTGCTCGCGCTCGAGAAGGGGCGAGCGGGCGCGCGGCACCACGCCGTCGCCGAAGAGGGCGTCCAGTTTCGCGAGATCGCGGAAGCGGTGGCCGCGGGACTGAACATCCCCGCGGTCTCTATCTCGCCGGAGGAAGCGCCGGGGCATTTTGGATGGCTCGCGCTGTTCGCCGGCCTGGACATGCCGGCCTCCAGCGCCAAGACGCGCGAACGCCTCGGGTGGCGGACGTCGGGGCCGGACCTGATCGCCGACCTCAACCGGATGGACTATTCGCAGGCGGCGGCGGCATAGGTCGGCGCCACGCCCTGGACGCCGGCCCGGAAGAGAGCCCGCCATCCGCTTTCGGCGGCGCAGTTGGCAAGGCGGCGCGGTCGTCCTAGCGCGTCGCCGAGGGCCACCCGGCGAGCGCCATTTCAGCGACCTCGAGAAGCTGTTCGCGCGTCGCTCCGGCCTTCGCCTGAACCGACATGCCCTGCGATACGGTCATCACGAACCGCGCGAGGGCGAAAGGATCGGCGTCGGCCGTCAAGTCGCCTTCCTCCCGGGCCCGGACGAACCGCGCCGCCAGAAGGGTCTCGGCGCCGCGCCGGCGGCGAGCCAGTCCCGCGCGGATCGCTTCCGCTTCGTCCGAACATGCCAGCGCGCCGTTGATCCCGAGGCAGCCTGCCGGCGTGCAGGCGCCGGTATGGACCTCCGCGGCCCCTCGCAGAGTTTTCCGTGCGACCTCGACCGAGCGCGCCTCGAGCAAGGCCTGCGGAAAAAACCCCATGAAGCGCTCGTCATACCGGTCGAGCGCCTTGAGAAACATGTCCTCCTTGTTGCCGAACGCCGCGTAGAGGCCCGGCCGCGCGACGCCCGTGGCGGCCGTCAGGTCGGCATAGGAGGCTCCCTCATAGCCCTTCGCCCAGAACACGGCGACCACGGCGTCAAGCGCCTTCTCCGTGTCGAATTCGCGGTGGCGGCCCATCGATCCTGCTTTCGATAACGCCCGTTACCATACGCTTGACAGCCTCGACCGCAAACCGTATCGATCGGTATAATAACGATCGGTACGAAATATACCGCTCCCCGAGCTCGAACAGGCAAAGGACATCCCATGTCGAATTCTCTCGCAGGCAAGATCGCGGTCGTGACCGGAGGCAGCACAGGCATCGGCCTCGGCATCGCCAAGCGCTTCGTCGCGGAAGGCGCGTCGGTGGTCATCACCGGCCGGCGCCAGGCCGAACTGGACGCCGCGGTCGCCGAGATCGGCCCCAAGGCCTCGGCGGTGCGCGCCGACGTCTCCGTCCTCACCGATCTCGACGCGCTCTACGAGGAGGTCGGAAAGAGGCACGGCCGCATCGACGTGCTGGTCGCGAATGCGGGCGGGGGCAGCCTCGCCAAGCTCGGCGAGATCACCGAGGAGCATTTCGACAGCACCTTTGCGATCAACGTGAAGGGCGTTCTGTTCACGGTGCAGAAGGCGTTGCCGCTCATGGAGAAGGGGGGCTCGATCATCGTCACAGGCTCCACGACCTCGATCATGGGAACCGAGGCCTTCAGCGTCTACAGCGGGACGAAGGCTGCGATCCGCAACTTCGTGCGGAGCTGGATCCTCGATCTCAAGGGCCGGAACATCCGCGTCAACGTCCTGAGCCCCGGGCCGATCGACACGCCGGCTCTGCGCGGGGTCGCGGACCAGGCGGAGGGGCTGCTCGATTATCTCACCTCGCAGGTCCCGCTCGGACGCATCGGCGATCCCGACGAGACCGGCAAGGTCGCGGTCTTCCTCGCCTCCGACGCCTCGAGCTTCGTGAACGGCGCGGAGCTGTTCGTCGACGGCGGCCTCGCGCAGGTTTGAGCGGGCGCGGTGCAAGGCTCGCGGAGCGGACGGGAACTCTAGCTTGCGAACCGGCGGGAGCGCGGCCGCGCTCGCTTTGCAGGATCGGCAACCTTAATTTATAGCCGGCTCCTGTATTTGAGCGCGCTCCAGCCATGCGGTGCGTGTCAGGCGTGCGCGCGCCGACCTCCGCCCCGCGCCAACGTCCGCCCGCGGCGCCGGTGGCCGCCGACGCCGATCACCTCGAGAGCTGAGCCTCGATGGCGGCTTTGTCGAGGATGGACCAGACTCGCGCGATCCTCGCCGCCTTGAACTCGTAGAAGACGTTCTCCGCGAACGAGATCGCGCGCCCGTCTACGCTCAAACCCAGGAACTCCGCCTTCGGAGCGCATTCGAACAGCAGGCGGGCCGCCACAGCCGCCCCGTCGCAGACCAGGAGCTGAATGTCGAGCGAAGATCGGGGATGTCCTCGAAGCTTTTCACGAGCATGTCGCGGTAGCCGGACAGCTTGAGCGGCCGGCCGTTGTGCTCGACGTCATCGTCGACATAACGGCCGAGCTCCGCCCAATCCTGGCGGTTCAGCACGTCGATATGGGCGCGGTAGACGTCAGACAGGGGCATGGCGGGCACGAGGGGGATTCCTGTGAAGGAGCGCCGGAGCTTACGAAGGCCGAGCGACTGACGGAACGCCGCCGACCGTCGCGCCATGGGCGCGGGCGCGGGATCGGGCGGGGACATGGCGTTGAGCCGGCCGGAATGTCGATGCGATGGAGGCCGTGACGCCGCGGCCGCGCCTGCCCGACCGCGCCTTTGTGCGCAAGATCGCGACAGCGGGCGCAAGCCGTCGAGCGACGAGCGGGAGATCGGACCCTTATCAAGGCGGCCCATCGCGGCCGTCTAGCGGAGGAGCCGGCGACGGCCGCGAATCTTTCCCCGGCTCCGACGAGAACGACATGACAAACGACACGGTCATCAAAGAGGTCGCGGGCAAGGTCGCGATCGTGACGGGCGCCGCGAGCGGCATCGGCCGCGCCGTCGTCGAACTGCTGCGCGAACGCGGCGCCAAGGTCGTGGCCGAGGACGTCAATCCGACCGTCCAGGACCTCGCCTGCGACGGCGTCGCGCCGCTGGTCGCCGACATCACCGTCGACGGTTCCGCAGAGGCCGCGGTGACGCTGGCGGAGGAACGGTTCGGCGCCTTGGACATCCTGGTCAACAATGCCGGGCGGATCCTTTACAAGGAGCTCATCGAACTCAGCCGCGAGGAGTGGGACTGGCAAATGCAGACCAACGTCACCGGGGCGTTTCTGCATTCCCGCGAGGCCCAGAAGGCGATGATGGGCCGTCGCTCGGGAGCGATCGTGAACATCGCGTCCTACGCCTCGTTCTTCGCGTTTCCCGGCATTTCCGCTTACGCGGCCTCCAAAGGCGCGCTGGCGCAGTTGACCCGCACCCAGGCGCTGGAGGCGATCCCACACGGCATCCGCGCCAACGCCATCGGCGTCGGCGACGTCGTCACCAACATCCTCGATCATTTCCGCGAAGACGGTCGCGCCTTCTTGGCCGAGCACGGCGGCAAGGCGCCGATCGGCCGCGCGGCGGATCCACGCGAGATCGCTGAGATCGTCGCCTTTCTCGCGTCCGAGCGAGCGAGCTTCATGGTCGGCGCCGTGGTGATGGCCGATGGCGGAATGAGCGTTCCCGTGGGATGAGCGCCGACCTCCGGCCCTTCAAGGCGCGTTCGCTGCTCCGCCATGTCCCGGGCGAGATTCTGGGGCGGGCTGACACGGGCCCAGGCGGCCTGCTGGTCGAACTCTTCGCGCACCGAGCGGTTGACGGACCGTTCATCGTGCCGGCGGTCGCCGAACCGCTGCTGGTCTGGATCGCCGCCGGCGAGGCCCGGATCGAGGAGCGCGACCTGGACGCCGAGTGGCGCGCGGTCGAGGTCCGCAAGGGCGACCTGTTCGTGGTGGACTCGGACCAACCCTATGAGCTGCGATGGCGAGTGGCTGGCGCCTCTTTCGAGGCGCTGCACGTCCATCTGGGCGTGCCCTTGATCGAGGCTGCGGCGGGCGCGCTGTTCGGCCGGGCGCAACGGCCGGCGCTGCGCGAAGCGTCGGGAGCTCGCGACGACTCCGTCTCGGCTCTGCTCGAGGTGATCCACCGGGAGATCATGGGCGCTAGCGTCCCCGCGCCGATGCTCCTTCAGGGCATAGGCCAGGCGCTCGCGGTGTGCGTGCTCCGCGCCTTCGCCGAATCCGGCTCCCGCCTGCGCCGCCGGGGCGTCCTGCCCGCGTTCCGGCTGCGGGCGGTCGTCCAGCACATGCGAGACCGCATCGCCCGGCCGTTCTCGCTGGCCGAGCTGGCCTCGATCGCTGGCATGAGCCCCTTCCATTTCAGCCGGATGTTCAGCCGCTCGACAGGTTGCTCGCCGCAGCGCTACTTCGTCGGATTGCGCGTCGCGGAAGCGCAGCGCCTGCTGCGCGAGACGGATCGATCGGTGATCGAGGTCGGCCTGGCGGTGGGCTACACGAGCCCGAGCCACTTCGCCCAAGCCTTCCGCCGAGCCACCGGGACCACGCCGTCGACCTATCGCGCCTGACTGGATCCTGAAGCTTCTCGCGATGGTTAAAGCTACTTTAGAAGCAATATGTTATGCGCTGACGGGGAGCGCTCCGCAATCTGAGTTCGGTTCGGTCACCGTCGCGTCGTCGGCTTTCGGCGGAAGCGAGGGGAGGGCCCCCCGGCGCCCCGTCGCTCATTTGCCGCCGGTCACGTCGAGGAACGCGCCGGTGACGAAGGACGCCTCGGCGCTCGCCAGCCACAGGATCGCCCGCGCGACCTCTTCAGGCTGACCGCCTCTCCCCAGGGGGATCGAGTCCTTGACGCGATCCACCCGTCCCGGCTCTCCGCCGCTCGCATGCATGTCGGTGTAGATGTGCCCAGGGCGAACGCAGTTGACGCGTATTCCATCCCGCGCGACCTCCTTGGCGAAGCCGGTCGTGAACGTCTCGACGGCCCCCTTCGACGCGGCGTAGTCGATATATTCGCCCGGACTGCCGAGCCGGGCCGCGGCCGACGAGACGTTGATCACGGAGCCGCCGCGGCCGCCGTGACGATACGACATGCGCTTCGCCGCCTGCTGCGCGCAGAGGATGGGCCCGATCGCGTTGACTGCGAAGATGCGCCGCATCCGCTCGAATTCGAGGTCCTCCAGCCGGGACTGCCGCGCGAGTATCGCGGCGTTGTTCACCAGCGCGTCGATCCGGCCGAAGGTCCGGTCGATCGCGGCGAAGAGTCGAACGACCTGCTCGGGATCCGCGCTGTCTGCGCGCATAGCCAAAGCCCGCCGCCCGACAGCGTCTATGTCAGCCGCCACCGCAAGGGCGGCGGATTCGTCGGCGACGAAGCTGATCGCGACATCGTAGCCTTGCGTGGCGGCGAGCCGCGCGGTCGCCGCGCCGACGCCACGACCTCCACCCGTTATCAGAATGAGCGGCGCCTGCGCGGAAGCAACCATTGAGCGAGCCTTCTTGTGGGAGCAGGGCGGCGATCTCACCGCCTCGACAGAAGTGGAGAGAGAAGCAGCACAAGCGGCAGCGTGAGGAGCGCCGTCGCGGCGGCGGCGGTCATCCCCCAGGCCCAGCCGCCGAAATCGCCGATGAGGCCGTAGAGCACCGGCGCCAGCGCGCCTGCGCCGATCACCCCGGTGTAGAACACCGCGAACGCGCTTTCGACGCGCGCCGCGGGCGCGAGTTCAGGGACCGTTCCGTAGAGCACGGACGACGTCCCGTTCAGCGCGACCCCCACGGCCGGGAGCAGGATCAGCGCCGGCGCCAGCGGCAGCGCCATCGCCGTGACGATCAGGGCGACGGTGACGCCCTCGGTCAGAAGCACGGTTCGCACGACGCCGAGGCGCGCCCCGAGCCAGCCGCAGGCGAACTTGCCGAACGCGCCGCCGACGAACACGGCGGCGAACGCCGCCCCGACGGTCGGCAGGGTCGCTCCTCTCGATTGCAGCATGAACGGCAGAAACGTCAGGAAGCCCATCCGCGCCGCCGTATCGAGCGCGCCAATGGCGCAAAGCATCGGAAAGCCGCCCCTGCCCGCTTCGGGGATCGGGCGTTCAATGGACTTCGCTTCGCCCCTGCGAACACGGGGCATGAGAGCCACCGCGGCGGCGGCGGCGAGGCCGATCGCCGCGATCAGCCAAAGCGCGTGCCGCCAGGGCATGAGGGTGACGAGCAACGACGTCAGGCCCGGCAGCGCCGCCTTGCCCAGATCTCCGGAGAAATTGTAGGTCCCGATCGGGCCGCGCGCTCTGTCGCCGAAGGCGCGGGATACGGCGGCCGAGGCGATCGGGTGTTGGACGCTCGATCCGGCGCCCGACAAGGCCAGGCTCGCGCACAGTCCCAAGGCTCCGCCTGACAGCCCGGCGAAGGCGTAGCCGAGCGCGGCGAGGAGGGTGCCGCAGGCGAGCAGCGTTCGCGCGCCGACCCGCTCGGCGAGACGCCCGGACGGAACCTGCAGCGCCGCCATCGATCCCGCGTAAAGGCCGCGAAGAAGCGCGAGCAGGCTGTAGCTCAAGCCGAATTCGGACTGCCAGATCGGCAGGAGCACGTAGATCAGGTCCGTGTAGCCGTCATGCAGGGCGTGAACGAGACCGGCGACCGCAAGCGTGCGGTTGGCGCCCTTCGGCTCGGCGAGCCGGCGGCGTGGCGGAAGCGGAACGGACATGAGCGCTTTTGACGATGAGGTTTCATCACAGGTTGCGCTTTCGTACGCCGCGTCACAAACGACTTATCCTGACGCGACCTGTGAGGAAAGCTGACGCGAATGAGCCGCCGCCTGCCGCCCCTGAACGCTCTGCGCGTGTTCGAAGCCGCCGGTCGGCATCAAAGCTTCACGCGTGCGGCGAGCGAGCTTCATCTCACCCACGGCGCGATCAGCAGACAGGTTCGCGCGCTCGAGGAATGGTTCGGGCAGCCGCTGTTCGACCGCGGCAACCGGCGGGTCACGCTGACGGATGGCGGCGTCGCCTATGTCGCCGAGATCGGCGCGGCGTTCGACCGGATCGCGGCCGCCACGGCCCGCCAGTTCGAGCGGCGGGAGAGTCGCGTGCTCCAGGTGAACGCCATCGCGACCTTCACGCTGCGTTGGCTGATCCCGCGGCTGTCCTCCTTCCACCGGGCTCATCCGGGGATCGAGGTCCGGCTGACGACGTCGAACGCGCCGCTCAAGGACGTCAGAGACGTCTACGACATCGCGATCCGCGGCGGTCCCGATCCGGTTCCGGGTCACGTCGCGGAGCGGTTCCTCGGCGAGACGCGCATTCCGGTCTGCAGTCCCGCGCTGCTGGAGAGCCTGCCTCTCGCGACGCCGCGGGACCTTGGTCGACACACCCTCCTGCACGCGGCGACGTTGCCGGGCGTGTGGTCGCAATGGCTCGTGGCGGCGCGCGTCCCCGACCTGACGCCGGCGAGCACCGTGACGCTCGAGCACTTCTACCTGACGCTGCAGGCGGCGCTCGACGGCGTCGGCGTCGCCATGGGGCCGACGGCGCTCGTGGCCGACGACGTGAAGGCCGGTCGTCTGGTCTACCCCTTCGAGGGCCCCGCGCTTCCCGCGCGGAGCTACTACGCCTATGTGCCGGACGCCCAGGCCGACGACCCCGCGGTTCGCTCGTTTTGCGGCTGGCTCAGGAAAGTTGCGCAGAGTCCGTGAAACGGACGCCGGGCGACGATCGACGCTCGACCGCAGCTCCGCCCGGCGCGGGCCCCGCCTCGTTCAGCGGGCGAAGCTGGTGGAGAGGGAGAGGACTTTCCAGGCGGCGATCTCCGCGGCCATCCGAGCTTTCCTTCGACGAGGCCCAGCGGCGTCCGTCCTCGCCGAGGAAGAGACGGACCGGCGGCTCGTCCGCGTCGACCAGCCGCAGAAGGGCCTGCGCCGCCTTCGCCGGCGCAGGGTGTGGCTTTCCGAAGCCTGGCCGGACGTGCCGGCCCGGCTAGGTCGCTTGGGTCTGCCTCAGTTTTTCTTCGAACTGCGGGAGGTTGACCGCGCCGCTCGAGCGCAGATTGGAAAGCTCCGCGCCCCTGCGGTCGTAAAACAGGATCGTAGGCGGGCCGAAGACTCTATGGTCCTTCATGACGGTCTTGGCCTTCAAGTCATTGCCGGTGACGTCGACCTTGATCACCGAGAAGTCTCGCAGTCTCTCCTGAAGCGTTCCGCTCGCGCTCATCGCGGTTTCGTTCTCGGCGCAGGCGACGCACCAGCTGGCGGTGAACATGACGAGGCTCGGGCGGCCGGACGCGCGCGCGGCCCGCAGGGCGGCCGCCAGCCCCGCGGCGCTGTCGACGGTCGCCTCCGGCGTGCGCGCTTCGGACGGCGCCGGGGCCATCGCCAGGCGCGACAGAGGGCGCAGCGCGTCGTCGGCGCCGGACGCGGCGCCGGCGACAAGCGCCGCGCCATAGAAAATCGCGGCGACGCCCGCCGCCTTCGAAAGTCGCCGCCATACGGAGCCGTCTCGTCCCGATGCGTCGAGCGCGCCGAGAAACACGCCGACGCCGATGGCGAACAGCGCCCAGAGCGCCAGAGTGGCGGCGGGCGGCGCGACCCGTCCAATGAGCAAGATCGCGATCCCCAGAAAGACCACGCCGAAGCCGTGCTTGATCCCCTCCAGCCATCGTCCGGATTTCGGTAGGATCCTGGCCCCGAAGACGCCGACGGCGACCAGCGGCGCTCCCATGCCGAGCCCTAAAGCGAAAAGCGCCGCAGACCCGCGCACGACATCGCCGGTCTGGGCGACATAGACGAGCGCTGCGGCGAGCGGCGGCGTCACGCAGGGGCCGACGATCAGCGCCGAGACGAAGCCAAGCGCCGCCGCCCCGAAGGCCGAGCCCCGCGCACGCGATGTGAGCGGAGCGACCCGCGACGCGATCGCTGACGGCGCCTGCAGCTGGACCAGGCCGAACATCGACAGCGCGAGCACGACGAAGACGATGCTCGCCAGGGTGAGCGCGACGGGCGTCTGCAGCGCGGTCTGGAGGTTCTGTCCTGACCATGCGGCGACGACGCCCAGAGCGCCGTAAGCGGTCGCCATCGCCAGCACGTAGGAAAGCGAGAGCGCGAGCCCCCTTCGTGGCGAGAGCGCCTCGCCCGAACGCGCGAGGACGCCGACGAGGATCGGGATCATCGGATAGACGCAGGGCGTGAGCGCGAGCAGCAGGCCAAGTCCGAAGAACGTCGCCAGCACGATCGCGATGTCGCCCTCGAGATCGGGCGCGAGAGTGGTCGAAGACGACGGGACTGTGGGCGACGCCGAAGTCTTGTCCGCGACGCGGTCCTGATGACCGACGGCGGCGTCAGCCCGTCCGAAGTCAGCGGAGGTCTCGGCTCCTGTCTCGGGAATGTCGGCGAGGTTTATATGCTTGGTGATCGGCGGGTAGCAGACGCCGCGCGCCGCGCAGCCCTGGTAGCTGACGTCGAGCGGCGCGGACGGATCGACGTGCCGGGCTTCGACCTTCGCGGAGAAGGTCGCGTCATAGATCTCGACGGAGCCGAAGGTCGGATCGTCCTTACGCTTCGCAGGCGGCGTGCCGACGGGGACAGGCCGTCCGCCTGACGCCGCCGCTATCTTGTCGCGGTACAGATAGACGCCCGGCGCGATGATCCAGGCAAGGTCGATCGCCCCATCCGCGGCGCGGCTCGCTTTCAGCGCCATCGCCTCTTCGGCCGGCGCGGGCTCCGGCGACTGCGCCAGGACCAAGGGCGAAGCGAACACGCAAACTGCAAACGTGACGAATGCGACGAGACGTTCGAAACGCATTTCGGGCTCCTCGAATGACGAGCGCCGCGTGTCGATCTCGAAGCTTATGGGGACCTTAAACCGGATAGGCTCTTCGGCGTCGCGCCTCGCGAGCGCCCCATGCGCTGGGCTCGAGCGTCGCCCCGGCGGCGGCCGTCGTCGCGGGCGGGCTTCGCGACGATCTCTTCAGACGCGCGCCTCGTCCTGGGCGTCAAACCGTGCTTCACGCGGCCAAAAGCCATGGCGCGGCCTGTTACGTCGTTTTCTCATCCGGACGGAGAAAACCGGCCAAGCATGGTGCTTAGACGCCGGCAATCGTTTAGAACGAAACGGTCGGGATAACGCTCGGCGACTCGGCGTTTAGGTCGCGTGGCTGGAAGCGCGAAAGAGCTGACGCGTGAAGGTCAAGGCAGCGACGGGCATAAGATGAAGGTATTGATCGCTGACGATCACTGGATGATCCGCGCGTCTCTCAAACACGCCATCGAGAGATTACAGGGTTCCTTTGAGCCTGTTGACGCAGCAAGCTTCCAGGAAGCGTTGGATATTCTGCGCGATAATCCAGATATCGACCTGATGTTTATTGACCTTGTAATGCCAGGTCTTTCGGAGCTGGAAGGCCTTCGAACCTTACGAGCCAATTACCCTGACATACCGATAGCTGTCATATCCGTGCATGAGGACCGCGACCACGTCCTCCGGGCGATCTCCGAAGGCGTGATTGGGTATATCCCCAAGAGCGCGGAAGGCGCCGAGCTACTCCGTGCGTTGACGCTGGTCCTAAACGGCGATGTTTATTTCCCGCGCGATATCTTGCAGGGCGGCCGCATGCGAAGCGCGCTTCCCATGGAGCCCACGAAGGAGCTGAAGCCGAAGGCGACCGCCCTGACAGCCCGTGAGGATCAGGTGCTCGAACTTGTCGGGCGCGGGCGTTCGAACATCGAAATCGCCGACGAGCTCGGCCTGAGCCCGAACACGGTGCGGGTGCATCTCCGCAATATGAGCCTCAAGCTGAAAGTGAAGGAGCGCTCCGAACTCGCGGACTACAGGCCCCCGTCCATACCCGCCACGCGAAGCGCGACTTGATCGCCGAGCGGCTGTCCGCCCCGCCGTCGGCGAATGGTCCCGGTACAGACGTCGCATTGCTTTGCGAGACGCTTAACTGCGTCGCCTACGCGTTCTCCGTAGACACTGACGGCGGCGTAACAGTCGATTGGGTCGTCGGTTCGATCTCGGGCGCCTGCCCGGTTCCTCTGCGGGCTCTCCTTGCGGGCGCGCCCCCCGGCGGCCAGACCGCGCAGGCGCAGGCCCACCTCGCCAAGCTGCTCGCTGGCAACGCCTCGCAGATGGATCTCGTCTGCCGATGCGAACAGGGCCAGTCGCTTCGCGTCCGCGACTCCGCGCAGCCGGAATTCAACAAATTCGGGCGCGTCGCCCGCATCCTCGGAACGGTACGGGACATCTCGGGCGAGCTCTGGGCGAGGCAGGACAATGCTCTCGACATCTGGCGCCATCGCATCGCCGAGCATCTGGATGTCGGCCTGACCTGCTGGGACATCGACGACAGGCTGGTCCTGGTGAACCGCGCCTTCGGCGGCCTGCATTCTGCTCTCGCCACGCTTGTCAGGCCCGGCATGTCGGTAAGGACGCTGATCACGGCCGTCGCCCGGTCTGGTGAGATCGTCATCGACGGAAGCCGGCGGAGCTGGATTGAGAGCACGCTCGAGGATGTGCGCAACGACCGGGCGCGCGAGCATGCGCTCGTCGACGGGCGCTGGCTTGAGGTCACGCCGGTGCATTTCGCCGAAGGGGCGATCCTGCGCATTCAGGACATTTCCTCACAGAAGGGCGGCGAGCGCGCGCTCAGGTTGGCGAAAGAAGTCGCCGAGACCGCCAACATGAAGAAAAGTCGCTTCCTGCGCGCGGCCAATCACGACCTCCGCCAGCCGCTTGCGACGCTGAAAATCCTTATCTACAGCAGCTTCGACGTCGTCGAGGAGGCGAAGCGGCGCGACCTCCTCCATTCGATGGACGTCACCGTCGGCATAATGGACGAAATCCTCGGCTCGCTGCTCCAGATCGGTCAGCTCGACGCCGGCCGCATCGCGACCCGGATCGTGCATTTCCAGACCGCCCAGGTGCTGGAGCGGCTGAAGATCGAATTCGGCCCCCAGGCGGAAGCGAAGGGGCTCACGCTCCGCGTCGCGCCAAGCCACGTGACGATCACGTCCGACCGCGTGTTGCTGGAGCGCATCCTCAGCAACTTCATCGCGAACGCCATCCGCTTCACCGAAACCGGCGCCATCCTCGTCGGAGCGCGCCGCCGCGGATCAAACCTCGAGATTCAGGTCTGGGACACCGGCTGCGGGATCGCCGACGATCAGTTGGCGCTGATCTTCGAGGAATTCCACCAGGTCGCGAACCAGCCCAGCCACCGCCAGCGGGGCCTCGGCCTTGGGCTCAACATCGCCTACCGGCTGGCCGAGCTGCTGGAGCACGACATCGACGTCCGCTCGACGGTCGGCCGAGGCTCGATGTTCTCGGTTTCCGTCCCCGTCGGCAATGTGTGGCAGAGCGATCTCGGCGAACCCGAGATCTCCGAGCGCATCGGCGGCGAATTCCTCGACGTGAAGGTGCTGGTGATCGAGGACAACGAACTGTTGCGGCGCACGGTGTGCCTGATGCTCGACCGCTGGGGCGTCAAGGTCACGGAATCGAGCGACGGCGAGACGGCTCTGTCGCGGTTCGCCGATGGAGCGGAGCCGCGCCCGGACCTGGTGCTGGTCGACTACCGCCTGCCGAACGGCCGCGCGGGAACGGAGGTGATGGCCGACCTGCGCCGCATCTTCGGGCAGGACCTGCCCGGCATCGTCGCGACCGCGGACACCGATCCGACGCTGATCGCGCGCATCCGGGCGGAAGGCTTGCCGGTGCTGATCAAGCCGATCAATCCCGCCCGGCTGCGCTCGGCGATGCATCATCTTCTTTTCGAGCAGCGGCGTGAGCCGATCAAGATGGACGAAGCATGACGCAGGACGCTGAGTTCATCCCGATCGGCAGCATGGTCCCGCTGACCGGCGCATCCTCCGCGGATGGTCGCGAATTCCGCAACGGCCTGCAGTTCGCGATCGAGGAGATCAACGCGCTCGGCGGCATCCTCGGCCGTCCGGTACGGCCCTTTTTCGTCGACACCGGCGACCAGAGCGCTGAAATGGTCACCGCCGCCGCACGCGAGCTCATCAGCCGACGCGGCGTCCACGCCATCGTCAACGGCTACAACATCGGCGCGCAGAACGCGGAATACGAGGCGATCGCCGACGCCGGCATCATTTACGTGCACCACAACACGCTGCTGCAGCACCACGATACGGTTATGGGCGATCCCGACCGCTACTTCGGCTGCTTCATGAGCGACCCGGCGGAATACTGGTACGGGCAGGGCTTCATAAAGTTCATCTCATGGCTGAGGGACTCCGGGCAGTGGCGACCGGAGTCGAACCGGCTTGCGATCATCTCAGGATCGCGGCCCTACAGCATCGTCACGGCGAACGCGATGCGGTCCTCGGCGGCCGATTTCGGCTGGTCGGTGGTGTTCGGACCGGAGATCGTGAGGACGCCGACGACCGACTGGCAGTCGGCGCTCGACCGCGCCCGCGAGACGCGGCCGGCGATCCTCGCCAACACGCATTTCTACGCAAGCGACATCGCGCATTTTCAGCGGCAGTTTATGAAGAAGCCGATGAACTGCCTCGTGTACCTACAGTATGGCGGCATGCATCAGACCTTCACGGAGGTGGCCGGCGAGGACGCCGAGGGCGTCATCATCGGCACGGTGGTGGGGCTGGTGCACGACGACGACGGCCGCGCCTACAGCAAGCGCTACCGCGAGCGCTTCGGCGCGACCGCGACGCCGGAGGTCGGCGCCCTCTCCTACAGCGCCATGCATCATTACGCGCTTGCGGCAGGCGTCGCGGGCGGCACCGGGGCTCCTTACGAGTTCACGCAGAACCGCAAGGTCGCGCAGCGGCTAAAGGCGCTCACCTACCGAAGCGTGCTCGGCACGATCCATTATCATCCGCAGTGGCAGGCGGCGGTCCCCTACCCAGACGCGACGCGGGATCCCTCTCGCGGCATGCCGCATCTGTTCTACCAGGTGCAGGATTACCGCAAGGAGCAAGTCGTGATCGCTCCGGTTCCGTACAACACCGGCCGCTTCCAACTGCCGCCCTGGCATCGCGCCTCACGCGCCGCGGAGACCGCGCCGGCGGCGCCGGACATCCTGCCGCCGCCGTGAGAACAGCGGCAGGACGATGCGCTCGCACCCTTCAGGCCCAGGTCCGGATCCGGATCTGCATGCCGACGACGACGGCGCCCACCACCTGATAGGCGATGCCGCTGTCCTCGAAGGTTTGCTGGACCTGCCTGATGGTGCAGACGGTCGGGAAGCGGTCTTCCTTCTCGAAGGCGACGATCGTGCCCTTCGAGACGCGCGCCCGGGCCGCGAGATCGTCCTGCGTCCAGCCGAGAACGGCGCGGCTCGCCCGGCACCATCTTCCGCTCAGCATAGGCGACGGCTCCTGGGGTCTCGAAGGCCGGCCGGGGGCGGCGCCTTCTTCATGATCGGCGCCTGACGGCGGCGAGGCGTGAACCTCGCCGCCGACCGTCCGCGGTCTTGCTCAGTACTTCGCGACCAGCGGCGCGACCGCCGCTTCCGGAGTCCAGAGCGGGACGATCAGGTTGGTCCAAAAGGCGGTCTCCTTGCCGCCGTAATTCTTCTGGGCGACGTCCTTGGTCAGCTTCACCTGCAAAGTCGCGCCGCCGAAGTCGTAAGAGACCAGTCCGCCGAGCGCGAACTGGCTCTGCTTCCGGTAGCTCGATCCGGGGCTCGTCAGGTCCCTCGACATATGCGCGACGGGGCCGAGTCCCCATTTGCCGATCGCTTTGGTGATCGAGAAGTCGCCGACGAAGTAATCGGGAGCGAGGCTGGAGTGATCGCCGACCGGGTTGCCGTACATGAAGTTGGCGGTCGCCTGCCACCCGTCCTTGAGGTAGGTGAAGCCGGCGCGCTGCTCGATGGTGCCGTAGTCGAGCGACGTCGAGTCGTCCTGCGGCACGTAACCGCCGATACGGTAGCCGAAGCGAAGACCGTCGGTGATCGGCCAGCTGATCTGGGCGGCGAGATAGGTGTTGTAGAGGCCGAAATCGTGCTGCGCTCCCTCGATTGAGACGTCGACCAGCGTCGGCGCCACGACGAACGAGATGGCCCCGCCAGCCACTTCGAGCGGGCTCTGGTAATAGAAGAACAGAATGTTCGCGTTGACGCGCGCGTCGACGCCGCCGACGTCGCGGAAGCTCGAATCCGTCTGGTTGATGTAGTAGAGACCTTCCGGGAATTTCGCGTAGATCGCGAGACCCGACGTGAACCCTGGGGTCGTCGAGCCCGCCGCCATCGCGTCGGTCGGCGCGGCCGCTCCTGCGAGCGAAGCGCCTCCGGCGGCCAGCATGCCCGCGGTGAACCTGCGCAGCTTGCCCCGCGCCAAGCTTGTCATCTTAGTCATCTCATTGTCCCCTGATTTCGCATGTGCGATGTCGCGGGCCGGGCTCGGACCGCTAGTTGTCCCCGACGAAGTTCTTTGCGCTTTCATGAAGCAGGCTGCGTTGCTTGCGACATGGCGGTCTTTTGTTA
The DNA here is from genome assembly GCF_049446035.1 of Hansschlegelia sp. KR7-227. Lineage (NCBI taxonomy): Bacteria > Pseudomonadati > Pseudomonadota > Alphaproteobacteria > Hyphomicrobiales > Methylopilaceae > Hansschlegelia > Hansschlegelia sp. KR7-227. Next base: position 92,383 of record NZ_JBMSEA010000004.1, read on the forward strand.
TTGAAATGCTTGAACGGCTCTCCTTCCGCCTCAGGTCGTCGCTGCGCGGCGGGAGACCTGACGCCGGGCGCCGACGGGCGCGATCGTGAGCGACACCGCCCCCCCGACCGCGCAGGCCGCGAGCGCGCTGAGCAGGGCGAGCGTGTAGTCGCCGGACCCGTCGAACAGGACGGCGGCGACCCATGGGGCGAGCAGGCCGGCGAGCCCGTAGGCGAACATCATCGCGCCATAGACCTGGCTGATGCGGTCCGGTCCCCAGTAGCGGCCGACCAGTACGGGCAGCACCGATGCGGCGGCGCCGAACACCAGGCCGATCGCCGCCACGCCCGCCAACGACGCCCCCGCGCCGGACGCGGTCAGCAGAGCGAGCAGGCCCGCCGCGCAGATCGCGTGGATCGCCGGGAGGATGCGGCGGGCGGGCGTGGCCTCGGCCAGCCGGCCGCCGAGCAGAGAGCCCGCGACGTAGCTCAGGTTGAGCGCTATCGGCGCCGTCGCGGCGAGCCCCGTCGACGCGCCCGTCGACGCGAGCAGCTTCACCGCATGCGCGACCATCATGAGACCGGCGTAGTTGAAGACGAAGAAGGCGAGCGCGAGCTTGAAGAACAGCGGCGACAGCCAGGGCCCCCGGTCCGTCGCGCGACCCGGGCCCGCCTTCGTCGCGAAGGACGGCGTGTTCGCGGTGAGCGCCAGCACCGCGCCGCCCACGGCGAGCAGCCCTGCTCCGATCATGGCGAAGGAGACGGACGCGCTCCGCCCCGCAAAGGCCAGCGGGAGCAGTCCGGCGAGGATCACTCCGCTCAACGCGAAGGCCGAGACCGTCAGGCTTATGAAGACGCTACGCCGGGCGTCCGGAGCGCGGGAGGCGAGCGCCAGCGAGAGACCGTAGCCGAGGCCCGCCCCGATCGGAAACAGCACGCCATAGCCGACGAACAGCGTCGCGAACGAAGGCGCAAGCCCGAACAGCAGATGACCGCCGCCGGCGAGCCCGAAGGTCAGCAGCACATAGGCGCCGAGCGGAACGCTTCGCAGCAGCCTGTCATAGATCAGCGCGCCGATCGTGAAACAGACCAGCGCCGTGCTGGGCACGAGGCTGAGCTTCGGGCCGGCCACGCCGAGCTCCGCTTCGAGCGGGACGGCGAAGATGCCCCAGAGATAGATGATCCCCATCGCCAGCATCGTCGTGATGGCTGCGGCGAACGCGGTCCGGGAGGTCGAGGGCATGGAAGCGTCGCCTTTCGCGGTCTGGAGGCGGCTTTGGGGGCTCGCAGGGCCGAGTCGTCCCGCGCCGGGCCCTTGGGGTCCGGCTCGAAGCTTGGTGGGGTGGAATGGCGCGGCGCGCGCGCCCGGGGGCGGACCGTCAGTCCCGGAGGTCGGCCACGTAGCGCAGGCGGATCTGGTCCGAGATCACGGCTGCGATCAGGATCATTCCGATCACGACGGTCTGCAGATAGGAGTCGATCCGCGCGAGGTTCATGCCGTTCTGGACGAGGTTGATGAACAGCGCGCCGAGGATGACGTTCTCGACCCGGCCGATCCCGCCGCGCAGGCTGACCCCCGCTATGACGCAGGCGGCGATGGATTCGAGCGGCATGGAGCTGCCGACATTGGCCTCGCCGCTGTCGAGCCGGGCGGTCATCAGCACGCCGGCGATGCCGGTGAGGAACGCCGAGATGACATAGACGGTGAGCAGCGAGGCGCGCGTGTTGATGCCCGAGAGCAGCGCCGCCCGGATGTTGCCGCCGACCGCGTAGAACGAGCGCCCCGTCCGCGTCCAGTTGACCAGCACGTAGGATCCGAAGATCAGCGCCGCGGCGACCCAGATCGGGAACGGGATCTGGAGGAACGAGCCGAAGCCGATGATCTCGCCGAAGTCGGGCGGCATGCCGTAGACCGGCGTCCCGCCGGTGAGGTAGAGCGCGACGCCGAAGCCGATCGACGAGACGCCGAGCGTCATGATGAACGGCGAGACGCCGAAGAAGGCGACTCCGACGCCGTTCAGCAGCCCGAGCAGGGAGCCGCAGGTCACGCCGACGCAGCAGCCGAGCACGATCGCAAGGGGCAGCATGTCGGGCATCGCGACGGCGAAGGCCGACATCGAGAGCGCGGTCGTGACTGAGGTCAGCGCGAGGACGGTTCCGACCGACAGGTCGAACCCGCCGGTCAGGAGCACCATCATCTGGCCCAGCGACACGATCGCGAGGAAAACCGACTGGCGCACGACGTTGGTGAGGTTTCGGACGGTCAGGAAGTTGTCCGACATCAGGCTGAAGACGATGAGGGCCAGCACCAGCAGGATCGGCAGAACGCCGACCTGGACGAACAGACGCTTCAGCGACTGTCCGGAGGGCTTCAACGGAGAGGTGGCGACGGTGATCGACATCGGATGGTCCTCGGATCGGCGGCAGGACAAGAGTCCGCCCCGCGGGCGGTCAGGCGGCGTGCTTGCCAAAGAAGAGAGGGAGGATGCTGGCTTCCGAGATCCTGGCTTTTGACAGCTCGTCCTGGACGCGCCCGTCGTAGAAGACGTAGGCGCGGTGGGCGAGATTGAGGATCTCGGGGAGGTCGGACGAAACGACGACGACGGCGGCGCCTGCTTCACACAGGCCGCCGATGAAGCGGTAGATCGCGGCGCGAGTGCCGACGTCGACGCCGACGGTCGGCTCGTCGAAGACGTACAGGCTGATCGGCCGGGTCAGGCTGCGCGCCAGCAGCACCTTTTGCTGGTTGCCGCCCGAGAACGCCTGGACGGCCCGGTCGGGGCGCCTGGGGTGAAGCTCCAGCTTGTCGGCGAGGCGCCTGGCCTCGGCGTCCTCCTTCACCCGGTTGATGAAGAAGCCTTTGGCGATCGGCTTAATGTCGAGCGACGCGAAGGTCATGTTCTCGGTGCAGGACCGCATCATCGCGAGCCCTTCGACGCGGCGGTCCGGCGGCATGTAGGAGAAGCCGGCGCGCAGGAGACGGCGCGGGCTCTGGTTGGTGACGTCCTTGCCTTCGAGCGTCACGCTCCCGGCGATCGCGCGCTCGAGCCCGAAGGCGGCCCGCATGATCTCGGATTTGCCCGACCCGACGAGCCCGGCGAGACCGACCAGCTCCCCCGCCCGGACGTCGATGTCGGCTGACTTGACCGAACCCGACGCGGTCGTCAGGCCGCGTATCGACAACACGGTGCGGCCGGGGTTCGCCTTGATGTCCGGGAAGATGCCGCCGACGACGCGGCCGGTCATGAGCCGGACGAGTTCGTCCTGCGTCACGTCCTTGGCGTCGACGGTGGTGACGAACTTGCCGTCGCGCAGCACCGTGATGCGGTCGGCGAGACGCTCGATCTCGCGCATCCGGTGGGTGATGTAGATGATGCCGACGCCCTGGGCCTTGACCTGGTCCACCAGCGCGAACAGCCGGTCGGCCTCGCGGTCGGTCAGGCTTGCGGTGGGCTCGTCAAGGATCAGCACCGAGAGGTCGGAGCGGAAGGCCCGGGCGATCTCGACCATCTGTTGCTCGGCCCGCGTGAGCCGGGACACGATCGCCTTGGGGTTCAGCTCGAAGCCGAGGCGGGCGAGGATGGCGCGGGCCTCCTCCCGCATTTTCCTCTTGGCGAGGAACCCGCCGCGGCGCGTCTCGGAGCCGAGGAACAGGTTCTCCTCGACCGTCATCGAGGGCACGACCGAAAATTCCTGGAACACCGTGGTGACGCCGCGCGAGCGCGCCTCGTGGACCGAGGCGAAGCGCATGAGCTCGCCGCGCATCAGCACGTCCCCGGAGGTGGGCTGGATCGCGCCGGAGATGATCGAGATCATCGTCGACTTGCCGGCCCCGTTCTCGCCGAACAGCACGTGCACTTCGCCCGGGCGCAGATTGAAGTTCATTGCGTCGAGCGCGAGCACGCCCGGATACTGCTTGCTGACGCGCAGAAGCTCGAGCAGCGGCGGTTCGCCGGGCGTTCTGCGGGGGGGCGCATCCGTCATGGTCTTGAGGTCCCTGAGGTCGCGAGACGAACAATGCTGGATCGGACTGCGGAGAGCCGGTCGCCCGTCTCCGGCGCTTGAAGGGGCATGCGGCGTCGGGGCGGCTCGTCCGAACCGGGGGAAGCGCAACCGCGCCGCCCCGACGCCTCCCGAGTTCAGTCGACCGAGAAGGTCGGCCTGAAGCTGGTCGGAGCGAGCGTGGTGCTCATGTCGATCTCGGCGACATTGTCCTTGGTGACGACCTGGATGATCGGGCCGACATGCCTGTGAACGATGTTGCCTTCGACCAGCCGGACGGCCTCGTCGAGCGCGATGCGGCCCTGGATGACCGGCGAGTCGGTCGGCGCCGCGATGATCTGGCCGCGCCGGATGTACTGGTCCACGCCGGGCGTATAGTAGAACGCGATGAGCTTGATCTGCTCGTTCAGGCTCTTCGCCCGCAGGATCGGCACGGCGGCTTCGGCCGTCACCGCGGTGCCCGCGATGTAGTCGAGATCCGGGTGCGCCTGGATCACGTCTTCGACGAGCTTGGCCTGAACTTCCTTGCCCGTGTCGCCGTACTTGACGTCGACGATCTCGACGGCGGTTCCCTTGACCGCTGCGAGGAAGCCGGTGTTGGCGGTCTCGACCCAGCCCGCGCCGGCCGGACCCGGAAGCCAGGCGACCTTCGCCGGCTTGCCGCCGGCCGGGTGCTTCTCGGCGAGATATTTGCCTGCGGTCGCGCCCATGTCGGAGAACGAGACCAGCGACTTGGCGCCGATGTCCGGCGACGAGATGCCGTTGATCACGTCGACGACCGGAATGCCCTTCTTCTTGAGGTCGGCGACGACGTTGTTGAGACCGTCCGACGAGATGCCGCCGATGATGATCGCCTTGGCGCCGCCCGAGGTGCAGTCCTCAATCTGCGAGATCTGCTTGTTGAGCTCGGTGTAGCCGCCCGCTTCGAGCAGTTGCACTTTCACGCCCATGCGCCGGGCTTCGTCGATGACGCCGTAGTCGACGCCGAGCCAATAGGCGTCCTTGAGATGCGGGAACGCCACGCAGATCTTGTGCGGCGCGGCCGCCTTGATCAAAGGCGTGTACTCGACCTGCTTCGGCGGCTTCGACATGTCGAAGGGCGGATCCCAGACGTCGACCTTGAGCGGGAACCAGTCGGCGGCGATCGCGCCGGTGGCTGAGAGGGTGAGCGCTGCGGCGAGGGCGGCGCGGCGGGACGTTCTGGAGGCGATCACGATAGTCTCCCGATAGTGATTGGCGGCACGTGGATGGAGCAGATCACCGAGATGTCGGCCCTATCGGGGCCAGTCGATGTCTTTGTGCGAACGCTGTATGTCGATCGTCGCGACGTTTACTTACGAATACGGAAGACGCGCGTCCTCCCTCGGGGAGCGTGAGATCGCCCCCGTCGCCTGGTTCGGGGAGCCGCCCGAGCTTCCGGGCGGCTCCTGATGTCTGCGATCGCCGGTTAGCCGGTCAGTCGAGGGCGAAGTCCACCGTCAAACCGTCGCCGACCCGGCGGACGTCGACGGCGAGCGAGGTTCCGCACTCCGAACAGATGAACTGGTCGTAGACGAAGCGTTCGTCGAGCTTGAGCAGCGGCCCGAGCTCCTCGCTCGTCGGGTTGCGAAGCGGCACGGATTCCCGCCAGTTGGTCTTGAGCGCGCCGATCTCGGTCGAGCAGTGCAGGCAGCAGACGGCGCCCGCCTTGGTCACGCCGATCGACTCGCCCCACTTGAGCTGGAGGTCGCCGGTCTCGGCCTTCTTCGGGGCGGCGAACTGGTCGCGGCCCTTCGTGGCGGTCGCCTTGCGGAACGCGCGGATTTCCGTCCGAAGCGCGTCCGAGGCGGCGACGTCGATCGTCGCTTCGGCGTTGAAGACTGCGCCATAGACCGCCTTCGCGACATCGGTCTTGCAGCGGCCGTCACGCACGTCCCGCTCGATCATGTCGTAGGGGCGGGTCAGCGGGTCGCCGTAGCCGCCCGGGTTCTGCACGACGTTGTTCACGACGTCGCCCGCCTTCATGATGAAGGTGCTCTTGGCTGGAAGGTCCTCGAGCTTGCCGCCGATGCTGACCATGTCGAGCGCGGCCTTGCCGGCTTTCATGTCCTCGAGCCAGGTGCTTCCGCGCGCGATCGTGTATCCGCACACATTGCCGGGATAGCCGCCCTGGATGCCGACGAGGTCGGGCAGCGACACGCCATGGCTGCAGAAGCTGCCTTGGACCTCGGGCACGTCGTAGCCGGTTGTGGCGTATTCGATGCCGTTGCCGCCGCGGTAGCGGCCGGCGCCGCCGGAGTCCGGCACTTCACGTCGCCAGAGATAGATGATCGGGGACGTCTTCTCATGCAGCTCGACGTCGTTGAAGCCGCCGGAGCCGATGACGAGCGAGCCGCCCGAATCCACGCCGTCGCGCCAGCTGTGGGCGGGACCGCCCCAGCCGAGCGAGTCCATGAACATGATCGCGAACGGCTCTTCGTACTGGTTCACGCCGCCGAACATCGTCAGCAGCCACGAGCCGTCGGGCGGCCCGCAGAGGTAATCGTCGAACTCGGGGTTGAAGGCCATCATGTTGCCGACGCACACCGAGGCGCAGGCGGCGGCGATGAAGTTGGCCGCGACCGAGCCCGCCGAGATCGGGGCCGGAAGCTCCGCGCTCAGCACGGTCTTCTTGCCGTGGATGATGGTGACCGGCGCCATCAGGCCGGCGTTCCAGCCGATCTCCTGACCGAAGGAGCCCATCATCACGGTGCCGACGGCGCCGAGCGTGCCCGTCATCGTTGAGTTGCCCATGCCGATGATGGTCGGGTCGGTGTCGCTGAAGTCGAAGGTCAGCGTATCCGCCTCCTTCGTCATCACGCAGGAGATCTTGTAGAGATTGTTGGCGTGGCCATCGTGATCGAAGTAGCTGACATGGGTGAACACCCCGTCCGGCAGCTCCTTCAGCATCGCCCGCGTCTTGGCTTCGGTGTCGTTGATCAGCTGGTGCGCGGCGGCGGTGAAGGCGCCGGCGCCGTACTGCTCGCAGAGCTCCATCAGCCGGGCCTGCGCGACGCGGTGCGCCGACAGGAAGGCGCTGAAGTCGGAGCCGAGGAAGAACGGGATGCGGGAATTGTAGAGGATGACGTCCCACATGCCCTGGTTCAGCACGCCCTTGTCGACCATGCGCTGCAGCGGGATGCGGAGGCCTTCCTCGTAGCAGCTCGTCGCGTCGGGAACCCAGCCGCCGGGCGCCGCGCCGCCGATGTCGATGACGTGCGCCTGCGCGCCAGTCCAGCCGACCAGCTCGCCCTTGAAGAAGAACGGCGCCACGAACAGACAGTCGTTCTGATGCACGCCGCAGACGAACGGATCATTGGTGATGAAGACGTCGCCGGGATGGATGTCGCCCTTGAACTTCTCCAGCACGAGCTGGATCTGCACGGTCATCGTGAACATCGGGATCATGTAGAATGTCCCGCAGACCGCGATGTCGCCGTTCGCCGTATAGATCGAGAAGTTGAAGTCCGAGCCGTGCACGACGGGCGAGCCCGAGGCGTGCATCAGCGTGCTGGAGCCCTCCTCGTTGATCGACCAGAGGCGGTGGCGGAGAACCTCGAAGGTGATCGGGTCGATCGGGTCGGACGGACCCGGCTCTTTGCGGTTGTTGCTGGTCTTGAGGTTGAAGGGCGGGTGATTGGCCTTGACGGTCACATCCATGGATGCCTCCTCAGCTCGTCTTGATGATGATGTTCAGGAAGCGATCGACGGTCGCCTGTTGGTTGGGGCCGACGACCATCGTGGTGTCGTCGAGCTCGACGATCGCGGGCCCCGGGATGAGGGCGCCGGCCTTGACCGCGCGCTCGTCGTAGATCGCCGCGTCGTGCCACTCGCCGGCCTCGTAGAGCGGCCTTACGCCGGTCGGGACCATGATGGCGTCCCCGACGGCGACCTCGCCGCTCTGCTCGATGCGATCGAGCTTCGAGACCGCGACCAGACGGAAGGCGGACATATCGATGCCGGCCGACCGGAAGCTGGAGCCGGTGCCGAACCGCGCTTCGTAGGAGTCGATGAAGTGATCGACCAGCGCGTCGACGTCCGGCGCGGTCAGCGGAAACGTCTGCAGATCGACCGAGAGGTCGAAGATCTGGGGACGGAACCGCATGTCGACATAGCGTTCGAACTTGACGGTCTCGACCGGCACGCCCTGCGCCGAAAGCTCGACCATCGCCTCGTCCTGGAGCCCCTGGAAGATCGCGTTGATGTCCTCCGCCTTCATGAATTTGGAGAACTCCTCCGAGCCCGGCGGCGAGATGATCGACTGCGAGGTCTCCTTGGTGACCACGAGGTCGGAGATCAGGATGCCGTGCGCCGAGAGCACCGAGGCCGTGCGCGGCACGATCACGCTCTTCACCCCGAGATCGGCGCCGTAGCTGTAGGAGTGCGTCGGACCGGCGCCGCCGAAGGCGACCAGCACGAAGTCGCGGGGGTCGTAGCCGCGGTGGACGGTGGCCTGGCGCACGAGGTCGGCCATGTGGCTGTCGACGATGCGCTTGATGCCGGAGGCCGCCTCCTCGACGCTGATGCCGAGGGGCTTTGCGATCTTCTCCTCGATCGCGGCGCGGGCGAGATCGGCGCGCAGCTTCATGCGGCCGCCCAGGAAGTTGTCGGGGTTCACCACGCCGAGCACGACGTCGGCGTCGGTGACGGTCGGCTCCGTGCCGCCGGCGCCGTAGCAGACCGGGCCTGGCACCGCGCCTGCGCTCTCCGGGCCGACGCGCAGCCGGCCGTTCTCGACGAAGGCGATGCTGCCGCCGCCGGCGCCGATCGTGTCGACCGTGACGGAGGGCACCGCGAGCGGCTGGCGCTCCATGAAGGTCTCGCGCTGGATCAGCGGCCGGCCGTCGACGATCAGGCCGACGTCGAAGCTGGTCCCGCCCATGTCGGTCGAGATCACGTTGCCTGAACCGACCATCTGACCGACCAGCTGGGCGCCGACGACGCCGCCGACGGGGCCGGACAGCAGGATGCCGACCGCCTCGTCCGCCGCCTTGCCGGCCGCCATCACGCCGCCGTTCGAGCGCATCAGCAGCGGCTCATGCGGCAGACCGGCCTGACGCATCGCGGCGTCGAGCGAGGTCATCGCCTTTTTGACCTTGGGGCCCAGGAAGGCGTTCAGCACGGCGGTCTGGGAGCGGGCGTATTCGCCGAGACGCGGAAGGATGTCGCTCGACAGCGTCACGAACGTCTCGGGCGCTTCCTCGAGGATGATCTCCTTGATGCGGCGCTCGTGGTCGGGGAACTTGAACGACCAGAGCAGCGACACCGCGATCGCTTCCGCGCCGGCGTCGAGCAAGCTCCTGACCGCCGCCCGCGCGGCGACCTCGTCGAGCTTGAGAATCGCGTCGCCCTTGTAGTCGACCCGCTCGGGAACCTCACGGATCATGTTCCGGTCAAGGAACGGCTTCGGCTTGATGAGCTTTCGGAAGTTCTTGCGCGCGGCCTCGTCGAGGCCGGTCGACTTGTAGGCCTTCATGATGAAGAGGGTGTCGCCGAAGCCCTGCGTGTGGATCACGCCGACCTTGGCGCCGTTGCGCGTCAGGACCGAATTCGTCGCGATCGTGGTGCCGTGCGAGAACAGCCTCATCTTGCCGAGGAAGTCCTCGAGGCTCATGCCGCGCTCGGCGGCCGCCAGCTCGAACGTGGCGAGCACGCCCTTCACCGGGTCGCTCGGAACCGTGCTGGATTTGTAGCGGGTCAGCGTTCCCGCGCCGTCCAGCACGGTCGTGTCGGTGAACGTTCCGCCGATGTCGGACGAAGCATAGAACTGCAGCATTCGTGTAGTCCCCCTACGCAAAGGCGACTTCGGCTCGACATTCGCCAAGACAAGGCGATCCCGATCCTCGCCCGCTCATCGCAGTCGAAGTTGAAGAAGACGTGCTCGACGAATAAACCTTGCGGCCTCGCCGTGTTTTCGATTGGAAAAGCGTACTCTCGGGAAACTTTTTTTCCAACAACGAACCTTCGACGGCGGCGCTTGTATTTTATGCTGCCGCTTTTCGTGTCAGAGTCATTGCAAACAAGGCGGTGAATGGCCTCGACTGCACGAAAGTTACAATTGTTTGTCTATGCCTTGACCCAGACGACCGGAAAGCCTCGCCTTGTGACGAATGTTGAGAAATGAGGGATCATCGGGTGGTCGGGGCCGCCTCGGCGTTCCCGTCGACGGTCCATGAGGCCGGAATTTTGAGATTGCATCGTGAGGCCGGCGCCACCTGCGCGATCCGCCTAATTTTCTCGACCCGGCCCACCTCCGGGCGCCTTGCGATTATGCTGCGCAAACTCGCGTCGGCTTAGTGATTATAATCGATGCAGGCCGCCGCCACCAAATAACCTAATCAAAATACTAAACGGCCGCGACTTGTAGCGGGCCGGGCCTCCCGCAAAGCGGCGTCGGACGAAGAACTGCAACCTAAGGTGGGCCTTGGAAACAGCGGGCGGTGGGGATCTGCAGCGATTCTCGGTCGGCGCGGCCGCGCACCCGTTCGAATGTGGCCGTCGCAAGCGGTGGGCCGGTTAGGGCCGCCGCGTTGATCGGAAACGCGGAGGTCGAACCGCTATCAGGCGACAGCCGGCAGGGAGAGGTTTCTGATTAGGTCTAAACAGACGTTTAGCTTACGCGGGCAGGCTGTGACGACGCTGACTACGCGTCTATCCCGCCGCTCTCAAGGCTTGCACCAAGGCGCAGCATGAAGCTGCCGGCGTCGTAGGGCGCCAGGGCGACACCGAGTTCACGGTGCTCGCCGACGAAACGCGCGCGACGTCCAGCTCAAGGTCAACGTGATCAAGAACAAGAAGCTGCCGGGCGTTCGCGTCGAGAAGCCGGACTCGATCGTCGCGGTCGGCATGGACCTGCCGCTCGATCAAGTAGTCTACAACGCCGCCGACAACCTGAAGCGCTTTGCCTCTGAACGGCGCTGCGCCTGAAAGGCCGTCCCCGACGTCCTCGAGGACTGCGAGCGTTTCCCGCAGTCGAGAAAGCGGCGGGCGGAAGGGGCCCCTGGCGGCGCCCGATCGATCCGTCACACGCGGGATTTCGCCAGCATCATGTGGATGCCCTTGTTGCCGTCGACCAGCTGCGTGACGCGCAGATCTCCGGCGAGCGAGCACAGCATGTAGGCCTCGTTGCGGGTGAGGTTCGAGCGCAGGCAGACATGCCTCACCATTTCGCGGACGGCCTGCTTGGCCGCGTCGTCGAGATCCTCGTCGAGGCCGATCGACATCAGGTGCGTCTCGCTCTCGGCGAAGGGGAAGTCGATCGCCATGTCCTTGCGGACGGTCAGGCGGAAACTCCCCTCGATGCCCATCTCGAGCGCGGTGATGCAGACCTCTCCGTCGCCCTGCACGCCGTGGCCGTCGCCCGCGAAGAACAGGGCGCCCTCGTTGAAGACCGGCAGGTAGAGCGTCACGCCGGGCTTCAGCTCCTTGTTGTCCATATTGCCGCCGAAGGCGCGCGGCACCGGCGAGCCGCAACGGCCCCAGGCCGGCGGCGGCGCCACGCCCATGATGCCGAAGAACGGATCGAGCTCGATGTCGACGCCCCAAGGCATCGTGCAGACGTTCTTGCCGGCGTCGATGTTCGGATGGATCGTCTCGTAGTCGGTGAACTCGTCCGGCAGCGTGCCGAGCAAAGGCAGGATCGCGACGAAGCCCCAATCCATGGTGGCCTTGGCCTCCAGGATGTCGACCTGCAGCGTGTCGCCGGGCTCGGCGCCCTCGACATAGATCGGCCCGGTGATGAAGTGCGGGCCTCCGACCTGCTGCAGCGTGTCGAGCGCCGCCATGTAGTCGGCCGGCACGCGCGAGCGGTCGGGCGGCAGGCATTCCTTGCCGCCGGCCGGGAAGGAGGTCAGCGTGACCGTGTCGCCCGAGGCGATCCGCGCGACGGGCTTCAGCGCGGAGTCGAGATAGCCCCAGACCATATTTTCGGGCGTGGACGGGATCGTGTGGTGACGGGCCATGGGCGTGCTCGTTTTCGGGTTGCTCAGACGGACATGAATTTGGAAAGCCGCTCGCGGCTCATTTCGGCGCGCTCGCCCCGATCGACGACCTGGCCGCGCGACAGAACGACGAAGCGGTCCGCGACCGCGGTCGCGAAATCGAGATACTGCTCGACCAGCAGGATCGAGAGCCGGCCCTTGAGGCCGGTCAGCACGGTCTCGATGAGCTGGACGATCGAGGGCTGCACCCCCTCCGTCGGCTCGTCGAGAACCAGCAGCGAAGGCTTGGTGACCAGGGCGCGGGCGATGGCGAGCTGCTGCTGCTGGCCGCCCGACAACGCGCCGCCGCGCCGGCCGGCCATGTCGCGCAGCACGGGGAAAAGGCCGTAGACCTCCTCGAAGGCGGCCTCGTCCGACGGGCCGTGCGGCCGGGCGGCGGCCACGAGGTTCTCGCGCACGGTAAGCTCAGCGAAGATCTCGCGGCCCTGCGGCACGTAAGCGAGGCCGGCGCGGGAGCGGCGGTGGTTCGGCGCGCGCGCCATGTCGACGCCGTCCAGCTCGATCGAGCCGCGCGTGACCGGCAGCACGCCGGCGAGACATTTGAGCAGGGTCGACTTGCCCGCGCCGTTGCGGCCGAGGACGGCGAGGCACTGGCCGGGCGGGACCTCGAAGGCGACCTGCCGCAGCGCCTGGGCGCTTCCGTAGTGCTGGTCGAGATCCCGGACGGCGAGCTTCATCGGGATCACCGGCCGAGATAGACGGCGACGACGCGCTCGTCGGCGCGGGCGCGGGCCATCGAACCCTCGAACAGCGTCCGCCCCTCATGCAGCACGGTGACGCGGTCGGCGATCGTCTCGACGAAATCCATGTCGTGCTCGACGACGACGATGGCGCGCTCCGGCGTCCTCAGCGCGCGCACAAGCGCGACGGTGCGCTCGGTCTCCTCGTCGGTGAGGCCCGCGACGGGCTCGTCGAGCATTAGGACCTTCGGCTCCGAGACCACCACCATCGCGATCTCGAGCCACTGCTTCTGGCCGTGGGCGAGTTCGCCGGCGAGGCGGCCCGCCTCGGCCGCGAGGCCGACCGTCTCGAGCGTCGCGGCGACGCGCGCCCGGTCGGCGGCGTCCGGCGCCCGCCCCAGGCCGATCTCGACATTGTCGCGCACCGTCAACGCCTCGAAGACGCTGGGCTTCTGAAACTTGCGGCGTACGCCCGAGCGCGCGATCGCGGCTTCGCTCGCGCGCGTCAGCTCGATCTTTTCGTCGAACAGCACGCGGCCGGACTTGGCCCGGCTGACGCCCGAGATGACGTCGAGCAGGGTGGTCTTGCCGGCCCCGTTGGGGCCGATCACGGCGCGCACCTCGCCATAATCGATCGCAAGCGACAGGTCGTCGATCGCGCGGAAGCGCCCGAACTCGACGGTCAGCCCCTCGACCAGCACCGCGACCGTCATGGCGTAGCGCCTCGCGTGCGGAGCGCGTCGGCGCGGGAGATCAGGGCCGGCCGCTGCGTGCCGAGGTCGAGCAGGCCGTTCGGGAAGATGAGCGCGACGAGGATGACGAGCCCCGCCAGCACGAAGGGCCAGAGCTCCGGCATGCTGGCGGACAGAGTGAACTTGATCGCGTTGACGAGCACGGCGCCGATCACCGCGCCGACAAGGCGGCCGCGCCCGCCGATCGCGCACCAGACCGCGATCTCGAGCGAGAGCTCCGGCGACAGCACCCGCGGATTGATGATGCCGACCTGCGGCACGTAGAGCAGGCCCGCGAGCGCGGCGAGCGCCGCGGACAGGCACCAGACGCCGAGCTTCAGCCGCAGCGTCTCGTAGCCGAGCGAGCGGAGCCGCACCTCGTCGTCGCGCGTCGCGACCAGAAGGCGTCCGAACCGGCCGATCATCAGCAGGCGGGAGCCGACCAACGCGGCGGCGAGCGTCACGAGCGCGACGACCGCGAGCGCCTTCGCGACGCCCGGCGCCTGGAAGGGGACCCCGAAGATCGTCTGGAATCCCGTCATGCCGTTGTTGCCGCCGAAGCCGGTGTCGTTGCGGAACATCAGCAGCATGGCGACGTAGACGAGGGCCTGGGTGATGATCGCGAAATAGACCCCGCTCACCCGCGAGCGGAACGACGCCCAGCCGAACAGAAAGGCGACGGCCAGGGAGACGCCGAACGCGGCGGCCAGCGCGACGGGAAAGCTCCCGAGCGGCGCCCACCAGGCCGGCAGCGCCTTCCAGCCCATGAACTGCACGATGTCGGGCGTGACGCCCGTGGTCGCGACCGAATGCTCGAGCAGGTGCATGCCGGCGACGTAGCCGCCGATCGCGAAGAACAGGCCGTGGCCAAGGCTGAGGATGCCGGCGTAGCCCCAGATCAGGTCGAGCGAGAGCGCAAGCAGCGCGAAGCAGGCGAGTTGGCCGACGGCGTTGACCCGGTAGCCCGAGAGCCCCGGCCAGGCGGCGACGAGAAGCGCCGCCAGCGCGACGGCCGCCGCCACGGCCACGAAGAGGCGGTCCGCCAGCGCCCGGCGAAGGAGCGAATCCTCGGCCCTCATCTGCGGCGGCCCTTCACGGCGTAGAGACCCTCGGGACGCCACTGCAGGAAGGCGATGATCATCAGAAGCACGATGACCTTGGCGGCGACCGCGCCGTAGAGCGGTTCGATCAGCACGTTGATCTGGCCGACGCCGAGCGAGGCGATCACCGTGCCGGCGAGCGTGCCGACGCCGCCGAGCACCACGACCATGAAGCTGTCGACGATGAAGTTCGATCCCATCTGCGGGTTCACGCTGTAAATTGGGCAGAGCGCGAGGCCGGCGAGGCCGGCGAGGCCGGAGCCCAGCCCGAACGCCATCATGTCGACCTGCCGCGTCGCGATGCCGACGCAGCCCGCCATGGCGCGGTTCTGCGTGACGGCGCGGATGTTCAGCCCAAGCGGCGTGCGCTTCAGCACGAGCCATGTCAGCGCGAGCGTGAAGCCTGAGAAGACGATCGCGAACAGGCGGTTCCAGGTGACGATGAAGTCGCCCGTCAGCAGCCGGCCGCCCGACATCCAGGACGGGGTCACGAATTGCAGATTCTGCGTCCCGACGCCGACGCGCACCAGGTTCACGATCAGCAGGCTGACGGCCCAGGTGGCGAGCAGCGTCATCAGCGGGCGGGTGTAGAGACGCCTGACCAGCGTCGCCTCGAGCACGACCCCGACGCCGGCGGTCGTGAGGAAGACGATCGGGATCGCGACGATCAGATATGCGTCGAGCAGGCCGGGCGCCGCCGCCCGCAACGCCTCCTGCACGGCGTAGGTGACGTAGGCGCCGATCATGATGAACTCGCCCTGGGCGAGGTTGATGACCCCCATCAGGCCGAAGATGATCGCAAGCCCTGCCGAGGCCATGAACAGGATCGAGGCGAAGGACAGCCCGTTGTAGAGCGTGTTGAGCGCGTTCGAGAGGGCGAGCCGCCGCTCGATCGAGGCGACGCCCGCGTCCACCGCGGCCTTGAAGCCCCGATCCTTGCCGTAGGCCGGATCGGCTTTGAGGCCGGCGATCTGCGTCAGCGAGCGCCGGTCGGCGGTCGCTGCGATGCGCTCGACGGCGGCGACGCGTTTCGCGATGTCGGGCGAGTTGAGCAGCGCCGCCTGGCGGACGGCGGCGATCCGCTCCTTCAGCCCGGCGTCGGTCTCGGTCTCCGCGGCGCGTTCGAAGAGTTCGGGCGGCAGAGCGCCGGCGCGGCGCTCCAGCACGCCAAGCGCCGCGCCGCGCTCGCCCGCCGTCGCTCCGGAGAGGAGCGTCGCGGCCGCGCGGGCCGTCTCGAAAAGCGGGCGGTTCTTGAGGCTGAGCACCGGCGCGGCGCCGTCCCCGGACGCGCCCGGCTGGAGCGTCGCGGCGTTCACCGAGCCCCGCGGGGTCTCGATCGCGGCGCCGCCCGCGCCGCATTTGAGGGCTCGGTCGATCGCCGCGCCCGTGAGCGTAGCCGCCCAGGCGGCGTCCTCCCTCGAGGCCGCCGGCAGCCCGACGACGAGGGCGTTCGCCGCCTCAGTCATGCCGGTCGCGCCGGCGCAAGCCTCGCCCGCGATCGCCGCACGGTCGAACGCGGCCGCCGGCACGCCCGCCAGGACGGCCGCGAACAGACCGGCGAGGCATGCGCGCGCCAATGTCGCCCTGAGCGTCAGTACTGGCTCATCGGGACGGGCTTCGGCGTGTCCGGGGATTGCCAGAGCACGTCGAAGCCCTGCTTCTCGTTGACCGAGCCGATGAACACGCCGCGCGAGACATAGTTGTTCTCGGTCGTCATCGCGATCTTGTAGCCTGAAGGGCAGTCGAAGCTGATCCCGCCGAACGCCTTCTGCACCTCGGGCACGTCGAAGGAGCCCGCCTTTTTCGCCGCCATCGCCCAGAGGTGGACCGCGTCGTAGGTCGAGACCATCGGATCGATCGCGACGTCGGGGCGGAAGGGGACCTTCTCCTTGCCCACGTAGTCGGCCCAGGACGCCAGGAATTTCTTGTTCGCCTCGCCCTTGGCCTCCTGAAGATAGGCCCAGCAGTTGAGGTGGCCGACGAGCTTGGAGGTGTCGAGGCCTTCGAGGTCGGCCTCCACCATGTCGAGGCCGAGAACGGGGACGTCGGATGAAGAGATCCCCTGGTTCGCGAATTCGCGCATGAAGTCCGGGATCGAGGAGCCGACGACCGTCAGCACCACGACGCACTTTCCGCCCGGCGCGTCGGCGAAGGCGCGCACCTGGTTCACCAGAGTCTGGAAGTTCGAGAAGGAGAACGGTACGTACTCCTCCTTCCACGCGCTCTCGTCGAGGCCCTTGCTCTTCCAGTATCCCTTGAGCTGCTTGTTGATGGTGCGCGGCCAGACGTAGTCCGAGCCGATCATGAAGAAGCGCTTCGCGTCCACGCCGTCCGGGCCCATCAGGTAATCCACCGCCGGCAGCACGGAGCTCGCGGGGGGCGAATTCACGTAGACGACGTTCTTGGAGTTTTCGTCGCCCTCGAAATGGAGCGGATAGAACAGCAGCCCGCCGTTCTGTTCGACCACCGGAAGCACGGATTTGCGGGAGACCGAGGTCCAGCAGCCGAACAGCGCCGCGACCTTGGTCTCGGAGAGCATCTGGCGGCCGACCTGCGCGTAGAGCGGCCAATCGGAGGCGGGGTCGGAGGTCACCACCTCGATGGTCGACCCGTTGACGCCGCCGGCGGCGTTGATCTCCTCGGCCGCCATTTTGGCCACGAAGTTCAAGCGACCCTCGAGGTTCGCCATCGTGCCGGAGGAGGAGAACAGGCAGCCGAGCTTCACGGCGCCGGCCGCGCGAGCGGACCGGATCAGAGGCGGGGCCGCAAGGGGAACGGCGGCGGCGGCGGCCGTGGTCTTCAAGAAGCTTCTGCGGTCGAACCTGCGCATCGCCATAGACCTTCGGAGGATTTCGTCCTCGAAGCTGACGTCCCGCCCCGCAACCGGGCAAGGTCAAATAAGCGCGCGCCAAGCGTCTCGTTTGGGCGCCGTCAGGCCTCGCTCTCGGGTCATGTCATTATTGACAATGCGCTGCGGAGGTCGCGGGCTTCGCGCTGCGGGCGGCAGACGGAAGAACCCTTGAATATTGCGCCTTCCGGGCCCCCGGAGGGCCGCGACGCTGCGGCGTTCGGCACGATTGCCAAGCCGGGGGCGGTCGCTCAGCCTGCACTCAGTTTAGGCATGCCCGAAGAGTGGGCTTGGGACAGCGAGAGGTTCGCACGATGCCTGCGCGCCGACTGACTGACGAAGAGATCGCCGTTTTGTTGGAAGAGGTCGCCAGGGGGGCCTCGATGGAGACCGTGTGCGTCGACGCCCATGTCTCGGTCCGCACGTTTTATCGGTGGAAGCGCCAATTCGAAGGCCTCACGCCCTCGGGCGTACGTCACCTCAGGGCGCTCCGTCAGGAAAACAGCGAGCTGCGCCGGGTTCTGGCCGAGCTTTCCGCACGGCCGGCGGGCGGAGCCCGCCTTCCGGCGACCCACCGGCGCCGCCCGGCGCGGAACGCCGGCCAGCGGGAGATGTGCGGCGTCAGCGTCGGACGCTTTGCGACCGTCAGGCTCGTGTAGGTCCTTTTTCGCTCGACGGAGCCGTTAGGTCGGTCTGCCGATCTTCGACCGGCACGTGCTGACGCCGAGCAGCGTGTACATGGGACATGAGCCGATCAACGCGGTCGCAGCCAAGACCGCGGCGACCGCATAAGCCGCATAGGCGTAAGGACCGGCCAGCTGGACGTAGGCGAATGCGGCCAGCGCGACCGCGACGAGCGCGCGGAGCGCGCGATCGACGCCGCCGACGTTTCCCTTTCGAAACTCCGACATTTCAGATCTCCCTGCGCCCATCGGCGACAGTGAAGCTTGACCGATCCGTTCGCTGACGCCTTGAGCGAGATCAAGAGCGGATAGTCGATCTCCGCCTGAGGCGCCGAACAGACCGACATTCTCGTCGACGTGGTTCGCCGCCGGACGGTTCAGTACGCCGAGCCGCATGCGAGGAGGGCGGCGAGCCGGGAGCCAAAGGCCAGACGGCTCAGGCGGCCGTTGCGGCCGGGATCGTCAGGCTGCTGCTCGCGAAGGCGATGCGCACGACGAGACCCGATCGGTCTCGCCGGTTCTCGAAAACGAGCTGCGCGCCGCACCGCTCGGCGGCTGCGGCCGCAATGGCGAGGCCAAGGCCGGCGCCTTCGCCGGTCGCGACTTTGGCGGACCCGCGAAAAAAGCGTCGCGTGAGGCGGGGGAGTTCTCCCTCATCCGCGCCCGGCCCCTCATCCGAAAGCTCGAGCGCCGCGCCGTCGGCGTCAAGACGGCAACGGACGACGCCGTCCGACGGCGTGTGCTCGAGAGCGTTTTCGAGGAGGTTCCGCAACAGGAGAATGAGAGGCTCCCGGGGACAACGCAGCGTCGCCGAGGAGGCCTCGGTCGAAATCTCGACGCGCGCCTCGCCGGCCGCCCTCGAGAGCTCGAGCGCGTCGTGGATCGCAGCGCCGACGACGACCGGTTCGGGCGCAAGCTGCGTCGCGCCGGCGTCCAGCCGGGCGAGCGCAAGAAGCTGAGTGACCAGACGGCTTGTGCGGTCGACGGCTGAAAGGATCTGCTTCAGCGCCTTGTCGCGGATCGCGGGCTCATTCGACGCCGCCGCGATCTGGGCCTGCGTCTTGAGGCCGGCGAGCGGCGTGCGGAGTTCGTGGGCCGCGAACGCCGTGACGTCGCGCTCGTGACGGCGCGCCCGCTCGACCTTGTCGAACAGGCCGTTCAGCGCGGTCGTCAAGGGTTTGATTTCCGAAGGGACGGCGCCGGCGTCGACCGGGCTCATATCCTCGGCGTCGCGCCGGCCGAGCTCGCGCGCGATGCGGCCGAGCGGCTTCAGCCCCCGTCCGACGCTCACCCAGATCAGCAGCCCGAGCAGCGGCAGGATCAGCGCCGCCGGCCAGAGCAGCCCCTTGATGAGGTCCGTGACCAGCTTTTCCCTCAGCCCGAGCCGGTCGCCGACGAGGACGCGAACGCCTTTGGCCTCATCTTGGACGGCGAAGACGCGCCATGGCTCGCCATTGACGACGCGCTCGGAAAAGCCGGCTCCGCCATCCGTCAGCTTCTCATCGGGCGCGCCGCTCGACCGCGCGACCAGGCGGTCGTCGAAGGACCAGATCTGGCAGGACAATTGGCGCTCGTAGCCGCCCAGAGCCGGAAGCGCCGCGGGCGCGCCTGCGTCCGGTTTCGTTGTCATGTCTCCGCTCGCGACGAGCGAGGCGACCATGCGGGCGGCTTCCTGCAGGCGGGTGTCGAGCACATGCTCGACCTCCTGACGGGCGCCTACGAAGATCCAGGCGGCGGCGATCAGCCAGAGCGCGCCGGTCGCGACGATCAGCGTGGCGAACAGACGAAGGCGCAGCGATCTCACGATCCGCCTCGCATCCGGTAGCCGAGGCCGCGGACCGTTTCGATCGCTTCGCGGCCAAGCTTCGCTCTGAGATGATGGATATGCACCTCGACCGCGTTGCTCTCGATCTCTTCCTGCCAGCCATACAGTCGGTCTTCGATCTCGGCGCGCGACGCGATCGCTCCGCGCCGCTCGACGAGAGCCGAAAGCACCGCGAACTCCCGACGGGACAGCGACAACGGTTCGCCTGCCCGCGCCGCCGTCATGGCCGCCGGATCGAGCGTCACGTCGCGCCAGGCCAGCGTCGCGGTCGCTCGGCCCGCGCCGCGTCGTGCGATCGCCCGGATGCGGGCGGCGAGTTCTTCGAGATCGAACGGCTTGCCGAGGTAGTCGTCTGCGCCGGCGTCGAGCCCGTCGATCCGATCGGACGTCTCGTCGAGCGCGGTGAGCAGCAGGACCGGCGTGCGATCGCCCTTCCCCCTCAGCCGCTTCAGCACGTCGAGGCCGGATCCGTCCGGCAGCATCCGATCGAGCACCACGGCGTCGAATGCGCTGGTCGCGAGCGCTGCCTCGGCGTCGCCGCAGGTCGAGACGACGTCGCATGTCGCGCCAGCAAGGCCGAGACCGACCTTGAGGCCGTCGAGCAGCACGGGATCGTCCTCGACGACCAGCACTCTCATCGCGATCGCTCCCCTTGATTCATGTCGGCGGGTTCCGTGCGACCCGGCGCTTAAGGCTGGCTTAAGGCTGCGCGGGATGATCGCCGGCGTTCAGAGCAACCGCCGGAGATCGATCTTCATGCCGTACACGTCCGCCCTCAGGGGCCTTGCATTCGCGCTCGTTCTCGCGTTCCCGGCCATCCCGCCGTCAATCGCTTTCGCCGACGAGGCGGATATGAGCCGCGAGATGATCGTCAACGATCCGGCGGCTCCGAAGGCCGGCAATCCGAAGGGCGACGTCACGATCGTCGCCTATCTCGACTACAACTGTCCCTACTGCAAGAAGTCCGCGCCAGAACTTGAAAAGCTGGTCAAGTCCGACGGAAAGGTCCGGGTGGTCTACAAGGATTGGCCGATCCTGACCGAAGCGTCGGTCTATGGCGCGAAACTCGCGCTCGCTGCGAACTATCAGGGCAAGTACGACGAGGTCCACAAGGCGCTGATGTCAATTGCAGGACGCAAGATCCCGGAGGACCGGATGCTTGCCGCGATCAAAGGCTCGGGCGTCGACATGGCTCGCCTCGAGGCGGACGCCAAGGCGCACGACGCCGAGATCGTCGCTCTTCTCAAGCGCAACGACGCCCAGGCGAAAGGCCTGCAGCTGCAGGGAACGCCGGTCTATCTGATCGGCCCGCTGCTGGTCGCCGCAGCGCCCGACTATGCGCAGTTCAAGGACGCCGTCGCCGAGGCGCGCAAGCGCGCCGGCAAGTCGTCCTGACCCGCGGAGCCGTACAGGTCATGTCAGTGTCCGCGTGTTCCCGCAGGGCGATGATCATCGCCCTGCCGCTGCTGCTCGGCGCGTGCGCCAGCATGCCTCCGCCAGCCCGAACCGACGCCGCGCCGGCGAGGCCGCCCGTCGATCCGTTTGAAGCCGCCCGCTACGGCGAGAAGCCCGGCGAACCTTTCGCGGTGCAGCCGGTGGACCTGCGCAAAATCAATCCGGATCTCCTGCGCCAGGAGGTCGACTTCGCGACCGACCAGCCGGCCGGGACCATCGTGGTCGATCCGCATTCCCGCTTCCTCTACCTCGTGCAGGAGAACGGCAAGGCGCTGCGCTACGGCGTCGGGGTCGGCAAGGCCGGGCTCGAATTCCAAGGCTCGGCCTCGATCCAGATGAAGCGCGAATGGCCGCGCTGGACGCCGACCGACGACATGATCGGCCGTGACCCTGGCCGCTACGGTCCCTGGAAGACCGGCATGGACGGCGGCGCGCGGAACCCGCTCGGCGCGCGCGCCCTCTATCTGTTCAAGGACGGCAAGGACACGCTCTACCGCATCCATGGCACCAACGAACCGCAGAGCATCGGCAAGGCGGTCTCGTCGGGATGCATCCGGATGCTCAACCAGGACGTGATCGACCTCTATGGGCGCGTGCCGCGAGGCTCGAAAGTCGTGGTGCTGTGACGCGGGCTCACAGCCAGCGGCGCGCCTTGGATGTAGGCGCGGTAGTCGTCGCCGAACCTCGCCTCGAAGTAGCGCTCCTCGCGGCGGACGACGAACAGGTCGACCACGGCCATGAGCGGGACGAACAGCAGCAGCGACGGCAGGCTGTCGAGCATGAGCGCGATCGCGAGATAGATGGCCGCCATGCCGAGATACATCGGGTTGCGGGTGAACCTGTAGGGCCCGGACGCGACGATCGCGCTGGTCGGCTTCCACGGCGCGGGCGGGGTGCCGGCGCTGCGGAAGCGGACCCCGGCGCCGATGACGAGCGCCACGCCCGTGGCGAACAGCGCCGCGGCGGCGGCCCACGCCAGGCCGGCGGGCAGTCCGAGCGGAAGGCGCCAGATCAGCCGGTCGACCGCGACGCCGGCGGCGAGGAATCCGAGAAACACCAGGGGCGGCGGCGCGATGACGCCAGCGACCTCGAGCGGCTTCTTCTCCATGGCGGTCGTCCCCTAAGAACGCGGATCGCCCAAATGCGCGAGACGCGACCGTTTTCGATTGCAGAAAAGTGAATATGTCATATATGTAATTATATATCGAATGACGACACGAGGGTAGGGATGCCTGAAACTCTCGCCATCCGGAACGAGCTGAGCCCGTCCGCCCCGCTCGTCATCGGCGACCGGGCGCCGCTGTTCGTCGCGCGCACGACGAAGGGCGAACGCAAGCTCGCGGACTATTCCGGGCGTTGGCTCGTGTTTTTTTCGCATCCCGCTGATTTCACGCCGGTCTGCACCAGCGAGTTCATCGCCTTTTCGCGCGCCTTCGATGCGTTCGTGGCGCTCGGCTGCGACCTGCTCGGCATGTCTGTCGACAGCCTGAGCTCGCACATCGCCTGGGCGCGATCGATCGAGGACAGGTTCGGCGTCCGGGTGCCTTTCCCGATCGCCGAAGACCCGTCAATGGCGATCGCCCGCGCCTACGGCATGTTGCAGCCGGGGGCGGCGGACAGCTCGACCGTCCGCGCGACCTTCGTGATCGATCCCGAGGGGATCGTGCGCGCCATCGCCTGGTACCCGATGAGTGTCGGCCGCTCGGTCGCTGAGATCCTCAGGCTCGTCGAGGCGCTCCAGACCGCCCATGGGGCCGACGTGTCGACCCCGGAGGGATGGCTCAAGGGCGACCCCGTGATCGACGCCTCGCCGCTCTCGGCGGACGACGTCGCGAGCCACGCGCCGAGCGCGGACGCGCCCGACTGGTACTACCGTCTGAAGCGCCTGTGAGATGACGATGCCCGTAAACGCCACACGCGCCGAGACCGAAGCGGCGGCCGAGTTCCTCAAGGGGCTCTCCAACCCGAACCGGCTGATGATCGCCGCCCGGCTGAGCGCCGGCGAGGCCTCGGTGGGCGACCTCGAGGCCGGACTCGGCATTCGCCAGCCCACGCTGTCGCAGCAGCTCGCCGGCCTCCGCGATGCAGGGCTGGTGGCCGCCCGACGCGACGCCAAGCAGGTCTTCTACCGGCTCGCGGACCAGAAGGCCGCCAGGATCGTCGGCGTGCTCTCCGCGGTCTACGGCCTCGGCCCGATCGCCGGACGGACGCCGCCCGTGTTTCCCCAAGGACCTTCGCGGAGCAGCGCGGCGCATGGCGCTTCAACCTTCGCCCGCGTCCTTCCCTTTCCCGACGAGGGCAGAGCATGAGCATGGCGATCTACTGGCCGTCGCTTCTCGGCGGCGCCGCGATCGGGCTTTCGGCGACGCTGCTGATGCTGCTCAACGGCCGCGTCGCGGGCGTGAGCGGCATCCTCAGCGGCGTCTGGCGGGCGGGGACGCCGCGCCTCGCGAACCTCGCCTTCGTGGCCGGCCTGGTGTTGGGTCCGCTGCTTTACCGCGTGGCTTTTGGCGGCTTTCCGGACATCCGCGTCGAGGCGTCTCTTCCGGTCCTGGTCCTTGCGGGGCTTCTTGTCGGCTATGGGACGCGCCTCGGCTCGGGCTGCACGAGCGGGCACGGCGTCGTCGGACTCGCCCGTCTGTCCCCGCGCTCGATCGCGGCCGTCGCCGTGTTCCTCGGGACGGCGATCGCGACGGTCGCCGTCATGCGGCTGGCGGGCGCGTCATGAGCGGCCTCCGCGTCGTCGCCGCGGGGCTGAGCGGCCTCGTCTTCGGCTTCGGACTCGCGCTTTCGGGCATGCTCGACCCGGCGCGCGTCCTCGGCTTCCTCGACGTCTTCGGCGCCTGGGACCCGAGCCTCGCCTTCGTGCTGGGCGGCGCGGTCGCGACCGCTTCGATCGGCGCGTGGCTCTCGCGGCGCCTGCCGAGGCCGGCTTTCGACGAGAGCTTCCACCTGCCGCAGACCCGCGAGATCGACGGCAAATTGCTCGGGGGCGCCGCGATCTTCGGCGTGGGCTGGGGCATGGCGGGCCTGTGCCCCGGGCCGGCCGTCGCGTCGATCACGCTCGGGGTCCCCGCGACTCTCGCATTTCTCGTCGCGATGCTCGCCGGCATGGCGATCCATGATTGGAACGTCACGCGCCGGGTCCGTCGCGACCGCGCTGTTCTCGGATAAAGGAGACACTCATGAGCGGCCATCCGGACGTCACGACGTTCTTCGATCCCCCGACCAACACGTTTTCCTACGTGGTCAAGGATCCCGACAGCTCGTCCTGCGCCATCGTCGATAGCGTGCTCGACTTCGACTATGCGTCGGGCCGCGTCAGCCACCAGTCCGCCGACGCGATCATCGATCACGTCCGGGGTCGCGGCCTGACGGTCGAATGGCTGCTCGAGACCCATGTCCACGCGGATCACCTCTCGGCCGCTCCCTACATCCAGCAGGCGGTCGGGGGCCAGATCGCGATCGGCGCGAACATCCGCGTCGTCCAGGAGACCTTCGGCAAGGTCTTCAACGAAGGCAGCGAGTTCCAGCGCGACGGCTCGCAGTTCGACCGCCTGTTCGAAGACGGCGACACGTTCGCGATCGGCGACCTCGACGGCCGGGTGATGCACACGCCCGGCCATACGCCCGCATGCCTCACTTACGTGATCGGCGACGCGGCCTTCGTGGGCGACACCCTGTTCATGCCCGACAGCGGGACTGCGCGCGCCGACTTTCCCGGCGGCGACGCCCGCACGCTGTTCCATTCGATCCAGAAGGTGCTCGCGCTGCCGCCGGAGACCCGACTGTTCATGTGCCACGACTACGGCCCGAACGGTCGAGAAATCAGGAACGAGACCACCGTCGCCGAAGAGCTCGCCCACAACATCCACGTCCGCGAAGGCGTGACCGAAGACGAGTTCGTGGCGATGCGCACCGCCCGTGATGCGACGCTCGCGGTGCCGAAGCTCATCATCCCCTCGCTGCAGGTGAACATGAAGGCCGGCGAACTGCCGAAGCCCGAGAGCGACGGCAAGCGCTACCTCAAGGTCCCGATCAACGGCCTCTGACGGCGGCGAGACCGGCGTCAAGCCGGCCGGTTCAAAGGAGACTTCCAATGCAGGCGAAGAGATTGACCGACGATCTGTCGGTGAGCGCGCAGCTCGCCGTTCCCGAGATCGCCGAGGCAAAGACCGCCGGGTTCCGGTCGATCATCGTCAACCGGCCCGACGGGGAAGGCGCCGACCAGCCGACATTCGCGGAGATCGAGGCGGCGGCGAAGCGAGCCGGCCTCGAAGCGAGGTATCTGCCGATCGAGACCGGCAAGGTCAGCGACGACGACGTCGCCGCCTTCGGAGCCCTGTTGGCGACGCTGCCGGCGCCGACGCTCGGATTCTGCCGGTCCGGAACGCGCACGGCGACGCTGTGGGCCCTGTCGCAGGCCAGGACGCGCTCGACGAACGAGATTCTGCAAAGGGCGAGCGCGGCCGGCTATGATCTGTCCGGCGTCGCCAAGCGGATCGAAACCGGCGGCGTTCCGGTCGATCGCTCCGCGGAGCGCCACGACGTGGTGATCGTCGGCGGCGGCGCAGGCGGCATCGCGGTCGCCGCCAGCATGTTGGCCCGAAAATCAGGGCTCGACATCGCAATCGTCGAGCCGGCCGAGGTTCACTACTACCAGCCGGGCTGGACGTTGGTTGGCGGCGGCGTCTTCCAGGCCGGCGACACGCGCAAGGAGATGGCCTCGCTCATTCCGCGGGGCGTGCGCTGGATCAAGGGCGCGGTCGCCGGTTTCGACCCGGAGAACAAGGCCGTCATCCTCGAGGGCTGTCGGCCGATCATCTACAAGAAGCTGGTCGTCGCGCCAGGGCTCAAACTGAACTGGGGAGGCGTCGAGGGCCTCAAGGAGACGCTCGGAAAGAACGGCGTCACGTCCAACTACCGCTACGATCTCGCGCCCTACACATGGGAGCTCGTGAAGAACTTCCGCGGCGGAACGGCGCTGTTCACCCAGCCGCCGATGCCGATCAAATGCGCCGGCGCGCCCCAAAAGGCGATGTATCTGTCCTGCGATCAGTGGATGCGCCAAGGCGTCCTGAGCGGCGCAAAGGTCGAATTCCTGAACGCTGGTCCCGTGCTCTTCGGCGTCGCGGACTACGTGCCGCCGCTCATGGAGTACGTGAACAAATACGGGATTCAGCTATCCTTCGGCCACAACCTCATTCGCATCGACGGCCCGGCGAAGCGCGCCTGGTTCAAGGTCGCGGGCAAGGACGGCGCGAGCGAGATCGTCGAACGCGCCTTCGACATGATCCATGTGACTCCGCCGCAGTCCCCGCCGGACATCGTCAAGTCCTCGTCGCTCGCCAATGAGGCCGGGTGGCTCGACCTCGACCCGGAGACCCTGCGACACGTCAGATATCCTGACGTCTATGGCCTCGGCGACGCCAGCGGCACCGCGAACGCCAAAACCGCGGCCGCCGCCCGCAAGATGGCGCCGGTCGTGGCCGAGAACCTGCTGCGAGATATGGGAGAGCTCGAAGAGCCCCGTGCGGCGGTCTATGACGGCTACGGCTCCTGTCCGCTGACGGTCGAGCGCGGCAAGGTGATCCTTGCCGAGTTCGGCTATGGGGGGAAGCGCATCCCGAGCTTCCCCAAATGGTTCATCGACGACCTGAAGCCGTCGAAGGCCGCCTGGATCCTCAAGGAGCGCGTGCTTCCGGGCGTCTACTGGAAGGCGATGCTGAGGGGCCGCGAGCCGATGGCGAAGCCTGAGCACAAGGCGCTCGAGGCGGCCGAGTAAATGAAAAAAGCTCCGTGGCGCTCGATCTAGCCCAATACGCTCTCGGCGCTTTGTCTGGCGTCCTGGTCGGACTGACGCTCGGCCTGTTCGGCGGCGGCGGGTCGATCCTCGCCGTGCCGCTGATGGTCTATCTCGTAGGCGTGCCGAACGCCCACATGGCGATCGGCACCAGCGCCTTCGCGGTCGCCGCCAATGCGGGGACGGGCCTTTTCGCCCATGCCCGCAAAGGCAACGTCAAGTGGCGCTGCGCGGCCATGTTCAGCGTCGCCGGGGTCGCCGGAGCCCTGGCGGGATCGACGATCGGCAAGGCGATCGACGGGCAGAAGCTGCTGTTCCTGTTCGCGCTGCTCATGCTCGGCGTCGGCGCGCTGATGCTGATGAACCGTGGCCGGCGCGAAGACACGGACGCAGAGTGCACGCTTGAGAAGGCGCCGAAGGTGCTCGGCTTCGGCGCCGCGACCGGCGCCTTTTCGGGCTTCTTCGGCATCGGCGGCGGCTTCCTGATCGTGCCCGGTCTCGTGGCGTCGACGGGGATGCCGATGCTGATGGCGATCGGCTCCTCGCTCGTCGCCGTCGCCGCGTTCGGCCTGACGACGGCGCTGAACTACGCCGTCTCCGGCTTTGTCGACTGGCCGCTCGCATTGATCTTCGTGGCAGGCGGGGTCGCCGGGGGCGCGCTCGGCGCGGCCGTCGCGTGCAGGCTTGCGGAGAAGAAGGGCGCCCTCAACGGCGCCTTCGCCGCGCTGATCTTTGTGGTCGCGACATACATGCTCATCAAGAGCGCAGGCGCTTGGGCGTCCTGACGCTCAGAAATCTGTCGAGAGAGAGCAAAGTTGTCTTTGACACTGGGCGATACGGCTCCAACGTCGAGGCCGACACGAGTTTGGGTCCGATCCGGCTCCACGACCGGGCGCGCGGCGCCTGGACGATTTTCTCTTCTCACCCGGCTGACTTCACGCCAGTTTGCACCACCGAAATGGGCCGCGCCCGCTCACCCCGCGACCGCGTTCGCGCGGCGCCGCGCCGTCGGCTCCGATCGACGCCTGGGAATCGGACGCGGGCTGACTGTTGATGAGCGCGGATAACGGGCGCAGCCTTCGGCGACGCTGGACCCAACCAGAGGAGACGACATGGAACTCGACGCCGCGATCCTCGCCCGTATCCAGTTCGCCTTCACGGTGTCGTTCCACATCGTGTTCCCGGCGTTCTCGATCGGCATCTCGGCCTATGTCGCGACGCTGCTGCTGTTGTGGAAGCAGACCGGCGCGGACCGCTTCCACACGCTCGCCCGGTTCTGGACCAAGATCTTCGCGGTCTCATTCGCGATGGGCGTCGTGTCCGGGATCGTGCTGTCCTACCAGTTCGGCACCAACTGGAGCCGGTTTTCGGAGGTCGTCGGCAACGTCATCGGCCCGCTGATCGGCTACGAGGTGCTGACCGCCTTCTTCCTCGAGGCGACCTTCCTCGGGATCATGCTGTTCGGCTGGACGCGCGTCCCGTCGTGGCTGCACGTCACCGCCGCCTGCATCGTGGCGATCGGCACCGCGATCTCCGGCTTCTGGATCCTCTCGGCCAACAGCTGGATGCACACGCCCGCCGGCTTCGAGATGCGCGACGGGATCGCCTATCCGCTCGACTGGCTGAAGATCATCTTCAATCCGTCCTTCCCCTACCGCTTCGCGCACATGATGACCGCCGCGTATCTGACGACCGCCGTCGTGGTGCTTTCGGTCGGCTGCCGGTACCTGCTGCAGGGCAAGTTCGGCGAGGAGGCGCGCACGATGGTGAAGATGGCCGTCGGCATGATCTTCGTGGTCGCGCCGCTACAGGCCTTCATCGGCGACCTCCACGGGCTCAACACGCTCGAGCACCAGCCCGCGAAAGTCGCGGCCATGGAGGGACACTGGGACGGCGCGGAGCCCGTCGCTCTCTCGCTGTTCGCGATCCCCAACAGCGAGGCTGAACGCAACGACTATGAACTCGCGATCCCGCGGCTCTCCGGGCTGATCCTGACGCACGACTGGGACGGCCGCATCAAGGGCCTGAAGGACTTCGCGCCCCAGGACCGCCCGCCCCTGATCGGACCCTATTTCGGCTTCCGCATCATGGTGGCGATCGGGCTGCTGTTCATCGCGACCGGGATCGTCGGAGCGTGGCTGTGGTGGCGCGACGAGATCTGGGACGCGCGCTGGTTCCAGCGCGGCGCGAGCCTCCTCTGGCCGCTCGGCTTTGTGGCGATCCTGTCGGGCTGGATCGTCACCGAGCAGGGCCGTCAGCCGTGGATCGCGGCCGGGGTGCTGCGAACCGCTGACGCGCTCTCGCCGGTTTCGGCCACGAGCCTCGCCATCTCGCTCGCGCTGTTCGTGATCGTCTACACGGCGGTGTTCTCGGTCGGCGTCTACTACATCAACCGGCTGATCAACAAAGGCCCGACGCCGGCGGTGATCGCGCAGCCGAAGCACGGCGCGCCGGGCCGTCCGCTGTCCGCGGCCGAGGACGCGCTCGAGCCGGCAGGGGTCTGACCGATGGAATGGTATCTGCCGCTCGTCTGGGCCTGGATCATCGGGGCCGCGGTCGCGATGTACGTCGTGCTCGACGGCTTCGACCTGGGCATTGGGATCCTGTTCCCGTTCGCCAAAGACGAGCACGAGCGCGACCAGATGATGAACACGGTCGCGCCGTTCTGGGACGGCAATGAGACCTGGCTGGTGCTCGGCGGCGGCGGCCTGTGGGTCGCCTTTCCGAAGGCCTATGCGGTCGTGATGCCGGCGGTCTATCTGCCGGTGATCGTCATGCTGCTCGCGCTCATCTTCCGCGGCGTCTCGTTCGAATTCCGTTGGGTGGCGAAGCCCAGCAAGGGGGTCTGGAACGTCACCTTCGCGGGCGGCTCGATCGTCGCCGCCTTCTGTCAGGGCCTGATCCTCGGCGCCCTTGTGCAGGGCGTGAACGTCGCCGATCAGCCGGGGCGGGGCGCCCAGTTCGTCGGCGGCGCGCTTGATTGGCTGACCCCTTTCAGCCTGCTGTGCGGCGTCGGCGTCGTTCTCGGTTACGCCTTGCTCGGAGCGACCTGGCTGAACATGAAGACCGACGGCGAGGTCGCGGCCCGCTCGCGCAGACAGGCCGGTCCGTTGCTCGTCGCCGTCATGATCGCGATGGGAGTGGTCAGTCTCTGGACCCCGCTCGCGATCGACCGGATCTGGGAGCGGTGGTTCAGCCTGCCGAACCTCTTCCTCCTGGCGCCGATCCCGCTGCTGGCGGCGGGCGTCGCCTGGCTCGTGTGGCGCGGCCTCGACGCCGGCCGCGAGATCGGACCGTTCTTCGGCTCCATCGCCCTGTTCCTGCTCGGCTTCCTCGGCCTCGCGATCTCGACCTACCCCTACCTCGTGCCGCCGCACGTCACGTTCTGGGACGCCGCGGCCGCTCCCGCGTCGCAGATCTTCATGGGGGCCGGCGTGATCGTGCTGTTCCCGATCATCCTGGGCTACACGGCCTTCGTGTACTGGATCTTCCGCGGGAAGGTGCGCGCGGGCGAGGGCTATCACTGAGGAGAGAGGCCGCCGTCACCCCACCTTCACATAGGCGAAGCCCTTGGTCTGGAGGGCCGCGACCGTCGCGACGCCGGACGGCACGAAGGAGATGAAGTCCGCGGTCCGCGCGCGGGACGGGTCGAGCCCGTTGCGTTTGAAGGTGATCTCACAGAGATGAACCTTCAGCCCGTTCTTCGAAAGCGAACTCGCTCGCTCGAACAGCTCCGGCGGCAGCGTCTCGCCGTCCCATTGCGTGCCCTCCAGATTGTCGAGGAAGAACTTGATGCCGCCGCCATGTGCGACGAGCGCGATCTGAAGAGCGAAGGGATCGCCGTTGTAGGCGGAGTAGTGGTTCGAGATGTTGTTGAGGGTCTGATCGAAGCGGGCGACGTCGCCGAAATCGCAGTGGTAGAGGGCGGCGACCTCGCCCTCCTTCTCGATGTCGTCGAGCCCGAGATGAACAGGAGCCGCGATCGCGCGCCCGGTCGCCGCGGCCGCGCCGCCCAGCGCCGCTCCGGCCATCATGGCTCTCCTGCTGATCTCCCTGGTCATCGCGCTCTCCCTTTGCGGTTATGTTCTCACCCGAAGACGTCCGCGATCATCGCGTCGTACCAGGCGTCGGCTTCGGCGACGTTGCGCCGCCGGATATCGTCGGGCTCGCCCGTGTCGGAGACGAAGCCGGCGACCTCTTTGATCGTGTCGCCGCGCGCCTCGTAGACGCCGTCGACCTTCACGCAGTCGGTCGGCGCGATCAGGCTCCAGCAGGTGCTCTCGTAATGCGCCGGGACGCTCGGAGCGCCGGCGAGATCCGCGAGCGCCGCCAGCGCCGCCACCTTCGCCTGGCTGTTCGCGGCGAAGCCGGACTTCGGCATGTCGCCGGCGATCGAGGCGTCGCCGACCACGAAGACGGAAGGGTCGAGCGTGGACCGCATGCTCGACGGCTCGATCGGGCAGTAGCCGGTCGCGTTCACGAGCCCCGCATCACGGGCGATCCGGCCCGCCCGCTGCGCCGGGATGACGTTGACGAGGTCCGCGCGGCGCTCTTCGAACTCGGTGGTCACGGTCATGGCCGAGGGATCGACGCCCTTGATCCCGCCATGGATCGAGGGGTCCTGCCATTCCACGACGCGCGGATAGCGCCGGTCCCAGCCCTCCTGGAACAGCGCCATCTTCGAGAACTTGTCCTTCGGATCGAGGACGATGATGCGCGCCCTCGGCTTGCCGGCGGCGCGCAGCGCGTGCGCCATCATGGAGACGCGCTCATAGGGCCCGGGCGGGCATCGATAGGGATTGGGCGGCGCGATCATGACGATCAGGCCGCCGTCGGGCACGGCGTCGAGCTTCGACTTCAGGAGCTTCGTCTGAGGCCCCGCTTTCCAGGCGTGCGGCATGATCTCGGCCGCCGCCTCCGAGTAGCCTGGCGTCGAGGCGTAATCGAGGTCGATCCCGGGCGACAGGATGAGCCGGTCGTAGGGCAGGGACGTTCCGTCCGAAAGCGCCACGAGCTTCCGTTCGCGGTCGATACGCTCGACGGCCGCGCGCGCGATCCTGAGTCCGGGGCGTCTCGCCAGCGCGTCGTAGCCGTGGACGAGCGACTCGAATGGCTTCAGACCGCCGAGATAGAGATTGGAGAAGAAGCAGGTCGTGTAGCTCGCGGCGGCTTCGACCAGCGCAATGTCGAGCGCTCCCTTGCCCCAGATCGACGCGTAGCGCGCCGCCGTAGCCCCACCGACGCCGCCGCCCACGACCACAAGACGCCCCCGGTTCGCTCCGCGCGCCGCCGATGCGGACACGAGCATCGCCGAGAGGCCGGCCAGGAAGCCTCTTCGACCGGGTTGCATAGCGGCCATCAGTCCGGGCGCCGGACGGGAGGAAGCGCGGCGTAATAGCGGGCCAGCGCGTCGATGTCGGCGTCGCTGAGACGGGAGGCGCGCGTCGTCATCACGTCCCGCTTCGGTCCGGCGGCCCGATAGGCGCTCAGCTTGTCCGCGATCTCGCGCGC
The DNA here is from genome assembly GCF_049446035.1 of Hansschlegelia sp. KR7-227. NCBI lineage: Bacteria > Pseudomonadati > Pseudomonadota > Alphaproteobacteria > Hyphomicrobiales > Methylopilaceae > Hansschlegelia > Hansschlegelia sp. KR7-227. The sequence goes on from NZ_JBMSEA010000004.1 coordinate 125,017, forward strand.
CGGACGCCCGGCAATCGACGGGACGCCGTCGCGCGTCACGCCGGGCTCGTGGCAGGCCGCGCATCGCGCCGCCAGCACGGCCGTCTGCGAGACGGACACAGTCGGCTCCTGAGCGGGGGACGGCCCGCAGAAGAGGACGAGCGCCGCAGTCCAGACGGCGGCGCTCCACACGCGGCGGTCACTCGACCCCCGCGCCCGGCTTCTCGTCCTTGTCGCCCTTCTGGTCGTCGGGCGTGACGTCAAGGATAGCCGCATGACCCGTGACCTCGACCTTCTCCTTGCAGTTCGACATGCAAGGATCCTTGTTCCAGAACGCCTTCTCGGTCGTCTCGCGATCGTCGTCGTAGAAGTTCTTTTGGTTCGGCAGATCCTTGGGGAAGTTGTCCTTGGAGAGCACGAAATCGCCGGGCACGAGATCGTTCAAATTCATCAGGTACGCGGTGAGCGCATAGACCTCGTCGGGCTTGAGCGATTGGGCGTCGCCGAAGGGCATGGCGCGGTGAATGTAGTCGTAGACCGTCGAGGTGTACGGCCAGAAGGATCCGATCGTCTTCTCCGGCCGGTCGGACGTCAGGCTGTCCTTGCCGCCGGCCAGCACCGGCCATCGGCCGGCGCCTTCGCCGAATTCGCCATGACAGCTCGAGCACTTGGTCTGGAACAAAGCTTCGCCGTCGCTGACCGAGCCCTTGCCCTCCGGGAGCCCCTGGCCGTCGGGACGCACGTCGATGTCCCAGGCCTTGACCTCCTCGGGCAGGGCAGGGCGTCCGAGGCCGACCCTCTCCCCCGCGAAGACCACGCCGGGAAATGCGGCGGCAAGCGCCAGAAACGCGACCGCTTTAGCTGACTTCGACATTTTCCGCGCTCCCGTCCGGACGCACCAGCCAGGTCTGGATGCCGTTGTTGTGGTAGATCGAGTTCGTCCCGCGGAACGTCCGGAGCTCGTTCTTGGTCGGCTGCACGTAGCCGCTGTCGTCCATCGCGCGCGACTGCAGCAGGAGCTCCTGTCCGTTCCAGTCGAAGTCCACATAGAACCGCGCCATCGCGCGCGGGAAGGTCGGACCCTCGATCCGCGCCGTCCGCCAGTTCTTGCCGCCGTCCATCGAGACGTCGACGCGCTTGATCGCGCCGCGTCCGGACCACGCGACGCCCGACAGGACGTTCGGCCCCTTTGACGTCAGCGGCGCCTGCGGGCTCGGATTGGTGACCACGGACTTGGCGTCCATCAGAAACGTGTGCTGGCGGGAGCGGCCGTCCGCGAGCAGGTCGGTGTATTTCGACGTCTCCTCGCGCTGCGCCCAGGGCTGGTCGCCGATTTCGACGCGGCGCAGCCATTTGATCCACATGTTGCCTTCCCAGCCGGGCACGACGAGCCGGAGCGGGTAGCCTTGCTCGGGCCGCAGCGCCTCGCCGTTCATCGCCCAGGCGACGAGACAGTCGTCCATCGCCTTTTCGAGCGGGATCGAGCGCGTCATGGCGGAGGCGTCGGCGCCTTCCGCAAGCACCCACTTCCCTTTGGCGCTTACGCCGGCCTCGTTCAGGAAAGCCTTGAGCGGCACGCCTGTGTAGACGACGTTGTGGATCATGCCGTGGGTGAACTGGCAGCCGTTGAGCTGCGAGCCGCGCCACTCCATGCCGCTGTTCGCCGCGCATTCCAGGAAGTAGACGCGGTTGACCCGGCCGGGCATGCGCTTGACGTCCTCCATCGTGAAGACGAGCGGTCTGTCCACCATGCCGTTGATCATGAAGCGGTGCTTGGCCGGGTCGATCTCGGCCTCGCCGCCGTGGTGCCGCACGAAGCACAGGCCGTTCGGCGTGATGACGCCGTCGAGCGCGTGGAGCGGCGTGAACGAGACCGAGCTCTGCCGGCTTGCGGTCAGCCACTCGACCTCGCGCCGCACCACGTCCTTCTCGAATTTGGACGGGACGCCGTAGGGCTTGGCGTTGACGCCGTCGCCGAGATACTGCGTCCATTCCTGCCGCTCGACGATCGCCGGATCTGGCGTCTGCGCCGAGGCGAGCGTCGGGGCCAACGCCGCCGCGCCCGCGCCGGCCAGACCAAGGTTGAGCACGCGCCGGCGGCTGAAGGCTTCAACGTCGCTCATCGCGCTGGCGTCCTGATTTGGATGTCTGGTCATGCGCCCGAGACCTTGATGGCGTCGGTCGGCTCGACCTTGATGGTCTTCCGGTCGGCGACGTGACGCTCGACCAGCTCCCAGATCGGCGGGCCCTCGACGTTCTGGTTGACGCTCGCCCAGCCCGCGACCGTGTAGGATTTGTCGGCCTCGATCGACGCGCCGGATTTCAGCAGCGTGAGATTGGAGATGCGCTTGCCGATCGGCTGGCCGACGTCGATCGCGTAGCCGACGCCGCCAAGGCGCACCATGTCGCCGCCGCCCTGGAAATACGGGTCGGGGTTGAAGATGTTGTCGGCGACGTCCTCGAGCACGTCCTTGAACTGCTTGCCCGTCATGGTCGAGCGGTAGCAGTTCGGGTAGGTGACCGCGGTCGCGTTCGAGATCGCCTCGAAGGTGATCGGGTCGCCGGGAAGCAGGCTCGTGCCCCAGCGGAAGGCGGGCGAGAGCGCGATCTCGACGTCGCGCTGCTCCATCATCGCTTGGCAGATGACGTCGTCGAGCGTGCCGTTGAAGTTGCCGCGTCGATAGAGAACGCTCTCCGTCCGGCCGATCTCGCGCGCGAGCTCCGCGGCGTATGGCGCGCGCGCGTCGGTCACGAGCTTCGCCATCTCGGCGTCCGGCGTGATCGCGTCGGAGAACACCGGGATGAGACCGAAGCGATAGCCCGCGACCTTGCCGTCCCTTACGTCGAGGTCGAGCCGCGACAGGAACTTGCCGTGCGAGCCCGAGGCGATCAGGAGCGTCTTGTCGACCTCGATCGCGGTCGGAATGGCGTCGTGAGTGTGGGCGGTCAGGATCACGTCGATCCCCTTCACCCGGCCCGCCATCTTGCGGTCGACGTCGAAGCCGTTGTGCGAGAGCAGGACGACCACGTCAGCGCCCCCCGAGCGGGCGCTCTCGACCTGCTTGCGCAGATCGTCCTCACGCAGGCCGAACTCCCAATCCGGGATCATCCAGCGCGGATTGGCGATCGGGGTGCGCGGATAGGCCTGGCCGATCACGGCGATCTTCGCGCCGCCGCGCTCGAAGACCTTGGCGGCGGGAAAGACCTCCTCCTGCCATTCGACGCTGCGGATGTTCTGGGCGAGAAAGGCGAAGGGGCCGGCGTCGGCGATCTCCTTCACGCGGTCGGCGCCGTAGGTGAACTCCCAATGGCCGACCATGGCGTCGAGCTTGAGCGCCTTGAGGGCCGAAAGCACATCCTCGCCTTTGGTCTTCAGCGAAGTCCAGCTGCCCTGAAGTTCGTCCCCGCCGGCGAGCAGCAGGACGTTGTCGTCGCCACGCTCGGCGCGGATCGCCTTGACGAGGGTCGCGATGCGGTCGAACCCGCCCATGCGGCCATAGGCCTTCGCGAGCGCGACGAAATCCTCGCTCGTAAGCGCGTAGGCCTGCGGGCTGTCCGGCTTGATCTTGAACTTATCGAGAAAGGCCGCGCCGGTGACGTGGGGCGGCAGGCCCTTGGTTTCCCCAACCCCGAGATTGACCGACGGCTCCCGGAAGTAGATCGGATTGAGCTGCGCATGCGTGTCGGTGAGGTGAAGCAGCGTCACCTTGCCGACGGCGTCGAAGCGCAAGAGGTCGTCCTGCGTCAGCTTTCCGCTCGACGCAGCCTGGGCGAGGCTTCGGCCGGAAGCGGCGGCCAGGGAGGCCGCGGCTGCGGCGGCGACGACGAATTCTCGGCGGGATATCACGAGAGAGGACCTCTCCATCTCTGAACGCGGTCGCCCGATCGCGTCCGGCGGATCCCGGGCGCGTCGTCAGGCGTCGCGATGCGCTTCGGACGTCAGGCGACTTCGAGCTTCGCCTTGGCGGTCGTTTCCTGGCCGTTGTCATCCTTCCATGTGAAGGTGAACTCGCCGGACTCTTTCGCCTTGAAGAAAAAGGCCTGGTACGGATTGGCCGAAATCGAAGGAAACCAGTCCGCCTCGAACACCACCGCGCCGTTGAACGCCGCCGTAAATTTGTTGATGATGTCGCGCGGCACGATCTTGCCGGACGCATCCTTGCGGACGCCGCTCTCCATCTCGTGGGAGATCAGCGTCTTCACTTCGATGATCTCGTCCTTCTTCGCCTTCGGCGGAACGCGGACGCGGGCGGAAGCCTTGGTCGCCATCTGATCGCTTTCTTCTTGCAGGTTTTCGGGATCGGACGGACGGCGGTCAGCCGCCGCAGCCGCCGATCGTGACCTTGACCTCGGATTTCGCCATGTAGAGCTGACCAGTCGAGGTCTCGGCGACCGCAATGACGTTCTGCGTCTGGGCGAGACGCATCCGCAACGAGGCCCCGGCGCGGCCGCAGGCCGGCGTGAAGCGATAGGTCAGGACACGAGGGAACGGGTTGCCTTCGGCGAAGACGTTGACGGACTTCACGTAATCCGCCTCCGTCATCGGGCTTTCGACCTCGATGTTGATCGGCACCACGAGGCCGTTCTCGGCGATCTCCGGCATGTCGAGCTTCAGCTTGCCCGTCGTCATCTCCTTGGCGCCGTAGAGCTTGTCCATCTCGGCCTTGACCTCCTCCGGCTTCGCGAATGCGAGCCTCGGCGTCAGGGCGACGACGGCGGCGGCGATCGCCGCGATCCGCAGCGCCTCCCGACGGGAATGGGCCTGCTCGAACAGCGTCATGCGATTCCTCCTGAAGCTCTACGAAGCCGTAAAGCTCTGTTATTGCGTTCTTTTTCTCGGTCGCACGCCATATGCGCCATCGACTGGTTTGGACATATTGTGATATAGAGTTTTTTGAATGTAAAGTCGCGTATCGGCCGATCGACGATCCCACTGAAGGGTGCGGTCGGTCCGGGTGGACTCCCTGGCCGGTCGGATGCCGCCGGTCTTCAAAAAGAAAATGAGTGGGGAAGAAACATGAGATCGAAGGCCATCGGCGGCGCCCTCGCGGGCCTCGCTGCGATCGCGCTGACCCTGGGCCTGACGGCGGCCGGGTCGGCCCAGGACGGCGTGAGCGCCAGCAGCTCGAACAGCGCCGCGGAGATCGAGCGCTACCGGAAAATGATCGACGACCCGATGGCCAATCCCGGCTTCCTCAATGTCGACCGCGGCGAGGCGCTGTGGTCGGAGGCGCGGGGCGACAAGAACGTCTCGCTCGAATCCTGCGATCTCGGCGAGGGTCCGGGCGTTCTCGAGGGAGCCTACGCGAAGCTCCCCCGCTACTTCGCGGATTCCGATCAGGTCATGGACCTCGAGCAGCGTCTCCTCTGGTGCATGGAGAAGATCCAGGCGTTCGACACCAAGGCGATCCGGGCGAAGCCGTTCTCGGGTCCCGGCCGGGGATCCGACATGGAGGACCTCGTCGCTTTCATCGCCAACAAATCGAGCGGGATGAAGATCGAGCCGCCGCTCGCCCATCCGAAGGAGAAGGAGCTCTACGGGATCGGCGAGGCCCTGTTCTTCCGCCGCTCGTCGGTCATGGATTTCTCCTGCGCGACCTGCCATGGCGCGGCGAACAAGCGGATCCGCACGACCGACCTGCCGCAGTTCGACACCCCCAATCCGTCGGCCCAGGCCTCGATGGGGAGTTGGCCGACCTATCGCGTCTCGCAGAGCGCGACGCGGACGATGCAGCACAGGCTGTGGGACTGCTACCGCCAGATGCGCATGCCGGCGCCGGGCTACGCCTCCGAAGCCGTCACGGCGGTCACCCTTTATCTCAACAAGAACGCTGAAGGGGGCGAGCTCAAAGTGCCCTCGATCAAGCGCTGATCCCGGGGAGCCAAGCCATGACGACCAAGTTTCTCGTGTTCTCCGCCCTGCTGCTCGCGACGCCTGCGCTCGCGGCCGACGTCGCCCCCGCCGTCGACGCCGCGCGCGTGGAGAAGACCGTGGCGTCCAGTTTCACCAACCTGCCGGAAGGCTGGGACGACCGCCTCAGGCAGGACGAGGCGCAGCGGATCTGCACCGAGACCCGCAACCAGCCGCCGGAGGAACAGGCGGACAAGATCATCGCGGCCGAGAAGGCCAAGGTGAAACTACCAGCGGACGGCAAGGTGCTCGGCGACTGGAAAGCCGGCGAGAAGGTCGCGCAAAACGGCCGCGGCTTTCAGTTCAGCGATCCGGCGGGGACCGAGGCCGGCGGCAATTGCTACGCCTGTCACCAGCTCGATCCAAAGGAGACGAGCTACGGCACGCTCGGTCCGAGCCTGAAGGGCTACGGGAGGGCGCTCAAGTTCTCGGACGACGCCGCTAAGGCGACCTACGCCAAGATCTACGACGCCCAGTCCGTCTTGGCCTGCTCGAACATGCCGCGCTTCGGCTCGAACCACGTTCTGACCGAGACGCAGATGAAGGACGTGACCGCTTATCTGCTCGACCCGGCGTCGCCGGTGAACAAGTGAGCTGACTCGAAAAGCGCGGCGGGTCAGCCGGCCTGCCGCGCCTTCAGCCAGTTCTCGAACGAGCCGCCGACATAGCCGCGTTCCGAGACGAAACGGAACATCGCGAGGAACTCGGGCTCGGCGAGCAGGCCCGGCATGCGCGCGACCTCCACGAGCGCGCCCTCGCGATTGGCGAAGAACTGGAAGGTGGGCGTCGTCCGCACCGCGCGCTTGGCGGCGAGCGCCTTCTCTCGCAGCCTCTCGCCGTCGACGTCCGTCACCTCGCGCGATCCGAACATGTCGAGATGGACGATCTCGAACCGTTCCCGCACGAAGCCTTCGATCTCCGGCTTCGCGAAATAGGCCATGTGCAGGCGCTTGCAGGCCGGGCAGCCCCGCATGCCCCATTGCACGGCGAAGGTCTTGCCCTTCTTATGCGCCGACTGGGCGTCGTCCGCGAGATCGAGAAAGCTCTCGAGATACCAGTCCTGCGAATAGTTGCCGTCGTCGCCGAGCACGGGGGCTGCGTGAGCTGCCGTCGCCGTCGCGAACGGCGTCGCGATCGCGAGACCCAGGAACAGACGCCGATCCGGTCCGTTCGATCGCGTCATCGCACGCCTCCTCATCCGATCTCGGCCAGGGCCGGAAAGGTCTCGAGCAGCCAGCCCGCCGCGGCCGGAACCCAACCGCCGATGAAGGCGAGCCCCGTGACGATGAGCAGCGCGCCCGAGATCTTCTCGATCACGCCGAGCCGCGACCTCAGCGCCCGCGACCAGCGCAGGAACGCGCCGATGAAGGCGGCGGCCAGCAGGAACGGCAGGCCGATCCCGGCCGAATAGGCGGCGAGCAGGGCCGCCCCGCGCCACGCCGTCTGCTCCGCGCTCGCGACCATCAGAATGGCGGCGAGGATCGGGCCGACGCAGGGCGTCCACCCGAAGCCGAAGGCGAGCCCGACCGCATAGGCGCCGAGCGGGCCGGTCGGTCTGCGCTCCACGCCGACGCCGGCCTGCCGGTAGAGCAGCGGGATGCGCACGACATCCAGGAAATGCAGGCCGAACAGCACGAGCAGAACCCCGGCCGCGATCGTCAGAGGTTGCGCGTAGTTGGCGGCCAGCTGGCCGACCGTCGACGCGGTCGCTCCGAGCGCGACGAACACGGTTGAGAATCCGGCGACGAAGGCGAGAGCGAGCGCGAAGACCTTGGACCTCTGCCGCTCGATCTGATCAGGCGAGGCGGCCCCGCTGATGAAGCCGAGATAGGCGGGAGTGAGCGGCAGCACGCAGGGCGAGGCGAAGGACAGAACGCCCGCGGCCGCTGCGCCTGCGAGGCTTACGTCAAGCGCCATTCCACGCCTCCAGACCGGGCGAATCTCTCGGAACAGTGGAGTGGAATTCATATTCGAATGCGATTATATATCCAACATGCCGTTTCGTCGTATCCTCGTCCTGGCCGCATTTGTGATCGGATCACAGATCGCGAGCGTCGCCGTGCGCGCCGCTGAGCTGGTGATGTTCGAGCAGCCAGGCTGCGTCTGGTGCCAGCGCTTCGAGGCGGAGGTCGCTCCGGGCTACGGGAACGCCGACGAAGGTCGGCTCGCGCCGCTGCGTCGAATTGATATCCGCGCGCAGGACAAGGCGGGTTTCGCGCTTGCGAACAACGTGCGGATCACGCCAACCTTCGTTCTGGTAAATGACGGCCGGGAAATCGGTCGTCTGACCGGCTATCCCGGTAGGGACTTTTTCTGGACGGAGCTTGCCGAATTGACCGTCCGGCTTCCGAAGTCGTCGAACCCGGACTGATCCAGGATCTCGCCGCATGCCCGCAATCGTATCGGCTGAGATCGAGAACGAGCTTCGCGACGGGCCGGAGGTCTCGCCCGAGCTCGACGCGCTTATGCGCAATGCGCGCGACGCGAGCGACTTCCTCAAGGCCCTGTCGCACGAAAGCCGGCTGCTGCTGCTCTGCCTTCTCGCGGAGCGCGAGCGGTCGGTGACGGAGCTCGAGAACATCCTGTCGCTTCGCCAGGCGAGCGTGTCGCAGCAGCTCGCGAGGCTCAGACTGGAGGACCTCGTCACCACGCGTCGCGACGGCAAGACGATCTATTACAGCCTCGCGAACGACGACGTTCGCCGCGTCATCTCCGTGATCTACGACATTTTCTGCGGGAAGGACCAAAAGGCCTGACATCGCCGTGACGCGCCTGGCCGGCGACAAGAAGCGCGAAAAGCTTCGCGCCGGCCGATGGACGGGAGGACCGGGCGCATGGAGTTCATCGGGCCGTCGTGGCTCGCATTCGCTGGTCTTGCGATCGGCGGTCTCGTCGGCTTCGCTGTCCGGCGAGCGCGGCTTTGCACGTTCGGCGCGCTCGAGGACGCCTTCGTCGGCGCGGATACGCGGCGCTTGCGCGTGTTCGGCCTCGCCGCGGCGGTCGCCATCGCCGGAACGCAGGCCCTTGTCCTCGCCGGTCTGCTCGATCCGGCGCAGACCACCTATGTGTCCGTCGCCGTGCCATGGCTCGGCGTCGCCGTCGGCGGAGTCCTGTTCGGCTTCGGAATGGCGTTGGTCGGAACCTGCGCGTTCGGCTCGCTCGTCCGGCTCGGCGGCGGCGATCTCCGGAGCCTTGTGGTCATCCTGATCTTTGGCCTTGCGGCTTATGCGACCTTGCGCGGGGTGCTGGCGCCATTCCGGATCGGCGTCATCGAGACGTTCGCATTCGCCCCTCCGCCCCCGGGTCGCGCCGACATTCCAGGGCTGGTCGAAGGGGCGCTCGGCGTCGATCTGAGGATCTGGATCGCGATCGCGCTGTCCGGCGGATTGCTTCTGCCGGCCGTGACCGACAGGCGCCTGAGGCGAACGCCGCGACTCGTCCTGGGCGGCGTGGCGCTCGGCCTCGGCGTCGTCGCCGGCTGGCTGGCGACGCGGCTGCTCGCCGATGAATTCGTGCAGCCGATCGCGCCGCAGAGCCTCACCTTCGTCTCCCCCGTGGCGCGCGCTCTTTTCGGCGTGCTTTTCGACCGGGACACGCTGCTCGAGTTCGGCGTGGGCTCGGTTGTCGGCGCGGCCGGCGGCGCGGCGCTCGCCGCGATACGAGCGCGGGAGTTTCGCTGGGAGGCCTTTGACGACCCTCGCGAGATGAAGCGCCATCTCGGCGGCGCGCTGCTGATGGGCGTCGGCGGCGTCATGTGCGGCGGCTGCACGATCGGCCAAGGCCTCACCGCCGGCTCGATGCTGGCGTTGTCGTGGCCTCTCGCGCTGACGGGCATCGCGCTCGGCGCGCGCCTCGGCATCGCCGTGTTGATGGAGGGCTCCGTCGTTCAGCTGCTGCGGTCGATGCGCTCGCCCGGGCCCGAAGCAGCTCGGTCGCGGAACACGTCCGAGGCGGATCGAAAGTCAGGTCGCGTCGACTCGACGGCCCACAACGCCCAGCCTTGACGAGGCGCTTGGTCGGTACCGACCGCCACGTTGATCTGCGTCTGTCGGCTGTATCCGAGATTATGCCAGAGCCAACCTCGCGTTCAGCCGCCAGACGGGTCTCGCGGGCGATCCGCTTGGGCATGAAGAGGCTGCCGGAGATCGCTTTGCTAAAGGTTCGCCGATCGAAGAAACGTAAAGCGACATAGCCGTTCCGGCCACCGCGAAGCGGTGGCCGGGGCATTCGCTAGGATCAGGCGACGTCGAAGCGGTCGAGGTTCATCACCTTCGTCCAGACCCCCACGAAGTCCTTCACGAACTTCTCATCGGCGTCCGAGCTGGCGTAGACCTCCGCCAAGGACCGCAGCACCGAATTCGAGCCGAAGACGAGGTCGGCGCGCGTGCCGGTCCACTTCTTCTCGCCGGTCTTGCGATCGATCCCCTCGAACACGTCCTTCGCGTCCGAGGTCGCCTTCCACTTCGTGCTCATCGAGAGCAGGTTGACGAAGAAGTCGTTGGTCAGCACGCCCGGCCGGTCGGTGAGAATGCCGTGTGCGGACCCGCCGACATTGATGTTGATCGCGCGCAGGCCGCCCAACAACACCGTCATTTCGGGCGCCGTCAGCGTCAGCAGCTGCGCCCTGTCGATCAGGGCCACCTCGGCGCGTTTCGTTCCGGCCGTCTCATAGTTGCGGAAGCCGTCCAGCTCGGGCTCCAGCCACTGGAAGCTGTCGACGTCGGTGTCCTCCTGCTTGGCGTCGCCGCGGCCGGGCGTGAACGGGACGGTCACCGAGTGGCCGGCGGCCTTCGCGGCCTTCTCGACGCCGGCGGCGCCGCCGAGCACGATGAGGTCGGCCATCGAGACCTTCTTGCCGCCGCTCGCATGCGCGTTGAACTCGGCCTGGACGCCCTCCAGCACGCCGAGCACTCGTGAGAGCTGCTCGGGCTGATTGACCTCCCAGTCCTTCTGGGGGCTCAGGCGAATGCGAGCCCCGTTCGCGCCGCCGCGTTTGTCGCCGCCCCGGAACGTCGAGGCCGAAGCCCAGGCCGTCCCGACGAGCTCGGAGACGGTGAGGCCCGACTCCAGGATCTTGGCTTTCAGGGTGGCCGCGTCCGCCTCGTCGATCAGCGGATGATCGACGGCTGGGATCGGATCCTGCCAGATCAGCACTTCCTTCGGAGCTTCCGGGCCGAGATAGCGCGAGCGGGGACCGAGGTCGCGATGCGTGAGCTTGAACCAGGCGCGGGCGAAGGCTTCCGCAAAGGCCTGCGGGTCCTCGAGAAAGCGGCGCGAGATCTTTTCGTAGATCGGGTCGAAGCGCAGCGACAGGTCGGTCGTCAGCATCGTCGGCTTGATCTTCTTCGACGGATCATGCGCCATCGGGATGATGTCGGGCGCGTCCTTGGCCTCCCACTGGATGGCGCCGGCCGGGCTGCGCGTCTGCACCCATTCGAACTTGAACAGGTTCTCGAAGAAGAAGTTGCTCCACTGGATCGGGGTCTGCGTCCAGGTCACCTCGAGGCCCGAGCCGATCTGGTCGCCGCCATGGCCTGCGCCGTAGCTCGACGTCCAGCCGAGGCCTTGGTCCTCGATGTCGGCGGCCTCCGGGTCCGGTCCCTTGTAGGACTCGGCCGCCGCGCCGTGGGTCTTCCCGAAGGTGTGGCCGCCGGCGATGAGAGCGACGGTCTCCTCGTCGTTCATCGCCATGCGCTTGAACGTCTCGCGGATGAACTCGGCCGCGGAGATCGGATCGCCGTTTCCGTCAGGCCCCTGCGGATTGACGTAGATCAGTCCCATCTCGGTCGCGCCGAGCCCCTTCTCGAACTTGTCGATGGTCCGGTGGGTCAGCCACTCGGTCTCGTTGCCCCAGTTGACGTCGCGGTCCGGCTCCCAGGTGTCCGGGCGGCCGCCGGCGAAGCCGAAGGTCCGGAAGCCCATGGTCTCCAGCGCCACGTTGCCGGTCAGGATCAGCAGGTCGGCCCAGGAGATCGCCTGCCCGTATTTCTGCTTGATCGGCCACAACAGACGCCGCGCCTTGTCGATGTTGACGTTGTCCGGCCAGGCGTTGAGCGGGGCGAAGCGCTGCTGGCCGCGCCCGCCGCCGCCGCGGCCGTCCGCGAGGCGGTAGGTGCCCGCCGAATGCCAGGACATGCGGATGAACAGCGGCCCGTAATGGCCGAAATCGGCCGGCCACCAGTCCTGCGAGTCGGTCATCAATTTGCGCAGGTCGTTCTTCAGCGCCGCGTAATCGAGCTTCTTGAACGCTTCGCGATAATTGAACGCCGGGTCCAGCGGATCGGATTTGGCGGAGTGCTGGTTCAAGAGGTCGACGGGCAGCGTGTTCGGCCACCAGTCGGCGTTCTGCCTTGGGCCGCCGTGGGCTACGGGGCATTTGCCCGTGCTGTCCTCGGTCTTCGCGTCCATGTTTTCCTCCATCGTGTCGAGCCGTGGCATGCTTCGTGGCCAGCGGAATTCTGGCGCCGGCCCGGGCCATTTCGTCCTCGAGACAACTCTTACCAAAGCCGTTTCATTATATTAATTCCTATTTCCTGATCGTGACGATAAGCGAAATTTATGAAAAACGTGACGTTCAAGCAGTTCCGCTACTTCGAGGCGCTGGCGCGGCACGGCCATTTCGGGCGCGCGGCTGAGGCCTGCTCGATTACGCAACCGGCCTTGTCGATGCAGATCAAGGCGTTGGAGGAGGAGCTCGGAGCCGCGCTGTTCGAACGAAACAGGCGCCAGGTGCGTCTGACGAGCTTCGGCGAGGAGATCGCCCTGCGAACCAGAAACATCCTGCGATCGCTCGATGATCTGGAGGGCTATGCGCGCGCCTCCCGCGGCGGGTTGATGGGGAGGCTGCGGATCGGCGTGATCCCGACCATCGCGCCCTATCTGCTGCCCAGTCTCGTCGCAGACCTGACCCGGCTGCATGACGGTCTCGACCTCCATGTGCGCGAGACGCTGACGCCGAAGCTCGTTCAGGAGTTGAACGAGGGGCGTCTCGACATGGCGATCGTCGCCTTGCCCGTGTCCGAACCGTCATTGACCGAAACGGCGCTGTTCACCGAGGATTTCGTCCTGGTCCGGCCGCGCAAGGACGAAGGGAAACCCGTCCCAAGCCGCGAGGCTCTCCGCGAGATGCGATTGCTCCTCCTGGAGGAGGGGCATTGCTTCCGCGATCAGGCCCTCTCGTTCTGCAACAGGAATGCGCACGCCGCGCAGCCGCGAGATCTGCTGGACGCGAGTTCCCTCTCCACGCTGGTCCAGATGGTCGAGGCCGGACTTGGCGTCACCTTGATCCCGGAGATGGCCGTCGCGGTGGAGACGCGCTCGGCGTCCGTATCCATCGCGCGCTTCACGAAGAGGCAACCGTCCCGAACCATCGGCATGGTCTGGCGCAGGACGAGTCCGCTGGCCAGTCAGCTCATCCAAATTAGCGAAGTGGTCCGCATCTCGGCTACGAGGCTGCGTGAGTTATGCAAAAGCGCCGCCCGTTAGCACGTGGCCTGAGGTGACAGAGCCGAAGTTGAGGCTCGGTCTCGGTCGAGGGGCGGGTCGTCATGCGCCATTGGCGCGCTCCTTATCAAGTTCCTCGATGTCGCCGGGCTGCGCGTCCGCCTGCGAGGCCTTTTCGCCGCCGCCGACGTTCGGCGCGGCGCTGGGCTCGGGCGTCCTTGTCGGCGTCGGCGCCGCATCGGGCTTGGCGTCGGCCTCCGACGGCTTCCGGTCGGTGTCCTGCATGTCGCGTCTCCTGTTCTGAAAGCTCAACGCGTCAGTCGCCCGTTCTTTCCGCGGAGTCGCTACCGCCGGACAACCTCAGCAAGTTCGGCCAGCGTGAGAATCCATCCGTTGTCGGTTCGCCATCATGACCCGGTCATCCGCCTCCCGCGCCTCCCTTCGGCGCTGCTCGTCCCCTCTGATGAAACGTCTTCAAGCCGGCGAACATCCCGCGTTGCGATCGCTTTTTCTTAGCGCCGGCAGTTCGACGGCAGGGAAGCCCTGGCCGTCCTGGCTCATCTCAACGAATGGACGGGTGAGCCTAGCCCCAGCGTGGCAGGCTGATCCTCGCAGCAGCCCTGGCGACTGTCCGCGCAATGTGCGTTGCCGGCGAATTCACGGGGGAAAGAGCGAGGGGGCTACGGCGCCGTTTATCCGAACGTCCGCGCCTCCAGAATCGCCTCGGCCAGGGCTTGCTGCGTGAAGGGCTTCGCAAGCTTCAGAATTTGGGCTTCCGCGATCTTTGGAAGCTCCGCGAATCCGCTCGCGATGATGACCGGGAGCTCAGGCTTCATCATTCTGGTCCGTTCAGCGAGCTGCAAACCGGTCATTTCCGGCATGGCTTGATCCGTGATGAGCAGGTCGATCCGACATTCGCCCCCCAGCACCGCGAGAGCTGCGGCGCCGGAGTTCGTGGTGAGCACCCGGTGGCCCAGATCCTCCAGCATCTCGGCTGAACTGACGAGAACCAGCGGATCGTCGTCGACGAGGAGAACGGTCATCCTTGCCCCATCGTGCGACGGCGCAAGATCGGCCGAAAGAGGGCGAGGCTCCTGCAGCTCCTCCGCCGACTCCGGCAACCAGAGCTCCACCGTCGTGCCCGTCCCCTTCGCGCTCTTCAGAATCAGCTCACCGCCGAGCTGCTCGACGGTTCCGGCGACCATGGACAGGCCGAGCCCGGTTCCCTTGCCGACCCCCTTCGTGGTGAAGAAGGGCTCGACGGCGCGGGCCATCGTCGCCTCGTCCATCCCTTCTCCGGTGTCGCGGATCGAGAGGCAGAGATAGAGGCCCGGAACGAGCCTCCGGGAGGTCGAAGGGCCCAGACGCTCTTCGCGGCCCGTGATGCTGATCGTGCCGCCTGCCGGCATGGCGTCGCGCGCGTTAACGGCCAGATTGAGAATGGCGAGTTCAAGCTGGTTGGGATCTGCGAGGATGGGCCTGAGCACCGGCGGAAAGCAGGTCTCGACCTTGATCGCGCCGCCGAGCGTATGCCGCAGCAGGTCGCCCATGCCCTTTACGAGCCAGGCGGCGTCCACCGGTTCCGTCTTCAGTTCCTGGCGCCGAGAGAACGCCAGCATGCGCTGCGTCAGCGAGGCGCCGCGCTGAGCGGCCTGTCGCGCGTTGTCGAGCAGGCGGTCGACGCGGGGCTCGTGCGGCAGTCTCTTCCGCAACAGATCGAGGCTCCCCATGATCGCCATCAGAAGATTGTTGAAGTCGTGCGCCACGCCGCCTGTGAGCTGCCCGACCGCCTCCATCTTTTGGGCCTGGAAATAGGCTTCGCGCGCCTGTTCGAGCGCCAACTGGCCCTCGCGCCGCTCGGTAATGTCTCGCGTGATCTTCGCGAAGCCGCGCAACTCGCCTTGATCGTCGCGGACCGGATCGATCACCACGTTCGCCCAAAAGCGGCTGCCGTCCTTGCGAAGGCGCCAGCCCTCCTTCTCGAAGCGGCCGGTTTCGAGCGCCGTTCTCAGGCCGGTCTGCGGCAGTCCGGCGGCCCGATCCTCTTCCGTGTAGAACTTGGAAAAATGCTCGCCAATGATCTCTTGCGGCAGATAGCCCTTGATCCGCTGCGCGCCGAGATTCCAGCTCGACACTCGGCCTTCCAGATCGAGCATGTAGATCGCATAATCGGTCACGCTCTGGACCAACAGCCGGAACTGGTCCTCGCTGCGCCTTAGCGCGTCTTCGGATTTTCGGCGCTCAGTAAGGTCCCGGGTGATCTTCGCGAAACCGATAACGGACCCGGCGTCGTCGCGAATGGCGTCCACGACGACATGAGCCCAGAAGCGGGCGCCGTCCTTCCGGACACGCCAGCCTTCGCCTTCGAACCGGCCTTCCCGTCCGGCCGTCGCCAGAACGATCTGCGGGAGCCCGGCGGCTCGATCTTCCTCCGTATAGAACTGAGAGAAGTTGCGCCCAAGTATTTCCTCTGCAGAGTATCCCTTTGATCGACGCGCGCCGGCGTTCCAGCTGGTGATGACGCCGTCTGGGTCGAGCATGTAAATCGCATAGTCAACAATGTTCTCGACGAGGAGGCGATACCTCTCGTCCGTTTCCGGCGATCGGGCCTTCGCCAGATCCATTGTAGCCGCCATTGAGTCTTCGGATGTGAACTCGGCGCGGGATAGCGCGTTCAGCAACCTCTACCGCGTCTCACGCGTAGCGCCAGGACTATTTTTCTCCTGCCGACGGTACCGAGCGGTGGACGAGTAAGAATTTCGGCGGCGAGTCAATAGGGCGCTCCGGGGGGCGCCATGAGCGCTTTCCCTGTCGGAGCTAGCCGACCGATCTTTCACCATGACGTCCTGACGCGGGGGGCCGGGCGCGCGACGTCGACAGCGAACCACCCCGTGGCGCTGTTTGGTCGTCGACCTCGACCAAGACGACGCCGGAGGTCGCTTGCGTCTCGCGCCCGGCTCGAACTCGACGGATCGTCCGACCCCGCGGCCCGAAAGGCCATCGAACAGATGACGCCCTCGCGCGCTTCGTCGAGCAGATGACCGACATGGCGCGCCTTGAGGCCGCGGGCCAGCGCGCCGCATCTATCCACCGGGTCGGACGGATGCGGGCGGCCGTGCTCGGCGCCAATGACGGGATCGTTTCGACCGCGAGCCTGATCGTCGGCGTGGCGGCCTCCGCGGCCGGTCCCGCGAAGATCGCAATGCTGGGCTTCGCGGAGCTTGTCGCAGGCGCGATGTCGATGGCGGTCGGCGACCACGTCTCGGTCACCTCGCCGTCGGACGCCGAGAACGCCGCTGGCCAGTCCGATCGAGAGCACGCCCAACCGGAGCTGGCCGACCGCAGCGCGGTCGATCTTAGCAATTGAGTTGACCGAGATTTAACAAGTCCCGGCGGATAAAATACGCATGACATTCAGCGTCACCGCAGGTCTTAGGCTCATGGCCAAGCGGGTGCAGGCTGCGAGTCCCCGATCTGGGGACGCCCTCCGCCTCATCGGGGCCGCGCGAGCCGATGCGCGCGGAGCGACGGCGCTCGAGTTCGCTCTGATCGCGCCGCTGCTTCTCCTGCTCCTGTTGGGCACGATCGAGCTTGGGATGGTGTCTGCAGCCGACATTTTACTGAAGAACGCTGCCTACAATGGCGCACGTTCGGGCAGAACCGGCTATGTGCCGAAAGGCGCCACTCAAGACAAGGTGATCCGGGACGCGGTCAAGCAACGGGTCGGCATCCTCATGGATCCAGGCAAAGTTGCGGTGGTGGCCCAAGCCTACAGCGGCTTCGACACGCTGGGCAAACCCGAGCCGTTCACAGACGCAAATGGCAATGGGACGCGGGACAACGGCGAGAACTTCATCGACGTCAACAAGAACGGGACGTACGACCTCGACCAGGGGGCGGCTGGCTATGGCGGCGCCAATCAGGTCGTGCTCTACAGCGTCAGCTATCCCTGGCGTTTTTTTACCCCCATGGTGAGCAAGCTGATGACGGCCGATGGCGTGCTGACGCTCTCCGCCACAGCCGTCGTCCAGAACGAGCCGTACTAATGGCGGCCCGGGATCCCAGCCGCGGCGTCGCGGTCATCCGACGCCTGATCCGGCGGATCGGCAGGGACTCCAGAGGGATTGCCGCCGTCGAGCTTGCGCTGGTCGCGCCGCTGCTGATCGGGCTCTTGTGCGGAACCGTCGAAGTGACGCGGCTCGTACGGTCGCATTTCGAGGCCGCGCAGATGGCGGCCACGGTCGCTGACGTGATCGCGCGCTACGAAACCGTCACCGACGCGAGCATCCAGGGCATCTTCGGCGCATCGAGCAAGGTCATGGGCGCCGACGACTTCACCTCGAAGGGGCGAGTCGTTTTATCCTCGGTGACCAAAGCGGGAGCAAACGACGCTCCCGTTGTAAGTTGGCAGTGCTTAGGCGGCGGCAAGCTCGCGGCGACCAGCTCCGTGGGCAGAGTAGGCGGCGCCGCACAACTTCCGGCGGACATGGCGATTGACGGTGGCGACAACGTTATCGTGGCGGAGGTGTTCTACCGATACCAACCGATCTTCAGTCTTTTGCCAATCGCAGAGCGGACGATCCAGAAAACCTCCGTCTTCCGTCCCCGGCTCGGGGCGCTTACGACTGCGCCAGGGTGCTAGGTTGATCCGTACGTCCACCGAGTTCACCGTGCGTGCATCGTTCCGCAAAGCCATGCCCAGCCTGTTCGGCCGGCTCCTTCCGCGAGTTAAGGCGTCGCGTCGTTGCGAACGAGGCAGCGTCCTGCCGCTGGTCGCGATCTGCGCCTTCGTCCTGCTGGCGACGACGGGACTCGCCGTCGACGGCGCCCGGCTCATGCTCATGCAGTCCGCCCTGCAGTCGGCGACCGACGCTGGCGGGCTTTCGGCCGTCGCGAAGGTCAGCACGACGGAAGTTCAGAAGGAAGTGCAAAAATTCGCGGACGCCAACTTTGCGAGCGGCTATGTCGGCGCCAAGATCACCGCGCTGTCGGCGACGCTCAGCGCGGACGAAAAGACGCTTACGGTAACAGCGTCCGCCGAAGCTCCGACCTCGTTCATGAAGCTGTTCGGAGTCGACAAGATCCGAACCGTCGCGCGATCGGAGGTGACGCGCGCCATGGGCGGCCTCGAGCTTGCGCTCGTGCTCGACGTCACGGGCTCAATGAACACGGGAGGCAAGCTGGCGTCGCTGAAGGTCGCTGCAAAGGATCTCCTCGACATCGTGTTCGGCGCCGACGCGACGGCCGACGGCCTCTATGTCGGCGTCGTGCCCTTCTCGCAGGCGGTGAACGTCGCGCCCACCCGCACGAGCTGGCTCACGGCGACGGTTCCCAACTGGAAGGGCTGCGTCGAGGAACGTTTTAACGGCCTCGACCAAACCGACGATCCGCCGAGCGTGCAGAAGTTCCCCGCTTCCTCGAACGCCGTCTGCCCGCCCTCGATCACGCCGCTAACCTCAACCAAAGCGACGGCCGTCGCGGCGATCAACAACCTCGTCGCCGAGGGCTCCACGCACATCGCCGGCGGCGCGGTGTGGGGATGGCGTCTGCTGTCGCCGCGGTGGCGGGGACTATGGGGCGGCACGATGGGAACCAAGCTGCCGCTTGACTATCGTACAGCCGGTATGAACAAGGCCATCGTCCTAATGACTGATGGCGAGAACCAGTTTGCGAGCGGTGGTTCCTATGGAACCGTGAAGTGCACCAAGTACATCTTCATCTTCTGCTCGCAATACGGGACGGATGAGCGGCTGAACCTTACGGGAAGCAGCAACCAGGCTGTCCAGGCTCTCGCGGACGCCGCGCTCGACGCCCGCCTTTCGGCCGTTTGCACGGCCATGAAGAACGCGGGGGCGACTGTCTACACCGTGGCCTTCGGCTCGCCCGGAACTGCGATCGAGAACCGGCTCCGCGAATGCGCCAGCCAGAACGCGTTCTTCTTCAGCTCGCCGACTGGCGCGGCCCTCCGCGTCGCCTTCGCCAAGATTGGCGACTCGCTATCCAACCTACGCGTCAGCCGGTGATCGGCGGCGGGGCCGGTCCCCCGGCAGGCGCCGCAGGATAGGCGCGCACCTCCCTCTGTCGCATGCAGCGAGGGCGCCGGCGACCGCGAGCAGCCTACGGCGTCCTGACGACCCAGCCGAACGCCGTCGTCGCGCCGATCCATCCAAATTCGCTACACGCGACGTTAACTGCGGATCTGGTTCTGCCCCGGACTCTGGTCCGCTCAGGATGCGACCTTTCGGGCGTGTGGTCTTGCCCCGGACTCTGGTGGTCGGAATGTCTGAGCCCCGTGGTGGGGCGACATCAGGTAAGTTGGTGGTGGACGCGGTCCGATACGAACCGGTCTCCACCTAAATTCCCTGTTTTCGCGCAAAAAGCCGGACGAGAGCCGGTCAGAATGCGCCAATTCGGTCGAAGAAGCGTCGAATTGTGAGGGGCTTAGGTAGTCGAGCGCGCATCGAGCCGCCCGGAATAACAGGGAAATTCCAGCCGAGTAACAGGGAATTAAGTTGCCCGAAACAGGGAGTTTGCAACCCCGATGTGGACGATGAATTCAAGACACGAAAAAATGCGCGCACCGCCTCCGAGCGCGTTGGTTCGATCGTCATGCGCTATTGCTCCACTGGCCCCCAGTCGAAAACGATGCGCGGCGTCAAACCTATTTACAAAAACCGAAATCGTGCTTGTACCGTTCACGGGGTAACGCGACCCAAACGTAGTCGCCACACGCGAACTCAACCCCCAAGCAGAAGGAAGCGATCATGTGCGCCCAACATCTCAACCGGCCCCTTCCTGTCAATCGGCGCTGAACTTTGACCCTTTATTGGAGTGGGCCCCTTGAGCCGGACAGCGATCATGCTTCGGTTTGGACTGTCTGCCGGGCGTGGTGATCCTCGAACTGACGCGGGCTGAGGTAGCCGAGCGCCGAGTGAAGCCTCTTTGCGTTG
>NZ_JBMSEA010000005.1:0-139083 GCF_049446035.1 Hansschlegelia sp. KR7-227
CAGCGCTGGAACGCGCCCATGTTGTCGAGCGCCTTGTAGACGACCGACAGGCCGATGATCGCGTCGATGAGATAACTGTTGATCCCGACGTTGAGGTAGACGCCGAGCAGCATGGTCGTGGAGTGGCCGAGCGCGAACAGGCTGACGTAGAGGCCAATGTCCTTCATTCGGTAGAGGAAGAAGATCACTCCGGCCAGAAACAGCAGGTGGTCGTACCCGGTCACCATGTGCTTGGCGCCGAGATACGCGAAGGAGATCAGGTTCACGCCAGAGATCTCCTGGATGTAGCCCTTGTCGCCCTCCGCGACCGCATGGGCGAGCGCGGAGGCGGGGACGATCAGGGCGGCGGAGACGCCAAACAGGCGCGCGAGGGCGAGGCGGCGCGACGCGTGCGCGTTTGGCCCGCCCCCTCTTGGAGGTAGGTGCATGTGAGGATCCGTTGTTCGTCGATGGGGCCGGCCGCGCTGCGACGGCTGGAGCTCAAGCGGCGAAGGACGGTCTCGGTGGACGCTTCAGGCCGGAGGTGAGCGAGTCGCCCCCGGTCTGAGCGACGGCTGACAGCGTAACCGACCGGGTCGCGGGCAAGGCCTGGGCGAGGAAGGACGGGGGCGCGCCCGCCTTGTCGTGGAGGTGGTCGGCGGAGTCGTGCCCGTGGGTGTGTCCCGGGCTCTGCTCGTCGGCGTCGCCCTCTTCGTGGGCATGGCCGTGCTCGGCGATCTCGGCGGCGAGCGCCGCGTGCCGTTCGGCCTCGGCGGCGGCCAGCGCCAGCGGGTCGTGCGAGGCGGAATGCCCGGTCGGCGCCGACAGGACGGCCAGCGCGATCGCGAGCACGGTCGCGATGCGCAGCGTCCGGTCGAGGAGGCGCTTGATCGTCATCGGGCCGGACCATAGCTGCGTCGCCGTCCGCCCGTCGAGGCCGCGCCCCGCGACGCGTTGCCATATCCCCTCCAGGGGGATAGGACAGAGTTCATGTCCGAGCCGCATCTTCACGAGAGCCACCCGCAAGTCGTCGCGCGCCTGAAGCGGGCGCTGGGGCACCTGCGCAGCGTCATCGAGATGATCGAGTCCGGGAAGCCGTGCGTCGATGTCGCCCAGCAGCTCTACGCGGTCGAGAAGGCCGTGGCGCAGGCCAAGCGCGCGCTTATCCAGGACCACGTCGACCACTGCCTCGAGGACGCGGCCGGGACGCAAGGCCGCGAGCAGCGCCGCTCGCTCGACGAGTTCAAGGCGATCACCAAATACCTGTGAGCGCGCCGTGCTGAGCGTACTGTCGAACCGCACCTACCGACGCCTGTTCCTCGCGCAGGCGATCGCTCTGATCGGGACCGGGCTCGCCACGGTCGCGCTCGGGCTGCTCGCCTACGAGCTTGCGGGCAAGGACGCGGGCGCCGTGCTCGGGACCGCGCTCGCGATCAAGATGCTGGCCTATGTCGTGGTCGCGCCGGTCGCCGCAGCCTTCGCCTACCGCCTGCCGCGTCGGACCATGCTGGTCGCGCTCGACCTCGTGCGCGCCGCGGTCGCGGTCTCGCTGCCGTTCGTGACGGAGATCTGGCAGATCTACGTCCTGATCTTCTGCCTGCAGTCGGCCTCCGCCGCCTTCACCCCGACCTTTCAGGCGACGATCCCGGACGTGCTGCCGGACGAGCGCGACTACACCCGCGCGCTGTCGCTCTCGCGGCTCGCCTACGACATGGAGAGCATCGTCAGCCCCATGCTTGCGGCCGCGCTGCTGACCGTCGTCGGCTTCCACGCGCTGTTTGCAGGGACCGTGGTCGGCTTCCTCGCCTCGGCCGCGCTGGTGGTCTCGGTCGCGCTGCCGACGCCCAAGTCCGCCGAGCGACGCGGGATCTACGACCGGACGACCCGCGGCGCGCGGATCTACCTCGCGACGCCGCGGCTGCGTGGATTGCTGGCGCTGACGCTCGCGGTGGCCGCGGCGAGCGCCATGGTCATCGTCAACACCGTCGTCATCGTCCAGGCCGGGCTTGGCCTCGGCCAGTCCCAGACCGCGCTCGCGCTCGGGGCTTACGGCGCCGGCTCGATGGCGGCCGCCCTTTCTCTGCCCAAGGCGCTCGACCGGATGCCTGACCGGCCGGTGATGCTGCTCGGCGCCACGCTGCTCGCCATCGCCCTCGCGCTCGGCCCGGTCGTCCAATCCTTCGGCGCGCTGCTGGCGCTCTGGTTGGCCCTCGGCGTCGGGACCTCGGTGACGCAGACGCCGGGCGGTCGGCTGCTTCGCCGTTCCGCCCATGCCGAGGATCGCCCCGCGGTGTTCGCCGCGCAGTTCGCCCTGTCGCACGCCTGCTGGTTGCTAACGTACCCGGTCGCGGGCTGGGTCGGTGCGAGGGCGGGAATGTCCGTCGCGTTCCTCGCGCTCGCAGGCGTCGCTGCGGCCGCCGTCGTCGCGACGTTCATCCTGTGGCCCAAGGCGGAGGACGACGCGGTCGAGCACGCCCATCCCGGCCTCGACCCCGACCATCCGCATCTCCGCGAAGCGCCGGCCGCCGGGCACACCCACGTCCACACGCACCCGATCGTCATCGACCGCCTGCATCCGCAATGGCCCGACGCCGGGCGCTCCTGAGCCGTGGCCGACCTCGTCGCCTATCTTGGGCTGTTCGCCTCGGCGTTCGCCGCAGCCACCATCTTGCCCGCACAGTCGGAAGCGCTGCTGGTCGGGCTCGTGCTGTCCGAAGCGCAGCCCGTCTGGGCGCTGGTTGCTGTCGCGAGCGTCGGCAACGTCCTCGGCTCGATCGTGAACTGGATCCTGGGCCGACAGGTCGAGCGCTTCCGCGGGCGGCGCTGGTTCCCGGTCTCGGACGCGGCGCTCGAGCGCGCCAAGGGCTGGTATGGAAGATGGGGGCGCTGGTCGCTGCTTTTGAGCTGGGCGCCGATCGTCGGCGATCCGCTGACACTGGTGGCGGGCGTGCTGCGCGAACCGCTGTGGTCGTTTCTCGCCCTCGTCACCCTCGCCAAGGTCGGCCGCTACGTCTCGCTCGCCGCGATCACAACGGCCGTCGCATGAGCCGCCATGCGCCTGTCACGGTCGTGGGCGAGGCCTCATCCATGGGATCGATCGTCGAGCGCCAGAGGTGGCTTTACGGCGAGGTGGTCGCCGCGCTGAACGGCCTCGCGACCGAAGGGCTGACGGGCACCCCGTTACTGGTCGCCGCCGCGTTCGGCTTCGGCTTACTCCACGCCTTCTCGCCGGGCCACGGCAAGGCCGTGATGACGGCGCGCTACGCGGGCGAAGGCGGCGCGCTCGGCGCGATCGCGTCGACGGCGTTGCTGATCCTCGTCCACGCAACCCATCGAGCTGAATATTCGCTTCTAACGCGGCACTGAACGTCGGCTTTCGGGTCAAGAGCCAATTTCAGCTGATGGTACGAATGGGCGGCCTGCGGTCGTCGCGGCGCGCTCAGCCTCGAGCATCAGTTGGCGTCTGTAGAAGGCCGGGCCGGTGAGAGCCGTAGGAGCTTGCAACACGCCTACTGGGGCGTCGAGCGCGAAGCGTCAAGCCTGGAGAGGTCGGGCGGCCGAACGACAAAGCTGGGCCGGCGAACGTCATTTTGGTCTCTTTCTCGTCAGGCCGCTACGCCGATACGGGCGCGACGTCTATACTCTAAAAATTGAACACTGAACACATACACCCCATATAGGGTTCACTATATGGACACACCAAAACGTTCACGTCAGATTTTCGGCGCTATCGCTATTGCTGATTGGCATTTGAATTTGAGTATCCATATACAAAAACCAGCGAAAGGCCCGCTAATCGCCGAATTGGCCATTGGGGCTCATAAAATCTGTTCTTCCCTCTGGAAATTGAAAAAGTTTGACGCTCATACTGCTGATAGCTGGCATGTCACAAGCGACAGAGAAGAACACATTGTTGATTTTTTATAACAAAGATATAAAAATACATTTTCGAAATGTTACGGCATAAAGATATTATAGAGCGCCTAAACATAAATTGAAATGGCTTTTCAGAAGCTCGACGAAGCGGAATATACTTCTAAAACTTGACCCGCGGCTCCTGAGCGCATGCCTTCTGCCTCGCTTGGCGACTTGACATCGCATCTGGAGAGGCGAACGATCACCTCCGCTCAGTCGGGCTTCGCAAAAGCGTGGTCCCTTCGTGCGTCTGGATACAGGCGCTACGCCCTTCCGAGCGCGGGTAATCCGCGCATCGTTTAGCGATCCGGAAGACGGGCTGTCCCTCAGCAAGAAGCGTGTGGAGATCGGTTCGAGAATGATCGCCGCCTGCGCGGCGTATCCCTCGATCGATTTTTCCGCCTTTCCGATCGGCAAGGATTCCGCAACCTGCGGAGGGGTACGCTTATGCCTACACCACCGGTATTGCCCGGCCGAGCGGCTAGCCAGACCGCCTATTCGTTCAAGGCCAAGCGACAGCTGATGTCACTTCCGCAAACCCTCGTCAGGCGCATCCGTTCGGTCGCCAACGACGAAGCCGTTTTTGACGCCGCGCTGATGCGCGGAGTTTCGATGCCGACAGGCTTCGTCATGCTCTTCGACAGTGACTTGGTTCCGATCACGCCGGCGAACCAATTCATGCGCAATCGCTGCGTTCAAGCTCATAAGGGGGAGCGCTGGAAAAATACGCAGGCGGCATACGCCGACGATCTGGCTCAGTGGTGGACGTTTTTGGCGGTGACGGAGATCGCCTGGAACGCCGTCGAGAAGGACGAGGTGGCTTTCTATGCCTCCACGCTCGAGGAGGCGGTTTCGCAGATCACGCGCGTTCACTACGCGGGGAAGACCATCGCCCGGCGGGTAGGGACGGTTCTCGAATTTTATCGATGGGCCTTTCGGCAGGGCCTCACCCATTGGGATCCCGGTTTCGTGCCCCGGCGATTGCTTGGAGCAGGATCAAATCATGATCCATCCAGAGGCGAATTGGCCGACGCAGTGTCGGGGTTCGCCAAACGGACAAAGGACCAGACGTTGATCGAGCCGGAGCATTTGGTCGCGCTCCGCAGCGCTCTCGGTCCCTCTCCCTACCAGGACTGTGGTGAGAAGCCGACCCGCGACAGGCTCATGGTGGAATGTGCTCTGCAGTCTGGCATGCGAGTCGAGGAGGTCTGCTCTCTGACGATCCATCAGGTCGAGCATGCGTTTCAGAAGGCCTCCGGAAAGGACGACTGGGAGCTTGTCGGAATATTTTTGCCGGTAACGAAAGGCAACAAGAGCGGCACGATCCTCATGCCGGTGATCCTTGTCCGGGCGTTGCATTCCTTCATGCTCGGACAGCGCCAGGAGATCGTGAATGCGGCCCGAAACCTTGGGAAGTTCAGCAAGGCTGAGCCGACGGCGTTGTTTCTCAACGACCTCCACGCCAACAGTCGTGACATAGGTAGCCCCATCAAGACCGACACGGCGATGCGCGCCTTTACGAAGGCGGTTCGACGCGCCGGCCTACTTGTGCCTCGCGCCAGGTTCGTCCTCGATCCCGAAACCGGTCATCCGATCACAGACGAAAAAACCGGCGAGAACGTCATCGAGACCGTGCTGGTCCCTGCGTATTCGTTCCATCAGTTGCGCCACACCTTCGCGGTGACTTCCTACAGCGTCAACAAGTCGGTGAATCCGAGCGCGGCGATCCGCAAGGTTCAGTCTCGCATGAGACACAGCACCCGCGGGACGACGGAGAAATATTTGCGCGGCTTGCAATCACAAGAAGCAGAGATGGCCGATAAGTATCACGCGTTCATGTTGGGGTTGGCGGATGAGCGTCGCTAGTAATCAGGCTCGAAAGATTGTCCCGGGAGCTCATTTTAAGCGGGCGGCTTCGGCTGTAGCTCTTCGCAGAGCGGCGGTCTCACCCGATCCGTTTATATCGCACGTGGAAGCGCGTGACGGTGTTGCAGTTTGCAAGATACGCGATATTAACGGCGTCCTGTTTGAAGCATTTCTAACGCGAAGGCTTGAGTGCATGTCACTTGCGCAAGCTTTTGGAGACTACTTGTCCAAAGGCGGCACTCGGGCCCGACAGCAGTCGTCTATTCACAAGATGGCTGATTATTTTGAGTTTTTTACGAACTTTATTGTCGATTATTATGGCGGGACACAAAGCGATTTCGGCGTATCTCATCTTTCAGTGAGCGTGATGAGAGATTATGAACGTTGGCTGCTGGAATACAGATACGAAGACAAAGCGAAGATCGTCAAATCTCTTTCGCCGCAAACTGTCGGTATTCGATACAACGCGATCCGTCAGTTTCTCAGGTGGTGTCGGTCGGAAACCAGGTTCGAACTAAACCCTACGATCGATCTCAACCGAACTGTCGCACGGCTTCGCCA
Source organism: Hansschlegelia sp. KR7-227 (assembly GCF_049446035.1). NCBI lineage: Bacteria > Pseudomonadati > Pseudomonadota > Alphaproteobacteria > Hyphomicrobiales > Methylopilaceae > Hansschlegelia > Hansschlegelia sp. KR7-227. The sequence continues at coordinate 6,322 of NZ_JBMSEA010000005.1, forward strand.
CCATAAGATTCAGCCCAGAGATCCGCTTTCCATCAGCCAGCTCGCCCTTGTGCGATCGGCGTGTCTACAGGAGATAAGATCGACTGTCGCTTTGCTGAAGCGAGGTCAAGATATCAAGATCGACAATTCTATAAGTGTGCCGCCGGCCAACGCGCCGATGACTGCCTATAAGGATATAAAGACCGCTATCAAAACCATTTTCGTTGCATATGGTGGGCTTATTATTGCCGGTGAACAACTTAAGAAAGAGCGCCCGGGTCTCGAAAGAGCGATGCGTCACTACTACTCGACGGACGACGTGACTGCATATCTGTACTTTAATAGACGCATGATTGCGCCTTTTGTAATCATGATCGCTATGGACACCTTCTTCAACGCGACCACCGTTCTAAGTTTGAAGTGGAGCGATATTCGGGAAGACCATGTCTTTTTCGGAGAAAGGCGTTGGGTGGTCGGAGGCGAGAAGCCCAGAGCCGGGAAAAGGCAGGAGCGGTCATTCGCTTCGGGGTTGACTGATCTATCCAGCCCCGTTCGTCTGTTGCTCATACTTCGTGAATACAACAATACAGTCTATAAGCGGCTACCCGCATCTCAGAATGACTATGTCTTCGCCTATGAGTCGAAGACCCGATATGCGGCGACGTTTCTGCATGACGGCAACCGTCTCAATAATAAACATTGGCCTGGAACTCTTCAGGAGTTTTGCGACCGCCATAAAGGGATTGAAAGTTTTGGTCTGTCCGGCCTGAGAAAAAGCGGCGCTGAGATTACCTACTTTCTTTCAGGGGGTGACATGCTCGCTGTTCGGGATGTCATGAACCACAGCTCGGTCAACACCGCATATACACATTATAGCTCTGATGGGTCGCGGAAGCTGGCTTTGGAGGCGTTGGCGCGCGCGATGGAGTGGCGGGAGCGGTATCTCGCCTCAGGAGGTAAGTCGGACGCGCGAAATCCGGTCCATATGGGCGGCCCGCGCAGCGCAGCGACGCTCGGGTTCAATTGCTTGGAACCAGCATATTCGCCGGTCGTCGGACAAGAAGAAGGAAAGGCGTGTTCAGCCTACGGGTATTGCCCCGCCTGCCCATTGAGCTGGGTGGATCTCAATGACCCCGTCGCTTTGGTGCGGCTGCGGCAGCTGCGGCAGAGGATTGTCGAGGCGCGCTCGGAAGTCGCGCCCCAGCGCTGGCTCGTCGAGTGGGCGCCCCAGCTGAAAGCTTTGAATGAAGGGTGGTTTCCCAAGTTCAACGCTCATGTCGAAGCCGAAGCCGACAGCATGTTGCTGCCGTCTCTTCCCACGCTCGATTGAGGCGCTCCGACATGACGCAAGAACAAGCTTACTCAGGCGGCAGCGCCATTGAAAGCTGGCCTCAGCAGGTCACCAAATTCAGCGCCTGGTCTGACGACGTCTGGACTTATGTCGTCGAGACGGCAGGCTACAAATTTACTGCCGTCAACTGGAAATTTCCGATGACGGACGGTTCCTGCAGCACCGATGAGCAGTGGCGAAACATTGTCGAAAGCTGCAAGAAATTCGTTTGGAGCTTGATGGTTCAGAACAGTCGTGGAGCGCCACCGAAGGCGTTGACGATGCCGAAGATCTCGATCGCCCTTCGCGCTGTCATACAATGGATGGCTGAGAGCGGCACGCCAAACTTTGCTGCGATTGATGATCTCGCGGTCGTCGATTTCAAGTCGTGGCTGACTGAACGAAAGTTCATGCAAACGTCGTCGGTCAAGACTACTCAGAACGTAGTCAATTCGTTCGATATATTGCCGCGAATATACGAACAACGGTTTGCGTTGTCAGGGAATCCTGAAGACGTGATGCCACGTCACCCTTATGGCGGAGAGTCGACCCATAAAGTCGTGCGGGAATTGGGCGCGACACGTCCGTCACAAAAGCGCCGATTGACGCCTGACGACGTCGTGCTTGCGGTGCTGAACCGGGCCTGTTCGTGGCTTGAGGCGCCGGCGCGCGACCTGCAGCGAGTTCTGGATCTGTACCTGTTGGCGATCGGAAGCGCCGGGAAGCAGGACAGATACGAGGCGGGCGATGACGCAATCCGAGACTTTGTCTTCGATGACGGCGGATCGTTGCCCGAGCCATGGCGACCTGGTTTCGCAGACGAGACCTATCAAGATCGCGGCGGCCTGCAGAGGCCCGACAATTACAAGACGAAGGCCACGCCCAGACGAATACTTTTTGGGTTGATCAAGGAATTTACGATCGCATGCTCGCTGGTCCTTCAGGGATTGATCGGGATTCGTAGCACTGAGATCTGCGGGCTGTGCTCCGAGCCGCGCGACTCTGACGCAGGTTGGCCAGCCTGCCTCACCATGGAGACCTCCGACACTGGCTTGCAGGAGATTTTCTACCTCAAGGGGCGCGTCTACAAGAGCGAGAGCAGTTTCCGCGAAGTCCGATGGATTGCAGGAGCACGAGCGGCAGGGACGGAATACGTTCCGCCGGCGGTCGGCGCGATACTTGCGCTCGATAAGATCCTTGGTTCTTGGCGCAACGGCCAGGAGGCAAAAGAGCTCTTTCTGTCGCTCAATGAGTCGAACTCGCTCCGTGATTTCAAGTCAGGTCCGTTCCAGATTTGGGCGCTCTTGCGCGGACAGAAAGCGTTTGTCGCGAAATACGTGGAGATACCTGGAGAGAATAGCGATTGGAGCATCATGCCTGCGCAATGGCGGCGAGCTTTTGCGATGTTCATGGTGCGGACGGATGAACGGTTGTTGGCTGCCGTCTCGGATCACTTCAAGCATGTCAGCATCGCCGTCACCGAGCAGGGATATCTGGACACGGACCCGGAACTGCTCGGCATTATCGACGACGTCGACGCGATGATGGGCGCGCGAAGATTGGCCGGTATTTTTGACGGCGACGCCGTCGCGGCCGGCCCGATGGCCAAGATGTTCACCGAACGGAAAAATGAGATTGAGGCTTATCTGGCGACGTTTATAGAGGCCAAGGACCGGATCGAGGCCTTTCATCAGCTCATTCGGCAAGAGAACCTTCGCCTCTATCCAGCAGAGTGGGGGGAGTGTTTCTTTCGTCCTGAGACGGCCCGTTGTCATTATCAGGCTGAAGGAAGCTTCCAGCTGTCACAACGCTCACCAAACTACGTCATTCGGCGTCCGGAGATTTGCTCCGGCTGCGCAAATCTGATGGTGACACAAGATCAGGTCGAATTCTGGCGCAAAAGACATCTCAAAAATCTCGAAGTGAAGCGCGAACACGGTTCTGCAGGTGGAGGCGGCATGGTCCTGGTCGCGGAAGAGCGGCTGAAGACATCGTCGGCCGTGCTGCGCAAGCTTGGCGTCGATGTCGCGGCTCTCGAAGCGAAGGAGGTTCCTCATGGCTGCTGACGAAAATGATTTCATGGCGGCGTTGGCGCGGCTGGAGGCGGGCCGGCCGACCAACAGGGCTCTGATTCAGCGTGCGGCGCGCGGCAGATTGAAGATCAACATCGTATCGGTCGCCATCGAAGCGGGACATAGCAGGACTTTGATCGGTCACGCCGGCTGTCGATTTCCTGCGGCGCGCACCGCGATCCTGGCAAGTATGGCTCGGGTCAAGAAGTCGCCCGCTGGCCGTGTCACTGCTCTGGACGCGATCAAGGCACTGCGGGAAACCAATGGAGAACTCGAGGCGGAGAATCGTCTTCTGGCCACAAAACTGGTCGAGGCGATGGGCGTCGTCACAAAGTTGCGGGAAAGGCATCAAATCGAGCTCCGTCGGCTCGAGGGCAGGCTGAGGAACCAATCGGCTGTCGACGGTGCGGCGCGAGCCTGATCGACAAGTCCGCCAATATGAGAGTGGATTTGGTTCAGTCGTCTTCCCGCGGGCGGAATTTTGGCGCATGCTCATCGGCATGAATACGCGCGTCTGGTTGCGGCGATTGCTGGTGTTGATGCTGATGATCGGCGTCGGCGCGGTTTCGCTTGCGCCGCAGACCGCCGTGGCCGGTGCTGCGATGTTTGCCGCTATGGTCGCCGTCGAACCCGGCGTGGCCGAAATGCCCTGCTGCCCGGACGACGCTCCGGTGATGCCGGACTGCCAGAAGAGCTGTCCGTTGCTCGCGACCTGCATGACGAAGTGCGCCCCCGCCGCGCCGATGGCGGCCATGACCAGATCGCATCAGACCTTGGCTCTGTCAGTCGTCCGCCCTGGTGACGACGCCGCCCGCGCCGGACCGGTTCCGGGACCGCCGGCCCGACCTCCCCGAATCTGAAGTCCGTCCGCGGCGCCTCAGGCGCCGTATCGCGCCGTGCGGGTTTGAAAGCCCGCGCGGTCTCGAACCTGTGGCCGCAAGGCTACGGGAGACAAGTCCGGCCGAACGCCGGACGCCGACGCACTTCGGATTTCAGCAATGTCCAGGCTCCAAGGTCGGCGCTCGCGCGCCGCGATGCTGGCCGCCGTCATCTCGGCCGCCTCTCTGTCTCCCGCGCTCGGCGACGCCGCCGATTATGAGTTTCAGCTCGTAGAAAGCGTCGCCAAAGTGGGTGAGGCCGTTGTGGCGGTGCGCCTCGTCGACACGCGGACCTCAAAGCCCGTTCCGGACGCCGTGATCTACGCGACCCGGATCGACATGGCGCCGGACGGCATGCCCACCATGTCCTCCGCTATCGCCTCCACGCCCTCCGACCAGCTCGGCGTCTATCGGTTCAAGACCAAGCTCACGATGGAGGGCGGCTGGCGGCTGTCGCTCGCGGCCAAGGTGCAGGGCGAGACCGGCACGGTCGAGGGCAAGCTCGTGCTGCAGGCCAAGCCATGAAGGCGGCGGCCTCCGTCGGCGGGATCCTGCTGGCCGCAGCCCTCGCGGGCGGCGGCTACTGGGCGGGGCAGCGCGGCATGGCGCCGGGCGCAACGATGGTTCAGGCGGAAGATCGATCCGCTGCGACCGCCGCGGCCGGCCCGATCCTCTACTACCGCGACCCGGACGGCCGCCCGGTCTACTCGGCCGCGCCCCGGACAACCCCGGACGGCAAACCGTTCGCCGTCGTGCGCGTGGGCGAGGACGTCGGCTTCGATCCCTCCACGGGCGAGACCGTCGCGGCGACGTCGGCGGCGGCGCCCGCCGCCGCTTCGGGGCCGTCCGGGGACCGCATCCTCTATTACCGCAACCCGATGGGCCTGCCGGACACCTCTCCCGTTCCGAAGAAGGACTCGATGGGGATGGACTACATCCCCGTCCGGGAGGGCGAGGACGATGGCGGCGCGGTCATCGTCAGCCAGGGCAAGCGGCAACGCTCGGGCGTGCGCACGGAGAGGCTCGAGCGCCGGACGCTCGGCGCGCCGCTCCGGGCGAGCGGGTCGATCCAGCTCGACGAGCGCCGTGTGTCGGTGGTGTCGGTTCGCTCCCAGTCCTTCGTCCAGAAGGTCGAGCAGGTCACGACCGGCGAGCCCGTCCGCAAGGGCCAGGTCCTGATGCAGGTCTATTCGCCCGAGGTCGCGGCGGCCGCGGCGCAGTTTCTGTCCGTGGTCGGCCAGCCCTCCGGGGCCGGGCGCGCGGTCGTCGACGGGGCGCGGCGCCGGCTCGAGAACCTCGACGTGCCCGCCGCGGTGATCGACGCCATCGCCGCCTCCGGAAAGGTGCCTGCGACGATCGCCTGGCCGGCCCCGCGCGACGGGCTGATCCTGTCGCGCAATGCGGTCGACGGCATGCAGGCGATGCCAGGCGACGAGATGTTCCGGCTCGCCGACATGTCCGTCGTCTGGGCGCTGCTCGACGTCGCCGAGCGCGACCTGTCCAAGGTGGCGGTCGGCCAACCGGCGAGCGTCCGGCCGCGCGGCGCCGACGGGACGATGACCGGGCGCGTCGCCCTGATCTACCCCGGCGTCAACCGCGAGACCCGCACCGCCCGCGTCCGCGTGGAGCTCTCGAACCCGGATCGCGCGCTGTTGCCCGACATGTATGTCGAGGCCGAGATCGCGACCGGAGACGGCGGCGCGGTGCTCGCGGCGCCCGACAGCGCGGTCCTCGACAGCGGAGACCGGCAGGTCGTGCTCGTCGAGACGAGCGACGGCAGGTTCGAGCCGCGACCCGTCAGGCTCGGTCTGAGGAGCGAGGGCTTCGTCGAGATCAGGGAGGGTCTTGCCGAGGGCGAAACCGTCGTGGTCGGCGCCAACTTCCTCATCGACGCCGAGAGCAACCTCAAGGCCGCGCTTTCGGGCCTGACCGCGCCGGAGAACCCGAAGTGATCGCCCGGCTCATCGCGTGGTCGGCACGCAACCTCGTGCTGGTGCTGGTCGCGACCGCCTTCGCCGTCGCCGGAGGTCTGTACGCGCTGAAGACCCTGCCGCTCGACGCCATCCCGGACCTCTCCGACGTCCAGGTCATCGTCTACACCGAAGTCCCCGGACAGGGGCCGCAGGTGGTCGAGGACCAGGTCACCTATCCGCTCACGACCGCCATGCTGACCGTGCCGAAATCGAGGGTCGTGCGGGGCTTCTCGTTCTTCGGCGTGTCCTTCGTCTACGTCATCTTCCAGGACGGCACGGACCCCTACTGGGCGCGCTCCCGGGTGCTGGAGTTCCTGAGCGCCGCCGCCCCGCGCCTCCCATCGAACGTCACGCCGACGCTCGGGCCGGACGCGACCGGCGTCGGCTGGGTCTACCAATACGCCGTCATGGCGAAGAACCAGACGCTCGCCGAGACCCGCTCGACCCAGGACTGGCAGGTGCGCTTCGGGGCGTCGGCCGCCGAGGGCGTCGCCGAGGTCGCGAGCGTCGGCGGGTTCGCCAAGCAGTACAACGTGGTGGTCGACCCGCAGCGCCTGCGGGCGCTCGGCGTCCCATTGTCAAAAGTCCGCGACGTCGTCCGCGGCAGCAACATGGACACGGGCGGCCGGACGCTCGAGCTCAGCGAGTTCGAGTTCATGGTCCGGGGCCGCGGCTACCTGAAGAGCGTCTCCGACATCGAGAACGCGGTCCTGAAGGTCGACGGCGGCGCGCCGGTCCTCGTGAAGGACGTCGCCCGTGTCGAACTCGGGCCCGACGAGCGGCGCGGGATCGCCGAACTCAACGGCGAGGGCGAGGTCGCGAGCGGCATCGTGCTGCAGCGCTTCGGCGCCAACGCCCTCGACGTCATCGACAACGTCAAGGCGAAGATCGCGGCCCTCATGCCAAGCCTGCCGGCCGGCACCGAGATCGTGCCGGTCTACGACCGCTCGCAGCTTATCGAGGCCGCGATCGAGACGCTGAAGTCGACGCTCGTCGAGGAAAGCATCGTCGTCGCGCTGGTGACGATCGTGTTCTTGGCTCACGTCCGCAGCGCCTTGGTCGCGATCCTGATGCTGCCGGTCGGCATCCTGATGGCGTTCGGAGCCATGAAGGCGCTCGGCATCGGGGCCAATATCATGAGCCTCGGCGGCATCGCGATCGCGGTCGGAGCGATGATCGACGCCGCGATCGTCATGATCGAGAACGCCCACAAGCATCTCGAGCGCGCGTCTCCGGGCAAGCCGCGGGTGGAGACGCTGATCGAGGCGGCCCAGGAGGTTGGGCCGTCGCTGTTCTTCAGCCTCCTGATCATCACGGTCTCGTTCCTGCCGATCTTCACGCTGGAGAGCCAGGAGGGACGGCTGTTCGGGCCGCTCGCCTTCACCAAGACCTTCGCGATGGCGGCCGCAGCGCTGCTGTCGGTCACGCTCGTCCCCGCGCTGATGGTGATTTTTGTCCGCGGCCGCATCGTGCCTGAACACAAGAACCCCTTGAACCGAGCGCTGATCTGGCTCTACCGGCCGGTCATCCGCGGCGTGCTCCGGGCCAAGACGCTGACGATCCTGCTCGCCGTGGCCGCGCTCGGCGCATCGTGGTGGCCTGCGATGCAGCTCGGCTCGGAGTTCATGCCCCCGCTCGACGAGGGCACGCTGATGTACATGCCGACCACGCTGCCCGGCATCTCGGTCTCGCGCTCCACGGAACTGCTGCAGACGCAGGACCGGATCATCAAGTCGTTCCCGGAGGTCTCATCCGTCTACGGCAAGGCCGGCCGCGCTGCGACCGCGACCGACCCGGCGCCCAGCGAAATGACCGAGACCATCATCAACCTGAAGCCCAAGGCCGAATGGCGGCCGGGCGTCACGACCGAGAGCCTCAAGGCCGAGATGGACAAGGCGCTGCAGTTCCCCGGCGTCTCCAACGCGTGGACGATGCCGATCCGCGCCCGCATCGACATGCTCGCGACCGGCATCCGCACGCCGGTCGGGATCAAGGTGTTCGGATCGGATCTCGTCGCGATGGAAAAGCTCGCGCGCGAGGTCGAGCAGGCGGTCAAGACCGTGCCGGGGACGTCGAGCGCCTACGCCGAGCGCGTCATCGGCGGTTACTATCTCGACATCACGCCTGACCGCTCGGCGCTCGCCCGCTATGGGCTGATGGTGAGCGACGTGCAGGACGTGATCGCGACCGCGCTCGGCGGCGAGACCGTGACCACCACCGTGGAGGGCCGCGAGCGCTACGCCGTCAACATCCGCTACCCCAGGGATCTGCGAAGCGACCCGCAGTCGATCGGCCGCGAGGTGCTCGTGCCGATGGCCTCAGGCGGCACGGTGCCGCTCGCTGAGGTCGCGAGCATCAAGCGCACCCGCGGACCGACCTCGATCCGCACCGAGAACGGCCGGCTCGCGATCTACATCTTCGTCGACATCGTCGGCCGCGACCTCGGCGGCTATGTCGACGACGCGCGGAAGGCCGTGGCGGAGAAGGTCACGCTGCCGACCGGATCGTCGGTCGAGTGGAGCGGGCAGTTCGAATATCTCGAGCGCGCCGAGGCGCGGCTGAAGATCGTCGTGCCGCTGACGCTCGGCCTCATCTTCCTGCTGCTCTACCTCAACTTCCGCCGCCTGACCGAAACGCTGATCGTCATGCTGTCGCTCCCCTTCGCGCTGGTGGGCGGGCTCTGGCTGATGTGGTGGCTCGGCTTTAACCTGTCGGTCGCGGTCGCGGTCGGCTTCATCGCGCTCGCGGGCGTCGCGGCCGAGACCGGCGTGATCATGCTGATCTACCTCGACCACGCGCTCGCGGAGCTGAAGGCGCGTCGCGCCGCCGAGGGCAAGGCGCTCACGCGCAACGACCTGACCGAGGCGATCATGGTCGGAGCGGTCGAGCGTGTGCGTCCCAAGCTGATGACGGTCGTCGCCATCATGGCCGGGCTGCTGCCAATCCTCTGGAGCACCGGGGCCGGCTCCGAGGTCATGCAGCGCATCGCTGTCCCGATGATCGGCGGCATGGTCTCGTCGACCGTGCTGACGCTGGTGGTGATTCCCGCGGTCTATGGATTGGTGAAGGGGTATGGGCTCGCTACGGAGGCTGGGCGCATGACCCATCTGCCTCAAGGATTGGATTAGACGTCGCCGTCGGCGGCTGGGCTTCGTCCGGCGACCGCGTCGAACAAGACCAGGCACACGCCGAGGGTGATGAGGACGTCGGCGAAATTAAACGTGAAGAGGCTGACGTCAAAGGGGTGAAGGTGAAGGAAATCGGTCACCGCACCGTTCGCGATGCGGTCGACCAGATTTCCGATCGCCCCTCCGACGATCAGCGAGAAACCGAGGCGCTCGGGCGTGGTGGTCGCCCTTACGAGAAGCCAGCCGACGAACAGCGTTCCGGCGAACTGGACGAGGATCAGCAGCAGGAGGGCGCCATTCGCTTCCGCCGGAAACAGGCTGAAGCTGATCCCGGTGTTCTCCTGCAGGTGAAGACTGAGGAATGGCAGGAACGGCGTCGACCCATCGCCGATCCCGGCCTTCGCCACGCCCTTCAGTAGCAGGTCCGAGGCGGCCGCGGCGAAAACAGATCCGACGATCTTTGCATGCCGACGTTCGAACGCGTGCGCTTTCCGACGCCCGTCAATCCCCATCGATGCGGCTCGCCGGATAGCTCGCGAACACCTCGGCGTCGCCACCTCGCTTTAGCAGCAGGACCTCATATGCCTCGGCCTTCCCCGGCATGCCGGGCGAACCTATCGGCATGTCCGGGACCGCCAGTCCAAGCGCATCCGGACGCTCGGCGAGAAGGCGGCGCACCTCCCGGGCGGGCACGTGTCCCTCGACAATATAGCCCCCGATCCTGCCCGTGTGGCACGAGGTCTGACCGACCCGCAGTCCCGCCGCGAGCTTGTCCTGCATCAAGGCGCCCATCGGCACATCTTCGGCCTTCACCGTGAAGCCGTTCTCCTCCATGTGGCGGATCCAGCCTATGCAGCACCCGCAACCGGAGGTCTTCTTGACGGCGAGTTCGTCGGCGGCCGCCGCGGCATGATTTAGCGCGGCCGCAACCACCAAGCCCGCGATCAATCCACTCCGCTTCATTGCAGCGCCCCTGTCGTCCAGTCGGCGATGAGCCGCCGCAGCTTTTGGATCTGAATTTCCTCGGCCTCGTGCAGGTCGAGCGAACCCATGAAGGTCTTTTCGGCGTTCACCCTCATCGAGCCGGCGCCGAGGGATCGAAGCGCAGCAGACGGAGCGCGTTCGCGGTGACCAGCACCGTCGCCCCGGTGTCGGCGAGGATCGCCATCCAGAGCGGGGTGGCGCCGATCAGGGTCGCGACCAGGAACGCGCCCTTCAGCCCGAGCGACAGCGCCACGTTCACCCAGATGTTCGACAATGTGGCGCGCGAAAGGACGACGAGCTCCGCAACGCCGCCGACTCGATCCTTGAGCAGCGCCGCGTCCGCGGTCTCGAGCGCGACGTCCGTGCCGCCGCCCATCGCCACGCCGACCGAGGCTGCGGCGAGCGCCGGGGCGTCGTTCACGCCGTCGCCCACCATCGCGACCGGACCGCCGACCCTCAGGGAGGCGATGGCCTTGAGCTTAGCGTCCGGAAGGAGTTCGGAGCTGTGGGCCACGCCGAGGTCCGCAGCGATGGCGGCCGCTGCACGGGCGTTGTCGCCGGTGAGCATGACGGTGTGCAGGCCAAGGTCGCGCAGCCGCGCCAAGCCTTCCCTGGCGTCCTCGCGGGGGCGGTCCTTCAGCGCGATCAGGCCGAGCGCCCGCTTGCCGTCGCTGACGACCACCACGGTCGCACCCTCGGTCTCGAGAGCTGCGACGCGTTCGGTCGCCTCGGGGGTCAGGAGCCCTTGCTCGGAGGCGTGCCGAGGCGAGCCTACCGAGACGAAGCCGGACGACAGCCGGGCAGTCACCGCCTTGCCCGGGACCGCGGTCCCGCCACCGAAGGCGCGGGGGATCTCGATCGCCCGCGCCTCGGCCTCCTCGACTATCGCAACCCCGAGCGGGTGGCTGGAGCTGCGCTCAACCGCCGCGGCCTTGGCGAGGACCGTCTCCATCGCGCCATCCAGCGCCACGACGTCGACCACCTTCGGCCTTCCCTCGGTCAGCGTGCCCGTCTTGTCGAACGCGACCGTCTTGACGCGCCCAAGGGCCTCGAGCGCCACCCCTCCCTTGATCAGCAGCCCGCGCCGCGCGCCGGAAGCAAGACCCGACGCGACCGCCGCAGGCGTCGAGATCACCAGAGCGCAAGGGCACGCGATCAGCAGAACGGCAAGGCCGCGGTAGATCCAGGTCTGCCAATCGCCGTCCACCAACAATGGCGGAACCACGATGACGGCGAGCGCGAACGCCATGGCGGAGGGAGTGTACCAGCGACTGAAGCGCTCGATGAAGCGCGCCGTCGGAGCCTTCGATCCTTGCGCCTCCTCGACCATGTGGACGATGCGGGCGATCGTGTTGTCGGCGGCCGCTTTGGTGATCGTCACGTGTAGCTCGCCGTTGGCGTTGACGCTGCCCGCATAGACGTCGGATCCAGCCTCCTTGAGGACTGCCCGGGACTCGCCCGTGATGGGCGCCTCGTTCACCTCGGAGGTCCCGCTCGCAACCGTGCCGTCCGACGGGATGCGGTCACCGGGCCGGACCAGCACGAGGTCGCCGACCTCGAGGTCGGAGGCCGGTACCGTCTCGATCGCGCCGCCGCGGATGCGCCGGGCGGAGCGCGGGATCAGGTCGACGAGCGCCCGGACGCCGGCCCGCGCGCGGCTCGCCGCCACTCCCTCGAGCAGCTCGCCGACGGCGAACAGGAACACCACGACGGCGGCCTCCGGCGCCTCGCCGATCGCGATGGCGCCGATGGCAGCGACGGACATGAGCGTCTCGATACTGAAAGGGGTGCCGTTGATCGCGCCCATGACAGCGCGGCGGACGATGGGAACGAGGCCGAGGGCGGCGGCCGCCACGTAAGGCCATTCCGCCCAGCCGGGCTCGGCGAACGACAGGCCCCAGGCAGCGGCGAGCAGCGCCCCGGCCGCGAGCACGAGCCTCCCCTTTGAGGAGGCGTGCCAGGCGCCGTCGTGGCCGTCATTTTCGCTGGAGGTCTCGCCAGGAGAGGCCGAGTCGGACGCCTTGAAGCCAAGGCTGTCGATCTTGGTGCGAATTGTCTCGCGGCTGGTGCGGTCCTCGTCGACGGTGATCGACATCGTGGAAGCGGCGACGCGGACATCGACCTCGGCGACCCCCGGCAGGCGACGCATCGCGGTCTCGATCTTCGAGGCGCAGGATCCGCAGTCCATGCCCTCGATTCGGAGCTTCAACGTGCTGGCGGCCGCCATGTCGTCACCTCGACAAACCTGATGTGACGCCCGATATGGACCCTGTAGCAGCTACAGGGTCAAGCGATGTCGGACATCCTCGCGATCGGCGAACTGGGTCGGGCCACCCACACCAAGGTCGAGACCATCCGCTACTACGAGCGCATCGGTCTGCTGGCGGCCCCGCGCCGCACCTCGGGCAACTACCGCGCTTACGACGGATCCCACCTGAACCGCCTCAGCTTCATCCGTCGCTCTCGCGATCTCGGCTTCTCGCTTGAGCAGGTGCGGGCCTTGCTCGGTCTCGCGGACCAGAAGGACCGTTCGTGCGAGGCGGTCGACCAAATAGCGCGAGGACACCTCGCGGAGGTCGAGCGGAAGATCGCCGACCTCACTGCGCTAAAAGGCGAACTGGAGACCATGATCCACCAATGTGGAAGCGGCGTGGTCCGCGACTGTCGCATTATCGAGACGCTGTCGCCGGACCACGTCGCCGGAACTGCAACCACTGGAGGGACCTCTGATGCGAGCCATTGACCGAAGAACGTTGGGCGTACTCGTGGTTGGCGCGTCCTTCGTCGTCTCTGGCTCAGTCCGCGCGGCGCCGATTATGACCGTCCACAAGGATCCGACCTGCGGCTGCTGCGAGGCCTGGGTCGCGCACGTCCGTGCCGCGGGCTACGAGGCGCGGGTCATCGAGGTCGCGGCCATCAACGCCATCAAGGCGAAGCTCGGCGTGCCGCCGGGCCTGAGGTCCTGCCACACGGCCGAGATCGACGGCTACGTGCTCGAGGGTCATGTGCCTGCGACTGCGATCGCGAGGCTGTTCGCTGAGCGTCCGAAGGTGCGGGGTCTCGCGGTGCCCGGGATGCCGATCGGCTCGCCCGGCATGGAGGTTGAGGGTCGCGATCCTGAATCCTACGACGTGATTGCTTTCGGCGACGGTGAACCCAGGGCCTTTATGAGATTCAGCGGAGGCGTCGCGCACTTGCGCTAAAGGACGTCTTTATGGGCTAAGGCCCAACTTCGGGTACCAGGGCCGACGTACAAGCCTCTTGTACCGACAAGCGTCCCGCGTCGACACAGCGCGGCTGCGACGCCGCCTGAGGCCCATGAAGAGGCGATCATGTTTTTTGTGATTTCGAAGCTCGTGGAGTCTTTGTTGTTGCCGTCGAACATCGTCGGCGTGTTCGCTCTTTTTGGGCTTGTGATGTTGGTTTTGAGGCGTCGCCGGCTCGGCGTCGGTGCGCTTGCTGTCTCAGCGACTTTGCTTCTTGCGTTCGGTTGGGCGCCGGTCGGCGCTGCGGGCGTACTCGTGCTCGAAAACAGATTCCCGCAGCCGCGGATCGAGGAGCCGATCACGGGCGTGATCATGCTCGGCGGCGCAGTCGACACGCATATTTCAGCCGATCGTCGGGCCGCCGCCTTGAATGAAGGGGCCGAGCGTCTGACCGCCACCGCGGCGCTCGCGCGCCTTCATCCTCAGGCGAAGATTTTTCTGTCAGGCGGCGCCAATCATCTGCTTCAGTCGCAACCGCTGACCGAGTCCCGGATTGCGCGTGAGCTTCTTGTCGCGATCGGGGTTCCACCCGACCGGATCTTTTCGGAAGAGCTGTCGCGCACGACTCTTGAGAACGGCGCCAGAAGCGCCGAGGCGCTCAAGCCGGTCTCTGGAGAGCGCTGGCTGCTGGTCACTTCAGCCTCCCAGATGCCTCGAGCGGTGGCGTCGTTTAGGGCCGCCGGGTTCGCTGTGATCCCCTATCCCGTCGACTACCGGACGCAGGGTTCTGCGGACCTATCTCGGCCGACCCGGTCGATTTCGGAGGGCCTTGAGCTGTCTGATCTCGCCGCCCATGAGTGGGTTGGATTGTTGGCGTATTGGGCCTTGGGCCGGACCAATGAGGCATTTCCCACGGCCGATGAAGCCATTGCAAAATAAGGAGATTTCAGGCCATATACTAAAATCGCAAAATTAGTATAACGATCTTGATCCGCACCAAAAATCGAGTTATATTATTTTCGCGAAACTAGTATAACGATCTTCCAGTGAAAACCATCGGCCACGTTTATCGGACACTCTATTCCGAGCTCGCCCAACGCAGCCTCGACGCGCGTTTTGCGAGCGACTTCCCGGCGGACGGACGTTTCGTGCCCGTAACGGTCAAAGACCGGAAATACTGGTACTTCGATCGCCCTGCGGCAGACGGATCAGGCCGGCAGGACCGCAGTTATGTCGGACCAGCCGACGACGAGGAGATCAGCAAGCGCGTCGAAGCCTTCAGGGATCTGAAGGCGGACGTCCGTGAGCGAAGAAAAATCGTGTCGACCCTGACGCGAGAAGCCTATCTGCCGCGCCCCGACAAGATGGCGGGCGACATCGTTCAGGCGTTGGCTGACGCCGGCTTCTTCAGGCTGAGAGGCGTTCTTGTCGGGACCGTTGCGTTCCAGGCCTATTCAGCCATGCTCGGCGCTCGGCTCGACAACACGGCCATGCTGACGTCCGACGCCGACTTCGCTCAGTTTCATTCGATCTCGGCGGCGGTGGGAGACCAGCTTCCGCCCGTCGTCGACGTTCTGAAAGCCGTCGATCCGACCTTTCGCGAGATCCCCCATATGAACGATGGGCGGATGACGACCCAGTTCGTCGCCAGATCTGGATACAAGGTTGAATTCCTGACGCCGAACCGCGGATCCGACGACAATTCCGGCGGGCCGGCCCCCATGCCGGCGCTTGGCGGAGCCTCTGCGCAACCGCTTCGTTTCCTCGACTTTCTGATCTACCAGCCCGAGCGTGCGGTGCTCCTGCATGGCGCAGGCGTGCCGATCCTGGTTCCGGCGCCGGAACGCTTCGCGATCCACAAGCTCATTGTGGGTTCACGGCGCCGCGTCGATCGAGACGGCACGGCGAAGAGCGCCAAGGACCGCCTGCAGGCGATGACGCTGATGACCGCGATGATCGAGCTCCGCCAAAAGGAAGATCTAGCGGAGGCCTACATGGAGGCCTGGGACCGCGGGCCCGCCTGGAAAGAAGCGATCCTCGCAAGCATGAGGACATTTGACGCCGACTCAGCCGCTCACTTGCGAAAAAACCTTGGCGCAGGCGTGCGCGCTCTCGGCGGTGAGGAGACCGAATATGGCCTGGAGGACCAAGGGCGAAGGCAGATCGAGCCGGTGACGCCTGCTTCAAACAAAGGCGACGGCGCCGCCTAGAATCCACTTTTTGTAATCGCAGTCGCTCGACCTGTCGAAGGCGCAGACCCGGCATCTGGTAGCAAACGCACGGTGCATTGCGCCCCTCATTTCTGCTGATGGCGCTGGCCGAGATCGGCCACAAGCCGTCAGCGATCTGGAAGGGCTACTTGCAGAGATCAAAATCGAGAATTCCGCCCAGACCGTCCTAAGCGCCGGCACCTGAAGATTGACAATCGCCGTTTTGTAATACTATGTATTACATTATACGCAAGGAGCGATGACAATGGCTAAACCCGAGCTGTCCGATCCCATCACGCTGCGGATCCCAGTCGACGTATTGGCTCAGATCGAGTCGATCGCAGAGGTCACCGACCGCTCGCGCAGCTGGGTGATGGTCCGAGCACTTCGCATCTACCTGGCCAACGAAGGCGGCAGCATTCTTGCGGTGAAGCAAGGACGCGAGCAAATCGCCCAAGGCGACGTCCACGACTTCGATGACGTCCTCAGCGAGATCACCGACATCGTCAGCGGCAAGGCCGCGTGATGAAGGTTCGCATATCGGAAATGGCGCGCACCTATCTGCGGAAGGAAGCTGCATATCTCAAAAAGAACAGCTCGCAGGCCGCAGCTGAGTTCCAAGAGAGAATGAATGCCGCTCGCCGTAATTTGGCGCAGTTTCCGAACATCGGTCACGAGGACACGCGTTGCAGGCGAAGGGCTCTCAATGCCTCATCACTGGCGATTATTTGATTAATTACGATGTTGCAGCCGACGAAATATTCATCTCGTCGATAGAGCACGGCCGGAACCGGCCTCTAGATCCCGCTATTGAAGACGATTTCGATTTTGAAGAGAATTCATCAGACAAGCCGGGACCATAGACCTAGCCAAGTCTGACCTGATCTCAGCGTTCGACCATAGCAGGTTGCCGTTCTCATCCGGAGCCGAGCGCTCGCGGCCAGCGTCCCTTTGCTTCCGCAAGGCCTTTGACGCCCGGCGGAGTGGCCTCCGACAGAAGCCTCCGATCGCGAGCGTCGTCGCCGCGCAGCGAGATCACGGTCTGGGCAAGCTCTCGAGACGTCATCGGCCCGCCAGCGTCAGCGATCGTGCGCATCAAAGCCCTTGTGAGCTCGCCTGTTCCAAACATGACCTGTCGCTTCTGACGCGGCATGACGGCGTCCAGGTCGCCCATGTAGCCGAACGACCCTAGCGTCCGATCCAGAGCATCGATGTCATTCCAGATTTCGGCCATCCGATCGCGGATTCGCTCGGCCTCGTTGAAAAGCTCCGCACGCTTTCTCAGCAGTCCGGAAATGGTGTGGTCGCAGCCGTCCGAGATCGTCGTTTCCATGCCCTGAGGATGCCTCAGAAGTCTGGAGCCTGGAACGGATCACGAGGTGCGTTTGCTGCCGGATGCCGCGCAGACCTATCCCCGATGGCGATCAATTCCCGATGTAGGAAAACTCGTCGTCAGGCTCGACCTCCAGCGAGGCGCGCACAGCCTTCGGGTTTCGGGCGATCGTCTGAAGATAGGATCGCGCCGCTCGGTCCGGCGTAGACCGGGCCTGTTCCCAATTTCGCACTGTCGCCACGTCCAGCCCGTACTGGATCGCGAACGCGTCCTGCGACAGTCCGAGCTCCGTGCGAAGCTTTCGCACGTTCACCGCGGTCGGCTCGTACACCTTGGCTGCGACGCCGACCTCGGCCAGGTCTCGGATCACAGCCCGCATGTCCTCGACGACCGGCAACTCGATCCAGATCTGCCCGCTGCTCATGAGCTCAGTGAGCGCCGCATGCGCGGCCCTCAACGGAAGGTGCCGCCGCGCCATGGCGAGCGCCGCCTTAGGACTGTTCGTTCCAGGACGAAGACGCAGCACGAACCGCACGGGTGAACCTGAGGGAACGCGGTCGACGTCCCGGATTTGCACCCGTGGTCCGAACCGCTCCTTCAACGATGATTTCATCGACATCGAGCTGCTCCATGATAGACCGGACCAGATCGCGCAGGCTGGCGTGCCCAAATGAATTGGCGCCGACGCCGCCGATATGGAGGCCTTCCAGGCGAATGCTTCGGTCCGAGATCTCGACATCGGCCATCACGGAGAGTTCGCCGAATGGCGTCTCAATGTGAGCAGTGACGACGGAATCTTCCGTTCCATCGTCGTCTATCGTGATCTCGACACGCATATTATATGCGCAAATTGCGTATAGACACAACTGCGTCGATCATTGAAACGCTCTGCTCATCAGATTCTTGTCGCGCGAAGCCTCAGGGCGTTGCCGATGACGCTCACAGACGACAGCGCCATGGCTGCGGCAGCCACGATCGGCGACAGCAAGAGGCCGAAGATCGGATAGAGCACGCCGGCGGCGATCGGCACGCCTGCAGCGTTGTAGACGAATGCGAGCGCCAGGTTCTGCCGGATGTTCGACATCGTGGCCTTGGAAAGCGTGCGCGCCTTGACGATCCCCATAAGATCGCCGCGCACGAGCGTCACTCCTGCGCTCTCGATCGCCACGTCGGTTCCGGTTCCCATCGCAATCCCGACGTCGGCGGCCGCGAGCGCTGGCGCGTCGTTGACGCCGTCGCCGGCCATCGCGACCACGCGCCCCTCGCGCTTCAGCCGTTCTACGACAGCGTGCTTCTCGTCGGGCAAGACGTCGGCCACGACCTCATCGATCGAGAGAGACCGCGCCACGGCCTCGGCCGTCGTCCGGTTGTCGCCGGTCAGCATCACGATCCGAATGCCTTCTGACTTCAGCGCCTTGACGGCGAACAGCGTACTCGGCTTGATCGGGTCGGCGATCGCGACGACGCCTGCGACGCGACCATCGACGGCGACGAAGATCGCGGTTGCGCCGGAACGACGGAGCGCTTCGGCTTTGTCCGCCAGCGCGCCAAGGTTGACGCCGGCGTCTTCGAGATATTGAGCCTTTCCGAGCAGGACTTTGCGGTCACCGACCGTACCTTGAACGCCCTTTCCGCTCGGCGCGTCGAAATTCTCGACAGGCGGGATCGTCAGGCCCCTCTTTTCGGCCGCCTCAACCACGGCGCGGCCGAGCGGATGTTCGGAGGCGCGCTCGACTGCGGCCGCCAGGCAGAGCAGATCGGTTTCCGAGACGCCGTCAGCCAGGGCGATTTCCGTCACTGCCGGACGGCCTTCGGTAAGGGTGCCAGTCTTGTCGACGACCAAAGCGTCGACCTTTTCGAGGCGTTCGAGCGCCTCGGCGTTTTTGATTAGAACGCCCAGCGACGCGCCCTTGCCGACGCCGACCATGATCGACATCGGTGTGGCGAGACCGAGCGCGCACGGACATGCGATGATCAGCACAGCGACGGCTGCGACGAGCGCATAAGCGAAGCGAGGCTCGGGGCCGAACGCAGCCCAGGCGGTGAAAGAGAGCGCCGCGATGGCGATCACGGCCGGGACGAACCATCCGGAGACCTGGTCCGCCAGCTTCTGTATCGGCGCGCGCGAGCGCTGCGCTTCAGACACCATCTGGACGATGCGGGCGAGCATGGTGTCGCGGCCGACCTTCTGCGCTCGGATCGTCAAAGCGCCTGATTGATTGATGGTCCCGCCGATGACGGCGTCGCCGGCCGTCTTGGCCACAGGCATCGGCTCGCCCGTGACCATCGACTGATCGACATTCGATCTTCCGTCCGTAACCTCCGCGTCCACGGGGATCCGCTCGCCGGGACGAACGCGCAGCTCGTCGCCGACCGCGATGTCGTCAATGGCGACCTCCTCTTCAGCGCCGTCCGCACGCGTGCGGCGCGCGGTCTTCGGCGCGAGATTGATGAGCGCGCGGATCGCGCCGGAGGTCTGGTCGCGCGCGCGCAACTCCATCACCTGACCGAGCAGCACGAGCACCGTTATGACGGCGGCCGCTTCGAAATAGACCGCCACGACGCCGTCCTGTCCGCGAAAGGCCGGGGGGAACAGTGAAGGCGCGAGCGTCGCGACGATACTGTAGGCATAGGCGACGCCGACGCCCATCGCGATGAGCGTGAACATATTGAGGTTGCGCGAAACGATCGACGCCCAGCCCCGCTGAAAGAAAGGCCATCCGGCCCAGAGCACCACCGGCGTCGCCAGGGCGAACTGGATCCATATGGAAGTCGCAGGAGGCACGACATGGTGGATCGCGGGGAAGAGATGCCCGCCCATCTCCAGGACGAGGATCGGCGCGGCAAGCGCCAACCCGATCCAGAAGCGCCGGGTCATATCCATCAGTTCGTGGTTCGGCTCGGCTTGGGCGCTGACCAGCTCCGGCTCGAGCGCCATGCCGCATATCGGGCAGGAGCCCGGTCCGTCCTGCCGGATCTGAGGGTGCATCGGGCAGGTGTAAGTCGCGCCCGCCGGCGCTTCTTCGCGGTCGGCTTTGCGCCCCTCGGAGTATTTCGCGGGATCGGCCTCGAACTTCGCCTTGCAGCCGGCGGAGCAGAAATAATGTAAGCTTCCGCCTGCCTCCGACCGATGCTTTGCTGTCGCGATCTGGACCGTCATGCCGCAAACCGGATCAATGGCGGCGCCGGCGCCTTGGTCATGTTTTTCGCTCGGATGGAGAGGCGCGCCGTGTGCGCCCTCGACCTGAGCGGCCTTTTGACGACCATCATGGCCTCCGCAGCACGATCCTGACGAGTGATGCGCGTGGTCCGCCATCTTAATCTCCCAGATACCAAGGTGGGGTATATGTGGTGTTGCTCTCTATACCCTGTAGGGGTAGGCTGGCAAGCCACTGGATTCGGACCGCGCCACGTGCACGCTGTTTCATCTTCACGTCGGATTGGAAAACGCCGGCCGGCCGGCATTTTCGCTTGCCTGGCGCGGGTGTTGTTCGTGACGTTCATGGCGATCGGTCTTATGGGACTGCACGCGAACGCCGGCGTCGGGGCGGTCCACCATGACGAGAGCGCCGAGGCCGCGTGTTCTTCCTCAGACGGCGCGGGATGCCAGAGCGAGGCGAGGGCCGGAGCGACCGAGCTTTGTGGCCCTTCCGTCTGCGCAGCGATTCCGGCGCCAGAGCTAAAAGTTTTGATGCGTCTCGCTCTGACCCACGCGCTGACGTTTACGGTCTTGGAGACTGACGCGCTTGGCGCGATGACGGATCGCGCGACGCCGCCGCCCCGGCGCATCTGACCGCAACAGTTCGCGCAGCCGACCAACCCCTCGGGTGGGGCGGCGAGGTCATCCTTTTTGGGGCGGCGACAGCGTCCAAACGCGATCGCGTTTCGCGCGCCGTCAGTGGTTTCAGTCATGATTCAATCGTCACGCATCGCGGCGGCGGCGCCGCATCGCGTCAACTTCATCCCGGATCTGCTCGAGCTTCGTGCGGCCGAACTCGGCGCGCGCAGGCGCACTCTCCAAAGAGGCCAGTCTGTCGACATACCTGACGGCGAATGCTGCGTGCTCATCGTGATCAAAGGAATGCTCTCCGTCGTCACGCCGACAGTCGATGGCAAGGAAGCGTTCTTGTCCGACGTCCGCCCGGGCGAAATGGTCGGCGAGGCCTTCGCATTGGGTAACGATAGCGTTCCGCTTGCGGTGACCGCCGTCGAGCAGACGGAAGTCTGGGCGTTGCGAAGGACGGCATATCTGCGCGCGCTTTCAAGCGTCCCCGAGTTCACGGTCGCGGCGATGGACGCGATGTGTCGGCGCCAGTGCCGCACAAACCTGCGCATGGCCGAAAGCGTGACCATGCATGTCGCCGACCGTCTCGCGGCGGAACTGCTCAGGCTGGCGCAGTCAAGCGCCGACGGAGATCACATCGACGACCTCCCGACCCACCGGGAACTTGCGGTTCGAATCGCCAGTCATCGCGAGGCCGTGACCAAGGAGCTCAGCCGGCTGGAACGCGTCGGCGCAATACGCAGGAAGGGACATCGGCTGGCTCTGGTGGGGCCGTCCTGGTCCAAAGATGCGCTGTGACTGCGAGGGCCGCGACAGTGGGGGTTGCCGCGGCCCTCTTTCTCACAAGATGAAGATTAGTTCTTCACCCAGTGAGAAGCTCCACTGGCGCTTCTGATCGCGTCGATCTCGCCAGTCGCTTCAGACGACGCCTTGGCGTGCTCCCAGCTCTTCGTGGGCAATTTGTTCGGCGGGATGGTGCGCATCACCCAGCGGCCATCGGCGTCGGGCGTCGATAGCCAGGTCTGCGATGTGGTCAAAGGATGCGCGGAGACGGTCGCGGCCATCGCGCTTGCCAGAAAAAGGCCAAAACCGAAAGTCCTGAACATGATCCTCTCCTCGAGCTGCCGGCTTTGCGCCGGTGTGGGGGGAGAATCTGACGGATCACGCGTTCGGCATGTGGCGATCGCCACATGCCCCATCTTTTTCTCTCGATACCTTGGCCTCGTTCCTTGGGCGATCTCGCGGTCTCATGCGATGGCCTGATTGAGGCTGCGGGACGCCCAAGAACAGACGCCCCTGGTGGTCAGTCTCGATGGTTCGGGACGACGCCTACACGGGGGAGCAAGCAAAGCGCCGAGCCGGCGATCAAAGCGGTTCGCGTGTGTTTTAACAGTTCTGATCCAGGAGTTTGACGTGTTTCACCTTAATCGTGCGGTCCTTGGCGCAGTGTTCGCTATCGGCTTGGCGACTTCGTCGGCGGCGTACGCAGAAGACAAAAACGCGACCCAGAACAATGGGCCGGCTCGCGAGTCGGGGAGCAATTCGACCCATGTCGAAGTCCCGTCCTCCAAGGCCGGCCCTGCTCGACAGGGAGCGAATGACAGCCGGCCCGCGGACCAGGCGGGCGACGGCAAAAAGGTCACCCCGACACAGACAAGCGGTCACGATCACTGACCGCCCCTGGACCGGGACGGATGCGCTGCGGCGGCCGTCCCGGTCCAGTGGAATGACGTTGCATTGATACCCGGACTGGGTATTATGGGGACGATGATGGCGGCTACCAAAACCTCCTGCGCAAAGCGCCTGAACCGGATCGAAGGTCAGGTTCGCGGAATTGCGCGCATGGTGGAAGAGGACCGCTACTGCATCGATGTCGTCACCCAGATCACGGCGGTGCGCGCTGCGCTGAAGAAGGTCGAGGAGGTCATCCTCCAAGATCACGTGGGTTGTTGCGTGGAGCACGCCATCGAAAGCGGCGACAAGGACGAGCAGCGTAAGAAGGTAGCAGAGCTCGTCGATGTGCTCGGAAGAGTGCGCGGATGAGCCCCCAAACGCTGCTCCGCCTGTTGGCTGGTCTGGTTTTGGCGATGACGTTGTTTGTCGGCTGGACCACGCCGAGCCAGGCTCATGGCGGCCACGACGCCGCCATGGCCTCGCAGCCGCATCAGGAGCCGGTGAAGGCTGCATCATTCGCGGCGCAAGACGTCGCCCAAGGCGACCATCAGGCCCCGCCGACAGTAAGCGCGGCCGAGCCGGACTGCGCCGGACACGCTTCGGCTCCGGACGGATCCAGCAAAACCTGCTGCAGCAACACTTGCCACGCTGTCTTGGCGAGTGATCTTGCGCTTCCCGCAGCCCTGTCGGTTGTCTTGGCGGTCGTGTCTTCGGCGACCGAGCCGTCCGAACTGCAGGGCCCGACGATCTTCATCAAGCGCCCTCCCAGACGTCTCGCCGCGCTGGTCGGCTGACGCCAAGAGAAGGTTCGCGCCCGGATGATCATCCGGACATCGTGAACTGTTCCCCAGACGTCTGATCGACCGCGCTCGCCGGCGCCGCAAGCGCCATCGCGTCCGTTCGTCAGATCTCGGGGTACTAAATGAAGCCGCTTGTCCCGGCCGTTGCAGCATCGTTCGCTGCGCTCTTGAGCGCCTGTTCGGCGCTGCCGCCATCGCCCATCGCAGGCCGAAATCCGGCCGATCCATCCGCCGCTGCGCCCTCGGCCCGATATGTGCCGGTCACAGCCGGAATGGCTGACTACCGCCCTGTCGAGCCCAAGCCTTGGCTTGAGCAGAACAAGGCCGTGACCTCCAAGCCGATGGAGGGGATGTGATGAACCTTCCTCGCTCCCGCATCTTGCGTGTCTCGGCCGTCGTCGCCTTGTCCGCCACGCTCGGCGCCTGCGCCTCGATTTCCGCCGACCGCGGCATGACGCCCGTCGTCTCGCGCGTCTCTCTCGATCTTGGAAAGGAGACGGCGAAGATCGTGACGCCGGCCGACGCGGCCGCCGTCCAATCCCGCGTCGCGCGCTTGCTCGCCAAGCCTCTGACGGCTGACGCCGCAGTCCAGATCGCGCTTTTGAACAATCGCGGCCTTCAGGCGGAATACAACGCCCTGGGCGTGTCCGAGGCGGAGTATGTGGAGGCCAGCCTCCCGCCGTCGCCGACGGTCTCGATCGAGCGTGTGACCTATCAGGGGGAGCTCGACATCGAGCGCCGGCTGATCGCCGACCTGTTGCAGCTTCTCACGCTGCCGAAGCGCGCCAAGATCGCCGAGACCGAGTTTCGCGCGGCGCAGTACAAAACGATCCAGGCCACCTTCCGGACCGCGACGAAGGCGCGACGCGCTTACTACCAGGCGGTCGCGGCGCGTGAGACGGCCGCCTTCTTGGAGACGGCAAGGGCCTCCGCGGCGGCGTCGGCCGAACTGACCAAAAAGCTGGGCGAGACCGGCGCGACCACAAAGCTCAATCAGGCGCGCTCCGGGGCGCTTTATGCGGAAGTCGCGACCGAGCTCGCTGAGGCGCGGCTGGACGCCGCGAAGGAGCGCGAGGCTTTAACCCGGGAGCTCGGCCTGTGGGGCCGTGAACTCGACTACAAGCTGCCGTCTCGGCTTCCGGGGTTTCCCAAGCTCAGAACTCAGGGCGACGTCGAAGCCGTAGCGCTTCGCCGGCGGGTTGATCTCATCGGCGATCGGTTCGAGCTCGACGCACTGGCGCAGAGCTACGGCCTCACGGAGCAGACCCGTGCGATCTCGATGCTCGAGGTCACCGGCATCGCCAACCATTCAAAGTCGGCGGAAGGCGACAAGGCCAATCCGAAAGGGTTCGAGGTCGCGGTCCAGATCCCGATCTTCGACTTCGGAAAGGCGCGTTCGGTCAAGGCCCAGGAAACCTACATGGGCGCGGTCAACCGATTGCTGGAAAAGGCTGTCAATGCACGCTCTGAAGCGCGCGAGGCCTATGCGACCTATCGCGGCCGCTACGACATCGCGCGAGCGTTTCAGACCCGTGTTCTTCCGCTTCGCAAGATCATCACCGACGAATCGCAGCTCCAATACAACGGCATGCTTGTCGACGCGTTCGAGCTGCTCACCAACGCCCGCGAAAACGTCGCTTCCAACGTCGCGGCGATCCGGGCCAAGCGCGACTTCTTCATCGCCGACGTGGACTTCCAGGCGGCCCTGATCGGCGGCGCCGCCGCCGAGGAGGCTTCGCCCGAGCCCAAGCTCGCTTCAGCCGCTTCGGCGTCTGCAGCATCACCACAGTGACCGGGAGAGGCACCATGACCGTCTCACGCAGATCGTTCCTGTCCGCCTCCGCGGCGGGCGCTACGTCGCTCGTCGCGGCGTCCGCCGTCTCCGGCCGCGTCCAGGCCGCCTCCATCCCCGAGGCTGCGACCATGAAGGACGCGACGATGCAGCCGCCGCTCGTTCCGACGACCGGCCCCGATTACAACCCCGTCGTCACGCTCAACGGCTGGACCGCGCCCTGGCGCATGAACGGCGACTGGAAGGAATTCCACCTCGTCGCCGAGCCTGTGATCCGTGAGCTCGCACCGGGCATGGTCGCGCATCTCTGGGGCTACAACGGCCAGTCTCCGGGCCCGACCATCGAGGCCGTCGAAGGCGACAAGGTCCGGATCTTCGTCACCAACCGCCTGCCGGAGCACACCACGGTGCATTGGCACGGTCAGCTGCTGCCGTCCGGCATGGACGGCGTCGGAGGGCTCACCCAGCCGCACATCAAGCCCGGCCAGACGTTCGTCTACGAGTTCCAGCTCCGGAAGAGCGGGACCTTCATGTACCACCCGCACGCCGACGAGATGGTCCAGATGGCCATGGGCATGATGGGCTTCTTCGTCGTTCATCCGAAGGATCCGGCGTTCCGGCGCGTCGACCGCGACTTCGTGTTCTTGATGTCGGCCTACGACATCGATCCGGGAACCTACGTGCCGCGCGTCGCGGAGATGACCGACTTCAACCTCTGGACCTGGAACACCCGGGTCTTTCCGGGCATCGACCCGATCGTCGCGGGCAAAGGCGACAAGGTGAGGATCCGCTTCGGTAACCTCACCATGACCAACCACCCGATCCACATGCACGGCTACGACTTCAAGGTGTCGTGCACCGACGGCGGCTGGGTGCCGGAGGCGGCCGCCTGGCCCGAAGTGACGATCGACTGCGCGGTCGGGCAGATGCGCGCCTTCGACTTCGTCGCAGACGTTCCCGGCGACTGGGCGATCCACTGCCACAAGTCGCACCACACCATGAACGCCATGGGCCATGAGGTCGCGAACTTCATTGGCGTGAACAAGAAGGACATCGCGAAGAAGATCAAAGCGGTCGTCCCCGGCTACATGCCGATGGGCAGCGCTGGCATGGCCGACATGGGTGAGATGGAGATGCCTCTCCCCGACAACACGCTGCCGATGATGACGGGCTTTGGCCAGTTCGGTCCCATCGAAATGGGCGGGATGTTCACGGTGGTGAAGGTCCGCGAGGGGCTTGTGCGCGGCGACTACAAGGATCCGGGCTGGTTCAAGCATCCCGAAGGACAGGTCGCCTTCGAGTGGAAAGGACCGCAGCAGGCCGCGACCAGTCAGCCGGCCGCCAAGGCGAAATCAGGCGACATGGAAATGAACGTCGTGAAGCCCAAGGCGGGCGCCGGCGGACACGCAAATCACTGATCCCCAACAAGATTGGACCATAGGGCATGAAACAGATGTTCAAGTTCGCCGCGGTTCTCGGCGCGACGCTGCTTCCGACGTTCGTTCTTGCGGACGCCGGTCACGATCACGGCGGTTCGCGTGCCTATGGCGAACCCGGAGATCCGAAAAAGCCGACTCGAACGGTCGAGATCGTCATGAAGGAAACCGACGACGGTAAGATGCTGTTCGAGCCCAACTCGGTTTCGGCGAGCAAAGGCGAACAGATCCGCTTCGTTCTCAAGAACGAGGGTCAGATCGACCACGAATTCATGCTTGCGACGCGGGCGGAAAACGACAAGCACGCAATTGCGATGCAGAAAGCTCCCGACATGGAGCACGACGACCCGAATGGACGACGCATCGCTCCGGGTAAAACCGAGGAAATCGTCTGGAAATTTTCAAAGTCTGGCGAATTCAACTTCGCCTGCCTGATCCCGGGCCATCGTGAATCCGGGATGGACGGCTCGGTCGCCGTCAAGTGAACCCAAGAATCCGAAGGAGAGAACAATGAAGACTTTCAAGATCGTCGCGGGCGCTTTCGCGCTCTCGTTGCTCGCTGCGACCGCAGCGTCGGCGGCGGAAGGCACCGTCAAGAAAATCGATGAGAGCGCAGGCAAGGTCACGCTTGAGCATGGTCCGATCAAGAACCTCGGCATGGACGAGGGAATGACGATGGTCTTCAAGGCCGGCGATCCGACGATGCTGAAGTCGGTCAAAGTCGGCGATAAGGTGTCATTCGAAGCTGATCGCGTGAACGGTCAGATCACCGTCACCAAAATCCAGAAAAAATAAGTTGTCATGGGCGGGCGCGGCCACTGCGCCCGCCCTGAAAGCTTTCAGGAGAAGAACATGCTTAAACTCGTGCTCACGGCGGCCTTCATCCTCACGACGGCGGCTGCGATGGCCGAAGATGCCAAGTCGCCTCCGCAGGGAACGGAAAGTCTCCCCAAGGCCTGCCAGGTTGCTTCTCCAGGCCAGGGCGTGACGGGCAAGGCGATGGAGATGGGCGACATGGCGGCTCACTCGATGTCGGACATGGGCGAACCCCAGATGGCGTCGATGAAAGCTATGCAGGAGATGAACCGGACTATGAGGGCGACGCACGGGATCAAAGACCCTGACCTCGCTTTCGTCTGCGGGATGATCGCGCATCATCGCGGCGCGGTGGCGATGAGCAAGATCGAGCTGCAGAGCGGCAAGGACGATCAGGCCAAGACCTGGGCCAAAAAGATCATCGAGGACCAGGAAAAGGAGATCGCGGAGTTCGAGGCCTGGGCGAACAAGCGCGGTCAGTAAAGCCGCTCAGAGACCGCTGGTAGGGAGGGAGTCATGGTCGGTTCGACGGCGCGAACGCCAGGACAATTCCGCCGTCGAAGCGTCATCATCGGAGCTTCCCTGATGGCCGTAGGGTTGACTGGTCCAGCCGGGGCGACGGGAACGGGTCCGGCAAAAAGCGCGGTCGACACCGACGTTCTCGCCAACGTGCTGTCGACCGCGTTCCTCGCCGCAAATCTGAGCCGTGTCTGCGCGGAGCAGAACCAATGGTTTCTGGAGGACACGAAAAGCGCTGCGGGCGATGGCCGCACATTCGCCGAGCACATCAAGGAAGAGGTCCTCTCGAGCTTGAACGAAGGCGACGCCGGCGTCGTCGTCATCAGAGCCGCCAATGCTGCGCGAGCCGTCTCGCTCGGTCTGATCCACGTCATGCAAGACGAGTCCACGGCGGCTGAGGAGCAGCGCATGGCCGCCTGGTGCGAGACCACCGCCAAACCGCTCGTCAGGGGCATCTTGGCGCAACACGACATCCGGCATGATCTCTATGACCGGATGCTCTCCCGAGCCAAGCAATAGCCCGTCGGGTCGCGTCCCGTCTGATTAGCGCAAAGACCGGTCTGCGAGTCGAGACCGGCGGCTGCCTGATCGGGCGCCCCGCGGCTTGCCCTCGGTGGAGGTGGATGGTTCGAACCGCTGTTGGGTAAGCTTGTGCGGATTAAGGGCCGACCCCAATCGCGGCCCGCGTACCGAGGCGCTCAAATACAGTCATGTCTGAAAAGGCTATCGGACCGCCGTCACCATTAGCAACGTTGAAAAATATCATTCTATGATATAAATAGCTAGGAGTGAAGGAGCGATGAATGCCGATTGACGCATCGATGATAGAGGCTCTCTTCGCCGAGATCGGCGCGGCGCTGAAAACCTCGGCGACACTTTGCGTGATAGGCAGCACTCCTGGCATCGCTACCGGCCAGAAGGAGCGTCAGACGCCTGACATCGACGTGTGGTTCGCCAGCTCTGATTTCGACGCGGCTGAGCTATCCCGCGTTTGCGCTCAGATTGGCGTGCTCTACGATCCAAAGGGAGAGGTGGCTCCGGATAAGATATATATCCAGATAATTAGACCTGGTGTTGTTCAGTTGCCGAAGGAGTTCGAGACGGAAACTATCGGTAGATATGGAAATCTTACAGTTTTGATGCCGACGCCGGATTTACTTGCTGCGGCAAAGCTTGTCAGATCAAGCGCCACTGATGTCCAAGACGTCGTATGGTGGGTTAATCAAAGAGGAATTGATCTGTCCGACATTGAGATGGCGATCAAGAATTTGCCGCGACCGTCTGATAGAGAGGCTGCAACGGAGAACCTCATTTTTGTAGAACTTACTGCTGGCCGCGAACGAAAATGAATAGGTCTCCAAGAGAACTTTATGTGTCTGCGCTCGACGTTCTATTGCGCGGTGAAACCGCTCGGATCGCCCATAGTCGCGATTGGGAGCTGCTTCGTGAAATCTCTCGGCTCGCGGCCTCCGATGCCCCGATTGAACTTGCGGCGACCGATCCTGCATTGTTCCAAAGCTGGCGAGCGGCCGTTACGCGATTTCATGTCGCCGGCTGGAGCGCAATGACCCCAGAACGCATTGATCAAATCGTCCGGCGTCTCAGCGAGCAGCATGCCACAACTCTCTGAGACGCAGCGCTTAAGTGCTGACCACGCAAAAAGTAGTGGTCATTCGCGCATTTGCCCATCAACCGAAGACGCATTCCCAAAGCGATGACCGCGCCGTCGAGCGAGGACGTGCTAAGAGCGCTTACGCCAGAGAACTGCAGGCTGATTGCTCTCATCCACAGGCATCGGCCATCCAGCGTCACCGAGTTGTGCAGCCTGGCAGGACGGCCCCAGTCGAACGTCTCGCGCTCGCTTGCAGCTCTCGGGAAGGTCGGACTGGTGTCACTGGTCGGGGGAAGGCCGAAACGACCGCATCTTGCTACGGCCTGTGTCACGATCAGCTTGCATGACTTGAAGGCCGAATAAGACGTTCGCAGTGCGCGGGCGCTTGCGTAAAGACGGTGTTACGCGACGCCCAGTCGATGAAGCTGGTTTTGGAACATCGTCGACAAGCATCACCAGCGGTGAATGTCGATGTGGCGACCGCCACATCGCAGAACCGTGTGATGCCTTAACTTCACTCCAGCTCAGTTCGAGCAGAACAGATGGAGTGAATGAAATGAAGACTCTTCTGGTGGCGAGCTTGGTCGTGATCAGCTCAATGGGGGCGGCGCTTGCGGACGACGCCACCATCCCGAACTCCACCAACCAGCATGGTCGAGACCGGGCGGACTTTTACGCCAGTGTTCCCGATTTTTCGATGCTGACCGGAGAGTCGCAGACCCGCGACCAGGCGATCGGTCAGCTGTCCGAGAACTCTCATGATCATCGCGGCGTCGTCACTCGCTGACGCGGACGACGGTAGCGCTTCGGCCTGGTGCGACTGGCCGGGCCGGAGCCGATCTGGAGACAAGGGAATGCGCGATAACGCAGGTATGCCGCTCAGGATCGCCGCGGTGGCGGCCAGCTTGGGGCTGTCGGGTCTTCTTCTCGTCGCGCCGACACAGGCGAATACGCCGGCCGCGGCGACGGATGGCGCCGCGGCAGCTCAAAAGCCGGCATTCAGACGGATAGGGCTGACGCCTCCGTCGTGCGACGACTCCAGAAGGGTAGTGGTGAAGACGATGACCGACGACGCCGCGGTCCGCCACGAGCAATCGGTTCACTGGATTCGTCACAACTTCAAGGGGTATCAGATGAAGCCAAAGTGCGCCGTGATCCAAGTCCGTGAAGCGACGCCGGTCCCGCTGGAGCGACACTGGCGCCTCAAGCCGTGAAGCCTGGCCAGCGGTGACGCCTTAAACACGCATGAGCGAGCGCCCGTCCGCCATCGAATCGAAGCCGTGCGCCATGTTCACCCGGCTCTTTTTGAAGGGTGCTCGCGTTGATAGCGATAAATTGGGCTGCCTGGGATGACGGCGGCGGCGAATTTCCATCCGGCCGCTCATGTCACACTGTCGTGATCGCCTTACGTTGCGATCATCGTGGGCGCAGCGATATTTGCTGTCGATCAAGTTAAATTAAGACAAACAGGCCAAGTTGAAGCGCATAATATTCGTTTCTTTCGATCAATTGAACGAATAGCTAAAGATTTAGCTTAATTCATGCGATAGCGATGTCAGGCTATACTGTCGAGAGAATTTCACGGCGCGCTTGGCGGCGGGGGTTACGGCCCGCGATGGGCGGTGATCGGCGGAACATCTGCCGGGCGCCGAAATCGACGGTAAGTAAGGTGCGCATCGATCCTGGATGATAGCCTATCCAAAGATTGCAAACCCTAGAAATTTCCCTTATCTGATCAGAACAAACAGAAAACAGGAGCTTTCCCATGCCCCCTGTCAGTCAGACCGCCACGCAGCCCGAGGACGCGCTCAAGATCGCTGTCTTGAGGAGCCAGTCGGTAAATCCGGCGATCCAGCGGCTTCGCAGCCGTGTTCTCGCCAGCGCCGAAGCGAGCGAAGTGATCACCAGCTACGACCGGATGCACCACCGGCACAATCGCTCCTGAGTCCAACCCTTGGCGGCGGCTCGGATCACGTCGTTCCTGGTCAAGGTCGCCTCCCGGTGCAACCTCGATTGCGACTACTGCTACGTGTATCACCACGCCGACCAAGGCTGGCGATCGATGCCCAAGACGATGTCGGCCGAGGTGCGAAACGCATTCGCATCTCGGCTTGCTGATTATGCGCGAGAGGTCGACCTCAAGCGCGCCGTCGTCGTGTTTCACGGCGGCGAGCCCTTGCTTGCAGGCGTCGAGCCGCTCGTAGAGTTCGCCCGCGAGCTTCGTGCGGCTGTCGGGCCGGACGTCAAGCTCGACGTCGCGATGCAGACCAACGGGCTGCTGCTGGACGAGGATGCGCTCGACGCTCTGGAAGAGGCCGACATCTCGATCTCCCTGAGCCTCGACGGTCCGCGGGAGGCCAACGACCTCCATCGCACCAGCAGGAAAGGGCGATCGAGCTTCGACCGCGTGATGGCGGCTTACCGGCGGCTCCGGGAACGGCCGGCGATCTTCGCCGGCGTGATCGCCGTAATCGATCCTTCGATCGCACCGGACGACCTCTTCGCCTTCTTCGACGAGCTCCAGCCGCCCAAGCTCGATTTTCTGCTACCCGACGCCCACCACCTCCGGCCTCCGCCCGGTCGCGACGCCGAACCCGAGCGCTACAGCGCCTGGCTGATCCGCGCCTTCGACCTCTGGTTCGATCGCTATCCTCACCTGCCGCTCAGAACGTTCGAGTCGCTTCTGGATGTCGCGGCCGGCCTGCCGTCGGCGACCGACGCGTTTGGGTTCGGGGACGTCAACCTGCTGTCGATCGAGACCGACGGCAGCTATCATGATCTCGACGTGCTCAAGATCGTCCGTGACGGGGCGACCGCGCTGTCAGGGACGGTGCGTGACGCCGCGATTTCAGCGGTGGCTGCCTCGCCTGGACTGGAGGCGCACCGGGCCCTGTTGCGCAAGGACGGCCTCTGCGCAAAGTGCCTGAGTTGCACGGTCGTCGACATCTGTGGCGGCGGATCCGTCCCTCACCGTCACGGCGAAGACGGCTTCAAAAACCCCTCGGTCTATTGCGGCGAGCTTTACGCGCTGATCTCGCATGTGAAGGCGCGCCTGGAAGACGGGCTGGCAGGGGAACGGGAGAACCTCAGCTCGAGGCTGCCGGCGGATTTTGATCTGGCGCGGTTCGAGCTGGCCGAAACGTCAGCCGAGGCCACGCGACTGCTGAGCGAGGATGCGCGCGCAGGCGCGCTGGCGCGGTTCAGGTCGGCGCTCGAGGCCGCCTCGGGTGTCGGCGGATCGGTCGCGCAGGCTGTCGAAAGCCTTGCAGGACGCTCCGATGCAGAGCTTGCGGATCTGGCGATCGAGCCGGGCGTCGCCGCCTGGACGCGGGCGATGCTCGCGCAGGCGGCAGGAGGACTGGTGCACGACGTCGACGGCAAGCCGCTGCGCGCCGACGCCGCCTATCTCATCGTGCTTGCCGGCCGCGAGCTGTCCGGCGAAAACATCGTCGTGGCCGGCGACGACGCCTGGCTTAGGGGGCCCTTCGGAGACCAGATCTATTTCGAGGGCGAGGACGTCGCCAGCCGAGCCGCGCCCGTCGTCGAACAGGCGCTCGCCATCGTGCAGCGGTGGCGGCCGGCGCTTTACGAGGAAATGCGCAAGACCTGCCGCGCGATCCAGTTCGTGCGCGATCCATCCGCGGATCCCGCAAAAATCGTGTCGTTCAGCGACGATTCTGTGCCCGGCGCGCTGTTCGTGTCGGTCTGGCAGGGCGAAGGCCTGATTGACCCTTACGACCTCGCCGACTCGCTGATCCACGAATATCGCCACCAGAAGCTTTACCTGCTCGAGCGCTTCGGCCCGACGGTGAGCCCAACGGCGCCGCGCGTGGTCTCGCCGTGGCGCGCCGATCTCAGGCCGCCGTCCGGCCTGCTGCACGCGGTGTTCGTGTTCGTCGAACTGAAGCGCTATTGGGCTCACGTGCTGGAGGCCGGTCCGCGCCACATGCGCGATCGGGCGCTCAACCAGCTCAGGGACACCGAGCGCAATCTCGAGCTTGGTTTTTCGACTTTGCGGACTTGCGAGATGACGCCGCTCGGCGACGCGTTGATCGAAACGCTCGACCGGGCGAGGCGCCAGCAGCCCGTCGCCGCCTGACGCCATGCTGGTCGCGGCCGACCTCCTGCCCGAGGACGCGGCCGAGCGCCACGGGCGGCTGCGCGGCTATTTTTGCGACAAGGACGCGACGGCGACGCGCACGCTCGAAGGGTGGGCGTTGGAGCTTGCTTGGCCCAGCGACCCCGAGCGACATGTCGACACTGCCCTCGACGAGGGGCTCGCCTGGTGGGGCGGGGATTTGCGTCGCCAGGAGATGGCGACGGCGCGTCGGCGATCATCCAGGCTGCTGCGGTGTCTCTACGACAGCTGGACGCTTGCGAGCTGGGCCGAATGGCTCGAGCGTAGCGGCTCCGGAGCGCTCGAACATGTGACGATCCTTCATGTCGACGATCACCGCGATCTCGACGCTCCGCGGCTGTCCGTAGGCGCAGACGGGTGGCGCGACCTGATTTCGGGCGCCGCCTGCGACTTGAACGATCCGCGCTCCGTTATGGCTGCGATCGAGAGCGGCGCGATCGGGATGGGCAGTTTCATGACGCCGTTCCTCGCCGCTGCGCCGCAGGCTGAAGTCCGGCATCTGATCCAGCCTCCGAAGGGACAGCGGACGCTCGATTTCGAGATCCGACACGGCGTCGTCGGGGACGATCTCATCGAGCCGGGCGCGCCACGGCCGGCGGTAGAGCTCGTCCCAACCGGGGCGGGGACGGGACCTCGCCGATATCGGATGACGCCCTCTCTCGACGACTGGCTGAGCGATCTCGACGGCCGTCGTCTGCTGCTCCATGTCGACATGGATTACTTCTGCAACCGCTACGATGGCGACAGCGACTGGCGGAGCCGGGTTTTGCCTCTTGATCCGCCCATGGAAGCGATCGAGCGCCGTGTAGACGAGGTCGTGGCCGCGCTTAACAAGCGCGGGCTGATTGGCCGGCTCGAAGACATAGTGGTCGCGTATTCTCCCGGCTTCTTTCCAGCCGAGTTCTGGGGGCGGACGGACGAGCGGCTGACGCGAGGCCTCGGGCTCGATGCCGGCCGCGGATGACGCCCGAAAGGTCGCGGCGAAGCGCCGGCGCAAGCAGCGCTCGTCGCCCAAGCCCGCATCGACCAAGACCACGACGCCCAAGCCGAGGGTCGCTAGAGACCCTGTGTCCGCGCAGGATGTTCGGCTTGTGTCGACGAAGGGAACGAAAGGACGCGGCGGTGGCGCGGACGGCGAGGCTTGGCGCATCGAACATAAGGGGCGACGCGCCGGCCAGGTCTTCATCAACCGGATCGATCAGCCGCCGGTTGGACCTCACGCCTCGATCCAGATCTATCTGAATCAGGCGAGCCAGGGGCGCGGCATCGGACGTCTCGGCTATCATCTCGCCTGTGTGCAAAGCCGTTACGACGTCATCTATGCGCACATGCAGAAATCCAATCTGGCGTCCGCGCGCGCCGCGGAAGCGGCCGGGTTCGTCGACGCGGCGCTTCCCGAGGAACGGCAGCGGCTTCTCGTCTGGCGACGTCAGTCGGCGGCGGCTTCAGTCGAGCCGCCGACCGTCGAGCTGCAGTCTTCGCAAACCAAGTCCGACGCTCAGCGGGCTCCTGAATCACCGCCGACCGAACCTGAGAAGTCCTGACCGGCATCTTCTGCGATCCGACGGATGGACCGGCATGCTGACGGTGATCGTGATCCCCTGCTTCAACGAGCGCGACGAGATTTTCCTTGCCGCGAAATCGTTCGGTTTCGGGCTGGGCGAGGAGACGACGCCGAAGGACACTCATCTCGTGCTGGTCGACAATGGCTCGACCGACGGCACGCCGGCGTCGCTGCGTGCGATCAGAGGGTTCTCGCGCAAGGGCGCCGTCGTCGTCACGAGCGAGGCCGAGCGAGGCTATGTCCCGCCGCGCGCCAAAGGCGTGACCGTCGCCGCGCGGCTGACGAGATCGATGGGCGTTTCGCCTGAACGTGTTCTCATCTTGCAGGCCGACGCCGACACGCGATACGAGCCGGGTTACGTCGATGCGTTCCGGCAGGCGGCGGAGAGCGCAACCGGCCCTGCTCTTATTGAGGGGCTGACGCATGCCCCGGGCCGCTTCCTGGACGGCCATCCCGGCTTTCAGCGTCTCGCGGACACGGTCGACGCCGAAATGGCTCCCTTTCTCGTCGACGACTCTCTCGACGTGATCGTCGACGACAAGGTCAGCGGCTATTTCCTAGCGAGTTACGTGGCCTGGGGCGGGCACCAGCGGCAGTATCGTGCCGACGGCAAGGAGATCCACGCCGAGACCTCAAGATTGTTTCTGCGGGGAAAGCGCATGGGAGCGGCTCATGTGCGGGCGCCTCTCGCTCAGGCTATGCCGTCCCGACGCAAGATTCTCAGGAACTCGATTCGTCATTTCGCCACCGCCGGATTTCCACGTGACGAGGCGTGGTGGCGGAAATGGAGCCGGGACTATCAAGGGCCGCGCGACCTGGCGGCGTTCGAGGGGCCGGATCCGGGACCGCCGCTCGATCGCGCCATCGCCACGCGCAAGGCGCATCTGCTTGCGTTGATGTCCGCCCTGCCTCTCTTGGTCGCCGGGCCGCAGCAGGTCGAGATCGAGCGACGGCGCGCACGGCTTCATCCGCTGGTCGATACGTTCTTTCTGGGGCTTCACGCCCCGCCTCGCGCCGACGACGTCGCTGCCGTGTTCGATCTTGCGTTGGGCGCCATCGATGGCTGGGACGCGCTGCTTTAGTCTGGACGGCGGGTTTGGCCAGGCGGTCTGATCTGAAGGAATGGCGTTCACCGCGGCTGCGGCTCGGACGAAAATGACCTGGCTGAGCTTTACGGATCGCGCGTTGTCGAACAAGGCGCGTGTCGCCTGAACTGTCGGCTGCCATCAAGCGCGCGTCTGCTCCGTAACACGCGGTAGGCGCGCCAGGCGTTCCCTAGGCGATTTTGGCAGGCCTGAAGGCTCAGCCGGCTCGGCCGGCGCTGACGCGCCGTCCGTGGATCGTATGCGCGCCGCTGAAGCGCAGCCGGGTCGAGCCTTAAAACGAATTGAGCCCCGTAAGGGGCCCAAAGCTCGTGCGATTTGTTTAGACTCCCGACACGTCCTCACGAGTGAAGGCACAGCCCCCCAAAGGGCATCGCGACCGGAGTGATCAGAGTGTGGCGCTTGCGGCCGGCCTAGTCAAGACTGATAAGGCTGACTGTCTTTCCTGGTTGCGTCCCTATCATGCCCTCTCGCGAACGTTCGTTAACGGCCTACGTCAAAGCCGATCTGAACTGCGAACTGTCTCGGCCGAATTTCGAGGCGATCCTCGCCTTTATGCCCGGCGCGAACATCGAGCTGCTGCGGCATTCGTTAAAGGAAGTGCGGGGCGCGGCAAAGAGAACGGATACGAGCCGACTGCTCGAGCAGCTGCACCGCAGCTATCATCGCAAGCTTGCCGAACAGGCGAGCCTCTATCCCGTTTTTCACATTCTGGAATCAGCCTACCGGGCCAAGCTCGGGTTCTGGCTGGAGAACCACTACGGCGTCGATCGATGGTGGGAGCCGATCCTGGCGGAACTTCGCCATGATCGGGACTTGACCGAGGTCAATGGCGTCGCGGTCACGCACAGCGCTCTGCGGGCTCTCCAGAACCTGATCAAGAACGTCGAGGGTGACCGCTATGACCGTGGCGTGCTCGCCCAGGCGGACGGGCACGGCGTTCTCGCCCGGGCCAAAATGTCGGACATCGAAGAGCTGATTTTCGAGCATTGGCCAAACTTCAAGAAGGAGCTCCGCGGGCAGTTCTCAAACGGTTCGCCTGTCGAGCCGGCCACGTTCAAGGCCAAGTTCAAGCGTGTCAGAGACGCCCGCAACGAGGCCTATCATCACCGCGAGGTCGGCCGCCGCGCCGAGATCGTCGCGCTGGCCGAGGAGCTTCTGGACCTGATTGACGTCCATCTCGGGTCGGTCGTCGATCACGCCGCGCAGCTGGCGCCCAAGGTCCAGGCCTCAGGCGTCAGGGTGGACGCGCGTCATCTGGCGCTCTGCGCGGTCGACCGGTCGTTCCGTATCGAGACTGTCCAACAGGGGCGCGATCCCGTGGAAGCGGAGGTGACCGCGATGACCGGAGGCGATGCGATCGCTAAATCGATCGCCGGCATGTCAGGCGAACGGCGGGCCAAGCTGCAGGCGGTGCGACTGACCGACCGCGACGCCGAAGCCGGCTCTCCTCAGCATGAAGGGGCGCGAGCGCCCTAGCGCAAAAGTGGCGACGCGGCCCGGCTCTATCGAAAATCAAGGGCGCCGGACCGGCGTCTTCGCCCGCCGGCGTCGCAAACGGAGAACGTGCGTTCAGCCGGCGGAGCTGTCGGCATTGTCCTCGGCGGCCGCGTCGGGGGCGGTGGAGCGGGTCGCTCGCGCCTGATCGAGCCACGTCGCCATCAGGAACTTCGCCATCGATCCCGCCAGATTGACGACAAGCTCGGCGTGCCGGGGCTGGGGGCGCACCGGCCGACCTTTCTGAGCATGAGAATCGCCCAGCCGGTTTCTGAGCGTGCCAATCGTGTTCACGACGTTCTGGCAGCTCCCCAAGATGGTTTTGAAGGCGACCTCGGTGTGTTGGCTGGGGGCGAGGTTGAGATGCTCCGCGGCAAGGGCCCAAAGTCGCGGCAAGTCGTCCTTGTCGGTGTAATCGAGGCGCGCTTCATCGAGGATATGCTTGCAGCTTCGCTCAAGCAGGGTTCGGGCTATCGTGATTGCGCCTTCGGGATCGCTGGTGCGGCGCTCCAGCGCCTTCGCCCACAGCCTGTCGACGCCGGCGTTGTCGAGCTTCTGGAACTGCGCCGTCAGTTCTCGATCCGCCGGCGACTCGCCGGTCGCTGAACAGAGCCTGACGGCATAGACCGCGTAACCCGAGACCTTGCGCGTCTGGGCGAGTTCATAGCCGTCGCGCTGCAGAAATTCGTTGAGCCTCTCTACGATCTCGGCCTGCGCCTCGTCCGCTCGCACCATCGGATCGACGATCCGTTCCAGCAGGGCGAAGACGCGCCGGCGGGAGCACGTCGTCACGCCGAGATGGGTGAGGAGTTCGGCGTTGGTCCAGTCGTCGTGCTCGACCCGGTGCCGCTCGATATCGGCCCTGAGCGTCTTCTGGGACCGGCGCAACTCGGGATAGATCGTCGGCATGTCTTCGAGCGGAAAGATCGGCTCGAGCAGCTCGAGATCGTCGCGAAGCTGGCCGGCGAGATCAATGGTCTGGAGATAGTCGATCAGACGACGCCGTATAATTTGGGTCAGGGGCCGCCCGACCTCCTCGTCGATCGCGGCGGCGCACTCTTCGAGGCCGGGGCTCTGAAACTCGTTCAGGACGCGTTCGGCGACGGCCAGCAGCGCATCCCTTTCAAGTCGCAGCAGCCGGGTGTGGACGTAGGTGAACTTGCTCGAGAAAGCTTCCTCGCTGGATCCCTCGTCGAGACCGACACGGGCGCACACGGTCGGCAGGTCGTATGCCTTCACCTCCGTAAGAGTGCTGGCGATCGCTTTGCGTAGATCACCGAGCTTCGGGCCGGCCATAACGACGTCCTCGATCATGCCAGTCGGCAGAGCGGCTCTACTGCGACGGAGCAGATACGACCTGTAGCAGCGCCTGCGGTCATCATCGACCGGAGCCGGTCGATCGGCTGTTGAACGCGTCCTTCCACGAGCGTCGACAGGTGGCCGCGTCTGCGCGATCCTGGGCGCGGACGGTGGCCGAGAGCATGCGATGACGGACAATGTCGACCTGTTCGCCGACGTCGCGGCGGCGCTGTTTGTCAGACTCCGGGCGGCGTTTCCGGTGCCGGTCGACGTTGAAGTCGACATGTTGGCCGACGAGGCCCTCGATGGCGCCAATCCGACGGGCGCAACCCCGGAGGCTTTTGTCGAAGCTACGGTGCTTTGGCTCGGCGCCGCGGGGCTGATCGTTTTCGAGGCGGGTCAGCTTGGAGCGCGCGTGATCGAGCGGGTTGGGCTGACGGCGCGCGGCTTTCTGGCGTTGCAGGCGCGCGACGCGGACGCAGAGCCGATCGGTTTTTACTTGAGCGATCATCCGTCGCCTGAGCTGCGCCGCGACCTTGTCGGCCGCGCGCTCGCGGCCGTGAGGTGACGTGCCTTTGCGCGGCCGGCGTGTCAGGCCGCCGACCATGCGCGATAGCGTTTGCGCCCGGTCGTTTCCCGCAGGCCGAGTTCGAGCGCGAGCGTTGTCGCCGCTCGCTGCGTCACGCCCAATCGGGCGGCGATCAAGGATGCGGTGACGACAGGCGTCTCGATCGCCAGCGCAAGGAGGTTTGGCAGGCTCGAGCTCGACCGCCGTCCGCGGGCCCGTAACGACAGCACATTCTGCGCCATCGCCAGACGGTCGTGTTCCTTCAGTCCGGCCTCGGCGGCCGCAGAGAGCGCCGCAAGACCGACTTCGATCTGGATCGCAGGATCGCGCTTCCAGCGCTTCTCCTGGGGCGTCGCCTTGAGGCCGATGCTGAGGCCGACGTTGAAGGCGCGCGTTTTGGCGCGTGCGCGCAACAGCTCCGCCGCGAGCAGCCGCCCTAGATAGGGTTGCGCCTGCAGCGGCTCGATATGGTTCCAGGCGTCCAGAGCGATGGCGGCCGCGAGCGTCGGCGGCAGCGCCGACGTGGCGTCCACAGTCTGGCGCCATTCCGCCAGTCGGGCGTCCTCGTCCCAGTCCAGATCGTAGATCAGGCTGGGACGCTCGCTCCTCGCTCGGGGCTCGACGCGCTCGCCTGAAAGCAGCTTTTCCGAGCGCGCCACAACGGCGTCGATCGCCGCCAGGCTTTTGGCCCATTCGTCGTCCGCGTCAGGCTCTTCCCAGTCCTCGTCGATCCCGAGTTTGCTCTGAGGCGCGTCGTCGATGGTCGCGCGTCCTCGCAGGACGTCCAGGCCGGACGGCTTCAGCGCCCAGCCCGACGTGGCCATCTGGATACGGCGCCTCGCCCGCAGCACGGCGTGGGCGCGCACCAGTTCGGCGGTGGGCGCGCGCACGTCCATCATCGCGTCATGCAGGACGAGATCTTCGACATGCACGAGTTCGCCTTCGAGCCAGAGACTGGCGCAGGCGTCGGTGAAATCGGCCCGCGCGATCCAGCCTTGGCGGAGCTCGCTCTTGGCGAGCCGCTCGTCGAGCCGCGCCAGGGCGTCCTCCGCCTTCGCGGTCGGGCCAGCCAGCCGGCTCCATATCAGGCGTTCCGACAGTTCGTAGCGCGGTTCGCTCTGCAAGACGGTCAATAGATCGAAGCCTTATAGGCGGTCTCGTAGAGGGCCTTTGCGAGTTCGCCCGGATCAAGCGTTTCGATGAGCTGCCGGGGCACCCATCGCGCCGGTCCGTCGTGACGAAAGAACCGGCCAAGCCCCGGCTCGATCCGAAGATCGGTGAAAGCAGCCTCGATTGCGAACGGCCCACTCACGGTGTTGTCGGCGAAGAGCTCGACGAGCCCTTCGAAATAGCGCGTCAGTTCCTCTCGCATTTCGTAGAGCGCCAGCCGGCCCTCCCCTTGGGTCGAGTAAAGCGCGTGGACAATCGAGGCCTGGACGAACCAGTCGTCGGCGACGAACAGGCGGTGATAGTTCGCGCCGTTCATTGTGGGCGTCAGGATTTCATATCCGCCCGGAGCGCCGCGAAAGACGTCTGATCGACCGCTATAAGTCGGGCCTGGAAACAGCCGGCCCCTCTCCTCGACGCGCAGCGGCGCATGGTCGTCAAAATGCTCGCGCGGCAGGATCGAGATCGTGAGCCGCGGCGCGCCCTCGACCATGACGCCGCGTTGCGCAAGCGCCTCGCTCTCGCGCTGCGACAGGTCCGACAGTGTCGCGCGATAGTCCTCGAAGCGCTTGAAGTAGGCGCCGATCTCGGTGCGCGGCAGAACCTTGTTCTGCTTGTCGGTCCGGACCCGGAACGCGCCGTTGAGGCGGTTTTGATAGGGCTGCATCCGGTGCTCGGCGATCGCCACGACAAGCGCATATCCGTCGCCGTCGAGCGCGATCTCATAGGTTGACACGCCGAGCGGCGTCGGGTCGACGCCGGTTTGAACAAGGCTCTGGATTTTTCGACCGAGCTCGTCGGGATCGGCGTGGAGCGGGCGCCAGTGCTCAAAACCGCCCTTCTTCTCGGCGACGCCGACCACGAGAGCCCCGCCACGCGCGTTCAGGAACGCCACGATATCGTCGAGAAACCCCACCCGGGCCTTTTCGTCGGCGAGATCGATCTCCCGCTTGAAGTCGAGCTCCGGGCCTTCGACGACGGCCCGGGATTCGATCATCTCACGCGTGATTTTATCTGGCATGCGACTGTCCTGGAGCGGTGTGCGGAGCCGCGGTCAAGAACCTGACGGCTCCAGATCAAGCAGCCTGGCGATCTCCGCGACGGCGTCGTCGCGGCGGACGTCGAGGCGCAGGCGCAGCGTGGCTTCGACCGGCGTCCTGAGATTGTTCGCGGTGACGCGGACGCCGATCTCGCCCGTGATCGGGCCGTCTTCGGCCAGCATCGCGACCACGTCGAACTCGAACGGTTCGGGATCGGCCAGGTGCGGGAAGCTTTCGCATTCATAGTCCCAGTAGGATCCCCCCTTGCGGTTCTCGTGCGGCATGCGCCGGTAG
This sequence comes from Hansschlegelia sp. KR7-227, assembly GCF_049446035.1. NCBI lineage: Bacteria > Pseudomonadati > Pseudomonadota > Alphaproteobacteria > Hyphomicrobiales > Methylopilaceae > Hansschlegelia > Hansschlegelia sp. KR7-227. Next base: position 48,518 of record NZ_JBMSEA010000005.1, read on the forward strand.
AAGGCCTGAGGGTCGCGCGGCTCCGCCGATATTGGCCGGATCGGCATAAGGGTGTGGCGCGAAAGTGAATCGAGATCGCGCATCGTGTGGGATTGGGCGATCACCTGCTCAAACGCGGAGCGGCGGCGGGCCGACGGATCTTCGTAATCCTCGAGCCCTTCCAGTTCGCTGAGGTCGAAGCCTTGACCCGGGACGCGTTTGCGCGTCGGTCTTGGCGGTCGCGGCGGGTCGCGGAACGCCGCCGGTTCGAGCGGCGGCGGCGCGGTTTCGGTCGGCTCATAGAGTTTCAATCCGTCGGACGCCTGGATGACCACGCGCATGTTCTCGGCGGGCTCGACGCCGAGATTTTGAACCGTCAGCGTGAGACTGACGCGGGCGACAGCAATTTTCGAGCGCTGTCCGCGGCGCTCGATCTCCGCCCGCAGCTCGGCGCGCCAGCGCTCGTAAGCTCCGGTGTAGGCGGCGATTGTTTTCTCTGACGGCGGATCATAGGCGTCCGGATCGGAACCGTGAGGCGTGTCGAACTGTGTCGCCAGGGGCCTGGCCGCCGTCGCGCGCGCCAGAACCGTCTCGATCTCGGTTTCCGTGAGCGCATCCCGTCGGGTGATGATCAGCGACAGGAAATTCTTGATCTCAGCGTCCGCATGGGTGAGGGCGCAGTCGACCGCCGGGCCGCGACGCTTGAGGTCGCTCACCTCGCGCGTCAGCCGGGCGATCTCCCTTTGCTCCGTCGTGGCCTCGGTCGGGAGCTCCCACCGCGTCGGAGGCCGCAGCACGGCGATGTTGTGGGCGTAGGCGACCGCCATCACTTCCGCGTCGTCGCTCAGCACCGCGATCGAGGCGTCCGGATGCTGGACGCGATAGGCGAGAGCGTCCGCCACGAGCTGATCGTCGCCCCAGCCTTCGGCGAGATCGCGCGGCGCCGTCCATCCGACCGGACGCGCCACGTAGTCGAGCACAAGCCGAGGACCGGCGTCGCGCAGCAGCTCCGGCGCGCCCGCGGCGACGATGTCGCCGAGCGCCTTGGCGTAGCGTCGCGCGCGATCCTGCGACCGGCCGCGAAGCTCGTGCCTTTTCTTCTGAAGCTCTTTCTGGACCGTCCGTCCGGCGATCAGCGTGACAGTCGGATCCGACGTGACGTCGCTCCATTCCAGCTCGCGCAGGTCGCGGAAATGGATGAACAGGTTGGTGTCGGGGAAGATGATCATGCGTTGGTCCGTCGGACACGTTCGCCAAGCGTCGGCGGATGGTCGTGGCGGCCGGCCGAGGTGGCGAATTCTTCGGCGAAATGCGCTCGGCCGAGCGTTTGCGCGATCGCGAATCAATCAAGGATATCAAGCTATCCCTCAACGTAACGGAAGCAAACAAGGATTACGCTTCCGTCACTGCGAATCCTGTTGTGGCCTTCTGCTGATCATCGATAACAAAAGTTTATCGATGCCTATCGACAGGAGCCCGCAAATCAGATCCTGATGGCGGGCGAAGCGGCCTCGCAAGCCGCAATCCTTGGACGTCCTGAGGGATTGGAGGGTCGCCGATGTCGCAATCCTTGGCCCCGCCTCACCCGATCTGGTGCGACGAGTCCGGGTCGACCGGCAACGACCTCACCAACACCGATCAGCCGATCTTCACCTACGCCGCGCACGACCTCACCGCCGACCAGTCGGCCGCGCTCGTCGACCGCATCCGCTCGACGCGCGTGCGCCCGATCCAGGCGGTCGAGCTGAAGGCGCGCGGCAAGACCGGCCTGCGCAAGCGCGACGACTGGCCCGAAATCGCCAGGCTGACGCTAGAGGCCCTCGACGGCCATTTCCTCGTCACCGTCATGGACAAGCGCCTCGCGCTCGCCGCCAAGGCGTTCGAGTACATCTTCGAGCCCGTTCTCGAGGACCGCAGCAGGATCTTCTACGACCGCGGCCTGCACATCTTCGTCATGGAGGCGATCGGGCGCACGATTCGCGACGCCGGCGGCCCGGCGGAGGCGGTCGCGGCCGAGCTTCGAACCTTCATGACGTCATTCAAGCCGGCCGACGCGCCGTTGCTGTTTCGCAATGAGCCGACGCTGCCGCCAGACGCCGCCGTGCTCGGGCTCCTGTTGCGCTTCGCGCGCGGCTACCGCGACCAGATCGCGGCCCGATCGGTTCATCTCGAGGCGAGCGGGATCGCCCATTGGATACTCGACCTCGCCGCAACCTCGTTCCAGTCGCTGCTGGCGCGCGGCCTCGGCGGCCGCCACGGCAAGGTTCAGGTCTACTGTGACGAATCCGAGCCTCTCGAGGCGATGAACGACTATTTCGAGGCCTGGATCGACCGTCCGGACGCCGTCCCGATTCCAGGACCCGGCGGGCGGTTCGTGCAGCTCAAGCTCGATATGGCCGGGCCGATCCGCTTCGAACGCTCGATAGACCATGCCGGGCTCCAGCTTGCCGACGTCGTGGCCGGCGCGACCTACGAGATCTACGGCGATCCGGCGAAGAACCGGCTGGGCGAGCTCGCCCCGCTCGTCGCCCGGCATCTTCATGAAGATCACATGCTGCCCGACGCGGTCGCGCCAGATCCGAGCAATCCGATGGTTCGCACGCACATGCACATCCTGCGTCTCCTGGCGGCGCGCGCCGAACTGCGCCAGGATCCGCTCAAGGGCATGGACCGCGAGTATTACGCCGCCCTGAAGCGGTTTTCGCGACCGGCCGGACGCGTCGGCCGGAAGCCTCGTCAGGATGGCCCCGGCGGTCCGAAAGGCCGGGCATGACGGTGCTGGCGCTGGAAACCACGCCGATCGAGGAGCTGACGGCCGACGACGTCCGCGATTTTGTCGCCGGTCGAAACGTCGCGGAAAGCCAGACCCTCGAGTTCAAGCAGGAGGCGTCGAGTTTCGCCCGTCGCCGTTCGATCGCGGCCCTCGCCAACGCCTATGGCGGTACGTTTGTAATCGGCGTGGTCGAGGAGGCGCATGTCGCGGTCGCCCTGCAGCTCGTGCCCGACTGCGTCGAGGAGGCCAACCGTCTCGGCCAGAGCGTCGCCGACGCGTTCACACCGCCGCTGGTCGGGTTGCGGATCCGCGGCGTCCCGGTCGAGGGCGACGCCGGCGTCGTCATCGCCCGCGTGCCGGCCTCCCCTCGCCGGCCGCACGCGACATCAAGGCAAGGTGAGAAAGACGGGCTCTTCGTCTTCGTCCGGCGCGGTCTGGAAACCCGCGCGGTCGGCATGCGGGAGGTCCAGGATATGACGCTTGCGGCCTCGAGCCAGGCGGAGCGGGTGTTTGCGCGGATAGCGGCGCTTCGAAGCCCTGTTCAGGAGAGCAGGCTGAGCGAGCCGCTTCAGAGGCGCCGCCCGCCTTTCCAGATCCATTTGTGCGCCGCGCCTGTCACGCCGGTCTCGCTTGGCAGGCTCGACGCGGATCGCACGCTGCAGGCCGGCGAAATCAATTTCGAAGGTCCGTTCGGCCCGGTTGTGTTCCGGCATCTCAACGGCGACTGGCGGCCAATCTATCGCGGCCTCCAGATGAAGTCGTCGCGCAAGGACCTTGAGTGCATCTCGACGCTGCACGCCGACGGCGCATGCGAGATCCATTTTCGCGCGTCGCCGCTGACGATCGTCAGGCACGACGCCGGCGAGGACGTCTCATTCTATCTGAACTGGCTGGTTGGCCTTCAGGCTGCGCGCATCCTGTGGTGCGAGAAGATCCGCGCAGCCGTCGCAGAGCCACAGCTCGAATTCGCCCTGGGCGATTTCCTGGCCTGTGACTACGAGCGTGTGACGCTCAACGCGGGGCAGCGCTACGAGGGCGACATCGGCGCCATGAGCGTCGGGGCCCAGGCCCCTGATCCTGGACTGTTCGGGGACGCCGGCGACGTCGACCGTCTGCTTAACGCGGCGGTCAGGGATTTCTACAATCTTGGGGGACAGGCGGGACCGACCGAGGACGTCGTGTTCGATCTCGCGCCGGCGCGTCGCGCCTGGGGCCTTTAACGATGGGCGCGTCTCCCGGAGGGGGCTTTTCGGGCGGCGGCGCGGACGCGCAGGCCAGCGACGCCACGGCGATCAGGGTTTGCCGGTGACCAATCTTCCAGCCCCGCTCCAGCCGCGCGATCATGAGCCGTCGCGGTCGATCGCGCTTGATACGCTGTCGGCGATCCTGCCGCTCGATCGGCGCGAGCGGCTGGCGGAAATCCTGTCGGACGACGAAATCTCGACGCTGCGCCACCTCGCGCAGAAGGGCATGGGCGCCAACACGCTCCGGGCGATGGCGTCCGATCTCGGCTATCTCGAAGCCTGGTCGCGCGCCTCTGACGGCTTCGCCCTCCCCTGGCCGGCGCCGGAAGCGATCGTTCTTCGGTTTGTGGCCCACCATCTCTGGGATCCGGCCGAGCGCGCGCGGAACGCCGGACACGGCATGCCCGACAGCGTCCGACAGGCTCTCGCCGCGACCGGCCGGTTGCGCTCCGACGGCCCCCATGCGGTGGCGACCGTACGGCGCCGAATGGCGCTCTGGGCGACGTTTCATCGCTGGCGCGGCCTGGAGGGGCCGTTCTCCAGCCCCAACATCCGCAACGCCATGCGACTTGCGGCCATGGCGACGGACCGGCCGCGTGGCCGCAAAAGCGCACGCGCCGTCACGCGCGACATCCTCGACAGGCTGCTGACGACCTGCGGCGGGGGGCGGCTGATCGACGCCCGCGACCGCGCGCTCCTTCTGATCGCATTCGGGTCCGGCGGACGTCGGCGATCGGAGGTCGCGAGGTTGACGGTGGAGGACCTGATGGAGCGATCGCCGGTTCCGGCGCGCCGCGGCGACGCTCAAGGCGTCATGCTGCGTTCGCTTGGATTGAGGCTTGGCCGCACCAAGACCGCGGGGGCCGACCAGGACGAACGCGTCGTGGTGGTCGGCCGGCCGGTCGACGCCTTGCTGTCATGGCTTGCGGCGGCGGACATCGCCGCCGGGCCGATCTTTCGTCGGATTGATCGCTGGGATCGGATCGGGGAGGGGGCGATCGACGCGCAAAGCGTCAACGCGATCCTCAAAAAACGCTGCCGTCAGGCGGGACTGGACCCGGCCGCCTATTCGGCACACGGCCTGCGATCGGGCTATTTGACCGAGGCCGCGCGGCGCGGCGTGCCCCTGCAGGAAGCCATGCGGCAAACCCGGCATCGCTCGATGCAGCAGGCCTCATCGTATTACAATGAGGTCGAGATCGAGCGAGGCGAGTCGGCCAGGCTTGGCTGACAGTTGCCGTCCGGCAACTGGCGTGGGAATTGCGGGGGAGCCACACGAGTTGCCGGCCGGCAACCTCCCGACTAGGGCGGTTGATGGATTGGCTGATCGCGACCCGAGGATCGGACAAGCCGCGTTCCCTCGTCTGAGACTTACAATCCACGGGACACATGGATTGCAAGTCGAGCAGGTAACGTCTCGTTAACCCTTTATTTCTTGCGCAGAATCGGGAATCGGGCACTCTAGGCACGGCAAAAGGGCGAGAACGCGCCGTTTGCCGTGTTTACGCGAGAACCACGTGGATACAGCCACAACCTTGTCTTCGGCGCCGCGGGCGATCCACGAGCTCGTGGGCGCTCATGCTCGCGAGCTGTCAGCGAAGCTCCAGGCGCATCGCCATCAGCTGTTCCCTCCGGACTCGCGCAAAACGCTTCGACGGTTCTCCTCCGGCGAAGCGGCCAAGCTGATCGGCGTCAACGACGGTTATCTGAGAAAGCTCTCGCTCGACGGCAAGGGGCCTGCGGTCGACGTCGGCGCGCACGGACGCCGCTCCTATGCGATCGAGGACATTCATGCCCTCAGGGCTTTTCTCGACGCCAGCGGGAAGTCGGATCGGCGCTACGTGCCTAAACGACAGGGCGACGAGCGCCTCCAGGTCATCACGGTCGTGAACTTCAAGGGCGGGTCCGGCAAGACGACGACGGCAGCCCATCTCGCGCAGCACTTAGCGCTTCGAGGCTACCGTGTCCTGGCGGTCGACCTCGATCCGCAGGCTTCGCTGTCGGCGCTGCACGGCGTGCAGCCCGAGTTCGACGTCGGCGAAAATGAAACGCTCTATGGCGCGATCCGCTACGGCGGCGGGCGGCGCGAGCTCAAGGACATCATCCGCAAGACCTACTTCGCCAATCTCGACCTGGTCCCGGGAAACCTCGAGCTCATGGAGTTCGAGCACGAAACGCCGAAGGCTCTTCTCGACCAAGGCGCCGGCGGCGGCATGTTCTTCACGCGCATGGACGCGGCGCTGGCGTCCGTCGCGGACGATTACGACGTCGTGGTCGTCGACTGTCCGCCACAGCTCGGCTTCCTGACCATGTCGGCGCTGTGCTCGGCGACGGCGGTTCTGGTCACGGTGCATCCTCAGATGCTCGACGTCATGTCGATGTGCCAGTTCCTGATCATGACCAGCGACCTGCTCAGCGTCGTGGCCAACGCCGGCGGGCAGATGGGCTACGACTGGATGCGCTATCTGGTGACGCGGTTCGAGCCTGGCGACGGACCGCAGAACCAGATGGTGTCCTTCATGCGGTCGATTTTTCGAGACCACGTGCTGAACTATCCGATGCTCAAAAGCACAGCGATCGCCGACGCCGGCATCACCAAGCAGACGCTCTATGAAGTGAGCCGCGACCAGTTCACCCGCGCGACCTACGACCGCGCGCGCGAAGCCGTCGACAACGTCAACAACGAGATCGAACAGCTGATCCGCTCGGCGTGGGGGAGGGCGTAAATGGCGCGCAAGAACCTGTTCGGTGGCCTGCTGGACGGCAAGCCTGACGAGGCGCCGGCCAACGTTTTGCCATCCGCCAGCGTGATGCCCCGTACGCTATCGAATTCCAGTGCGATCGGCGTGGTGAGCCGCTCCTTCGAGGAGGTCAAGGCGCTGACTGTCGTCGATATCGCCGTCGACAAAATCGATCCTTCGTTCATCACCGACCGGCTCGATGACGGTCCGGAAGGGCACTCTGACCTTGTCGCGCTCATTCGTGAGCATGGGCAGCAGGTCCCGATCCTTGTTCGCACCCATCCCACGGAGATCGGCCGCTACCAGATCGTCTACGGCCGCCGACGCTTGCGCGCCGCAGCCGAGCTCGGCCGACCCGTGAAGGCTGTGGTCAAGCCGCTGACCGACGAACAGCTCGTGGTGGCGCAAGGCCAGGAGAATTCCGCCCGCGCCGACCTGTCCTTCATCGAGCGTGCGCTGTTCGCGGCCGCGCTCGAGGAGCGCGGCTTCGGTCGGGACACCATCATGGCGGCGCTTGCGGTCGACAAGACCGGGCTGTCGCGTCTGATCTCATCGGCAGTGAAGATCCCTCGGGATCTCATCGAGGCGATTGGCCCGGCTCCCAAGACCGGGCGCGACCGTTGGGTGGAACTTGCGGCGCGCCTTGAAGGCGATGGCGCCGCCGCGCGGGCGCGCGAACTCGCGGCGAGCCCGAGTTTCGCCGCCCGCAAATCCGACGAGCGGTTTTCTTATGTGTTCGGGCGGCTGACGCAGAAGGAGACCGGGCGAAGCGATCGGACGGCCGAGGCCTTCACGCTGCCCAACGGGGCGCGTGCGGCGACGCTCAAAGACGACGAGACAGTCCTGACGCTCAAGATCGACAAGAAGGCGTCTGCGGCCTTCGCCGCCTATTTCGCCCAGTCGTTTCCCCAGATCTTCGCGGACTGGAAAACCCGCGAGGGTGCGTAACCCGAGTTCCGATCAACCCTGAACGGAGAATCCAAACAAAGAAAAAGGCCCCCGAAACGCGTCCGGAAGCCTCTCTCTCAGTCCTAAGCAACCTGAGAATCCCACTTCCGCGAATCGCAGTCAAGCGTCCCGGCTCGATAAACGCCGTTTCGGCGAGCAGGTTTTCTTTGCCTGGATGAAGGCGAAGACATGCAACCCAGACACACGACGACGCCCTTCGGGCGGCGATCGCTGACGCTCGCCCATGTGGCGACACAGGCGCTGGCGAACGCGCGGCCGGCCGATAAGGTCGTGCACAAATGGATCCTCTTTCGGGCTATCTGCACCGCCAAAGCGCGGCTCGACGTCTCCGATCGGGCGCTGGCGGTGCTAAACGCCCTTCTGACGTTTCACCCAGATACGACGCTCGGCGGCGACGCGTTGATCGTGTTCCCGTCGAACGCCCAGCTGTCGCTGCGGTCGCATGGCATGGCTCCAGCGACGCTACGGCGTCATCTCGCGGTGCTGGTGGACGCGGGTCTGATCTGCCGGCGCGACAGCCCGAACGGCAAGCGCTACGCCCGTCGCGGAAACGGCGGCGAGATCGAAACCGCCTACGGCTTCGATCTCGGTCCGCTGGTCGCGCGCGCCGACGAGATCGACAAGATTGCGGACGAGATCACGGCCGAAGAGCGCGCCCTGAAGATCGTGAGGGAGCGGATCACGCTGTGTCGGCGCGATATCGCCAAGATGATCGAAGCGGCGATCGAGGAGGATGCGCCCTGCCGGGCGGCCGGGCGCGGGTTTGCGAGCTGGACGGAGGCTCACGTTCGATTCCGCGAGCTCGTCGGGCGCATACCAAGAACGGCGTCGCGTGGTGTGCTCGAGCCGTTGGCCGATGAGTTGGCGGCGCTTGCCGAAGACATCCTCATCCTGTTGGAGGCAAAGGCGAAAACAAAAGATTCAAGCGCCAATGAGTCCCAGACTGAGCGCCACAAACAGAATTCAAAAACCAATACCCCTATTGATCTTGAACCGGGCTTTTCAGAAAGCCAGGCGGCGAAGCCCGAGCAACGGATCCGAACGGCTGGGAAACGGGAGGGATCTTTCCCACTAGGGCTCGTCCTTGACGCGTGCCCGGATATCATCGACTACGCACGGAGCGGAATTTCTTGCTGGCGGGATCTCATGGCGACCGCCAGAGTGGTTAGATCCGTGCTGGGGATCAGCCCAAGCGCCTGGGACGATGCATGCGAAGCGCTCGGCGAATATGACGCCGTCACGGCGCTCGCCGCGATCCTGCAACGGGGGGAGGCGATCAGCAGCGCAGGAGGATATCTCCGAGAGCTGACCCGAAAGGCGGTGGCAGGAGAGTTTTCGGTCGGGCCGATGATCATGGCGCTGCTTTCGGTGCGGCGGCGGGCGCTCAGCGCATGATCAGACAGGAAGGGCGGCAACAAAGTGGCATCCGCTTACGCCTCGGAGTCGTCTTCGCCTTCCTCCCTGACGGAGGCAGCGCCGCCGAGCGCCTCATATCGGCGGCTGGCGAGCCAGGCCAGGCGTCTGGCCTGCGTCAGCATCACGCGTCGGAGGCCGCCTTGGACCTTGCGTTCCGAGATGACCTGGGCGAGCCGCGAAATGATCAGGGACCGCCGCGCGATCCGGAAATCGGGATGCGAGCGCAATTCGAAGACGCGATCGGAGACGATGCGGTCGCGAAAGGACGGCGGTGGTTCGACCACCAGGTCGCCGGGCGGCGGATCCTTCTCGTTGAGGATCGCTTTGAACGTCGATCGCTCGACGGCCTGGCTCGTGATGATGCGCTCGAGCGCATCGAGATGCCGGCGCGCGTCGACGTCGGAGCGGCTCGCCGTCTCATATTGCGGGAGCGGCCAAACTTCGATCTCGAACACCTCGAACGGATCGAGCACCGACATCGCCACGGCGTCGGTGCGCTGGTTCGTCAGGTGACGGCGTATCCGCGTCCGCAGGCGTTCATTGGTCTGACCGACATAAATGGGCTCACGGTCGTAATCGAAGAACGCATAGACCCCCCAGCGGAAATTCCCGACGCGGCGCCCGACGCCGGACGGATCGGTGAAGAGCGTGTCGAGAAACCGTGTGAGGTTGGTCCGAAGATCTTCGGTTTCGAATGGCGGAACGTTGATAGCGTCGCTTGGCGGTCGATTGCCGAAGTCAAACACGACGGATCGCCGTCGGACCCGATGCCCGCGCCACGTCGCCGGCGCGCACCACCGTGGTCGCGCGCTCGATCATGTCCCCGGTCTGCGTCAGCTCGAACGCGACATGGTTGAGTTCGTCCTCGCGGCCTTTGAAGCACGCGTTGAACGCTGCGAGCAGCTCGACGTCATCGAGCGCCTGAGCGACGGCGATCGGACGATCGCGCGTCGGAGGAGCAGACGGGAAGAGGTAGATACACGGCGGCGGCGTCCGAAACGATCCGAACTCGCTCGAGCGATCGCCGGCGTCGGCCGCAGCGAGTTTCGGGCAACGGCGCGCGACGGTTCCGCAGATCATGTCCCAGATGACGACGCCGTCGACACGTTGACCGCGGCTGACCATCTCGGCGCTGAGCCGGGTATGAATGCCGGACCAGGCGTTGCGCCGCGGATCGGCCCCGGAATTGGTGCAAAGGCTCCAGATCACGAACTCGTCGGCGTCGCTTGGACGTTCGAAGATGTTGGTGTTGTTGCCGTCGAGGCATCCCTTGAGATCGATCACCGCGGTTCGTCCGCTGCTCAGCCGCACGACATAGTCATTGCGGGCGGCGTCCTCGCTTTCGTCCCAGCCTGCAATGAAACCGGCGTCCTCCATGTGATTGAGAACATGACGGACGAACTCGCGTTTGCCGCGCATCGTCGCCGAGAACTGGCCGCGGACACGTTCGATGGCGCCTCGAAAGATCGGACTGTCGTAGAATTCGCGCTCGTCGAGCCCGTGATCGCCGAGCTTGTGCGCTTCCGTCTTGAGCGTCTCGGCGAAGGCTTCGATCTGCGCCCGAAGCCGTTCGTTTCGAGCGCAGGGAATGACGCTCACGCAGCAGCCCGCTTTTTTGAAGCAGCAGGGTGAAGCAGCGGCTCGAAAATGTGCGCCGCCAGATGCCTCACGACCGGGACCACGACCCCGTCGCCCGTGAGATGATAGGCCTCGTTGTAGTTGCGAGGAAGCTGGTACTCTTCCGGCAATCCCATCAGCCGCGCCGTTTCGCGGGACGAGATCAGTCGCGATCGAACGACCGGCCCGTCGACCACGAGGATGACCTGTCGGCTTGATCCGCCGGCCGGCGTCCGCAGACAACCCGCGACGTCGTCGAACCGGACCTCCGCCCGCTGAACCTTGACGCCAACCTCGTTGAGCCGCGTGCGCTTGTAGACGCCCCCGACCATGCGCCGCCCGGCGCGTTTGGCCACTTCGACCTTTGCGAGATTGATCGCCGACATCATCGCGAGCAGCTGAACGGTCTCTGCCGGGCTGTGCCATGAGACGCTGTCCGGCGCCTCCTCGATTTCATGCGCGAAAGTGCGCGAACGGCGCTCCGGCGTCGGCAGATTCCACCACAGCAACGCCTCGCGCGCCTTTTGCGAAATCCCCTCCACAGCACGGCGAAGGCCGCGGGTATGGAAGGGATCGAGCGGCGCTGGGGCGAGCAAAGCGGGGTCGATAGCAACGTCGTCGCGAACGCCGATCATGAACAGGCGTGGCCGCGACTGCGGAACGAACAGATCGGCGTTGATGATCAGCGAACCATGGCGATAGCCGGCGAGCGCGAAGGTTTCGCAGATGGCGCCGAAGTCGCTCCCTCCATGGGAGGTCAGCGTCCCGCACACGTTTTCGAGCGCGATCAGTTTCGGTGCACGACCGTCGCGCCGAAGATCGCGGATGATGTCCCAGAACGGGTAGAACGTGCCCGATCGTTCGCCTCGCAGTCCGGCGCCTCCGCCCGCGAGTGAGAGATCCTGGCAGGGAAAAGAGCCCCAGACGAGATCCGGAACGCCGCGCATCTGATCGAGCGTGATGTGACGGATGTCGCCGCCCTGAAAACCCCCGACCCCATGATTGCGCTGATAAACGGCGCCCTTCTTGAAGTCGAAGTCATTGGCGAACAGGCAGGTCCACTCGTCGCCGAGCCCGCATCGCGCCATGCCGGCGCCGGCAAAAAACTCATAGAAATTAGCCATGAGCTGACCGATCATTGTCCGGGACAAGCGACTTCGTCGTATCGCGCAATAGCTTTTCTTGGACTGCTTCGGTTATCCAAGTGTTACGCGAGACGTTGCCGGGCCGAACGGCGCACAGCGCATCGATAGCGGCGAGGGTCTCGTCCGCGACGCGAAGCGTGAAGCGGTCGAGCTCCCGAACCGGCACGGTTTTCGATTCGCTTTTCATGACGTCACGGTGGCGCCTCCGTGGCGCCACGTCAATTCTGTTTCTATTTTGTTCCTGTTCGTGACCGTGTCAAGACGGGAGGCCGGCCGTGAAGTGGCGCGCTAACGCCTATGAAGCCGATCTGCTGCAGGTCATCGATGTTCGTCGCCTGGCTTGGCCGACGAAGACGGAGATCGAGGACGCCGACGAGTCGGGCTACTTCGTCGGCAATTGCGCCTATCAGGACCTGGTGGGCCTCAGCGCCCAGCATCTCTCGACGGTGCTCAAGATCGAGCGCGCGATTGTCGAGCGCTTCATGGCGGCGGACGACATCAACGCCGCAGCCGAAGCCTTTGATGATGAGCGTTTAGAAGCCGATTCCCCTGAAGATGAACTGTTCGGCCTTGATGTCGGGGTCGCGTCGGCCGTTGTCGCGGTGTCGGCGCTTGGCGGCATCCCGGTTGCGAGCTGCAACGCGGGCGGGTTCGGCGGACTGCATCAGGCGCAACAACCCTATGTCGCGGCCTTCCTGCCTGTAGATCATGGGCCGAAATTTGAACGCCTGGCCGTCGCCGCCGCGGTCGGCGTCGTGGTCGGCGACGACGGGCTCGTGCGGGTCTACGGGCGCTCGGATCTGGATCTCATGCGTTTCGCGGAGCTGGCGCTCGCGGCGATGAAGGACGTGGAGGTGCAGGCGTCGGTTTGAGAGCGACGTCAGATTTTGGCGTCGCCGCTCGGGAGAAAGTCGGCGAGGCCTGGCGCCCGGGCGCTCTCCTCGGTGATCATCGTCTGCGACCACAGGATCGACGTTTCGTGAACAGAGCTGCAGGTGAGGTCGCCGTCCTGGTCGAACCAGTGGGCCGCTTCAGGAATAAGTTCGATCGGAACGCGATGGCGCGCGAACGGGTTATGAAAAACTTCGAGCTCGGCTGACCAGGGCTCGTATCCGTGAGGCCAGAGACCGCGATATTCAGCGCTCGTGACGTCGTGGCAGAAGGGAATGCCCGCGAGCGCGCCGGGGGTGCGGTCGAAGAACATTCCGACCCTGGTGTACCGAAGCCCGGTTGGCGCTCCGAGACCCGAGACCGCCACGCGGTTCAGCTTGGCGATGGAGCAGGCGTTGGAGAAGATGATGGCCGAAAGCTCGCTGCAGCGGTCGTCGGTGAACAGTCCCGCCGGAAAGGCGCTGGGTCCCCGCAGGCGCTGCGACGATCTCGCGACGGCCTGTGGCCGACCGTCGACCTGCGCCTTTTCTGCGCTCAATCCGTAAAGATAGCCGATCAGCCCTTCCCGGCTCCAGATCATCGAGGCTGGCGCGTGAAAGTCAGCGATCGCGATCATGAAGGGATCGCCGTCGACGTGAGGCAGTCGATCTTATCGATAGTGTCGGACACCGCCTCGCAGATCGGCGATTCTGGGCGTCCTCAGCCCGGACAATCACCACAGCCGGGCCTCCCATCGACGAAAGGACGCCGCCGCTGCCAGCCCCCTCCCCTCTTCCGGACGCATCCGGCCGCCGTCGGCGGCCGTCACTCGGTCCGCGGCACGCTCCGGTGCGGCGCGCTGGTCGCGACCTCGCCCCGGGCGATCGCCACGAAGCGGCGCTTGACCTCCGCGAACAGGCCGGGCGTCAGTGCGCCGTGGTAGCCGCTCTTGGTGTCGACGGCGCGCAGGTCCGGTCCCGGCCAGGTGAAGCGGTTGCTTTCGGTCAGCACGATCCAGGAGCGTTGGCCGTCGAGCCGCATCCGGTTCTTCACGTCGGCTGGGATCTCGATGGCGTCGGCCGGATGCGCGGGCGGCGTGTGCGTGATCGGCAGGACGCGCACGATCGTCGCGCCCTCCTCCGTCGTCATGACGATCGCCAGCACGAGGCAGGGACGGTCCTTGTCGCCCTCCTCCCGCCCCTCGCGGTGCTGCCAGTCCCAGAGATAGGCATAGCGAAAAATCCAGCCGACGCGGACGTCAGTCGGCAGCATGTGTGCCGGCAGGAGTGTTGAGATGCTCGGGATCGGCTGTCAGCTCGGCCGCCTCGACGGCAGCTATCTCTGCCTCGCTCAGCTCGGCGGTGCGCTGGACCCGGCGGTCGCGCTTCGAGAGCCGGATGAAATCCTCATAGGCCATCAGCACGGTGCGCGGGCGGCCGTTCTTGGTGATGATCACCGGCTCGCGCACGGCGGCATCCTGGTAGGCACCGAAGTTCTTCGAGACCTCGGCGGCGGTTACGGTGGAGGTCATGATGCGTTCTCCTTTATTCCGTAATATACGGAAATCCCGCTAATCCCGCAAGAGGTTCGGTTATGACCCCCTCCCCTGTCCGCCTGCCTGATGCGGCCTCACTGGAAGCGCTCTTGGCGAAACTTCCGGCCGATTCCGCGGACGCTGATCTTGTCCCTGCCCTCGCTGCCGTCTTTCCGGGATTCGACTTCAGCATGGTCCGGGTAGACGATGACTACTGGCGCGACACGAGGTCGATCATCCGGCCAGACGGCACGCGCGTCAGCGAACTGCGGCCGTGGATGACGGCAGAGATCGCCAAGGACGCCGGCGACGTCAAGGCGACCTGGGCGCGCCTTAAAGACTCGGACCTGCAGATCACAGAGTGGCGCGGCACCAGCGCTTTCGTCTTCGCGCCGACCGGTCCCGGGGCGGCCGACTATATCCAGATCGCGCTCGGCCGCGAGATCGAATGGCGTGCCGGGCCGGTCGTCAACCCGGACTACCGCCCATGGGGCGAGGAGGAATTGCTCGATCCCGGCTGGCCGCGGGACAAGCCCCTCCCCGACACGGCTCGCCTCGCCGGCCCGGCCTACCGTTTGCTCGATCGCGCCGGCGGCGCGTTCGTTCATGTCCGTAGCTTCCTCGATCGGTGCGGTCGCGTCGAGCGCGAGAAGCGTGAGGCCAAGCGCCCCGAGATGGAGCGGCGGGTGCTGCGCGAGGTCGGACCGGACGGGACGCGCGAGACGCCGTTCCTTGACTTGGTGCCGGACTATTTCGAGTTCGTGCCACGCGAGGCGCGCTTCTTCCGCGATTGGGAAGATTCGAGCGCCCGCGCGCAACGCGTCTTCGCGCACTGGGCGCTCGACGTCCGCGACTACGCCTACAAGGGCGAGCGCGAAGTCGGTTTATCCCGCGACCGCTGAAGATGCCGCGTGAGCGCCTGTTGATTTCGGCCGAGACCTCCGTCCATCAGCTGATGGATCGCATTGAGGCGATTGATCGCGAGGTCTCCCTGACCTTCGGCTGGTTTTTTCTGATGACGCATGGCCACTGGGTCGAGGCCGATGTGGGTCTCGCCATCGCGGACGGTCTCAAGAAGCAGCGCGTGCGTCTGCCCGATGCCGACGCGGTCGTGCTTTTGCGCTGGGCCGAGCAGACCTACGGGTTCTGAGGATCGCCATGGATGATATCGTCAAAGGTCGCTCTCTCGACGCCGAATCGCGACGCGCTCTTGAGCTCGACACGCTCTCGGCCATTCTCCCGATGGATCGGCGCGACCGCCTGGCGCAGCTGCTCACCGACGACGACGTCGCGACGCTGAAGCATCTCGCCAAGGAAGGCATGGGTGACAACAGCCTTCGCGCGCTCACCTCTGACCTTGCCTATCTCGAAGCCTGGGCGTTTGCGGCGACCGGCGAGGCGCTGCCGTGGCCGGCGCCTGAGGCGCTCGCCCTGAAGTTTGTCGCCCATCATCTCTGGGACACGTCCGAGCGCGAGCGCGCTCTCCGTCACGGGATGCCCGCGGAAGTCGATGCCGCTCTGCGCGCGCAGGGGCTGCTGCGCAGCGAGGGGCCACATGCGCCGAACACCGTAAAGCGGCGGCTGGCGAGCTGGGGAACACTGCATCGCTGGAAGGGGATGAAGGGGTCGTTCGGCTCGCCCGGCGTTCGGTCGGCGGTGCGCCTCTCGGTGCGGGCTTCGCCGCGGCCACGCCGGCGCAAGAGCAAGCGCGCCGTCACGCGGGACGTCCTCGACAAGCTCACTGCGACCTGCGCGACCGACCGGCTGGCCGACACCCGCGATCTCGCGATCTTGCTTGTGGCGTTCGCCTCCGGCGGGCGGCGCCGGAGCGAGGTGGCACGACTTCGCGTCGAGCAGCTGGGTGAGGAGCAGGACGTGCCACTCGATCCGCGCGACCCGAATTCTCCGACCTTGCCGTGCATCTCCATCCAGCTCGGCCGCACCAAGACTGGAGACGCCAACGATGAGGGCAGGGTGTTCCTGGTCGGGCCGCCGGTCGAAGCATTGCGGGAGTGGCTCTTGCGAGCCGATATTCGGAAGGGCCCTGTCTTCCGCGCGATCGACCGTTGGGAGGCGATCGAGGAGCGCGCGCTGACACCGCAATCGATCAACCTGATCGTTAAGCGTCGCTGCGCGATGGCCGAGCTCGACCCCAGGGAGTTCACCGCGCACGGATTGCGCGCTGGATTTCTGACCGAGGCGGCACGACAGGGGATCGGGCTGCCGGAAGCGATGCAGCAGTCCCAACATCGGTCCGTCCAGCAGGCGTCGAGCTACTATAACGAGGTAGAGCGTGCGCAGGGCAGGGCGGCTCGATTGGGTCTCTGACGCCGGTCATCGGACGAGACATCGGGGTTGACCGGTGTCAACTCGCGACTTCACCCGAAAGTTGACACCGGTCAACTCGCCGCCGGCACCCGTTCCGTGGGCCGCGGCAATCTTTGCGAAGCCATGCAGCGTTAAGATCTCGTTAACCCTTAATTTGTTGCGGAACACGGTAGAATCGGGCTTACTAGCCACGGTTTATAACCGTAAGAGCCCCTCGAAGGCGTAACTACACGAGCGGACCGTGGACAACCGGGTGGACGAAACTTTCCCAGTGACGCCGGACGCGGGCCGCCTCGCGATTCATGAGCTTATTGCAGCCGATGCAAGAGAGCTATCCGCGAAACTTCAGCAGCACCGCTTAAAGCTCTTTCCCCCGAAAGCGAGAAAGAAACTGAGACCATTCTCGTCGGGCGAGGCGGCAAAGCTCATCGGCGTCAATGACGGCTATTTGCGCCAGTTATCTCTGGAAGGGAAGGGGCCGCAGCCGGAAACGAGTTCATCCGGACGTCGCTCCTACTCGTTCGATGACATTCAGGCGCTACGGACCTATCTTGACGAAACAGGCAAGAGCGCTCGCCGTTATCGCCCATGGCGATCTGCGGGGGACCATCTTCAGGTCGTCGCTGTCGTCAATTTCAAGGGCGGCTCCGGAAAGACCACGACGGCCGCCCATCTCGCACAGCATCTCACGCTGCAGGGATACCGCGTCCTCGCGATTGATCTCGATCCGCAGGCGTCGCTCTCTGCGCTCCATGGGTATCAGCCCGAATTCGACGTTGAGGAAAACGGCACATTGTACGGCGCAATCCGGTATGACGCCGAGCGCAGGGACCTAGCCGACATTATCCGTCCAACGTACTTTTCAGGGCTCGACATCATTCCTGGCAATATCGAGCTCATGGAATTCGAGCACGAGACGCCCAAAGCGCTCACGTCACGAAAAACAGACGATCCACTGTTCTTCGCGCGTGTCGCGCGGGCGCTCGGCACGGTCGAGAGCAAGTACGATGTCGTCGTCATCGATTGTCCGCCGCAACTGGGATTTCTCACCATGTCGGCGCTTTGCGCTGCGACGGCTCTGCTCATTCCCGTGCATCCACAGATGCTCGACGTCATGTCGATGTGCCAGTTCCTGATCATGACTTCGGACCTGATGTCTGTCGTGGCGAAAGCCGGCGGAGCCACGAACTACGATTGGATGCGCTATCTCGTCACGCGATACGAGCCAAGTGACGGGCCGCAGACACAGATGGTGAGCTTCATGCGATCGCTCTTCGCCGATCGCGTCCTCACGAACATGGTTCTGAAAAGTACCGCGATTTCCGACGCCGGGATCACCAAACAGACGCTGTACGAAGTGGAGCGGCAGCAGTTCACGCGCTCGACCTATGACCGCGCGATCGAATCATTGGACAGCGTCAACGGCGAAATCGAGAGCCTCATCCGGGCGGCCTGGCGGAGGACCTGATGGCACGGAAGAACCTTCTCGCTGACCTCATAGAAGGCGGTCATTCCAGCCTCGCTGGCGAAGCAGCGGCGGCCGCGCCGGAACAACGCGTGCCGACGCTTGGTTCGCGTGGGGCCGTAGGCGCGATGAGCCGCTCTCTTGAGCAGCTATCCGCTGAGCGCGATGCGGCCAAGGTTCTTTCCGAACGCTTGGTCAGCGGACAAGACGTCGTCGAGATTGACGCAGATCTCGTCGATGACTCGATCATCCCCGATCGCATGAAGGGTTCGGATGCAAACTTCGCGTCCTTCAAGGAGTCGATTAGAACGAGAGGACAACTCGTCCCAGCCCTTCTGCGGCCCCACCCTACTCAACCGGGCCGCTATCAGACTGCTTATGGTCACCGGCGGGTTCAAGCGCTGCGGGAACTGGGTCGCCCCGTTCGCGCGGTTGTCCAAGATCTCTCGGACGACGAGCTCGTGGTCGCGCAGGGCAAGGAGAACGGAGAGCGAGAGGACCTCTCGTTCATCGAACGCGCGCGCTACGCGACATTGCTCGAGGATCGCAACTTCAAACGCGATACGATCATGGCCGCTTTATCCGTCGACAAAACGGAATTGTCGCGCCTGATCTCCATCTATCGCGCGATCCCGGCCGAGCTGAGCGATGCCATCGGTCCCGCACCGAAGGTTGGACGCCGTCGATGGCTGGAATTCGTCGAGCATCTCGGCGACCGCAAGCCTGCCAAGACGCTTGAGGCCTTGCTCGGCAATCCGAAATTTCTCGCAGGATCGTCGGACGACCGCTTTCGCATGGCGCTGTCGATCCTGACCGCGCGCGAGGGAAAAACCGCAAAGGCCACGGTCTGGACTGCAAACGACGGGAAGAGAATCGCGAAAATCGACAGAAGTCCCAGCCGATTCATCCTCAGCGTCGATGAGAAGGCAGCCCCTTCGTTCGGCGATTTCGTCCTAGATCGGCTGCCGGATCTCTACGAGGCATTCCGAAAATCCAAGGAGGGCGCATGACACCTCCTTGCAACCAAGATTGCAGCAGCTGCCCTCGCACAGCGCGAGGCGGCCGCCGTAATGCGTGAACCGCGTTCCACCCACTGAAGGATTGAAATCGGCAAAGAAAAAGGCCCCCGAAACGTCACCGTCCCGGAAGCCTCTGTCTTAGTTTGGCGACTGATAGAGAATCACTTCCGCGAATCGCAGTCAAGTCTCAAGTGAGAGACGGCGCCGTTTCGGCGAGCAGCTTTCCTTTGCCCGGATGAGGCAAAGATATGGAACCGCATACCCCAACGACGCCCTTCGGGCGGCGATCACTGACGCTTGCCCATGTGGCAACGCAGATCGCCGCATCGTCTCGGCCACCTGACAAGGTCGTACACAAGTGGAAAATCTTTCACGCCATATGTCTGGCGCGGCCGAGCCTCGGCGTGACGGAGCGCGCCCTCTCTGTTCTGAACGCGCTTCTCACATTCCATCCGGAGACTGCGCTGACGGGCGAGGACGATCTTGTCGTTTTCCCCTCGAACCTTCAGCTCTCTCTGCGCGCCCACGGCATGCCGGCATCGACGCTGCGTCGCCACCTCTCCGTCCTCGTCGACGCGGGTCTTGTCATCCGGCGGGACAGTCCTAACGGCAAGCGCTACGCCCGCAAGGGCGCGTCCGGCGAGATCGAGCTCGCCTTTGGCTTCGATCTTTCGCCGCTTGTCGTTCGCGCGGAGGAGTTTCAGAGCCTTGCGGCTGCCGTAGAGGCTGAAGCGCGCGCCATAAAGCTGGCCCGCGAGCGCATCACACTGTGCCGACGCGACATCGCCAAGATGATTGCGACGGGGATCGAGGAGGGCGTTCCGACGCGCAGGGGAGGGCAGGGGCCCGCAGACTGGGCGGAGGTGCATGCCGGTTTTCGCTCGATTGTCGAGGGGATTCCGCGCACGGCGACGCGCGGGCAGCTGGAGGCCGCGGCCGAAGAGTTGTCGCAACTGGCTGACGACGTCCTCAACCTGCTGGAAAGTCACATCAAAACACAAGATATGAGCGCCAATGAGTCCCGAAATGAGCGCCATATACAGAATTCAAATCCAGACCCCTTAATTGATCTTGAACCTGGCTTTCGAGGAAGCCGGGCGGGGAGGGCGGTGCCAGAACCACGAACGCCGAGGGTTGCGGAGACGGCCTATCCCCTTGGGATGGTGATGAACGCTTGCCCCGACATCGCGGAGTACGCCAAGGGCGGAATTTCGAACTGGCGTGACCTGCTGGCCACCGCGGTCGTGGTGCGGTCGATGCTCGGGATCAGTCCCAGCGCCTGGGAGGAGGCGCAAGCGATCATGGGCGAAATGCAGGCCGCGGTGGTGGTCGCGTGCATCCTGCAACGCGGCGCGGCGATTCGCTCCGCTGGCGGGTATTTGCGTGGCCTGACGGAAAAGGCCAAAGCCGGTGAATTCTCGCTTGGCCCGATCCTGATGTCGCAGATCAACGCGCAACTTCGCGCGAAACGATCCGCTTGATGGCGCGGGCGGTGTCGTGGTACGGCTTGGCCTCCTCAGGTGGTTCGGCAAGGCGTCGGCACCCCGGGGCTCCGAGCCCGCTGTGCAACGGGCGGAGCTCGGTTTTTCGCCCGACGTTCGCGCTGCGGTCGTGCCGTCGGACCCATCCCGTGAAAGGTCGCAGCTGGCGCTCGTTCGGGTCCATGGCCGTTTTCCTTGGTCGATGCCAATCCGTGCGGCGCCTCTTCCCACGCCTCCTCGTCCTTGGCGAGCAAGCATCGACATCGCTTTTTTCTTCGTGCCCACGGTGTTAGGCCCGCCGCGCGGTCGTGGTGGCATGGCGACGATTGCTCCTCTCTCCCGGTCGGGCAGCGCTCCCGGTTGCGTGGCTGGATTCCTATGGCCGTCGCCCGCACGTCGGTCCCTCCGCCCGAGAATTTTCCCCTGCCGGATCACCCCGCAAGCGGGGCCCCGATCGGCATTCCTCGCGCCCGCGCCTGCGGCGCCAAAATTCACGGCCTTCCGGGACGCAGCGCTACGCTCGCCCTTCGCCCGCGTCTCGCGGGCTTCGGCTCTGTGCCGGCTTCCCGGCCATGACGGATCGCCATCGCAACGGGGCGCAGCCCCACAAGATGGAGAGAGACTATGCGCAACATCGCCGAATTCACCCTCATCGGCCACGTCGGGACCATCAAGCAGGTCGGCAAGACAGTCCGCGTTACCGTCTGCGCCAACTATCCCTTCAAGGACCAAGGCGGCGAGTGGCAGGACGACCAGCACTGGAACGAGGTCACGATCTTCACCAAATCGATCCAGGGTTACGTGAACGAGCACGTCAGCAAGGGCGACTTGGTCCACGTGCGGGGCCGCCTTCGGCAGAACAGCTACGAGCGCGACGGCAAGCGGATCTACACCGTCGACCTGATCGCCCTCGAATTTGGCCGGCTCGCCCAGGCCGCTGAGCGCTCAGCCGCATAATCGATCCAGCTGGGGAGGCCAGACCTCCCCAGCTTCTCGCCTGAGCCAGAACAGCGATTGCCGCACTGGTCGCGGTTTTTCAGGAGGGAAGCTTCCGAGATCGTGTCTGACGCGCCAGGGCGCGATCGGCGCGATTCTTTTTGCTAATCGCCGATGTCAGATCGTCGTAGTCGACACCGCTCTTCTTGAGGGCGCGCCGCGCATCGGAGACCTCGAAGCCGAGCAGTTCGAACACGCTCATATTGAGGCTTGAACCATTAAACGCCAGTCGATCGCGACGGTGACAGTGCCGACGCGCCTTGCCATTCCCCATTCGACAACGCCCTGGGCGAGCTCGAGGAAGGGGCTATTGCCGCGTGGTCTCAATTCCCGGTGGCCTTGAGCGACACAAAAGCGCGTCCACTCGAAGACGCGCGGCCCGCGCGGCGGCGCGCGCCGGCACAGATCCGTGAGCACGTCGGTCAGGAGGTGCGGCCGGGTGGTCGGCAGCAAGCGCTGGTAACCGACAATCTCTTCGCCGTGCAGGCAGATATGATGAACGGCATGCGCGTCGTCGAACCGGTCACGCTCGCAACCATCGGACTGACGCAGTTCCTCCCAGCCCTTCTCGTCGACGAAGATACTGTGTCGAAAGCGGTGAGCGCGATTCATCAGCGCGCTGTGCCGACCGACGTCCGAGCCGTGGATGACCATGAGCATGTTGAACCCCTCGGCAATGAAGAAAGCCGAGTTGCGCACGCTGCCTGCCCACGTTGTATGGGCACAAAGCTCCATTGCTTTTTCGGGTGGCGGGGATCGCGCGGGACGCCGCCGAGACTCGCGGACGAGCGTTCGGAAGGAACAACCCAGATCGTGCCGCTGCTCAGGTCGTGATTTAAGCAGCGGGCGGCGGCGATCGCAAGAGCAGACCTTGATCTGGGTTAAAGACTTGGCGGTTTCTAATGTCAGCGTGGTCAGCGTCACCCGCATCTGCAAGTCAAGGAGTACGGAGGGTCGTGACAGACAGCCCGCAAAACGAGAAGACTCCGCCTCCCGCCGCCAAGGATGTTCAAGCCGCAAAACTTCATGATAGCGCGGTGCAAAACGCGTTGGTCGAGGCGCAGAAGCAGATACTTCTATTTCTCCAGCGCCGCCTCGGCGATCGGGACGCCGCCGACGAGGTCTTGCAACGGTTCTCGCTGCGGGCCCTGGAACGAGCGTCGCAGCTTCGCGATGTGGGAATGGTGCGCGGCTGGCTAGGCCGGATCCTGGCGACGACAATTGCCGACTATCAACGAGAAGCGGCACGACGGCGTCGACGCGAAATCGTAATCGATCAGGCGGACGTCGAGAACCACCCCGTCGATGAGGAGCTCGATGCGGCGATCTGCAACTGCCTCTATCGCATATTGCCGACACTGAAAGCGGAATACGCCGATATCATCTGGCGTGCGGATATCCTCGGGGAGCCACGTGAGCGCCTGGCGGCAAGTCTCGGGACTTCGTTGAACAATGTGACCGTTCGATTGCATCGCGGCCGGCAGGCGCTGCGGAAACGTCTCGAGGAGATGTGCCGAACCTGCCCAGTGCACGGGTTCCTGGATTGCCATTGCGAAAAGGCCGAACAATTTCGCAAGGCGTTCGCCGATGCCAAAGCCAAGGCCGACCCTTGAACCGACGCCCCGGCCGTTGCCGATTTGAACGCCGACAGTCTGGCTGCACCGACCGCTGCTAGTCTGGCCCGTGAAACTCGCGCGTCAAACGGTATTACGCGATAAACCAGTGTTCTCCCAAGCGCAGGCCACGTCGCTCAGGGCCATCAACCGTTTTCACTCTTCCGGGCCATGGCCGTTGAGCGATAAAACGCGTGCGTCATCACGAGCTCGACCTATGCCGTGGCCATTCGCCTAGCGCGACAAACCAGAGGCCAACCAGGTTGGCCAGCGGCACGAACGCGAGGATTGACCAAAATGGCGAGTAGCCAATTCGAGCGAGGATGCGCCCGACGGGGTAAAGAACGAGGGCGGCGAACATAACAAACGCAAACCAGTGCCAAGGTGACCAATAACCGGTCATCATATAAGAGTGGTCCATCATCGGAGCATCCTTAGGAAACAAGCTGCGGGTCATACTTTGCTGGGCGACGATGGTAGCGAAAATCGTCGGATGGATAGGGCATCAGTTACTCCGCAATTAGGCCGTTCGTCAGCGCCGCTTTGTCGTACGGGAATACGACGTTCGGATCCGGTAGGTCCCGAGCGCGATCCTTGCCGCCGAAGTCGAAGCGCGTCAGAAGGTCTCGGATGACATTGAGCCGGGCCTCTGATTTGTCATCCGCGCGGACGACGGTCCATGGCGCGAATGGGGTGTGCGTGCGAGCCAGCATCTCGTTCCGGGCTGCGCTATAGTCGTTCCAATGTTTTGTTGCGGTGTCGTCGATGGGACTGAGCTTCCACTGCTTCAGTGGATCATCTCGTCGCTCCTTCAGCCGACGCTTTTGTTCGGTCCGGGAGATGTCCAGATAGTATTTGAGGATGGTGACGCCGCAATGGGCGAGCAACTGTTCGAAGAGTGGCGCCGTTGTGAGGAACTCATCATATTCCGCGGTGCTGCAGAATCCCATCACCCGCTCGACGCCGGCACGGTTGTACCAACTGCGATTGAACAGCACGATCTCTCCGCCTGCCGGGAGATGCGGCACCCAACGCTGGAAATACCAGGACTTTTGATCGCGGTCAGACGGCTTGCCCAGCGCGACCACGCGCGTCTCGCGCGGGCTGAGATGTTCGACGACCCGCTTTATCGTTCCATCTTTGCCGGACGCGTCGCGGCCTTCGAAAAGCACGAGAACTTTCGTCCCGGATTTGATGACGTGTTTTTGAAGGCCCGACAATTCCACCTGAAGCTCGTGAAGTGCCTTGCCGGCGGCTTCGCGTTTTTCCTTCTTGCCCATCTGCAATCCTGTCATGAAGTCGATAGCGCATCCTGCCGTTGCAGGCGTTCGCTCCGGCCCGAACGGTTTCCAGGTCGAGGCGTCATTCCTCTGAACTGACCTTCGCCGAGCCGACATAGAAGCAGCCGGCGGCGGAAGCGACAGCTGTCGGCCGACATAGGGCGCGTTTTCAGCGATGGGCGGACAGAAAGCATCTCGGCGGTCATTGGCGAAGCCGTCTCCGCTGCCAAATCGACGCGAGGCCCGATCATGCCCTCCTCCTCCCGCCCTATCACCCGCCGCTGCAGCAGCTGGATTTCTTCGCGGGACGGCCGGCGCTGGACGGCGCGCGACCCTGATCATCCGGGGACACGGCCGTTATGGCATGGTCAGCGGTACGGTCGTGGGTTGCGCATGAGGCGTGGCCATGCGCTTTCTCGGAGGCTTCCGTGTTGGCATGGCCGCCGCAGCAGGACGAGGCATCTGGGGTCGCGTGCTCAGGGGTCTTGGTCTGGTCGACAGAGGGGGTGCTCATTACGATGGCTCCTGCTCGAGGGCATGACGATCGGGGGCGTGCTGGTGCTTTCGCCTCATGCGTTTCCTCTTCGCCAACTATCAAGGCTAGCCGCTGGCAGGTGGACCATCTTTAATCTCGATCAAGCGTTTCCTGCATATCCGGGGATCGCCATTCCTTCGCCGACCGGACGCTTCACCAGCAGAATGCCAAGGATCGCGACCGCGACGCCGGCCCCAGCGTCGCAACAATGGCTTCGATTCTCCGGCGGACCCTCGGGACTCCGCCGACCGGGCTGCTTTTGATTCAGCCAAACTAGGCCCAGGGGCGTCGCTCAAGCCAGCCTATCGCCGTTTCGGGATCCACACCGGCAACCTCAATAAGTCGATCTGGGTTCAGTATTCGCAATCGACGATAGTGGAATTGAACGATCCCTTCTTTGCGCATGGCGCTCAGGACGCGGTTGACATGGACGAATGTCAGGCCGGTAGCATCGCCAATCTGCTCCTGCGTCAACGGTAGCGTCATCTCTTCGATATGATTGCCGGGCCATTGCGCCCGGTAGCGCGTGAACAGCTCCAGAAGCAGGTGAGCGACCCTCTCTCGCGCCGAACGCCGTCCGATGCTGGTAAGATGGTCGAACGCGAGGCTGCAATCGCGGGCAAGCGACCGCACGAGTCGGAGGCAGATCTCCGGTTCGGTGCGCGTATGGGCGGTCAGGACAGACGTCGGGATGACGCAAACGCTCACATCCGTTAAGGCCTGCGCGCCCACCGTGGCCGGTCCCCGCCTGGACGGCAAAATCCCAAGGATCGCACCTGGCAGCGCGAACTGAACGATTTGCCGCCGACCGTCTTCCAAGAGCGTGTAGACGGCCACCCAGCCGTCGAGCAGGTTGAAGACCGATTTGCCCGTCCAGCCGATGCTGAACAGGTCGCGGCCAGCTTCAATTTTGCGATCGCCCGTGTGATAACGGGCAAGCAGACGGTGCTGCTCACCCGGCAACGCTCCGCCGACCGGCGCGCTTGCCGGCGGACCATCCTGCGACTCCTGGCGCCCCCGGCGCCGGATCAACTCATCGCCCCGCGCACAGCCCCGGCGGCTCGCCTCAGCCAACGACAATTCACGTAACACCAGTCCATTCCGCTCGCGCTCAACGGTTTCCCAATCGTCGCGGCGGAGCGACCGGGCTGTCTTTTCTGTTAAAGACGCTCGATCCAAGCTCACATTACACCTCCCGGGCGCGGAGCCCGTTCCGGCAGCTGCTTACGCAGCCGAACAAATTCTTTGATGGGAGTGTCCTGATGCCCGCTGGCGCGCGCGCCAGGGCTCTCAGCCGGGCCTAGCCGAACTCAGCCAATGCCCCGCGAAACAGGGTCACAGACTGGCCAGGATGCCCTTAGAGGTCGCGAGGCCGCGGGACTGGAGGGTCTCTGCCGAGCAGGACAAGCCGGGCCAGATCCTCGCGCGCAGGCTGCATTGCGGAGGATTCGAGCCGAAGGGTCACAACCCCTTGGGGCTGCGGTGGCATGGGCAGATAACACATGGCACACATGCTTTTGCAGCAGCGTCCATGCTGGAACGGGCAATCGCCCTCATTGGGACCAGAAACCCGCAACTCCGGAATGTTCGCGTGGCTCTGCTGGCTGACCTGGCTGGCATGACCCGCATGAGCCTGCGCCGGCGCCCCTTGCGCTAGCAAGGACACCGTGCAGAAGATCAGCAAGGCCAGGACCCTGAGCATACGCTCGCACCTTCAGGCTTTCCGTTGGCGGCCGCGCCGCGTCCGCTGCGCGAGAATGGACTATATCCCTCCCGCGTCGCTGAAAGAAGCCGACCCGTAGAGTCGATCATACTCTAGGCCAATGCGTATTGATTCAGATCAATCAGGTGAGCTCGACCGGGAGCCAGAACTGCCAAGCCGACACCCTTTCCGATGCGAGTTCATGGCATTCGTCGCCGTTCGATCTATGTTTGATCGAGATTAAAGTGCGGAATCCCCGGCCATGTTTTCTAAATGTCCAAGGACGTGTCCTGCGGATCGGAAATGGCAACGATAGACCCGACACCGGCAGAACGAACGCGCTGGATCGCCCTGCTCGTCTCGCGCAGCCGGCAGAGAACCCTTCTGTGTCCGTTCTTCGCGAAATGCGATGGCTTGCTCCTGATTGACCCGCTCTCGCCGCTTCGGGAATTTTGGCCGAATCGCGAGCGGACCAGCGAGTCCACCTGCGAACTCATCCTCTCCAGTGGCGCCACAAAGCTCGTTTGCGGCTTTATCGGTGGCGCTGAGCGTGAGCGCCTTGCCGCGTCTGGCATCGATATCCGAGTTGGTTCGTGCGCACGGTCGGTGGCAAGCCTGGTCCGAGACTTCAATGCCTTGCCATCCGCTTCTTTGCTTCGCGGGGACGATGCGCTGCTCGGCCCCGACGCCTCCTCCCGACGCGCGAGAGGCCTTCCATACGCGCCGGCGAACACGGCTCCCAGGCCGCGAAAGCCGCGACGCTCAAACAGACACTAGGCCATACCGCGCCGCGGCGCCTTCGGGGCGGCGTCGCCGGCACTTTAACCGAGATTAAAGACTAGGCCGCTGCGGGCGCTCAACGTTCGCACGAGAGCAGAAGCGCGATTTGCCAAGCCTCTCGCGGCAGCGGCCTCCGATCCCTCGGGAAGGACAATGCCCTTACTCTCTTGGCAAGGTCACTAACCCGGCGAGCCCCTCATGGAACCGCACACCGACCACATGAATCACGAGCAAAAACCGTCGAACCGCTTCAGCGCAGCGAACATTGCTCTGTACGGCTTTCTGGCGATCGCGGCATTCTACCTGATCACGGAACATCGCGCGCATCTGCTGGGCTGGCTGCCCTGGCTTCTCATCCTTGCTTGCCCGCTCTTGCATGTGTTCATGCATGGAAAACATGGTGGGCACGGTGGGCATGGCGATGATGAAAGCTCGTCGTCATCACCGCCTGGCCAATCCCCGCACCAGCATTGATGATTTCAGCGGAGCGCCCCATGCACGACAGTATTCCAGCCTATGGTCTATGGTCCCTCGTTGTTCTGAACTCGATCGTGTTTATTTTCTTCGCGTTCAGTTTCTTCAAGCCGGCGACCGCTCGGGACTGGCGCTCTTTCGGAGCCTTCAGCGCCTTCATCGTCGCGCTCTTCACCGAGATGTACGGCTTTCCCCTAACGATCTACCTGCTCTCAGGCTGGCTGCAATCGCGCTATCCCGGCGTCGACTGGTTCTCGCACGATGCGGGCCACCTGCTCGAGGAATTCTTCGGCTGGCGTGCCAATCCCCATTTCGGCCCGTTCCACATTCTCAGCTTTGTCTTCATCGGAGGCGGCTTCATTCTGATCTCTGCCGGCTGGAACGCGCTTTATCGGGCGCAGCGGCAGCACAAGCTCGCAACAACAGGCATCTACGCGCGGATCCGGCACCCGCAATATGTCGGTTTCGTCCTGGTCATGTTCGGGTTCTTGCTGCAATGGCCGACCCTGCTGACGCTCGCCATGTTTCCCATCCTTGTATTCATGTATTGGAGGCTGTCCAAGCACGAAGAAAGCGAGTCCCTTGCCGAATTCGGCGACGCCTATGCGCGCTATATGCGAGAGGTCCCGGCGTTCATTCCCCGCCTCTCGGCTCAACGCGCCAATGTCAGCGGATGAGTGCAATTGTCGAAGCCACGTTCAACTCCCATCATTCGTGATCTCGCCGGCGCGTCTATTCAATCCACGTTAAAGTTTCCTGCCCGCTCGCGCGCATTCTAGTCGGGTTTTTGCGTCAATCGACTGAGAAAGCGCGGTCATGAATGCCCTTGTCTTCAGAACCCTTCGCCGCCTGATCAAGAAGGGTACTCTCACAATAATGACAGCCAATGGCGTCGCCAGAACGTTCGGTGATGGTGGCGGGGCGCCGGTCGCGATCCGGTTCAGAAACGCCACTGCGCAGCGACGGGTCCTGTTTGATCCTGAACTTCGCCTTGGCGAGGCCTTCGTCGACGGCGACCTCATCGTCGAGCAGGGCACCATCACGCAGTTGCTCGAGCTGCTTTTGTCCCAGGAGCACACCGGCACCACGCCGATTGCGACAAAGATGCTGGCCGGCCTGCGCTTCGTCGTCCGGCGGCTTGCGCAGACAAACGGCCGCAAGCGATCGAAGCGAAACGTTGCCCATCACTACGATCTCAGCGCAAAACTCTACGAACTGTTCCTCGACGAGGACATGCAATACAGCTGCGCTTACTTCGAAAATCCAGACATGTCCCTCGACGAGGCTCAGCAGGCGAAGAAGCGCCACATCGCAGCAAAGCTCCGCGCCGATCGCCAAGACCGCGTACTTGACATCGGCTGCGGTTGGGGAGGCCTGGCGCTGTACCTTGCCGAAGCCTTCGACGCCCGCGTCACCGGAATCACGCTGTCGACGGAGCAGCTTGAATTCGCCCGAACTCGTGCTGCCGCGTCTTCAGATCCGGCGCGTCTCGACTTTCGGTCTCAGGACTATCGCGACGTCACCGAGCGCTTCGATCGCATCGTCTCTGTGGGTATGTTCGAACATGTTGGCGTGAATCATTACGACGCGTTCTTCCGCAAATGCCGCGATCTGCTGGATGACGATGGCGTGCTTCTGCTTCACTCTATCGGCCGTTCCGATCCACCAAGTTACACAAATCCGTGGATCGCAAAGTATATATTCCCCGGCGGATACATACCGGCGCTCTCCGAAGTCCTTTCGGCGATCGAGCGGTCCGGGCTCGTCGTCACGGATATCGAAATCTTGCGGCTGCACTATGCGGAGACGCTCAGACACTGGCGAGAGCGATTTCTAGCACACCGCGCGACGGCCGTTGAACTCTTCGATCAACGCTTCGCGCGGTTGTGGGAGTACTACCTTGCCGTTTCGGAGCTTGCTTTCCGCTATCAGGGGATGATGGTTTTTCAGATTCAGGTCGCTAGACGGCAGGATGCGGTTCCCCTCACGCGCGCCTATATCGAGCGCGAAGAGCGCCGTTTGCAGAACCTCACAGCCGAAGAGCCAGAATGCGGGCGGATATGCCAGCCGACTTTCGTGACGGTCAGTTGACCGGCTGCGCCCGGGCCGAGCATTCGCCCTCTCGCGAAGCCGAGGGTGATTGCGACCCGAGCCGAGGCTCATAATCCGAGCCAGTCGCACAGAATGCGCGGGAAGCGTCGATGAAGGAGGAATGCCGCCGCGATCGAGAAAACGCTGATCGCGCCGAGATGCCATAGCAAGACCATCGCGCCCGTATCGAGGCCGTGAAGCAGATGCAGCATGGTTGCCGGTAAAGAGAAGGCGGACAGAGCGGCGATAGCAATGACTGGTCCTCTCCACACAATGAGGCCGACCTGACTGAGGCCGAGGAGGCCGAAAAAAACGGGGACGCCGACAGCCCCGATGATCAATGGACATTGCGGGCTGCTCTCAAAGGCCAAGGCACGCCGACCCTCCTGGGAGAGGTCGAGGGCGATGGTGGCTGACTCCGAAACGATCCAGAGCCCGTAGGCGATCAGCGGCAGGAGAAGCCAGAGCCACGATCGGCCTGGGACGCGCAGCATGAGGACCGTCAGGAGACCTGTGGCGAAAATCATCGCAGAGGTCATGATCGAAGCGACGAACATCTGATCCGCCAGACGCGAGGCGAGATCGGGACGAAGAGGCTGCGCGAGCGCCAGCAGCGGCAGTGCGATCGCGAGAATGGCAGCCGCCCAGTGCCGGCGGGCCTGGATACGATTTTCGATCTGTCGAGGCCGCAGGTCGGCGACGAGCCTGTCGATCAGCTCTTCCGTTCGCGGTCGTTGCCATGCCATCCGCCGGCCTCCAGTAGGAGATTCGATCGTGCCGGCCTGGCCTTCGCGCACCGAACAGGACGTGTCGTAGCGGCACCGGCCGACTTGGTGGTATTGTGCCGACGCGTGCATCCGCCACGGCCCCACCCCTCTCTTTCGTAAACAGACGGCTCTTTGTTACGGCAGTCGTGCGTCATGACCTCGAGTTGATCGAATTCGCATGATGGCGGCCGGTGCCCAAGGCCTCGCGCCTATGTTCCTACTGAACGTGATCGCTGGAGAAAGTCACCGAAACGGCGCGCGAAACTCCCGGAACGATGATGACGACGGTGATGTCGTAGCGATCGTTTCCAGGAAGAATGACAAATCCCCCGTATGTGACAGTGTTCTCGATCGTCATCGGATCGAGCTGAACGGTTTTCTGGCCAACATGACCGAGGCCGCCGATCGTCGCGGACACGCGCGCATTCTCGACGCGGGCGCCAGTTTGCGCATTGAACACGGCAACAACGATGTGTTGCTGATGGCGCGCCGTTCCGGCGCCGCCGTGCATCGTACTCTCCGAGTGAGTGGTTGGATGGCCTCGAACGACCGCCGCCGGCATAAGGCCAAGGTAGACGGCCAGGCCATCCGCCTGCCGATAGCCATCGTCCGCGATCGCCGCGCCGGTCGCCAACAGCATTGTGATGAGGATACCAGCGCGTTGCAGCCACGCCCGCACATCCATTTGATCCGCTCCGGTCACGATCACATCTCAAGCTCAACTATGTTGGAGCTCGACGTCAGCACATCCGTCCGACTTACTCGCCGCGTCGCCGCAACCACTCACGCATCCGATCGATTTCGGATTGCTGGCTCGCGATGATCTGCTGCGCCATGGTCTTCGCGGATTCGTCGGATCCGAATTGAAGCACTGCTCGCGCCATGTCGATCGCGGCCTGATGATGCGGTATCATTCCTTTGACGAAAGCCAAATCCGGGTCTTTCGCTTGCATCGCCTCCATCATCGGCATGTGCATGCCCATCATCGCCCGCATGTAAGCCTGCGACGCTTGCGGCAAGGGCGCCAGGCATGCCGACATGTGCTCGCCCATCGTGTCTTTGATCATACCCGTCATCGGCCCGCATGGCTGCGGTGCCGCCGCGACTGCGGGAGGAGAGGGCTGGTCCCCCACCCCGCTGTCATGGTGCGCGTCGTGCTGCGCAAGAGCGAGCGTCGGCGGGAACAGGAACGCGAATACCAGCATCGCTTTCAGCTTGGGCTGCATGGGCAGGTCCTCGTCGTCCGTTCCGTCGAGCGATCGGGGTGCGCGACCGTCGGCGCTCATTTGCCGAAAGCGCTGGAGCAGACCGCGACTTCCATTCCAACAGTAGAACAGGCCACCATGGATGAACTTAACTTCGATCAAGGATCGATCAGCGTCGGACCTCGACATTTGAAGTCCTGTCGCCCAAACCAGACGACCTGCCGTATTGGCTCGTGCGGTCGCAGCCACCCATGTCGAGCGGGGCATCGGTGACAGCGGCGCGTTTATCATTTGACGGGCTGAAAGTGGCCGAAAGCATAGGGAGAGAGTACTTCGCAACTGCCGTTTCGCCGACCGGAGGCATACCTTTCCCAGTCGAGACCGCGGCTTCTTTGCTTCCGTTCGCCGTTGGCCGCTTGGAGAGTTGACGATGCGCATTGTTGTTGCACTTGGGGGGAATGCGTTGCTGAAACGCGGAGAGCCCATGAGCGCCGACGTTCAGCGCGCCAATGTGCGACAGGCGGCTGCGGCCCTCGCCGATCTCGCTAGAAACCACGATATCGTCGTCGCTCATGGAAGTGGCCCGCAAGTGGGATTGCTCGCCCTTCAGGCCGCCGCGTTGACGGAGGTTCCACCCTATCCCCTGGATGTCATCAGCGCCGAAAGCATCGGCATGATCGGCTACATGATCGAGCAGGAACTCGCCAACGTCCTCCCTCCGGCCACTCGACTGGCCACTTTGCTGACCCACATCGAGGTGGAGCGCGACGATCCCGCGTTCAGCCGTCCCGAGAAGCCGATTGGTCCGATTTATACGGCCCATGAGGCCGAAAATGCCCGCGCGGCGCATGGCTGGCCCGTAGCTGAAGAGGCGCCGGGCCGGTGGCGGCGCGTGGTTTCCTCGCCGTTGCCGAAACGGATCGTCCAGATCGAGGTCATCCGCATGTTGGTCACCGCGAAGGTCGTCACGATCTGCGCTGGCGGCGGCGGAATTCCCGTTGTCCGCGACGCTGCTGGCGACCTTCAGGGGGTCGAGGCCGTTATCGACAAGGATCGCGCCGCCGGACTGCTTGCCGCAGACCTCGCCGCCGATGCATTTCTCATGCTGACGGATGTCGATGCCGTGTATCTCGACTGGGGTACACCCCAGCAACGTCCGGTTCGACGAGCGCGGCCCGCTGAATTTGCGGCCCACCGGTTTCCGCCCGGCTCCATGGGTCCGAAGGTGGAGGCAGCCTGCCAGTTCGCTGCGACGCCCGGCCGGATTGCGGGCATCGGGCGACTGCAAGACGCCCGGGCGATCCTCGAGGGCAACGCCGGAACGACCGTCATATCAGATGAGGCCCATTCGTGATCCCTTCTCCGAAGCCCGTGACGGAGGCTCCTCCCGTCCAGCTGAGGCGACGCGCAGACTGAACTTGATCTGGATTAAAGATTTCAGGGCGCGCGGCAGCGAGGTTCGTGATCAGGACGTTGTCGCTTCCCGGTTATGATCAGTGCGGCAGAGACACCGATTGCCCGCCATGGCGAAGCTCTGGCCGGACCACCTGACGGACGAGGACGCATGAGCTCACCGCATTCCCATCACGACCACCACGATCATCAACAGCACGCGGGCGCCAAATCCGGGCCTGATGCCGATCAGGGTGGCGCCAAGATCGTTGCGGCAGCCGGGTCCAGCCATTCGGATCACGCCGGTCACGACCACGGAGCCATGGTCGCCGACTTCCGGCGCCGATTCTGGGTCACCTTGGTCCTGACACCTCCGGTACTAGTGCTCTCGCCGATGATCCGGGACTGGCTCGGCCTCACCGATCTTCTGTCCTTCCAAGGCGACGGATTGGTCCTCTTCGTGTTGTCGACCATCGCCTATCTCTACGGCGGCTGGCCGTTCCTGACCGGCTTCTTCTCCGAGCTGCGCAAGGGCCAGCCGGGAATGATGACGCTCATCGCACTGGCGATCTCGGCGGCCTATTTCTTCTCCGCAGCAGTCACCTTCGGTTTCCCAGGGGAGGCATTCTACTGGGAGCTCGTCACCCTCATAGCCATCATGCTGCTCGGTCACTGGGTGGAGATGCGCTCGGTGATGGGCGCTTCGCGCGCACTGGAAGAGCTGGTTCGTCTCTTGCCCGACAGTGCGACCCGAATCGACGCTGACGGCACGACGCATGAGGTAGCGATTTCCGATCTCAAGCCGGGCGACCACGTCATCGTCCGCCCGGGCGCTAAGGTGCCGGTCGACGGCGAGATCGTCGAGGGATCGTCAGGCTTCAATGAGGCGATGCTGACGGGCGAATCGCGTCCCGTCACCAAGACCGTCGGCGCGACGGCGATCGGTGGCGCGATCAACGGCGCGAACGCGGTCACCATAAAAGTGACCAAGACGGGCGATTCGACCTATCTCGCTCAGGTCATTGATCTCGTGAAAAAGGCGCAGGCAACGCGCTCGCGCACCCAGGACATCGCCAACAGGGCGGCTGCTTGGCTGACCTATATCGCCCTTGTCGTCGGCTTCGGCACGCTGTTCGTTTGGTGGATCTGGCTCGGCGCGCCCCTTGAATTCGCGCTTGAGCGCATGGTCACCGTCATGGTCGTGGCTTGCCCGCATGCCCTCGGCCTCGCCGTTCCGCTGGTGGTCGCCGTCAGCACATCGCTGAGCGCCAGCAATGGCCTTCTGATCCGCGACCGCGCAGCGTTCGAGCGGGCACGCAATCTCGATGCGGTCGTGTTGGACAAGACCGGCACACTCACGGAAGGCCGCTTCGGTGTCAGCGACGTCGTGCTGCTCGCAGGGGGTGACGAGAATGCCGAACTCGCCTTTGCCGCCGCGGCCGAGAACCAGTCTGAACATCCGATCGCGCACGGGATCGTCGCCGAGGCGAAGCGCAGAAACGTCGCCATTCCGAAAGCCAGTGAGGTGAGCAACATCACGGGCGAAGGCATCGTCGCGAAGGTCGACGGGCAGGACATTCGCATCGTTAGTCCCGGACATCTCGCCCGGCAGGGCAAGCCCATCACCCACGAGAAGCTGAAGCAGCTCGAGACGCAGGGCAAGACAGTGGTGGCGCTGCTGCGCGACGGTGAACCGCGTGCGCTCTTCGCGCTCGCCGACATCATCCGCCCCGAATCCA
Organism: Hansschlegelia sp. KR7-227; assembly: GCF_049446035.1. NCBI lineage: Bacteria > Pseudomonadati > Pseudomonadota > Alphaproteobacteria > Hyphomicrobiales > Methylopilaceae > Hansschlegelia > Hansschlegelia sp. KR7-227. Next base: position 83,673 of record NZ_JBMSEA010000005.1, read on the forward strand.
AGGAAGCGATCGACGAACTGACGCGGCTCGGCATCAAAGCCATCATGCTGACAGGCGACGCGAAGGGCGTCGCTGAAAGCGTGTCGAAGGAGCTCGGGATCGCGGAATATTTCGCGGAAGTGCTGCCCGACCAGAAATCCGACAAGATCAAGGAACTCCAGGCCCGCGGCCTCTCCGTGGCGATGGTCGGAGACGGCGTCAATGATGCGCCGGCGCTCGTCCAGGCGGACCTCGGCGTCGCCATTGGGGCAGGCACCGACGTGGCCGTGGAGTCGGCGGACGTCGTCCTCGTCAAGAGCGATCCGCGCGACGTCGCCGCGATCCTCGGCCTGTCGCGCGCCACCTATCGCAAGATGGTGCAAAACCTAATCTGGGCGACCGGCTATAACACGGTCGCCATCCCGATGGCCGCCGGCATCACCTTCGGAACAGGCTTCCTGATGACGCCGGCCATCGCTGCAGTTTTCATGTCCGCGAGCACGATCATCGTCGCCATCAATGCCCAGTTCCTGCGCTTTTACCGCAGACACGGCTGACGAGCGCTCACGGTCGCTGCGACCGCGGAGACCGGAAGGGCGGGCCGGTGCTGTCCTTCGGCGGTTGTGCGATCGTAGAGCAGAGAACTTGGCGGCTGATGTGGCCGGCGCTTCGCGCCCAGGCGGATCGTCTTTAACGTCCGTCAAGGACGGGAACGCCGGCGCGGCGCTGGATCCGGTGCAAGTTCAGCCCGTCATGCTTCAAAGGAGCATCCGATGCCGGTCACCAGCCCTGCGCAACGCGACGAAAGTGGTTCAATGCCCCCGGCACCGCTGGCGCTTCCGGCGCTGGCTTCTGCGCGATCTGACATGCGTGATCCGGCCTCGGCCAGGCACGCGGCAGGGATGCTGTTCGACCCTACGGGGCTATGGGCCTATACGATCGATGCATGGCAGCGATCGGTGCTGTTTTGGGATGTGCTGAGGAAGCGGGCGAACGTCATGCTGGAGCACGAGGAGGCTGGCATGCCACCGGTGCTCACCTTTCAGTACGAAATGCTGTTCGATGCGAGGCGGTTCGAGCGCCCCGCGAATTATGCGCTGCTTCGCATCACGACCGCCGGAACAGAGCATGCGGACGTGTGCGTCGACGAAGCCAAACCTCCCGTCATCGTCATGGACCCCCGCGCCGGGCACGGGCCCGGCATCGGCGGCTTCAAGCGGGACTCGGAAATTGGCATCGCGTTGCATGAAGGCTTTCCGGTCTACTTTGTGAGCTTCTTTCCGGCGCCGAGCCCCCACCAAAGGCTTGTCGATGTCCTGCACGCGCTGCATCGCTTCGTCGACGAGGTTGTCGCAAGACACCCCGGTAAGACGCCAGTCCTCTACGGCAATTGCCAGGCCGGCTGGGCCGCCATGCTGGTCGCGATCCATTGCCGGGCGCCCGTCGGCCCGATCGTCCTCAACGGCTCTCCCCTCTCCTATTGGGCGGGAGAATCGGGTGCGAATCCGATGCGGCTTGCCGGCGGCCTGCTCGGTGGAAGCTGGCTCACGCATTTCGTTGGCGATCTCGGCGATGGCCGCTTTGACGGCGCCTGGCTCATCCAGAACTTCGAGACCTTGAAGCCCGAGGCGGCGATCTGGGACAAATACGCAAATCTGTACCTCGATGTCGATCGCGAGGAGGAGCGGTTCCTGGAATTCGAGCGCTGGTGGAATGCCTGGTATAGCTTCAGCCGGGAAGAGATGGTCGAGATCGTCGACCATCTCTTCATTGGCAACGAACTCGAGCAGGGCACGCTCGACCTCGGTGACGAGGTGACGATTGATCTGCGCAGCCTGAAGAGCCCGTTGGTCGTCTTTGCCTCGTATGGGGACAACATCACGCCGCCACATCAGGCCCTGGCTTGGCTAAAAGCCGTCTACAAGACCACGAATGCGTTGAAGGAGGCAGGCCAGCGGATCGTCTACCTGACGGATCCTCGCATCGGCCATCTCGGCATCTTCGTCTCCGCGTCGGTCGCGCGCCTTGAGCACCGCGCCATCCTCGATAGCCTTGATGAGGTCGCCAGTCTCGCACCCGGTCTCTACGAGATGAAGATCTCCAACCCGACCAATGATCCCGACTGCCGCAAACCCCAATACAGCGTCGCCTTCGAAGAACGGCGTGTTGAGGACCTGGCCTTCAACAACCCGCGCAAAGCCTTCGAACGCGTCCGGCAATTGTCACAGGCGAACGAAACTCTTTATGGCAATTTCGTCAGCCCGTGGGTGCAAGCCATGGCTACGCCATGGTCGGCCGAGGCGCTCCGATGGCTGCATCCGATGCGAACCAGCCGCTATCTGCTGTCCGAAAAGTTTTCGCCCTGGATGCATGTCATAGCGCGGCTCGCGAACGACGTCCGCACGGCGCGCATGTCGGTTTCACCCGACCACCCGGCGCGCGCCGCTGAGCGTGCGTTCAGCGAGCAGATGGAAGCAGCGATCGAAATCGCCCGCGAAGCTCGGGACAGCGCCGAGGAGCAGCTGTTCCGTCGGCTCTACAGTTATTAAGTGTCGCCGACGCCATCGCCCTGGGAATCTGACGGGAGGCCGACCGCCGCCCTGCGGTGGGCGCAAGCCTTCGCTTGATCCCGGTACTTTCAGTTGCGACATCCTCGCAAAACTTGATGCGAATTAAAGATTCAGACGGGATCACCGCCTAGCTCTGGCGAGTAATACGCAGCTTTCGGCAGGTGAGAATGGACGATGATGACGATGCGAGCCCATCAACGTTCGCTGCCCGGGTCGCGATCGGCGCTGACGTCGCGTCGCGTTTGGCGGACCATATTCTCCTCATCCGCAGTCGGCACGGCTTTGCCGCTTTCCCCGGCGCGGAGCATGTCTTTCATCCGCAATATTCCCACGGCCGTGCGAGAGACGACAACAAGGTGGCTTCGCGTTCCGAAGGCATTCGGCCAGTCGTTTATTTGTGAAGATCTTCGAATGTCGCCCGTTCCTGTCCGATCAGCCCGCCAGTCTAGTGCCAGGCCAAATCGGCATGGCCGTGGCTGAGCCGGCGCGGCTAACCTGGACCGCGCTGTCGGCGGTGCTCGTCGCGATGTTCGCGATCACGGTCGGCTATGGTGTCGCCTTGCCGATCCTGCCGTTCCTGATCGAACAGGTCGCCGGGAAGACCGCGCCTCAGGCCTTGTCGTGGCATACGGGGCTGCTGACAGGGGCCTACATCATCGCCATCTTTGTCGGCGCTCCAGTCTGGGGACGAATCTCGGATCGCTGCGGACGCAAGCCGATCATCCTGCTGGGCCTGGTCGGCTTTGCAGCGACGACGGGATTTTTTGCCGTTACCGAAAGCCTTCCGCTTCTCTATCTTGGCCGGTTTCTTGCCGGACTTTTTGCCGCCGCCATCACCCCGGTCGCCTATGCTCTCATCGGTGATCATGCGCCGTCAAAAGAATGGCGCGCCCACCGCTTCGCGCTGATCAATATCGCCGGCACTGCCGGGTTCTTCATCGGTCCGCTGCTCGGCGGGCTTGCGGTGCGCGTCGCCGGCAAGCTCTGGGCGCTCTCGCCTGACCGATCGCTGGCGATGCCTTTGCTCACAGCGACAGGCCTGGCGGTCATCGCAGCAATCCTCGTGGTTCTTCTCCTTCCTGCAGGGATAGAACGCAACCGCGTTGATGCGCCACCCGACGCCGCACAGATCGAGCGTCGCGCCATGGTGCGGCTTCTCGCGATCGCGCTCGTGGCCGCTCTCGCGATCGGCGTTTTCGAGGTCGGGCTGGCATTGCGCGGCAAGGTTCTCGGACTCGATGCCGCACATATCGGCATCATGTTCGCCGAATGCAGCCTCGTGATGGCCATCGTCCAGGCCTTGGTGTTCTCGCCTCTCATCAAACCAGAACTCACGCGCTGGTTCATTGCGCCCGGGCTCGCGACCCTGTCCGTCGGGCTCGTCGTCGTCTCGCTCGTGAGCGGCTCGGTCTTGATGTCGATCGCCGTTGCGCTGGTGGCGGCAAGCGCCGGCATGCTCTCGCCAGTTGCCACATACTGGGCGTCCCTCGGCATCGCGACCAGCGAGGGCGCGCAGCTCGGCCGCATGACAGCCGCAGCCAGCCTCGGTCAGGCGCTTGGATCGGTCGCGGGCGGCGCGTTGTTCGATTTGCCAGTCTTGCCCGATGCCAGCTTCGTCCTCGCCGCTCTGCTCGTCCTGGGAACGCTGCTCGCCAGCATGCGCCTGCCCCAGCTCCTGATGCCGGACACGCCCGCGAGCAAATAGCTGCTGGAGACGAATGTGCGCAACCGCGCAAGCCTCGTCGCACCCTTGAACGCAACTCCTACGACTGACGCGACAACATCGCCTTGAAGCGATAAAGCGCAAGCGTAACGAAGGCCGCGCCAAGCCCAGCCATGATCAGAAGATCCCGCCAAACAACGGCGATGCCCGCGCCGCGGTAGAGGACCGCTTGGGCGAAGCGCACGAAATGGGTCGACGGTGAGAGGTCCATGATCGCCTGGAGGGCCCGCGGCATGCTCTCGAACGGCGTGAACGAGCCCGACAACAGAAACATTAGGACAAAGACCGGAATCGAGAGCAGCGCAAATTGCGGCATGGAGTTCGCGACCGTGGCGAGCAGAATGCCGAGCGACGTCACGGCGAAGAGGTAGATCGCCGTTCCAGCGAGAAACAGTTCGATCGAACCGACGATCGGTGTGCGCAGGACGACCTCGACGACGACATGAAGAGAGAAGGCGGCCGCGAGAAGAATGACCAGGCCATTCGCCCAGACCTTCCCGGCGATGATCTCGCTGGCGCTCACCGGCATGACGAGGAGATGTTCGATCGTGCCGTGCTCGCGCTCGCGCATCACCGCGGCGCCAACCAGAATGATGGCGAGAATGGTGACGTTGTTGATGACGCCCATGCTCGCGGTGAAGCTGATCGCTTCGAGATTCGGATTGAACATCGCGCGGATCACGGCATTGACCGGAGCGAGGGTCTCGGCGGGAGCTTGCTTGAGGAAGCTGGTCGTTTCCTGCGCGACAATCTGCTGGATATAGGCCGTGCCGACACCGGCCTGAGAGATGCTGGTTGCGTCGACATTGACCTGGATCGCGGGGCTACGACCGGCCAGGAAATCAGCTTCCAGCCCGTGCGGGATATCGATGATGAAGGTGAAGGCGCCCTTGTCCATCAAGCCGTCGAGGCTCGAGCGGTCGATTTCGACCGGAGGCCGAAAATAGGGTGCCCGCAGCGCGTCCTTGATCCGGCCCGAAAGAGTCGAGCGATCGCCGTCGATGACGGCCACCTTTGCGTCATTGACGTCCGTTCGCATCGCTGTCGCCTCTGAATAAACAGCGAAGGTGAAGACGTAGGCGATGAGCACCACCATCACGACGTCACGCGACAGACTGGCGAATTCCTTGACGCCGAGACGGAAGGCATTTTCGATCCAGCGGCGCATCGCTACGCCCCCTGTTTGCGGATCAGCAGCCGCGCGAGCAGCAGGAATCCCAGCCCGAAACCGGCCAGCACAATGAGCTCGCGGGTGAAGGCGGGTGTGTCGAGTCCCTTGGCGAAGACCCCCAGGCTGATCGTCTGGAACCAGAGCGGGGGGAAAGACAGGCCCATGATGCGCCCCGGGCCCTCCAGCGAGGAGGCCGGGATCAGGAATCCGGAATAATGGGCCGCGGTCATCGCGGTCAGGATCGCGGTGCCGAAGATCGCTGCCACCTGGGTCGAGACGAAGGCCGAAACCAGGAGGCCGAAGGCCGTAGCGGCGAAGACATAGAGGACGGCCGCCAGAGAGAGCGCCAGCAGCGAGCCCTTCGGCACGACGCCGAGTACACCGCCGGCAAAGGCCAGCAAGCTCAGATAACTCAAGATCCCGATCGCGACATAGGGGAGCTGCTTGCCCAGCAGATATTCACCCACCGTCGCCGGCGACGCATAGACGTTCGCGATCGAGCCCATCTCCTTCTCCCGGACGACGCCGAGGGCCGTCAGCATGGCCGGGAAGATGATCAGCAGGAGCATGATCGATCCGGGCGTGATCGCAAAGACGCTGCGGAAATCCTGATTGTAGCGAAAGCGCGGTTCGACCCGCAGCGTCTCCGCCGGCGGCCCGTCTGCCGCGCGCGAGGCGCGCGCGAGCTCGCCGGCATAGGTCTGAAGCGTCCCCAGGATATAGGCGCGAGCGGTCTCGGCGGGGAAGGTGTTGCCGCCGTCGAGCCAGAAGCCGATTTCGGGACGATGCCCTTGCAACAGGTCGCGCCCGAAGCCAGGCGGGATGTCGATGGCGAACTTCAGCTCACCGGCGCGCAAGCGCCGATCGATGTCGATCTCCTCGCCAAGGCGTTCCTGCTCGACAAAATACCGGGAGTTCGAGAACTGATCGAGAAACGCACGGCTTTCCAGCGACTGGTCGCGGTCGAGTACGGCGTAACGCAGGCCTTCGATATCGAAGGAAATCCCGTAGCCGAACGCCGCCATGAGTAGGAGGGGGCCGACGAGCGCGAAAGCCAGCCGAATGCGGTCCCGGCTGAGCTCCAGCGCCTCGCGCCGTGCGAACGTCCAGATCCGCTTCGCCGGCGCCAGGAGCGGCCGTGGCGGCGCAATGGCGTCGTCCTTGGAGGCTGGCGCAGCGGGCTCGGTTGACCAGGCACCCTCACTGGGCGTCTCCGCGTCGGATCCGGTCGCGGCGGCATCCTCCAGGTAGGCGACGAAGGCGTCGTCGAGGCTCGCAGCCCCGCGCGCGGTCTGAAGCTCGTGTGGCGCGCCGACGGCCAGCACCCGACCGGCATGCATGAGAGAGACGCGGTCGCAGCGCTCGGCCTCGTTCATGAAGTGCGTCGAGATGAAAATCGTCACCCCGTCTTTGCGCGACATCTCCACCAAAAGGCTCCAGAAGCGGTCGCGCGCCGCCGGGTCGACACCTGACGTCGGCTCGTCCAGGATCAGGACGTCCGGCCGGTGCAGACATGCCGCCGCCAGCTGAAGCCGCTGGCGCATGCCCAACGGCAATGCGTCTGGCAGCGTCTCGGCGACATCAGCGAGTTCGAAGCGCGACAAGCCTTGTTCGACACGCTCGACGAGCGTCTTGCCGCCAATGCCACAGAGCCGCCCGTGCAATTCGAGATTGCCGCGCACGGACAATTCTTCGTAGAGCGAGAAGGTTTGCGAGACGTAGCCGATCCGCGTCCTAGTCGAGATATCACGGGCGTCCACGGGCTTTCCCAGAAGCTCGGCGCGTCCTTCCGTCGCCGGCAGCAGCCCGGTCAGCATCTTCATCGTGGTCGTCTTGCCGCAGCCATTGGAGCCGAGGAAGCCGAAGATCTCGCCTCGCTCGATGCGGAAGCTCACATGGTCGACCGCGGTGAAATCGCCGAAGCGCATCGTCAGGCCTTCGGCCACGATGGCCGGGGGCCCGCCATCCGGCACAAGACGTGGCACGGACGACACTGGGCGCGCGCCGCGCCGCTCTGGGCGCTGCAGCTCGATATAGGCTTGCTCGAGCGTGGCGGCGCCGGTCCGGGCGAGAAGCTCCGCCTTGCTGCCGTCGGCGATGATCGCTCCATCATCCATGGCGATGATGCGATCGAACTCGCCGGCCTCCTCCATATAGGCGGTCGCCACGATCACCGTCATGGCCGGCCGCTCGGCCTGGATACGCGCGATCAGCGTCCAGAACTGGCGGCGCGACAGCGGATCGATGCCCGTCGTCGGCTCATCGAGGATGAGAAGATCGGGATCATGCACCAGCGCGCAGCACAGGCCGAGCTTCTGTTTCATCCCGCCTGACAGCTTTCCCGCCGGCCTGTCGGCAAAGGTAAAAAGCCCGGTGACCCGCATGAGCTGATCGATCCGTCGACGTCTGCGGCCGTCCGGCTGGCTGTAGAGTCGGGCGAAAAAGTCGATATTCTCCATGACCGAAAGCGTCGGATAAAGATTGCGTCCGAGCCCTTGCGGCATATAGGCGATCCGCGGCGCGGCCGCGCTGCGGTGGGACGCCGAGGCCATGTCACCGCCGAGCACGCGAACCGAACCGCGCTGGATGCGCCGCACCCCCGCGATCAGACCCAGCAAAGTCGACTTCCCAACGCCATCTGGACCGACAATCGCAAGCTTGCAGCCCGTTGATATCAAGAGCCCGAGATCGCGAAGCGCGATCACCTTCCCATAGGCCTGATGGATCGCCGAGAGGCTGACGGCTGCTGCTGACTCAGCCTCCATCGGGCAGCCTCGGCGCAAGCTCGGCCGGCCAGTTCGCGTTGCCCGTCACCGGGACATAGGCGTTGCCGGTCATGCCCGCCTTCACATAGCCCCGCTCGGAGGCCACAAGGGCCGGATCGAGGTGCAGCTTGACGCGATACATCAGCTTCTCGCGTTCGTTCGCGGTCTCGACGAATTTCGGCGTGAACTGCGCGTCGGCGGAGACGAAGGACACGGTCGCCGGCAGGACAAAACCGCCCGGGCCATCCAGCACGAGGCGGGCTTGCGAACCGACGGCCACACGACCAGCGGAGGCCGTCGGCAGATAGATGGTCATGTGCGCATCCGAAAGATCGAAGACGGTGAGGACCCGCCCTCCGGCGCCGACAACCTCTCCGGTTCGCGCCAGCCGGTACTCGACGCGGCCGGACACCGGCGCCCTCAACGTCATGTCGGCGATGGCGGCTTCGATCTGGCTGACCTGCGCCTCGGCGACCTCCACCGAGGCCTTGGCGTCCTCGACTGCGGCTTTCGCGGTCAGCAGCGAGGCTCGTGCGATGTCGCGCTGTGCCGTCCGCCGATCGAGCTCGGCCTGCGTGGAGGTATTCGTCCGCATGAGATCCACGACACGCTGGAGCTCGATTTGCGCGAGATTGAGTTCCGCCTCGCGTAGCGCGACGCTGGCTTCAGCGCTGGCCACGCTCTGATGGCTGCGATGGACAGCAGCTCTCGCCGCCGTCAATTGCGCCCGGATCTCGCTCGTATCGAGCCGGGCGAGGACGTCGCCCTTGCTGACGTTGGCCCCCTCGTCGACCATCACTTCGGCCAGACGGCCGGCATATTTGCTGGTGATGTCGACCCGCTCGACCTCGATCCTTCCATTCACCCGCGCTAACCCCGCAGGCACCTGGTTCTGCGTTCGTAGCCAATAGACGTAGGCGCCGGCCGCAGCGGTGGCGACCAGCACGGCGACGACGACAACGGACGATCTACGCACCATAGATACCCCTGAACAGCGAGCGCCCGCCGAGCAGGCCAATCTGGCAGTTTCCGATCCGCATCATTCGACCAGAGCGAGACCGGGCTTTCGCCGCACCTCGCGCTCGAGCCCCGCGGTCAACGTGGCGAGTTCATCCGGGCCGAGCGTCTCGCGGGCGAGAAGCTCGCGCGCGCTGGCGTCGAGCATTGACCGGTTGCGCTCGAGGATCGCGCGGGCCTTCTGGAAGGCGCTGCTGATGAGGTCCTTCACCATGTGATCGATCGCCTCGGCCGTCTCATCGCTATAGGTACGTGGACGCCAGACCGGGGTTTGGCCGACCAGGAAGCTGCCTGTCTCCGGCTCGTAGGCGACCTGTCCCAGCTCCTTCGACATGCCGAACCGAACCACCATGTTGCGCGCAATGTCCGTCGCTTTGACCAGATCGTCGGCCGCGCCGGTCGAAATCTCGTCGAAGACCAGGCTTTCGGCGGCACGGCCGCCGAGCAGCACCGCCATGCGATCCTCCAGCTCGGACTGGCTCATGAGAAAGCGATCCTCGATCGGCCGCTGCAGCGTGTAGCCCAGCGCCGCGATGCCGCGCGGGATGATCGAGACCTTCTGCACCACGTCTGTCTGCGGCAGGGCCATGGCGACGAGCGCATGTCCCATTTCGTGATGGGCGACGATCTCACGCTCGCGCGGAATGAGAATCCGGCTCTTCTTCTCGAGTCCGGCGACGATACGCTCCACAGCCTGTGTGAAATCGTCGAGAACGGTGGCGCTCGCGCCACGGCGCGTGGCAACAAGCGCAGCCTCGTTGACGAGATTGGCCAGATCGGCGCCGGTAAATCCCGGTGTGAGCGCCGCGACCGCTGCGACGTCGAGATCGGGCGCCACACTGATCTTCTTCAGATGCACGTTGAGGATGTCGATCCGGCCCTGCCGGTCGGGACGGTCGACCAGAACCTGCCGATCGAAGCGCCCGGCCCGCAAAAGCGCCGGATCGAGGATCTCGGGCCGGTTGGTTGCTGCGAGGACGACGATGCCGACGCTGGGGTCGAAGCCGTCCATCTCGGCGAGCAGCTGATTGAGCGTCTGCTCCTTCTCGTCGTGTCCCCCGCCTGGCACATCGATGCCACGCGCGCGGCCCAGCGCGTCGAGCTCGTCGATGAAGACGATGGCTGGCGCCTGCTCGCGCGCCTGCTGGAAAAGGTCGCGCACGCGCGAGGCGCCGACGCCGACGAACATTTCGACGAATTCGGAGCCCGTGATGGAGAAAAAGCGAACGCCCGATTCTCCAGCGACGGCGCGCGCCAACAGCGTCTTGCCCGTTCCGGGCGGTCCGACGAGAAGCAAACCTTTGGGAATGCGTGCGCCGAGCCGGCCAGAGGTTGCCGGGTCCTTGAGAAACCCGACGACTTCGGCGAGCTCCTGCTTTGCCTCGTCGACGCCCGCGACATCCGCGAATGTCACCTTCACGCCCTTCTCCGCATAGACCTTGGCCCGGCTGCGACCAATGCTCATCAACCCGCCATGCTGCCCGGCCATCATCGGGCGCAGCAGAAACATCCAGATCAGCACGAACATCGCGGCCGGCATGAGCCACGACAGCAGGTTTTCGAAAAGGCCGGGCGCCGGTTGCCCGGAGAAGGAAATATTGCGGCGGGTGAGCACATCCGCGATCTGGGGGTCGACGCGAACGGTCGAGAAATGCTGAGGCGCGTCCTTGTCGACCGGCGGCTTATAGGCGCCGGTGATCTCGGTTGGACCGACAATCAGGTCGGTGACACCGTCCTTTTCGATGAGGTTCTGGAATTCGCTATAGGGGATGACCTTGACGTGGTTCTGGCCGACCAGCAGATCACGAATCAGCAGAACGGCGAAAAAAACCGCGATGAAGTAAAGGATGTCGAACTTGAAGACCCGCTTGGCGGGAGCTTTGTTGTCAGTCGCCATCAGCCGCCTTCCCGTACTTCCCTCGTCCGTGACGGGCGCGATCCGGTTGAAATCATCAGCCCCGGAACGTAACCGATCACCACGTCTAATGAGCATCAGGGCCTAGAGAGCTCGCCGACAACGGCGAACCCGTGCCCCCTCCTCGGCGGCGACGATGCGCGTCCGTGCCGGCCGAAACTTTAACTCAAATCAAGGTTGCGCCCGGAAAGTCGCTGCCGGCGAGACCGTCTACCCAGGCATTGAGCGCGACGGGAAAGGCGATTCCACGAGCCCGGACGGTCGGCAGGGACCCGGACAGAACTTAATCTCGATTAAAGAATTGCGGCGCCGCGCAGCCTTATCAGGAACCGAGTCTTCGCCTTCGCGACAGAAATCACGAGCCGACGCCGGGTCCTGCTAAACGCCGAGGCGAGACGACGAAAGATAAAGAATGGCCATTGTCCCCGTCTCGAAGAATTTTCCGCACATTATCATCCCCTTGCCGGGCAATGAGGCCTTCGCGCGCGATCTTGCAAGCGCCGGCGCCGGCGAGGTCGGCGCCATCGAGACGCGCAACTTCCCCGATGGCGAGACCTATGTGCGCCTCGCCTCCGACGTGGCAGGACGAGCGGTTCTGCTGGTTTCGACCCTCGCTCGACCCGACGAAGGTTTCCTGCGCCTCATCTTCCTTGCCGATGCAGCACGCTCCCTCGGCGCGGCCGAGGTGACGCTGGTCGCCCCTTATCTCGCCTATATGCGGCAGGATCGCCGTTTCCAGCCGGGCGAAGCCGTCACGTCGCGCAGCTTCGCGCGCCTGATCTCATCCAGCTTCGACCGGCTCGTCACTGTTGATCCTCATCTTCACCGCTATCCGGCGCTGTCCGCGCTCTACGACATCCGGACGCTGACGCTGCATGCCGCACCGTTGCTGGCCGACTGGATCGCGGCTTCGATCACCAAGCCGCTCGTCATCGGTCCGGATGAGGAAAGCGAACAGTGGGTGTCGGCGATCGCGGCGCGGATCGGCGCGCCGCATGCCGTGCTGCGCAAGATCCGCCATGGCGACCGCGATGTCGAAGTCGCGCTGCCGGACCTCTCGCAATGGAGTGATCTACAGCCCGTACTCGTCGACGATATCGCCTCGTCCGGCAACACTCTCATCGAAGCGGCGCGCCAGCTGCCGTCGCAGGGTTTTACCCGCCCCGACGTCGCGGTGGTGCACGGCATCTTCGCCGGCGACTCCTATGCGCGGTTGGCGCCGCTCTGCGGCAGGATTGTCTCGACTAATTCCGTCAGCCACGCCAGCAACGCGATCGGGCTCGCCCGGCTGATCGCCGATGCGGTCGCTGCCGCAGACACGCCCGGTCCTGGGCCGATCCGCCATCGGCGGCCACCTGAGCCGATCGACGACGTGGAACGGGCGGGCATCGATTCCTTTCCCGCAAGCGACCCTCCACCCTGGACCGGCGGGGTCGAATAGGACAGCCGACACAGAGAACTCAAGGAATGACAAGCGTATGGTCGCAACGACATCATCAGCCGTCGAACACTGGCGCAGCGGCTACGGCCCGATCACGCACGGCGACGAGACGGTGGAGCGCATTCGCACGCTTGCGCAATCGGGGAGATTCGACCCGGAAACGTTTTATCGTCGTCTCGCCGCCGCTGACCGGCTGGCATGTGCCGCGATGTGGACGGTCGTGCACATGACCTATGCCAAGCGAGTCGATCTATCCGGAGCGCCTTTGCCGGCCGACGCCTTCAAGACTGCGCCGGAAGGGCACACCGGCGGATCGCTGAACATGGTGCCCGCCTTTGTCGGCTATCTGACGGCGAACGCCTTGTCGGCCACGACTCGCTCCTGGCTGATGGGACAGGGCCATTGTGTCGCCGCGGTCGAGGCGGTCAACGCCCTCACCGGCGATGTCTCCGACGCGCAAAAAGGCCGCTATGACCGCAGCGAGAAGGGCCTGTCCCAGCTTGCCGCCGATTTCTATTCCTACGCGATCGACGCCGACGGCCGGCCGGCGGTTCCGATTGGCAGCCATGCCGGGCCAAACACGGCCGGCGCTATCTCCGAGGGCGGCTATCTCGGCTTCGCCGAAGTCCAGTATGTCCACGCACCGCTGCCGGGAGAGAGCCTGGTCGCCTTTCTGAGCGACGGCGCCTTCGAGGAGCAGCGGGGCTCGGACTGGACGGCGCGCTGGTGGCGGGCGGAGGATTGCGGCCTCGTCGTTCCCATCATGATCCTCAATGGGCGGCGTATCGAGGAGCGGGCGCAGATCGCGCAGCAAGGCGGCGCGGCGTGGCTTGCCGATCATCTCAGGCTCAACGGCTTCGACCCCTTCGGGATCGACGGCCGTGATCCCGCAGCCTTCGTCTGGGCGATCCTGACGGCGGAGGAACGCCTCGGCCGTTTTGCCGCCGATCCCGCCCGCAGCTATCCTGCTCCCATCCCCTACGCCATCGCCGAAACCGTGAAGGGCTTCGGCTTTCCCGGCGCGGGCACCAATGCCGCGCATAACCTGCCGCTTGCCGCAAACCCGTCGCGCGATCGGGCCGCGCGCGATGCGTTCAATGAGGCGGCGCGGGCTCTGTTTGTCGCGCCAGCCGACATCGCTGCGGCGGTCTCCGCCATCGCCGTCCACCAGGAGCAGAACCGGCCCGCGGCGAGCCGGCATCCGCTGGCTTCGCGCCATCCGCCTCAGCCGATCCAGCCGCAGCCGCAATGGACCGATACGAACGCTCCGCCCGATTGCGCCATGCATGCGCTCGATCGCTGGTTCGTCCGGCTTGTCGATGCCAATCCGGGGCTCAGAGTGCGCGTCGGCAATCCGGACGAGCTGAGCTCCAACCATATGAGCGCGACCCTCGAGCGCCTGCGCCATCGCGTCAACGCGCCGGAGACAGGCGTGGCCGAGGCCTACGACGGCGGTGTGATCACGGCGCTCAACGAGGAGGCGGTCGCCGCCGCGGCACTTGCGAACAAGGGCGGGATCAATCTCATCGTCAGCTACGAGGCCTTCGCGATGAAGATGCTCGGCGGCCTGCGACAGGAAATCGTGTTCGCGCGCCGCCAGCGCGAGGATGGCAAGGAGCCGGGCTGGATTTCGGTGCCGCTCGTCGTCACCTCGCATACCTGGGAGAACTCCAAGAACGAGCAATCGCACCAGGACCCGACCCTCGGCGAGGCGCTGTTTGGCGAAATGTCCGATACGGCGCGTGTGCTGTTCCCTGTGGACGCCAACAGCGCGGTCGCCACGATGGTCTCGGTCTTCGACGGACGCGGGCAAGTCGGCTGCGTGATCGTTTCGAAGCGAGACATGCCGCATCGCTTCGACGGCGAGGCCGCGACCCGTTTCGTGGCCGACGGCGCCGCCCCTGTTTTCGGACAGGCCGGGAGCGCGGAGCTGCAGATCGTCGCGATCGGCGCCTACCAGCTCGAAGAGGCGCTCAAGGCCGCCCGTCGGCTGAAGGCGCGCGGACGGCATGTCCTGGTGACGGCGATCAATGAGCCCGGCCGTTTTCGGATCCCACGCGATCCGATCGAAGCGCGCTTCGTGGCGACAGACGATACGCTCGCGCGCCTCTTTCCGCCCGGCGTCCCGCGCCTGATCGTGTCGCACACCCGTCCGGAGCCGATGCTCGGCCTGCTGCGCCGGCTCGACGAGGGCCCGAAACGGACCGGCGCGCGCGGCTATATCAGCCGGGGCGGCACGCTCGACGTCGCCGGGATGCTGTTCGCCAATCGGTGCTCATGGGCGCATCTGATCGACGCGGCGGCTCCGCTCGCCGGCTGGTCCCGCCACGACCACCTCACGCCTGACGAACGCAACGCCATCGATGGGAAGGGCACACCCGCCGCTCTGTCCACCGCCACGCAGTGAAGGACGACATGCTCACACTCACCTCCCTCGGCGGCGCAGGCACCGTCACCGGCTCGAAACATCTCCTCGCCAACGGCGACAAGCGCATCCTGGTCGACTGCGGTCTGTTTCAGGGCCTCAAGAACCTGCGCGAGTTGAACTGGGAGCCGCTGCCGATCGCGCCGTCGAGCATTGACGCCGTCATCCTGACGCATGCCCATCTCGACCATTCGGGCTACCTTCCGAAGCTCGTGCGTGATGGTTTTCGTGGAAGGATTTATGCGACGTCCGCGACGCGCGACGTCTCGGAGCTCATCCTCAAGGACAGTGGGCACCTGCAGGAAAAGGATGCCGAATACGCCAACCGGAAAGGCTTCTCGAAGCACAAGCCGGCGCTCGCGCTCTACGGCATCCGCGATGCGGAACGCAGCCTCGAGTTCTTCTCGACCGTTCCGTTCGACACACCGACCCAGCTGCCCTTTGGCGCGACCCTGACTTTCCGCCATGCCGGGCATATCCTCGGCGCGGCCACCGCCGAGATCCAATGGGGCGGCCGGCGCGTCGCATTCTCTGGGGACCTCGGACGCTATGACGATCCGGTTCTGCCCGATCCAGCGCCGGTGCCGGAAGCCGACTACGTTCTGATTGAATCGACCTATGGCAATCGTGTTCACGATCCGGCCGATCCGACCGAGGCGCTCGGCGCCGTCGTCGAGCGGACAATCGCGCGCGGTGGGACGGTCGTCGTCCCGGCCTTCGCCGTCGGTCGCGCCCAGTCACTGCTCTATCATCTGTGGAAGCTCAAGACGGCAGGGCGCCTGGCCCAGGTTCCGGTCTATCTAGACAGCCCCATGGCGATCGACGCCACCGACCTTTTGCATGCCCATCGCCAGGATCACCGCCTGACGCCCGAGCAATGCAAGGAGGTCTGCGCGATCGCGACCTACACGCGCGATGTCGAGGCTTCGAAGGCGATTACCGCAAGCCCCTATCCCAAGGTGGTGATCTCAGCGAGCGGCATGGCGACCGGCGGGCGTGTCCTCCATCACCTGAAGACCTTCGCCCCCCATGCCCGCAACACCATTCTTTTCTCGGGTTTCCAGGCAGCAGGCACCCGCGGCCGCGCCATGCTGCAGGGCGCCCAGGAGACCAAAATTCATGGCGAGTGGATTCCCGTCCGCGCCGCTGTCCAGGAACTGTCGATGCTCTCGGCTCATGCCGATTCCAATGAGCTGTTACGATGGCTGTCGGGGTTCCGGCATGCGCCGACCCGCATTTTCATCGTGCATGGCGAGGATGAGGGCTCCGAAGCCTTGCGGGTTCGCATCGACCGCGAGCTCGGATGGAACGCCGTCGTTCCGCGTCAGGACCAGGCTTTCAAGCTATGACGTCTTCCGTCGCGACGATTCCTGCTCAGCCCACGCTCCGAGTCAGGCGCATCCGGCTGCACACGCAGCATCAGGCAGTGGCCGTCATGCGCAGCGATTGCCACGTCTGCCGATCGGAGGGCTTGTCGGCGCGATCGCAGGTGCTCGTGTCGAACGGCAAAGGAGAGGTCCAGGCGACCCTGTTTCAGGTCGATGGCGATGGCCTGATCGCCATCGACGAGGTCGGCCTTTCGGAGACCGCCTGGGAACGGCTCGGGCTCACCGACGGCGATGCGGTCCATGTCAGCCACGCGCCCGCGATCGATTCTCTCGCCAGTGTGCGTCAGCGCATCTATGGCAATCGGCTCGACGCCCACGCCTTTGCCGAGATTCTGCGTGATATCGTTGCAGGGCGTTACACCGAAGTCCACCTTGCGGCATTCCTCACCGCCAGCGCCGCTCTCCCCCTCGACGAGAACGAGACCGTCGATCTGACAGGCGCCATGGTCGATGTCGGGGAGCGGATGCGGTGGGACGCGCCGATTGTCGTCGACAAGCATTGTGTGGGCGGCCTTCCCGGCAACCGGACGACGCCGATCGTCGTCGCGATCGTTGCCGCGAACGGGCTGGTCATGCCCAAGACCTCCTCGCGCGCCATCACTTCCCCGGCCGGCACCGCCGACACGATGGAAACGCTGGCGCCGGTCGAACTCGATCTCGCTACGTTGAGACGCGTCGTCGAAAGCGAAGGGGGCTGCGTCGCCTGGGGCGGCGCCGTGCATCTGAGCCCCGCTGACGACATCTTTGTGCGCGTCGAGCGCGAACTCGATATCGACACCGAAGGGCAGCTCGTCGCCTCGGTTTTGTCGAAGAAGATCGCAGCGGGCTCGACCCATGTCGTCATCGACATCCCTGTCGGGCCGACGGCGAAGGTGCGGGGCGACGACGCGGCCAACCGGTTGGCTTCGCGCCTCGACGCCGTCGCGAAGCGCTTCCGCCTGGCGACGACCTGCGTCCAGACCGACGGCTCCCAACCTGTCGGCCGTGGAATCGGACCGGCGTTGGAGGCTTACGACGTCCTCGCCGTGCTGCAGAACACGCCGGAGGCGCCGGACGATCTGCGCCGACGCGCGGCGGCGCTGGCCGGCGCAGCGCTTGAGATCGGCGGCAAGGCTGCGCGGGGAGAAGGTGTGAACCTCGCACTTGAAACGCTCGCAAGCGGGCGGGCATGGGTGAAGTTCGAGGCGATCTGTCAGGCGCAGGGTGGCTTTCGCACGCCGCCGAAGGCGTCCTACGTCCATCCGTTGACCGCGGCGCACGCCGGTCGCGTCGTTCACATTAACAACCGCAAGCTCTCCCGGCTCGCCAAGCTCGCCGGCGCCCCGGAGGCGAAGGCGGCGGGCCTGCGCATGGCGGTGCGGCTCGGCGACGACATCGATCGCGGGCAACCCCTGCTCCATGTCCACGCCGAAACGACGGGCGAGCTCGCCTACGCGCTCGATTACGCCGCGCGGGCCGGGGATATCGTCGAGGTCGAGGCTTGAGGTGGCTCGGGCCAGGATCGATGCGCCGCGCCGCGCCGCCGGATGGATTTCCCCTCGCCCATCGCCTCATGCATTGGACGGTGCTGGTCTTGTGCCTGGTGCAGGTGCCGACGGCCTGGGCGATCCAGCGCACCCACATGATGCACCTTTTCATGAAGCCGCGCCCCTTTGACCTGTTTCTGCATCAGGTCCATGCCTGGAGTGGCTGGGCCATCCTTGGTCTCGTTCTGGCGCAGTTGGTCCTGCGCTTCGCTTATGGCAGGCCGGCACCTGTCGAGGGCATGTCGGTAGGCGAGCGTATCATCGCCGCGGTCATGCATGCCGCTCTCTACGGTGTCCTGATCGCGCTTCCGGTGACCGGCACGATCGCCATGTATGTGTCGTTCAGGATCGCGCCGCTTCACAGCCTGCTGAGCTGGACATTGCTCACGCTGGTTCTCCTCCATGCAGGTGCCGCGCTCTGGCACCATTTCTGGCGCCGCGACGCGGTCCTTTGGCGCATGCTTCGGGGCGCGCGATGAGGCCCTGTTCGCCCCGTGACCATCGGCTATCGGCAGGCTGGTGATGGAGTCTCTCATCGCCAAACTCGGGCTGGCGCTCGCCATCGGCCTGTTGGTCGGCCTCGAGCGTGGCTGGCGTGAACGCGATGCTCCGGATGGCGCACGGACCGCCGGTATCCGCACCTACGCCATTACAGGACTGCTGGGCGGTCTCACGGCGTCTCTCGCCCTCAGCCTGGAGGCGCCCTCCCTGCTGATCGCAGGGCTCTTCGCCTTCACCGCCGTATTTGCCTGGTACAAGAGTCGCGAAGCCCTTCACGATGCAGATTTCAGCGTCACGGGCGTGGTGGCAGGCATGAGCGTCTTCATGCTCGGCGCGCTGGCGGTCACGGGCGATCAACGCGCCGCGGCCGCTGGCGGCACCGCGCTCGCCGTCATTCTTGCGAGCCGCGACCTCCTCCATGGGCTGGTCAAGCGAATCTCATGGGTCGAGCTGCGGGCCGCGCTCGTGCTCGCGGTCATGACAGCGATCATCCTCCCGCTCCTTCCGGCGCAGGCGGTCGATCCATGGGGCGGCTTCAATCCGCGGCAGGTGTGGATTTTCACGGTCCTCACCGCTGCGATTTCCTATCTTGGCTATATCGCTGTCCGCGTCTTCGGCGCCACGCGCGGCGTGCTGGTCGGCGGATTGGCGGGCGCGGTCGTCTCATCCACAGCGGTTACGCTTGCGCTCGCGCGCACGGCGGCCGCTGGCGGCAATCCATGGCCGCTTGCGGGAGCGGCGACGCTCGCGGCAGCGGTCTCGGTGCTGCGGGTCACCGGAATCGTCGCCATCGTCGCGCCTTCCGTGCTTGGCGTCGCGGGCATTGCAATTCTCGCAGCGGTCGCCGTCTTTGCGATATGCGGAGGCCTTTATCTCACGCGCGGTAATCTCGCGGGAACTGGCGATGGTTCTCCCCGAAATCCGTTCGAGCTCGGACCGCTCCTCCTCTTCGCGGTTGGCTTCGCCGTCGTCTCGACCATCAGCGCTGCCGCCGCTTCGGGACATTCCGCGGGAATGGTGGCGACATCTGCAGTCTCCGGCGTCTTCGATGTCGACGTTGCAGTTCTGAGCGCGCTGCGGCTTCTGGGAGCCTCGGCCGATGTCGAGGCGGTCGGCCACGCCGTGTTGATCGCGCTCGCGACCAATGCCGTTGGCCGCTTGATCGTCGCCGCCGCCACGGGGCCGGTGCGTTTCTGGCTTCCGCTTGCCGGCGCCTCCGCCCTCGCGGGTGCTGCCGGCGCCGCGGCCTTCGCGGCACTGCCGCACTTTACCTGGCCTGGAGCGACACCGATCCTTTGATAATCAAAGCTATCGCCATCTGGGATCATGTCCGATTCTCAACAACACGAAAGCTCAAACAGATTGATCCCGATCAATCGAACACGGGGCGTGGTAAGATAGTCTCGTGAAAACAGGGTTCTCCGCGCAGATGTGGTTACTGACGAGTGTTGTCGGCTCCATGAGAACGGCCTTGGTCGCCGTGCTCGTGCTCGCCTGGCTGGGCATGTCGATGGCGAGCGCGCACGTGATGCCGTGCTCCCATGCAACGCCCTTTGCAGAGCACGTCCGCAGCGTTGACAGCGCGAATCATGACGCCGTCGTCCATTTCGCGGCGAACGCCATCGACAAGCGAGCCGACGCCCGCCCTGCTTCCTGTTGCACGTCGATGTGCAGCCTTTGCAATGCTCCCGTCGCTGCAGGCTCGGGCGAACAGCCCCAGCCGATACTCGTCAAGCATCGGCTCGACCGGGGCGACTGGGTCGCCGGCATCTTTGTCGGCCAGCCGCACGGACCTCCTCGACGCTGATCCAGCCCAACCTCCCCAGTCGGTGCGCGTCGCCACGACGCGCTCAATCAGCTCGCCTGCCCGATGCAGGCACGATGAGGAATCAGCACCATGAACAGACGTAGTTTTCTCAACTCGATGATGGGTGGCGCAGCAGCGCTCGGTGTCGGCGCGCTTGCGCGTCCAGTTACCAGCTGGGCGCAGGCGCCGGGCGATCGTCCGCCAATCAAGCTCGCGGCCACGAGCCGGACGATCGAGGTCAATGGCCGCGCCGCGCGCGTTTTCGGCTTGCTGCAGCCCAATGGCGTGCACGGGCTGACACTGGATGCCGATGCGCACTTCGACGTCGAGCTATCGAACCAGATCGACCAGCCGACGATGATTCACTGGCATGGACTCACGCCGCCCTGGGAGGCCGATGGCGTTCCCGACAATCCGATGCCCTTGCTCAAGCCGGCAAGCAGCCATCGGTACACATTCCCGGTCGGCGACGGCGGCACGCACTGGATGCACGCTCACACGCTGCAGGAGCAGAATCTGTTGGCCGCCCCGCTCATTGTCCGCCGCGCGGCAGACCGCGCGCGAGACGAGCAGGAAGTCGTGATCCTCCTTCACGATTTCTCCTTCACGCCCGTCGAGGAGCTGCTCGCCCGGTTGAAGCAAGGTCAGGATCATGGCGCTGCCATGGACCACTCGGCGATGGGAGCGGGCGGAATGGCGGGCATGCCGATGATGGATCATTCCAAGATGGGTGCCGGCGACATGGCCAAGATGCCCATGGCGGGGATGCCCGGCATGCAAATGGGCGGGATGGACCTTAACGACATCGAGTATGACGCGTATCTTGCTAATGAGCGGACCCTCGACGACCCCGAGATCGTGCGGGTCGAAAAAGGCGGCCGCATTCGCCTTCGCATCATCAATGGCGCAACCGCGACGGGCTTTACCGTCGATACGGGCACTCTTCGGGGCACCCTCGTCGCCGTCGACGGCCAAGACGTTGAACCAATCGTCGGAGCAAAATTCCCGATCAGCATGGGACAGCGCCTCGACATCGCGCTGTCGCTCCCGTCAGGCGGAGGTTCCTACCCCATCCTCGCGATGCGGGAGGGCGCTGTTGAGCGCACCGGCGTGATCCTCGCCACAGCCGGATCCACGGCAAAGCGCGTCGACACTGCGAGCGATGCGCCGGGCCCGATCGTCGGTACCGACCTCGAGATGCGTCTGCGGGCGCGCCATCCACTTGCATCGAGACCGCCCGATCGACGCTTCACGGTGACGCTCACGGGCCAGATGCAAGGCTATGCGTGGGCGATCGACGGCGGCGACGAGCTGCGCGCGCGGCGGCGCCAACGCATCGAGATCACCATGCGGAATGCATCCATGATGTCGCATCCGATGCATCTGCACGGGCACCATTTCCAGGTGACCGCCATCAACGGCACGGAGCTGGGCGGAGCGTTGCGCGATACGGTGCTGGTTCCGCCCGGCGGCACGGTGACGATCGTCTTTGATGCCAATAATCCGGGGACGTGGCCGCTGCATTGCCACCATCTCTACCATATGGCGACCGGCATGATGGCCTACCTCACCTATGAGGACCTTGGCTAGACCACGACAAGCCTGGTGCCGGCATCGCAGCCGGCATCAGGCGTCCGAAGCCATGCGGCCCAGCCGGTGCCGCCCGGATGACTGACCCCCTGCGTTGCGCCCACCACATCGATGGGTGGTCAAAAGCATCGAGCCAAGCAATCCGCAGGCTCCATGCTGCGCTTCATCGACCACTCCTAACGACCAAAAGAAACGCTGTGCAGAGCGCCAACGCGAACGCCGCCGCGATCAGCCAAAGGAAGTTGGAGCCCAACACGATATTGCTGAACAGGAAGCGTCCAAACGCAAGCACGATGCCTGCCGAGGAGCCGAGATAGAGCCAGCGCAGGCGCCCCGTGAGCAGGAAGACGCCGACTCCCACCAACAGGCAGCCTAAACCTGCAATGAATCCGCCCCAGGTGCGAAAAACGATGCGAAGCCAATCGTGAAAGGCCTCTGGCAGCGCACTTGCGTCAACGCCCGTATAGGCAAGGTCCTCGGGTAGCAGCGACGGGCGAAGCACAAGGAAGAATGTCGCGATACCGAGACTGACGACCCCTAGAGCGACAAGCAAGATCCCCGAAAGCGCATCTTTCCTTGGTACCATTGAGAACAGCCTTCGGTTCAATATCTCGCTTATCAGACGGCCCCCAATCCCTTGCCAGGACAATGCCCGCAGACACTCGGCGCTTCGCCGCTGGCGAGCAGTCATAAAGCTAGGACCCGGAAACGCGTTTCCTTAACCTCGATCAAGGATGACTTGCGACGACGCGCGCAGGCTCATGCGGCGGCAACAAGATGATGTCGAGGCGATTTCCACCGATCGACAGGACTGGCGGTGGTCCCTAGGTCAGGCAAACTTCACGAAGGGCGCTTCAATGATAGGACGCAGTCCCGTCCGCGTTGCGGTCAATGGCTATGGCGTGATTGGCAAGCGCGTCGCCGATGCCGTGCGTTTGCAGGATGACATGGAACTCGTCGGCGTATGCGATGTCGCCAGTGACTGGCGCCTGCGCTCGTTGGACCACAAAGGGATTACACTCTACGGAGCCTCCGAGGAGACGGCCCGCAGCATGAACCAGGCTGGCCTTGCGGTCGCCGGCACCCTCAAGGCGCTCGTGCAAGCCGTCGACATCATCGTCGACTGCACACCCAAGCGCGTCGGCGCCGCCAACGTCCAGCATTACCGCGCCCGCGGCATCAAGTTCATCGTGCATGGCGGCGAAAAGCACGCCGTCACAGGGCACTCCTTCGTTGCAGACAGTTCCTTTACGACAGCGGTCGGCCGGGAATCGACGCGTGTCGTGTCGTGCAACACCACCTCCATCGTCCGCACGCTGTCAGCGCTGAAGCGCGCCGGTCTTCTGAAGCGAGCGCGCGGCACGCTCCTCAGGCGCGCCACCGACCCCTGGGAAAGCGATGCGGGCGGCATCATGAACACGCTCGTTCCCGAGGGGGAAATCCCAAGCCATCAGGGCCCGGATGCACGAAGCGTCGATCCGGAGCTCGATGTCGTCACCATGGCCGTCAAGGTGCCGGAAACGCTTGCGCACCTCCATTACTGGGTGGTGCAGCTGACACGCCCGGCAGAGAAGGAAGAGGTGCTTCAGGCCTTCAGGGAATCGTCGCGGATCGCGCTGATCCGAACCGCGGACGGCCTCACCGCCATTAACACCGTCAAGGAGCTGATGGCCGACCTCGACCGCCCACGCGACAATCTCTACGAAGTGGCGCTTTGGGAAGACATGCTACGCACGGAAGGCGACGAGCTGTTCTATGCCTATATGGTCGACAATCAGGCCATCGTCATTCCCGAGACGATCGACGCGATCCGCGCGCTGACCGGTCTCGCATCGGACGCTCACAGCTCCATCGCGCGCACGAATGCCTCCCTCGGCATTCGGCAGCGGTTTTTCTGACGCGATGGCCGGAGTCCGTGATCAATACGGGCCGCCCCCTAAGTGATAGCCCGTTTCTTCAAGATCGTTGCCTCAGCATCCTCGCTGATCCTGCTCTATCTGGGCGCCGTCGCGGCGTCAGCGCCGATGCGTCGGCCCTGCCGCTGCGCCTGCGCCGGGCGCTCGACGATCTTGGCGCGACCTTCCTCAAGGTCGGCCAGGCCCTCAGCATGCGGCCAGACCTCCTCCCGGAGCCCTATCTGAGGCAGTTGCGGGACCTGCGCGAGCATGCCCGGCCGTTCTCGGCGCAGGAGGCCAAGCGCGAGCTGGACCGCGCCCTGCGACGCCCGCTTGACGAGGTCTTCCGGACATTCGAGAGCGAACCTTTCGCCGCTGCCTCGATCGCCCAGGTCCATCGCGCCACCTGCGCGACGGACAGGACGTGATCGTGAAGATCCGGCGCCCGCAGATGCGCGAGCGCATCGACGGCGACATGCGCATTCTGACTGTCGTTGCCAAATGCGCCGGCGCATTGGTTCCCGGCCTGCGCCGCTTTCAACTCCAGCGCCTTGCCGGCGAGATGTGGGACAATCTCATTCGCGAGACGGACCTCCTACAGGAAGCCCGCAACATCCGCCGCTTCGGCGAGGCCTACAAACAGCGCTCGGACGTCTATGTGCCCGCAGCGTTCGAAGCGCTGTGCAGCGAGGCGATCCTCGTCCAGGTGATGAGCCATGGCCGATCGATCGAGGATCCAGTCGCGGTGCGGGACGGTCCCAGGATCGCGGGCGTTCTGGTCGATTTCTATCTCGAGCAGCTGTTGAAGACGGGCTCTTTCATGGCGATCCGCATCCCGGCAACCTCTTCCTGATGGAGGACGGTCGACTCTGCTTTCATGATTTCGGGCTCGTCGGTTATCTCGATCGCACGACTCGGCGCAACCTCGGGATCTTCCTTCAGGCCTTCGTTCAACAGGACGCCGGATGGATGCTCGACGCGGCAATCGAGCTTTCTCTGATCGACCGCAAGGCGGAACGAACGCCTTTCGTGCGGGGCATCGAAGAGATACTCAGCGACTATTCATCGCTGCCGCTGAAGGATTGGTCGATCGCCGATGCCTTCCTCAGAGTGATGCGGCTCGGCGATGGCGCCCATGTCGCCGTGCCCTACAATCTCATGGTCCTGGTGCGCGCGCTCTTCCTCATCGAGGGTTGCCTGCGCCGGCTGGATCCGGACTTCAACGTCCTTGACAACCTCATCGCCAAGGGCGAGGCCGCTATCGCTCACACCCTGGGCGGCCGGCCCGATCGCGCCGCGATGGCGCGTCTCAAGACCGAGCTGGCGCTTTCAGCCCAGGACCTGCCCGCGCTGCTGGCCTCGCTCCTGCATCGCGCCCATGAAGACGGAAAAACACCAGCTTTCGGCCTGCGCGTCGAGCATTCGGAAGAGATGGAGCGGGGGCTTGATCGACGCGCGGGACTCATGGCGCTGGCGCTCCTGGCGATCGGCATCCTCATCGCCTCCGCGCTGCTCGCGCTGGCGCGCGTCGGACCGGTCGTGCTCGGCGTGCCAGCAGCCGCCCTGGCCGGATTAGCCGTGGCGCTCTGGCTTTGCCGTCGCGTCGTGCGATCGGCGAACTCGCTCTGGCGGCGCTGAAGCTCCCGCGCGATCACGCCAAGGCGGGCGTGGGCCGCCGCCGGCGCCACATCAGCGCCAGCAAATAGGCGGAGATCACCGCACCGCCAAAGCAGAATACCGAAATATAGGCGAAGGAAAAGAACACATAGGTGACGATGAGGACGGCAGCGACGAGCAGGCCGAACACCTTGATCTCCCAGCCGCGCACCAGCAGGAACGGGACAATGATGACGCTCACGTAGACCGCGTAGGTCACGGTCCGCGACACGAGCCCGTCGAGCAGGTTGATGTCCTGGTAGCGGACGGCCCAACGCAGGAAGGTCGTCGTCAACCAGCCGTCGTGAACAAAGTACGGAATGAACTGCAGGCCGCCCAGCATCGCGCCGGCGATGACGAACAGCAGGATGACGTTCCGCCGCGCGCCGCTTTCGAGGAAATAGGCCGAGACCGGCACCCAAATCGGCCAGGCGATCCAGGTGAAAAACATATAGAGGAGCGAGTATTGTGCGACGTGATGCGCATTGCCGGCACGGCCCTCAATCCAGATCAGCCCTTCCACCAATTGCTGCAGTCCGAAGAGAAAAGGCAGAGTCGCGATCATCAGGTAGCGGCGATCCCGCCGCCAGGCGGAGGCGGCGGCAACCGCCCCGGTCGGGATGAGAACGGCCGCGGCGCCCAGACTGACCTCTGCGGACAGGCACATCTCAGCCAGCCTGGACCAGGTTGACGGAGCGACCCGCCGCGAACCCTTCGATGTTGGCGATAGTGGTCTCTATGATCCGCCGGAGAGCAGAGTCGGTGTTGTAGGCATTGTGCGGCGTGATCAGAACGTTCGGAAATCGCAGCAGCACATGGTTGGCGACCAGCGCCTTGAGATCGGACGCATCAACCGCCTTGTCCTGGCGGAAGATCTCGGCTTCTTCCCGGATCAGCGGCTCCTGGGGTAACACGTCGAGACCAGCCGCCCGCAGCTTGCCGCTTGCCAGCGCCCGCACCAGCGCCTCGGTATCGACCACGTTGCCGCGCGCCGTGTTGATGAGGATGGCGCCATCCTTCATGGTTGCGAACTGCTGGTCGCCGATCAGTCCCACGGTCGTCGGCGATGACGGCACATGCAGCGTCACGACATCGGCGAGCGCCAGGATTTCGTCGAGCGCGCCATAGGTGAATCCCAGCCGCGTCGCGGCCGCGTGGTCCTCGACTTGGTCGAAGGCCAACACCTTCATGCCGAAGCCGCGCGCGATCTCAATCGTGCGGCGGCCGATGCGCCCCGTCCCGACGACCGCGATGACCTTGTCGCGCAATTCGAGACCGCGCACTCCAGCCATCGAGAAGCCGCCACGGCGGGTCAGCGCAACGCTCTCGACAATGTTGCGGGCGAGCGCCAGCAGGAGCGCGAAGGCATGCTCGGCGACCGTCGCATCCCCATAGTCCGGGACATTGGCAACGGCGACCCCCTGTTCGCGGCAGGCGTCGAGGTCGATATGATCGTATCCCGCCGATCGGGTCGCAATGAGCTTCAGATCGGGCAGTCGGTTGATGATGCGGGCATCGAGGCGCGAGGCCACGAAGGGGCTGATTGCCTCGGCATCCTTGAAGTCATCGACTGTCGAGATGTTGAGCGGAACTGTCGTGCAGCGGACATCGTGCAGGCGCATCAGTGTTGCGCAAGCCTTCTTTTCCCAATCCTCCGCCTCGAACAGAACAACCCTCATTCACGCTCCTTCTCGACCGTCAGTTCGTCCTTAAACCCCGATCCGACGACGCTGTCGACCACCATCCGCACGACCTCGAGCTCTGCGGGCGATCCCATTGCGCCGGCCACGCGCACCCTGCCAGCCTCGACGTGAAGTTCCGGCTGACGGCTCAAGACGTTCCCGGCCTCCGCGAGGCGGGCGTGTAGCGCGCGGCGGACCGCCTCGTCGCCCCTGATTTCGGCGTCCGGCCCGCCCGTTGCGATGACCTTGAGCAGATCCGCCCGGCTGACGATGCCCACCAACTGCGGGTCGCGGACAACCGGCAGGCGCTTGATCCGGTGAACGCCGAGCAGCATCGCCGCCTTGGATAGCGGGGCGTCTTCCCCGATCGTGAGGACTGGCGACGACATCAGCGCGCCAACCTTCCAGCTCCGGCTTTGGACATAGGCACGGGCGCGCTCCGGCGCCCCTCCCTCGCCGAGCGGTGTTCCAAGCTCGGAGCGTCGCAGCAGGTCGCCCTCGGTCACCAAGCCGACCAAGGCCCCGCCGTCATCGAGCACCGGCAGGCCGCTGACATGTTCGGCGAGCATGATCTGCGCTGCGTGCCAGACGCTGTGCTCGGGGCTGATCGTCACCAGCCGGGTCGACATCACATCGCGCACATACATCGCTCGTCCCCCGTCAACGCAGATAGGCTTCGGTGACGTAGCGCCGCATCATCCGATGAGAATTGAAGGACGGGCCGATCTTGCTGATCGCCTGCTTCATCATCCAGATCCAGCGTCCACGATCACTGTGATAGAGCGGGAGCACCACATCCCGCAGCTTCTGGTAAAGCGCGCCCGCATCGCTCGCCTCGGCGCCGTTGCCGGCGATCGACCAGCCCGTCACGCCGTCGACGCATCCCTCGACCCACCAGCCATCAAGGACGCTCAGATTGAGCGCGCCGTTGATGGCCGCTTTCATGCCGCTGGTGCCCGATGCCTCGAGCGGCGGCTGCGGCGTGTTCAACCACACATCGCAGCCGGCCACCAAAGCCGCGCCGATGTCGAGATTATAACCGGGTATGAACGCGGCAGGGATCACGCCGTCGAGCGCATCGATATGCGCTCCAAGCGCCCGGATCGCCTCCTGCCCGCCGCCGTCGCTCGGATGCGCCAGGCCGGCGAGAACGATCTGGAACGGTTGACCTTTGGCGATCTCGCGCAGCCTTCCCATGTCGGAGAAAATGAGTTCGGGGCGTTTGTAGGCCGTCATGCGCCGCGCATATCCAATCAGCGGCAGGTCGAGACGCAACTGCCTCCGGTTTGTCTGAGCGATCCGCGCCAGCAGATCGCTCTTGGCTTCCTCGTGGGCCGACCACAGTGCCCCATCGTCGATTTGATCGGCGAAGGCGAGCACTTCCGGCTCATGCGCCCAATTGGAAAACTGCTGCTCGAAGAGCCTGGCGATTGCGCCATGCGTCCATCGATGCACATGAACGCCGTTGGTGATCGAGGCGATCGTATAACCTGGAAAGAGCTTTCGCGTCGTCTCGGCGTGCCGGCGCGCGACGCCGTTCACATAGCCGCTGAGGTTCATCGCCAAACGAGTCATGTTGAGCCGATCAGAGCCGGCGAGGCGCGTCAGGACATCGCGCTCGACATAGTCGCCAAGCACACGCTGAACGAGGTCATAATCGAACTTGTCGAAGCCGGCTTCCACCGGCGTGTGCGTCGTGAACACGCACCGCTCCCGGACTCCCGGGATGTCATAGCCAAGCATCGGGTCCGCGGCGCGGCCACCGTCGAGTTGCTGGGTCGCGCGCAGCAGGGGCAAGGTCAGCAGGGCCGCATGACCTTCATTGAGATGATATTTCTCGATGCTGAAGCCGAGCGCGCGCAGCACGCTCTGACCGCCGATCCCGAGCACGATCTCCTGCTTCAGTCGATAAGCTTGATCGCCGCCATAGAGCGCATCGGTGATCCGGCGGTCCTCGATCGCATTCTGATCGAGATCGGTGTCGAGCAGCAGAACTGGAATGACATGCCCGAGGGGGCATTCCAATGCATGAAGCCACGGGCGCACCCAGACGGAACGCCCTTCGATCGATACGGCCACCATCTGTGGCAACGCCGTCGCAAAGTCCTGCGGCGACCACGGATCGGGATGACCGACTTGCGCATGGCGCGCGTCGATCTCCTGCCGCACGTAACCCTGGCGGCTCACGAGCGTGACGAACACCATAGGCAGATCGAGGTCCGCCGCCGAGCGTGCCGAATCCCCGGCGAGCACACCCAGCCCGCCACTGTAGGTGTGCATCTCGGTGCGAAGCGCGATCTCCATCGAGAAATAGGCAAACCGCGCGCGACGGATCGATCGATCGAGGAAATTCAACTGTGCACCTCCGGCATGAGGCCGGCCCCACGCGTCGGCGCGCTTCGGTCGGACGACGAACTATTTCTTCTTCTTGCTTGCCACGGCAGCTTCGTCCGTCGCCTCCGGGCTAGGTCCCTCTCCGACGATCTCGGATTCGGCGCGCAGCCAGTGCTCCAGATCGTGGCCTTCCGGACAGCCCTCGTGCACCCAGATCTCATAGGCGCGCAGCTCAATCTTCGGCCGAAGGATATCCTGCTCGGCAGCGGCGTGGGTTTCGGACATGATCGTCGGGCTCCTTCTTCAATGTCTGACCTCACCAGGCGCCCGGCAGCATGGGCCTGAGGTGGCCGGTCATCGTTGATGGATGTTAAAGATCAGCGCCCGCCGCACCTTTCAGTAGCGCGCAAAGATCTGCCGCCCGCGCGCACCAAAGAGCACCACGTCGTATCGGTCCGGTGGACCGCCGGTCTCCATGCCGGGAGAGCCGATAGGCATGCCGGCGACCGCAAGGCCTGTCGCAGTCGGCCGTTGGGCAAGAACGCGCAAAATCTCCTGCGCCGGAACATGACCCTCGATCACGTAGCCCCCGACCATCGCTGTGTGGCAGGATTGCAGATCGTCCGGCACGCCGAGCCGCGCCTTGAAAGGCGTGAGATCGTCCAGCAGCTTTTCCTCGATGGAAAACCCAGCCCGACGAAGATGGGCGATCCAGGCCGAGCAGCAGCCGCAGCTCGGCGAGCGCGTCACCTCGATCGAGGTGCCCGAAGCCGACACGGATGTGCTGCCAATCGTGACGAGCGATGCGCCAAGTCCCGCGGCAAGGCTCATGAGTGTCCGGCGGCTGAAGTTCACGGTGTTCTCCTTCGGTGCGAATATAATCTGAAGTAGCGTCATGGCGATCGATCGATGGCGCCCCGCGAACGCCGCGGCTTGGCGAGCTCGCCCTGTTCCAGATCCGCAAGGATCGGGCAGTCGGGCCGGTTGTCTCCCGAGCAGCATGACGCCAGATGCTCCAGCGTCGCCGCCATGTCCTCCATCTCCTGGATGCGCCGGCGCAGGTCAGCAATGCGTGCGAGCGCGATCCGTTTCACATCGGCGCTTTGCCGGCTGCGGTCCCGCCACAGCTGCAACAGGTCCTCGATCTCCGCCATCGTGAAGCCGAGGTCGCGCGACCGCCTCACGAAACGCAGCATGTGCACGTCGGTGGCTGAGTAGTCGCGATAGCCGGCCGTCGTTCTGCCTGCCTTGGGGATAAGCCCACTCTGCTCATAGTACCGGATCATCTTCGCGCTGACGCCTGAAGCGCGCGCCGCCTCGCCGATATTCATGCCGCGCTCCTTTCCAACGCCGCAGAAGAGCGCGATGCGCGTCCCTCGCCGTCGTCCGATTTGTGATGGGCGCCAGGCACGACTCCCGGACGGAAGCGCCGCAGCCGCAACGCGTTGCCGAGCACGAAGACGCTCGAGAGCGCCATCGCGCCTGCAGCCAGCACCGGCGACAGCAGGATGCCGAACGCCGGATAGAGCACGCCGGCGGCAACCGGAATCAGCAGGATGTTATAAGCGAACGCCCAGAACAGGTTCTGCCGGATATTGCCGATCGTGGCTTTCGACAGGGCGAACGCATCCGCGACACCCTTGATGCTGCCCGACATCAACACCACGTCGGCTGCCTCGATCGCAATGTCGGTGCCTGTACCGACCGCGAGGCCGACATCCGCCTCCGCCAGCGCCGGCGCATCATTGATGCCGTCGCCGACGAAGGCCAGCCGACCATAGGCTTGCTTGAGGCGACGGACCGCTTCGACCTTGCCTTCCGGCGGCACTTCCGCGACGACCTCGTCGATGCCGAGCTGGCGCGCGATAGCGTCGGCGGTGCGGGCATTGTCGCCGGTGATCATTGCCACCTTCAGTCCGAGACCATGCAAGGCCGCGATTGCATCGGGGCTCGAGGCCTTGATCGGATCGGCGACCGCGATGATCGCGGCCAGCCTTCCGCCGATCGCGGCATAGAGCGGCGACTTGCCCTCGTCGGCGAGCTGGCTGGCAGTCGCCGCAAACGGCGCGACATCGATGCCCAGCGAGCGCATGTAGCGATCGGCGCCGATCTCCACACGGACCCCGCCCGCCTCCGCGGTGACGCCGAAGCCGGTCAGTGACTCGAACCGGCTGACGTCCGGGAGGCGAAGCCTCTCATTCGTTGCCATATCCACGATCGCCCGCGCAATCGGATGCTCGGACTTGGCCTCCACAGCGGCGACCAGCGCCAGCACGTCGCTACGCTCGAATCCATCGGCCACGCCGAGATCGGTGAGGACCGGGCGACCCTCCGTCACCGTGCCCGTCTTGTCGAGCGCGACGACCTTGGCATCCTTCAGCAATTGCAACGCCTCGCCCTTTCGGAACAGGACGCCCATCTCGGCGCCGCGGCCGGTGCCGACCATGATTGAGGTCGGCGTGGCGAGTCCCATCGCGCAGGGGCAGGCAACGATGAGAACGGCGACCGCATTGACCACGGCAAAGGTCAATGCCGGATCCGGCCCGAAGATGAGCCATATGGCGAATGTCGCGGCGGCCACCGCCATGACCGCCGGCACGAACCACATCGTCACCCGATCCACCAAGGCCTGGATGGGCAGCTTCGAGCCTTGCGCCTCCTCGACCATCCGAATGATTTGCGCGAGCACAGTCGCATCGCCGACGGCGCTTGCCCGCACGCTCAGCGCGCCCTTCTGGTTGACGGTGCCGCCAACGACGTTGCTGCCGGCAACCTTCACCACGGGGATCGGCTCGCCGGTGATCATCGATTCATCGATGTAGCTTTCACCCTGGATGACCTCGCCGTCGATCGGCACGCGCTCGCCGGGTCGGACCTCGACCACGTCTCCCGACACCACCTCGGCAATGTCCACGTCGACAACGCCGTCGCCACGCCGGACATGCGCGATTCTCGGCTGCAACCCGACCAGTCGCTTGATCGCCTCGGACGTCCGTCCCTTCGCGCGCGCCTCGAGGAAGCGACCGAGCAGGATCAGAGTGACAATCACTGCGGCAGCTTCGTAATAGACGTTCACGGTGCCAGGCGGCAGAAGGCCCGACGCGAAGGTGGCCACGAGAGAATAAAGGTAGGCCGCAAGTGTGCCGACGGCGACCAGAGAGCTCATATCGGGGGCCAGCCGCACCAGCGCCGGCAACCCCTTCGCGTAGAACCGCCGTCCGGGGACGAACAGGACCAACGTCGCCAGCGTGAACTGGATGTACCAGCTCGCCTGCATGCCAATGGTGCGCATGATCAGGTCGTGGATCACTGGAACCAGGTGCGACCCCATCTCCAGCACCACGATGGGCGCCGTCAGCAGCGCGGCGATGAGGAGATCCCGCTTCAGGCCGGCGGCCTCCGCCTCCTTGCGCGCCGCCGTCGCCGGGTCGGGGGCGCCACCGCTCACCACCCGCGCGTCGTAGCCGGCCTCCTCCACGGCCTGGACCAGCAAGGCAGCGTCGATCGATCCCTCGACAGTCGCGCGCTCGGTGGCCAAGTTGACCCGCGCCGCCGCGACACCCGGAACCGAGGCGAGGGCGCGCTCGACCCGCGCAACGCAGGAGGCGCAGGTCATGCCCTCGATGGCGAGCTCCGTCCGGGTAGCCGGAACGGCGTAGCCGGCTTCCTCGACTGCGGCGACCAACGTCCGATAGGCGATCGGGCCGGAGCCCCTCACCTCTGCCTTATCGGTCGCGAGATTGACGCTGGCGGTTTCGACGCCGGGCACTGCCTTCAGCGCCTTTTCCACGCGTCCCACGCAGGACGCGCAGCTCATGCCGTCGACCGGCAAGATGACCGCGTTTCGGGCGGCGGAGCCGTTCCTGACCGGTGCGTTCATGACGATATCCTTCCGCAACTATTCTCGTCTGGAGCGAAAGGTGGGGCTTCCAGTCGTTGGAAGGTCAAGGCCAAAAAAAGATTTCGGCAGCCCCTTGACCTTCCCACGCTGGAAACCGCCATCTGAGTGGGCATGAGAGCCAAAAGGAGATCCTCATGCAGTTCCACATCAAGAACATGACCTGCGGCGGCTGCGCCCGCAGCGTCACCAAGGCGATCCAGAGTGTGGACGCCCAGGCCAAGGTCACCATCGATCCAAACATCCGAAAGGTCGACGTCGCATCCCAGCGGCCGCGCGTCGATTTCGAGGCAGCCTTGCAGCGCGCCGGCTATCCGGCAGCGGCCGCGGCGTGAGACGGAAAGGCGCGGCCCGGCCCCGGCGCCTGGCCGCGCTGCTCTTGCGGTTTAGTTTGGTGGCCTGCCCGGTCCGGGATTGATTGCTTCTCGCCCCTCCGCCGCAACGGGCGGCTGGGTCGCCCGAAACAATCATCCTTGCGATGCGTTCCCTTGGTGCGCCACAAACACGACAGCTGACCCGTACAACCAACCAGAAGAAGGTAACGGCCGATGGGCGAGACGCATCATCATCAGGGACACAGTCATTCTGGGGCGCGCGCATACTGGATGCTCGGCCTCAATCTGTTGTTGAGCCTGATCGTGATGTATCTGGTCATGTACACGATGATCGACGGCTGGCCCGATTACCGCAACAACATCAATATGCTCTACATGGCGCTCACCATGTGGGCGCCGATGGGCATCCTGATGATCGTCACAATGGGCAGCATGTACCAGAACGCGCGAACGAACATCGTGCTTTATGCAGTCTTTGCTCTGGTGACACTCGGCTCGTTCTGGGCCACGCGCAGCCAGGCATTGGTCGATGATCGCCAATTTATCCAGTCCATGGTCCCGCACCACTCCGGCGCTATCCTGATGTGCCGCGAGGCCAAGCTCGTGGACCCGGAACTGGTCAAGCTGTGTCAGGACATCTCGCAGGGACAGCGGCGTGAAATCGAACAGATGAATGCGATCGCCGCACGCCTACGCTGAAGCCTTATCCACGGCGTAAAGCTGGCTCCTGCCGATCCCTCGTGGCGCTACGTGGGCGCGTGGAATGCTAAGCTCCAATTCCAACCTGCCGATCATGATCCATCCTCGTCGTCGTTGCGCTCGACCGAGGCGCTGCACGCCGTTCGGGTGCAAGTGACCACAAGACGCCGCTCAGCCGGGCGCTGGCAATCGACTTTGAAGACGGAGATCCCATCTGATTTATAAGCCTGCTCGATGTTGGCGACCGGACATCGCGCGGCCAGCAGGGCTGCACTGAGCTGAGCATCGCTAGCAATTCCGGCGTCGACCGTCGCCGTCGCAAAAAGGGCGATCCAGACGCAAGAGTTGACCGCCGTGATGCAACGGGCAGGTCGCGTATAGACGATCGTCTTCATGATTGATCTTTCGAAAAGCGGCGTGTCCTGCGACGCTCCACTGGTGCGTGCAGGCATAACGTCCCGACCGCCGCGCCCCATGGGACAGGGCATGAGCAGCACCGCGAGACCGCAAGACCGGATGGTGTCTGAAAGGAACCTGCGCCGCTACAAGCGGCGCACATTCCCGCGCTATGTCGTTTCGAGCGCGGGGCCACGTGGCGGGCGCTCAAAGGCCAGTGGCCCGAGACCCGCGCCATCTTCGTCAGGGGCGCGCAAAACGGCTTTCACATCCCGGAGAATGACGATGGCTTGGTTTGACAGTGGCGAAACCCACAATGTGCATGTCGGGCTGTTGCACTCATGCCCATGCATCATCGCGGATCGGGGTTCTCCGGATACCATCCCGCCGTCCCCGCCGACCGAATGAACCACCGGATGCGAGGCTGATTGAACTGCGAGACCAATCTGCACATGCGCCCCGGCAAACGCCGAGATCCATGCGATGAAGACCCAGCTCAGCAGCCGGCGTCCCCAATCGGTTGGAAGCAGGCCGCCAAGCAACGCCATCCGAGCCTCGATCGATTCGCAATCATCTGTGAGTATTGCGGTAGCTGTGTCCGGATTGCGGCAAGCCCGAGGCCGGGTTGTCACCATGGTCCGTGGCAGCATCGGCACCAGGCACGCGCCGCACGCGCCTTCTCACACCAAACACCGCGCTCACGCATCATCCGACTGCCGCACCATGCGTCGCGCTGCCGGACATGACGGCGCAGAAAGCGCTATGCCTCGACCTTCAGGCACATAGCCGAGCTCATCGCAGAGATCCCGAAATGCAACGCGGCGCCGTTCCTTTTCAATCTCGGCGTTGTGGCAGCGCCGTTCATGCTCCTCGACGGTGAGCCCTTCCGGCCGACAGATCGGGCACGAGGCCATGTGGAAAACCTGCTCCCAAGCCGCCAGCGCCTCGACATAAGCGCGATGAGCCGAGACCGCCTGCAACTCGAGCGACGATCCGCATTCTCCGTCCTGAACCACCCGACCTTCCCCGCTGGGATGTGTCTGCGGTGCGCCCCCGCAAATGAACCCTCTCTGACTCTTGGTGATCGGGGAGTTCGAAACCGTACCAGACGGCCCTGTGGCCTTTAGCTCGGAAAAGCCTGTTGCATACGCCACAGGCTCCCCGACCATAAGGTCAAGGAGTGCGGTGCCGTCACGGCCGGCACCAACCGCTGGTAGGGGTTTCGACGCCCCAGGGCAGCGCGTACTGCCCCACACGACTCATAACCGCTCGTTCGCGCGGCTTCTAGCTGTTTTCGGTAAACCTTCGATGCACGTCCGTTGAGCGGTATGCCCCTTCGGGCAAAAACCGGGGAACATGCCCCTCGAAGCAGACGCGACCACAGGGGTCGGTTACCCAGCTGCGGCCTTCGTCCCGGAATGCGCGCGACGGCGGGGATTTCGGGCGCAAGAGGCGGTAATACTGCGAATTGGAATGCGACAGGCCTGGGATGCCGCCAATGCGCTTTCGTTTCCGGCGAGGTCGCGTCACCGTCGACGACGGCCAAAGCGCAGGAGCCGCATGCCTTGTCGAGTTTGACGATGGCGTGACCGTGATCGCCGCGTGGGACCACGCTGGCGATGCCATCCAGCTTTCTGTCCCCGCCTATCGCACGGCGAAGGGCCCACGGGTGCTCTCACGAAGGTGGCGGACCGCTCAAAGCGATGACGGTTCATGGCGGTCCGAGCGTATCTGGTGATGCCCGCAGGCGGAGACCGACCAAGCAATTCCCGCTATTCTTTACCGCGCCGCACCGTCTCGACATCGAGTGAGCCCGCTGGCAACGGTCGCAGAAGTTCACCCTCCGGCTTCGTCAAGTAGATCCACGCACTCCAATCCTGCGGGCGGAGCACGACGACCTGTCGGTCATGGATGGGTTCGACATCCGGTCCGGGTGCTGTCGTCAACATAGCAAACGAAGGTGGATGGTTGCCCTGCCCCTCACGCCAGATGCCGGCGATCGCCGTGATCGCAGACCCCCTCAGCGTGAATCGATGCTTGGCCTTTGGATATGCCTTGCCGGTGAATTCGAAGAACGCTGAGGCCGGTATCAGACAGCGATTGCTCTCCTTGAAGCTTCGCCCTTCCGAACGGAAGTTGAAGATCGGCTTTCCTGCTGACCGCGCAGGCGGGAAGCTGAAGGTCATCGGCAGGAGTTCGATCAGGTTGCCCGTCGCGCACATCACCGGGCCGACATCGTTGATGCGGATGTCGTCGGCAAGAGGGAGATCGAGCTCCGACTGCCGAGTGGGAACGCCGAGTTCCAACGCCTGCATCATCTTGCAGTATTCGGCCCAGCGGACATGTTGCTCGTAATCGTTGCACATCCGTCCCTTATAGCGCTGATCACGAAACTTGCGCAGAGGGTGTGGCGTCTCCCCTGCGGGGCCGGGCTGGCGGCTACGCGGAAGCCCCGACGGCGGGTCTTCCCCCATCCGGGCAGCCATCCCTGACGCAGAAAAGGAAGCCTAAGATGCCGAGGCTTCAGGCTTGCGCTTGCGAACGGCGGCCACGCGACGTCGCGGCGAAGCGCTCTTGTCCGTCGCGGCCGCGTAACCTTGCCGGTTGTTCATCGATCTTCGTCCGTCATGCGCGCGACGGTCAGTCAGGGAGTACAGCCTTGGGAATGTGAGCACCGCGTCGGGACAATGGGGTCGTCAAGTGGGCGCCTCCATGCCCGGCGATGACCATTTCGCTCTCAAGACGGCGTTCCTGGTTCTGCAGCGACCTTCCACGATCAACCCACGAGGGGTTCGCTACGCATGCGTGCGACCTCTGCGGCTGTGCCTGCGAGGTGACCGCGGCCGCCCCCGAACCTGTCGGCGCCTGTCGAGCGGGGATGGTCCCCGCCGCAAGACGGGAGCCCACCATGTCGACCAACCTCGCCCTCGCGCAAGACCACGCTCACAATCTCGCCTGCACCCTGATGGTCCCTGTCACCTTGTTCGAAGTTGACGGGTCGTTCGGCGTCATGCCGACGGCCGATCTCGACGAAGACGACGTCACCGTCATTCACGAATATGATCCCTGGTCCCCGGCTCGTTGAGCCGGGCGACCGATGCCGCTGGCGCGGCGCCTGATGCAAGGGAGGCTGCGCCGCGGCCGAGCTCTCATGACGCGACGGCTTGTCAACACGCCCTTGCATCCGGCACGCTTCGCGGCGGGCGGGTGGCGTGCCGTCGCGATAAGGCGAAGGAACGTCAACCGAAGAAAGGACCGGGTATGCGAGAGGCGCGCCCGGTGATGGCTATGGAGAAGAAAGAAATCGAAGAATTGCGAAGCAGGGTGGGTTGCGCCGCGCTGCTTCAACAGGACGGCTGGAAAATCGATTTGAAGGAGAGCACGCGGCGCGCCGTGAAATTCCGCCGCGACGCCAACATCATCATTGTCATCCACAATGATCGCGGTTGGTTCGACCCTCTCTCGACCGCCAAGGGTGACGTGTTCGATCTGGCCGAGCATCTCGGTGCTCAAGGTTTTCCGGAAGCCTGCGCCCGTGTCGCATCGCTGGTCGGGTTCGTTCCGAGCCCGCCCGCGTGGCAGCGCGAGATCCGCTCCTGCCCGCCCAGTTCGGTCGTCGATCGCTGGGCGCGCCGCCGCGTCGCGCAGGCAGGTTCGGAAGCCTGGCGCTATCTCACCGAGACCCGCGCGATACCCGACACCGTCGTCGCCGTGGCAGTGGGCCAGGGTGTTCTCCGCGAGGGGCCCCACGGCAGCATATGGGCGGCTCATCGCAGTCAGGATGGCGCCCTACTCGGCTGGGAGGAGCGCGGCCCTCAGTGGCGTGGTTTCGCGACCGGCGGCAGCAAGGAGCTCTTTCGGCTGGGCCCGTCCGCCGCCTCGCGCATCTGCATCACCGAAGCTGCGATCGACGCCATGAGTCTCGCTGCGATCCAGGTCATGCGTCCTGACACGCTTTACGTCAGCACGGGAGGCGGCTGGTCTCCGGCAAGCGAGGAAGCCATCCGCCGCTTGGCGGCGCGGGCAAACACTCATCTCGTCGCCGCGACCGACAACAATCGGCAGGGCGATGTCTACGCCCAGCGCATCCATGCAATCGCGGCCGAAACGGGCGCCACCTACGCACGCGCGCGGCCGCGCGCAGGCGATTGGAACGAGGACCTCATTGCCCTGCTCGCCCGGATCGCGGCGGAGCCGCTCGCGGCAGCCAGCTGACACTCTATGGCTGGGAGAAGCGAGCAAGGAATGAAATCCGCCAACGAGAGGAAGGTCGGCGCTGCCGCATGCCCGGTCCGCGCGTCAAGGGAGGCTTCGCCCGCGTGCGCGGCCCTTGACCCGCCGGACCGGAGAGGCGGCCGCCCCAAGGGTGTTTGCAACACCTGAAGGGAAGGACGACAACGATGCCCATCTTCACGATCGAGACCACCTATCGCCTGCCGGTCTATCGGCAGCGCACCTATGAGGCCGCGGATCTGGCGCAGGCCTGCCGCCTTGCCATCGAGGATGACGACTGGGAATGCGCGAAGCAGGACCACGAATCGGCCGGCGAGACCTATGTCACCGGCGCCTGGCAAGGCCGCGACTGCGCGTATAGCGGCGCGGCGCTGGCGGTCCCGGCGCATTTCGATGAGACGGTGCAGCGCAAGGCCGATCATTTCGAGATCCTGCTCGGCCTCGTCAAGGTGCTGAGTGGCACGGGCGGCGCGCAGCGCAGCGCTTATTGGGCCGGCCGCGCGGTCTCGGCCATCGCCAAGGCAGAGGCGATCCTCGCCGGTGCGCGTGATCCCGATCCGGATGCTTCGATGCCGCGGCCGCACATCCTGCTCGCCTTCGACGAGAGCGAGGTGCGCGCGACCATCGGCGAGATCATCGCAAGCGATGAGGCCCTCGCCGCGCTCCCGGCCGATGCAATCGGCGACGACGTCCATGCCGCATGCGTCGCCGTCGCGGCCGCGGCTGATCTTTCGGAGGAACGCGGCTCGGCGGTGTTCAAGGCGGCGCTCGCGGCGATCCGGTCGGCCGAGCGGCGCCGGATTGAAGGGAGGAAAGAAGGGGAACGGGAAAAGGAGGAATGACGTGCCGCATGCCCGGCCGGCGCGTCAAGGGAGGCTTCGCCCGCGTTCCGCGGCCCTTGACCCGCCGGACCGGAGAGGCGGCCACGAAGGAGGGGTCAGAAGGGCTGAAGAGGATGGCGAGCCGAAGGGGTGAGCCGCGCTCCGGCCCGACGAGGCTGAAAGGAGCCCCCATGATCCCCTCTTCGATCCGCAAGGTCTATCAAGGCGCCGCCGACCGCCGGCAGATGTTTCGCATGTTCGATCGCCATGCGCAGCGGCCGAACCGCACGCACGGCGACGCGACCGCACTCTATTCTGGTGAGTGGTTCGAGATCGGTCAGGTCGAGCACACCTACATGTTCGAGGTCCTCCCGCCGCTGTGGATGCCCGGCGATATGTTCGCCATGCGCGAATTCCTCACCGGCAGCGTCACGAGCGTCTTCTTCGAGCTGAAGATCGACGAGCGCGTCCGCTATTTCCACGGCTATTGCGACCTCACCGACCGGCAATCGCCGGAGTGGATGCGAGCCGCAATCGTGGAACGTGAGTCCAGGCCCGTCCGGGCGATGACGCGCGAGGAGCGCCTCGAGCACATCTGGTCGAGCACCCACGACCCCTATCGCAGCTATGCCGATTGGCGCTTTCCCCGCGTGGACCGCGGCAAGCGCACCATCATCGTCTACGGCGCGGATCGAAGCCGGGATTTCCGCCTGCTTGACCGGCTCACGGACGTGGAGATCGCCGCGAAGCTGCCGGTGCAGCTGCGCCACCTGCCCGACGCGCTCGCCGCATGAGGGAGGCGGTCATATTCACCTTCTCCGTGACGGCGGTACGCGCCGTGATCACGCGCGGGCGCATCGACGCCTTCCTGAATGGCGGCTTCCGCAACCCGCATTACGGCCTTGCCCCCGGCAAGGACGAGAAGCCCGGCGTCTGGCTGGTGGGCGACGAGGGCGTCTACATCATGTCCAACGGCAAGCTTGCCGAGGGGCAGAAGCATTCGCTCGTCATCTACGCCGAGGAATGCGACCCGAAGACGAACCCCGATTACTGGCACTACAAGCGTCAGTATTTCGGCGGCGATGACGGCATCGAGTTTCTCGACGCCGAAATGCTCGTGAAACTGATCGCTGCGGCTCCCGCAGCCACGCATCTCACGATCGCAATGACTGACGACGGCATGTCGATCACACCGATCCGCCGCTGACACCCCCGGGGCCCCGCAGCCCGTTTCCGCAACCTTCCGCGACCATCGCTCCCGCCGGTATTCGCCGGCAGGTCGATGCCGCGCGCCTTCATCACAAGGAGACATCACGATGGCGCAAGACGATCCTTTCACCCTCGACCTATTCGGCAACACCGCGCTCGCGTCGGGCCTCGGCCTTGGCGTGACGGCGTTTGGCGGCACGTTCACGCCTGACGACGACGAACCGGATTCCTCGACGCCCGCTCCTGCGCTTCCCTCCGTGGCGGCGGCACGAGCCCCGCAGCCGCCTCGCTCCACGCGCGGCACGAACTTTCACCTCGCCGGCGATCGAAGGCTGGCGACGACATGGAAGGATCGT
The DNA here is from genome assembly GCF_049446035.1 of Hansschlegelia sp. KR7-227. NCBI lineage: Bacteria > Pseudomonadati > Pseudomonadota > Alphaproteobacteria > Hyphomicrobiales > Methylopilaceae > Hansschlegelia > Hansschlegelia sp. KR7-227. The sequence continues at coordinate 125,005 of NZ_JBMSEA010000005.1, forward strand.
GCGCGCGACAACGTTGCCGCCATTCGGCTTGCTTCCGAAATCGAGGCGGATCAACGCCCGGCCACGCGCGAGGAGCAGGAGCGCCTGATCCTTTTCACCGGCTTCGGTGCCTCCGATCTTGCGAACGGCGTTTTTCGCCGTCCCGGCGAGAACGATTTCCGTGAAGGCTGGGAGGAGCTCGGCGCCTCACTCGAGGATGCCGTCGGCGAACTCGACTATGCCTCGCTCGCGCGCTGCACCCAGTACGCCCATTTCACCCCGGAACTGATCGTGCGGGCGATCTGGACGGGATTACAGCGACTCGGCTGGCGCGGCGGCCGCGTGCTCGAGCCCGGCATCGGCACAGGGCTCTTTCCGGCATTGATGCCGGACGGTCTGCGCGACGCGTCGTATATCACCGGGATCGAAATCGATCCCGTCACGGCCCGCATCGTGCGCCTGCTGCAGCCGAGGGCCCGTATCGTCAACGGCGATTTCGCACGCACGCAGCTTCCGACTGCCTTCGACCTCGCCGTCGGCAATCCACCCTTCTCCGACCGCACCGTCCGATCGGACCGGGCATATCGTTCGCTGGGACTGCGTCTGCACGACTATTTCATCGCACGCGCCATCGACTTGCTGAAGCCCGGCGCGCTCGCCGCCTTCGCCACCTCGCATGGCACGATGGACAAGACGGATTCTTCAGCACGTCAGCACATCGGCGGATCAGCCGACCTCGTCGCGGCTATCCGTTTGCCCGAAGGCAGCTTCCACGCTGCCGCCGGCACCGATGTCGTGGTCGACCTTCTCTTTTTCCGAAAGCGGAAGGTCGGCGAGCCCGCGGGGGATCTGGCTTGGCTCGACACCGAAGAGGTGCGGCCCGCAACCGATGACGAGAGCGCGATCCGCGTGAATCGCTGGTTCGCGCGGCATGCTGCCTTGGCGCTCGACGTCGCCGATAAACGAGCGTGCGATGTTGGCTTCGAGCGCGAGCTTTTCTTGCGACCAGCCGCGCGCGGCTCGCAATCGCCGGATGTTGTGGGCGAGCAGGGCTCTGAAGTCGTTGGGATCGATGGTCTCCACCACGGCGAGTGGAGACCATCCCTGTAAGCAGCTCGACCCGATTTGCAGGTCAGAGCGACAGGTGTGATCTTTCGGACCCACCCCGCAAGCGCTCTATATTGAGACGGTTCGCAGACCTCAAACCAGGCCGGGTTGGAGTTGATGAATCTCAAACAGGGCGCTGAGTTTCAGCGTGGCAGGCGGCTGGGTCCTCTGAGGCGGTAGAAGCGGTTCAGGGTGCGCGCCCAGCTTTGGTCGGCTGACATGGCGATCAAGGCGCTGGTGTAGACCAGTCGATCGTCTTCCACGGTCGGATGACCCGTCACCCGCCCGATCAGCGCGACGCCGTCTTCGGCGGACACAATCAGCCAGTCTCGTAGCTCTGGTGCGTCGCGCAGGTCCGGAGACGCTCCCTCAGCGACTTTTCGAAGCGATCTCAACGCGCCACATAACGTCTGTCTCGTCTTCTCGTCTGTCATGGGGCCGTCTCCGACGGTGAGACGGATGACCGTTCGCCGAAGCCGCCGCCAAGACAGCCGTGGATCTCGTTGGCCAAGACGACGCGATGTCGAACGAGCCGGGCCGCCAGCGCGCGGATCGGCTGCTCGAGCCGTTCGACATGATCCCTCGCCTCGTTCATGAGTCGCCGAAGATCCTGTTCGACCATCGAGCGAAGATGTGGATCTAGGCTCAGATGTGCGGCGTCGATCGACTCGCGCGATACGAGAGTGTCGCCCAGTCCGAGACGTGAATGAATGTCGAGGACGAGCGCCGTCGATTTCCAAAGGTCGCTCGCCGCGCCTGACGTTGGACCGCGGGACAGACGCTCGTCGCAGGCGCGACCGGCGAGGATCGCGACCGCCCGGCATTCGAGCTCGCGCCTGGAAAAGATCGAGCTTCCATGGCCAAGCTCCGTGACCCCTCCGGACGTTTCCGTGTCGATGATCGACGCCGAAATGACCTCCAGTCCCAAGGCGCAGGCGACCACCGCGTGCGCGGCCTCGTGCAGCGCCACCTCCTCGATTTCCTGAGGCGAACGTTTGTCGGCGGGAGCGATGATCGCAACGAGATCCGAAAACGAGAGGATGCGTTGATCGCGTCTCGCTTCGTCCCGGGCCCGGCTGACCCAAGCTTCGATGATCGCTCCAGTCGGTTTGCCGGCCAGCCGGATCGCCGCAGTGAGGTCGTCGTCGACAAGGTCGTCGCCGAGGTAGTGGCGAAACACACCCTCGATCTCCTTTTCGGTCTGGGGTCCGCGGATCTGGATGTGCAGATCGAAACGTCCCGGCCGAATGAGAGCGCTGTCGAGCTTGCTCTTGTGGTTGGTGGCGGCGATCAGCACCACGCCGCGGGACCGGGCGCGAAGCTGATCAATTTGCACGAGAAGTCCGGTGATGATGGGCGTCCACCAGCTTCTGTCGCGATCGTCCATGGTCTCGCGGTTCGGAATCGCGTCGATTTCATCGATCAAAGCGACTGACGGAGCCAAAGCCGTGGCCTGTTCAAAGAAACGTTGCGCCGCGGATGCTACGTCGCCAAGATGTCCTGCAGACGAAGTGAACCATTCGGCGACCGACGTCTGTATCAACGGGGCGTTGACTGTGCGCGCGAACGATCTGGCGAGTGTCGTCTTTCCGGTTCCCGGAGGACCGTAAAGCAAGATGTTGGGCAGAACGATATTGCCGCCGATCTCTCTTTGGCTGACGAAATCCAGCGCGATCAGCCGCATACTTTGCGCCGCTTCCCCAAAACCGGCCAGTTGCGACAGTTCGGCGGTTCGATCCGTTGGCGTTGCGCTTGCTCGACTGCGGATCGCGCGATGCATGCGTTCCACGCATTCTTCGGGCGTAGAGTTCGGCCGCATTGCGAATGCGAGGTCTGTGAGATCGAGGCTCGCGTAGTCCGAAGCAGTGACCTGACAACTTTTCCGGCCGCAAAAGCTCGCGATTGCCTGAGCGACGGAGGCTGGTCGCACCTCCAGACGAAAGCTGAAATCGGCAGCCGCTACGGCGGCTGGCGACAGCCATGATCTATTGGGGGTGACGGCCAAGATCGGCGAAGTCGGCGGCGGGCAGTCCGGCGTCGTGCCTCGCGCGGGGGGCTTGGTCGCCGAGATGACCCGGACGCCGGGAAATAGCACGGAAGCCTGCGCGGCGATCGCTTCCGTCCAGACGACGGTGGGGGCGTCGACGAGAACGATGATCGGCAGACGAGCCTTGAACGCCTTCTTGACCTCTGACGGGATGGCGGCGGCAAGAACGGCTTTTGCGAGCAAGATGCGCGGCGTTCCCGCGCCATACTCCGGGATCGCATCGAGGTATTCGAGATCGTCGTCGTCATCCGTGCGTTCGGTCCGCCGGACATGCCGTGCTGAAATCTTCAACGACGCCGGGCGCTTGGGGCGCAGGCGCCGTTTCAGTCTGGCGGCAGGTGAGGTCGGTCGGCGCCTGATCATAGCGAAGTCCGGCGGCGTCGAACCGACGCTCGGGAGATCGCAGCTCAAGCAGGAGCGCGTGGACAGGCCATAACTCGATTGGTTTGACCCGTAAGATGGTCTTTTAGACCAGAGCGATCGGGCGGGTCAATCGGAGGTCGCGCTGGGGCGTGTCACCTATCTCCAGCAGATCAAAGATCGCTTATCAGGAATTAGCGGATAAGGCTCGGATCGAGTAATTCTTGGACGCAAGCACTTCGTTTATGGATAGGACCATGGCTAAATCCCTTATTGCAAAGGATTTGATAGTTTATAGACGATCTTGGATCGGTTGACGCGGAATGCGGGCGCAGGGCGGCCGTGTAAATGCGGAGCGATCTATAAAGCCGGCTGATTGGAACGACTCGACGATATTGACAGCCCGTCCGTATGGCGGCACTTTTGTCCCGTATAGTGGGTCGTCGACTGGTTTGGCGGTATAGACGGCCTGTCTCCGTGCATCTCTTTCGAGATGTGACGAATCTTGGTGCGCATGACGCACGCGACCGCTGAAGCGCGGGGGATTCGTCAATGGCCAATGACAGACTTGAACCGGTTCCCGTCACCGCGCGCGAGCGGCGGTTGCACGACGGGGGCAAAGAGCTGCGCGACACGTTGACCCGCGCGATCTGCGTCGCTGCGGGCAAGGGACCGAAAGGTCGAGACAACGTCATCTGCGAAGCCAGAAACAGGCTCGCGCCGGAACTGTGGGGCGTCATTTCGGAAAATCTCGAACTGAACGACCGCCACTGGATCGTCGTGACGGCGCCGGGCGAGATGTTCTACGGCTTCAGGAAGTTGGATCTCGCATCCCTATGTGCTGCCGTCCACACGCCCGAGCGCGCCGTCCTGATTTTGCAGACCAGTATTGTTTACAAGCTCGCTGACTTGTGGAGGCCGCACAAAAACTATCCGAAACACGAAGATCTTCCAGATCAGCTGAAGGCCGAAGTTGCGCCTTTGTATGCATGCGAAACAACTGAATTCCATTGGTCGGCCTTCGCAAACACACTTTCAGCAATGCGGAGATTTTGAGGTGAGCTCGTCGACGAAGGCTTCGACGAAGACGCGCAAGTCCGCGGTTGCGCGGGCCGCCCAAGCTTCATCGCCCCGTCCGTCGTGGCGAGAGCCGCTTTCCTTCGACGAGCGCCATCGTCTCGGGTTGGTCGAGATGCTTGAGGCCGTGGACCTTCGAGCCGAGCCTCGATGGGCAAGGGCGGCGCGAGGCGATGCGTCGTGCGCGATAAACTTGGCTATCCGGGTTGTGCTGATCGGCGAGGATGCTTTGGTCCCGTTCCACGACGTCATCTTGATCGCGCTGTGGCGCTGCGCCGCCGAGGGAGATCTGACGGCCGGACTGGTCTTCGACTGGCTCACCTGCCACCGCGCCTCCAGCGTGGGGGGCTGGATGAACTGACTGCCAGCCTCCTGGAACGACGTCAGTCGTTCCAGGAGGCACCCATAGCGTTTGCGCAAATACGCTTGTTCTATTTTTGTTCTCGTGAAATCCCTTCCTGAAGCGAAGGAGGGTTGGATGGCGAGGAGCAATGAAATTCCGTGGGGAAATCGGCCGTCCGGCTCGGCGCCGCCGAACGTGATTCTTCTCTCGAACCACGTTTTCAGAATGATCGGCATGGCGCCGGCCAATCGAGCAGGATCCGGCACGAGCGTCTTCAGGACCGGCCGATCGCTGCGGCGGCTCACCTCATGATCGTCCGCAACCCTAAGGGTGTGGTGCTTGGGGACGAGCTGCTTGTTCCGATGTTCGCGCATGCGATCTGCGCCGGCTTCCCATCGCCGGCGGACGATTTCCTCGAGGACGCGGTCGACGTCGCGCGGCTGCTGATCACCAACGCACCGGCCACGTTCCTCTGGCGGGTCGACGGCGCCAGCATGACCGGCGTCGGGATTTTCGACCGCGACATTCTCGTGGTGGACCGCAGTCTTGAACCCCGGGATGGCGACGTCGTGGTGGCGATCGTCGACGGCGAGCGATCGCTGAAGCGACTGACCCTGGGCGCGCGGCCCAATCTCGCATTCGCCAACAGCCGCATGCCGGTCTACGAGCTCCCTGATCTTGTCGACGTCGAGATCTGGGGCGTGGTCACCTGGAATCTGCATCGGCTGCGAGCGATCCGGCGATGACGCCCAAGGCCTTCGCCCTGATCGACGGCAACAGCTTCTACTGCTCGTGCGAGCGCGTCTTTGATCCTGGGATCGCCCATCGACCGGTCATCGTGCTGTCGAACAATGACGGCTGCGCCGTCGCCCGGACGTCTGAGGCCAAGGCGCTCGGCATCAAGATGGGCGACCCATATTTCAAAATTCGAGATCTCTGTCGGGCCGGGCGAGTGGCGGTCTACAGCTCGAACTACACCCTCTACGGCGATATGAGCCGGCGGATGAACGCGGTCTATGACCAGTTCGCGACGGACGTGGAGATCTACTCCATCGACGAGAGCTTCCTCGATCTGTCGGGCTACGCCCCGGCTGATCGGCGGGAGTTGGCGCAGGATCTGCGCTCGACGGTGAGAAAGTGGACTGGGGTGCCGACCTGCGTCGGCATCGGACCGACGAAGACCCTCGCCAAGGTCGCCAACGCCATCGCGAAGAAAGAGCTTGATCTCGCCGGCGTCTGCGACCTGTCGGATCCGGTCGAACGGGCAATACGGCTGGATCGCTTCCCTGTCGAGGATGTCTGGGGCGTCGGCCGCGCGTCGACGGCGAAGCTCGCAGCCCTCGGCGTCAACACCGCAGGCGACCTGACGCGGCTGGATCCAAAGCTCGCGCGAAAACCGCTCACAGTCGTTGGCGAACGCATCATCCACGAACTCCGCGGCATGGCTTGCCTCGATCTCGAGATGGTGACGCCCCAGCGCAAGGGGATCGCGGTCACGCGCAGCTTCGGCCGGCCGGTCACAACGCTCGACGCCTTGCTTGAGGCCGTCTCGGCCTATGCCTTCCGCGCCGGCGAGAAGCTGAGGCGTCATGGCCTTGCGGCGTCGCATCTCACAGTGTTCGCCCATTCCAACTTGTTCAACGGCGATGCCCCGTTCTCGGCTTCCATGACCGAAGGGATGATCGAGGCGTCGAGCGACAGCCTGGTGTTGATTGCGGCCGCGTCGCGCGGAGCGCAGCGACTCTGGCGGCCAGGCGCGAAGCTCGCGAAGGCCGGCGTGATCCTGGACGACCTCGTGCGAGCCGAAAACGTTCCGGCTGCTCTGATCGGCGGCCGAGACCGCGAGAAGGCAGCTCGAATGATGGCGGCGATCGACGCCGTAAACGCCAAGCACGGCCGCGGCTCCGTCACGTCGGCGGCAGTTGGGATCAGAAAGGCCTGGCAGACGAAATTCGAGATGAGGTCGCCGCGCTACACGACGCGGGTGGACGAGCTGCCAGCAGCGCGGACAGGGTGAGCGGATCGCCAGACCGACCTCAGTTCTTATCGGGCCACCAATAGTGGAGCTCGCCGAACCAGATGTCCTTCGGGTCGATTTCGCTCGGTCCAAGGCTCAGCGATAGATCGGTTGTCCATCGCCCCAACGCCCCTTCACGGGCTGCGACGGACCCAAGCAGCGCATCTCGCTCATGTTCGGTTCGAGGCTGAGGTCCGTCCAGGCCGAACGTCGACGCGATGTCGTCCCAATTGCGAAGGTCGAGAGCTTTGAGAAGGGCTTTCGGGTGCGACTCGGTGATTGGCAATGTGGGAAACGACTTCCGCGCCATCATCGCCAGCATGATGCCTTGAACGACCACAGCGCCTTTAAGGCTGTTGACGGACTGAACGGTTCCGGACGCGATGTTGTATGTTCTCCGGATCCACCGGTCCGCGACCCGACCACCGCCTTCGCCGGAAGACCACCACAAGGGACAGTCGATTCCCAAACCAGCGGGTTCGACGATGTGGCTCATAGCGCCGTCGACCGACGAGCAGATCCACGTCCTGAAAGACCCGTCACCCTCCAGGGCGGCGAGGCCGAATGCGTTGATGCCGCCGGGGTCAGCGCCGTACCAGGTCATGGTGGTCCTCTATGCCGACGCCGCGGCGCCGGTATAGTCCGGCGTATGTGCAACCTCTATAGCCTCACCAAAGGCCAGGCTGCGATCCGCGAGCTAACGCGCGCCATGATCGACCGCTCCGGCAACCTGCCTCCGATGCCCGGGATCTTTCCGGACTACCCGGCACCGATCGTTCGTGTGACCGCCGGCGAGCGAGAGCTCGCTCTCGCGCGATGGGGCATGCCGAGCTCGCAGAAAGCTCTGCTCGACGCCGCCACGAAACGGGCTGAGAAGCTGCGGGGCAAGGGCAAGGCCGTCGACTTCAACGCGCTTTTAAAGGTCGAACCCGATGGTGGGACAACCAACATCAGGAACATCGCAAGCCGTCACTGGACGAGATGGCTCGGCCCGCAAAACCGCTGCGTCGTGCCCTTCACCTCGTTCTCGGAATACGATGTGCGAACCAAGGAAGTGACGTGGTTCGCTTTGAACGAGAGCCGGCCGTTGGCTGTGTTCGCCGGCATCTGGACGACCTGGACCAGCGTCCGAAAGGCCCGCGAGGGCGAGGTCACCACGGACCTCTTCGGGTTCCTGACGACCGAGCCCAACGCCGTCGTCGCGCCCGTGCATCCGAAAGCCATGCCCGTGATCCTGACGACGTCGGAGGAGGTCGACGTCTGGCTGCGGGCGGACTGGATCGAAGCCAAGGCGCTGCAGCGACCGCTACCGGATGATGAGCTGGCGATCGTCCTGACGGGGTCCAGGAAAGACGAAGGCGCGGGTTGGAAGACGGAAGTTGAGGTGAGCAAAACGCCAGCGTATCCGGGAGAGGCTTGATAAGATATATTTACGACTCGACGAGGGCTCAAAGTTGCCAAAGTGGCTCATGTCTTTCGGAGTGATATTGATGGTGAACGTTTCAGGCGAAATCGCTTTCGCTGGCCAGCCGGCACAGGTGTCTGTCCCGAGCGACGCCAAGGCCCACTACTTCGTCCTAGACGTCCGCAAAGTAGGCCCAAATCTCATCCAGATGTCGTCACGGCGCGAGGGGCCATCTGGCGTCTCGTTCGCCAAGCGTGAGATCGACTGCGCAAAAGGACAGGCGCGGTACATCTCTGAAGGCGACACGATCGAAGAGCTGGCTCGGCTCAACCCGGTCTCGAAGATGGGCCCTTTGATCGAGGGCTCAATATCGACCGTTATGTCCCGCGCTGGATGCAGGATCGCCGGCGTCGAGCTGCGCGGCGTGGAGCAATAACGGGGTCGGCGTTTTTCGTTGGGCCGACGCACGAGTTGCTATGTGACTGGCGCAATGCCGGATGCCTCCCCATGGATCTTCTCATTGCGACGAGGTCGGCTTGCAGAGCGAAACGAAGCTGGTGACGAACAGCTGGGCCAGCCGAGAGTCGTGTCGCCGGACGACGGTATGGCTGACGACCGACGCGTCCACGGCGTCGCTCGAGCGCTTTATCTCGCGGTTTCGATACGGTCTTGGCCATCCGCGATGGATCGCAGCCTGCGGTTAGCACGGGTGCAGGCTTCGGTCTGCTCATCGGTTCCATGATGACAGCACTGCTGTGAAGGCGACATTGACGGTAGCTACGACCGCAAGGGCGGCCAGTGTGCCCGTCGCGCCAACGGACGTGACGCTGAGCCCCACCACGAACGGTGCCAACGCCTGCACCACCAGGTTCGGCGCCGCGAGCCGTCCCATCACGACCGGGTACCGTTCTGGTCCGAACAGCGCGAGCGGGACGGTGCCGCGGGCGATCGACCACACTCCGTTGCCCGCGGCGTAGAGCACGACCGCGACCGCCGCGGGTCCGGCGTCGAGCGCGAGCAGCAACACGCCGACGGCGACCAGCGCGCCAGCGTAGAGCAGCGTCGCCGTCGGATGTAGGCGATCGCCGACCATCATCTCGACCACGCGGGCGCCGACCTGTGACGGACCGATGAGCGCACCGATGGCGACGGCGGCTGCGAGCGACATGCCCTGTCCCTGCAGAATCGTCAGGAGATGGACCGAGATCGATGTTTGGACCGCTCCGTTCGCTATCAGGATCCCGGCCAGCAGTAGGAAGGTCCGGCGCTTGCTGGCGATCGTCGCGCCGGCGCCGGCGCGGTTAGCCGGAGCCGGGAGCTTGCGCGCCTCCCGCGGCAGGAGGAAGAACAGCGCCGGAGCCATGACCAGCACCTGAACGGCCGCGTAGGCGAAGCAGGCGCCGCGCCAGCCGACGTGCTCGACGGCGAGCGCCGACATCGGCCAGCAGACGGTGCTGGCGAAGCCGCCGAACAGGGTGAGGTTGGTGATGGCGCGCCGCGCCGACGCCCCGAAGATCCGGCCGAGCGTCGAGAACGCCGCGTCGTAGAGCCCCGCGCCCATGCCGAAGCCAAGCACCGCCCAGCCGAGCAGATAGGTCGCGAGCCCAGTCGACGATCCGACCGCGGCAAGGCCCGCTCCCATCAGCAGGGAGCCGGCCGCCATGGTCTGCCGCCCGCCGAAACCGTCGATCATGCGGCCCACGAAAGGCGAGGCGATGCCTGAGCAGAGCAGGCCGATGGACCCGCCGCCGACCACCCAGGCGAGCGGCCATCCGGTGTCGGCCGAGATCGGCGCCGCCAGCACTGCGAGCAGGTAGAAGCTCGAGCCCCAGGATACGATCTGGCCGATCCCGAGCAGCGGGACCGCAATCCTGCCGCCGGGCGGCACCGACGCCGTGTCCACGACTCAGACGGCCTGCTTGAGGTTCACCCTCGCCTCGAGCGCAGTGGCGCTCTCCTTCCGCTCGCTGTAGCGGTCGGTCAGGTGGTCGGACACGTCGCGGGTGAGGAGCGTGAACTTCACCAGTTCCTCCATCACGTCGACCACGCGGTCGTAATAGGCCGACGGCTTCATCCGGCCGTCCTCGCCGAACTCCTGGAAGGCTTTCGCGACCGAGGACTGGTTGGGGATCGTGATCATCCTCATCCAGCGCCCGAGCACGCGCATCTGGTTGACGGCGTTGAACGACTGCGAGCCGCCGGAGACCTGCATGACCGCAAGCACACGGCCTTGCGTCGGCCGCACCGAACCGACGGCGAGCGGGATCCAGTCGATCTGGGACTTCATCACGCCCGTCATGGCGCCGTGGCGCTCCGGGCTCGTCCAGACCTGCGCCTCGGACCACGTCGACAGCTCGCGTAGCTCCTGCACCTTCGGATGGTCGGCGGGCGCATCGTCAGGCAGCGGCAGGCCCGCGGGGTCGTAGACGCGCGTCTCGCAGCCGAGACGCTTCAGCAGGCGCTCGGCCTCAAGCGTCAGCAGGCGGCTGTAGGAGACGGGCCGGAGCGAGCCGTAGAGCAGCAGGACGCGCGGCGGGTGGGTCGAGCGTGGGCCGTGGAGCCGGGAGAAATCGGTCGGCTGGAAGCTGCCCTCGTCGAGGCTCGGCAGATCGCTCACGACGCGCGTCCCGCCTTCACGATCTCGCCGTCCTCCTTGGTGAAGCCGTCCAGCAGCGATGCGGGCAGGATATCCAGCACGACCTCGGACGGACGGCACAGCCGCACGCCGCGGGACGTGAACACGAACGGGCGGTTGATCAGGATCGGGTGGGCCAGCATCGCGTCGAGGATCGCGTCGCCGGTGACTGACGGATCGCTGAGCCCAAGCTCCGCGAATGGCGTTCCCTTCTCCCGTGCGGCCTCGCGCGGGCTGAGCCCGGCGTCGGCGATCGCCTTCGCAAGCTCCCCGCGCGTCGGCGGCGCCTTCAGATACTCCACCACGGTCGGCTCGATCCCGGCCGCCCGGATCATCGCGAGCGTGTTGCGGGACGTGCCGCAGTCGGGGTTGTGCCAGATGGTGACGGCCTCGGTCATCGCGGCCTCCTCAGGATCGGGGTTCGGGGGCGGCCGCGCGCACGCCGCGGGCCTCGTACCAGGGTTTTGGGCGGTTCACGATCCAGACGACCGAGAGCATCACGGGCACCTCGATCAGCACCCCGACCACGGTCGCGAGCGCCGCGCCGGACTTGAAGCCGAACAGGCTGATGGCCGCGGCGACCGCGAGCTCGAAGAAGTTCGAGGCCCCGATCAGCGCCGACGGTCCGGCCACGCAATGGGCCTCGCCCGTGGCGCGGTTCAGCAGGTAGGCGAGGCCGGAGTTGAAGTAGACCTGGATGAGGATCGGCACGGCGAGCAGCGCGATGACGAGAGGCTGGGCCACGATCTGCTCGCCCTGGAAGGCGAACAGCAGCACCAGCGTCGCGAGCAGCGCGGCGAGCGAGAGCGGCTGGATCCTCGCCAGCAGACGGTCGAGCGCGCCTTGTCCGCCGGAAGCCAGAACCTGACTCCGCAGCACCTGCGCCGCGATCACTGGCACGACGATGTAGAGGCCGACCGAGAGGACCAGCGTGCTCCACGGCACGGTGATCGCCGACAGGCCGAGCAGCAGGCCGACGAGCGGCGCAAAGGCCACGATCATGATCGCGTCGTTGACCGCGACTTGGGAGAGCGTGAACAGCGGGTCTCCCTTGGTCAGGTTCGACCACACGAAGACCATCGCGGTGCAGGGCGCCGCGGCGAGCAGGATCAGCCCGGCGATGTAGCTGTCGATCTGGTCGGCAGGGAGCCAGGGCCGGAACAGCCAGCCGATGAACAGCCATCCGAGCAGCGCCATCGAGAACGGCTTGACCGCCCAGTTGACGAACAGCGTCACTGACACGCCTCGCCAGTGAGCCGCGACCTGGCCGAGTGCGCCGAAGTCGACCTTGACCAGCATGGGGATGATCATCAGCCAGATCAGCTCCGCGACGGGCAGGTTCACGCTCGCGACCTCGAGGCTCCCGATCGCCTGGAAGAGCCCGGGCGCGGCGTAGCCGAGCGCGATCCCGACCACGATGCAGAGCGCCACCCAGAGGGTGAGCCAGCGTTCGAACAGCGACATGGTCAGGCCCTCGCGGCCGGGCCGCAGCAGCCCTTCTCGAGCTGTTCGAACACGGGCGCGCAGACGTCCGGATGGCCTTTGCAGCAGTCCTCGAGCAGGTAGTTCACGAGGCCCCGCATGCCGTCGAAGTTGGCGGCGTAGAGAATTGAGCGCCCGTCGCGGACGCCGGTGATCAGACCGGCCCGCACAAGGATCGCCAGATGGGTCGAGAGCGTGTTCTGGAGGCAGCCCAGCGCCTCGGCGATGCCGCCCGCGGGCTGTGGCTCCGGAGCGGTCGTGACGAGATGCTTGAAGATGCGAAGCCGCGTGGACTGGCCAAGCGATGACAGGGCGTCGAGGGCCGCCGTCTCGCGGTCACGGTCGGCGGACTGGGCGCGTACGGGCATGTCGCCTCCTGCATCGGGAGGCTTTTGATATCAATAAATCGACGATTGTCGATATGAATCACCTTTGTGGATGGAGTTGCCCTGTCTGTTCCCGTCACAGCGCAGACTGGCCGCGCTGCGTTCGTGACGCCGCGCGACCAGCCCCACTTCACATCACGCGCTTCATCGCGGCGAAGTCGCCGTTGACCTTCAGCGTCACGGTTACGTCGGCCTTGCCGCGGTTGCGCCAGAACCAGCCGTGTTTGCCGTCGAACGCGGCCTCGAGCACGCCTTCCTGGCTCGGCGCGGCGCGGCCCTTCTCGTAGCTCGTGGACTGCTGGCCCGCGCCGTCGGCGTGCATATCGAAGTTCACGACGCCGCCCTCGACGGTCCACGTGAAGTTCGCCTTCGCGCCCTTCTTCATGTCGAGCTTCACCTCGGCGCCCTCGCCGGGCTTGAGCGTGACCTTGGTCTCCTCGCTCTTCATGGCGGCCTCCTGCGCCGCGGCCGAGCCCATCACCAGTTCGGCGAAGATCGAGCCGAGCAGGCTGGAGCGCTGGTCCGGGGCCGCGGGCGCCGGGGCGGGCCGCGCCTCGTCCTTGATCCGGTCGGACTCCGCCTCGGCCGCGAGCTGGGTCTTGATCTCACCCATCTCGGCGAGGCCGATCGCCTTGCCGATCCCCGTCGGGTCGATCGCGTATTCGGCGGGAAGCACGATGGTGGTTAGGATCACGCCCGCCGAGACGATGGCGATCGCGGTGGAGCGCAGGAGCTGCTTCGTGGTCGGCAGCTCGGCGCGGGTCGGAATGTCGGTATTGTACATCGGTTCTGTCTCTTCGATCTGGGGATTGGGTCAGGAGACCGCGAAGCCGGTGAGCTGGTAGCCGACCAGCACGAAGCCCGCGGTCATCATCACGACGTTGGCGGTGTAGGCGTGCCGCCAGAACCCGTCGGTCCGGCGCCAGAAGCCCATGGCGATCAGGATGGCGGCAAGCGCCAGAAGTTGGCCGATCTCGACCCCCACGTTGAAGGCGAGGAGGTTCGGCACGAGGCCGTCGGGCGAGATGTCGTACTCGATGATCTTGGTCGACAGCCCGAAGCCGTGGAACAGGCCGAAGATCAGCGTGGCGGCCTTGGTGTTTGGCTGAAAACCGAACCAGCGCTGGAACGCGCCCATGTTGTCGAGCGCCTTGTAGACGACCGACAGGCCGATGATCGCGTCGATGAGATAACTGTTGATCCCGACGTTGAGGTAGACGCCGAGCAGCATGGTCGTGGAG
>NZ_JBMSEA010000006.1:0-1437 GCF_049446035.1 Hansschlegelia sp. KR7-227
CTTCTGCTTTCGGCGGCTACGGCGCTTGGCGCGAGCGCGCTTGTTTCGGGTTCGGCGCGGGCGGCGCCGGCGGGCGCGCCGCCCGGGGCGGTGCTCTATGAGGTTCCGGACGATCCGACGAAGGAGCAGGGGCGTCCGCTGCTGGCTGACGGGGGCTACGGGACGCGGTCGCAGTTCGAGAGCGAGGTGCGGAGCAAGGCCGGCAATCCGACCGACCTGACCTCCTGGACCTTCACGCCGCTCGCCGCCCAGATCGGCAATCTGACGCCGTCGGGGCTGCATTTCGAGCGCCATCACGGCGGGATCCCGACGATCGACCCCGCCCGGCACCAGCTGATCCTGCACGGCCTCGTCGACACGGCGAAGCGGTTCACGATGGCGGATCTGAAGAGCCTGCCCTCGGTCACGCGCAAGCACTTCATCGAGTGCTCCGGCAACACGCTCACCGAATGGGCGAAGCCGACGGCCAAGACCGTGCAGGTGACGCACGGCCTGCTCTCGACCTCGGAATGGACCGGCGTGCTGTTCTCGACCCTCGCCCGCGAGGTCGGCCTCAAGGACGGCGCGCAATGGGTGCTGGGCGAGGGCGCCGACGCCTCCGTCATGACGCGCAGCGTGCCGCTCGAGAAGATGCTGAGCGACGGCATGATCGTCTACGGCCAGAACGGCGAGGCGATCCGGCCGGAGCAGGGCTACCCGCTGCGGCTGCTGCTGCCGGGCTATGAGGGCAACACGCACATCAAATGGCTCCGGCGGCTGCAGGTCAGCGACCGTCCGTTCATGACGCGCGAGGAGACCTCCAAATACACCGACCTGATGCCGGACGGCCGGGCGAAGCTGTTCACGTTGCAGATGGCGGCGAAGTCGGTCGTCACCTTCCCCTCCGCCGACATGATGCTGCCGAAGCCCGGGCTCTACGAGATCCGGGGGATCGCCTGGAGCGGCCATGGCCGGGTGCAGTCGGTCGAGGTGTCGGTCGACGGCGGCCGCAGCTGGCGGTTCGCGCGGATCGAGAACCCGCCCGAGCCGATGTGCACGGTGCGCTTCAGCCTGCCCTGGGCGTGGGACGGCCAGCCGGCCACCCTGCAGAGCCGCTGCACCGACGAGACCGGCGCGACCCAGCCGACGCGCGACGAGCTCGTCAAGCTGCGCGGGCTGAACTCGGTCTACCACTACAACGCGATCCAGAGCTGGGCGGTCGCGGCCGACGGAGGGGTGAGCAATGTGCACGCTTAAAGCGGCCGCCGCTGCGGCGCTGCTCGGCCTGCTCGCCGCCTCCCCGGCCGTGCTCGCGGACAGCCCGGCGGCGGGCTCCGGGGTCGGAACCCCGGTCGCCGAAGGCGATCTTGCGCGCTACTTCGCGATCCAGCCGGCGGGGGACGGGCTGCCGGCGGGCTCGGGAACGGTCGAGGCGGGCGCCAAGGTCTATGGCGAGAA
>NZ_JBMSEA010000007.1:0-1254 GCF_049446035.1 Hansschlegelia sp. KR7-227
TGGAGTGGGCCCCTTGAGCCGGACAGCGATCATGCTTCGGTTTGGACTGTCTGCCGGGCGTGGTGATCCTCGAACTGACGCGGGCTGAGGTAGCCGAGCGCCGAGTGAAGCCTCTTTGCGTTGTAGACGTCGTCGATGAAGGTCGGAAGGCTCTCGGCGACGTCGGTGAAGGTCTCGTAGGCCATCGGATAGACTGCCTCCACCTTGAGCGTCTTCATGAAGCTCTCCGCCTTGGCGTTGTCGTAAGGGTTGCCGCGTCGGCCCATCGAGCCGATCAGGCCGTGAGCGGCTAGCGCATCGCGGTAGGCTTGGCTGGCGTATTGCGAGCCGCGGTCCGAGTGATGGATGCAGCCCGCGTGCGGCCGCCGGCGCTCGACCGCCACCTCCAGCGCAGCTGTCGTCAGCCGGGCGTCGATCGAACGGCTGATGGCGTAGCCGACGACGGTCCGCGACCAGGCGTCGAGGACGACCGCCACGTAGACGAACCGGCCGACGACTGGAACGTAGGTGATGTCCGCAACCCAAAGCTGGTTCGGCCCGGTCAGAGCGACGTCCTTGGCGCGGTTCGGGAGGATCGGACTGTCGTGGCGGCTGTCCGTGGTCGTGACATGGCGGCGCCGGCGTCTCGGCTGTAGCCCGTGCTCGCGCATCAGCCGCCGAACCTTCTTGTGGTTCACGACGCAGCCCTGCTGACGCAGAGCCGCCTGGATGCGCCGCCAGCCATAGGCTTCGAACGCATCGGAGATCGCCGTCATTGCTTCCACAAGGGCAGTGTCGTCGAACGCCCGGCGCGGCTCGTCGTAGTAGCTCGATCGCGCGATCCCCATCAGCCGACATCCTTCGGCGACGGAGAGGCCACGGGGCCGGTGATCACGGACGTAGTCGCGCTTCTCGGCCGCGGTCCGCTTCGCAGAGCCCCCTTTAGAAACTCGAGCTCGAGCGCCTGTCGGCCGACAAGCCGCTCCAACGCAGCGATCCGCGCCTCGTACTCCTGCATCCGATCGGCTGCCTCCGCGTCCTCATCGAACGCGCCGGCCTCGTACTTCTGCACCCACAAGCGGATCAGGTTGCGCGATAGGTCATGCCGCTTCGCAAGGCCGTGCAGGGTCTCCCCGGAGATGAATTCCTGCGCGATCTGGCGCTTGAACGCGATGCTGTGGGATCGATGGCGTGTCATGGGCTCTCATCCTCTGAAAGCCCGGCCTACGGTCAATTCCAAAAGCTCAATCCGTCCACCTCGAAGGGCCCACTCCA